>JAZKJJ010000004.1:147210-194904 GCA_040384385.1 Pseudomonadota bacterium | reverse complement strand
AATCGTCTGGAGAAAATTCTACTTCTGATCACCATCAATTTCCGGGGGGATTACCACGGGACGTAACTACCTTCATGAGAGCTTGCCAGCAGATGCGAAGCCCTCTCCGGCCAGACCTGATTGCTCAGACTCAGCAGGCATGACATCGCAAGGCCAGACAGTCAGCCAGTTGTGAGGCGCACATGATGCGGCAAAGCATGGTAACTTTGTTCTGGTAAGTCTTGATTAAGGCATACCTTCCCAGAGTTCGCTGGCAAAATACGCGGCGTCCTTATTTAGGATGTCGCGCTACTCTTACTAAACTTATAGTTTTCCATAGACAAATGCTTGGCACGCCAAAGCATTTCCACTGACGTGGAAGGCCTTAGCATAGGTGCATCCCCGTGCTTATCAAAGTAATAGCTATTGGACAAAGAACAGTTGTGGTTTAGGAAAACTGTGCTTTGTTGGCGTCGCTGAATGTCTGCAAAGTAGCGGTCATGTACATCCTGACGCACTTCCACACAGGTTGCTTGCCTCTTGAGTCCTTCTTTGATGCAGCGTACTGCATGTATTGCATTGCCTTCCGCCATCTTAAAATAAGAAGTGCCGATCAGCGCATAGGGACCAAGCATGACATAGAAATTGGGGAACCCAGGCACAGTTAGCCCTTCATAAGCTTGATAGCGATTATCCTCCCAAAAAGCTCCAATCTCTTGGCCCTTGCGACCGACAACATCATACGAGGGAAGGTTTCCCTTTTCGAATACGCGGTAGCCGGTTGCCAGAATCAGCACATCAATTTTCCGTTCGACCCCGTCACGGGTTT
Organism: Pseudomonadota bacterium; assembly: GCA_040384385.1. Taxonomy (GTDB): domain Bacteria; phylum Pseudomonadota; class Gammaproteobacteria; order Pseudomonadales; family Moraxellaceae; genus Perlucidibaca. The sequence goes on along the minus strand of JAZKJJ010000004.1, from coordinate 194,096 downwards.
TTATGCCTTTCTCGGTAATGCGCTCAACAGGCGTTGTGATGAGGTCAGTATTATCGCGGGCAAAAATACGGAAGTACTCATTCGAGAAAGATGGACGCTTGCAGCCGAAACCATATTTCGGCGTCAGCTTCTCCCAAAGATCCGGCCTGCCCGGCAACTGTTCTTTCATGTTGCGAATGCCAGCCTCCTCGCATTTGCGTACCAGCCAGGGGGCCTGCCGATAATAAATCGTAGAAATAACCATCAACGACTCGCTCACCACATCAGTACCTGCACGCACGAGGCGTTGCGCGGCCGGCAACAGCCGGAACGAGCTTTTCAGCCAGCCAGGCAGCGTGCGATCCGGTTTCTTCAACAGCCATATCGGTGTGCGTTGATAGACATCAAGCCGCTTCACCAGCGGAGCAATTTCAGGCAACAACTGTACAGCCGTAGCCCCCGTGCCAATCACCGCAACACGCTTTCCCTTGAGATCCACACTGTCATCCCAGCGCCCTGTATGGATGATCTTGCCCTTGAAGTCATTTATCCCTTCGATATCAGGCATCTTCGGCGAAATCAGGCCACCGGTTGCAGACACCAGATGACGGGCCGTGATGGCATCACCACCATCGACTTCAATGCGCCAGTAGTGACGCTCCTCATCGAACTCGGCACGACTGACACTGGTCTTGAACTGGATATGTGGATAGAGGGCGTACTTGGCGGCTACCCGCTCGGTGTAATACTGCAACTCTTTCCCCGGCGCGAACACTCTCGACCAGTTCGGGTTCTGCTCAAAGGAGTACGAATAGGTGAACGAAGTAATGTCGACAGCGATGCCCGGATAGCGATTGTCTCTCCAGGTGCCGCCGACACGGTCGGCACGCTCAAGAATGATGAAAGACTCAATGCCCTGCTCTTTCAGGCGGATGGCAATGCCAAGACCAGAAATACCCGCGCCAACAATGACAACTTCGTGATCGGGATTGATTGCTCGCGTTCGTTGCACACTGATCTGTTCAGATTTTGTGACGGCAATATTCATTGCTGATTTCTCCAGATTTATACTGTACGTGTATTTTTACAGTCAACTCATTACATCAACCCGCCAGGGCCTTGCCTGCACTTTCGTGCTCAGATAACAACTGAAATTCCGTACGGTTCCGAACCAGACTTTCTTCCACATGCTTTTCAAGAAACCGGATCAGTACATGCATGTCCTGCCTAGCCTCGGGAAGCAGCAGGTGGAAAACCGGCCAGATATGCGGCATGTCCGGACGCGACAGCAGCTCCACCGTCACCCCGGCCTGACGCGCGTTATGGACAACACGGTAAGCATCATCACGCAGGCACTCCTCTTCGCTCACCGTCACCAGCAAAGGCGGCAATCCAGAGAAATTTCCCCGACAGGGAGAGGCATAGGGATGCGTGGGATCCGCCCCGGCCAGATAAATATCGACCGCCCTGTCTATCATCGACTTTGACAGCATGGAATCACTGGCACTGTTGGCCGCCAGCGCTGGCAACGTGCCGGTTGCATCCGTACCGGGCGACAGGGTCAGCGCACACACCGGCATGGGCAGGTTTTCAAGCCTGGCGCGCAATAGCGTGACTAGGGTCAGGTTGCCGCCCGCAGAATCACCTGCAATCACCAGGGGCTCATTACCCTGCAACTCCGCCGACAATTGCCGGTAGACCTGAAATGCATCGTCCGTTGCCGCCGGATAGGGATACTCCGGAGCGAGGCGGTAATCTGCCATGAAAACCCTGGCATTCAAGCGTCTGGCAAGCTCGCCGCAAAACGTGTGATAGGTCGCCAGCTTGCCGCCAATAAAGGCACCACCGTGCAAATACAGCATGGTCATGCACGGCTTAGCCACCTCCAGCCACTCACCGGGAACCCCGGCAACGCTTGCCTGCCGCACCGTGACCCCAGAGGGCAAAGGGCTGGGGAAGAGCTTGGTGTCCATGGCACTGCGCAAATGACGAATCAGTGCGGCATTTGATGTCAGCTCACGCTTTACCCGCATGCGCAGGAAGAATTTCAGCAGCTTGGCCTGGGTGGATGCCATATCGATAATTCCGTCAATGAAGTGTGGAGGTATCTGCTGTGCTTGAAGATGGCTACTGCCGCATCATCAAGACGGAGCAACAAGCCGGTAGGCCTCACCCAGGCTACGTGCATACAAACGTGGGGCGACGCGTTTGAACATCCACGCAATGCGCCCGTCAATTTGCGGCAGCATGTACATCTGCCCCTTGTCGAGCGCGTCCAGCGTCTTGCGTGCCACCGCGTCGCTGTCGGTCAGGGCAAACTTTGTCATCGCCGTTTTGGCAAACTCGGAGCGATAGGCAGGCAGATGACCATCGTTGACAATATTGGTTGGTACCACCGTCGGGCACAGCACTGTCACTTTCACCCCCGTCCCCGTCAGCTCAGCCGACAAGGTCTCCGACAAGGCCATCACGCCCGCCTTGGTCACGTTGTAGGCGCTCATTTCTGGCGCTGCGGCAAACCCTGCAGCCGACGCCACATTGATGATCCCGCCATAGCCCAGCGCCTTCAGTTTTGGCGCAAAAAAATGACAGCCGTGAATCACGCCCCAGAGGTTGACGTTGACGCACCAATGCCACTTTTCCAGCGATACTTCACCGATCTGACCGCCAAGGCCAACCCCCGCATTATTCACAACCAGGGTCACAGGGCGACCAAGCAAACCCTCCGCCTCGTCTGCCAGTACTGCCATCTGTTCGGCATTGCCCACGTCACAGACATAGGCTACCGCGTGCGTATTCAGGCTGCGCAGCATGGCCGCTGTTTCTTCGGCACGGTCAATACGAATGTCCACGCACACAACGGCACCACCACGACGCCCAATCTCATAGGCAAAACTGCGACCAATACCACTGCCGGCACCAGTCACCACCGCCGCCGCACATTGTGACAACTTCTGGGCTTTCTTACTCATGAGATATTCCTTTAAAAAGAGCCGGTTGGCTCGAAAAATTGCCACTCTTTATTCACTGCCCACTAAAGCCTCGGCACCCGCAGAGCCCCCACGGCGCCAGCTAATGATCAACTCGTCCTAACCGATTAACGAAACGGCATTGTCGCCACAAATGACAACAATGCCGTGATGACCGGGAAACGTCACACTTTGACCGAAGGCATCAGCGGAAATCAGTGCGCTTTACTGGCTGCTCAGGCCGCCTGTACAACAGCCTTCAGCTTGCGCTTGCCTAGCGCACTCTTTTTCAGCTTCCAATCGAGCAACGCCTGATAGGCTTTATGCGGATCGCCGGTTTTTTCGTAACTGCGCTTCCAGACATGGATGACTTCACGATTGTCATCATCCCAGGGATGAAAGTCAGGCATGAAGTAAGGCAGATAATGGGACTGGAAAATGCGCGCAAGAATGCCGGGATTGCCGAACAGGATATTGCTCATCCTCATGGCCGAGCGCCAGTTGGTCAGTTGCTTGTCCTTGTAAAGCAAATAGGCCTGATTGCCGACCATGAGCGGCAGGCCGAGCACCGTCCCCATCGCCATACCCCCGACTCGCCTCAGATAGCCCTTGATGCCACCACCGCTGGCAGCGACATACACATCAAAGCTGACACCCTTGTGTTCCGTTTCTTCAACAAAATGCCAGTACAGCATTGCCCTGAGTTCAGGATTTGACTCGTTGAAAAGCTCAGGATGCTCCAGCATGACCGAGGATATGACAGCGGTAAAATGCTCGAATGCTGCTGCCATGGAGCTCTGCATATCAAGACTCAGCCGCTCCTGCATGGTGATCCTGATTTTGGTAAAAACCGCCTCCACTTTGTCAATCGGCACGCCCTGAGCGACGCAGGCATGGTTCATTTCATCATGCTCGCGCGCGTGGACACGCTCCTGACGACAGAAATTTATAGCTGCCTGGCGCACTTCAGGATCATGTAAATTGTCGAGCTGTGCCCTAGCTGAGTTCATCACCCAGCGCTCACCATCGGGAACCGCCGCTAGAATAGAGTTCATCCAATGCGTGGTCCATGGATCGCCGTTAAACCAGTGTCGAGCCACTGTGTTCGTATTCATTTTGAAATGAATGTCACGGGGCACAACTTCTTCGTATCCAATTTCTTTGCTGCTAACGCTCATCTCCAGCCTCCAAGCCCTCTTAATAAAGGTGCTCTATTCTAGTTACATAACTTATTGATACATTTGTATGACCAACCAACCAAATATGAAAATCGCTCTAAAAAAGACCTGCGTTAAGGGAGCGACAAATTTCTAAGTCTTGCCGCGCACCTTGATCTTAGCCCGCTCACAACAGAGCATTACACACATAAATGATTACACTCACTCATGTAACCATTGATGTGTGTAGCCTGTCAATATCTAATTCGCAGCCCACCGACTAGCCGAGCACCTTGAACTAGAGACTCCCGGCTTCAATGTGTACAAGTCGGAACTCGCACGGGGTCAGATCGCCTAGCGAACGATGCGGTCTGAAGTCGCTGTAATTCGGCGCTGTTGCGCAATTGCCTCTCTGAGCTCAGCTCCCCCCTTTCCAGGACACACGTATCGTGTGTGGAGTACCAAGCCGCGTTAACTGATTCAGGATCGCCGCACGAACTTGCAGCTCTGTTACCTGGCGGTCAAAGTCCCTGGCCATCACCCGATCACCCCCGCTGTGTCAGGCTAGTTGTCGCGTCATCTGATTCTTTTTCTGTAGAGACAGTGGGCGGTTGGACGTGACATGTGGCTCGATATTCCTTGGAACATCGTGAGTGGGTTTTGCGGCAAATGATGCCGCCGATCAATCGGACCGTGGCTGAATTAGCGGAAGAGACCGGCGTCAATCCGGTGACCCTGTATGCTTGGCGCAAACAAGCTAGATCAGCAGGTGTCGCCGTGCCCGGAGACGGAAAACAAAGTGAATTATGGTCCAGTGCCGACAAGTTTCGTGTCGTCGTGGAGAGTGCTGGCCTGAACGAGACTGAGCTGGCGGAGTATTGCCGGCGCAAGGGTCTGTATGTGGAGCAAGTTCAGGCGTGGCATTGAGCGTGCACGCGTTCTAGCGGTGTTGAACGAGCCGGAACATGCCAGCCTGCCGCCGCACCAGATCGTGCCGAGACTGGCCGATCAGGGCGAATACATCGCCTCGGAATCGACGATGTATCGCGTGTTAAAGGCCGCAAGCCAGCAATAGGCTCGCGGCCGTGCCAAGGCACCGATCAAGCGTGTGGCCACAACGCATCTGGCGACAGCCCCGAACCAGTTGTGGTGTTGGGACATCACCTGGTTACCGACCACGGTGAAGGGTCATTACTACTGGTACATGATGAAGGATGTGTTCAGCCGCAAGCTGGTGGCGAACGAAGTGCATGTGATGGAGTCATCGGGCCTGGCGGCCCGACTGCTGACGCAGGGCTGCTTGCGGGAAGGTACGCAAGGCCAGCCCTTGGTGTTGCACTCGGATAACGGCAGCGCGATGAAAGGCGCAACGCTGTTGGCGTGTATGCAGAACCTGGGCGTGGAGCCGAGTTACAGCCGGCCACGGGTGAGCAATGACAACGCGTATGCGGAGAGTCTGTTCCGCACGGCCAAGTATTGCCCACAGTGGCCGAACAAGCCGTTTGCGAGTCTGGAGGCGGCACGAGACTGGGTACAGGGTTTTGTGCGTTGGTACAACGAGTCACATCGGCACAGTGGCATCCGGTTCGTGACGCCGGGCCAGCGACATAGAGGTGAGGCTGAGCAGATCTTGGCGCATCGAGCGGCAGTTTATGCGGAGGCCAAAGCGACAAACCCAAGTCGTTGGCGGGGTGAAACAAGAAACTGGACACTGGAAAATCGGGTCTGGCTGAACCCGGAACGGGACCTGGAAATGGCCCCGGAACAATCAGCCGCGTGACGGGTTTACGCGACAACTAGCTTGAAAAGCTCCGCGTGAAGGCGAGTGGAAGACCAAAAAGCATGGTGCCGAATACCGCCGCCAGTGGCGCAAGGTACATCTGGGCATTGATGCACAGACCTTGGAGATCCGGGCGATTGAAGTCACAGACAACAGCATCGGCGACGCGCCGATGCTGCCTGAGCTGTTGGCGCAAATCCCGGAGGCTGAAGCTATTGCGGCGGTGAGCGGGGATGGTGCCTATGACACCAAAGCCTGCCATGCCGCGATTGCCTCGCGGGGCGCTGTTGCGGTGATCCCGACGCGCAAGAACGGGCAACCTTGGAAAGGGAGCAGTGCGGGTGTTGAAGCCCGCAATGAAATCTTGCGTTCAACGCGGCATCTGGGTCGGACGATTTGGAAGAAATGGAGCGGCTACCACCGGCGCAGCTTGGTGGAAACCAAGATGGGCTGCTTCAAGTTGCTCGGTGATCGGGTGATGGCGCGAGGCTTCGACCGCTAGGTAACAGAGCTGCAAGTTCGTGCGGCGATCCTGAATCAGTTAACGCGGCTTGGTACTCCACACACGATACGTGTGTCCTGAGTTTGGTGGGGAAAGGGGGAGCTGCGCTCAGAGAGCGCAATTGCGCAACAGCGCCCGTGATGTCCCAGCACCACAACTGGTTCGGGGCTGTCGCCAGATGCGTTGTGGCCACACGCTTGATCGGTGCCTTGGCACGGCCGCGAGCCTATTGCTGGCTTGCGGCCTTTAACACGCGATACATCGTCGATTCCGAGGCGATGTATTCGCCCTGATCGGCCAGTCTCGGCACGATCTGGTGCGGCGGCAGGCTGGCATGTTCCGGCTCGTTCAGTACCGCTAGAACGCGTGCACGCTCAGCCGGAATCAGTCTTCCTCGCCCGTGCCCCAGATCGCGTTGGCTTTTTTTCGGAGAATCAGCAGGGCTGCCGCCTCCGCCAACGCCGACTCTTTGCGCTGCAGCTCACGCTCCAGCTGCTTAATGCGTTTGGCCGCCTGCTTGCTCTGTTCTCGACTGACCTTCGTTTGACTATCCGCCGAGGCATTGGCTTGTTCACAGGCAATGCGCCATGCCTGAATCTGCTCAACATACAGACCCTTGCGCCGGCAATACTCCGCCAGCTCAGTCTCGTTCAGGCCAGCACTCTCCACGACGACACGAAACTTGTCGGCACTGGACCATAATTCACTTTGTTTTCCGTCTCCGGGCACGGCGACACCTGCTGATCTAGCTTGTTTGCGCCAAGCATACAGGGTCACCGGATTGACGCCGGTCTCTTCCGCTAATTCAGCCACGGTCCGATTGATCGGCGGCATCATTTGCCGCAAAACCCACTCACGATGTTCCAAGGAATATCGAGCCACATGTCACGTCCAACCGCCCACTGTCTCCACAGAAAAAGAATCAGATGACGCGACAACTAGCCTGACACAGCGGGCATGCTCGGTAGGCGCACCCCGTGAAAAATAAGGCTTTTCTACTATTGACAATGACGAATTTGTGCGGCATTTTTGTTTGGCCATACAACCAATAATAAGAGTGCGCGATGAAGTCAATTATTTTTTTTGTAATAATAATGTTTACTGGCCTTGTTGAGGCTGGTGGTATTGACTTGCCTACGATTTCTGCCGCACAGCAGGGGACTTCGAACTCGAATGGGGCGGAGGCAGCTGATGCTTCCGTGCTTTACTATAATCCAGCAGGTATGAGCTATCTCCGAGGTCGACAGAGTTCCGTTAGTGGGACACTTTTGGCATTCAGAGGGAAAGTTAAGGACGAGGGGTCCACAGGGACGCCTGAGCCATCTGATAATAGTAGTGAAGAAGGTAGGCCATTGGGGCCTGATGGGGTTGATCCCTATGCGGCTGGTGGTTCAGGGAGTTTTTGGCCAAAAATACTTGGATTGGGTTCTGCATTCTATACAGCTCCATATGATGATACAATAACTATTGGAATAGGCGTATTCTCCCCTGGCGGTGGGAATGTTAATTATAAGAGTGATTGGTCTGGCGCATATCAAGTCGATGCAATTGCTTTAGAGCTTGTAAATATTAACCCTTCTATTTCCGTAAAATTTGATGATAAGCATAGCATTGGATTTGGTGTGTCGCTTGTTGGCGGCCACTTAAGGTATAGTACACAACTAGATGCAAAAGGGCTTCAACCCTACCTTTTACAACAGGCACTGAGCAATATTAATGTTAATACATTGACTGTGACCCCGGAAGTCCAAAGTATAATAAACTCTGTCTGCGATGTTCCTTTGATAGTAAATTCCATATGCGGAATTAAGGTCGGCGACGTATTGCCTAGGCCAATAATAGATGCATTATCATCACCTTTGGCGGATGTGATTGTGGATCCCTCGAGTACTGGGTCTGGTTTGATTGAAATGTATGGGTATGGTTTTGGTTATAATGCCGGATATATGTATGGAATTAATGAAAAATCCAGGATTGGATTGTCTTTTAGGTCGGCAACAAAAGTTGATCTAAGGGGCCGCTCTGAGTGGGATTTAGATAACCTTAAGGCTAGGCCGGTAGTTGGAACCACTATTGTCAGTGCAATAAATGATGGCGGAAATTCAGATTTAGGAAAATTTCTTGGGGACTATTTGTTGCCTGAGACTACTACAAAGGCTGTATTTAATATACCAGCCAGATTTTCTCTTGGATATTTTAATGAAATAAATGATAAATTTGATGTAATGTTTGATTATACATTCATAAAGTCTTCAGTAATGAAAGAGTTGTCAGTCGGCTTTGGTGTTGAAGAAGACTCGAATGGTAATAAAGTTGCTCTTTCCAATGCTACAATACCACTAAAATGGCGAGACTCTTATAAGGTTTCATTGGGTTCAAACTATCACTTTGATGATAAAACAATTTTCAAGGCTGGTGTGCAGTATGATATGACGCCAATTCCATCAAAAGAGGCCAGGCATCCTGCGCTTCCTGAAAGTGATAGATATATGGCGTCCTTGGGTTTTAATTATAAAGTTAATAAAAATTTATCCATTGATGGTGCATATAGTTTATTAGTTTTTGCAGACTCTGACTCTGAGTATAGAAATAAATGCAGATATAATCGGCCCGAGGATGAATCAGGCCCTTGCACTGGAATTGGTGGAACTTTTAGGGGTAAATTTTACGATACTTATGCTAATATTTTAAGTCTTCAAGTCAACTCTAAATACTGACGGGCTCTTCTGCGGCGTTTTTCGAGGTAGTTGTCGCGTCAGCCGTGTTTTTTATGCCGCTATTTTCAGTATCGGGTACTCCCTTTCTGGGTTGAGTGTGACGGCCCCAATGGGCTGCCAATTTCGTGTGTTGCCCGACCAGCGATGCGGGTGTTGATGGCGAGCTTGCTGGTACAGCGCATGACGCTTGGCCAGCACCTCGTGATCCTCGCCGCGATGCCGTTGCGCCGGAGTCACAAAGCCGATGCGGCTGTGGCAGTGTTCGTGGTTGTACCAACCCATAAAGTCGCGCACCCAGCGGCGCGCGGCGTCCAAATCTGCAAAGCCATCCTTGGGCCATTGCGGGCAGTATTTCAGGGTTCTAAACAGCGATTCCGAGTAGGGATTGTCGTTACTCACCCGCGGCCGGCCGCGTGACGGGGTGATGCCCAGGTCATACAGTTTGCTCAGCAGCGTCACCGATTTCATCGGCGCGCCGTTGTCCGAGTGCAGCACCAAGGGCTGCCCGCCACAGCGCTCGGCAAGCACGGTGCGCTGCATCAGCTCGGCCGCGCGCTCGCCACTTTCTTGCGCGTAAACCTCCCAGCCTACGCCCTTGCGGCTGTAAATATCCTCGATCAAATACAGGTAGTAATACTGTCCGCGCACCGGTGATGGCAGGTAGGTGATGTCCCACGACCAAACCTGATTGGCCTTCGTTGCGCTGTGCGTGGTCGGCGCGGCATGCTTGTGCGGGGCATGGCTGCGGCCGCGTCGGTGCTGTTGGTCGGCGGCCTTAAGGACACGGTAAAAGGTCGCCTCCGAGGCCAAGTAACGGCCTTGATCGGCCAGCCTGGGCACGATCTGACTGGGCGGCACGCTGGCGAACTCCGGGCTGTTGCAGATCGCCAGGATAGCGCCACGCTCCTCCTCGCTCAGGACGTTCGGCGTGCGTGGTCGTGCCGTGGTGGTGCGCACATCGGCCTGCATCACCGGCGTTAGTACCCAGCGTTGAAGGCTGCGTAACGACAGCCCGAGCTCCGCGCAGGCCACCGCTTTGCGCGCACCAGACGCGACGGCCTGGTGAAAGCGCTCAACGAGTTGTTGCCGTTCTGGCAGCGAGGTCAAACGTCCTCGCTGTCGTTGCCCCAGAAGGCATTCATTTTTTTTCGCAGCACCAAGATCGCGGCGGTTTCCGCCAGCGCCCGGTCCTTGCGCCGCAGTTCACGCTCCAGCTCGGCGATGCGTTTCTTGTCGGCACGCGCCTGTTCGCGCTCGGCCTTGAGCTGTGCTTGAGCCGACATCTGGCCCGTGATGCAGGCTTGGCGCCACGCGCTGATGTGCTCGGGGTACAAACCCTTGCGGCGACAGTATTCACTGAGCTCGATCTCGCTCAGGGTGGCCACGTCCAACACCGCGGCAAACTTGGCTTCAGGCGGCCAGTTATCGGCTTGTTTCTTGTCTCCAGGCACTACCGCACCTCCTGCTTTGAGCTTGGTGCGCCAAGCATACAGGGTGGCTTGGGAGATGCCTTCTTGACGTGACAACTCGGCCACGGACATGTTTTGCGGCGGCAGTAATTTGCTGATAAGAGCCGCTTTACGCTCAGGTGAATAGCTCGACATTGCTGCTCTCTTTGACGCCCCCGATCTATCGTTTTGATAAATCAACTGAGGCGACAACTAGCCTGACACAGCGGGGCATCTTCACGCCGGTACTGTCCACGAGTAGATGCAAGCCACCACGGTTGGGGCGATACGAGATGTTCACCACCAATGCTTTCTGACGCCGACAAATCGTGCTGTAGTCAGGTACTGGCCAGTCAAGCTTTGCCAAGTCGATGAGGCTTTGTACAAAGCCAATGGCTTGACGCAATGGCAAGCCGAACAAGCCTTTGATGGTCAGGCAAAACTGGATAGCAGCATCGCTGAAGGTGGTTATGCAGCAGCGCCACTGGACATGGCAAATGAATTTTTTTGGGGGGTCATTTCGTATTAATTTCGCTTGGCACAACAACAGTGTTTTTTATCACACGCCAGATAAAGTCGCCGATGTCTTCTAACGTATAACGTCCTTCCTCATCAAACCAAGTAGCAACCCAATTCAACGCACCAAGACCAATGAGGCGCAATAGATCCAAGTCTACCTCTTTGCGAATAACACCATGCTGGGCAAGCAACGTTAACATTGCAGCCCAAAGAGCTTCGTAACGATCACGCAACTCAATCATTTCCTTACGAGCATCGCCTCGAAGTGCGCGCCATTCAAAAAGCAGCACATAGACCATATCGGAGCCAGTCACCAACATTTTCAAATGGGCATTGATGCCTCTATGTAATTGCTCGACAGGGTCACTCACTCCGACACAAGCATCGGTTACTGCCAGAGCAGCCCGCTCTAAACCCAAGCGCATCAGATCAACCAGAATGGCTTCTTTCGTCTGATAACGATAATGCAAACTACCGGGGAGCATATTGCAAGCCTCCGCAACCTCTTTCACAGTTGTGCGCTCGTATCCATGATCTCTGAAAAGACGGGCTGCTGAAGTCAGTACTGCCTCTCGGTCTAACTGATCAATAAGTCTGGTAGGACGTCTCTTTTTCACACTCCCCCCCCCGGATTAAACTCTTCGAACTATATCAGATATCAACCACTTGCCAATGGCGCTGTTGCGCAAATGTATTGTGTCTGAGGCCCCTACGTGAACTAATTCAGAATCAGCGCACACACCTGAGGCTTCATCACTTGGCGATCTAAATTCCGTCAGATGCATCAGCCTGTGCACGAAGCCAATGACTTGGCACAACTAAGAGCGAGTCACTAGCCTTGAGCTCAGCAAAAGCATACTGGATGACTTGCTGCAACAACGCCTAACTGTCTTTCCCGTAGAAACATCTTGCCACTAACACTTGCTCCAGCTACTATTTGGTTGATCAACCAACCTTTAGCGCCTACGATCAATCAGAGATAAGCAGCCATGACAGCTAGTCATTCCATGCTCACAGACTCGCCCAAGCAACAGTATTCGTCGGTGGCACCTATACTGTTTGTCGGTGCCGATGATCTTAAGCTGCGCGCCAGCCGTTATGGTCAACTAACAGCCCCCATTGTGCTGCTCTTGCACGGAGGGGGCCAGACCCGTCATGCCTGGGCTGACACGGCCGCCAGACTGGCAAGCGCCGGCTACTGCGCCATCACGCTGGACGCGCGCGGACATGGCGACAGCGATTGGTGTTCGAAGGGTGACTACAGCGCCCAGAGACTGGTCGCGGATCTTAGCGCAGTGATTCGCTTATTACCTTCCGAACCGATCATCGTCGGTGCCTCAATGGGTGGCCTGACTGCCATGCTAGCACTCGGTGAGAATGTCTCGCTGTGCTGTTCCGCACTGGTGCTGGTCGATGTGGCGCCACGACTGGAGCAACAGGGCGTACGCCGCATCATCGAGTTCATGCGTCGCCATCAGGACGGTTTCGACAACCTTGAACAGGCCCGAGACTCTGTCGCCGCCTACAACCCGCACCGCCCAGCACCGAGTGACCTGTCAGGACTACGCAAAAATCTGCGCCAACGAAATGACGGGCGCCTTTATTGGCACTGGGATCCGGCCTTTCTGAATCATGCGGACATGCCCACAGAAAATGAAGGCATGTTCGAGCGTGTCAGGCTTGAGCGTGCAGCCCGGACCCTTACACTGCCAGTACTTCTGATTCGTGGGCACCAGAGCGACGTACTCAGCGATCAGGGTGCGCGCGAACTAATCAACCTTATTCCCCGCGCACGCTATGTGGTGCTGAATCAGGCCGGCCATATGGTGGCCGGCGACAGGAACACCGTCTTTACCGAAGCAGTACTGGATTTCCTGCACGACATCGGTAACCCCATGGACAGTGCCGATACCTTGTCCACATGCGACCATGGAGCATCAATATGAATCAGCGCCATCTGGATGTACTGATCATAGGCGCCGGCCTGTCTGGAATCGGTGCCGCCTGCCACCTGCAAAAAAAATGCCCGAACGTACGTTTCGGCCTCATTGAGCGGCGCGAACGAATCGGCGGAACATGGGACCTTTTCCGCTATCCAGGCATTCGTTCGGACTCTGACATGTTCACGCTCGGCTACAACTTTCGCCCTTGGACACTAACCAAAATGCTCGCCGACGGCTCATCCATTCGAACCTATATTGAAGATACTGCGCGAGACTATGGCGTCAAACAACACATCCATTTCGGCCTGAAAGTAGTTTCAGAAGAGTGGGACAGCGAGAAGAGTCGCTGGACTGTCACCGCACTTAATGAAGGCACCGGCAAAGAAGAAATCTTTACAGCCGCTTTTGTCTTTAACTGCACCGGGTACTACAAGTACGATGCCGGCTACACGCCTGATATCTCCGGCTTGGAGGACTTCAAGGGCGACGTCATCCACCCGCAACACTGGCCCGAAAACTACGACTACAGCAGCAAGCGGGTTGTTGTTATCGGCAGTGGCGCCACCGCGGTGACACTGGTGCCCGCCATGACAGACAAGGCCGCCCATGTAGTGATGCTGCAGCGCTCACCGACTTATGTTGCAACGGTCCCGGAAGAGGATCTGATTTCCAAAAACCTGCGCCACTTCCTGCCTGAAATGGTGGTTTATCGGATGGCCCGCGCCCGTAATATTCTGCTGCAGCGTGCAGTGTACCGGCTCTCTCTCAGCAAGCCAAAGACCATACGCCGGTTACTGCTAGCAGGGGTTCGCAGACAGCTTGGTCCGGAGGCTGATATGCACCACTTTCAGCCACACTACAATCCTTGGGAAGAGCGTATGTGCGCAGTCCCCAAAGGGGACCTCTTCAAGGTCATCCGGGAAGGCAAGGCTTCTGTGGTGACAGATCACATTGACACGATCACTGAGACCGGAATTCGACTCAAGTCCGGCGATCATTTGGAAGCAGATGTAATCATTACCGCTACCGGCCTGAATCTTCAGCTTTTTGGTGGCGCAACACTGCGTGTCGACGACTGCGAAGTCAGCGTAGCAAACACACTACTGTACAAGGGCCTGATGCTGGAAGGCGTGCCGAATATGGCGCTGGTGTTTGGCTACACCAACGCCTCTTGGACTCTGAAAGCCGATATTGCCTGCGAGTTCGTCTGCCGTTTACTCAACCATATGCACGATATTGGTGCCACTCGAGTCACCCCCATTGATGCCGAGGGCTGCGGCACCGATGTCAACTTCCTCAATCTGCGCTCCAACTATGTTCAACGAGCCAACGATCATCTTCCACGTCAGGGTAGCAAGGTGCCTTGGCAAAATCTGGATGATTACCTCAAAGATTTCCCTGCATTGCGGTACGGCAATCTCGAAGATGGTTACCTTAGTTTTGAGGGCAAGAATCTCAGGAAAAGGAAACAGAGATTCTTCAGCAATCTGCTCAGTGTCTGAACCATTAGCTTAATCAAAGGGATGCCATGAAACGTTTTTACGGAAAAGTCGCAGCCAACACCAATGCATCGACCTGGTCACCGCCACTAATCTGGAGCAGAAAGGCTGTCACCTATCGCTTTCCAACGTCAACGAAAAAAGGGTTGGCACAAATCCCAGATGGACTCCGGACCTACTCGGTGACGGTAAGTACAGTGGCGTCGATGCCGGTGATCACTACAGTTGGGATGGTGAAGCTTCCGTTTCCATGTCAGCATGGCTATCACATTGCTAACATGGCAGATTATTATGACAATAGGAATGACAACACATGAATGAATCGCTGCTTGACACATTAATCAGGATGTTTCCTGACGTCCCGTTCCAAAAGCTACTTGGCATCGAGATCGTCGAAGTTGTCGCGGAACGGGCCGTCGTTTGCCTGCCATTCCGCCCTGATTTGGCCGGTGGCGGCAACGTCTTTCACGGCGGGGCTATCAGCAGCTTGCTGGATCTGACTGGCGCCTTGGCAGCTTGGTCCGGCCATAATCCGGAAAATGGCATGAAGGCTGCCACAGTATCGATGACCGTGAACTATCTTGCGGCGGCACAGGGAAAAGACATCATTGCTACAGCGAACGCCGTCAAACGCGGACGAGAGCTGATCTTTTCAGAGGTCTCGATTCGGGAGAAAGAATCAAGAAAGCTGATCGCTAATGGCTCGATGATTTATCGTATTACCTGACTGGTACCGAGATTATAGGATGTCGGCAGCTGCCGGCATCCGCTCAGACATTATCCTCAAGCACACAGATCGCAGCTTTCTCGCCAATCATCATACAGGCGGCGTTGGTATTGCCACTGATCAACAGCGGCATGATGGACGCATCGGCAACGCGCAGTCCTGACACTCCCCTGACACGCAATCGACTATCAACCACAGCCAGCTCATCCTCGCCCATGCGGCAGGTTCCCACCGGATGGTAGATGGACTCCGCACGCTGACGTATATCAGCATCAATTTGCTCATCAGTCACCACCTCCGCGGTTGGCAGGTCATCTCCGCCGAAAACCGTTGCAAAGGCTCGACTACGCAATACCCTGCGAGCCAGCTTCACACCCTCCCGCAACACCCGGAGGTCATCGCTATCAGTAAGATAACCAGGATCAATCAGGGGCGCACTGCGTGGATCACTACTGGACAGGCGGACAAAGCCTCGGCTTTTCGGCCGCAACTGACATACATGAATAGTACAGCCGAAACCCGGCGTCAACTTCCTGCCATGATCGCGAAGAAAGGTCGGCAGGAAATGCAGTTGAACGTCCGGGCGATCACCTCCCCCGACATTGACAAAAGCCCCGGCCTCAGCGGCATTGCTGGCAAGAAATCCGCGTCGATGAAGAAAGTAATCATAGAGAGCACGTATCAACCGTGGCAGAAAGTATGGCGAGAAACCAATCGCCTGCCTACTGCGATCATGAATCGACACCGTCATGTCCAGATGATCCTGGAGGTTGCGACCCACCTCCGGAAGGTGGATATGGCAGTCAATCCCGACACTTCTCAGGTGGTCACGATCACCAATACCGGAGAGCATCAGCAACTGAGGTGAATTGATTGCACCGCCAGCAAGAATCACCTCGCGATTGACCGTCAGCCTACGCTTAGTGCCTTCCTTGTCAAGATACTCGACCCCCTGGACCCGTTGGCCGTTCAGCAGTACCCGGGTGACCAGCGTATCGGTCATGATAGAAAGACCCTTCCGGCCCCTAGCGGGATCAAGAAAGGCTCGAGCCGCGCTCCAGCGCCGCCCTCCTTTCTGTGTCACCTGAAAACGGCCAAAACCGCGCTGGGCCTCGCCATTGAAGTCATCATTATGTGGTTCGCCAAGCTCCTGACCGGCACGAACGAACAACTCGGTTAGCGGGTTCGGATCCTGCACTCTAGTGACATTCAGCGGGCCTCCCCGGCCATGCCACTCATCCACTAAGTACTGTTCATTGTTTTCATGAGCTGTAAATAATGGTCTCACATCCTCCCAGCCCCAGCCTCTCGCCCCCGAACCTCTCCAAGCGTCGTAATCCTGATGCTGGCCGCGGATATACACCATGGCATTGATCGAGCTGCTACCCCCAAGGGTTTTTCCTCTCGGCCAGTAGAGTCGCCGCTCATTCAAATATTGCTGGGGAGCAGTATAGTAACCCCAGTTACGCTTGCCCTCCTTGATCAGCCCAATCAGCCCGAACGGCACATTGATAAAGCCACTATTATCATGCGGCCCGGCCTCAATCACGCAAACCGAATAGAGACCTTGCTCGCTCAACCTGTTTGCCAACACACAGCCCGCCGAACCGGCGCCGACAACAATAAAGTCGTAATTATTCATCATTGTTCGCCTCACTTAAACTGGCAAAAGACTTTATATGGTGCGCTCGATTTCCGTGCGTCAGAGAGCAGTGTGTGATCAGTCGGAAGTAGTGACCAATATCGAGCTCTTCGGTAACACCAATCCCACCGTGAATCTGAATCGCCTGTTGCGCAATACGTACCGCCTTATCCGCATAATAGGCCTTGGCAGCAGCGCTGGCGCGCTCACGCTGAAAGTCATCTTCGGATTCTGCCTTGACAACCACCATCAGCAGCATCGACTCAAGCTGCTGCAGATCGATGAACATATCCACCAGGTAGTGCTGAATAACCTGAAAGCTGCCTATCGTTACGCCGAACTGCTTTCGGGTTTTGGCATACTCCAGCGTGCGCTGATACAGGGCGCTGGCCGCTCCATACATTCGCGCGCAGTCGAGTGCACGTAGGTAGGCCAGCAGTCGCTTTAACGTCTCTTCGGCCACTGCACCGCGGGCAAGTATCATCTCATCAGTAATCTCGACTTCATCGAACAACACGTTGGCCACACGACTGCCATCCAGTGCTCGATACCGAGCCGTCTCGCAAAGCTCAAGTGGAACAACGCACAAAACCAGCTCACCACCCGCAAGAGCGGTTACCAACAGAGTATCAGCACATCCGCCATCGGGAATAAAGTTCTTCTGGCCTGACAGGCGTGTGCCGTTGAGTTTGAGCGAAGGCATCAGTACCTGATAACCGGCATGGAAATCGTACAGAGCACAGGCAAGCCGGGCCTTCCCATCGATCAACCGGGTCAACATGCTTGAAGCCATATCGGATCCAATGCATTCGAGCAGCTTGCCGGGAGCAACCACCAGATCGACATAGGGGTCTAGACATAGTGCTGAGCCCATCTCGTTGACAATCATCGCAACATCCATCAGATTGCCGCCGAAGCCGCCGGCGGACTCCGCGAAGGGCAAGCCGAACCAGCCCAGCTCCTGCATTACCGACCAACGCGATTGATCAAAATGGTCACGCTGGTCGATTTGCTGCCTGTAGGCCTCAAAGCTGTAGTTATCCTTCAGATACCGACGGGCGGTATCGGCGATAAGGGTGGTACTTTCCGGGAGGTTAAATTCCATCGTCGCACCTCAAAGACCAAGAAGCATTTTCGCCAGCACATTCTTTTGGATCTCATTCGATCCCCCGTAAATGGTGCAAGCCCGCAGAAAGTTGTAACGTCGCGTGGCGCGATTGAAAATATCACTGCCCACCGTTTCCGAATTGTCCCAAGACAGCGACATCATGCCACCGAGCTCAACCATGGCCTGCGACACTTTTTGCTGAAGCTCAGTCCCCTTAATTTTCAAACCGGAGGATTCAGGCCCGAAGGGCTTGCCCTCGTCAGTCGCGGCAACGGTACGAAAGTTGGTGTATTCCAGCGCCATCAATTCGATTTCCAGCTCGGCGATCCGTTGCCGTGCGTGGCTTTTGTCGTAACTGCTCGGCGCTTCCGCGACAGCTTTTTTCAGTCGTGCGATCTCGTGATGACTGTCCGCTACGCCGGCAATGGTTGTACGCTCGTGCGTAAGCAAGAACTTGGCAATGGTCCACCCCATTCCTTCCTGGCCCACCAAGTTGTCGAGCGGCACCGACACATCCGTGAAGTACACTTCGTTAAGATGATGATGACCATCAATTGAGTAGATTGGCCGCACTTCGATACCGGGTGTTTTCATATCGATCAGCAGAAAAGAAATCCCTTGCTGCTGCTTGACTGTAGGGTTGGTTCTGACTAGACAGAACATCATGTCCGCCCAATGCGCCTGGGTTGTCCAGATTTTCTGGCCATTGACCAAGTAATGATCTTTCTTGTGTTCGGCCCGAGTTCTCAAGGAGGCCAGATCCGAACCGGCATTGGGCTCGGAGTAGCCCTGACACCACAGGGTTTCACCACTGACGATGCCGGGCAACCAGCGACCCTTCTGCTCCGAGGAGCCAAAGGTATAAAGCACCGGACCTACCATCGCCACACCAAAGGGACTGGTCGGTGGCGCGCCGGCCATGGCTCGCTCTAGATCGAAAATATAACGTTGCGTCGCCGTCCAGCCCGGCCCGCCGAACTGCTTCGGCCAAGTCAGTGCCAACCAGCCTTGCTTGCCGAGCAAACGCTCCCACTTTTGCTGTTGCTCTTTGGCAGGCATTTCACCAAGCACGGAACATAGTCTGATATCTTCCGTGACATGGGTAACCATCCAGTCACGAATTGATTTCTGGAAATCCAACTCTTCCTGAGTAAATTCAAGATTCAAGGTATATCTCCTCGCCGACCATTCACTTCATTGGTGCTCAGAACCACTGCTCAGTTGACTGCGCGGCCCCTGCCTTCCCAATACGGCTGCCGCAGTTCGTTCTTAAGAATCTTTCCCGCGCCACTGACCGGCAAAGGCTCTGCGCGAAATACGATGCTGCGAGGTAACTTGTATCCAGCAATCCGCACCCGACAATGAGCTACCAGCTCGTCTTCATTTAGCGTATGTCCTTCCTTGAATACGACAATCGCGTGAACCATTTCACCCCACTCATCATGAGGAATACCCACTACGGCACATTCCTGCACCGCTGGATGACTGTAAATAGCGCCCTCGACTTCCACCGAGAAGATGTTTTCTCCACCACTAATGATCATGTCCTTGATGCGATCTACAATGAAAACGAAGCCATCGTCATCCATGTAGCCAAGATCACCGGTGTGTAGCCAGCCATTACGAAGTGTTTCATCGGAAGCTTGTGCCAGACCCCAATAACCCAGCATAACATTCGGCCCCCTAGCACAGATCTCTCCGACTTCGCCACGCGGCAGCTCCACATCACTCCTGTCCATAACCGCCACCTCGACACCTAGGGCCGCCCTTCCCGCGCTGTGCAATTTATCCCCGTCCGCCACATGGTATTCCGACGGCAAGACGGTGATAATCGGAGACGCCTCAGTCTGCCCATAGCCCTGCGCAAAAGACGCACCGGGCATCTGCGCCATGGCGCCGGCGAGCAGAGCACTGGGCATCGGAGACGCGCCATACAGCATGCGCATGAGGCTGCTAATATCGAAATCTCCAATGCGCCCGGACGACACCAGAAGATTGATCATTGTCGGCACCAGAAGGGTGTGGGTTACTTTTTCTTGCTGGATGAAACCCAGCACCTGCTCGACATCGAAACGCGGGATAATCCCATGGGTACCTGCAGCCAGTGTCACGGCAAAGGTGCTGGCCATATCGGCGAGGTGAAACATGGGCGCTGCATGCATATAGATGGAATCCTGCGCATAGCCCAACTCCGGCACTACGTTCAGGGCATTGAACACAAGGTTGTCATGACTAAGCATCACGCCTTTTGACCGTCCTGTCGTACCGCCGGTATAGAAAAGACCAGCCAGCTGTGTGCCGCCCTTGCTCACATCCGGCATGGGCTGATGCTGCTTGATCAGCGCCTCATAGTCGATACACCCTTCCGGCAACTGTCCTTCCCCCATGAACACCACGTGTCCCACACTTTCAAGCAACGGGCGCAGACTAGGTAGCATTGCGCTGAACACATCATCAACGAACAAAATCGACGACCCGGAGTCATTGAGGGTATAGGCAATTTCCGGCGGCGCGAGACGAAGATTAACCGGGTTCAGCGCCGCTCCCGCCCAGGGGACTGCGTAGAAATACTCCAAATAGCGGTCACAATTGAGCGAAAGAATAGCGACACGATCACCATCGCCAACGCCCAATGAGCGAATGCCTGCCGCCAAGCGCGCCACCCTTTTTTCGAATTCGCACCAGGTCTGCTTCCTGTTCGCGTAAATCGTGGCCACACCATTCGGGTTCAGCTGAACCGCCCGACGCAGGGTCTGGGAAATAAACATAAAGACATCCTTGCTGGCCTAAGAATATTAGATATTCAGCGTGTGTAGATAAAGCGTCCGGACGAGACGTGCGTTTCATCCAGAAAAATATCCACAGAGACAACAATAAAGCGCTTACCCTCACGAACTATCTTGGGCACAGCCCGGATAGTTCCGGCAAAGGCCGGTCTCAGGTAATCGAAAGTCATGCTGCTGCATGATGGCTCCTGCTCAAGACCCACCGATTCCAGCACATGCAAAGCGGCAACGATTTCACCAAAACTGGCGAGGATGCCACCATGAAAAGTGCGCAGCAGTGGATTACCGATATGCTGTTCACGGAAATGCAGCTGGTAGCAGACAGCGCCTTCATCAGAGCGGCTGATCTCCAGGCCAAGAAAGCGCGCGTAGGGTGTGTCATCAAGTAACTGCTGCTGCAGATCATTGAGACCGGCATAACCAACCAGTAGCTGTTGGGATTCGGGCAGACTCATCTCACTAAACTCCTGCCTTCATAGCTGAATCGAACGCCGGACCGAGTGTCCCGACAGCGAAGGATCCGGACACCGAAGCCAACAGTGCATGGTCTGAACAGGCAACCACCTGCCCCCTTACATAAGCGACATTCCCCTTCACCGCATAACACTCGACTTCGCCACGCACGCCCGCGCCTGCGGGTGCTTCCTTGATGAAATCCACCCGCAAATCAATCGTTGCTATCGGTCTCATATCCCCTAAGCGGGAAAAAATGGCAAGACCACAATTGGTGTCGAGCAAGGTGACGATGACACCGCGATGCAGACCACCCCTGCGATTGGACAGGTCGACGCTACAGGGCATGCTCATAACAGCACGGCCCTTGCCAATCTCCTCGACCTCAATCCCAAAAGCATTGAATAGCGGGTGTGAAGTGCCAAAGAATGTTTTAGCCATGGTCAGGTAGCTCGCCGCCTCGGATTGCCTTGTCGTCATTACTCTTCTCTGTTGCTATCTACTGAAATATCCAGATTACAGTTTGCTTATTACCTGATGCACATACTGCGTTTCATGCAACTTGACGCGGGTGATGGCAGCCTCAATTTCACGAATGGGAAATACATCCGACTCCGACGCCATCTTCAGCAACGCTGCAAGCCCAGACCAAGCCGTTGCAGAGCACTGCATCAGTCCCACCAGATTCGCTGCATGCACTGCCGGTAGCATCTCGCCGGCCTCTAGTAAAAAATCAGCATACATGGCCCTGAAGCCGGCGCCGCCGGTGCCACGCTTCTCAATCACCTGATAGGCAAAGCGCAATAGCCAGCGCCAATTTTCCTCCGCTCGCCAGCGAGGCAATAACTCGATCCAAGTATCCAGTGCCGAAAGACCACTATTGCGGTTGCCCTCGGCGAGCGCTCGGGCATTGTCGATGATAGCTGCCCTCACCTGCTCAGCACTGACTGTCACCTTCAACGAACGCGGAGCAAACAGGTTGCCATAATGAACGAATGGTGGTGATGTTGAAAAACGTGCATCGGCAAGACTGGCTGCTGGAACAGATATTAACTCGGGGCGCTCGGTATCACTGACTAGCACTTCGTCGCGTGCCTCATCCAGCTGCCAAGCAACTATGGCATGGCCCGGGAAATGAGTGCCGCTCCCGAAGTAAGGCAAGTGGTAAATGTCAGTGAGCAGCAACGTCGGCACCCCATCACGTAGAGCCTCATACAGGTCTGCGGTGGCCGCCTGCTTGTCCGTATAGCTCGACCAAGCAAACGGCACTCCCAGAGTGCGAAAGACACTTTCCTCAAAACCCATTGAGCGCACATGGACAATGAAGGGTGTGGCCGAGTCCGGAATCTCCACATAGGTAATGCCCAGGCCGGCACCCAGCCCGAAGCAGAAGGCCTCTGTGAGATCAAGGCCATGAAACTCCAGCAGGTCACGAATTGCCGAGCTGCCACAGTGCCAACCCGGTCTGTGGCAGTGTTTTATCTGGGGGGCAGAACCGGTAGCGCCCAACACTTCCCCTGCTCCGACAACTTGCATCAGGCCGCCTGCTCCAAGTGCGCAGTCTCGTACACTGCAGCCGATGCCTGCATGGGATCACCATGACGAGCATACTCCTCCAGCCAAGCAGCAACCTTCTCGGGCATACCGGAGTCCCAAGGATGAAAACCGGGTCGGAACCAGGCCAGAAACTCCGGCAACATGCGGGTAAGAATACCTTGGCGCCCGTACAGGCGATTCAGTCCACGCAAAATCACCATAGGCTGACGGGTTACACCATCCAGCTTGAGCATATTCCAGAATACTGGAGCCACCACAAGATGAACCATCAGGGTCGCGACCACCAGAGCCGATGCCCGGGTTACATAGCCACCGCCGGCCGCAGTCTGATACAGATCGTAAGCGACCGCCTTATGCTCAACTTCCTCTACGCCATGCCAGACAAACAGCGCTCGCATCACGGGATCTGCATGCCGAAACATATCGGTCTCTTCCTTGAGCATTGCCTCGCCTAGGGTTGCGGTGAAGTGCTCAAACGCAGCCGTCATGGCCAGCTGATATTTCTTAGGCAGATATTTTTGCGTGGCACCGATGAGGCGTCGCAAATTGACTGTGACTTCCTGTACCTCAACGCCTTGCCCGGCCATGACCTGATTGAAACGGTCATGGACGATACCGTGCTGGCCCTCCTGCCGGATAAAATGGCGGATATCCTCACGCAGGCGTTCATCCTCAGCTTGATCCTGAAAGTGGCGAACTGACTGAATGAAAAATCGCTCTCCCTCCGGAAAATGCACCGACAGCGCATCAAAAAAACGGGTCAGAACTGGATCTCCACCGTTCCAGTGACGGGGCACATTAGTAACATCGAAGGCAACCTTTCGAGGCTGAATAGTTATCGCGCTCATGAGACTCTCCATATAGAAGTGGAGGCAAGGGCAAAGCCTCAAGCCGTCTGGATCTAAAACAGAATATTGGCCAACCAACCAAATGTCAAACTTTTTCACTCACTCATCTAGCAATCGAAATCGGGGGTGCGGCGTAAAACTTGGACTGGTTTATGCCGTAAATCCGAGGCTCGCCCGGTACTCGATTGGACTGAGTGAGCCAAGGGATATCTTGATGCGCTTTTCGTTATACCAGCGGATGTAGGAGTCAACGACCTAGATGACTTGATCGATTGATATATTCTGCCAGCTTCGAGGATAAAACAGCTCCGTTTTCAATCGCCCGAAGAACCCTTCGCAGGCAGCATTGTCAGGCGAGCACCCTTTGCGCGACATCGAACGAATCAGTTTTGCGTTGCGTACCCGTGAGAGCCACCCAGGCCAACGATAGTGAGCACCACGATCAGAATGAATGACAGGCCGGCCTTCGCTGCTGGCTACCGTCTCAATGGCAGCATTCAACATCGTGTTTAGCAAGTCGGAATCTGGACGTGTGCCGATAGTCCAGCTCACCACCAGACCGTCGAAGCAGTCGATCATGGGGGAGAGATACACATTCCCGGCAGGGATCTGGAATTCTGTGATGTCAGTCAACCACTTCTCATTCGGAGAATCTGCTTTGAAGTCCCGGTTGATCAGGTTCTCCGGTGCAGGGCTGATTTCCCCGAGGTATGACCAGTACCGACGTTTTCTATTGGCGGCAACTACCAAGCATTCCTGCTTCATGAGGCGTTGAACGACTTTCTCGGAGATGTGTAACCGGCGCCGGCCAAGTGCCGCATGCATTCGCCTGTAACCGTAGCAACGGTGATTGCTCTGGAAGACATCGGCAATGGCAACCCGAACGTCAGCGTATTTGTCAGGACTCCTTGCCGGGTGCAGTGATAGAAGTAGGAGCTACGAGCCAATTCCAGTTCAGCCAGCAACTCTGCAAGTGTGTAGGTGTTCTTCAGGGCGTCAACCAGCAGGGTCTTCTCCCGGTTGCTCAGGAGCTGCGGAGCGACGCCCAGGCCTTTTTTTAACAGTTCATTGGCCTTCTTCAATAGGTCATGTTCAAGCTGCAAGCGCCGGATGTCACGTTCAAGCAGTGCGACATGCTGCTGCAACTCTGTGAGATCTTTTTGTTTGGGGATAGCCCCAGAATCTTTGTGCCGCTTCATGGATGCTGAAGCCTCACGACCCAATAGTTGGTTCTTCCAGTTGTACAACGTCGGCCTGCACACTCCCACTGATTGGGCAATGGTCTGCGCATTGGTCGTCCTGGTGCAAAGCTCAACCACTGCGGCATTCTTTATCTCCGGTGGGTGCTGAACACTCGGTGCACGCCCCACAATGCGTCGACGAACCTCGAGGTGGAATTCGTCAACCCAGGCAGTGAGCAACTCCCTGCATGGGTATCCCAGTGCCCTCCGGGTGGATGCGATGCAACGATCATGATCCAGGTAATGCTGAACCGCCACTTGGATTTTCTCAGCCGTGTACTTCACCCTGGATCGGGTGTACAACACCTGCAAGTCCCGATCCCGTTCGTACTCTCGATACCAACCCTTGAGTGAATTCTTTGTTGGATAGCCCAACTGCCGAATGGTCGGTCCGGTACGTTTACCGAGTTTGATGTAGAGCTTGACGGCTCGAATACGCTCTTCGTATGAATACATGAACTACCTCCAAGTAGTCCAAGTTATTGTCCGCACCCCCCTTGCAGAAAATGTCCAAAATTTGCCAAAATGCGCCTAACATAAAATTATAAGTGATTGTTTTTAATGGTTAATTTAGATATTTCAGACCACACCCCCATGATGCAGCAGTACCTACGCATCAAGGCCGAACACCCGCACGAGCTGGTGTTCTATCGCATGGGCGACTTCTACGAGCTGTTTTTTGATGATGCCCGCAAGGCCTCGCGCCTGCTCGACATCACGCTGACCCAGCGCGGCCGCTCGGCCGGCGAACCGATCGCGATGGCCGGCATCCCCTATCACGCCGCCGAGAACTACATCGGCCGCTTGATCCGTCAGGGTGAATCCGTGGTCATTTGCGAGCAGATCGGCGAGCCCGGCGCGCAGAAAGGCCCGATGGAGCGTCAGGTCGCTCGCGTGGTCACGCCCGGCACAGTCAGTGATGAAGCTTTTCTCGAAGAACGCCGCGATACCTTGCTGGGCGCCATCTGCAGCCTGAAAGGCGTGTGGGGTCTAGCCACGCTGGACATGGCCAGCGGCCGCTTCCGCGTGCAGGAACTGAACAGCGTGGAGCTGCTGCATGCCGAACTGGCGCGTGTCAGTCCCGCTGAACTGCTGTATCCCGAGGATGCCGCCTGGAAAGACCAGATCAGCGATTGTCGCGGCTTGCGCGCGCGCATGCCTTGGCACTTCGAGCATGAGTCGGCCTATCGCCAGCTCTGCCAGCAATTTGCCGTGCACGACCTGCAAGGCTACGGCTGCGAACACATGCCCGCCGCCATCACCGCTGCCGGCGCGCTGCTCGGTTATGCCCGCGAGACTCAGCGCTCGGCCCTGCCGCATTTGCGCGGCATCAGCGTCGAGAATGCCCGCAATACCTTGCAGATGGATGCCGCCACGCGCCGCAACCTGGAGCTGACACAAAACCTGCAAGGTGAAAATCAGGCGACGCTGGCCGCCATCATCGATCAGACGCGCTCACCCATGGGCAGCCGCCTGCTGCGGCGCTGGCTGCATCAGCCCATCCGCCAGCGCGACACCCTGCGCGCCCGACAGCAGGCCATCAGCGAATTGCTTGGCTTGCAGGCCTGGGATGAACTCGGCGACTGGCTCGCCAATGTTGGCGATGGCGAGCGCATTCTCGCGCGCATCGCCCTGCGCACAGCACGCCCGCGTGATCTGGCACGACTACGCGATCTGCTGGCGCTGCTGCCGGCCATCAGTGGCTGGCTGCTGCCGCAAGAGTCGCAGCGCCTGCGCGAGCTGCGCGCCGCCATCCGCCCGTTTCCGTCACTGGCGGATACCCTGCGCCGTGCCTTGGTCGAAGCCCCGCCGGTGGTCTTGCGTGAAGGTGGCGTGCTGGCCACCGGCTTCGATGCCGAGCTAGACGAGTTGCGCGGCATCAGCACGCACGCTGGCGACTACCTGATTGCCATGGAAACCCAAGAGCGCGAACGATCCGGTATCGCCAGCCTGAAGATCGGCTACAACCGCGTCAGCGGCTATTACTTCGAGCTATCGCGCGCGCAGGCCGAACAGGCACCGGCGCATTTCATCCGCCGCCAGACTCTGAAAAATGCCGAGCGCTACATCACGCCGGAGCTGAAAGCTTTCGAAGATAAGGCACTGTCAGCCTCGGCCCGCGCCCTCGCGCGCGAAAAGCTGCTCTACGAAATTCTGCTCGATACCATCCTCGACGAGCTGCAAGCGCTGCAAGCCCTCTGCGAAGCCCTGGCCGAACTCGATGTGCTGTGCTGCCTGGCCGAGCGCGCGCATACCCTGGACTGGGTCTGCCCCGAACTCAGTGAAGCGCCCGGACTCGCCATCCAGGCCGGCCGCCATCCCGTGGTCGAGCGCATGCTGACGACGCCGTTCACCGCCAACGACCTGACGCTGGCACCGAGCCAGCGCATGCAGGTCATTACCGGCCCGAACATGGGCGGTAAATCGACTTACATGCGACAAACCGCGCTCATCGTGCTACTCGCCCATGTCGGCAGTTTCGTGCCCGCCAGCGCGGCGGTGATCGGCCCGGTTGATCGCATCTTCACCCGCATTGGCTCCTCGGATGACCTCGCCTCCGGCCGCTCCACCTTCATGGTCGAGATGACCGAGGCCGCCAACATCCTGCACAACGCCACGCCCGACAGTCTGGTCATCATGGATGAGATCGGCCGTGGCACCAGTACCTTCGATGGCTTGTCGCTGGCCTGGGCCGCCGCCGAGTTCCTCGCCGCCGACCGCCGTTCGCTGACACTGTTTGCCACTCACTACTTCGAGCTCACCGCCCTCGCCGACCAGCTCGATGGCGTCATCAATGTGCATTTGTCGGCCGCCGAGCACGAAGGCCATGTTGTCTTCCTGCACAGCGTGAAGCCCGGCCCCGCGAGCCAGAGCTACGGCCTGCAAGTCGCCCAGCTGGCCGGCATTCCGGCCGCCGTCATCAGCGCCGCTCGTCAAAAGCTGCAGCAACTGGAGATGCAAAGCTTCGCAATAAAAGACTCTGCGATAAACGGTGCCGAGCAATCGATCACCACCAGCGTTGCCTCAAAACCCGCCGCCGCACATCAACCCGACCTCTTTGCCACCCGCTTTCCCAGCGAAGTCGAGCTGCGCTTGCGCGACATTGACCCTGATGCGTTGACACCCCGCGCGGCGCATGAGCTGATTTATGCCCTGAAACAATTGCTCTAGCGCACACACTCAATTGCCAGCGTAGAGCGCGGGCAGTAAACTTGCGACCATTGAAATGCACCCAGAGACTTAAAGACATGGCATTTGTCGTTACTGAAAACTGCATCAAGTGCAAATACCAGGACTGCGTGGAAGTCTGCCCCGTGGATTGCTTCTACGAAGGCCCGAACTTTCTCGTCATTCATCCTGACGAATGTATCGATTGCGCACTCTGCGAGCCTGAGTGCCCGGCCAATGCCATTTTCTCGGAAGATGAAGTGCCTGCCGATCAGAAGCAGTTCATCAAGCTCAATGCCGAGCTGGCTGAAGTTTGGCCGAACATCACCGAAATCGGCGAGCGTCCTGCCGATGGCAAGGAATGGGATGGCAAGCCCGGCAAGTTCGCGCTGCTGGAGCGCTGAGCATCAAACCGTTGCGTGCTTAACGGCTCACGATGCAAGTGACTGATGTCACCAATAAAAAAAGAGCCCATAGGCTCTTTTTTTATCGCTAAAAGGGTCTGCACCCATCATCCTGACATTCCTTGGCGCAACAGCTTCCTTAGCCAACGACCAAAAACCTGGACTCTTCCATGAGTCAGCCATCCATCGGCTTCCTGACTGCTTGAGCAATCCTGCTCATCCTTGCACGCAATGCGTCCCAGCAAAGCATTCCACCTTTTCAATCCACATCCTGTGGAGTGTCGTCCTTGAAGGCTTGCAGCATAGTCGGTTACGCAATTGTCTCAAGCAGATTGAGCGCGGAAAGCGCCAGAGAAATACATACAATATCTTTACAAAACAAATACATATCTAAAATATTGGCATAAATTAATGATTTTTTCAGCAATCGCCTACAGCAATTGTAAGCAACCTCCTACAACACCCATTAAGGTAAGAGCCATCACTCTCGCGAAAATCCAGATAAAAAAAGGGAGCACAGCCTGTGCTCCCCTATAAATAAACCACACGCACCGTTGCGTTGAAATCTTGAATGACAGATCGTATCACCCGATACGCCAAGCATATGTAATCCGAACCAGAATGAAATAAGACACTTGTTGGATATTTGTAAAAAATTTTGTACTCAGCCAGCTTGCTGCCCACGACGGCTCGGCCAGCGCATCGTGAAGGCAGCGCCGCCAAGGCTCTCACTAGCCGTGACACGGATATCGCCGGCAAACCCGAATACGATCCTGTTCACGATAGACAATCCCAGACCATACCCACCGGTACTGCGAGTGCGACTGTCATCCAAACGCGTAAACGGCTCAAAAACACGACTACGCTGATCTTCAGGAATTCCCGGGCCGTCATCCTCAACTGCCAGCACCACCTGCTCACCCTCCAGCGTACAGGTCACGCGCACTACACTGTCGGCATAACGCAGCGCATTGCCGACCAGATTTTGAATCACACGATGGATATACCGCGGTACCGCATCCACAACCAGCTCATCCGGAACAACAACCTCGAGTCGGGCCGGCTTGCGCAGCGCCTCTGTCTCTCGCTGGATACGCTGCATCAGGGCAACCATATCCACCGGTTCAAAGGCCAGATCAGGAGTTCCTTTCTCCAGATTGGCATACGTCAAAATCTCATCAATCAACTGATTCAGCTGTTCAACATCTCCATCCAGTCGCTCAAGCTGCTCATAGCGATCCTCGATATCCTCACTTTCTGCCAGCATTTCCATACCGAAACGCAGGCGCGCCAAGGGCGTTCGCAACTCATGGGATACCGCTTGGGTCAATTCGCTCTGGGCATCCAGCAAGCGCTGAATATGACCCGCCATTTGATTCAGCGTCTGCGCTAGGCGACCGATCTCATCCGTACCCTGCATTTCAACACGCGCAGACAGGTCGCCCTCGCGAATACGCTCCAGCGTACTTTCAATGGTTTTTATGCGCAGCTCGAAAAGATGGATCAAACCATAAGATGCCAACGTGATCAGCAACAGCGCCAAGATAGAAGCTATGATCACCAGCGACAGCGGGATTGCTTCGAACAGCTCCATGGGCCCCAGACGCAAGAGCTTCCCGGGCGTGGATTGGCTAGGCGCATAAACTGTGATGGCAGAACGGCCCGAGACTGTAAGCTCCTTGAAGCGAACGACAATTTCATCCTGACGCAGGCGTCGCTGCTGCTCGCTGTCGAGCCCCGCCTCTTCAAACGGCACCAGATTCATCGGAAAGCCGATGTAAGGTGCCATGGTGCGTAAGCGCACATCCTCCTGATCGGGGTAGTTCGACAAATCTTCTAAATAAAACGTTGCTGCAGCACGAGCCTGCTTTTCGCCAATACCGGCCAGCTCGGATTCGAGATACACCGGGCTTCCCGGACGCGGCACCTTGATCCAAATCTGACTGCGATCGTCATCCACACGCTGGGTAATGGCCAAGCCTTCGGCGAGACGCTCACGCTCACGCTCAGAAGGCGTGAACGGAAGGTTAGCAATTAAGCGCAGCGGCGTGCCCATAAGCGCTTCGGCATCCTGCAACCACAACGACAGGTTGTCTTCACTTTGACGCGCAATGGCAATCGCCGTGATGTGGTACAGCGCTGTCGCCATGCTCTCGGTATAACGCTGGGCGCGCTCGCTGTTGATATAGCTCAACACACCATAAGAGGCCAGGCCGACAATCACCATCGCCAACAGCATGCCGCCATAAATGGTGGCAAAAATACTCTTGGGCTTGAAACGACGCCACATGCTCAGATGTTGCCGCTATCTTTCACGAACAGGTAACCTTTGCTGCGAACCGTTTTGATCATGCGCGGACTATCAGGATCATCGCCAATCTTGGGGCGAATACGCGAAATGCGCACATCGATCGAACGATCCTGCCCGTCATACTCAATACCGCGCAGCTGCGTGAAAATGTCTTCGCGTGACAGAATACGCCCAGCATTCGAGGCCAGCAGCCAGAGCAGATCATATTCAGCGCTGGTAAATTCAACCATTTCTGTATCTAGCGTGACTGAACGAGCACCGTTATCGATGATCAAATTGCCGAAAACCAGGCGCTGATGGCCCACTTCAGGTTTGTCATTGCGGCGTAGTTGGGCACGAATACGCGCCAGCAACACCCGCGGCTGCACCGGCTTTGGCACATAGTCATCAGCGCCCATTTCAAGGCCCAGGACCTGATCCATGTCATCCGTGCGGGCCGTCAACATGATGATAGGGCGAGAGTAGCGTGAGCGAACCTCACGACAAACCGTCAGGCCATCAGCCCCTGGCAACATCAAATCAAGTACGACTAAGTCTGGCTGCTCTTCGGTAATGCGGCGGATGGCACGCAGACCATCGCCCTCAATGCTGACTTCAAGTCCGTTGCGAATCAGATACTCCTGAGTCAGTTCGGCCAATCGCTGATCATCTTCAACAATCAAAATACGGTGTGGGGCCTCATGAGATGACATGCAGCTAACTCCTTTATCAACCCAATAGTCGTGATGAAACTTATTATTGGTGGCACATGCTTATCATGCCAAATTCGTACAACTTTTGTTGTGACTATACGGTATGGCTGCACACTACCCAAGCCATATGAGCAGATTTGCGATAACACTACATCTTGTGGTTTACCGCAAGCCAACACGACACAATCATGAAGCCACACTTATCCCTTAGCTTTACCCAGAAAGGCCACAGCTTACCCACAGAGTTATCCACAGAATCAGCAACGCAAATCGGCTATGTGGTGGGTATCACTGCATAGCAACCACTACATCTTGCGTTATTCACAAAAAAATAGTGGACAAGCCCGACTCGATCATCCGATCATGTGTTGTGGAAAACGGCCCGCCTAGAGGCGTTCACCACAACTGAACCGTGCCCAAAAGCACACGAATTCAAACAAAAAACACACAATATCTAGGGGTTGGCATTGCTGCCAATCCCGTCCGTGGCTCCGGTCTTCCTCTAGGTAGATCGCCAAATTTGTGTCGAGGACTCTCATGCAAGCCGACATTTTCGCCGAATCGCCCGCCGCCAAGGCCAGCGCCCCAGACCACAACTCACCTCAGCTGCAGGCCACTGCGCCGGGCCAACTGCGCGTCATCAAGCGCAACGGCACCGTGGTGGGTTATGACGACAGCAAGATCGCGCTGGCTATCAGCAAGGCTTTCCTAGCGCTGGAAGGCTCGGCAGCCGCCAGCTCCAGTCGTATTCACGAGACCGTGGCACAGCTCACCACGATGGTCAGCTCGACGTTCAAGCGCCGTATGCCTACCGGCGGCATGGTGCACATTGAAGAGATTCAGGATCAAGTCGAACTGTCCTTGATGCGCTCTGGCGAACAGAAGATTGCTCGCGCCTATGTGCTTTACCGTGACGAACGCTCGCGGGCTCGCGAAGTGCTGTCGCCCTCGTCCGTCAAACATCACCCCACACTGCATGTACTCAAGGCCGACGGCTCGCGCGAGCTGCTCGACCTAGGTCGCCTCGAAGCACTGGTCACCAACGCCTGCGAAGGCCTGAGCGGTGTCGAGTCCTCAGCCATTGTCGAAGACACGCTGCGCAATCTCTATGATGGCGCCCGCGAAGCCGACATTAACAATGTGCTGGTCATGTGTGCCCGCGTCATGCTCGAACAAGAGCCGAACTACACCTATGTAACAGCGCGTCTGCTGATGGATCATCTGCGCGCTGAAGGTCTGTCCTTCATGGGTATCGCCGAGTCCGCCACACAAGGCGAGATGACGCAGTACTACCCGCAGGCGCTGCCGGTCTACATCAAGCGCGGCATCGAGCTTGAACTGCTCGATCCGGCTCTGGCCGACTACGACATGGCGCGCCTCGGTGCGGCCTTGAAGCCCGATCGTGACTTCCAGTTCACCTATCTCGGCTTACAGACGCTGTATGACCGCTACTTCCTGCACAGCAACGATGTGCGCTTCGAGCTGCCGCAGATCTTCTTCATGCGCGTCGCCATGGGCCTGGCACTGCGCGAAACCGGTGATCGTGAAGCGCATGCCATTGCCTTCTACGACCTGATGTCGAGCTTTGACTACATGGCCTCGACGCCAACCCTGTTCAATGCCGGCACGCTGCGTCCGCAGCTGTCGTCGTGCTACCTGACGACCATTCCCGATGATCTGCACGGCATCTACGGTGCCATCCAGGACAACGCCATGCTGTCAAAATGGGCAGGCGGTCTCGGCAACGATTGGACGCCAGTGCGTGCCCTCGGTGCCTACATCAAGGGCACCAACGGCAAGTCGCAGGGTGTTGTGCCCTTCCTTAAAGTAGCCAACGACACTGCTGTTGCGGTCAACCAGGGCGGCAAGCGCAAGGGCGCGGTCTGCGCCTACCTGGAAACTTGGCATCTCGACATTGAAGAGTTCGTCGAGTTGCGCAAGAACACGGGTGATGATCGTCGTCGTACCCACGACATGAACACCGCCAACTGGGTCCCCGACCTGTTCATGAAGCGCGTCTTCGACAACGGCACTTGGACCCTGTTCTCGCCGTCCGATGTGCCCGACCTACACGACCTTTATGGCAAGGCCTTCGAGCAGCGCTACAGCGAATACGAGCAGATGTGCGACAACGGCCAAATGCGTCTGTACAAGCGCATCCAGGCTCAAGACCTGTGGCGCAAAATGCTGTCCATGCTGTTTGAAACCGGCCATCCGTGGATCACCTTCAAGGATGTCTGCAACCTGCGCTCGCCGCAGCAGCATGTGGGTGTCGTGCACTCGTCGAACCTGTGCACCGAGATCACGCTCAACACCAGCAAGGATGAAATCGCCGTCTGTAACCTGGGCTCGGTGAACCTGGTCAATCACATCACTGCCGATGGTCTTGATCAGGCCAAGCTGCGTCGCACCGTGCGTACCGCTGTACGCATGCTCGACAATGTCATCGACATTAACTACTACGCGGTCGAAGCCGCGCGCACCTCGAACATGCGTCATCGCCCGGTGGGCCTGGGCATCATGGGTTTCCAGGATGCGCTGTATGTGCAGAACATCGCCTACGCCAGCAACGACGCCGTGACCTTCGCCGACCGCTCGATGGAAGCGATCAGCTACTACGCCATCGAAGCTTCCAGCGAGCTAGCCGCCGAACGCGGCCGCTACTCGACTTTTGATGGCTCGCTGTGGAGCCGTGGCATCCTGCCAATTGACTCGCTGTGGGCGATTGCCGAACACCGTGGTGCCCAGTATGTGGAAGTCGATTTCAGCCAGACGCTGGATTGGGCGACCCTGCGCGAGCAAGTGAAGACCGTCGGCATGCGTAACTCGAACGTGATGGCCATCGCCCCGACAGCGACCATCTCGAACATCTGCGGTGTGTCGCAGTCAATCGAACCGACCTATCAGAACCTGTACGTGAAATCGAACCTGTCGGGCGAATTCACCGTGGTCAACCCCTACCTCGTGCACGAGCTCAAGGCTCGCGGCCTGTGGGATGCGGTTATGGTCAACGACCTCAAATACTACGAAGGCTCGGTACAGAAGCTCGACCGCATCCCGGCCGACATGAAAGCCATTTACGCCACTGCGTTCGAAATCGAACCGCGCTGGCTGGTCGAGGCCGGTTCGCGTCGCCAGAAGTGGATCGACCAAGCACAGTCGCTGAACCTGTATCTGGCTGAAGCATCCGGTAAAAAGCTCGACATCACCTATCGCATGGCTTGGTATCGCGGCCTGAAAACCACGTATTACCTCCGCGCCATTGGTGCCACCGCCTCCGAAAAATCCACCGTTTCGGATGGCGCACTGAACGCCGTAAAAGCACAAATCGAAGAGATGGTTGAGGCAGCGCCAATTCCATTGGCTTGTTCAATCGACAATCCGGACTGCGAAGCCTGTCAATAAGCGTAGTCTTAGAGGAGAAAAAACATGATTAGTTGGGATGACTTCAATGCGGACGAAAAATCCACTCCGAAAGCACCGTCTGCGCCGACAGGAACTGCGCAAGCAGCTGCGCGCGTCGCAGCTGCGCCGGCACCAGCAATGGCACTTGCTCAATCTGCCACAGCAGAACCTCCCGTTCGTGGACTTGAGGCACCTGCTGCCATCGTCACTGCAGCGATCCAGCGAGTAGAGGCCGATGCCCGTGTAGCCGAAGAAGGCTCCGCGCACGAGCGCGCCGCCGCTGCCCTGGCAGCACTGGATGCGACACCCGGCCTGGAAGATCTGGGCATGGGCTCTGGTCGCATCAGTGTTGACGACAAGCGCATGATCAACTGCCGTTCCGACCTCAACCAGCTGGTGCCGTTCAAGTACGAATGGGCTTGGCAGAAGTATCTCGACGGCTGCGCCAACCACTGGATGCCGCAGGAAGTGAACATGTCGAAAGACGTGTCCATGTGGAAGTCTAACGATGGCCAGCTGACGCCGGACGAACGCCTGATAGTGATGCGCTCGCTGGGCTTCTTCTCCACCGCCGACTCGCTGGTGGCGAACAATCTGGTGCTGGCAATCTACCGCCTGATCACCAACCCGGAATGCCGTCAGTACATTCTGCGCCAAGCCTTTGAAGAGGCTATCCACACCCATGCCTACCAGTACTGCATTCAGTCGCTAGGCATTGAGGAAGGCGAAGTCTTCAACATGTACCGCGAAGTCCCGAGCGTGGCGCGCAAGGCTGCCTGGGGTCTGAAGTACACACAGAGCCTGAGCGACCCGACCTTCAACACCGGCACGGTGGAAGATGACCAGCGCCTGCTGCGCAACCTGATCGCGTTTTACTGCGTGCTGGAAGGCACCTTCTTCTATTGCGGCTTTACCCAGATCCTGTCCATGGGTCGTCGCAACAAGATGACCGGTGTTGCCGAGCAGTTCCAGTACATCCTGCGCGATGAATCCATGCATGTGAACTTCGGCATCGATGTCATCAACCAGATCAAGATCGAGAATCCGCAGCTGTGGACCAAGGCCTTCCAGCTTGAAGCCACGCAGATGATCCTCGAAGGCACGCAGCTGGAAGTCGAATATGCGCGCGACACCATGCCGCGCGGCGTCCTCGGCATGAACGCAGCGATGATGGAGGAATATCTGCAATTCATCGCCAATCGCCGTCTGGTGCAATTGGGCTTGCCAGAACAGTTCCCGGGCGTGAAGAATCCCTTCCCGTGGATGTCCGAAATCATGGACCTGCGCAAGGAAAAGAACTTCTTCGAAACCCGTGTCACCGAGTATCAAACCGGTGGCGCTCTGGCCTGGTAATTGTCATGAAAAAGCGCGTGTTGAGTTTACTAGGCTTGATGGGTCTGGTTATCGTCGGCTCCTTCGCCTGGCATCGCCAACACGCGCAGCCCATATCTGTGGCTGCCACTCCGGCAGCGACAGGCTCCTCACCCGAAACCGTGGCGCTAACCCAGGAATCGATCGACGCCTTGCATGCTGACAACAGTGAGCTGCAGGCGCGCATTGCGGCACTGCGAAATCAACAAGTCGATGCCGATCAGTTGATCGCACTCAAAGCCGCTCGTCTGGCGACGCTGGAAAAGTCCGCACAGAAGCTTTAAATTCTCGGCTAGTCAACGGCTTAGGCCATTCGCTGCGCCAAGGAAAACCCCGTGCTCCGACTTCTTCTTGCTTGCGCCTTGCTCCTGCCGCACATCGCCGGTGCTGGCACAGCCATTAACCCTGCAAGCTGCCAGCGCATTGCCATAGGGCCCGGCCCCGACGACATGTACCTGCAAAATATTGCAGCCCCACGTCTGATTATCTCCAGTCATGACCGCCGGCACTTTCGCAGTCACGGCAACATCTATGCCCTACCAATTGACAGCCTGAAAGCCAACATCATGACGCGCACAGGCGAACCTGATGGCTTTGCACTGCGCCCCCACGGACTGGATCTGATTCAGCGTGACGAACGCTGGTGGCTCTATGTCATCAATCACGACAAGGAACTGTTCAGTGATCAGCACACACTGGTCATTTATGAAGTCATTGGCGACACACTGGCGTTCCAGCAGGAGCTGCAAAGCCCGCTGCTGACTGCACCCAACGATGTCGCCGTGGCGGACAATGGCGATATCTATGTCACCAACGAACGCGAAGATGGCGCCAGCATTGCAGAGTTTCTGTTCCTACAGCGTAAGGCCAACGTCGTGGTGTATCGCCCGCAAAATGGCTGGCGCGTTGCCACTGACGACCTCGCCGTAGCCAATGGCATTCTCATTCAAGGCAATACGGTCTGGATCACGCAGACGCTGGGCGAAGGCTTGCGCCGCTATCAGCGTGCCGCCGATGGCCGCCTGATACAGATGGCCACCTTCGGCAACCTGTCACTGCTCGACAGTATTCATGTCCGCGACAATGGTCACTTCCTGATACCCGCCTACCCCTCGCTGCCCTACTTTCTCTGGCACTGGCAAAGTCCGGGCCGGCGCTCGCCAACCAAAATCTATGATGTTGATCCACAAACGGGTCAAGGCAGCATCTTGTTTGCCGATAATGGCAGTACGATCAGTGCTGTCAGCGCCGCACTCACCACAAAAGACCAGCTTTACCTGGGCCAAGTCTTCGACGCCTTTGTGTTGCGCTGCCCGCTAACGCCGTAAGCAGCACCCGCAAGAGACTTGTTTTAAAGCCATGCCTGGCCAACATGGCTAAAACACCCAAAGTCCCTGTCAGATTCCCCAATCAAACATACTCATCAGTATGTTATTGTCGGTGAATAAGTGATTTTTAGGTATTGACCATGCTCCTTGACCGCCCAGTGCACGCCAAAACCCACCGTCCACGACTGCATATGCCACATTATTCAGCTCTGATCATCACGCTCGTACTCACCGGCTGTGGTCAGGATGTCGTGCCTGTAAAGACTGAGACGCAGCCTGTCCGCGTAATTGTTGTGGGCAATGACAGCGTCGCCAACAGCGATGCTGCGACCGGTCTGGTTGGCAGTCAGGAGGAGTTTCGGCTCGGCTTTAAAACCGGAGGGCTGATCAGCCGCATGCTGGTCGAGGCCGGTGATAGCGTACGCGCAGGCCAGACGCTGGCAACGCTTGATACCACGGAGATCGATGCACAAGTGCGTCAAGTCAGCGAAAGCCTGAGTAAAGCCAAGCGTGATGCTGAGCGCGCCGAAAAGCTATTCAAGCAAGGTGTGCTTGCCGAGCAGGTTGCACAGGATGCCCGTACCCAAGTGGCCATGATGGAGTCCAACCTCAGTGCAACGCGCTTCAATCGTCAGCAGGCTGTCATTGTCGCTCCCGCCAATGGCGTGGTCTTGCAGCGCCTGGCGGAAGCCCGTGAAGTCACCGCTCCCGGCACGCCCGTGCTAGTCGTCAGTCGTGCAGACAAGGGCTGGGTCTTGCGCGTAGGCCTCAACGATCAGGCCGCGACACGCGTCAAGGTAGGCGACACCGCGCTGGTTCGACTCAATGCCTATCCCGGTCAGTCGCTCAACAGTCGAGTTAAAGAAGTCGGTGCGGCCAGCGACCCTCGTACCGGCACCATTACGGTCACGCTGACGCTGCCCAACGACGCCGGTCTGAAATACATCGCCGGCCAGGTTGGCGAAGCGCAGCTGCAGTCCAGCGCAGCAGCGACACAACGCCTGACGGTGCCACTCAGTGCCGTACTCGAAGGCGAAGACCATAAAGCCAAGGTTTATGTCATTGATGGCAAGAATCAAGCACAGCTGAAAGTGATCGAAACAGGTGCAATCCAAGAAGATCGCGTCGTGGTCATGGCTGGTTTGCGCCAAGGTGAGCGTGTGGTCAGCGAAGGTGCTGCCTGGCTCAACCCCGGCATGCCTGTCCGTATTTTGCGCTAAGCGGAGAACATCATGCGTTTAGCGGCTTTTTCGGTTCGCAACTTCCAATTCACGCTGGTCATGTTTGCGCTGCTGACCGCGCTCGGCTGGCATACCTGGAACAATATCCCCCGTGGTGAAGATCCCACCTTTGCCATTCCCGTGGTCACCGTGGTCGCTGTCTATCCGGGTGCTGACCCCGCCGACATGGAAAAGCTGGTCGCTGACCCGATTGAAGATGCACTCAATCGTATTGATGACGTCAAAAATATCTGGAGTGATAGCGCCAACGGACTCGCAGTGGTACGCGTCGAGTTTGACTGGAGCAAAGATCCTGAAAAGAAATACGACGAGGCTCTGCGCGAAATCAATGCCGTACGCAGCAGTCTGCCAGCCGATCTGCGCTCGCTGGAAATCAGCAAGGCCAGTCCGGGTCTGGTCAACATTCTGCAAATGGC
The DNA here is from genome assembly GCA_040384385.1 of Pseudomonadota bacterium. Taxonomy (GTDB): domain Bacteria; phylum Pseudomonadota; class Gammaproteobacteria; order Pseudomonadales; family Moraxellaceae; genus Perlucidibaca. The sequence goes on along the minus strand of JAZKJJ010000004.1, from coordinate 154,885 downwards.
ACTGGTCGGCCCCAATGGTTCACCTCGTGCTATGCGTGAGGTCGCCGAAAACCTGCAGGATCGCCTGGAGCAGGTCAAAGGCGTACGTGATGTCGAAATTTGGGGCTTGCCAGCCGCAGAAGTTCAAATCGCGCTCGACCTGACCCGACTCGCGCAATACCAAATACCTGTTAGCCGCGTGGCGCAAATTCTGCAAAGCGAAAATCGCAATATCCCCGGCGGTGCTATCGAGGCAGGCACACGCCGCTTCAATATTCGCACCACCGGCAGCTACAAATCGCTGAACGAAATCGCAGATACCGTGATCGCCAGCAATGGCGGCCGCATTCTGCGCCTGAAGGATGTGGCCAGCGTAAAATGGGATTACGCCGAGGAAACTCACCGTACTCGCTACCAAGGTCAGCAGGCAATTTTCATTACTGCCAGCCAGAAAGACAATCAGAACATCTTCGTTGTGCGTGATGCCCTGATTGCCGAAATTGATATCTTCCGCAAGACGCTGTCACCAAACTACCGGCTCGAAGTCGGCTTTGATCAGTCGAAGAATGTGAACAACCGCTTGGGCCGTCTGGCAACCGACTTCATGATTGCCATCGGCTTGGTCATGATCACGCTGCTACCACTGGGCTTGCGCGCCGCCGGCGTGGTCATGGTCTCGATCCCGTTATCGCTGGCGATGGGCATGTCCATGCTCTACTTTGCCGGTTTCTCGCTCAATCAGTTGTCGATTGCTGGCTTTGTGCTGGCATTGGGCCTACTCGTTGATGATTCGATTGTCGTCGTGGAAAACATCTCGCGCTTCATGCGCCAGGGCTACAGCCGTACACAAGCGGCCATCAAGGCCACCAACCAGATCTATCTGGCGGTGCTAGGCTGCACCGCAACCTTGCTGTTTGCCTTTCTGCCGCTGTTCTTTCTACCCGAAGGCGCAGGCAAGTTCATTCGTTCGCTGCCGGCGGCCGTGACGTTTACGGTACTGGCCTCATTCTTTGTGTCGCTAACCATCATTCCCTTCCTGGCCAGCCGCTGGCTGTCGCCGGAGGAGCGCCCGGAAGGCAACAAGCTGCTGCAGATAGTCATGCGCGGCATCCATACCGTGTATCGGCCTTTACTCGGCTGGGCGCTGTCACATCCGCGCAAAACCCTGGGTATTGCCTTTGCCGGCTTTCTGGCCACGCTGATGCTGGCACCGCAGCTGGGTGTGAGTCTGTTTCCGAACGCCGACGTGCCGCAAATGCGCATTTCGGTAGAGGCGCCCGATGGCACGGCGCTGGAAGAAACCGATCGTGCCGTTAGGTATGTCGAGCAATATCTGCTCAAACAGCCTGAGATACAGACTGTCTTTGCCAATGCCGGCCGCGGCAACCCACGCATTTTCTACAATGTCTTTCCGCGTGAAACGCGGGCCAATATTGGTGAGCTGTTTGTCATTCTGAAACGCTATGACCCCGACACCACGCCAGAGTTCTATGCTCGGGTACGACGCGAGCTTACTGACTACCCCGGCGCCCGTATCATTGTGAAACCGTTTGAAAACGGCCCACCGATTGACGCCCCCATTGCCATCCGCCTGATCGGCCCGAGCATTGAAGAGCTGCGCACATTGGCGCTAATCGTGGAAAAGCAATTACATGCGCTGCCAGGCACGCGCGATGTCGTCAACCCGGTTCGCTTGCTGCGCACCGATATCGACCTCGGTATCGATACCACCAAGGCATCGCTGTACGGCATCAGCTCTCAGGAAATTGATCGCACGGTTCGGCTTGCCATTGCCGGCGAAAGCATCGGGAAATATCAGGAGGACGATGGCGATGAATTTGATATTACGCTGAGACTGCCACTGGAAGATGGCCATGCTCGCCTGAGCAATCTCGATCAGGTTTATGTCAACTCGCCCAGCGGCGCTGCCATTCCCCTGAGTCAACTCACACAGCCCCGGTTTGTTTCTGCGCCAAACTCGATTCCACGCTATCAGCGCCAGCGCGCTGTGACGGTGACCGCTTATGTGAAAGAGGGCTTCAACACCGAAAAAGTCACCACCGCACTGGTCAAGCAGCTTGATCAGTTGCAATGGAAGGAAGGCTACCGCTACAAGGTCGCCGGGCAGGTCGAAGCTCGCCAGGAGAGTTTTGGTGGCATTGAAACGGCAGCACTGGTGGCCGTGTTCGGCATTCTGGCGGTGCTAATTCTGGAATTTGGGAATTTCAAAAGCACCGCTATCGTCGCCGGCGTTATTCCACTCGGTATCATGGGCGGATTGATTGCCCTCTATCTGGCTGGGCTGTCGATGTCATTTACCGCCATGATCGGCTTTATTGCGCTCATCGGTATCGAGATCAAAAACTCCATCCTGCTGGTTGATTTTACCAATCAGTTGCGAGAAGACGGACGAACGCTGATGGAGGCCATCCAAGAAGCCGGTGAGATTCGCTTCCTGCCTATCTTGCTCACCTCCATGACCGCCATTGGTGGTTTGATGCCGCTGGCTCTGCAAGGCTCGCCACTGTATGCACCGTTGGCCTGGGTCATCATTGGCGGCATGCTGTCTTCAACTTTCCTGGCACGACTGGTAACGCCTGTGATGTACCTGCTCATGGCACCGCCGGTCGCCACCCGCAAAGGCCTTGATGACTAACTTGCCAGCCGCCATTGCAGATAATGACTACGACCGCCGCTTTGCCGGCGTCGGCCGTGTCTACGGCGATGCCGCGCTGGCACGATTTGCCGACAGCCATGCCGTTGTCGTTGGCCTTGGTGGTGTTGGCTCCTGGGTTGTCGAAGCGCTGGCTCGCAGCGCCATCGGCCAGCTCACGCTGGTTGACCTTGATGTCGTGGTGGCATCCAACGTAAATCGCCAACTGCAAGCGACCAGCGAACACTTTGGTCGAGGCAAGGCCGAAGTGCTGGCTGAGCGCGCACGCAGTATCAACCCGCGCCTTCGTGTGCGTGTCGTCGATGACTTTCTCACACGCGAGAACGCTGCCGACATTCTGACGCCACAGCCTGATTTGATATTCGACTGCTGCGACGATGCCAAGGCCAAACTCACGCTGGCCTTGCATGCACGCCGACATCGCAATGTGCTGATTGTTTGCGGCGCTGCCGGTGGCAAGCTTGATCCAACACGCTTGGCTGTTGAAGACCTGGCACGCACGGAGCAGGACCCTCTGCTGGCTCGTATGCGCAGACGCCTGCGTAAGCATCATGGCTATCCAGAAGAGGTTGGCAAAGCGTTTGGTATTACCTGCATTTACTCAAATGAACCAATTACTGAGCCGCAAGCAGGCATTTGTGACAACGCAGGGTTGAATTGTGCCGGCTATGGATCGCTGGTGACCGTCACAGCCAGCATGGGGCTGCTGGCTGTGAGTACCGGACTGAAGCTGTTGCTGAGGCGCAACAAGCGAACTTGAGCCGAACAATACGCATAAAAAATGCCGGCAGATGCCGGCATTTTTTATTCAACAAACGAAGGCTTAATGGCCGCCGCCAGTCACGCCCTTGACCATGTCTTCCAGAACCTTCTTGGCATCGCCAAAGACCATCATGGTCTTGTCCAAGTAGAACAGGTCGTTGTCGAGGCCGGCATAACCGGTTGCCATCGAGCGCTTGATAACCATGACGGTACGAGCACGATGCGCTTCGAGAATTGGCATGCCGTAGATCGGGGATGCCGGGTTATCCTTGGCCGCCGGATTGACCACGTCATTCGCACCAATCACCAGAACCACGTCGGTGGAGGCGAAATCGCTGTTAATTTCGTCCATTTCACAGACGTCTTCGTAGGGCACATCAGCTTCAGCCAGCAGCACGTTCATGTGACCCGGCATACGACCCGCTACCGGGTGAATGGCATAACGCACATTCACGCCTTTTGCCTTCAGCACAGTCGCCAGTTCTTTCACAGCGTTTTGGGCACGCGCCTGCGCCAAGCCATAGCCCGGAACAATCACAACTGAGTCAGCATTAGCCATGAGGAAAGCGGCGTCGTCGGCCGAACCGGCGCGATGCGTCCTCTCAGTGCCATCGCCTGCGTCAACTACAGCACCCGCGCTGGCACCAAAGCCGCCAAAGAGCACATTCAGCAACGAACGGTTCATGGCGTTGCACATGACATAGGACAGAATCGCACCGCTTGAGCCCACCAGCGAACCGGCGATGATCAGCATCGGATTATTCAGCGTAAAGCCAATGCCAGCCGCCGCCCAACCCGAGAACGAGTTCAGCAAGGACACCACCACCGGCATGTCACCACCACCGATCGGGGCGATCCAGATGAAGCCGAAGGCCAAGGCCAAGGCGGTCATGGCGTAGAAGGCATTGAGGTCTTCAGTGGCGAAGTAAACCATCCCGAAACAGACCATGCCAAGGAATAGAGCGGCTTGAACCGGCTTGACCCAGGCACCACTGACCGACTTTGCCCACTTCTTGGCAGCTAGCTTGCCATAGGCAAACACGGAGGCCGTGAAGGTGATGGCGCCGACGAAGCAGCCGACAAAGAGCTCAAAGCGATGCAGAGCATCGTGATGCACGCCTTCGTGCAGAACCGCAGCAATAGCGATGCAGACAGCCGACAAACCCACCATCGAGTGCATCATGGCAACGGTTTCAGGCATCTGCGTCATCGGCACGGTGCGAGCACGGTGAAGGCCGATGGCAGCGCCGGCGATCATGGCGCCGATGATGAGACCGAGCACGGGGCTTGGCGCCACGAAGAATGTGGTCAGGATGGCCAGCGTCATGCCGATCATGCCATAACGGTTGCCCATGATCGCAGTCTTCGGGCCGGACAAGCCACGCAGGGTCAGGATGAACAGTACAGAGCCGACGAGATAGAACCAGTCAGCGTATTGTGCAAAAGCAGTCATTTGAGTCGCTCCTTACTTCTTCTTTTTCTTGAACATATCAAGCATGCGTTCGGTCACGGCAAAGCCGCCGAAGATGTTGATGCTGGCCAGGAAAACGGCGAAAGCGCCCAAGAGGCTGGTGGGTGTAATGGTTTGCAGCGCAGCAGGATCGCTGCCACTGGCAACGGTCTGCAGCATGGCGCCGACAATGATGATGCCCGACAGCGCATTGGTCACAGCCATCAGCGGCGTGTGCAACGCGGGGGTGACACCCCAGACCACGTAGTAACCCACGTAGATGGCCAGGATGAACACAGTGAAGGTGCTGACGAAGGGCACGCTGGTGGCGTGTTCAGCGATCTGATGAACCTGCTCGAGGTTGACGATGTCTTGCATGGCGAAACTCCTGATCAGTTCGGCTTCTTGTAGATGAGCGTGCCGGCATCGACGATCAGCGTCGGCTTCACCATGTCATCTTCGCGATTGAGCACAATTTCGCTGGTTTCCTTGTTATGCATGGGCGCAAGGAAATTCAGCAGGTTGCGCGAGTAAAGCGCCGAGGCCTCAGTCGCCACAAGGGCCGGAATGTTGCCGATACCGACGATGCGTGCACCATTCTCGGTGATCACGGTCTCATCCAACTTCGAGCCTTCGACGTTGCCGCCCGAGCTCACCGCCATATCGATGATGACCGAGCCCGGCTTCATCTTGGCAACAGTCTCGGCCTTGATCAGCACCGGTGCCTTGCGACCCGGAATCTGTGCCGTGGTGATAACGATATTGGCGTTGGAAACGGCCTTGTCGACCACCGCAGCCTGATCGCGAATGTACTCCGGTGACGGCTGCCAGGCGTAACCGCCGGTGCCGAGGGCTTTCGCCTTCTCTTCGTCAGACATCGGTACATCCAGCCAGCGACCACCGAGCGACTCAACCTGCTCTTTGGCGGCCGGACGCAAATCGGACGCTTCAACCACAGCACCGAGGCGCTTGGCTGTTGCAATGGCTTGCAGACCGGCAACGCCGACGCCGAGCACGACAATACGCGCTGGCTTGATGGTGCCGGCAGCGGTCATCATCATCGGAAACAGTCCGGCGTATTCGTTGGCACCCAGCAAGACGGCTTTGTAGCCGGCTACGTTGGCTTGCGAAGACAGAATGTCCGAGCTCTGGGCACGCGTAATACGGGGAATCAGCTCCATCGCCACGCAGGTCAGACCGCGCGCAGCATAGGCTTCAAGATGGTCATTCTGATGCGGCGCAAATGCCGCCAGCACGGTGGCACCTTGCTTAATCAATGCCGTTTCTTCAGCACTGGGAGCAGCCACTTTCAGAACGATGTCTGTATTCAGGGCTTCGGCGGCGGTAGCGACCACTTTTGCACCGGCAGCTTCATAAGCCGCATTGGTGCAGCTCGATGCCAAGCCTGCGCCACTTTGCACGAGTACTTCACAGCCCATGGCTGCGAACTTCTTCACGGTCTCCGGTGTTGCAGCGACACGCGTCTCGCCAGCCAGAGTTTCCGCGGGGATACCAATCTGCATGGTTCGTCCTCTTCAATCGATAGAACCACCACCAACCGCTTCGGGTCGGGGGCGATGACTAGTCACCAGAGCAAGGGTTATGCTCTGTGTAAACCGGCGAATTGTAAGGCATCTGGTGCAACTTTTGTCGAGGCTGGGATGGAAGTTTGTGGGAAGAACGCACTCTTGTATCGTAAATCCGGAGCCGAGCTCTAATCTTTCGAGGAAAAGCCTAATGGGTTGGTAATCCCATGGAAGTTGACGGTGATCAAAAGTAAAAATCTCCCCCCAGACGATTTGAGGAAGTTCTACATGAAGCCATCCCGGTATAGCGACAGCCAGATCATGCCCTGGCCAAGCCAGACGGATAGGGAGCATCTGGCTTTGAGGGCAGTGTGTAGTCTTGCCAATTGGTGGTGCGGTATTGAGCGGGAGCGAGCCTGGTCATGTCGCGTAGGCTAAATGCTAGCTGCAGCTATGCAATAGCGCCCTAGGCAGTAGGTAATGGTATGTCTTTTAAAAAATTGGAAAATCCATGATATCGTCATCATGGATTTTGCGCATAAATGAGTTTTAAATGTACGAGCACGAAATTCTGTGGAATTAAGTGCTATTACCTTCATGCCTCACAATAGTTAATATCACAGTGGAGACTCAGACTTGGCAAGCATCACTACTGCACGGAAAGCACGCCAGCCCAACCAAATATAACTACCTAATAATGGAACGCGGCCTAAAACACTAGACTCTAAAAAAGCAGAAGCCAGCAAAAATATCGCGTACGCCGTCAAAGTAACCAAGATATAGCGCCCATAAGTCTTCTCAATCGAGGAGTCCTTAGATCGCACATAAAAATATGCAGCACCTACGAAAGCCAACAGCTCTAAGATTGGGAAAAATATACCAATCAAGGTCAGTGCTAACAGTATATGAATTTTTGACTCAGACTTCATTGAGATTCCTAGAGTTCGAGAAACTATAAATTTAGCGCAACTAACGCTTTATCCAAGTAGTTTACGAAGCAGACCAACACGACGACCCCTTTCTACCAAACCGCTGAATGGGTTATCTGGTGCGGCCCCTGCTTCTGCAATTGGAGCAGTGATAGTACTCAAAAAAGTAGTGGCGGGAGCGAGAGGAGCTTCTGCCTGCTGAAGCTGCGCTGAAGCAAGGATTAATGGCTCAGTTACAGGGTCGGCGGAGGACAGCACCGTATTTACACTATTTGTCAGCGATTGCTGCGGATCTCCATTCATCAAATCTGCCAGCACGCCGGTCAGTGGGTTCGCCGGAAGGTCTTCCAAACTT
>JAZKJJ010000004.1:0-147110 GCA_040384385.1 Pseudomonadota bacterium | reverse complement strand
CTGGCGCCAGACCTGCGCCCAACGGCTCAGAGATCGGATCCAACGGAGTGCCTGTCGGCGCCATATCCATCAAATCTGCCAGCACGCCGGTCAGTGGGTTCGCCGGAAGGTCTTCCAAACTTGGCGTGCCGCCGCCGGCTGCCGGTTCCGTGTTCAGGATATCGGTCAGTGCATCAGCGATCGGGGCCAAGGGAGTTGTGCCCAGGTTGTCTGCAATCGCATCACTCAGCGGTTCAGTTACAGGGTTCAAGGCCTCTGTGACTGGCGCCAGACCTGCGCCCAACGGCTCAGAGATCGGATCCAACGGAGTGCCTGTACCACCACCTCCTCCGCCTGCAGCCGGAGGCTGAACGGGATTACCAAAGTCAGTGCCCGCCGGCGATACCGTGGTCGCAAGTGCACAAACATCATGCACTCGCAGCTGTTCCAACACATCGACAGAGACACCAGCCACAACAACCAGTTCGATGGTGTCGAAGCTGTTGGTTGTGGTGAAGCCGATCAAGCCTCTGCTTTCACCATTCACAGGGCTCATGCCAAGCAGATCAATGGCAAAGCCATAAGACTGCGGGTCTGTACTGCCGCTGGTCAGCAAGGCCTGCGGGTCACGCAGCGATTCGCGCTGTTCCACAGCTTGGTTCGGCTTGGTGCTGTCAAAAGTACGCATCACCAAGTTACGGAACAGGCTGAGATCAAGTGTGCCACCAGGGATCGCCACTTCCAAAGCAGCTAGCGAGCCAGCAACACGCTGCGGAATACGAATACGCACGCCCACCTCACCGGTCAAGGCATTGGTGAACAGGCTATCCGGCAATAGAACCGCATTGTTGATAGTGGCAAATGTGTTCTTGTTGCCATCGGCAGCAGCAGCAGGATCGTTGACATTGCAAAGGCCCAACGGCTGACCCAATGCATCAGTCAAGGTACAGATCCCACCCGATTTAATCGGGGCCACTGTGCCTACCTGATAGGCCTTACAGGTCAAGGAGCCTACATTGAAGCCATCTTCACAGGCATCACCTTTACCATCACCATCACTGTCGAGCTGATCCGGATTGGCAATCAGCGGACAGTTATCCTGCGCATCGCCAGTACCATCGCCGTCATCATCTGTATCACAGGCATCACCTTGACCATCACCATCCAAGTCAGCCTGCTTGCCATCCGTGCCAGCCGGGTTCGCTACCAATGGGCAGTTATCAACATCATCTGGCACATTGTCGTCGTCAAGATCGCCATCACAATAGCGGTTATCGTTGATCAACTGGCCTTGAGCATTTTTGGCCGTTGCAGGGTTGAATGGGCACTGGTCAACATCATCAGTAAATCCATCATTGTCATCATCGTTGTCACAAACATCACCACCCTTTGCAGGATCGTTATTTGGACGAACCGTCTCTGGGAATGGTCCAGTCGTACGAGGAGTATCCATGTCCGAGTCAGTATTACTGCTGCTCGCTACCAAAGGACAGTTATCAAATGCATCCGTGAAACCGTCACCATCGCTATCCGGCGAACAAACACGAGGATCCTGATTGACATTAGGCACTAACGGGCAGTTATCACTCTCATCGAGAACTCCATCGCTATCGGTATCTTTCTGACAGGCATCGCCAATACCATCTTTTGGCTTCTCATCCGTCTGATCTGGGTTCGGGAAAAACAGGCAGTTATCACCTGTGCCAGAGGTACCGGCAATTGCCTCGTCGATCACGCCATCATTGTCATCATCGGTGTCACAGGCATCGCCACCACGACGCGATGCCTCATCAATGGCACCGTCCGTTGCAGCATCAAAGTCAGCCTGATCCAGATTGCGAATCAATGGGCAATTGTCTACACCATCTAGTACGCCATCCCCATCGGAGTCATCGCAGGCATCGCCTAAACCATCGCTGTCACGATCAGCCTGAATACCGCCAATCTTCGGATTTGGCGTGGCAAGACAGTTATCCTCACCATTGAGAACACCGTCACCATCTAGATCATTATCACAAGCATCACCTGCTGGCGTGCCATTACTGTTCTTTTGATCCGTATTAGCATCAAATTGACAGTTATCAGCCGTATCTTTTACGCCGTCATTGTCATCATCGTCATCGCAGGCATCACCAAAACCATCGCGGTCATTATTGGCCTGAGTAGCATTACCGACGAGTGGGCAATTATCAAAGAAATCAACAATCTGATCGGGATCTGGGCCAATGCCTTCATCAGAGTTAGTGCAGCGACTGCTATCTGTAGAGGTTTGTTTGTCTAGAGGACACTTGTCCTTGGAGTTAACAACACCATCACCATCAAAATCATCCGTTTGCTCGCAAGCATCGCCCAGGGGGTTGCTGTTCGAATTTGCCTGGTCTGGATTTGGCACCAGCGGGCAATTATCACCGGGCGCATTGACACCAATATCCGGCACACCATCATTGTCATCATCGGTATCGCAGATGTCACCGCCTTTGGCCAGCTCGGCGGCTGTCAATGGAGCCGAGCCTGTTGTCAGTAATCGCTGGGCACCATCGCCATCCGAGTCCAAATTGATCGGACTGGCCGTGTTCGGACAAAAATCAATGTTGTCGCACAGACCATCGCCATCAGTATCGCCGCCAGTCTTGCACGCGTTGATCACGACAATATTAGGTTGCAGAATGACAACCTGCGGATCATCACTCTTGGCGTCATTACAGCCAGAGAGCATGACTGCTGATGCGGCAGTCGCCACTATCAGCAGAAACTTCATTTTATTCGCAAGCATCATGCTGCTCCCTTATTGAGTGATTTCTGCGGTTGCGGCAACCAGCAGGAATTCGACGCGACGGTTGTTGGCACGACCGGCTTCCGTGTCATTGGTGGCGATTGGCAAGGTTTCGCCTAGGCCGATCGCCTGCAAACGCAGGCCGTCGACACCGCCGGCAACCAGGGCATTACGCACAGTATTGGCACGGCGCACAGAAAGTGTCTGGTTTGCGTCATTCGAACCAATGCTGTCTGTATGGCCCGCCACCACAGCACGCAGATTAGCTTGGTTACTGAAAAACACGGACGCTTTCTCGATCAGAGCCTTAGAGGAAGACTTCAACGTATCCTGGTTGAAATCAAACTCAATGTTCTCCAACACCACTGTTTGCGAAATAGCACAACCTAGATTGTCGGTTCGCACATTGGCCAGCGTGCCTGGGCAACGATCAATACTGTCGGCAATATTGTCGCCGTCGGAATCAGGCGGTGGCACTTCTTTCAGAGTTTCCTTAATCACCTGAACTTCAACTGGCTTTTCAATAATGACAGGCTGAGCCTGAACAACCTTGATGACTTCGACTTCAACGCGCTGTGTGCGACCGAGCGGGATTTCAATACCAGTAGTGATGGCCGTATCTACGTAGTCTTCAGAGTAGTCGTCGTAAATACCGCGCACTTCAAGGCGACCACGCACAGCGAAACCAAAGAGCTTGGTCAGACCGACACCGACATGCCCGGTGAAGCCTGTTTTGTCGAGGTCGTCTGGAATAACATCGTTACGCGCAACACCAACACCCGCAAGTACATACGGAGTTAATACATCGCGATCCTCGAAAGAGTACATCAGCGAGGCAGTCAGATCCTGACGGAAAAAACTGGTTGAAACATTAGCAGGTGTTTTGAAGGTTTGATTGGTGCCTGCGATTTCCACATGCCAGCGATTTGAGTCTTGAAACAAGGGAATGCCAATTGCGCCAATAAAGCCCGTGCTGTTGCCAACCAGCGGTCGCTGGTTATCTGGCTGACCGAACAATGCTCCCATGTAGGCATGATAAACACCGGACTCGGGAGCAGCTTGCGCAAATGATGCTGAGATCGCAAGGCTGCTCGCGAAAATTGCAAGCGCGCATTTGTTGTTTTTCATACATACCTTCGTAGCACTTGATCGAAGTTGAAATTTTAGCCGGTATGTATGAAAGATATATATGTTTTTTTGTAACCCAAAAAAGATTTTGCTTACAAAAAAACACAATTCAACAGGGGGTCACTCAAACAAAAAGAGCAAGGCAGCGTCATTTTCGAGCTCGACCTGGCCCGGCTTGAGTCGCTGCGCGCCCTCATCCGGCTGCAACACTGCAATCAACGAGACTGTCTGGGCCGAGCCTGTGCCTGTATACACATGGTCAGTCAGCGGGCTGCCATCACCATTTAACAAGGAAATGCGCACCGCATGCGCCTGACCGTTGTTTTCTATGGTGGCGCGCAAAAAGCCAACCGCTACACCACCTTGGCGTGGCTGAATGCGAAACGCTTGCCGTAATGGGCACACCAGCTGCACCGTGACGGCAACCGCCGCCTGCTGCTGACGCGCCTGCATCTGCCCATAACTAAGCGAGAGCGCCCCGGGCGTGAGCAGGCGACAGCGCAATGCCGACAAGCGGCTGCGTTCGGCGGTGCTGATGGTTTCTTCATCTAACCGAACCAAGGCGCGACCAAGCTCGTCGGTTAGTGCCAAGGCAGGCTGCAGCGCTGCCAGAAGCGCGAGATCGGTTGGTGCCGCTAAACCAATCCCAGGCTCAGGGATGGCCGCAGGCGGCCCCCCTGGCAGTGTCGGGCCCGATGGCGCAGCAGGTGCTGCCACTGCGGGCTGGGGCGACATTGCCGGCGCGCTGGCCGCAGGGGGCGCTGGCAGCACCGGCAAAAAGGTAGGTAATGATGGCGGCACGGGCATGTCTTCCGCCTGCACAGGGCAAGCCACGAGCCACAGCGCCACGATGAGCCACTGGCTAGTTTTCCAGCACATATTCACTCAATGGCTCCGAAGTGCTGACGGTGAGTGTCCAGCGCCTGCCTTTATAGTCGATGGTATTGCTGCCGGCGCGCAGGCGTTCGCAGTAAACACCAAAATCATACACCGGATGACCGTGCTCGTTGACCGTGACCTGATCGCCCTTTTTCGCACCCGGCACCTTGATGAAGACCCCTTGCACCCGCGGCTTCAGCCACATGTAGGCGCTCTGCCCCGGCATCACTGATACATCTACCGCCTGTTTGGTGGCGTAGTAGCCAGAAGGTAGCGTTTTTTCATCGAGCGCGGCGAAGGATTGAGTGAAGCCGTTCACCGGCAGCAGCACCAGGCCGCGACTGTCTGACACCCGAGATTGGCCGGCGGAGCTGACTCGCACCCCCGGAATGCCCACATCGACCACGGCAATACCGGATGTATCGGGCTGCAAAGGCAGCCAGCCCGGTTTACCACGCGGGCCTAGGGCAAAGGCGGTGGTAAAATCCAACAGCTGTTCGCGGTTGCCACTCAACTCACGGTACTCGTAGGCCGCTGTGCCGCGATCGCCACGATACGCCAGGCCGGCTGAGAGGCGGCGGGCGGCGAGAGAGCCCTCATCATCGGTAATGCCGCCGAGAAACAGTGAGCCGCGCCGGTCGGCAAAGCTAGTTCTGCCTTCTAGGCGATATTGCGTGAGGCCCGATGCCGGCTGATGAAAGGTGCTGGCACGCACGCTGGATCGGCCCAGCGGTAAGGTCAGACCAGCTCCGAGAATGGCATCGGAGTCATTGAGAGTCTGCCACGACAAAGACACCGATGCCGGCCCGAGATTACTACCGAGCGCCACTTGCGTGCCTTTTTGGTCGTCGATGTCGTAGTGCGATGCCGTGAGTGACACATAGGGCAGCGCGACTCCCAGATAAGCGCGGTAGCCGCTGAGATCACGGGCATCATCAAGCAGAGTGCGGTAGTCAATTTCGCGAATGTAGTTCACACCACCGCTGGCAATGGCCCAACGCAGGCGTTGCGAAAAACGCCAGTTCAGGCGGGATGACATGCCATCCTGCTCCAGATCGTCGCTGCGCCAGCGTACGCTGCCGGAAAAGCTGCCCACCGGTGTACCGAGAGAGGCATTTACGCCGCCGCTCTGTGCACGCTCCCTGCCTCTGGCCAGTGGGTCATCGGCCACAAAGAAAGCAGCATCGCCAAATACACCGGCGGTTAGCCAAGCCGTTACGCCATGCTGCCAACGCGCGCTGAGCAAACCACTGTCGTGCACTTTGCCATCAGCATCGCGAAACAACCCTCCTGCCACCGAGTAGGCGCTTACCCCAGTTTGCAGGCGATCGCTATCGCTGTAGAAATCGGTTTCGATGATGCGGCGAGCGCCAGAAGCATCGGTTACCACCAGCGTGACGCGACCATCGCCTGAGGGCCGATAATCTGACAGCTGAACCTCACCAGGCTGGCTGAACTCTTGCTGATAGTTGCGCTGGCCATTCACGAACAGCTCAACTACCGAGGGACCTTGCAGATCAGTGAAAAAGTTGTAGGTGGGCAGATAACTCAGGTCTGGCCGAGTCGCGAAGTTCTTGCGCAGCTCAAAGCCGGCAATACCGTAGCTGGTGTCGTTGATATCTGAACTGGCACGCACCTCACCCAGCCGTAAAGTTAATAGCTCATTGATGAAGTGCTTTTCAAGAAAGACCGGTAGGCGTTCTTGGTTCATATCTTGGTCGGGGGCTCGCGAGAAGCGATAGCCGCCGTAAAGTGTGCCAAAACGGCCAATACTGACGCTGCTGTCCAGCACGGAAACATAGCCAGGCCCGCTTGTGCCTTCAACTTCGCGCACGGTGCCGAGCACATTCAGGCGAAAAGCTGGTCCTTCATGCAGAGCCGCCGGGGCATCGAACAACTTGGTGCCCGCCAGGCTAACCCGCACCGGCTCGCGCAGGCGGGCAAAAAGTGTCAGCGTGGACTGCGCCTTGCGCTCATCTTCGGCATACACACCCAAGTCTGACAGGCGCAAATAGGGCTGGCTGAGGCGACTGTAACGCACCTCATTTGATGTCCATTAGGCCGTAGTTTCGGATCTCGAACTGATACGGCGGCTGCCACCCTTGCGGATTAAAGGCCTTCGCTTCACCGGGCATCAACACGGCATCCATGCTGAGCATGCGCGAACCGCCGAGCTTGAGACCCGACAGAATGACGACAGTTTTGCTGGTATTTTCCAGACGCACGCCAATAACACGATCCTTGCCTGCTTCACGCACCAGATCGTATTTAACTGCTGGCTTTTCGGCAGGGTCTACATAGTAAAGCGGGAATCCGAATGTCACGTTCAGGCCCTGGCCTGGTCGGGTCTGGGCTGTTTGCTCAATAACATCAATGAAATAAAACAGCGGGGCAACCGCTTTGGCACGCTGACGAAAGATGAAGCGCACCAGCTGCTGCTCGCCCGGCTTCAATTCGAAGGTCGGCGGAAAAGCCACTAGGCCAGCTTGCGAGGCGGCTGATATTTCGTTGCGGGGCGTCACACTCAGCTCATAACGCGCGCTGGTGGTGCCGGTGTTACGAATGGCTGCCGTCGCTGACGCAGCATCCGTATTGAAGAATATGCGGGTCTTGCCCAGTTCAAACGATGCCAATGCCGGTAATGGAAGCAGCATTGTTAATAAAATCAACGGTAAACGCATGTAGATATCACAATGTCGGGGTAGAGCTGCCCTCTCCGTTTCCGGGGAGGGCAGTGTGTAGGAGAACAGATTTACTCTACACGTACGTACAAGGCCGATGTGTTGACAAAAGCTACCACACCGCCTTTCTTAGCTGCTGCGCCTTCTTTCGGGAAGGTTGCAGTCAAAGCAATCGTGTTGTCGCCATTGGCGTAACTGCTCTTAGCAAAAGACGCCAAGCCTATATCATCGGCAAACAGCTCAAACGTTTCTGTTAGACCACCAATACTACCTGTAACGGTACTGGTGATTGCTGCTGCAGAAGTGCTCAACTTCAACGACTTGGTTGTGCCGGCCGACTTATCACCACATTGGACTGTCAATGTTGCGGCATTCGATGAGCCATTATTTCTGAAGTATGTGTCGTCAGCCTTATCAAAGTTGATTTCCACGCCAGCGGTAGAGTCTGTACTGGAGAAGAAGCAGGTATCTGCTGTGCCCGGAACACTACCGGAGGCGGTCAGCATAATAAAGTTCTCGAAGCCTGAGCCAGAGTTTGGGTTGTTGGGAGGCGTTGTATTCGGGGTGTTAAACGCAAAAATAGCTGCATTGCCGCCGTCGCTGAGCGCGGTGGGAATGGCCGTGATGGCGGCTTGAACGGCGACGGGGCTTGGCGGAGTTTGCGATTGCGCTGCGTCGGAAACCAGCGCGGCGACAGTAATCACGCCATTAACGACCCCAAAGGCACCTTGATCAATGAAGGTTGCGAAAGCATCTTCACCAGCCTTCATCTGTGTGGGTGGTGCGGTCAGGCCAGTAGATTGGGCAAAGAAAGGATTAGCACCATCATTAAAACCGTCTACTACTTGCTGGGATACGCCAAGAATGGCGCTTTGACCAGTGGGAGCATTGTCACGAATCTGAGCAGGAGCCTGAGCCGGAATTTCATTGATGAGGCGAGTGGATACCGCTGCACCGTTGGCTTGAATCACATTTGGTGTATCGAGGCGATCACGACCAACATCGCTTTGAGGTTTTGCGGGAGGTGGTGTGCCACCGCCACCGCCAGGTAAGCCCGAAACGACTCCAGCCAACATATCATCACCCTGTTGGAAGGGCTGCGGAAACGTGCTGAGCGGCCCAGGTGGTGGCGCCATTAAAATTGTTGCTTCGGCTACTGTATTAACAGCGTTAACAGGAGTTTGACCTTGCTCTGTTGGATCACCAACAGGCGAAGTGGAGGTTAATTTTTCATACGCCGCTTGTGGCGTATCTGCTTCTTCAGGCGTTGCCGCTTGAGCAACCACAGGCAATACCATTCACATGGTCGAGGCAATGGCCGCAGCCAGTGCCAATTTCTTATGATTCATGACATACCCCCAAAACACTATGGTCTGAGCCTGTCCGTGCCCCCTTACGTCTCCTTGTTATCTTCTTGTAAAGTAATGTAACGAAACTAACAAGTCATAAAATGCGGAGATCAGCAGACAGGCAGACCAACGGTTCAACTTTCCAGCCGCATATGCGGGAACAGAATCACATCACGAATACTCGGCGAATCCGTAAACAGCATCACCAATCGATCAATACCAATGCCCTCGCCCGCTGTCGGTGGCAGACCATACTCCAGCGCGCGGATGTAGTCGGCGTCGTAATGCATAGCTTCGTCATCGCCGGCATCCTTCTCGCGCACCTGCTGCATGAAGCGCTCGGCCTGGTCTTCCGGATCATTGAGCTCGGAGAAGCCGTTGGCGATCTCGCGACCGCCAATGAAGAACTCGAAGCGGTCGGTGATGAATTCGTTGTCATCATTACGGCGGGCCAGCGGCGACACTTCAGCCGGATACTCGGTGATGAAAGTCGGCTGACGCAGCTGCGTCTCCACCGTTTCTTCGAAAATCAGCGTATGCAGCTTGCCGATACCCCAGATCGACTTCACGCTCATCTTCAGCTGCTCGCGCACGACCGTCGCCGCCTGCTCATAATCCCAGAGCTGCTCGCGGGTCAGGTGCGGGTTGTACTTTAGGATGGAGTCGACCATGGACAAGCGCTCGAACTTCGAGCCGAAGTCATAGACCTCGCCCTGATACGGCACCATCGTGTTGCCGAGGATGTCCTGCGACAGCGTGCGCAGCATATCTTCGGTGAGGTCCATCAGGTCGCGATAATCAGCGTAGGCCTGATAGAACTCGATCATGGTGAATTCGGGATTGTGACGCGCCGACACACCTTCGTTGCGGAAGTTGCGATTGATCTCGAACACACGCTCGAAGCCGCCGACCACGAGACGCTTGAGGTAAAGCTCGGGTGCGACGCGCAGGAACAACGGCATGTCGAGCGCGTTGTGATGCGTGTTGAACGGCTTGGCAGCAGCGCCGCCGGGGATCACATGCATCATCGGCGTTTCGACTTCCATGAAGTCGCGGCCTGCCATGAAGCGGCGGATGCCATCGACAACCTGCGAGCGGATACGGAAAGCCCGACGCGTATCTTCACTGACGATCAGGTCGACGTAGCGCTGGCGATACTTCATTTCCTGGTCGGCCATGCCGTGGAACTTGTCCGGCAGCGGACGCAGGCCCTTGGTCAGCAGACGCAGATTATCGACATGCAGCGACAGTTCGCCGGTCTTGGTCTTGAAGACATAGCCGCTGGCACCAAAAATATCGCCGAGATCGGTCTGCTTGAAGGCGGCATAGGCCTCTTCACCAATGGCATCACGCGAGATGTAGAGCTGAATGCGACCGCCCATGTCTTGAATCGTGGCGAAGCTGGCTTTGCCCATGACGCGCTTGAGCATCATGCGACCGGCGAGCGAGAAATGGTGCTTCTCAGCTTCCAGTACTTCCGGCTCCAGCTCGCCGAAGCGGGCATGCAGATCGGTGGCGAGAGCATCGCGACGGAAATCGTTCGGGAAGGCCTGACCCTTGGCGCGAATGCCGGCGAGCTTCTGCTTGCGCTCGGCGATGAGCTTGTTGACGTCGGCTGCCGGCGCTTCAGCAACAGGGGCATCGATGGGCTTGTTCTGGTTGTCTGTCATGGTCGTGTCCGCTTACAGGCCCATCTTCAGGGAGGCTTCGATGAATTCGTCGATATCGCCATCGAGGACGGCGTTCGGGTTGGAGTTTTCGATGTTGCTGCGCAAATCCTTCACACGCGACTGGTCGAGCACATAGGAGCGGATCTGATGACCCCAGCCGATGTCGGACTTGGTGTCTTCCAGTGCCTGCTTGGCGGCGTTGCGCTGCATCACGGCGAGCTCGTAGAGACGGGCGCGCAGCATCTTCCAGGCACGATCACGGTTGGCATGCTGCGAGCGCTCGTTCTGGCAGGCCACCACGGTGTTGGTCGGGATATGCGTGAGACGCACGGCCGAGTCGGTCTTGTTGATGTGCTGACCGCCGGCACCGCTGGCGCGATAGGTATCGGTACGGACATCGGACGGATTGATATCGATCTCGATGTCATCATCGATTTCCGGCGACACGAACACTGCTGAGAACGACGTATGGCGGCGGTTGTCGGAGTCGAACGGCGACTTGCGCACCAAGCGGTGAATACCGGTTTCGGTACGCAGCCAGCCAAAGGCATAGTCGCCTTCGATGCGAATGGTGGCGGACTTGATGCCAGCCACTTCACCATCCGACACTTCCATGACTTCAGTCTTGAAGCCCTTCTTGTCGGCCCAGCGCAGGTACATGCGCAGCAAAATGCTGGCCCAATCCTGCGCCTCGGTGCCACCGGCACCGGATTGAATATCGATGAAGCAGTGGTTGGCATCCATCTCGCCGGCAAACATGCGGCGGAATTCGAGATCGGAGAGCAGCTTGTCGAGATGGTTCAGCTCAGCCGTGACATCATCAAGCGTGCCTTCGTCATCTTCCTCGACGGCAAGGTCGAGCAGGTCTTTGGCATCGGTCAGACCTTGTGTGAGCTGGTCAATCGTCAGCACCACGCCTTCCAGCGCACTGCGCTCACGGCCGATGTCCTGCGCTCTTTTCGGGTCATTCCAGATGGACGGATCTTCAAGTTCGCGCAGGACTTCTTCCAGGCGCTCTTCTTTCAGATCGTAGTCAAAGATACCCCCGGAGCGACTCGGTGCGCTCGGTGAAATCTTTGATACGGTTCAGGTAGGGATTGATTTCCATGGGTTACACGCCAGCTGGGTTTCAAAGCGCGCGATTGTACCGGAAAACTGCCCGCGCTTGTGGGCTCTGGCAATCAGGCAGCGCGGGGAGTGACTGGGGCGTTAGCGAGAAAGTCACTCATAACCCGCCTCTTTTTGGTGTCGAAACGCAAGGATATAGACGGCATCGTCGGCTGGCTCATGGCGATACAGCGCGACAAAGCCTGAGTCTCCGAAACTGATCACCAGCTCCCGAAGCACTGCAAGGCTCGGCAATGGCCTGCCGATACCCGGCTCCATTTCCAGCAAATGAAACTGCCGTTCAATGGCTTGGCCGGCTCGCCTGGCGGCTGCCTGACTCTTTGCCAGCAAGAATTGATGACAACGCTCCAGCCCCTGCACAGCGCCCTCAGTGACGATTACTCGTGGCACGGGGGCAACCCTGTTTCAGCCTCAGTCCCCCACGAACTCAACCAGGTTCGTACTTCAGCACCGGTGAGATGGCGACCGGTTTCTTGGTACTCCGCCCACGCAGCCAAGGCATCCTGCTTGAAGCTCTCGCGCGCCTCTTCACGGCCAACATACTGGGCAATGGCCTCACGCATGATCCAATGCGTAGAGCGTTGTTGCAGGCTGGCAATCTTCTGAATACGGGCTTTCAGCGCATCATCAATCTTTACAGAAGTCGCCATGGCGAGGCCTCGTTATTTAAAGGTAGTACCTTTAAATAAGGTAGCGCTGACAGGCTTAGATGTCTAGGTATTAGTCCTCACAGCGCCTGCATGTCCTCGATTCTCAGCTGCAGCGTCTCCATGCCACGGAAGAAATTGAGGTCCAGACGATAGGCCAAGCGCACGCGCTTGCAGCCGGCATTCGGCCACACGGTCCTGTCGATATTGAAGGCGATGCCGTCAAACATGCGATTCGAATCCGGGTGACTCAAGCTCAACTTCAGATGCTTTTCCTTCAGCAACCGCTGGTCCATCAACAGGAATTCGCCCTCGAACAACGGCTCCGGAAAGGCCTGCCCCCACGGCCCGCCATCGCGTAACAGGCGCGCCGTGGTTTCGGTGAAGTCAGCTGCTTGCAATTCACCATCCGTGAGCAGCACCGCCTCCAGATCAGCTGGGTCGATCCAATCGTGCAAGACTTCATCAAAGGCTTGACGGAAAGCAGCAATGCTCTCACCCGGCAGACTCAGACCGGCCGCCATGGCATGACCGCCAAATTTCGTGATCAGGCCGGGATGGCGCGTCGCCACGGCATCCAGTACATCGCGAATATGCACGCCAGGGATGGACCGTGCCGAACCTTTCAGCTCTTCGGGCTGCACGCCATAGGCTGGTGCTTGCGCGGGTGCGAAGGCTATGACCGGGCGGTGATAGCGCTCCTTGATGCGTCCGGCCAAAATGCCGATGACGCCCTGGTGCCAGTGTCGATCATAGAGCACGAGGCCATGCGGGAGTGTGTCGGCGGTGAATTTGAGGGCATTGAGCGCGGCCATGGCTTCGTTCTGCATGCCGCCCTCGATGTCACGGCGCTCTTGATTCAGTGCATCGAGCTCGCCGGCCATGCGCAGCGCAGCTGCCGGCGAGTCGGTGAGCAGGCAGAGAATGCCCTCCGCCATGTCGTCTAAACGGCCGGCGGCGTTCAGGCGCGGCGCCACGACAAAGCCAAGATCCGTGGCCTGCAAGCGCGCCGGGTCACGCTCGGCGACTTTCAGCAGCGCCGTGATGCCGGGGCAGCAACGCCCGGCACGAATACGCGCCAGACCTTGCTGTACCAGCAGACGATTATTGGCGTCGAGCGCCACCACATCGGCCACCGTGCCGAGCGCGACCAGATCGAGATAGTCAGCCATGTTCGGCTCGGTCAGACCTTGCTCGGCAAACCAACCCGCCGCGCGCAGACGCGTGCGCAAGGCTGACAGCACATAGAACACGACGCCGACACCGGCCAGATTTTTGCTCGGGAAGCAGCAGCCGGGCTGGTTCGGATTGACGATGGCATCGGCCGGCGGCAAGGTCGCGCCGGGCAAGTGATGATCGGTGATAAGTACGCGCACACCCGCCGCTTGGGCTGCGGCGACGCCTTCGTGGCTGGCAATGCCGTTATCCACGGTGATGATGAGCTGTGGCTGCTTCTCGGCCAATGCCAAAGCGACAATGCCCGGCGTGAGGCCGTAGCCGTAGGTGAAGCGATTGGGCACGAGAAAATCGACATGCTTTGCACCGAGAGCCCGCAAGGCTCTCACGGACAACGCGGTGCTGGTCGCGCCATCCGCGTCAAAGTCGCCGATGATGAGTAAGCGCCATTGCTCGCGCAGGGCACGCTGCAGTAGATCCAGAGCAGCCTCTAGCCCATGCAGCGCACTGGCCGGCTTTAGTGCGGCCAGGGTCTGCGCCAGTTCGTCGGCAGAGTTCACGCCTCGTGCCGCGTACAGTCTGGCCAGCAGCGGATGCACACCACTCAAAGTGTGTGCGGCACTGGCACGGCGACGCCACACTTTTGCCGTCATCTCAGCGCTCTCCAGAAAACTATCATCACCATGAAAAAGGCCGCCCGCAGGCGGCCTTGAGCAGTCATGCGCGCGTCAAACACCCATGGTCTGCAAGATGCTGTCACGCACCTGATCGAGCCTGGCATCAATGGTCTTGAGCACTGCGCTGGCACATTGGCCAATCGCCGTATCCGGATCCTTCAGACCATTGCCGGTCAATGTGCAGACAATCACCGAGCCTTCCGGGATCTTGCCGCTCTTGATGTCGCGCAGCGCGCCACTGAGCGATGCCGCCGAGGCCGGCTCGCAGAAAATACCTTCCGACATGGCGAGCAGACGCTGCGTGTCGAGGATTTCCTGATCCGCCAGCTCATCGAACCAGCCGCCCGACTCCTTCATGACCGTATGCGCTTGTGTCCAGCTTTGCGGGTTGCCGATACGAATGGCCGTCGCGACGGTTTCCGGATTCTTCACCGGCTCACCACGAACAAACGGCGCAGAACCAGCGGCCTGATAGCCGACCATCTTCGGACGGCCAGTGGTGATCGGCGCTTTCGGGTAACGACAATCGCCGTCGCAGAAGCTGCAGGAATCCGTGACTTTCTGACCCAGCGGCGTAGAGGACTCGCAGTAGCCTATCCAATGCGCGGTGATGTTGCCGGCGTTGCCGACAGGCAGGCAGTGATAGTCCGGCGCACGGCCCAGCTCGTCGACAATTTCAAACGCAGCCGTTTTCTGACCTTGCAAGCGGAATGGATTGACCGAGTTCACGATGGTCACCGGCGCCTCGTTGGCCACTTGCTTGACCAACTCCATGCCGTCGTCAAAGTTGCCGCGAATCTGCAGCGTGATGGCACCGTACATCATGGCTTGGGCGAGCTTGCCCATGGCGATCTTGCCTTCCGGGATAAGCACGAAAGCCTTGATGCCAGCGCGTGCAGCATAGGCTGCAGCGGCCGCCGAGGTGTTGCCGGTGGAGGCGCAAATCACTGCCTTGGAGCCGGCTTCGACGGCCTTGGTCACGGCCATGGTCATGCCACGGTCCTTGAACGAACCGGTGGGGTTCAGGCCTTCGTACTTGACGTAAATCTCTACATTCTTGCCAATCAGCGCCGGAATGTTCTTCAGCTTCAGCAACGGCGTATTGCCCTCGCCCAGCGAAATCAGGCGGGTGTCGGCACTGACCGGCAGGCGATCACGATAGCGGCTGATGAGGCCGGTGTAGCGGTTGCCGATGGTGGTCATGCCAAAGTCTCCAAACGAATACGGGTCACGGCACCGACGATATCGCTCAGTGCTTCCAGTTCGGCGATGGCGCGATTCATTTCACGCTCCAGCACCGGGTTAGTAAGAATGATCACGGGCACAGCACCTTCGGCCTGTACCGGCTTCTGCACAATCGCCTCGATGCTGATACCGCGATTGCTGAGAATGCGCGTGACATCGGCGAGCACGCCGGGTTTGTCCTCGGCCTGCAGACGCAGGTAGTACGAGGTCACCACGGCTTCCATATCCAGGATCGGCGTGGCGGCAATGGCCTGCGGCATGAACGCGAGATGCGGCACATTCGGCGACGACTCAGCCGTCAGCGAACGCACCAGATCAACAATGTCGGCAACCACAGCCGAAGCTGTTGGGCCAGCACCCGCACCGGCGCCGTAATACAACGTGGCACCAACCGGATCGGACTGCACGAGGATGGCATTCTTCACACCATGCACATTGGCGATCAGGCGCTCGGCTGGAATCAGCGTGGGATGCACGCGCAGCTCGATGCCATCGGCCGTACGGCGAGCGATGCCGAGGTGCTTGATGCGATAGCCCAGCTCTTCGGCATAGGCAACATCATCCCGCGTGAGCTGGGTAATGCCTTCGATATAGGCCTTGTCGAACTGAAGCGGAATACCAAAGGCCAGCGAGGCCATGATGGTGAGCTTGTGCGCAGCATCGATGCCTTCAACATCAAACGCCGGATCAGCTTCGGCATAACCCAGCGCCTGCGCTTCGACTAACACATCGGCAAAGTCGCGGCCCTTGTCGCGCATTTCAGTCAGGATGAAGTTGCCAGTGCCGTTGATGATGCCGGCCAGCCAGTCCACGCGGTTCGCCGCCAGACCTTCACGCAGGACCTTGATGATGGGCACGCCGCCCGCCACCGCTGCCTCAAAAGCAACATAGACGCCCTTGGCCTCGGCGGCGGCAAAGATTTCATTGCCATGCTCGGCCAGCAGCCACTTGTTGGCGGTGACCACATGCTTGCCGTTAGCAATCGCCTGCAGCACGATTTCGCGCGCGGTGGTGGTGCCGCCAATGACTTCCACCACGATGTCCACGGCCGGATCATTGACCACGGCAAAGATGTCGTTGCTGACGGTGATGCCGGCCAGATCCAGACCCGGCTTGTCACGACGAATGCCGACATGCGACACACGAATCTCGCGACCGGTGCGACGCGACAGTTCCGCCGCATTGTCACGCAGCAAATTCAAGGCGCCACCACCGACGGTACCGAGGCCGACGATACCGACATTGACCGGTTTGTTGAGAGCGTTCACGACACCACCTAAAGAAGCCAGTGAGCCGGCAACAAGGCGTTGCCGGCCCGAAAAATCAAGGCGCGCATTATAACGGCGAACGCGCGTTTGTCGAACCGCGCGGCTTAGTTCAGACCAAGGCGCTGGGCGGCTTGCTTGGCGGTCAAATAGCCGCCGAGCTGCCGGCCTTTTTCATCAAAAATGGCTGGCGTACCGGTCACACCCATCTGCTGGCCGAGCGCAAACTGCTCGGCGATGGGCGCTTTGCAGCCCTTGCGACCGGCGGGGATGGACTGGCCCTGCTTGGCCATGGTCATCGCCTGCTCCGGGTTGCTCGCGCACCAAATATTGGCCAGCTCGGCACCCGTACCGGCATTGGCACCCACGCGCGGCAAATCACGCGGATAAGCCAAGTAACGCACCTCGATGCCCATCTGATTCATCGCTGGCACTTCTTGGTGCAGCTTGCGGCAATAGCCACAGTGAGTATCGGTAAAGACGGTCAGCACCGCCTTGGGCTTGCCATTGGCCGGAAAGATCACGGTCTGGCGCTTGTCGATGCCACGGATCAAGCCGACACGAGCACTGGCCTGCGCCTGCTCGGTCAGATTGATGACCTGCTTGCCCTTGATCTGCAGCAGCTCGCCCTGCAGCACATACTCGCCATCGGCACTGGCATAGATCGTAGCGCCCGGAATACTGACCTCATAAAAGCCCGGCAACGCGGCCGGCTTCACGGACTTGATCACAGTACCCGGCACCGCCTGCTGCAATTTGCTGCGGATGAGTTCTTCCGGACCGGCCCAGGCCAAGGTCGTGGAAATGGCAGTGAGTGCCGCCAACGCACCGATTTTGAACAGACGCATCATGCAATCCTCAGATCTAATGGAGCGCCAAGGCGCAAGTACGGTTTAACGAATTCGTGGGGGCTAGAGCATACGAGAAAGCAGCGCAAGCGTCAGCCTCGCGGATGATGTTGTGCGTGCAGTTCTTGCAGGCGCTGCCGGGCTACATGGGTATAGATCTGTGTGGTGGACAGATCGCTATGGCCAAGCAGCAGCTGTATCACACGCAAATCAGCACCGTGATTGAGTAAGTGCGTAGCAAAGGCATGACGCAGCGTATGCGGCGATACCGATGAGCTGATACCGGCCAGCAAGGCATAGCGCTTGATCAGATGCCAGAAATTTTCGCGTGTCATGGCCTCACCGCGCTGCGTCAGGAACAGGGCCGGTACGGTCGTTTTCAACAGCGTGCCTTTGAGCAGCACCGGGCGGCCTTCGTCAAGATAGCGCTGCAGCCAGTCCGCTGCCGTTTCGCCCAATGGCACTAACCGCTCCTTGCGGCCCTTGCCCATGACGCGCAGAAAGCCGCCACGCAGGTTCAGCGACGCCAGCGGCAGGCCCGTGAGCTCGCTGACACGCAGACCGCAGGCATAGAGCAGCTCCAGCATAGCTTTATCACGCAAACCCAAGGCCGTGCTCACATCCGGCACCGCCAGCAAGGTATCCACATCGGCTTCCGACAAATCTTTCGGCAAGGGCCGGCCAATACGCGGCGTATCGAGGCCGATGGTCGGATCCTGCATCGCCTGCCCTCTGGCCATCAGACCACGCCAGAGATGGCGCAATGCCGATTGCAGACGCGCCACCGAGCGCGGGCTCTTGGTCATCACCAAAGGGCTGGCAAGATAGGCAGCTAGGTTGTCGCTCGTCAGCTCCAGCAAGGCATGCGGTGCGGCCCATGCCGCCAGCGCAGCTGCATCGGTGAGATAAGCGCGGCGGGTGTGCAGGCTCAGGCCTTCGGCGGCAAGCTGATGACGAAAGCTAGTCAGCACCTGCTCGGAGGCACTGGGGATGTCGGGCAGATCGGCAGCATCAGTCATGCCGAGAGTCTAGCGCATCGCTTGCCAGCCTAGCCGCAGCTGAGCTAACACTAGGTATGAAAAAACCGCTCGCGGCTTGCACCGGAGCGGTTTTTTGCTGGTTCAGGCAATCCGAAGACTGCCTGAGCACACACCTTATTTTTTCGGGGCGCGCGGAGCCAGCTTTTCCTTGATACGTGCCGACTTGCCGGAACGATCGCGGAGGTAGTACAGCTTGGCGCGGCGAACATCACCACGACGCTTCACTTCGATGCTCGAAATCACCGGGGAATGGGTCTGGAACACGCGTTCCACGCCAATGCCGTTGGAAATTTTGCGAACAGTGAAAGCCGAGTTCAGGCCGCGATTTTTGATGGCAATAACCACGCCTTCATAGGCCTGGAGACGCTCACGGTCGCCTTCCTTTACTTTCACTTGCACAACCACGGTATCGCCTGGGGCGAAGGCCGGGATGTTGGTTTTCAGCTGGGCATTTTCCACAGCTTGAACTAACGGGTGCTTACCACTCATGTTACTTCTCCGACTACCCCTATCCAGAGGCTAAACGCATGGACTAGGGTGCTACCAGATGCCTGTCTGACCCGGCGGCTCATGGCCTGACACGGGCGGCATCCAACCTGGAACGCAGAGGCTAAGGCGCATGCGGTCCCCTCGAACTTCACTGGCTCAGGCTTTGTCGGCTTGATCCAGCAAGGTGCGTTCTTGCTTGCTCAGCGTGCGGCCCACGAGCAGATCGGGGCGACGCGCACGCGTGCGCAATAAACTTTGCTGCAGGCGCCAACGCTTGATTGCTGCGTGGTCGCCGCTGAGCAGCACGGCCGGTACACTCTCGCCGTCGTACACCTCGGGTCGGGTGTAGTGCGGGCAATCGAGCAGACCGTCCGTAAACGAATCTTCAATAGCGGATGCCTCGGTGTTCAACACACCCGGCAACAAACGCGCCATCGCATCGATCATGACCATGGCCGGCAATTCACCGCCAGACAGCACATAGTCGCCAATCGACCATTCGGCATCAACCTCGCGCGCAATCAAGCGCTCGTCGATGCCTTCGTAACGGCCACAGAGCAGGATCAAGCCTTGCTCGCCGTGGCTCGCCACCAATTCCGTAACACCCGCTTGATCAAGCTGACGACCTTGCGGTGACAGGTAGATCACCGGTGCCTGCACACCCAGTCGTGCTGCCTCGGCGCGCGCTGCGGCAATGGCACGACGCAACGGCTCAATGAGCATAACCATGCCGGGGCCGCCACCATAGGGACGATCATCGACACGGCGATAGTTATCCTCGGTAAAGTCACGAGGATTCCAGCTCGCCAGCGTGAGCTTGCCGGTGGCAACCGCTCGCGCCGTCACACCCGACTCGCTGATGGCCCGGAACATGTCCGGGAACAAAGTGATGAGGCCTACCCACATGGCACTGCCCTCGCCCACTCAAGTATCAGCCAGTCGTTTTAAAATTCAGGATCCCAGTCGACCGTGATGCACTTGGCCTCGCGATCAATAACGCGTACCACACGGTCCGGCAGCCACGGCAACAGACGCTCTTGCTCGTCGATGCTACCGTCACAAGCCTGCACCACGATGACATCGTTGGCACCGGTTTCCATCATGTCTTCAACACGACCGAGCAAAACACCCTGCTCGGTGACGACACGCATGCCGATCAGATCCGACCAGAAATACTCGTCATCGGCCAAAGTTTGCAAGGCAGATTTCGGCACCCAGATGGTGGCACCAATCATCAGGTCAGCCGCATTGCGGTCTTCACAACCGGCAAACTGCACGACCAAACCCTTGCCTTGGGCACGCTTCTCGGTCAATTCGACCTTCGCGAGCGTGCCGGCACGATCCAGATACCAAGGACCGTACGAGAAAATATTGGCAATAGGCTCGGTGCGGGACATTACCCACACCCAGCCCTTGATGCCGTAGGCGGTGTGCACATGGCCGACCTGAATCAGGTCATCGCGCGAGGGCAGCGCCGCCTGAGTCATGTTCAAGCAGCCTTCTGGGCTTCCTTGACCAGCTGGGCAACGCGCTCGGATGTCTGAGCACCGTTGCTGATCCAGTAGGCCAGACGCTCCATGTTCAGACGCAGACGCTCTTCCTGACCACGGGCGACCGGGTTGAAGAAGCCAACGCGCTCGATGAAACGGCCATCACGGGCATTGCGGCTGTCGGTGACAACGATGGAGTAGAACGGACGCTTCTTGGCGCCGCCACGGGCGAGACGAATGGTGACCATGGGTCGTTTCCTTTATTTGGGTTTCTGTGGTCTTTCGGTCCGTGCAGGCGCCACAGAAATCGACCTAGCACGGAAGGTCGCGTATTCTACGCACTTCGCCTTGCCTTGACCAGCCCACCCCTCATGCACTATCAAGCTCCTCGCCAATCGCTGCTGCGCGGCCTCGCCCTGCTCATGCTATCTGCCCTGCTGTTCTCGGCCATGGGTGTGCTGATTCGCCTCGCCTCGCACACGGTGAACAACGAAACCGTGGTGTTCATGCGCAATGTCACGGGGTCGATTCTGCTGCTGCCACTACTGGCGGTGCATGGCACGGGCCTACTGAAAACGACTGTGCCGTGGAAGCATGCCTGGCGGGCAGTGGTCGGACTCGCCGCGATGTATGGCTTCTTCTACGCCATCGCGCATATTCCGTTATCTAGCGCGATGGTCTTTACCTACTCCTCACCGGTATTCATTCCACTGGTGGCGTGGCTGTTTCTGAAAGAGTCGATCACGCCACGCATGATGGTCGCCGCCACATTGGGTCTGGCTGGCGTGCTCATGGTGTGCAAGCCGGAGCTAGTCGGCAACGGCTGGATATTAATCGTCGGCATCAGCTCCAGCTTGCTGGCCTCCGTAGCTTTTGTCACCGTGCGCTCGCTGTCGGCCACGGAGCCAACCACGCGCATCGTGCTGTTTTTCAGCCTGATTTCCGCTGTCATCTCAGCCATCCCCATGCTTTGGGCGTGGCATCCGCTGAATAGCCATGAGCTCATGCTGGTCACCGGGGCAGGCATACTGGCCACGCTGAGCCAGCTCGCCATGTCGAAAGCCTACGCACTGGCACCCGCCGGCAAGATCGGGCCGGCTGCGTACATGGCCATTGTCTTTGCCGGCCTGTGGGCGTGGATATTGTGGGGCGAAGTGCCCGATCAGCTCGCGGTGATCGGCACCGTGGTGATTTTCATGGCGACGCTGCTGTGCCTGCCACAGCGTCAACGCTTGTTGCAGCCTCAAAGCCCGCCGGAGCACGAGGGCCTGTCGCAGAAAAGTAGCGCTGCGTGACTGGGCAACTGCCTCCCGGCAGCCAATCAGGGACGGCGTAGTAATTGTCGCGTACCGGCGTCAGCACCTGAGTCAGGTAGCGCTCATAGCTGAAGCCTTCTGCAAAAGCAAAGGCATAGGTCTGGCCGCGATAGCTCACCGGCAATAATCGTGTCTGTGCAAACCAAGCAGAAATCGTTGCCAACTCACTCGGACGCTTCAGATAAACTAGGATAGTGCGCCCGTCGAGTGCTCGAAAATCTGTCCAGAAGTCATCTTGGCGGGCGTATTTGGAGCCTGGGCCGATAACCATGACCGGCTGCTTGAGCTGATAAGACAGCACCGATGCCCAGGTGTAGCCCTGCGCAGCCAACGGCAGGCTCGCCGCTTGCGCGGGCGTTAGTCCGGCATCGGTGATCAGCTGAGCCTGCACGGCCAACAGCAGCGCGGGTGCCTCGGTGGCTGCCAGCAAGTCTTTTGCAATTTTCGGCTTGTGTTGCCAGGCACCGAGCGGCATCAGCAAAATCACCAAGATAACGGTCACATGGGCAGCACTGAGCCAGCCCATCCAGCGCAACCAGCGCTGCCACTGCAATACAGGCGTCGAAAACAAGGCCAGCAG
This sequence comes from Pseudomonadota bacterium, assembly GCA_040384385.1. Taxonomy (GTDB): domain Bacteria; phylum Pseudomonadota; class Gammaproteobacteria; order Pseudomonadales; family Moraxellaceae; genus Perlucidibaca. The sequence goes on along the minus strand of JAZKJJ010000004.1, from coordinate 124,750 downwards.
CACCATGGGGTAGAACCACAACACCCAATGCAAGCCGATGGTTTTCTTCAGGCTGATCACGAGGAAGCCGACCAGTGCCGTGAGCACAATGACGCGAGCGAGGCGCGCAGCTTCAGCGAGCTCGGCAGGCGGCGACTGCTTTTGCAGATGAGGCTTTTGCAAATACCCCCAACTGCGCCACCAGGCCAGCGCCAGCGGCGGCAGCACCACATAGCTCATCATGCCGATATAGGTCAGCACATCTGACCATTGAATGCCAACCTCGCCACGATTGCGATTAACCAGATTAAAAAGCAGATTGCTCCAGCAATGCGTGAGATTCCAATACAGATTGAGCAGGCCGAAGGGGATCGCCACCAGCACCAGCGTTATGCCCAGTCGCCAGAGACGATGATTCACGCCAAAAAAGTAAATCAGGTAGGCCAGGCCTAGGAATACGGCAAAGTATTTCGACAGGAAGGCCAGGCCCAGCGACAAGCCTGCGAGCACAGCCCATCCATATGATTTAGCCGAGTGGCCGGTCGTAATTGCCGGCGAGGCATGGCGCAAGGCCTGCATGGCGGCAAAGCTGGACGCCGCCGCAAACAGCATGCAACCGGTGTCGGTCAGGGTGAAGACAAAAATCAGGCTGAGTGGGCTGAACAGGAACAGCAGTGCCGCCAGCCTCGCTTTTTCGGCATCGAAGCGATGCCATTGCGCATAGAGCCCGAGCGCAATCAGCAGCTCGGTGACAATACCGGGCAGTCTGACCACCACGGGATGCTCGGAGAGCTGAAGCATCAGCCAGGTCATCCAGCCCGTCATGGGCGGATGATCGTAGTAGCCGTAATCGAGGTGGCGGCCCCAGAGCACGAAATAGGCTTCGTCGCCAGTCATCGGCAGCAGGGCGGCAATAACTAGCTTGACCAGGAGCGCCAGGATCAACGCTTGTAACAGCGTCAATCGTGACAGCCACCCGGCCGTGCTCATGCTTTGACTTCTGCGCTGTTTGGCGTGGGCAGCGCCATTACCGAGATGACACCGAGCAGGACCGCAAACCACAAAGTGGCCAAGCGAATAATGACGGTAGCTGCAATCGCCTGCGGCAAGGGCATGCCTTGCAAGACCAGCAGCCCGGTCATGGTCGCTTCCGTGCCGCCGAGGCCGCCCGGCAGGAAGCTCAAGGCGCCGACCAGCATGGCAAAGCCATACACGAACAAGGCAAAGCTCAACGAGATATCGGCCTGCAGGCTGTGCAGGATGAGATACGCGCCAACACCCTCACCCAGCCAGGCCAGCAGGGTAATGCCTTGTACTTGCCAGAGCAGCCGACCACGCCAGAACGGTCGACTGCTGGCTGCTACATCAGACAGCCAGATCAAGCCGGGCGAGTCATTGCGCCAATGTGCCAAGCGCCGCAACAGGCGCTCAGGCAAGGGTGTGCGCAGCAGCAGCAAGCCCGCCATCAACATCATGACCAGCACGGCAAAGTAGGCAGCGCCACCGGGCAAATGCGTAAATCCGATCGCGGTCAGCGCGACAATCGCCACCAGATCGGCGAGGCGCTCACTGAAAAACATCGCGGCAGAATGGTGATACTGAACGCCATAAGGCTTGAGAAAGAGACTGCGAATCAGCTCGCCGGCCTTACCCGGCGTGGTGGTCAGCGAGAACCCGGCAAAATAGATGCGCAGGTTGGTCCAGCGTGAAATCGGGTGATGATCGCGTAGCAAGTACAAGTGCCAGCGCTCGGCTCGCAGCAGATAGTTCATCAGCGACAAGGCCAGCGCCGCCAACATGGGCCACAGCCCAATGTGTTGAAACGCCTGCAGGACCTCGCGCCAGCCCGACCACAGCGCAAAGCCGAGATAGCCGACGGCACTGAGACCGATAGACCACCAGAGCAGGCGCTGCTGCGTATTCGACAGCGTCATCAGGTCACCATGTAGAGCGTGACCAACAGCCACAAACTGCCGGCGACCAGAATATGACGATCTTTCAGCAGATCACGCGACGGGTCTCCCCCCCCCGTTTCCTGATGCAGCAGAAACAGGTAACGAAAGCAGGCATAAATCACGAGGGGCACGGTGAAGATCAAATCGTCACTGTCGTGGATGCGGCGCACATCAACATCCATGGTGTAGAGGCTGTAGCTGAGAATCATGCCGGTACAGGTAATGCCGATGAGCTTGTCGAGCAGCTCCGGGCTGTAGTCACCCAATACCTTGCGATGTTCGGCACCGTGACCGCGCATTTCCATCAACTCGGCACGACGCTTGATGAAGCCTAGGAATAGCGTGGCCCAGAGGCCGCAGAACAGCAGCCAGTTCGATGGTGGAATATCAACGCCGTCGGTACCGGCGAGAATGCGCAACATGAAGCCGGCCGAGATACAGAAGATGTCGAGCAGCACGATCTGCTTCCAGCGTAGCGTATAGGCCACATTGAGTAGCAGATAGGCCAGCACATAACCGGCCACGGGCGGATTCGCCGACCAGGCCAGCAGCAAGGAAGCGGCCGCCAGCACCACACCCAGCAAGCGGGCCTGATGCTCCGTGACCGCACCGGAAGCAATCGGACGCAGGCACTTGGTCGGATGCAGGCGATCTTCGGCGACATCATGGAGATCGTTAAGCACATAGACCGTGCTCGATGCCAAGCAGAAGGCAACAAAGGCCAGCAAGACTGCCTGTACCAGTGATGGTTCGCTCCAGCCATGACCAAAGACCAGCCCCATAAACAGAAAGCCGTTTTTTACCCATTGATGCGGGCGCATAAGTTTCAGCATGAGCATCACTTCCTTTTTACTCTTGTTCAGCGCCAGGGTTTGAAGTTTGCTTGCTCGGCAAGCGCCAGCATTTCTGTATCACCGGAACTATCACCATAGGCAGCAACGATGCGTGGCTGATCAAAATGCGTCAGCAGACGCCGCGACTTTTCCGGGCCATAGCAGTTGGGTGTGGCCAGCTCGCCGGTATAGCGGCCCTTGGCATCCACCGCCAATTCCGTGGCCAGCACCACATCAAAACCGGCATCACGCGCCCAGGGCCTCAAGTACAAGGCCAGTGTGGCACTGACCAAGGCACAGACATGACCCTGCTTGAGGTGCCCGTGCAACTTGGCAATGCCCTGCGGCCGCAGCGTGGCAGGAATTTTTTCACGGGCAAAACGCTCGGCCAAAGCTTCAATGTCATTGACGCGACGACCGCGCAGATAGACCTGAAGTACCCTGACTTTTGCGGATTCGTTGTCTTGCAGACGCAGGACATAACGCAACAAGGTCGGCAGACATTTCAGGAATGACCAAATAAAGCGTGGCCACGGCGTAACGAAGGCGAGAAAGCGAAAAAACGACTCGCCATGCGTTAGCGTGCCATCAAAATCAAACGCGGCCACCACCGGGTGCTTGACAAAAACCGTCATAGTTTGAGCCTCTTGAACACCACTTCGGGGACATGACGAATGATGAGCAGAATCAAGCGCCAGAAGCCCGGCACATACAGCTCATCACGACCCTTGTCGCTGGCCGCGACGATCTGCTGGCCAACCCAGAATGGATCTGCCACCAGAAACAAGCCGGGCAAGCCGAAGGTCATGCGGGTATCCACGAAACCGGGCTTAACCGTGAGCACACTGACGCCAGAAGCGAATAGGCGGTTGCGCAACCCAGCGAGATAAATTGCGAAGCCACCCTTGGCCGCACCATAGAGATAGTTGCTCTGGCGGCCACGATCGCCGGCTACAGAGCCGATACCCACAATGAAGCCATGCTTGCGCTGCTCGCAGACATCGGCAAAGGCATTGATCAAGGCCACCGGGCCAGTGAAGTTGCGCTGAATGACCTGCAGGGCTGGCTGGCCGTGGCGCATGGTTTCGCCATCGGGCATCCAGCCGGCGGCGCAGAGCAAGCCGTCGATCTGGCCATAGGTTTCCTGCAACTCGGCCACCCAGCCTTCGCGGGGTGCGGCCTCGTCGAGGTCGAGCGCAACGACTTGCGCAGCGGTATTGAAGCGCACACGAATATCTTGCGCGAGACGCGCCAGCTCGGCGTCATCGCGACCGGCCAGCAGTACGCGCTGGCCCTGTGCGGCCCAAGCGAAGGCACAACCGCGCGCCATCGCTGAGGTGGCACCGACAATCAGAATCTGGGTCATCAGCACATCTCCAAACGACGGCCCAGTGCCGACACGAACAAGCCTTCGGGATCGAGCTGATGGCGCAGTTCGCGCCAGGCATCGAGTTGCGGATACATGCGCGGCAGCGACGAGGCCGCCAGACGCGCATCCTTGGCGAGATAGACGCGGCCGCCGTGATCGAGCACGACGGCATCCAGCGTGTCGAGCAGTGCCAGCGTGTCATGACGCATGGGCAGGTCGAGCGCCAGCGTGTAGCCGGGCATGGGGAAAGACAGCAGGCCCGAGCCGGCCGCGCCGAAGCGCTTGAGCACGGCCAGGAAGCTGGCATTGCCGGACAGGCTCAGGCGCGTCAGCACGGCCTCTAGGCCCTTAGCTGCGGTCTCTGGCGGCAAGACAAACTGGTACTGCACAAAGCCTTTCTTGCCATAGAGACGGTTCCAGTTCTGGATGCCATCTAGCGGATAGAAGAACGGTGCCAGATCGCAGCGGAAGGTCTGCTGCTTGCGACCTTCCCAGCGGTAGTAGAAGGCGTTGAAAGCCTTCACGCTGTAGCGATTCAGGGCCACGCTAGGCAGATCAAACGGCATCTTCAATTTTGCAGCTTTGGGCCCGGCAGACAAGGCACCTTCGGCATGATGACCGCGCATGAACACCGAACGCCCGAGGTTTTTGCCGGATGCCAGGCAGTCGATCCAGGCTACGGTGTATTCGTCATCGAGCTCGGCTGATTCCATGAGCGCGAAAGCTGCCGCCAGATTCGCCGCCGGACGATGCTGCACTTGCATGTCGGCTGAGGGGATGCGCTTGAGCTGCAGCGTGACCTCGCCAATGATGCCGGTCATGCCCATGCCACCGACCGTCGCCCAAAATATCGCGGCGTTTTGCTGGGGCGAGCAACGCAAAGCACCCTGGCTAGTGAACAACTCAATCTCGCGCACAAAAGCGCTGAAGCTGCCGACATGGTGATGGTTCTTGCCATGCACATCAGCGGCCACGGCACCACCAAGGGTGACGAAGCGCGTGCCCGGCGTGACCGGCAGGAACCAGCCCTGCGCCATCACTACTTGCAGGATTTCATCGAGGCTGACGCCGGCTTCGGCGGTGAGCAGGCCGCTGGCAGCATCAAAGGCGAGAAAGCGATTGAGACGCGTCATGAGCACGGTAGTGCCCGATGCACTGATCGCAGCATCGCCATAAGCTCGGCCGTGGCCGCGCGCCAACACAGCACTTTGTGCCAACTGAGCGAGCTCGACATAACGATCCGGCCGCGCCACTTGTGCTGCCACTTGCGGGTATCGGCCCCAGCCCGAGAGGGTCTGTTTTACGGTATTTGCTGTCATGAATTAGCGCTTCTTGAAGCCGGGCGGCAACATGCCACCCAGTCCGCCGGGAAAGCCCGGACCACCCAAACCTGGCAATCCACCTTTAGCACCACTGGGGGCGCCGCCACTGGGCATCCCCGGCATGCCATCCATCATGCCGGGAGGCAGTTTACCGGCCAGACCCTTCATCATTTTCATCATGCCGCTGGGATTGGCGAATTTTTTCATCATTTTTGCCATTTGCTCATGCTGCTTGAGCACACGGTTCACATCCTGAATTTGTGTGCCGGAGCCGTTGGCGATGCGACGCTTGCGTGAACCGTTAATAAGGTCTGGCTTGCCGCGCTCAGCTAACGTCATGGATTGAATGATGGCCTCCATGCGCTTCATCTGCTTCTCCGGCGCACCACCGGCCATGGCTTGCTGCACCGCTGCCGCATTCATGCCCGGCAGCTTGTCCATGAGACCGGCCATGCCGCCGAGATTCCGCATCTGTTGAAACTGCTCGAGCATGTCTTGCAGGTCAAAGCTCTTGCCCTTCTGCAACTTCTTGGCGAGCTTCTCGGCCTTGTCCTTGTCGATCTTGCGCTCGACTTCTTCGACCAGCGACAGCACATCGCCCATACCAAGGATACGCTGCGCAATACGATCCGGATGGAACAGCTCGAGGGCATCGGTCTTCTCGCCGACACCAATGAACTTGATCGGCTTGCCGGTGATGGCGCGCACTGACAGCGCAGCGCCGCCACGAGCATCGCCGTCGGCCTTGGCGAGCACAACGCCGGTCAGTGGCAACGCGTCATTGAAGGCCTTGGCGGTATTGGCGGCGTCCTGGCCGGTCATGGCATCGACCACGAACAGCGTTTCAATCGGGTTGATGGCCGCGTGCAGGCGCTGGATCTCGGCCATCATTTCTTCGTCGATGGCGAGACGACCGGCGGTGTCGATGATGACGACATCGGCAAACTTGAGCTTGCCCTCGGCGATGGCCGCACGGGCAATCGCCACGGGGTCTTGACTGATATCCGACGGGAAGAATGACACGCCGATATCATTGGCCAGCGTTTCCAGCTGCTTGATGGCGGCCGGACGATAGATGTCCGCAGACGCCACCAATACGGACTTTTTCTGCTGCTTGAGATAGCGCGCGAGCTTGGCCACCGTGGTGGTCTTGCCCGCACCCTGCAAGCCTGCCATGAGGATGACCGCCGGCGGCAGCGTAGAAAGATTCAGCCCTTCGTTGGCTTCACCCAGCGTACGCACCAGCTCATCGTGGACAATTTTGACGAAGGCCTGCCCAGGCTGCAGCTGCGTGAGCACTTCCTGACCCAACGCCGAGACCTTGATGCGCTCGATGAAATCCTTCACCACTGGCAGCGCGACATCGGCCTCGAGCAGTGCCATGCGCACTTCGCGCAGGGTGTCCTTGATATTGTCTTCGTTGAGTCGGGCGCTGCCGCTGATGACACGCAGGCTGCCACTGAGGCGTTCGGTGAGATTATCGAACATGAGATTGGGAATTCCGCCAACGCCGGTCTTGCCGGCAACATGCTGGCGATTATAGACAGGCTCGTTGCCTAGCGCACGGCCGCGCGCTTGTGCCAAACTGTTGTTTCTTTAGATCACCCGACGACCTGCTGTCATGGATGTGTTACCCGCCAGCCTGGCTTTGCTTGCCACCCTGCTCTATCTCGCGGCCAGCGCCTATGTTGCGCGTGCCGTCAGCCGTCAAATCACCCCGGAACGCGGGCCGCTGATCGGCCTGCTCAGCGCCGCCTTGCTGCTGCATGGCATCGTCATGCATGAAGTGCTTATACAGCCGGGCGGGCTCCACTTTGGCCTGGCCACCATTGCCGTACTGCATGGCTGGCTGCTGGCGCTACTGGCCCTGCTGGTCAATGTCTATCGCCCGGTGCAGGGCATCTACCTGATTGCCATGCCGCTGGCCGCACTGGAGCTGGGTTTGGGCGTGCTCGGGCATGAAGCTGGCACGCGCGCCACGCCGCTGACCGCTGCCATGCAGGGGCATATTCTGCTGTCACTGCTGGCCTACAGTGTGCTCAGCATTGCCGCCTTGCAGGCGCTGCTGGTGCTTGCCCAGGATCGCGCGCTGCGTCGTCACCGGCGCGGCCTGCTAATGGCATTACCGTCATTGCAGACCATGGAGAACATGCTGTTCGAGCTCATCAGCATCGGCATGGTGCTGCTAACGCTGGCCATCGCGACCGGCTTTCTCGAGCTGGACAATCTCTTTGCACAGCATGTAGCGCACAAGACTGTGCTGTCACTCATGGCCTGGGCCGTATTTGCCGGCCTGCTCGCCGGTCGGCGCTGGCGCGGTTGGCGTGGGCGCACCGCCGTGAAATTCACCCTCGCCGGCTTCGGCTTGCTGCTGATCGGCTTTGTCGGCTCGCAAGCGGTAATTGAGCTTCTGCTGCAGCCCGGCGCGAGCTGAGTCATGTCCAGCCTGATCAGCCTTTTTGTTGCGCTACTGCTGGCTCTCTGGCTACTGCAACGCAACCCGCGCTGGTTATCGCACCTATTTTCACGCGTCATGCTGCGGCTGAACCGACGCCCGGCGATTCGGGTCTGGCTGGTGCGTCTGATCGGCCAGCTGCTACTGCCTGACCTGCATCGTCGCCTGTTGCTGGGCCTGCTGGAACTGGACCGCTGCACCGTGAATGACATCATGATTCCGCGTCAGGCCGTGTCCGGGATCGATCTCGACGATGACCTTGAGGCCATCCTGCAAACTTTGCGCACTACGCAGCACACGCGCCTGCCGGTGTATCGCGGCGACCTCAATCACACCGCCGGCATTCTCCATGTGCGCAATGCCACACGCTTTCTCGGCCGCAGCGGCTTCAACAAAGCGGATATTCTGCAGTACTGCCGGGCGCCGTATTTTCTGCCAGAACGCACACCACTGCCGGCACAGCTGCTGGAGTTTCAGAAGCTAAAACGGCGACTGGGGCTGGTGGTGGACGAGTATGGCGATGTGCAGGGCATCGTCACACTGGAGTCGATCCTGGAGGAACTGGTTGGCGAGTTCACGACGCGGGCGGCGGATCGCCACCCAGACATCACGCCGCAAAAAGATGGCAGCTGCTTGATTGATGGCACGGCGAGTTTACGAACGATTAATCGGACCTTGGGCTGGGCGTTGCCGACCGAGGGGCCACGGACACTGAACGGACTGTTGCTGGAGCAGCTGGAGACGATTCCGGAAGCGCCGGTGGGCTTGCGGATTGGCGGGTATCAGCTGGAGGTTTTGCAGCTGCGCGGGCACTTAATCAAGTCTGCTCGGGTGCTGAAGATAGGCTGAAACACAGCCTCGTCGCCAGTAATCACTACCTCTCAATAATCACAACCAGCGCCTGAATCTTGCCATCCACGGCATTCGGCCCGAACCTTTGCGCCAGCGCACTAGCAGCCTTGTCGGTCGCTTCGCCCAGTCGCGAGGCATCGCGCGCTTCGATCTCGCTGCGCAGCGGTGTGCCCTGGCAATAGGCAATGGCAGGCTCTCGAGCCGATTGCGCCCGACTAAGCGCTGCCAGTGTGACGATCTGCGGCGACTGGGTGAATCCGGCCATCGCCAGGTCCTGCGCGATGATGGCTCGGTCATGGTAGCCGTAGGGTGTGCGGGCTAGGAATCGCGGCGGATCATCCGGGAAGACCGCCGCCAGCGCCGTCGCAATGGTGTCGGCGAACTCGTTCTCCGAAATGCTATCCCAGACATTGAACATGAACACGCCGCCCGGCTTAAGCACGCGGCGCGCTTCGGAAAACGCCTTGGCTTTGTCCGAGAAGAACATCGCGCCGAACTGGCACACGACGGCATCAAACTCGCCATCGCTGAAGGGCAAGGCCAGGGCATCGGCCTGCTGCCATTGCACAGGACGGGCCGTACCCACCGCAGCGGCCTGATCGAGCATGGCCTGATTCAGGTCCGTGGCAACGATGGCCATGTTTTCGTTCGGGATGCTGGCGAGTGCACGCGTCACCACGCCGGTTCCCGCCGCCACTTCTAATAGCCGGGAAATGCTCATGGAAGCCACTCGACGCTTCAGATCCGCCGCGTAGGGCTCAAAGATCAGCGGGACGAGATGAGACTCGTAGAGGGCCGGAATTGAACCGGAGAAGACTTTGTCGGTATCGGCCAAGAGCAGACACCTAACGTTTGTGCTCAGGCCGCGACCCGTCAGGGCCGTCGGCCCTGCAGCGAATGGTTGGGCGTTTCTCTCGGCTTGCCCACCAATACCACTAACGCAATGCCACCGATGATCGCTACCGATGCGGCAAGCAAACGTTGCGTTAATGACTCACCCAGAAAGAAAACTCCACCCAATGCCGCGATTATTGGAACGCTCAGTTGCACGGAGGCAGCAGTGGTTGATTTCAAGAAGGGCAATGCCGTGTACCAAATGGCATAGCCCACGCCCGAAGCCAATGTACCTGACAGAAATGCGTAGCCAACACCGACAGGGTCTAACGAGGCATTACCCAATAGCAACACGCTCAGAACAACCGCCATGGGCATCGCCCGCATGAAATTTCCAGCGGTGACTTTGAGCGGATCTCCCGCGCTCTTGCCGCGCAAGGAATAGATCCCCCAAGCAATACCGGCAGCAAGCATGAGTAACGCTCCTATTAAGGGTGGTGCTGATAGTCCGGGCAACAACAACCCAATGAGCCCACCACAAGCCAGCATCAAACCCGCGATCTGACGTGGACGCATGCGCTCTCCGGACCAAAGGCCATAACCAATCATGGTGGTTTGCACGGATCCAAAAAGAATGAGTGCGCCTGCTGCTGCGGTTAGATGCACGTAAGAGAAAGAGAAGCCGGCGGCATACGCAAATAACGCCAGGGCCGATAGCCAATTGCCGCGGCCAGAGCGCACGCCGCCACGGAGCAGAACCAAGACCCAAAGAATCACTGCACCAGACAAAAGCCGAACCGTTGTGAAGCTGGCGGCATCAATCTGGGTATGCGCGAGCGCTGCACGACACAATAGCGAGTTCCCCGCAAATGCGAAGAGCGCCAACACCGTCAAGATCACAACACGCGCATAGGGCATTGATGCTTTCTCTTGCAGAGCAAATTTAGACACCCAACTTGGTTTATACAGCACTCACTGCCGACAAATACCCCCCACAAAAAAGCCCACTTACCGTGGGCTTCCCTGAGTCACCTCAACCCATCAAGCCGAAACTGGAATCTTCCCAATCTTAGCCTGCCAAATCTTCGGCGCAGTCTCGTGCACGGAGTTCCCCGTCACATCCACCGCCACGCTCACCGGCATATCCTCGACCACAAATTCATAGATCGCTTCCATGCCCAAGTCCTCAAACGCGACTACACGCGACTTTCGAATCGCCTTCGACACCAGATACGCCGCGCCGCCAACAGCCATCAGGTAAACCGCTTTGTGCTTCTTGATCGCGGCGATGCCGGACGGGCCACGCTCAGACTTGCCGATCATGCCGTACAGGCCGGTCTTGCTCAGCACCGTGTCGGTGAACTTGTCCATGCGGGTGGCCGTGGTCGGGCCGGCCGGGCCGACGACTTCATCGCGCACCGGATCAACCGGGCCGACGTAGTAGATGAACTTGCCCTTGAGATCCACCGGCAGCTCTTCGCCCTTGGCGAACATCTCGACCATGCGCTTGTGCGCGGCATCGCGGCCCGTGTACATGGTGCCGGTCAGCAGCAGCGTCTCGCCCGGCTGCCACGACGCGATCTCTTCCGGCGTGATGCCATCCAGATTGACGCGGCGCGACTTGGAGGCATCGAAGGTCAGCTGCGGCCAGTCTTCCAGCTTCGGCACTTCCAGCTCGGCCGGGCCGGAGCCATCCAGCTCGAAATGCACATGGCGGGTGGCGGCGCAGTTCGGAATCATGGCGACCGGCAGCGAGGCGGCGTGGGTCGGGTAGTCGAGAATCTTGATGTCGATGACCGTGGTCAGGCCGCCCAAGCCCTGAGCACCAATGCCGAGCGCGTTGACCTTCTCGTAGAGCTCGATGCGCAGTTCTTCGATGCGGTTTGACGGACCACGAGCGATCAGCTCCTGGATGTCGACCGGGTCCATCAGCGATTCCTTGGCGAGCAGCGCGGCCTTCTCGGCGGTGCCGCCGATGCCGATGCCGAGCATGCCCGGCGGGCACCAGCCGGCGCCCATGGTCGGCACGGTCTTCAGCACCCAGTCCACGATGCTGTCGGACGGGTTGAGCATGGCCAGCTTCGACTTGTTCTCGGAACCGCCGCCCTTGGCCGCGACCGTGATGTCGACCTTGTTGCCGGGCACGATGCTGTAGTGGATAACCGCCGGGGTGTTGTCTTTGGTGTTGGTGCGCTTGCCGGCGGGGTCACGCAGGATGGACGCGCGCAGCACGTTGTCTGGGTTCAGGTAGGCGCGACGCACGCCTTCGTTGATTGCGTCGTCCAACGAAAGGTCGCCGAGGTCCCAGCGCACTTCCATGCCGACTTTGACGAAAATGGTGACGATGCCGGTGTCTTGGCAGATCGGGCGATGACCCTCAGCGCACATGCGCGAGTTGATCAGGATCTGCGCCATCGCATCCTTGGCCGCTTGGCTTTCTTCACGCTCGTAAGCGGCGTGGATGGCCTTGATGAAATCTACCGGGTGGTAGTAAGAGATGTATTGCAGGGCATCGGCGACGCTCTGGATAAGGTCGTCTTTTTTGATGACGGTCATGGGTGAAGCTCCGGCTAAACGATCAAAAGCAGGGCGCGAGTATAACCGCAGCTCAAGCCGGCGTGACCCCTGAAGGACCAGCCAAACGCTGACTGGCGACCAAATGAGGGAGTAGCGCCAGCAGCACGGCCTGCGGCTGTTCCACCTGCAGAAAATGGCCGCAATCGGGGAGCCGCTGACACTGGATGCCGGCCGGGAACATGGCCGGATCAACCAGCACATCGAACAGCTCGGCCTGCATGCAGCCATCTTGCGCGCCGGTCAGCGCCAGCGTCGGCACCTTCAGCGCTCGGCGCGCTAGCGCATAGAGCATGCGGGTGTTACCGCGCCATGGCGTGAACAAGGCCCGGTAATAGCGCGTGGCGGCCCATGCCACATCGGCCTCTAAAAATGCCTGCGGTACCGGCGCGAACTGCTCGGGGGTGAAGGCCCAGCCCGGCGACCAGATCTGCCAGAGCTCGCGTAAACGCGCGCAGTCGTTGGCGCGGATACCTTGCACGGCATTCAGCGATTGCATCTCCAGCATGTAGGCGGAGTTACGCAATTGTGTGGGCAATAGGCGCCAAGCGCGCTCGACGCGCTGGAATGGCGGGATGGCCAAGATTGTCAGCGATTGCCAGGCCGAAGGCTGGCTGGCAACGGCAGCCATGGCGGCAATCGCACCCCAGTCGTGGCCAATCAGATGTACTGGTTGCCCGCCCAGCTCCTGTTGCCAAGCCAGCAGGTCGAGGCTGGCCGCATAGGCATCGTAATCGGCGTTGGGATGCACCGAGCTGGGCGTGTAGCCGCGCAGCCAAGGCCGCAGTACGCGGTAGCCGGCCGCAAGCAGACCCTGCGCGACGGTATCCCACCCGCTTGGCGTGTCCGGAAAACCGTGCACGAGCATGACCAGCGGCGCGCTTTCCGGGCCTTCCAGCCAGGCCGTGAGCGTGAGCTGGTCACGGCGCAGATACAAGGTCTGACGCGTGGTTCCACTTTTGCTGACCAACTTCAGGGCCATGATCAAGCCTCCCCTTTCAACAGCTGTTGCAAGACCTGCGGACGCTGACAAGCCTCTTGCACTGGCAGCAGCCAGGTACGCAGCGCCGGCAGCCAAGGCTGGGCAGCATCGCGCGCGCTGTCGGCACTGAGCTCGGCGCTGCCCGGCAGCGACCACGGCAGCGTTGGTAGTAGTTCGGCGACATCAACCTGGCTGAGATCGCGGGCGAGACGGAAATCGCCATCGGCCGTACGCACCATGAAGTGCTGCGTCAACAGCCAGTCCTGCCATTGCGACCAGCCCCACTGCGTGCTGCGCTGGAGAATGCGCATGACTTCGGTTTCGCTCACGCCCAAGCCCTCGGCATGACGCGACTGCAGGCGTTGCAACAGGGTCATCAAGGCCAGTAAGGGATGCTGCGAGGGTCGCGCTTCAACATCGTGCAAGACCAGGCTACGGCTGAGTTCCACGCCAAAGAGAATGATCAACCAGGATAAGTAAATCCAGAGCAGAAAGACCGGGAAGGCGGCAAACGCGCCATAGACCAGCTGGTAGGAACTGAAGCCAGTGACGAAAATACCGAAGCCGCGCTTGGCCAGCTCGAACAGGCAGGCGGCGACGAAGCCGCTGATCAGGCCGGAGCGCCAGGGCACGCGGCAGTTCGGCACGGCGGTGTAGAGCAGCGTGAAGCCGAGCGCCGTAAACAGCAACGGAAGCAGGCCGATGCCAGGCAGCACCATGCCGACCATATCTACCGTATCACTCATGACGCGCAGCGACATGAGGTAAGACGAGAGCAGGAAGCCGGCACCGAGCAGGAATGGCCCGAGGCTGAGCACGGCCCAATAACGCAGAAAGCTGATCAGGCCCTGCTTGGGCGCGCGCACCTGCCAGATTTCATTGAAGGCGCGCTCGATAGTGACCAGCATCATGATCGCGGTGACAAAGAGCATGCCGATGCCGACCACAGTAAGCTGGCCGGCCTGATGCGCGAACTCGCCGAGATGCTGCTGCACGGCCTCGCCCGTGCTGGGCACGAGGTTGGAAAAAATGAACTGCTGGATTTCAGCACTGACCGGCTTTAGCGACGGCACTGCCGCCAGCGCGGTAAAGACCACGGTCATCATCGGCACCACGGCAAACAGCGTGGTAAAGGTGAGCGCGGCGGCATGCCCGCGACAGTTGTCGCGCAAGAAATGCTGGCCGGCGGTGCGCAGCAAATGCCCGATCATGCTCAATTGTTGTGATGCCGAACGCTTCATGCAGCAATCCTCGGTAGCTTCGCGCTAGTATTCCCGCCAGTTTCGTTGCTGTCGAGGCAAGCATGTCTGATCCGTACATTCTGGTGCTGTATTACAGCCGTCAAGGCGCAACCCGCGAGATGGCCCGGCTCATCGCCCGTGGCGTCGAAAGTGCCGGCCTGACTGCGCGCCTGCGCACCGTGCCGGCCATCTCCGCCGATTGCGAGCAAACCGCGCCGGAAATTCCCGACACCGGCGACATCTACGCCACGCTCGATGATCTGGCCGGCTGCAGCGGCCTGCTGCTAGGCAGCCCGACTCGCTTCGGCAACATGGCCGCGCCGCTGAAATACTTCCTCGATAACACTACGCCACTCTGGCTCAATGGTGCACTTATCGATAAGCCGGCAGCGGCTTTTACTTCCACCGGCTCCTTACATGGCGGCCAGGAATCCACGCTGCTGAGCATGATGTTGCCCTTGCTGCATCATGGCATGGTGCTGATCGGCCTGCCCTATGCTGAGCCTGCGCTGCTCAATACCCGCACCGGCGGCACGCCTTACGGGGCCTCGCACTGGGCCGGCGGTGATGGCCAGCAAGCCATCTCGCCCGATGAAGCCGCGCTCTGCCAGGCCCTCGGCCGCCGTGTTGCCCGCTGGGCGCAAGCCCGCCTACCCCTTTGAGGAATGACTAATGAATGATGCCGAGTTACAAGAATTTCAAGCTGCGCAACTACAACGCTATTGCCTGTGGAGCCTGACGGCGCTGCTGATCTGGCTGGCGATTGAAGCCGTTTCTACCGACCTCTCACTGCTGGCCTCGTTTGCGGTCTGGCTGTTTCAGGCGGTGGGCCTGCTTTGGTTCATTCCGGGCTTGCGTCGCGGCAATGCCGGCAGTGCCGCCTGGCTGGGCTATGTGCTGATGCTGTACTTCATTCCGGCCGTGATCTCGGCGTTTGCACCGGGCCTGAAAGGCCAACTGGCCATCATCGAATGCGTGCTGATTGCCGGTTTGTTTGTGCTCACCATCCGCTTTGTCAAAGCCAAGCGCGCGACTCAGGGCGGCGCGCTGTAGGTCAACCCAGCACGGCGCGCGCCAACGGCACGGTAATCGCTCTCTTTTCGCGCAAGGCGCGCTGTTCTAGCTTGTCGAGCATGGCCATGAAGCGGCCGAGGCCACGCGGGCCGCGTTCGATCAGGTAGCGCACCAGCTCCGGCTCCAACTGCCAATCGCGGCGCGCTGCAATGGTCTGTAGCAACTCTTGACGAATGCTGTCGTCTGGCGTGGGCAGCACATGAACACTGGCACGCGCGAGGCGTGAACGCAGATCCGGCAGCTGCAGCGGCAAATCAGCCGGCACCATGGCGGCACTGACCAACAGGCGCCCGCCCTGCTCCTGCAGCCGGTTGTAGAGATTAAACAGGCCCTCTTCCCACTCCGGCCAGCCGGCCACCGCCTCGATGTCATCGAGTACGACCAGCGGGCAGCTCTCCAAACCTTGCAGCATGTCTGCTGGCAGGAACACCACTTGGCGCAGCGGCAGCAGGATGCATTGACCGAGCTGCTGCGCTGCTGCTGCGGCAAAAGCCGAGAGCAGCAGCGAGCGCCCGGAGCCGGGCTCACCGCAGACATGCAGCTGCTGCAGCGAGCCGGCCATGAGCTGGTCCAGCGCCGACAGCACCGGCGCAAAGGCCTGCACCGGCAAGTCGTCCAGCGTGACATCCTGGCGCGACTGCAAGGGCAGCAGCAGCTGCTCTTCGGGCATGAACAAATCGTAAGGGTTAGACAAGCGGTGGTTCCCCACCGTGATACCAGTGGCTGTTGATGTAACGCTGATGAGCATGACGCAGCAGCACCACGAGAATTGCCGCCACCGGCAGCGCCAGCAGCATGCCGAAGAAACCGAAGAGCTGACCACCAGCCATGATGGCGAAGATCACGCCCACCGGCGGCAGGCCGATGCGGTCACCCACCAACCACGGCTGCAGAATCCAGCTCTCAATGAGCTGGCCGATGCCGAACACCGCCCACACCAGCAGCAGCGGCTTGATGAACAGGCCGAACTGAAACAACGCCACTAGACTGGCGGTGACAATGCCCAGCGCAAAACCGAAATAGGGAATGATGCTGGCCAGCCCGGCCACCAGGCCGATGACCAGTGCCAGCTTGATGCCAACAATCTGCAGGCCCAGGCCATAAATCAGGCCGAGCGCCATCATCACTAGCAGCTGCCCGCGCAGGAAGGCGGCCAATACGCTGTCACATTCGTCGGCGAGCGCGACCAGCTTGGGCTCGAGCTTGCGTGGCAACAGCGCACGCAACTTCAGCATCACATCGTCCCAGTCCAGCAGCAGGTAGAAGGTCACTACCGGAATCAGGGCAATCAGACCCAGCGTGGCCGCCACATGCAGGCCGGACTGGGCAATTTGCGTGAGCATGTCGGTGGTGGTGGCATCAGCTCCGCGCCAGAACGCAGTCAGCCATTCGGTGATCAGGTCCATGTCGATGCGGTCGATGTTGATGTGGAGCTTGTTTTCCACCCACGGAATGCCGTGTCGGTTCATCCAGCGCAGCACCGAGGGAATGCGCGATTCGAGGTAGACGAGCTGCTCCCACAGGCGCGGCAGCACCAGCACCAGCGTCACGGTGCCGGCCAGGCAGAGAGTGGCGAAAGTGGCGCTGACGGCCATGACGCGACTGCAGCCGAGGCGCATAAGGCGATGCACCAGCGGGTTGCCGAGGTAGGCCAGCAGCGCGCCAACGATGAACGGCAGCAGAATCGGCTGTAGGGCATACATCAGGCCGGCAATAGCGGCCAGTACGGCCAGCAGCATCCAGCGATTGCGATCATTCATGCACAGATCCTGCGCCAGCGCGGCGGGATATCAAGGAGTCGCTATTGTGCGTAGCTGGAGCCATGACGGGCAAGCACTGTCCTGCTAGAATGCGCGCCTCATTTGCCGCAACCCGCCGAGTTTTTTGCCATGACAGACGCCAAGCCTTCGCTCAGTTACAAAGATGCCGGTGTAGACATCGACGCCGGAGATCATCTGGTCGAACGCATCAAGGGCGTCGCGAAGAAGACCAAACGCCCGGAAGTCATGGGCGGCCTCGGCGGTTTCGGCGCGCTCTGCGAGATCCCGGCCGGCTACAAGCAGCCCGTGCTGGTGTCTGGCACCGATGGCGTCGGCACCAAGCTGCGCCTGGCTTTGCAGCTCAATCGTCATGAGCACATCGGCATCGATTTGGTCGCCATGTGCGTCAATGACATCGTGGTCTGCGGCGCAGAATCGCTGTTCTTCCTCGACTACTACGCGACCGGTCATCTCAATGTGGATACCGCTGCGACGGTCGTCACCGGCATCGGCGAAGGCTGCTTGCAGGCCGGCTGCTCGCTGGTCGGCGGCGAAACCGCTGAAATGCCAGGCATGTACGAAGGTGACGATTACGACCTCGCCGGCTTCGCCGTGGGTGTGGTGGAAAAGTCGGAAATCATTGATGGCTCGAAAGTGAAGGCCGGCGATGTGCTCATCGGCGTGGCCGCCAGCGGCGCGCACTCCAATGGCTATTCGCTGATCCGCAAAATTATTGAAGTTTCCGGTGCCGACTTGAGTCAGCCGCTTAGTCAGGATCAGGCCGGCCGCTCGCTCGCCGATGTGGTGATGACGCCGACGCGCATCTATGTGAAATCGATGCTGGCGCTGATCAAGGCGCTGCCGGTGCACGCACTGGCGCACATCACTGGCGGCGGCCTGCCCGGCAACCTGCCGCGCGTACTGCCGGAAGGCTGCGATGCCGTCATCGACGAATCGTCGTGGAACTGGCCGCCGCTGTTCCAGTGGCTGCAGGCCCAGGGCAACGTCGAACGCTTCGAGATGTACCGCACCTTCAACTGCGGCGTCGGCATGGTAGTTGTGGTGCCGGCGGATCAGGTCGAGGCCACCATCGCCCAGCTCAAATCCACTGGCGATGACGCCTGGCTGCTCGGCAAGATCGTGCCGTCCACGCATAGCGAACCGACCGTGGTGTTTGCCTGAAGACTGCCTAGACCGGAGCCTGATGTCATGACCCTGCGCCTCGTCGTGCTGCTCTCAGGCTCGGGTTCCAACCTGCAGGCTATTCTGAATGCCTGTGGTCAGGGTTCGGCCGACACCCCAGCCATCGTGGCCCGTGTCGTTGGTGTGCTCAGCAACAAGGCCGATGCGTTCGGCCTGACCCGCGCGCAGCAGGCCGGGGTTGATACCGCTGTGCTCGGCCACGGCAACTTCCCCGACCGCGACAGCTTCGATGCCGCCATGGCCAACATCATCGATGCCTGGCAGCCGGATATCGTGGTGCTCGCCGGCTTCATGCGCATTCTCTCGGCCGCTTTTGTGACCCGCTACAGCGGCCGCCTGCTCAACATCCACCCGTCCTTGCTGCCGAAATACAAAGGTCTGCACACGCATCAGCGCGCGCTTGATGCCGGCGATAGCGAACACGGCTGCTCAGTACACTTCGTCACCCCGGAGCTGGATGGCGGCCCGGTCATCGCGCAGGCCGTGGTCGGCGTTAAGGCTGACGATACGGCCGAGTCGTTGGCTGCCCGCGTGCATGTCGCCGAACATGGCCTCTACCCCGCCGTGCTAGGCTGGCTGGCAGAACAGCGACTGTCGCTGCTGCAAAGCCAAGTCATGCTCGATGGCACACCGCTGCTCACGCCGCACCGCTACACCGCATAAAGCGCCGCGGCTTGTATAGAGCAGCACCCTGTAATTCGGAGGTCACATGTCTTTTTTGCGCCTGCTCGCAAGCATCTGCATTGCCACACCCTTGTCTGTTGCCTGCGCCAGTCAGCCGGCTGACACGGCTGCGTCCGTCGCCGCTGCAACTCTGGCACCGACTGCCGCCACAAAAACCGCCAGCCCCGCCGAGATCGGCAACAATGCCGGTGACAGCAGCAGCTTTCCGCTCGCGGCCAGCAGCCATCGCTACCGTTTCAGCTGGGATGGCAACCTCAGCGGCGATGCCACGCGCAGCCTGAGCTGCAAGCAGCAGGTCTGCAGCCTGCACACCGAGGCCACGGTGCCCGGCATCGGCTCGCTTGACGAGCGCAGCCAGTTCACTTGGCGCGAGGGCAAGGTGCAATTCGAGAGCTATCAGCGCCAAATGCAACTGCTGTTTTTCCCGCAGACCGTGCGCATTCTGCGCGCCGGTGATGGCGAAGTGGTCACCACCGACCGCAAAGGCAAGGTGCGCCGCTACCCGGATCAGCTCGATCTCATCGACAGCCTAAGCTTGGAAGCGCGCTTGCGCAGCGACCTGATGCTGAACGGCAAGGCACAGACGCAATACCTCATGGCCGATACCAAGGGCGTGACCGCGCTGACACTAAGCGAGCTACCAACAGAGACGCTAACGGTGGCCGAGCAGAAGATTGCCGTGCGTGTGTTCCAACGCCGCAACGCCGAGGGCACGCGTATCACCACGCTGTGGCTGGACCCGAAGCAGCAATTCCTGCCGGTGCAAATCACCCATCAGGATGGTGCCGAGACTTACCGCATGCTCTGGCTCGGCAATACAGCATCAGCTCCCTAAGCCACCGGCCAGGTAGTTGTAGAAGTAGTCGAGCATGGCGCCCGGCTGGGCATTTTGCAGGGTATCCAAACCGAAAACAGGTTGCGTTTTCAGCAGCGTGACATCAGCCAGACCGTGAATCAGCGTGTTCACGGTCAGGTAGGTATGCAGTGCCACCGCCGCCGCCGGCTTCCCCGGTGACAGCCGCATCAGCGCCTCGGTAAACTCCATGAAATAAGGCTGCACAGCCGCTACCAGCAAGGCTTGGCCCTTGCCTCCCTCCTGCCAAGTCAACCGCGACATAAAGCGAATGCGCTGCAAGCCCAGCGGGCCATCGAGAAACAGCTGCAGAAACGGCTGACACATGATCTGGGTCAGCTCACGCGCCGTCCACACCTGCGCTTCGCTACGCGCTTGCAGCTGCGCCAGCGACTCGCGCTGAAACGGCGCCAGCTTCGCCATCACATCCGCCAGCACCGCTGCCACCAAACCTTCCTTGTCGCCAAAGTGATAGCGCACCGCCGATTGATTGAGCTGCCCGGCCTGCGCCGTGATACTGCGCAGCGAGACCCCGTTCATGCCGAATTCGGCAAAAGCCTTTAACGCCGCCGTCAGCAATGCCTGACGACCCTCCGTCATGCTCAGGGCATCATCCGAAATCGGCTCCAGTACAAGGGTTTGGCTCACAAAAAAGCTCTCGACAGGCAACAATTGCGCAGTGTGCCACAGACCTTCACAGACGGGAATGCACTTGCATTAATACAGTTGCATTAGTATATTTCGGCAACTTCGGAGAATCCTCATGACAACAAGAAGAATGCTGACGCTCTCTCACCTACTGCTCGCTGGCTTTGCCAGCCTGACGCTTGCCGGCTGTGGCTCGTCCGATAAAAGCGTGGTTGCAAACACATCGGCAGCCCCCGAAAGCAGCAATCCGGCCGCCAACAGTGATGCCTTAAGAGGCCTAGGCTGCGGCTGGATGTCCGCCTCCGATGCCGACACCGCCAACATCGCCTTCCCGGATAAAGCCGCACGCTACTGGGTTGCGCTGATCCCGATGACGCCGGGCAATCGTCTGCGCATTGATGGCATCTACCCGGATGCACGCTATTTTTCGTTCAATAGCTATGACTTGGCCTTGCGCCCGACGGATGCCGTCGCCGATCGCGATCTGAAGCCGAAAGCCGGCTCGCGCAACCCGTTCGTCGAACAGGGCGCAGCCATTGGCGGCCAGTACACCGCCTTCTTGAATTTCGGCCCGGCACCCACGCCGCGGGCCGAAAACAGCTTCTATACCGGCAGTGTGGGTGCGGGGCCGGCACAAGCACCGAACGGGCTCGTCGTGCCCATCATCTATCGCACTTATGTCGCCAGCGGTGAGCGCCAGGATGGCGGTGTGGCACTGCCCTCGCTGACGCTGGAAAGCACAAGCGGCCAAGTCATTGGCACGCTGCCGACCTGCAGCGAACCTTTCCTGCCCAACCTCGGCGGCTTGGCACCGAAGACCGGCCTGAACCAGCAGATCAATAACGCTGACTATCCTAATCAGCTCGCCCTGCCTTTCCCAACAGCGGTTTATCCCCCCGCTTCAAGGCGCTTCTACGGGCTGCCTGACACGGTGATGCAGATCATTATTAGCCAGTCCGGCCTGTCAGATCAGGCGAGCAAGCTGCCGGCTTTGCCCACCACCGGCGGTGGCGGCTTCCTCAGCAACATCCACAATGACTACACCAGCTCAACCTTTGCCCGCCGCTACGGCAACCTGTTTCTGGTTCGCGCCAAGGCGCCGAGCTACCGCAGCCAGCCCGGCGTGAGTTTTGGCCGCGAGCAGATGCGCTACTGGTCACTGTGCCAAAACGAGTTCGCCACTCAGCGCTATACCGA
Source organism: Pseudomonadota bacterium (assembly GCA_040384385.1). Classification (GTDB taxonomy): domain Bacteria; phylum Pseudomonadota; class Gammaproteobacteria; order Pseudomonadales; family Moraxellaceae; genus Perlucidibaca. The sequence continues at coordinate 102,935 of JAZKJJ010000004.1, read as the reverse complement.
CTGCAGCTTTGACCGCCAAACAGCGCTGGATGCCGACGGCTATTTCACCATCGCCATCTCCGATACTGCCGAGCGGCCCGCTGCCGCGACCGCCGCCAATGGCATTACCTGGCTGCCTTGGGGTGCCTACCCGGATGGTGTGCTGCTGTATCGCCAGATGCTGGTTGATGACCACTTCAAGCAGGCCATCAAAGATGTGCCCAACGGCACGCCGCTGAAAGACATCATGGGCGATTACGCGCCGCAAACGACTTACTGCCGTCCGGAGATTTTTGAGCAGGTCAAACTGAGCGCACGCCAGCGTTTTGATGCCTGCCTGGCAGACCAAAAAGTCAATCCTGCCGCTGGCACCACACCGGCACCCTGAGCCATGCACATCCACGGCAGCTGGGTCGTGGCACTGATCGAGGTGCTGGAGGCGACGGGCTGCGCGCGTGCCGAGCTGATGGCGCTGATGCAGCTCGGCGAGCACGACGATGTGGCGCAAATGCGCTACCCGGTGCATCGCATTGAGCCCTTGTGGCAGCTTGCCGACGAGCGCATCGGCGCAAACGCCGGCCTGCAAGTGGCGGCGCACTTCCGGCCGCAGCACTGGGCCCAGCTCGGCTTGGGCGTGCTGAGCAGCCGCAATTTGGGTGAGATCATCGAGCGCATGACCGTGTTTTCACGGCTAATGACCGATGCCCTGTTCATCAGCATGACCGCCGAGTGCCCCGGCACGCTGACCTTCCGCACCCGTTTCGCCTTCCCGCAGCCGCTCGAAGCCAGCCGCGTGGAAGCCTATGTCGGCGCATCGCTGGCGCTGGTGAAAATGCTGATTCCGCAGCTGACCATGCCCCTGCGCGTGGACCTGATGCGCGAGCCCCCGGCCGATGCCTCACCCTGGCAGGTGGTCTTTGGCGAGAATCTGCACTGGGGCCAAGAATGTGTTGCGCTGCACATTGCCGCCGATGATCTGCAGGCCGCCGTGCCCGGTGCCGACGCCACCATCGCGGCCATGCATCAGGCCTTTCTGCAGCGCCAGCTCAGCGAGCTCGATGATCAAACGCTGGTCGCGCAAGTCCGGCAGGCGCTGCGCCACCATCTCGGCAAGGCCGCCACCAACATCGACAGCATCGCGGCGCGGCTGAATACCAGCGGTCGGACCCTGCAGCGACGACTGCAGAATGCCGGCGTGCCGTTTCGCGACTTACTGCAACAGGTGCGCCAGGAACTCGCGCAGCACTATCTGCACAACACCCACCTCAGCCTCGGCGATATCGCCGAGCAGCTCGGCTATCGCCATCACAGCAATTTCACTCATGCCTTTCGTGAAGCCAACGGCTGCACACCCCTGCACTACCGTCACCAGGCGCAGGCCGCTGCCTGAACCGAAAGCCTGGTATTCATGGTGAATGAGCGCCATGAAATTATGATTTTGCGCCACGCCGATTAACGCCTAAACCATTGGTTGCCATGCAAAAAGCAATCTGTCATGGTGTTGGAGAGGGTGTCCTGATGGGCACTCGAATGCCTATAAAAAAAACACAACAGGCGCTGACTCATCATGTCTTTGAAGACCTTACTGCTGCCGATCATCAGTCGCCGACTGTTTTCTCGCGAACGCCTGCTGCACAAGCGCGTCCAGGCCGAGCGCAAGCGTGTGAAAGCACAAGCACCACACCAGCTGCACTACTTTCATCAGGTCGATGACCCCTACAGCGCGCTGGTTGCCGGTGCGCTGCCGTCCCTGCTGGCGCGCTACAACATCGAGCTAGTGCCGCATGTGGTGAGCGCCCCGCCGGATGCCGCCGCTCCCGAGCGCGACAAGCTCATTGCCTACAGCCGGGTCGACGCCGAGTTACTGGCCCGACACCACAACTTGAGCTTCCGTGATCCGGGCCAGCAACCCTCCGCAACGGCACTGGCCGAGGCCACGGCACTGTTGGTCGGCACGCTCGACCCTCAGCGCTTTGCCGCACTGGCCGGCCCACTAATGGCCAATCTCTGGCAGCTCAAACTCGATCTCCGCGATGGCATTGAGCATCCGCAGCCTTGGATCACAGCGTCGGCTGCCGCCGTTGAAGCTCATTTACTGTACTCAGATCAGCTGCGGGCAACGCTCGGACATTATCTCGGCGGCACTTTCTTCTACGCCGGCGAATGGTACTGGGGCATCGACAGGCTTTATCATCTAGAGCAACGATTGCAGGATTTGAGAGCACAAAAGCCCGGGGTCAGCGACCTGCTGTTTGCACCAGAGCCGGACTTGCAAGCTAACGTTGCGTTAAGCACAGCACCGGATATCGATTTCTACTTTTCCTTCCGCAGCCCGTACTCGGCCATTGTGGCGCCGCGCATTTTCGCGCTGGGCCGCCGCACCGGTGCCAAAGTAAATCTGCGCTTCGTGCTGCCCATGGTCATGCGCGGCCTGCCCGTGCCTGCTAACAAGCGGCGATATATCAGCCATGACACGGCGCGCGAGGCCCATGCTCTTGGCATCCCCTTCGGCTGCCTGAACGATCCCGTGGGTCGCCCGACCGAACGCGGGCTAGCGCTAATCAGCTACGCCGAACGCATCGGCAAGGGTCAGGACTATGTACTGTCATTCATGCGCGGCGTCTGGGCAGAAGGCATTGATGCTGGCAGTGATCGCGGACTGCGCCGCATCGCCGAGCGCGCCGGCTTGAACTGGACAGAGGCGCAACAGGCCCTACGCAATGACAACTGGCGCCTGACTGCCGAACGTAATCGGACAGAAATGTTCAGCCTCGGCCTCTGGGGCGTGCCTTCCTTCCGCATCGGCACACGAACCACCTGGGGTCAGGATCGGCTCTGGGTCGTGCAGGATGAATTACTGAAGTCTGCTGTCAACGCTGTCGAGGCACTACCATGAAACGCAAACTGATACTGATACTAGCCGTACTCGCCAGCGCCGGCATCGCCTGGAAACTACTGGAAGTACCGGTAAGCCTAGCGTTGGTGAAGAAAGTTGCTGCCAAGCGTCTCGGCACCGACATCATGACGACACTGCCAGACGGTCTGCATGTCGGTCTCTGCGGTGCCGGTGCGCCCTTTCCCGACGACAAGCGCTCCGGTCCCTGCACGCTGGTGGTTGCCGGGCAGCGCCTGTTCATCTTCGATACCGGCAGCGGCAGCGCACGCCACATCGGCGCCATGGGCTTCAATCCCGGCCGTATCGAAGCCATCTTTCTCACGCATTTTCACTCTGACCATATCGATGGCCTCGGCGAGCTCATGCTGCAACGCTGGGGCGCCAGTGCCAACCGCGAGCCGGTGCCGATTTATGGTCCGACCGGCGTCGAGGCCGTGGTCGGCGGCTTCCTTCAAGCCTATGAGCAGGATCATCAATACCGTGTCGCGCATCATGGCAACACGGTGCTGCCGACCACCGGCTTTGGTGGCATCGCAAAGTCATTTGCCATGCCTGGCGCTGAGCCAGTGGTGCTGATCAAGGACAAGGATCTGGAAATCTCCGCCTTCGCCGTCGATCACGCGCCGGTGCATCCGGCCGTCGGCTATCGCATCCGTTACAAGGATCGTAGCGTGGTGCTCAGTGGCGACACGCGCAAATCAGCCGCCGTTGCAGAAGCCGCCAAGGGTGCCGACCTGCTCGTGCATGAGGCGCTGTCGGCTCCGTTGGTGGCCATCCTACGCGACAGTGCCGCTGCTACCGGTCGCCATAATCTGGAACAGGTCTTCAAAGACATCGTGAACTATCACACCTCGCCGCAGGAGGCCGCCGAAGTCGCCGAGCAGGCCCAAGTCAGCTACCTGCTGCTCAATCACATCGTGCCTCCACTGCCGCTGCCCGGCCTGAAAAAGGTGTTTCTCGGTGATGCTGCCGAGCGCTACAGCGGCCCCATCCGCATCGGTCAGGATGGCGACTTTGTCAGCCTGCCCGCCGGCTCCAAACAGATTGATGTCGGATCGTTGTGAGCGCCATGCCAGTGGCTCGTCACTTCCTGCTCGCCGGGCTGCTCGCCGGCATGCTGAGCGCGGGTTACACACTCGTGCGTCAGGTGCCCATCGCCGGCCTGCCGGAAGCTGCCGTGGCGCGCGTCGGCGAACGCCTGATTCTGCGCGATGAATGGCTCAAGGCCGTGGCCGCAGCAGCCTCCGAACGACGCACGCCGCTGACCGCGCTGCAGCAGCAGCAAATCCTCGACCGACTCATCGATGAAGAGCTGCTGGTACAGCACGGCCTCAGTCTGGGTCTTGTGCAACACGATCAGCGCCTACGCGGACAACTGATCTCGGAAGTCCTGTTCAGCACCACCGCCAGTGTCGCCGATGAAGATCAGGATGATGCCGCGCTCGCCACCTTCTACGCCGAACATCCGGGCCTGTTCGTGCCGCCGGCCCAGCTGCGCGTGAAGGCCTGGCTGCTGAACGCGGATGGCACGCGCAAGAACTTTCTGCCGCCCGTGCCGGACAGCCTGCTGCCGCTGGGCAAGCTGCAAGCCTATCTTGGCCCCGAGCTGGTCAACGCCGCCATGACGCTGCCGCTGATGCAGGAGAGCCAACCGATCAGCAGCAACGGCCAGCGTGTGATCCTGCAAGTGCAAGAGCAGCAGCTGGCACCCGCTCCGGCTTTCGCACAAGTCCGTGAGCAGGTACGCCGCGAAGTGCGCCGGCGCAACGACGAGCAGGCCGTGCAAACGCTGCTCAACAGACTCGAGCGCAGCTATCGCGTTGAACGGACCAAGCTGCCGTGAACAGTCTCCGGCGTATGGTGCTGAGCCTCGTACTGCTGCTCGGCGGCACGCTGGCTCATGCTCATAATTTGGGCACTTCCTATTCGCAATGGACGCTCGATACTTCCGGTGCCGAAGTCCAGGCCCGCGTGCCACAACTGCAGCTCAGCCGGCTTCAGCTCGACCCTCGCTACACGCCCGATTACCTGCCGAAGGTCGGCGAGCTTCTAGCCGCCAACCTACAACTCTGGGCCGGCGAACAACGCTGCCCGCCCAGCCAGGTGCAAGCCCGCGAGGAATCTGAAGGCTGGGTTACCGCGACTTGGCGTGTCGATTGCCCGAGCCCGAAATCTTGGCTGATACGAACGCGACTGTTCGAGTCCGTGGCACCGTCCCACCTGCACTTTGTTCGTGTCGATACGCCTGGCTCACACACGCAGCAGCAACTCCTTAATTTTGCCGCACCCAGCCTCGCCATCAGCCAGAATGAGGCGTCGACCGAAAGCTCGCTGCTGCATTTCATCAGCATCGGCATCCAGCATATTCTCAGCGGCTGGGATCATCTCGCCTTCATCCTCATGCTGATTTTGCTCGCCGGCAGCCTGCGCGATGTGGCCTGGGTAGCCACCGGCTTTACCGTAGCACACAGCCTGACACTGGCCGCCGCCAGCCTCGGCTGGGTGCTGGTGGATCAAGCGCGTGTGGAAGCACTGATCGGCTTTTCCATCGCGCTGGTGGCCGCTGAAAACCTCTGGCTGAACAGCGCCCGCGATGTCTGGATTCCGCGCTTACTACTTCTGGCGTTACTTGCCTTTGCATTGCTGACGCCAGCATTCACAGCGCTGACGCTGATGACCAGCCTGCTCATGGCCGGCCTGCTGCTGTTCACCGCCTGCTATTTCGCCCTGCTCGCCGACACGCAAAAACCGCAGCGCTGGCGCTTAGCACTGACCTTCATCTTCGGCCTCGTGCACGGCTTCGGCTTTGCCGGACTGATGGGCGAGCTGCACTTGTCGCCAGCACAACTCATTCCCGGCCTGCTCGGCTTCAACATCGGCGTCGAGCTCGGTCAGCTTTTCGTGATTGCCTTGATCTGGCCGCTGCTGCTGTTGCTGCGGCGCCATCCGCGTACCGCTGCCTGGGGTACGCAAAGCGTGTCGGCGGCTGTTGCCGGCTTGGGTGTGTTCTGGTTCGCGACCCGTTTACTGGTGTGATTAATAGAGATAAGCCATGAAAAAAATAACAATCGCTGGTCTCGTCGTGCTCGCTGGAGCAGCTTGGCTCTATGTCGACCGCGAGGGCCATCCCGAAACACCGGGCGTGATCAGCGGCAAAGCCGTTTCAGCAGATGTGCTGAAGGCCCGCCGCGATGCTGAACGCGCCGTGACCACCGGCCAGGCCGATGCCAAACAGATTCTCTTCGGTGATTTGCATGTACACACCACCTACTCGGTCGATGCCTTCGCCTGGAGCATGCCGGTCATGCACGGCAACGGCGTGCATCCACCAGCCGAGGCCTGCGACTACGCGCGCTTCTGCTCCGGCCTAGATTTCTGGGCCAGCACCGAGCATGGCGAATCGCTAACGCCCCGGCACTGGCAAGATCTGAAAGACACGGTACGGCAATGCAACGCTGTGGCTGGTGACCCGGCCAACCCTGACATGGTGACCTTCCTCGGCTGGGAATGGACGCAGATGGGCAATACCCCAGCCACGCATTACGGCCACAAAAACGTGATTCTGCGCGATACCGATGACGCCAGCATACCGGCCCGCCCAATCAGTGCCGGCGGCCTCGCGGCAGCGGGCATGCGCGGTCAGGGTCGGCCCGAATGGCAGAATCTGGTCTCGCCCTACATGGATTTTGCCAGCCGTCAGAGCCAGTACGACCAGCAGTACAAGCTCACCGAACTGCGTCGTCAAAAAACCTGCCCAGAGGGTATCCCTGTCCGTGACCTGCCTAAGGACTGTGTCGAATTCGCCACCACGCCCGCCGATTTGTTTGCCAAGCTGCGCGACTGGGGCAGCGAAAGCCTGGTCATCCCGCATGGCAATACCTGGGGCTTCTACACCCCACTGGGCTCGTCTTGGGACAAGCAGCTCACACGCAAGGAACATGACCCCGAGCGCCAGCGCCTGATCGAAGTCTTTTCCGGTCACGGCAATTCCGAAGTTTATCGCGACTGGAAGGAAGTCGCCTTTGATGCCGAAGGCAAGGCGACCTGCCCGGCCCCGAGCAAGAATTATCTGCCCTCGTGCTGGCGTGCCGGCGAGATCATTCGCGACCGTTGCGGCTCGTTGCCGGCGGCCGAATGCGAACAGCGCGTGGTGAAGGCACGCAGCGACTATGTTGCAGCGGCGCGCGGTGGCCATCTCGTGGTGCCCGGCGTGAAGCCGGAGGACTGGCTCGATGCCGGCCAGTGCAAGGACTGCTTCCTGCCAGCGTTCAACTACCGCCCTGGCAGTTCCGCGCAATATGCGCTGGCGCTGTCCAACTTCGACGAGCCTGGTGAAGATGGCAAAGGCCCGCTGCGCTTCCGCTTCGGCTTCATCGCCTCCAGCGACAACCACGCGGCGCAACCTGGCACCGGCTTCAAACAGGTCGGCCGTCATGCCAATACCGAGACCTATGGCCAGGACATGCCGCTGCGCAAATACTTCATCGACGAGGCCAAGCCGAAAGGCATGGATGCCGCGACGGTACCATTCGACATCAACCAGAGTCGCTTCAACTTCCTGCAAGTGAGCGAAAGCGAGCGCGCACAGTCCTACTTCTACACCGGTGGTCTGGTCGCGGTGCATAGCCCCGGCCGTTCGCGTGATGCCATCTGGGGCGCGCTCAAGCGTCGCGAGGTCTATGCGACATCCGGCGAGCGCATGCTGCTCTGGTTTGACCTGCTCGGCAGTAAGGGCATGACAGCGCCGATGGGCTCAGAAGTGAAAGGCGTCGGCACCCCGACCTTCCGCGCGCGCGCCGTCGGTGACTTCGAGCAGCTGCCCGGCTGCCCCGAACAGAGCTTGAATGCACTCGGCAGCAAGCAAGTCGAGCAGATCTGTCGCGGCGAATGCTACAACCCGTCGAACAAGCGCAAGGTCATTGATCGTATCGAGGTGGTGCGCATCCTGCCGCAGAACCAGCGTGGCGAGAACGTCAAAGACCTGATCGAAGACCCGTGGAAGATCTTCGCCTGCAGCGGTGACCCAGCCGGCTGCACCGTGGAATTCAGTGACACCTCGGCCAAGCGCCAAGGCCGCGAAGCCATCTACTACGTGCGCGCTGTGGAGAAAGCCACGCCCACCATTAACGCCGCCAATCTGCGCTGCGAATTTGACGCCCATGGTCGCTGCATCGCCGTGAAACCCTGCTACGGCGACGAACGCACCGACAGCAAAGACGAATGCCTGGCCCCAGCAGAACAGCGCGCCTGGTCATCGCCCATTTTTGTGGATGACGCCGCTGCGGCAAAAGCCGCCCCTCATAAAATCACAACAGGAGCCCCCTCAAAATGACTCGTCCTTATCTGCATTACGCCTGGGAAATCTCCCTGTACAGCGGCAAGACCCGCGCCTACTTGCGCTACAAGGGCATCCCGTTTGTGGAGAAAAACATTCACCTGTGGACCATGCCGACCATCCAGAAAAAAGTCGGCGCCCAGGTCATGCCGGTGGTGGTCACGCCCGAAGGCGAATGGCTGCAAGACACCTCGCACATCATCGAGGTGCTGGAACAGCGCTTCCCAGATGCACCCATCGTGCCGACCACGCCACGCCAGAAAATGGCCTCCAGCCTGATCGAGGCTTGGGCCGACGAATACTGGCTGCCCACTGCCATGCATTTCCGCTGGAGCTACCCGGAGAATTTCAGCGACCTGTTTCAGCCGGAAGTGGGCGATAACCTGCTGCCGTTCCTGCCGCGCTTCATCAAGAATCGCGCCGTCACTCGCGTCGCCACGCTACTGCGCAGCTATCTGCCCAGCGTCGGCGTGGTGCCCGGCCAGCACGCCATCATCGAACGCTGGACGCATGAGCAGCTCGACCTGCTCGATGCTCACTTTGGCCAATACGCCTACCTGCTCGGCAGCAAGCCCTGCCTCGGCGACTTCGGCCTCATCGGCCCGCTCTACGCCCACCTCGGGCGCGACCCTTGGCCGGCGCGCGAACTCATCGCCAAACGCCCGAACCTGCAGGCCTGGGTAAAGCGCATGATGAATCCGACCCAGCCCAAGGCTGGCAAGTTCATCGCCAATGATGTTATTCCCGAGACCCTGCTACCGCTGTTCAAATCCGTGTTCGCCGACTTCTGGCCACAGCTGGAGCTGACCTTGGCCGAGATGGAGCGCACCCGCAGCAGCCTCAAGCCCGGTCGCGGCTGGTCACGCATGCTCGGCATGATTGACGTGCCCATGGGCCAAGACAAATTGCGCATCGGCGCACGCCCGTTCAGCCTGTGGATGGCGCAACGCAGCTTCGACACCTTCCACGCCCTGCCCGCCGCCGAACAGGCCAGCGTGCAGAGCTGGCTGGAAAGCATCGGCGCTGGCGATGCCATGAAGCTGGCCATCCCGCGCCTGCGTCAAATCGCCCTGCGCGTTGCCCCGGAGTAAGCCATGAGCACTGTCGCCCAACCTGCGGGACGCTATCGCGCCTATGTTTCCGATGTGTCGTATTACAGCGGCAAGCTCGAAGCCTATTTGCGCTACGCCGGCATCGACCATGAGCGCATCGAGGTCAACACCGACACGCTGCGCAACACCGTACTGCCGGCCACCGGCTTTATGAAAGTGCCGGTCATGCAATGCCCGGACGGGCGCTGGCTGAAAGACACCACGCCGATGATGCGCTGGCTCGACCAGCAACACGGTCGGCCATCGATCTACCCCAAAGACCCGGCGAATACCTTCATCGCCCTGCTCATCGAAGACTATGCTGATGAATGGCTGTGGCGACCGGCCATGTATTACCGCTGGAACTTCGCCGACTCGCACCGCCTTCTGCGCCATCGCCTCGGCCGCGAACTCTCGGATGGCACGCGCTATCCCGCCGCCGGCCTAGGCTGGTACATGCGCTGGCGACAATACCTGACCTTCGTCCGCGATGACGGCATCCGCCCGCACAACGAAGCCCAAGTGCAGGCGCTGTACCGACGCACGCTGGCGCAGCTCGGCCAACGCCTGCAAGACCGGCCGTTCCTGCTCGGCGAACGCCCGAGCATCGTCGATTTCGCCTTCTTCGCCTCCATGTTCCGCCACTTCGCGCTCGATCCGCACTCGGCCAAACAGATGGTTGATACCGCCCCGGCCGTCTACGCCTGGGTTGGGCGGGTGTGGAATGCCCATGGCGGTAATACAGCGCAGCAAACCGAACTGGAGGATTTTGCCAGCTCGGACTGGAATGCCATTTTTGGCGAGATCAGTCGGGACTATCTGACTTATCTGGATGTGAATGCGACGGCTTACGCTCGCGGCGAGAAGCACTTTGACCTGACGCTGGGGGATACGGTTTATCCGCAGATGGCGGTGGTGCGGTATCGCGTGGCGTGTCGGGAGCAGATTTTGTTGGCTTATCGGGCGCTGGATGACGAAGCGCGGGCGCAGGTGGATTTGCGGTTGCAGGCTTCGGGGATTGCGGGGTGGTTGCGGCAAGCACCTCTCGTGGTTTCCGGGTTGGCGGAGGAGTTTGTGATGCCTTTGCAGAGGCAGTATCCGGCGGCTACAGGGTTGGCTGGGCTGAAGCTGCTGAAGGGGACGCCTTGGGATATGCCGGCGCCGCCGGTGCGCTGAACCTCTTCGCAGCTCGCTGAATTATCGCAAGCCACCCGAGCTCCCCCGACACTGGAAAACACGCCACGAGTACATCCCTGTAGGCTCTCATGCGCCATCCATGGCGCATGACGGTTTTCCAGTGTCGAGGGATCTCGGGTGAACAGCGCTCAGGGCTGCGAGGGTGGTTCAGGGCCAGCGGTGTTGTGCAGCGGGTTTGCTTGCTGTGTGGCTGCATGGCATTCTCGGAATCGAATGCTGAATGACGATCACATTTTGCGAGAGTAGTCTTAAGTGCTTGGCTTTTTGGAGGGTGAAAGCATGCTTCATTCAGTAGCGGAGCTGGCGCAGCAGGGAAAGCAACTTCCCCCTGCAGAGCGTGAGCAGTTGGTTGATGAGCTTCTGTCGTCCTTGAATGAACCGGCGGTGGCGGAGTTGGACGCGGCTTGGTCGGCCGAGGTTTCGAGAAGGCTCCAGGCCTATGACCGTGGTGAAGTAAGGGCCGTCTCGGCTGAAGAAGTGTTCGCGAAAGCAAGAGCAATCGCGAGGTGACCGTAGTTCGCTTTCTGCCAGATGCTGAGACCGAACTGTTGCATGAGGTTGCTTATTATTCTGCCGCTGGTGCAGGGGTTGGCATTCGATTTCAGGTAATGGTTGAGGCGGCAACACAATTAGCCGTGCAACATCCTCTTGGCGGCTCTCCATACCCACATGGCACTCGAGCAGCTCTCGTAAAGGGATTTCCCTTCAGCGTAATTTATCGAGCATCAGAAACTGAATTGCTCATCGTCGCTATCGCACCGCATCGTCGTCGCCCAAATTATTGGAAATCCCGTGTTTGATGAAGGTGAAAATCCCTGCAGGGTGTCGAGGGATATGCCGGCGCCTGCCGGTGCGCTGAGTAAGAAAAAAAGAATAGCTACGGACTAACTCTGGAGGTTCATGCGTGAACGACATACAAGCCGTTGCAGTGCTCACCCTATTTGCTGTGTTTGCTGCCATCGAAATTTGGCGGGGTCGCTTTTTTGCCAGTGAGGCCACTCGAGAAGACAAGAGGCTGGATGCCGCTGTCATCGTGATATTTCCATTGATGATCATTCCCACCATTTTCTTCACGAGCTATTGGCTTGGCACTCACTACTTCCCGGAATATCAAAATGCGCTTGCCCAGTGGCCTTGGTGGGCGATGGTCGTGACCCTGTTACTCGCCGATGACATGACGCAATACTGGTGGCACAGAATGTCTCACAGCTCATGGATGTGGCCATTTCATCGCGCACATCATTCAGCCGCCTACATGGGTGTACGCGTGGTTTATCGCAATAACTTCTTTTATTACGCCGTCATGCCCGGACTCTGGTTAGCCGGCGCGTTGATTTATCTAGGCTTTGGCTGGATTTATGTAATTTACTCAATCGTGAAAATGGCCGTCATTATCGGTGCTCACTCCGAGGCACGGTGGGACGAAGCACTGCATCGACATCGCTGGCTGCATCCGCTGGCCTGGATTCTGGAGCGCACTATCTCCACACCGACTACCCATTATGCCCACCACGCGTTGAGTCAGGATGACGGCATTGGCCATTACCGTGGTAATTACGGCAACTTGCTTTTCATCTGGGACATTATTTTCGGGACTGCGCTCATCACGCGGCGCTACCCGCCTGCGTTTGGCCTGCCCGATGATCGACGGCTTGGGAGTGAGCGTTGGTACATCCAGTTTTTCTACCCTATATTTCGCTCGAAGCGCGCGGAGTCGGTGCTTTCTGGGCGACCTGTGCCGGCGCCTGAGGAGTAGACCGTTTCTCGATCCGTTTTCGCAGCGCACTGAACTGGCTCAGCCACTCGAGATACCCCGGCACTGGAAAACACGCCGCAAGTACGTCCATGTAGGCTCTCATGCGCCATCCATGGCGCATGACGGTTTTCCAGTGCCGGGGTATCTCGGGTGAAAGCGCTCAGGGTCGGGGCTTCGGTGGTGGTTTGGGGGCCAGCGGTGTTATGCAGCGGGTTTGCTTACTGCATGGCTGAGTGGCACTCTCCGATGTAGCGGGGGGTGCGGTATAAACCAAGTTAGGCGTCTTATGCCATTCACTAAATCTGCCGTCGAGCTATTCATCTCAGCCAAAGCCGCTGCCGTCACAGCGTGCGGCGCGTCTGACATGAAAGCCATGGTTCCAGAGTCGGCACAGTGGCTATCAAATTTCGGGCTATCTGTAATCTTCAATGACTTTCCGCCAGCGGCAATGCGCCCACTCGTCATCAACTTCATTCGGCGGGTCTACGCAGCCTTCCTTGAGTACGATCTCGCTCGTCAAGAAGTACTCAATCTGGTCAAAGACGGCAACGGTCGCTGGTCACCGTACTTCGCCGCCTTGACCAACTTTGAAGTGGCAATCACTCAACTCTATCTGGCCTTGGATTCGGTGAGAAAGCACAGCAGTCACGATTTTTTCATCTCCGGGGACGGTAGCTTTGAGGAAAGCCTGAACCTAATCTACAACGCCAGCAAACACCAACTCCCGCAGGCCGAACTTCCTGTGTGGTTTACCAACGAAGGTATCGCTTGCGAGAAGGCCATTCTTAAGTTCACGGAAGTCGAAGACTTCATGTTGACGATGGCTCGCGTTGTAAAAGGTCTATGCAACCGCGAGATCGCGCTTCAAGCCGTGCAATCGTGACGCAGACGCATAACCCCCTCATGTCAAACGTTAGGCCGTTAAGAAAGAGGAGACAAGATGCTCGAATTACGCCCTGGTTGTGAGTGCTGCGACTGCAATCTTCCGCCGGAATCTACCGAGGCCCGCATCTGTTCATTTGAGTGCACGTTCTGTGCTTCATGTGCAGAATCGAAGCTTTACGGCATTTGTCCAAATTGTGGTGGCGAGCTGACTCCTCGTCCACGTCGTCCAGCAAGTAAACTTGCGAACAACCCGCCGTCGTCTAAGCGGGTAGTCAAACCACAAGGCTGTGCGTAACGGCCTAACTATTCCTTCGAGCGGACGACCCCCATCGCAAATCATCTCTTGCTCCTCTAGCGACTGCGCATAACCTGTACTAACTTTATCGGCATGACGCTGATTTGAAACAGCAGGTGGCGCAATGCCATAAGTTGTCACTTGACAACCTTTTGCCGGCGTAATTAAATTGAAGAATCAAGGATGGTTCTGGGAATGCACCCAAAAAAGGAAGTAGACGAGGCGCTGCAATATGCCAAAAGCCAAGGCTGGCGAGTGGAGCGAGGCGGCTCTCACGCATGGGGCAGGATTTACTGCCCGTACAACGATCTCGAATGTCGTTGTGGTGAGTTTTGCATCACCAGCGTATGGAGCACCCAAGAGCCCCGGCAACCATGCCAAAGCCCTGAGGCGCGTTGTAGATAACTGCACCGCTCATAGAGCAGACCCAAGCCAACGCAGGCCGGAGTAACCCCATGGAATACATCTTCACCCTCAAATATCAGCTCGCCGAGGCTGACTGCGAGCACGATGCCATCGTCGAGCGGCTAGGCGAAGCTGGCTGTGATGATGCGCTCATTGGTATGGGCCAGCCCGGCCGCATCGCCCTTGAATTCACGCGCGATGCGCCAAGCGCCGAAGCCGCAGTCATCAGCGCCCTTGCCGATGTAAAGCAGGCCATCCCCACGGCAAAGCTCGTCGAGGCCACCCCGGATCTTGTCGGCATCACCGATGTTGCCGACCTAGTCGGCGTGAGCAGGCAGTACATGCGCAAGTTAATTATGAGCAATACCATGAGCTTTCCCGCGCCGGCTCACGAAGGCATGGGCGCTGTCTGGCACCTCGCCAATGTCGTAGATTGGCTAACCGCCAAGGGCAGCTACACGGTGGATGCAAAACTGGCCGACACAGCCATGGCGACCATGCAAGTCAATATCGCCAAAGAGGCCACACAAATGCAGTCACGAACTCAACAAGCGCTTCAAGGGCTGGTTGCCTGAGCACCCGCGAAAATCCGAGCCCCAAAGCCCAAAAAGTGACCGCTGTCATCTGGTGCGGCCTGACACTGGAAAACCGTCATGCGCCATGGATGGCGCATGAGAGCCTACAGGGGCGAACGCGGGGTTTGTCGGCGCATCGCGCCGAACCGCGTGAGCGACCGCGCGATGCAGCGCGCGGGCTGGGTGGACTCGTGGCGTGTTTTCCAGTGTCAGGCCGCACCGGATGTCAGAACGAGCGACTTGAAGAAGCTTTGCAGCTCAGAACCAGTCGGCGGATGCCCGAGCACAAACCATCTCCCGTCTAGCCACCACCCCCAGCCAAGCCCCAACCCTCGGCAACTCATACGCGAAGAAATAATCACAAGCCCCACGTTTGCCAGCCAGGAACCCAGCCGGCCACTGCCCCACATCCGCCGTCTGCGCAGCCAGCGCCAACTCCAGCCAGATCCACGCCAACACCACATGCCCGAAACCCTGCAAATAGCTCGTCGCATTCGCCAACGCCTCGGTCGGATTACCCGTCGCCCAAGCCGCCTGCGTCGCCGCCACGACTTCCTGCAAAGCCGCCGTCAACGCCCGACCATGAGCCTGCAAGCCGGCATCCGCCGTGGCCGAACGCGTCACCGTCTCGCCGATACGCGCGGCCAGCGCCTTCAGCGCCGCGCCCTCGTTCATGAGCACCTTGCGGCCGAGCAGGTCCAGACCCTGAATGCCGTGCGTGCCCTCGTGGATCATGTTCAGACGGTTGTCGCGCCAGTACTGCTCGACCGGGAAATCACGCGTGTAGCCATAGCCGCCGAGAATCTGGATAGCCTGGCTGTTGGCCTCCTGCGCCCACTCGCTGGGCCAGCTCTTGGCAATCGGCACCAGCAGCTCCAGCAGCAGCCCGGCGGCCTTCGCCTGCTCCGGCGTGCCGGTACTTTCCTCATCCACCAGCCGCGCGCAAAACAGGCCCAGCGCCAGCCCGCCCTCAGCGATGGCCTTCTGCATCATGAGCATGCGCTTCACATCGGTGTGCTCGATGATAGGTACCTGCGGGCTGTTGTGATCCTTGCCGCCAGCACCGGCGTGGCGACCTTGCGGGCGCTGCTTCGCATACTCCAGCGATGCCTCATAGCCGGCATACCCCAGCATCGTCGCGCCCAGACCGACCGCGATGCGCGCCTCGTTCATCAGCGTGAACATGCAGCGCAACCCATTGCCGACGCCACCGATGAGATAGCCCACTGCCCCCGCCCGACCCTCGACCGGGAACTTGCCCTCGCCGAAGTTGAGCAGCGTATTGACCGCCCCGCGATAGCCGCACTTGTGATTGAGCCCGGCCAGCGCCACATCATTGCGCTGCCCGGTCGGTCGGCCCTCGGCATCCACCAGAATACGCGGCACGATGAACAGCGAAATGCCCTTCACGCCCGGCACCGGCTTGCCATCCGGCCCCGGAATTTTCGCCAGCACCAGATGGATGATGTTGTCGCCCATCTCATGCTCACCGCCGGTGATCCACATCTTGTTGCCGGTCAAGCGATGGCGCGCGCCCAGCACATCATCCTCGCCGCCGACTTCGGGCACCGCACGCGTCGCAATATCGGAAAGACTCGACCCCGCCTGCGGCTCACTCAGACACATCGTGCCGTAGGTCGTACCCGCAAAGCCCGTCTTCGCAAACACCTCGATCTGCTTAGCCGTGCCATGCGCAAAAATGGTGTTGGCATTGCCGCGCGTCAGCATCGGATAAGCCGCCAGCGACACACTCGCCTTATAGAAAAAACTCATCGACGCCATCTCGACCACGGTCGGCAGCTGCATGCCGCCCACCTCAGCCGGCTTGCTCGCCGCCATCAACCCCGCCTCATTGAACGCCGCCAGCGCAATCGGTGTCTCCTTCGGCAAATGCACCTTCACGCCGTCGAATTCGGGCTCTTCAATGTCAGTGAGCCGATTGATCGGCGCGAACTGCTCCGTCGCGATCTGCTCGCTGAGATCCAGCACCGCAGCAAAGGTGTCGTTGTTGTGCTCGGCATGAAACTCGCGCTGACAAAGGGTTTCAGCGTGGAGCCAATCATTCAGTAGAAAATCGAGCGTGCTGCGATGCGTCATGTGGAAACTCCAAGATCACGGCGCGAGCGCCCGAAAAGTAAACGCTGTTCATCTGGGGCAACCTGGCACTGGCAAACCGTCATGCGCCATGGATGGCGTATGAGAGCCTACATAGACGTACTTGCGGCGTGTTTGCCTGGGCCAGGTTGCCCCAGATGGCCGAGTTAAGTTTTTGGCAGCGTAACGCCCGTCTGCCCTTGGTATTTACCGCCCCTATCCTTATAAGAAGTTGCACAAATCTCATCGCTCTCAAAGAACAACATCTGCGCAACGCCCTCGTTAGCGTAAATCTTGGCCGGCAGGTTAGTAGTGTTGGAGAATTCGAGGGTCACATGCCCCTCCCACTCCGGCTCCAGCGGCGTCACATTCACAATAATGCCGCAACGCGCATACGTGCTCTTGCCCAAACAGATCACCAGCGTCGACCGTGGAATCCGGAAATACTCCACCGTCCGCGCCAGCGCAAAACTGTTTGGCGGAATGATGCAAACATCGGCAGTCAGATCGACAAAATTCTTGTCATCAAAATTCTTCGGATCCACGATCGTCGAATTGATGTTGGTAAAGATCTTGAACTCGTTGGCACAACGCACATCATAGCCATAGCTCGAAGTGCCATAAGACACGATCTTGTGGCCATCCACGGAAGAATGCCGAACCTGACCCGGCTCGAAAGGCTCGATCATGCCCTGCTGTGCCGCCATGCGACGAATCCAGTGATCTGATTTGATGCTCATGCTGCGGTCTCGATCGGTGCGCTTAGTGCGTCGGGTTCAAAGGAATACGGGTATCGGCCACACGCGGGCCGAGGGCCAGACGCGCGGCGGTGTGACGCGCCATCTCGCGATAATAACCGGCCAGCTCGCCATTCGGCTCGGCCACCACGGTCGGCGTACCACTGTCGGTCTGCTCGCGAATGCGACGATCCAGCGGCAGCTGGCCCAGCAACACCGTATCGTACTGCGCGGCCATGCGCGCACCACCGCCCTCGCCGAAAATATGTTCTGCGTGGCCGCAGTTCGAGCAAATGTGCTGCGCCATGTTCTCGACCACGCCGAGCACGGTGATATCGACCTTGCGGAACATCTCGATGCCCTTCTTGGCATCCATGGTCGCGATGTCCTGCGGCGTGGTGACGATCACCGCACCACCCACCGGCACGCGCTGCGCCAGTGTCAGCTGGATATCGCCGGTGCCCGGCGGCATGTCGACCACGAGATAATCCAGCGATGACCAGCGCGTCTGCGTCACCAGCTGAATCAGCGCGCCGGTCGCCTTCGGCCCGCGCCAGACCACCGGCGTATCGCCCTGCAACAGGAAGCCGATAGACATGACCTCGATGCCATGCGCGTGATGCGGCACGAACCAGGCGTCGTCCACCGTGTCCGGGTATTTGCCGTTGCCGATGCCGAGCATGGTCGGCTGACTGGGGCCGTAAATATCGGCATCGAGCAAGCCAACTTTGGCACCCTCGCGAGATAGCGCCAGCGCCAGGTTCACTGCCGTTGTCGACTTGCCGACGCCGCCCTTGCCCGACGCCACTACGATGACATTGCGCGCCAGCGTCAGCGGTGCCACTTCGCCCTGCGGCTTGATGCGCGGAATCGCCAGCGACCAGCGGATGTGCACATCGCGCGCGCCGGCCACATGCAGCGCCGCTTCCAGCTTGGTGCCGAAAGCTTCGGCCGGATTCGCATGCGGATACGGCAACGCAATGTGGGCGAACACGCGGCCATCGTCAGTGACTTGTGTGTCTTGCGGCACGGCCAGCAGTAGGTAGGTGGCAGCTGGGCCGAGATAAGGATCGCTGTGGGCGGCGAGGACGGCGTCGACCGTCGCGCGGGTGATGCTCATGGAGTTGTCGGTGTCCGCTAAATGATGGGGCATATCGTAGCTGGCCGAAGGCGGCTTTGCACGATGATCAAAGGCCGGGCGACACCAATCGCACGGTCGGAAAATAACTTTTGTAGCGGCTGACATCGCGTGTCAACACTGGCATGCCAGTAACTGCCGCATGCGCGCCTATGAAGAAATCCGCCAGCACCGAATGGCGAGTGCCACCCTGACGGCGATACTGCGCAAAGGCCTTACCCGCCAGAAACAAGGCTGGCCGGGGCAACTCGCGCAATGGCATATGTAACCGATCCAGCGTAGCGTCTAGTGCCTCAATGGTCTTGAATGTCAGTGCCAGCTCGGCATAGATGACCGGATTAATCACCAGCTCATGGACTTGCGACTGGGCACGCAGCTGTTGCAGCGACCAATCGGCCCAGTCAGCATCATCCTCAAGCACATCGATCAATACATTGGTATCAACCAGCATCAAGCCTCTCCTCGCAGCAAAGCCATCAATTCGTCAGTACGGTATTTGATCTCTGCTCGTCCGCGAACCGCCTCAAAACGATCCTCGCTCCCGAAGGGCTGCTGCCCCGGCACCAGCACGACATGACCTGCCTCGTTGACCAGAAACTCCACTTGCACACCGGGCATCAAATGCAAGGCGTCGCGAATATGCTTCGGGATGGTGACCTGCCCTTTGATGGTCATAGTCGTTGGCATGAGCGTTCTCGATTGAAGTAATACCGATGCGCGCATTGTAATACCTCTTTTGGTCGGCAAGGTTGAAGTGCTTCTGCCTATAGAGAGATAGTCCAGCTTTGGTCAATTCGCTACCCACCTCTCTTACAAAAACCACGACTGACCTCTAATGACCGATTTCCGGCAACTCACCACCTAACCTTCGCAAAACCAATCGGTCACGATGCTGAGCGTAGGGTCATTACCGCCCGATCTTCACCTAGCGAGACTCATCATGATCAGCAAAACCCCCATCCCCATTCGCGTGCGCCGCATGGACTACGACATTCCTGAAATTCCGCGCTACTGGTACAAGGGCAACACGTGGATCACCCACTTCATGAACGCGCTGTCCACGACCTTTCCAGATGGCGAGCGCTTCTTCATCCATGCCGTGCGTAACTTCGAAAATGACATCAGCGACCCTGAAATGCGCGCCCAGATCCGCAACTTTATCGGTCAGGAAGCCAATCACGGCAAAGAGCACGAAGCGTTCAATCAGGCGCTGATCGACCAGCATCAGCTGCCACTGACCAGCAAGCTCACCTTCATGAAAAAGGCGCTGGCCTTTGCCAAGAAGAAGTACAGCAAGCGCGAGCAGCTGGCGCTGACCGTCGGCTTTGAGCATTTCACCGCCATCCTCGCCAACCTGATGCTGAATCAGGCTGATGTCATTGAAGATCTCGACGGCATGTATGCCGACATGTTCATGTGGCATGCGGTGGAGGAAACCGAGCACAAGGCCGTGGCTTTCGATGTCTTTCAGCAGGTCGATGGCGACTACTGGCTGCGCGTGCGCGGCATGGCGCAGGCAACATTTTTCTTCATGCTCATCACCACGCGCATGCAGTACAGCCTACTCAAGCACGACAAGCAGCTCGGCAACTGGCGCGATGCCCTAGGCTTCGCCAAGTTCATGCTGTTCAAGCCGGGCATGCTCACGCGCATCATTCCGGAATACCTCGACTTCTACCGCCCAGGCTTTCACCCCTGGCAGCATGACAACCGTCATCTGATTGTGGATCGCGTGAAAGCCTTGGAAAGCTATGCCTTAAAAGCGGCTCAAGCGGCATAAACGCTTATCGCTGCCGAGCCGCTAGTACCTGCTCGGCAGCATGCTCCCCCGACAATACGGCGCCCTCTAAGTATCCTGTCCAATAACCGGGCAGCTCCGTCCCAGCCCAATAAATCTGACCGACAGGCCGTGATAAAGCATCTCGGTAATGCGTTAAAGCCCCCACGCCAGAGATCGCTGTAGGCCCGCCCAAGCTATAGATTTCTCGCGTCCAGTCTTGGCAAATGCAGTTCAGTGGCGTCAAGGCGGCGTCGCCAAAACAACGCGCAAACGCATGAAGTACCTGCTCACGTAACGCCAGAGGCGAAAGCTGTTGCGCTTGATCTAAATGTGCTCCACCAATAAAGGCCAATAACGCGCCCTCACTGCCCTGATCGGGTGACACATCAAAAATGAGATTCACTAGGCCATCGACCAATACAGCTGTGCCGCTTAACCCGGCATCCCGCCAAAATGGGCGATCATAAATGGCTTCGTACTTCATCAAGCGCCCCATACGCATCTGCGCCAAATGACTTAATTGCTCCTGCGGCAAGGCGGGCTCAAAGCCAAGGCTCGGCCGTAACAACGCGGGTACGGCAACGATAACGTGATTGGCTTGCCAGGTGCGCTCACCCGCCACGACGGTAATGCCCTGTTCATTTTGGCTGATGCGTTGCACGGGAGTATTCAGCACCACGGCATCGCCAAGACTGGCCGCGAGCGCGAGCGCAACCGACTGACTGCCCAGCGCAAAGCGTTGGTCTTGCGCACCATCGATGCTTGCGGTGAGTCGTGCAAACGTGCCTGGATGCGTTTCATCACCCGCCGCCGCGATGTAGTGCAGCGCATACAGCAGCGACATGTCATGCGCATTAGCGCCCCAGACCGTTTCAAACGTGGCTTCCGCCAAAAGACGGGTGCGCTCTTGCCATACTTGCTGATGCAGCCACTCACCCAGCGTTTGGCTATCCCACGCTTGAGCTCTTGGGGCATCCCAGGGACGGCCTACGGGCACTGTCGCGGCCATCGAATTCAGTCGATACTCGAGCTTGAGCAGATCGGGCAGGATGCGCCAATCATGGGGCGCGCCACTCGTGGTCACTAGCCCCAGCAGCTTGTCACCATGAAGTTTACGGGTGTTGCCCACGCAATAAACCGAACGACCCTGTCGACCTTGTGCGACCGTTTTCAGACCAAACTCTTTTGCTAACGCTAACAAACGATTTTGTGTCGGGCCTATCCACGCGCCGCCACGATCCACCGGCGTTTCCCCATGCCACTCGGTCCAGCTGCGCCCACCGACTCGATCGCGGGCCTCTAAAACCTGCACACTGACGCCATGCTGCTGTAAGCGTCGAGCGGCGCTCAAGCCCGCTAAGCCTGCACCAATGATGAGTACTTCTGGCATATCCATTACGGCTTCCTGACGTAGATGATCAACGACATGAAATTTTTCAAGGCAGTGTAATGCGGCAGGGCGATGCTATCATTGTCCACCTGTTTTCTGACCTGACGAAGTTGCCCATGTCCCGTCGCCTGCTCGTTACCAGCGCCCTACCCTACGCCAACGGTCCGATCCACCTCGGCCATCTCGTCGAATACATCCAGACCGATATCTGGGTACGCTTCCAGCGCGCGCGCGGTCACGAAGCGCACTATGTTTGTGCTGATGATGCTCACGGTACCGCGATCATGCTCAAGGCCGAGCAGAATGGCTTGCCGCCGGAGCAGCAGATCGCCAATGTGAAGGCCGAGCACGAGCGTGATTTCGCCGGCTTCGGCATCCGCTTCGACAACTATCATTCCACGCATTCCGACGAGAATCGCGCCCGCGCTTCGCAGATCTACACACGCCTGCGTGATGGCCTGCCGGGTGCTGCCGCCGGCTCGCTGCAAGGCGGCGGGCACATCGCCACGCGCGCCATCCGCCAGCTCTTTGACCCGGAAAAGAAATTGTTCCTGGCCGACCGCTTCATCAAGGGCGACTGCCCGAAGTGCGGCGCGCTGGATCAATACGGCGACTCCTGCGAAGTCTGCGGCGCGACCTATTCGCCTACCGAGCTGAAGAACCCGCGCTCAACTGTCTCCGGCGCCACTCCGGTGGAGAAAGAGTCCGAGCACTACTTCTTCAAGCTGCCCGATTTCGAGGCCATGCTGAAGGCGTGGACGCGCAGTGGCACCTTGCAGGAAGAAGTCGCTAACAAGCTCGCGGAATGGTTCGAGTCCGGACTCGCCGACTGGGATATCTCGCGTGATGCGCCCTACTTCGGCTTCGAAATTCCCGATGCGCCGGGCAAGTATTTTTATGTCTGGCTCGATGCTCCGGTGGGCTACATGGCCAGCTTCGAAAACCTGTGCGCTCGCCACCCAACGCTTCAATTTGACGACTACTGGAAGGTTGGTAGCGATACCGAGCTCTACCATTTCATTGGCAAAGACATCGTGTATTTTCATGCGCTGTTCTGGCCGGCGATGCTCGAGGGCGCGGGTTATCGCAAGCCGACCGGCGTGTTCGCGCACGGCTTCCTGACCGTGAACGGCCAGAAGATGTCGAAATCGCGCGGCACCTTCATTCAGGCGCAGACCTATCTGCAGCACCTGAACCCGGAGTACCTGCGCTACTACTTCGCCGCCAAGCTCTCGGGCAAGGTCGAAGACATCGATCTCAATCTCGAAGACTTCACCCTGCGCGTGAACTCGGATCTGGTCGGAAAGGTCGTTAACATCGCCAGCCGCTGCGCCGGCTTCATCAGCAAGCGCTTTGATGGCCAGCTCTCGGCCGACTGCGCCGAGCCACAGTTGCTCGCCGACTTCATCGCGGCTGGTGACAACATCGCTGCTCATTACGAAGCGCGCGACTTCGGCCGTGCCATCCGCGAAATCATGGCGCTGGCCGACCGCGCCAATCAGTACATCGACGAGAAGAAGCCGTGGGCACTGGCCAAGGTCGAGGGCATGGATGCCGAAGTGCAGGCCGTGTGCTCGGTCGGCCTCAACCTGTTCCGTCAGCTCATGACCTATCTCGCACCGGTGTTACCGGCCATGGCCGAGGCTAGTGCCGGCTTCCTGAATCTGCCCGATTTCCACTGGGAATCGCGTCGCGAACTGCTGCTCGGTCAGCACATCGAGACTTTCCAGGCGCTGATGACGCGCGTAGACCCGGTGCTGGTGGCTGCGATGGTGGCGGACTCGACAGATTCGCTGGTGAATGCACAGCCGGTGGCTGCTGCACCGGCTAAAGCTGCCGCAAAGCCCGCTGATTCCAAGGCTGTCGCCGCGAAGGCAGACAAGCCGGCTGAAGCGCCGAGCGTGATCGGCATCGATGATTTCGCCAAGGTCGATCTGCGCGTCGCGCGCATCGTCTCGGCCGAGCACGTCGAAGGTGCCGACAAGCTGCTACGCCTCACGCTCGACCTCGGCGGCGAAACCCGCCAGGTCTTCTCCGGCATCAAGAGCGCCTACCCGGACCCAAGCGTGCTGGTCGGCCGCCTCACCGTCATGGTCGCCAACCTCGCCCCGCGCAAGATGAAGTTCGGCATGAGCGAAGGCATGGTGCTGGCCGCCGGCCCCGGTGGCAGCGACATCTTCCTGCTCACGCCGGATGACGGTGCGCAGCCGGGCATGACGGTGAAATAAGCCCAGCGGCCCGTTTCATACGCACGCTCCGCAACACACGCACCGGCCCTGCTCAGGGCCGGTTGCGCCCGTACTTGTCGTGGCTCGACACCCACTGATCCGACACGATGGCCGAGGCCAACGACAGCTCGCCGCAGAGCACCATGGCCGCGACGATCTCGGCTAGCTTGCGCACCTTGCCCTCGCCGTAGCAATCCATGACCTCCAAACACTCACGCTGCGTCGGCAGCCCTGTGCCGCCACCATAGGTCGCCACGATCAGCGCCGGAATCGTCACTGAAAAATAGTAGTCGCCGTTGGCCTTCAACTCGCCGTGCACATAGCCTGCAGATGACTCCGCGACATTCGCGACATCCTGCCCGCAAGCGATGAACATGGCGGTGATGCCATTGGCGAAGTGCGCGCCGTTGTTGACCGAACCGGCCATGAGCGCGCCCATGTTCGACAGCTGCCGCTGCTTAAACAGCGCCTCGCCGCTGGTGTGCATGACATCGCGCAGCAGCGCCGCCGGCAGTGTCACCTCGGCCACCACGCGCTTGCCGCGTGTGTGCAGACTGTTGACCTGCGAATGCTTCTTGTCGGTATCGAAATTGGCCGCCAGCGAGAAATGCTCCAGCCCCGGCAGCTGCTGCGCCAGCATCCACTGGCAGGCGTGGTGGGTGGCCTTGCTCACCATGTTCTGCCCGGCGGCATCGCCAGTAGTGAAATTGAAGCGCAGCCAGCGCATCTTGCCCATGCTGAATTGCTGGATGTCGCGCAGCCGGCCCGAGCGCGTGGTCTCTTCGGCGGCGGCCTTGATGTGCGCGAAGTTGGCCTCGACCCAGAGGCCGAAGTCACGGGCATAGCGGGCATCGCTGAAGACGAAGATGGGTGCGCGCTGCATGGCATCATCGATTACCGTGGTGCGCACGCCGCCGGCCTCGCGGGTCAGGCGCATGCCACGGCTATAGCTAGCCAGCAGCGTGCCCTCGGTAGTCGCCATGGGTACATAGAACTCGCCCTGCGCGTGCTCGCCATCGACCAGCAGCGGGCCGGCAAAACCCATGGGCACCTGCACGATGCCGGAAAAGCCTTCGATGTTGCCAGGCAGCACAGCGGGGTCCAGCGAGTAGCTGCCAGTATGAGTGAGCTCGGCACCGGTCTCGACGGTCACAAGCGCGCGGCGGGCGGCAGCCATCTCGCGGGTGTAGTCGTTTTGTGGATCACGCGGCAGCTTCTTCATGCAAACATCCTCGGCAGTTTCTTGACAGGCATGATGGCTGGGTCATGACTGAATGCGTAACGCGCAAGCAGGCAACACTCGTCGCGCGCTGTCAATCACCGCTACACTCCGCGACCTGCACTTCATCAGGATCATTGCGCCATGTCACCCATGCTCTCCGTCATCACCCGCGAAACCTCACCCAACCCCACGCTGAGCGTGATCTGGCTGCATGGCCTCGGTGCCGATGGCAATGATTTCGTGCCCATCATCCCCGAGCTGGGCCTGCCAGCCGATGCCGCCGTGCGCTTCATCTTCCCGAATGCGCCGGCGATTGCGGTGACCATCAACGGCGGCTATGTGATGCCCGCCTGGTACGACATCCTCTCGCTCGATGGCGACCAGCGCGAAGCCGATGTCGCCGGCATCTGCGCCAGCCGAGATGCCATCCGCCAGCTCATCGCGGCAGAGAATGCGCGCGGTGTGCCGTGTAGCCGTATCGTGCTCGCCGGCTTCTCGCAGGGCGGTGCCATTGCCTGGCTCACCGGCCTCACGCATGCCGAGCCGCTGGCCGGCATCCTCGCGCTGTCTACGTATTTGCCCACGCCCGAACTACTGCGCGATGAGCTCAACCCAGTCTGCCTGACCGTGCCGATGTTCGCCGCCCACGGCCGCCATGACGATGTGGTGCCGCTGGCCATGGGCCGTGCCGCCAGTACCGTCGTGGAAAGCCTTGGCGGCCAGGTCGTCTGGAAAGACTACGCCATGGCCCATGCCGTGTGCCTGGACGAAATTACCGACATCGGTCGCTGGCTCAGCGCCCGCCTCTCCGATTCAAAAACAGCCTGATACAGAAGCCTTTATGAGCCAGCTCCCGCCCTGCCCAAAATGCCAATCCGACTACACCTATGCCGATGGCGACCTGCTCATCTGCCCGGCCTGCGCGTATGAGTGGTCGGCCACCGACACCGCCGAAACCGGCGACAGCAAGCGCGTGATCAAGGATGCCAACGGCAATGTGCTGACTGAAGGCGATACCGTCACTGTCATCAAGGATCTCAAGGTCAAAGGCTCGTCGCTGGTGGTCAAGGTCGGCACCAAGGTGAAGAACATTCGGCTGGTCGATGGCGATCACGACATCGATTGCAAGATCGACGGTATCGGTGCCATGAAGCTGAAATCCGAATTCGTGAAGAAGGCCTGAAGCCGAATAAAGTCGGAAATATTTAAACCATTACATTTGACACTGTTACATAGAACCAGTAAGTTCCGTCTTGTCGTGACTCTGTCGTCACGTTTTCGAGAGTTCTTGTCATGGGTACTAAAGCCGCACGCAAAGCCACGCCGGATGTGATTCAGATCAAGCCGACCCGCATGGATTTCGCGTTTGATGCCAATCAGGTGCCGGACCACTGGGCCTTCAACGACCCGTTCTGCACCCACTTCATGGGCACGCTGTCCACCCTGTTTCCCGTTGGCGAACGCTTCTTCGTCGACTCCGTGCGCGCCCTGCGCGAGCATGCCGGTGAAAATGTCACCGCCAAGGACATCTCCGGCTTCATCGGCCAGGAAGCCATGCATTCGCTGGAACATGTCAGCATGAACAATATGCTGGCCGCCAAGGGCCTGCCGGCGCTGCGTGCCGAGAAATTCACCCTCGGCCTGCTCAACCTCGGCCGGCGCATCCTGACCAAGCGTCAGCAGCTGGCCGTGACCGTGGCGCTGGAGCACTTCACCGGCATCATCGCCAACCGCCTGCTCACCGATACCGACACCATGAACAATCTGTCGGACGAGATGCGCCCGATCTGGATGTGGCATGCCATCGAAGAGACCGAGCACAAGGCTGTCGCCTTCGATCTCTACAAGCAGGTGCCAGGTAACAGTTACGCCGAGCGCGTGGTGTTTCAGGTGCTGGCAACGGTCATCCTCGCCGCGGTAGTGTCAGCCTTCCAGTTGCAATTCATGGCGAAAGACAAACAGCTGTTCAATCTGCGCAGCTGGGCTTTCGGCCTTAACAAGCTGTTCGGTCGCAACGGTATTCTGAGCAATTTGACCCGCGAATATCTGGACTTCTTCAAGCCAGACTTCCACCCCTGGGATCACGAGAACAGTGCGCTCGTGGCTTACTGGCGTGAAAAGCTGGAGGGGGAGGTCGCGAAAGCGGCCTAACTCTGAAAAATTAGGCACGTAAAATACCGTGTAAAGAAAAAAGCCGGCGGGGCAACCCGACCGGCTTTTTTCATAATGCCCTCAGTGCAAACTCAAGCCTGCTTCGCGTTCACGATCAGCGCATGGGTAATACGCTCCCAAACGCCCGGCGGCAGGTCATGGCCCATGCCCGGAATCATCACCAAACGCGCCTTCGGAATATTGCGCGCAATGGCCTTGCCGCAGGCCGGGCGCACTAGCGGATCAGCCGTGCCATGAATGACCACCGTCGGCTTCTCGATGCGACGCGTGAGGTGCTTCAGACTACCGGTGCCGAGGATGGCATTGAACTGTCGCACCACGCCGGCCGGATGATAGCTGCGCGCATTCATTTCGCTGGCCATGGCGATCATTTCGTCCTGCGTGAACGGGTACTTCGGGCTGCCGATGATGCGCATAAACTTCGCCGAGTGCGCGATGACCTGCTCACGCGTGGCATTCTTGCCCGGCCCCGACATCAGCGGCTGCAAAGCGGCACGCTTGGGTGGCGGCAGGAAGGGCTGGTTGGTGCTGGAGAAAATGATGCCAACCGAGCGCACACGCTGAGGATATTTCGCGGCAAAGACCTGAGTGATCATGCCACCCATGGAGGCACCAACCACATGCGCGCTGGGAATCTGCAGGAAGTCGAGCAGACCGCGTACATCCTCGGCCATATCGTGCAGGTTGTACGGCACCGGGCTGGATAACCCGAGCTGAGCGCGCAGGAAGCGCTTCCACACCGGGCCAACCACCTTCATATGCGACATTTTGGTAGACAGGCCGATGTCGCGATTATCGAAACGAATCACGCGATAGCCCGCTTTTACCAGCTGCTCGCAAAAGCCCAGCGGCCACAACAGCAGCTGTGCGCTCAGACCCATAATCAGCAGGATGGGCGGATGCAACACATCACCCATGTCTTCATAAGCCAGCTCGATACCATTGGCCTCAGCCATGCCACGACGAATTTCCATCAACATCTCCTTAACGCGCAACCGCGCCGGGAATCACATTAGAAACAACAGGATAAGCCCAGCCGCCGAGCGCGCTTTCTAGCGCCAGCGCACAGGCCAGGGTAAGGTGATCGTTGCCTTCTTTGGCAACAACCTGAACGCCCGTCGGCACACCGCCGGCATTGAGGCCGGTCGGCACCGCCGTCACCGGCAGCGACAGGGCATTGAAAATGGCACAGTTGACGAAGTTGAACGGTGGCAACATCGCCTTGTAATGCTTGGGCGCCACCGTCGGATAGGTCGGCGTAATAAGCACGCCGTCATCACCCAGCACATCTTCCAGTTGCAGCTTCAGCGTCAGTGCTTGGCCGCACAATTTGCGTGTGCGCGCCGGCGTCAGCTCCGGCAAACGCTCGAACAGAGCCAGTGCCACCAGCGGAAACGTATGATCGGAGCGGCGCATGGCCAAACGGCCCAGCTCTTTCATTGGCGCCAGCGGGCTGCGCGTACCGAACATGTGATCGGCAAAGGTGCTGTCGCTGCCGGCGCTGGCCAGCATCGCCGTCCACAGGTCGCGCGCCTGCGCCATCAGCGGCAGATGCACCGCTTCAACACGAGCACCACATGCCATCAGGGCCTGCACAGCGCGATCACGCGCGCCCATCTGATCGGCATCGGGCGTGATCGCCAGCTCACGAGCAAACTGCAGCACACGCAGCGTGGATACATCCACATCCGCTACCGGCTTTAGGTGCTTGGCAGCATCACCACCGAGAATCCGCAGCAGGGGCTCCAAATCTTCGGCTCGGCGGCACAACGGGCCAGTGGCGAGATAGCGATCAATCGACCCGGACGGACCGGGAAACTGTCCTTCATTCGTAACCAAGCCCGGCGAGCATTTGTGCCCGAACACACCGTTGAAAAACGCCGGCATGCGAATCGAGCCGCCAACATCACCGCCAAGACCAAACGGCGATGCCCCGCTACCGACAATCGCGCCCTCGCCGCCGGACGAGCCACCCACGGTGCGGGTCGGATCGTAGGGATTGTTGGTCAGACCGTAGACGCGGTTGTAGCTCTCCATCCACATGCAAACTTCGGAGGTATTAGTAACTCCGAGCGGAATCGCGCCGGCCGCGCGCAGACGCGCCACCGTCGGGGCATCCTCAGCGACTTTCAAGCCGACCCGGCTGACCAAACCCGAGGTATTGGGCATGCCGGCAAAATGGAAACTTTCCTTGATGGTGCAAGGCACGCCGAGCAACGGCGGCAACTGATCCAGCGTGCCGGCAGCAAGCGCTGCAGCGACTTCACGATCAGCCTCGGCGGCTTCCACGCGGGCATCGGCAATACGCTCCACGACCACCGCATTGAGCACCGGATTGACTTGACGCAAACGCGCGATATGCGCTTCGACTACAGCGACGGCAGAGACCTCGCCGGCACGAATGCGAGAGGCCAATTGCAGGGCGGATTGATGCAAAATATCAGACATTATTGATTGCCAGAATTAAAGACCGCCCGACTTTGCCGCAGTCGGCGTCTCGATGCAATAATCAGCTGCAGATTCCATCGCTTTTGCGCCCTGTTAGTTGACCGAAGCCAGCCCAGACCATGCCCGTGCCGCCAATCGACAACCGCATCGCCAACCCCATTGCTCATCGCATCGACATGGTGCCTATCGAGCTGATCGACCGTATTGATGCGCTTTTGCCGCAGACCCAGTGCGGCCTGTGCAAGACCGATGGCTGCCGACCCTATGCCGAGGCAATCGCCAGCGGTACAGCCATTAACCATTGCGTACCTGGCGGCGAACCCACCATCGCCGCGCTGGCCAAGCTGATGAATGTACCGGCGCTGCCGCTTGATCCGGACTATGGCATTACACCCGTGCACAGGCTGGTCGCTTTTATCCGCGAAGACGAATGCATCGGCTGCACCAAGTGCATCCAAGCCTGCCCCGTCGATGCCATCGTCGGGGCCGCCAAGCTTATGCATACCGTGCTGATCGAGGAATGCACCGGCTGCAATCTGTGCGTGCCGCCCTGCCCGGTCGATTGCATTGATCTCGTGCCCGGCCCCGATATTCCAATGACCTGGCATCCGCCGCTGACACCCACCGCGCCCTCGATAGAGGCGCTAAAGCAAGCCAAGTTACGAGCGGACAAGGCACGCCAGCGCTTCCTGACCAGAAATCAGCGCCTATCCACAGCAGCCGAGCAGGCCTCCAAACGCAAGGCAGCAAAAGCAGAGACCACTCGCAGCAACCTGATGATCGCCGCCGCCATGGCGCGCAGCCAGCTGAAAAAAATCGAGAAACAGATCAGCGCACTAGCGGCACGCGGCGAAAATACGGATGCTCTGCACGCAAAGCTGCCAGCGCTACAGGCTGCTGCCGAGCAAGCGCAACAGGCCATGGAGCAAGCCTCGGCACTTTAGTTAACGCCGAAACGATAAGGCTTAGTGCACCATCCGCGCATGCTTGCCGAACAGATAACGCAGGCGCTCGGGCAAATGCTTGGTGAACGATGCCACCGCCTTGTTGACGACGCCCGGCACGCACACCGGCTCGCCGCGTGACACCGCATCCCAGCCCGCCTTCACCACCGTCGGTGCATTTTGCCAGGCAAATGCCGGCAGCTGATTCGCCCACGCGCGCGTGCCTTGCGTATCGTGGAACTCGGTCCAGGTGAAGCCAGGGCACAGCGCCGTAACATGCACACCCGACGGTTTCATCTGCATGTCCAGCGCCTGCGACATGTTCAGCACATAAGACTTGATGCCGGTGTAGAGCATGCCCGGCGAATTCGGCGCAAATGCCGCCAGCGACGAGACATTGATGATGCGACCCCAGCCGCGCGCCACCATGCCTTGGGCAAAGCGGTGCGTCAGTTCAGTCAGTCCGGTAATCATGACCTCGATCATGGCGCGCACATTGTCCACCGGGAAATTCAGGAACGACACCGGTTCAGCCAGACCGGCATTATTGATCAGGATATCAACCTGAAAATTGGCCGCTTCGGCAGCCGCTTCGATGCGCGCAGAAGCGCCGGCATCAGATAAATCCATGGCACAAACCAGTGCCCGCACACCATGCTCTGCCGTTAATTCATCGGCCAATGCCTGCAAACGCTCAGCACGCCGAGCCACCAACATCACATCGTGCCCTTCGGCCGCCAGCAAGCGCGCAAATGCCTCGCCCAAGCCTGCCGAAGCTCCCGTAATCAAAGCGCCCTTGCCACTGCGATTCGTCATTGCTGCTGCTCCTGTTCTTACTGACCGGTAGATTGCACGATAGAATGCCTGAAATTCTCCGCTTGTGTTGCCTGCCATGAATGCCGCCAAACGCCAGGAAATCTTTGCTCGCCTGCGTGCCGATAACCCGCAGCCGACCACAGAACTGAACTATCGCAGCCCGTTCGAACTATTGATTGCCGTGCTGCTCTCGGCTCAAGCGACTGATGTCGGCGTGAACAAGGCCACTGGGCCACTGTTTGCCATCGCGGATACGCCAGCAAAAATGCTCGCCCTCGGCGTCGATGGCCTGAAGCACTACATCAAGACCATTGGCCTGTTTAACACCAAGGCCGAGAATACGATCAAGACCTGCCGCATCTTGCTCGATGAACATGGCGGCGAAGTGCCAGAGGATCGTGCCGCGCTC
This sequence comes from Pseudomonadota bacterium, assembly GCA_040384385.1. Lineage (GTDB taxonomy): Bacteria > Pseudomonadota > Gammaproteobacteria > Pseudomonadales > Moraxellaceae > Perlucidibaca. Next base: position 71,143 of record JAZKJJ010000004.1, on the reverse strand, counting down.
GAGCGCCTGCCCGGCGTTGGCCGCAAGACCGCTAATGTCGTGCTCAACACCGCTTTCGGCTGGCCGACCATTGCTGTGGATACCCATATTTTCCGCGTCGGCAACCGTACCGGCATCGCCAAAGGCAAAGATGTGGATGCCGTGGAAGCGGCATTGATGCGCCATGTGCCCAGCGAATTCCGGCAAGATGCTCATCACTGGTTAATTCTGCATGGCCGCTATACCTGCATCGCGCGCAAACCGCGCTGCGGCAGCTGCCGAATTGAAGATCTGTGCGATTTCAAGGACAAGCAATATGAGTGATGCCCCCCTGCAGAAACGCCCGCGCTGGCAAGTCTGGAGCCTCCGTCTGCTCGCCGGCTGGCTGGCGCTGTGCCTGCTGCTCTGGCTCGGCGGCCCGCCACTGCTCAAGCGCGTGCTGCCCTGGGCCGTCGCGCAAAAATTGCCGGTGCAGCTCAGCGTTGGCGACATCCGCATTAACCCGCTGCGGGGCGAGCTAGCGCTGCAACAGCTGCGCATTCAGGATGGCCGCGAGACGCTGGTCGCCGCCGAGCTAATTCGCGTCAACCTCTCGCTGGCCTCGCTCTGGCGCGGCAGCATCAGCCTCGATGAAGTCTTGCTGGTGAGCCCGGAAGTGAATGCCGTGATTAACGCCGCCGGCGAGCTCAACCTGCTCAAACTGGTGCCGCCATCGGATCCGAACGAGCCGCCGTCGAACCTGCGCTGGGCCATCGATCACTTCCTACTGGATCAGGGCAAGCTGCATTTCCGCGATGAGCATTTGAAGCCCATCGTTGATGTCCGCCTCGCCTCCAGCCGCATTGACGTGCGCGACCTGCGTTCCTATGCCAGCAAAGAAGATGGCCGCATCGCCCTCAGCACGCGTCTCGACGATGACACCGAGCTGACCTGGGACGGCCGCATCGACCTGAAAAACCTGCGCAGCGAGGGCCAGCTCAGCCTCATCAACCTACCGTTGACCCGCATTCAAGAGATGCTGCCGGAGCCTCTGCCTCTGCCGCTGACCAATGGCCACATCGCACTGCAACTGCCTTATCAGGCCGAGGTCGTGAACGGCCAGGCCTCGACGAAAATAACCAATGCCGCGCTACAGCTGCGCGACTTGTCGGTGCGCCTGCCGCGCCAGCTCAAGCAGCCGCTGTTTGACCTGCCCGCGCTCGACATCAGCCAGATCGCCGTCGCCTGGCCGGCGCAGACCGTGCATATCGGCAAGATCAGCGCCAGCGCCGCCGAATTTCAGATGCAGCGCGACAGCCGTGGCAATCTGCCCCTGCTGCAAGCCTTGACTCAACCCGGCAAGCGCAGCAAAACCAAGACTGCCGAGGCTGCCACCGAAAGCACTGCTGCCAAAAGCACGCCGGCAAAGCCCTGGCAGCTCACGCTGGACCAACTGACGCTGACCGACTGGGCGATTCATTGGCGCGATGCCAGCACGCAACCGGCCATGCAGGCGACGCTGGACAAGATCACGATCAGCACCGGCCCACTGCGCTGGCCGGAGCCGAAACCACTGCCGCTGCAAATCTCGGCACAACTCCAACAAGGTCGTATTGCCATCGAGGGCGAGGTAGACATTGCACAGCCCGCCGTCAGCCTGAGTCTGAACAGCAGCGCTCTACCACTGACACTGGCGCAGCCCTATCTGGCGCAACAGCTGGCCATCGAGCTCAAACAAGGCACTGCCGGCAGCGAATTGCAGCTGAAATGGGACCCGAAAGCCGGCGTGCGCCTGACCGGCAACGCCGGCGTGCAGCAGCTCAGCATCCTCAATCGCAACGACCATACCCGTCTGCTCGCGGCCCAACGCCTGCAAGTCAACGGGCTCGACCTGCAGCTCGAACGCAATCAGCTGCGCATCAACAACATCGACACGGACGGCCTCTTCGGCCAAGTCCTGATCTCGCCGGATCGTCAGCTCAACCTGGCACAACTGGCCATCGCGCCGAAAGCAGGTGCGGCATCACTGCCTGCTCCCGCCGCCAAGCCGATGTCAGTGCGCATTGACACCGTGAAAATCCGCCGCAGCGCCATGCTCTTCGGCGACCAGAGCATGGCCCCCGGCTTTGCCACCGGCATCGAAAAGCTCGAAGGCCGCGTCACCGGTCTCGACAGTCGTGATGTCGCCAGCGCCAAAGTTGACCTCAAGGGCGTGGTCTCGCCCTCCGGCGAAGTCAGCATTCGCGGCCAGATGAACCCGCTCGCCAGCGACCTCAGCCTCGACATGGCCCTGCAGTTCCGCCAGCTCGAACTCAGCTCGCTCACGCCCTACGCCGCCCGCTTCGCCGGCTACCGCATCGACCGTGGCAAACTTGATCTCGACCTCAACTACCAAATCCAAAAGCGTCAACTGAAAGCCGAGAACAAGGTTGTGTTACGCCAGCTGCGCCTCGGTGAAAAAGTCGACTCGCCGGAGTCTATCGGCCTGCCCCTGAAACTGGCGGTGGCCATCCTGCGCGATGTCGACGACAACATCGACATCGACTTGCCTCTGAGCGGCAGTCTCGACAATCCCGAGTTCTCCATCGGTCCGATCATCTGGCAAGCCTTCGTGAATCTGCTGCAGCGCGCCATTACTGCGCCCTTCAGCGTGCTCGGCAACCTGCTCGGAGGCGATGACGGCAGCCTCGGCGAAATTCCGTTTGCTGTCGGCAGCAGCGAGCTCAGCCCGGCTGCGCGCGACAACCTCGGCAAACTCGAAAAAGCTCTCGGCGCACGCCCGGCCCTGCAGCTGGAAGTGCGCGGCTTGAGCGATGCCAAGACTGATCGCACCGCCCTGCAGCGTCAGAAGGTCGAAACCGCTGCAGCCCAGCGTCTGCAAGGCCACAAAGACACACGCATCGAAGCACTGGAATACTTGCTGCGTCAGGCCCAGAGTCGCTCGGCCGTGAATGCCCTGCGCGAGCTGTCGCAAGTGCCAGCCCCAAACGGCAAGATGGAACTGAACGAGGCCGGCTTTGAAGCGCGCCTTATCGATGCCCTCGCCGGCCTGCAACCCGTCAGCGACAACGCGCTAAATGCGCTTGCTCAGCAACGTGGCCAGGTCATTGTCACGGCGCTGCTGGAGAGCAAAGTCGTGGCGGCTGAGCGCGTGTTTTTACTAGATCAGGGCCAAGGGGTGGCCAAAGACGCCGTGTTAGTCGTGCCGTTGAAACTGACCACGCCCTGACCCCCACGCCCACAAAAAAGCCTGCTAATCGCAGGCTCTCCTCAACTCAACCACCACACCCCACAACGAAGATCGCTGTCGCTCCTGCCGCGCTTATGATTCCCGGGCATCCGTAGCCCGAGAATCATAAGCGCGGCAGGAGTGGCAGACATCACTTGCCGAGTAGTGCCCGCCCATTGTTGGCCGCAATCCGCATCCGCAGCGCATTCAACTTGATGAAGCCCGCAGCATCAGCCTGGTTATAAGCCCCACCATCATCCTCGAACGTCGAAATACGCGTATCGAACAGCGAATTAGCTTCCGACTTGCGACCGACCACAATGACATTGCCCTTGTACAGCTTCAGGCGCACAACGCCATTCACATGTACCTGTGAGTTGTCGATCAGGCCCTGCAGCAGCAGACGCTCGGGCGACCACCAGTAGCCGTTGTAGATCAGCGAAGCATAGCGCGGCATCAGCTCATCCTTGAGATGGGCCACTTCGCGATCCAGCGTGATCGACTCAATGGCACGATGCGCACGCAGCAAAATAGTACCGCCCGGCGTCTCGTAGCAGCCGCGCGACTTCATGCCGACGTAGCGGTTCTCGACCAGGTCGAGACGACCGATGCCGTTGGCACCGCCGATCTGGTTGAGATTGGTCAGCACCGTGGCCGGGCTCAGCTTCTCGCCATTGATGGCAACGACATCGCCGTTCTCGAACGTCAGGTCGATGTAGGTCGCGACATCCGGGGCCGCTTCCGGGGCCACCGACCAGCGCCACATGGACTCTTCACACTCGGTCCACGGGTCTTCCAGCACGCCGCCCTCATAGGAGATGTGCAGCAGGTTGGCATCCATGGAGTACGGCGACTTCTTGCCAGCCTTGGCGAAATCGATGGGGATGTCGCGGGTCTTGGCATAGGCCATGAGCGTTTCGCGCGAGGTCAGATCCCATTCACGCCACGGCGCAATGACCTTGATGCCCGGCTTCAGCGCATAAGCGCCGAGCTCGAAGCGGACCTGGTCGTTGCCCTTGCCGGTGGCACCATGCGAGATGGCATCGGCACCGACTTCGTTGGCGATTTCGACCAGACGCTTGGCGATCAGCGGGCGCGCAATCGAGGTGCCGAGCAGGTACTCGCCTTCGTAGATGGTGTTGGCGCGAAACATCGGGAACACATAATCGCGCACGAATTCTTCGCGCAGATCTTCAATGAAGATGTCCTTGATGCCCATGGCTTGGGCCTTGGCGCGCGCCGGCTCAACCTCTTCACCCTGGCCGAGGTCAGCGGTGAAGGTGACAATTTCGCAACCGTAGTTGTCTTGCAGCCAGCGAACGATGACGGAGGTGTCGAGACCGCCGGAATAGGCCAGAACGACCTTCTTGATGTCAGCCATGGAAAGGACTCACGCGCAGGAAAATGGGGGCAAACGCTGAAACGGGTTGCAGCGAAAGCAGGCGGCAAATTGTACGCGAAACTGCTACCAGCGGGGAACGGCCTTCAGTCGATGTCGTTAAGCACAACTTGGTGCCGGCCGCCTTCCTTCGCCGCATACAACGCAGCATCGGCACGATCAATCAATTGCGACGGCGCCAGATGCACATCCGGCACCAGACTGGCCACGCCAATACTGACACTCACATAGGGTCCGACCGAAGAAGCCTTGTGCGGAATCCGGCGCCCATCAATCGCCGCCAGCAATTCGTCGGCGACTTCGCGCGCGCCTTCGGCCGGCGTATTCGGCAGCAACAACACAAACTCTTCGCCGCCATAGCGTGCCGCTAAATCACCGGCACGGCGGGCCAGCGGCCTGATCGCTGCGGCTATCGCCACCAGGGCGCGATCACCTTCCACGTGACCATGGTTATCGTTGTAGGCCTTGAAGTGATCAACATCGACAAATACCAGCGCCAACGACTGCTGCTCACGCCGCGCACGCTCCCACTCCACCATAAAGGAATCGTTGAAATGCCGGCGATTGGCCAGCCCGGTCAGGCCATCCTCGCGCGCCAGCTGCACCATGCGCTCCGACAGACGATTGAGCTGACGCTTCTCCAGCTCAAGCATGCGCGACTGCAAGTACAGGCGACGATCACGCACTTCCAGCACATAGGCGTTGCCGCAACCCACCAGGTTGGCCATCACACCGTACTGCACCAACATAGACATTTCGTTAGTCTGATTCGCGAGATACAGAACTAGGAAAGATACCGCCAAGCTGCTGAAGCCGATGAGCGCCCCCTGAGCCAGGCGCAAATTAGCCACGCCATAAATAATGAACAGCACATAAATGACAAAGTAGCTCGCATGCTGGCGCAACTCAGGGTCATCGTAAAACGAAGGGCCAATGCTCAGGCAGGACAAGGCGATGACCGAGGCCAGCGAGATGTACCAGATATGCCAACGGTCCAGCCGCTGAAAGCGAATGCAGACAGCTACCAAGCTCACCGCGATACCAGAAAAGATGAACATCCATACCGTGACTTGAAAATCATCGGGAAACTGCCGCAAGCGCCAAGGTGCAGCAAACTGCTGCACGGCTAAGCCCACACCCGCAAAGTAGAGAACAAACACCATCCAATAGCTTTCGCGCAGCGTGGCAACGGCGCGCCGGCGCATATACTCACGCACATCAGCTTCGAGCACATTGGGAAAGCGCAGCAAGCCAAATTTATGTGTCAACAATTCGCGGATGCTGTCGTATTCCGCCTCCCAACCATCTGCCTTTTGTGACTTGTCTACCGCCATGCTCAATGCTCGATGTAAATGCGGCCTTTGCCCGCCGGCCACCATCCGGTAGCCTATGCGTCTTTGCCGCGTTTGACGACCCCTGGAATCGCCATGCAATCACTGACTATTACCCGCCCCGACGACTGGCATGTGCATCTGCGTGATGGCGACCTGCTCGCCCATACCGTGCCGGCCATGGCACGCTACTTCGGCCGCGCCATCATCATGCCGAACCTGATGCCGCCAGCGGTCACGCCCGAACAAGCCGGCGACTATCGCCAGCGCATTCTTGCCGCCCGCCCCGCCAACTCCGCTTTCGAGCCGCTCATGGTGCTCTACCTCACCGAAGGCACCACGCGAGATGACATTCTGCGCGCCAAGGCCTGTGGTTTTGTCCACGCCGTCAAGCTGTATCCGGCCGGGGCCACCACCAACTCGCAGTCCGGCGTGACAGACCTGAGCAAGGTCGATGCCGTGCTCGAGACCATGGCCGAAGTCGGCCTGCCGCTGCTCATCCACGGCGAAGTCACGCACAACCACATCGACATCTTTGAGCGCGAAAAAGTCTTTCTCGACACGGTGCTGGCACCGCTGGTTGCCCGTCATCCAACCCTGCGCGTGGTACTCGAACACATCACCACCGGCGATGCCGTGGACTTCGTCAACGCCGCACCAGATCGTGTCGCCGCCACCATCACCGCACATCACCTGCTGTTCAATCGCAACCACATGCTCGCCGGCGGTATCCGCCCACACTTTTACTGTCTGCCCATTCTCAAGCACAGTCGCCATCAGACGCGCCTGATCGAAGCCGCCACCAGCGGCAGCCCGAAATTCTTTCTCGGCACCGACAGCGCACCGCATGCCAAGGGCGCCAAGGAAAACGCCTGTGGCTGCGCCGGCAGCTACACCGCACACGCCGCCATAGAGCTTTATGCCGAGGCTTTTGAAGCCGCCGGTGCCCTCGACAAGCTCGAAGGCTTTGCCAGCCACTTCGGCCCCGATTTCTACCAGCTGCCGCGCCACAGCGACCGTATCACGCTGGTGAAAGCACCTTGGTCGGTACCGGCAAGCTATCCCTTTGGTTCACAAGAAGTGGTTCCTGTCCGCGCCGGCGAGAGCATCGCTTGGCAGGTGCAGGCGTGAACGATCTCGACCTAGCTGCGTTGACCGCCAATCCGCTGATCAAAGCTCGATTTCGTGGCTTTCTGCCGGTAGTGGTGGATGTGGAGACGGCCGGTTTCGATGCCGGCACGCACGCGCTGCTGGAGGTTGCAGCGGTTATCGTGTTACCCGACGCCAATGGCCAATGGCAACCGGTACAGCGCTTTCATGCTCACCTGAAGCCAGAACCAGGCTTGGTGCTCGATCCAGCCGCATTGAAATTCAACGGCATCAACCCGAGCCATCCCCTGCGCCTCGCCGTGAGCGAGGCCGATGGCCTGCGTGAAATTTTCACGGCACTGAGGAAGATGCAGAAAGACACAGGCTGCAAACGCTGTGTGCTGGTGGGCCACAACGCGCACTTTGATTTAGCACACTTAAATGCCGCCATTGACCGCCACAGCCTGAAAAACCAGTCACCGTTCCACCCGTTCTCGGTCTTCGATACCGCCACACTCGCGGGGCTGGCTTATGGTCAGACCGTATTGGCGCGCGCCTGCGAAGCCGCTGGCTTAGCATTTGATCAAAACGAAGCACACTCGGCACTGTACGACGCACAGATTACGGCGGAGTTGTTCTGCGGGATTGTGAATCGCTGGGAAAATTTTGCTAAATCAACTGCCGTCTAAGCGAAACACATCCAAGTGACCTGGCCACTACGCTGGCCGTGAAAGCAAAAAACCTCGTTTCGCGGGCATCTTTTAGCCCGCGAAACGAGGTTTTTTGCTTTAAACGCTCAGTTACATCTCACTGTAACTGAGCTTTTCTGCATGCTCAGACAGATACTTGGCAACGCCTTCCGGTGTTGCATCCATACCCTTATCGCCTTTCTTCCAGTTCACTGGGCAAACCTCGCCGTGCTCGGTGTGGAACTGCAGCGCATCGAACAAACGAATAATTTCGTCCATGCTGCGGCCCAGCGGCAGGTCGTTGACGATCTGCGAGCGAACAACGCCATCCATATCGATCAGGAAGGCACCACGGAAGGCCACGCCGCCAGCGGATTCGACGCCATAGCTCTTAACGATTTCGTGGGTGATGTCGGCAGCCAGCGTGTACTTGACCTGGCCAATGCCGCCGTCGTTAACGGCCGTGTTGCGCCAGGCGTTGTGGGTGAAATGCGAGTCAATCGACACGCCAACGACTTCCACGTTGCGGGCCACAAAGTCCGGGATGCGATGATCGAGAGCAATCAGCTCGGATGGGCAAACAAAGGTGAAGTCCAGCGGGTAGAAAAATACCAGTGCGTACTTGCCTTTGGTGGCGGCGCTGAAGCTGTAGTTCTCAACAATAGTGCCATCGGCGAGGACAGCAGGTACGGTGAAATCTGGTGCGGGTTTGCCAACGAGAACAGCCATGAGGCATCTCCTGATTAATGAATGGATGGGGGGTACTAGTTAAGTGCCGCAAGCATGCTTGGCGTTGCGGTGCTTTTCAATCTTTCAGTGTGACCACAAGCACATTGCCCTCAACAGCGGTGATCACAGCATGACGGCCCGGCGCGCAGTCGGGGCCGTGTACAGTCCAGTGACTGTCGTCGAGCTGCACGCGCGCCTGGCCCTGCACAATGCCGTCGGGCAAGACCAGTTCACGGCCGAGCCAGCGTGCGCTGCCCTGATTGATGGCACTGACCTGCGACTTCAACACCGCAGGTCGGCGTCGGGACCAGAGCCCGCACAGCAAGAGCGCCAACAACGAAAACAAAGCACCTTGGGCAACGCCATCAGTCATACCGAGCCAGGTGGCAATCGCGGTGACGGCGGCGGCAAGCGCCAGCAGCAGCAAGTAGAACGTGCCACTGAGCAGCTCCAAGCCACCCAGTGCCAGCGCCACAATCCACCACAGCGCAGCCGTCATGATTAGCGCTTCGTGACGGCGTCAGTGCCGCCCTGAATGGCCTTCATGAGCTCACCAATGCCGGCGACACTGCCCACCAGCTGCGTAGCTTCGATCGGCATCATGATGACCTTGGTATTGCTCGACGCAGCGAGCTGGCCAAAGGCTTCCACATATTTCTGTGCGATGAAGTAGTTAATCGCCTGAAGATTACCGCTGCCGATAGCGTCCGAAACAACCGTCGTGGCATTGGCCTCCGCCTGCGCCTGGCGCTCACGGGCCTCGGCTTGCAAGAACGCAGCCTGGCGCATGCCTTCGGCTTTCAGAATCTGCCCGGCCTTCTCACCCTCAGCGGTAAGAATTTCAGCCTGCCGGCGACCCTCTGCTTCGAGAATCGAGGCGCGCTTCATACGCTCGGCCTTCATCTGCGAGGCCATGGCCTCGACCAGATCGGTCGGCGGTGTGATGTCTTTAATTTCGACGCGGGTGATCTTGATGCCCCACGGGCTGGTGGCCTGGTCAATCGCGGCCAGCAAGCGACCATTGATCTGGTCGCGCTGCGACAGCATTTCATCCAGATCCAGTGAGCCGATGACGGTACGCATATTGGTCATCGCTAGGTTCTGGATGGCGTAGCCGAGGCCCTGCACTTCATAGGCCGCACGTGCGGTGTCGATGACCTGATAGAAGCAGACCGCGTCGATACGAACCATGGCGTTATCACGCGAGATCACTTCCTGCGCCGGGATATCCAGCACCTGCTCCATGACGCTGAGCTTACGACCAATCTGGTCGAAGAACGGCATGATGAAGTGCAGGCCGGGGCCGAGCGTGTGGGTGTAGCGCCCGAAGCGCTCCACGGTCCATTGATAGCCTTGCGGAACTTGCTTAACGCTGAGTACAACTACTAACACGGCTAAAAACAGCAATGCCATCGTGACAATAGGCAACATGGAAACCTCCGGGATTGTCATGCGGATTATTCCGCTTTCACCACGGCTTCTTTGATCAGCGGAGCCAATTCACCCTTCTGCACCATGTCCATGACGATGTCGCAACCGCCGATTAGCTCGCCCTTAACCCAGAGCTGCGGAAAAGTGGGCCAGTTAGCAATACGCGGCAAGGTGCTACGAATTTCCGGATTTTCCAGAATATTGACATAGGCAAACGGCTCGCCGACCTGCGTCAGCGCTTCGATGGTGCGCGCGGAAAAGCCGCATTGCGGGAACTGCGGCGTACCCTTCATGTAAAGGATCACGCTGTTGTCGGCGATTTGTTTCTTGATGAGGGTTTCGATGTCCATGGTGCTCTCGAAATAATCAGTTAAAGATGCCTATAGCCTAGCAGATTTGCGCTCGTTGTTGGCGTGCAACAGCGCTCGCGCTACACTCCGCGATTGCCTGAATACCTCAGTAGTCGACCCGCAGACCTTTTAGAGATTCGTCATGAGTACGCCCAGCCTCCCGCCCGTCACGCCCGCCTTGATGCCGACCTATGCCCGGCAGCCGGTCGCCTTCGTGCGCGGAGAAGGCGTCTGGCTCTGGGATACCGATGGCAAACGCTACCTCGACACCACGGCTGGCATCGCCGTTTGTGGCCTCGGCCATGCCAACCCCGTGGTTGCCGCCGCTATTGCCGATCAGGCCGCAACGCTGGTGCACACCTCGAATCTGTATCGTGTACCGCTGCAGGAAGAGCTGGCCGACCTGCTCTGCCAAGTCTCGGGCATGCAGCATGCTTTTTTCGGCAACTCTGGTGCCGAGGCCAACGAAGCGGCTATCAAGCTGGCGCGTCTGCACGGCCATAAAAAAGGCATCGCCGTACCCACCATCATCGTCATGGAAAACAGCTTTCACGGCCGCACCATGGCCACGCTCACGGCTACGGGCAACGCCAAGATCCAGGAAGGCTTCGGCCCGCTGGTAGAAGGCTTTGTGCGCGTCCCGTTCGATGACCTTGAGGCCATCAAGCAGATTGCTGCCGAAAATCAGAATATCGTGGCCATCCTCGTCGAGCCGATTCAGGGTGAGAGCGGCGTGCGGACCGCGCACAACGGCTTCGGCTATCTCAAGGATTTGCGCGACATCTGCGATCAGCACGACTGGCTGCTCATGGTCGATGAAATTCAGACCGGCAATGGCCGTACCGGCCAGTATTTTGCTTATCAGCATGCCGGCATCCTGCCCGATGTGGTGAGCACGGCCAAAGGCCTGGGTAACGGTTTCCCGATCGGCTCCACGCTGGTCGCCGGCAAAGCTGCCAGCCTGTTCAGCCCGGGCAAGCACGGCACCACCTACGGCGGCACGCCGCTGGGTTCACGCGCGGCGCTGACCACGATTCAAGAGCTGCTGAAAGGCCCGATTGCCAACGCCGCAGCCATGGGCGAACGCATCATGGCTGGCTTCCTTAAAGAACTGGGTTCGCTGGGCGTGCGCGTGGAAGGTGCTGGCTTGATGATCGGCGTGATTCTGCCTGTGGTATCCGCCAGCGCATTGGTGACACTGGCTCGCGATACCGGCGTGCTGCTGATTGTCAGTGCCGAAAATCGCATTCGCTTGCTGCCGCCGCTTATTATTAGTGCCGCCGAAGCTGACGAGCTGGTGCAGCGCATCAGCAGCCTTGTGCGCGACTTCCTGAAAGCCGAAGGCATGGTGGCAGCATGAGCACGCGTCACTTTCTCACCCTGCTCGATTTCACACCTGCCGAACTACAAGGCGTACTCGATCGCGCCATCGTGCTGAAAAAAATGCTGCGCGACGGTGTGGTTTACGAGCCACTGAAAAACCGCGTACTGGCGATGATTTTCGAGAAGTCGTCGACGCGTACCCGCGTCTCGTTCGAGGCCGGCATGGCACAATTTGGTGGCTCAGCCATCTTCCTGTCGCCGCGCGATACCCAGCTCGGTCGCGGTGAGCCGGTCGAAGACTCGGCGCGCGTGATTTCGCGCATGGTCGATGCCGTGATGATCCGCACCTTCGAGCACAGCACCATCGAGCGCTTTGCTGCCTACTCGCGGGTGCCGGTGATCAACGCACTGACCGATGACCATCACCCTTGCCAGCTGCTCGCCGACCTGCAGACCTTTGTCGAACATCGCGGCGCACTGGCCGGCCGCACCTTCGCCTGGATCGGCGACGGAAACAACATGTGCAACAGCTATGTGCATGCCGCGCACCAGTTCGGCTTCAAGTTGAAGATCGCCTGCCCCTACGGCTTCGAGCCCGACCCCGAGCTGCTAGAGCATTACGCGCATTGCGCCGAGTTGGTGAAGACCGCTGAGGAAGCCGCTGAAGGTGCGCACTTGGTCGCCACCGACGTCTGGACCAGCATGGGTCAGGAGTCCGAGCAAAGCGTGCGCAAGCGTCGCTTCGCCATGTATCAGGTCAATCCGCGCCTAATGGATCTGGCCGCCGACGATGCCCTGTTCATGCACTGCCTACCTGCGCATCGCGGCGAGGAAATATCGGAAGATATGCTGGATGACCCGCGCGCCATGGTCTGGGACGAGGCCGAGAACCGGCTGCATGCGCAGAAGGCGTTGCTGGAGTTTTTGCTGGTGGGCTTACCGTCTCAATAGCAAAAGGAGATCAGTGAATGCCTGTTGTTTTCCGTTACAAAGGAATTCGTTTCTTCTTTTACTCCAATGAAGGCAATCCGCGTGAGCCGCTGCATATCCATGCGGCCAGCCCGGAAGGCGAAGCGAAAATCTGGCTGACCCCTGAAATCCGAATCGCTTCCAGTACAGGCTTTGATCGACGTACACTCACAGAGTTGGTGCACGCTGTAACGCTGAATCGCGCACAGATTGAGAGGGCTTGGCATGAGCACTTTGGCAGCTAAATCATTAAGCTTCGACGAACATACCCTTTGGGTTGAACTGTCCGATGGTCGATCCTTGGGCGTCCCTCTTGCATGGTTCCCTCGTTTGCTGGCGGCAACCCAAAAGCAACGCCAGGATTACTTCATCAGTGTCAGCGGCCTTGGTCTGCACTGGGATGATCTGGATGAAGATATCAGTGTCCCAGCTTTGCTCGCCGGTCATGGCGATCGCTCACGCGAACAAAAGTCTGCTGCTTGATTTCATTCAGTCGCCGTAGCCCATCGGGTTACGCGACTGCCAGTGCCAATGGTCGCGGCACATGTCGGCCTGATCCTTCTCGGCATGCCAGCCCAGCTCCGTCGCAGCCAACTCTGGGTCGGCATAACACTGAGCCACATCACCCGCACGGCGTGCCGTCAACTCGAACGGAATCGGCTTGCCCGAGGCCGCAGCAAACGCTCTGACCATCTGCAATACCGAATAGCCTTTGCCGGTGCCCAAATTCACCGTGACCAGATTACCCGTGGCCTCGCCCGTCGCCGCTGCTGTGCCGCGCGCCAAACGCGCCAGCGCCAGCAAATGCCCCTGCGCCAGATCATCGACATGGATATAGTCGCGCACGCCGGTACCATCCACAGTCGCGTAATCGCTGCCAAACACGCGCAACTGCTGCAGCTTGCCGCTCGCCACTTGGGCGATATAGGGCATCAGATTATTCGGAATACCGTTCGGGTCTTCGCCAATCTCACCGCTGGGGTGCGCGCCCACCGGGTTGAAATAGCGCAAGATGGCGATCTGCCATTGCGCGGGTGCGGAGGCATGCAGGTCGCGCAGCATGTCTTCAATATGCCGCTTGCTGGCGCCGTACGGATTGGTCGTGCTGAGCGGAAAGCTCTCGCGAATCGGCACCGCGTGCGGGTCGCCATACACTGTAGCCGACGAACTGAAGACCAACCGATGCACGCCCGCCGCCGCCATCGCCTCCAACAAGCGCACGCTGCCCACCACATTGTTGTCGTAATAGCGCAACGGCTGCTGCACCGACTCGCCCACGGCTTTCAGGCCGGCAAAATGAATCACGGCCTCAATGTCTGGATGAGCCTGGAAAAGTGCGGCCAAGGCAACGGCATCGCGAATGTCACCCTGGCAAAAGGTCAGCGGAATCTGCTCCGGCTCGCAGCTCAATGCGGCAGCCGCTAGCGCGCGGACTCGACGTAGCGCCTCGGGCTTGCTGTTGCTCAAATTATCTAGAACGACCACACGGCAGCCAGCCTCAAGCAATTGCAGCACGGTATGCGAGCCTATGTAGCCGGCGCCACCGGTGACCAATACTTGCGACATTACAATGACTCCATCACTGGCTGCGAGGCCACACGGCGCACGGCATCGAGCCAGCCGGCATAAAGGCTGCTGCGCTTGTCGGCGGGCATAGTCGGCGAGAAACGACGGTCGCAATGCCACAGCTCGGTAATGTCGTCGAGTGAGCGAAACACGCCCACGCGCAGGCCGGCAAGGAATGCGGCACCGAGCGCCGTGGTTTCGGTCACGGTGGGGCGATCCACCGGCACACCAATAATATCGGCCAGCGATTGCGCGACCCAGTTGTTCACCACCATGCCGCCATCAATGCGTAGCGTGATCACCGGATCACCGCCATCACGCGTCATGGCTTCCATGAGATCGCGGGTCTGGAAGCAGACCGACTGCAAGCCAGCGGTGACAATCTCGCCAATGCCGGTATCCCGAGTCAAACCGAAGATAGCGCCGCGCGCACGCGGATCCCAGTACGGCGCACCGAGGCCGGTAAACGCCGGCACCATGTACACGCCACGACTGTCGCCAGTGGCTTCGGCAATGGCCTGAGTTTCGGAGGCGGAGGCGATGAGCTTGAGGCCGTCACGCAGCCATTGAATGGTCGCACCAGCAACAAAGATCGAGCCCTCAACCGCGTAAGTAGGCTTGCCATTGAGGCGATAGGCCACGGTAGACAGCAGGCGATTGGTCGATTGCACCACGGTCGAGCCGGTATTGAGCACCATAAAGCAGCCAGTGCCGTAAGTGCTTTTGACCATGCCAGGCTGAAAACAGGCCTGACCGATCAAGGCAGCCTGCTGATCGCCAGCCATGCCACAAATGGGCACGCTAGCACCGAGAAAATCCGGCGCAGACTGGCCGAAATCATCGCTGGAGTCCTTGACCACCGGCAGCACCGCCGCCGGAATGCGAAACAACGCCAGCAGCTCGGCATCCCATTCCTGGGTGTGGATATTGAACAGCAGCGTGCGTGAGGCATTGGTGGCATCGGTGGCGTGTTGACGGCCATGCGTTAGGCGCCAGAGTAGCCAGCTGTCGATGGTGCCGAAGGCGAGCTCGCCGCGCTCAGCGCGCTCGCGGGCATTGGGCACATTGTCGAGCAGCCAGGCCAATTTGGTGGCGGAGAAGTACGGGTCAAGTAACAAGCCTGTCTTGGCTTGTACCATCGCCTCATGACCAGCGGCTTTGAGCTGCGCGCAGGTTTCGCCGGTGCGCCGATCTTGCCAAACAATGGCCTTATGCAAGGGCATACCATTGCTGCGATCCCAGAGCACGGTGGTTTCACGCTGGTTGGTAATGCCAATCGCCGCCAAGTCGCGGGCGTGAAGGCCGACGCGGCGCAACACATCGCGGCAAACCGTTTCCGTGGCCCACCAGATGTCCATGGCATCGTGTTCTACCCAGCCATCGGCTGGAAAGTGCTGTTGCAATTCCACTTGCGCCATGGAGCGCTTATTGCCCAGCTCATCGAAAATAATGGCACGCGTGCTGGTGGTGCCTTGGTCAATGGAAAGCAGGTAGCGGGTCATGACTGACTTCTCGTAATTTTATGCCTGACAGCCGCACAGTTTAATCCTTTACAGCCTGCACATGGCTCAGAGGAACACGCACGCTTTGCTGCTGGTGCAATATTTTCAACAAAAGGATCACGCGCTCATCGCCATCACGAGCCGCGAAAACCGCCTCCAAGCCCGCCAGCGGCCCTTCAGAAATAATCACCCGTTGGCCCGGATCGAAAAGCGCCTGCGGCTGGGCATCGCCCGCCTGCTCAGCGATCTCGCGCTGCTGCAATGCGGCTACTACGGCATCCGGCACCGCCAGCGGCATATCGCCAAAACGCACGATTCGACTCACACCGCGCGTAGAGCGGATGGGAGCCCAGTTATCGATCAAATCACAGAGATGCACAAAACAGTAATGCGGAAACAACGGCTCGACGAGCAGCTCACTCCGACCTCGCCGCATGACTTCACGCGTCAGTGTCGGAGTGAACGCCGTGAAGCCCTGATTGGCCAGATGTTCACTGGCGCGGAAAACCTCACGCGGCTTGCATTGCAGCAAATACCAACGACGCGGCGAACTGACAGACATCGTGTTTCATCCTAGAAAACAATGGCCCGTGATAGGCTATGACAACAGCACTCAGTATAAAACTGACTCAGTAAAATTAGCTTGCTACTAGCATTAGCCTTACATAAAGTTACAATAACTTTTCATAACTAAAAAAAGAGTCCTTTACATGACCGAATTTAATCCCATCATTTTGAACTTGATCTATGCAACTTGCGGTTCGGCACTGAGCCTGATCATCAGCTGGATTGCCAGCGCTGTCTTCGAGCGGCGAATGGGTTTTCGGATCAAGGACGCACTGGCCGCTGGCAACCTCTCGGTAGGCGTGGTCATGTTGGGCATTTTTATCGGCAACGGTATCGGTATGGGAATCATCATAGGCCTCAGCCTGAACTGATAACACAACCATGCAAACGAGAAACTTCTGCGCACTCCTTCTTGTCTTATGCGCACCTATAGCTTTTGCCAGCCAACCACGGGAGGAATCTGCAACTGTTGTTATCAGTCTCGCAGATACGGTTGCGCAAAGAGCTAAGGTGCAGCGTATTGCCGAAGCTGCCACGCCCAACAAAACTACGATTAAAACGGCGAGCAACAGCAGTGCCAGCACCGCCAATCTGGAAGGCAATGAGAATACCAAGCCTGGTTTTCTCAAGCGCACTTTTGGCTGGCTAGGTGGCAGCAAAGCGGTCAATGAAGACACAGCAGAAGTCGACGCTATAGAAGCCAGCAAGCAAAACAACGATGATGATAAGCTTAAAGAAGGTCAAGATTGGCGTGACAAACATCGTAACAAGTCGCAAAGCATTAGTTATGACGATCATTTTCGCAAATACACCAAGCATTACTTTGGCATTGGTTCCGATTGGCGCTGGTTCCAGGCTCAGGCCATGGTGGAGTCGGAAATGAAGTCTCATGTGCGCTCCAGCTCGGGCGCTATGGGCCTGATGCAGATTATGCCGCGAACCTTCCAGGAAATCCGCTCGCGCAACCCAACCTATGCCGACCCGTTCGACCCGCACTACAGCATTGCCGCCGGTATTTACTACAACCGCCAGTTGTACAAGTCATGGGCGCATGTGGAAAACGAAGATGAACGACGCAAGTTCATGTTTGCCAGCTACAACGCCGGCCTAGGCAATGTAAGGCGTGCCGCCAAGCGCGTCGGCAATCCTGTCAAATACCAAACACTGGAGCCGGCACTATCTGCCGAACCCAAGCACTATGTCATCAAGATTGAGCGCGAACGCAGAAAAATTGGCGACTAACGCTAGGTACCAGGCTTAAGCATCCACCACCAACGCCTGCAACCAGGCCGTTTTTGCCTGCATGAGCGCTGCATCAGCTCGCGCCTCCACATTCAGGCGCACCACCGGCTCGGTATTGCTCATGCGCAAGTTGAAACGCCACTGCGGAAATTCGCGGCTCAGGCCATCGAGCGCAGACTCAGCAACCAGCTTTTCACGACCCGCAGCCAGCTCAGCCTGCACCGCCGTCTCAACACGGGCGATAGCCGCTTTGGCATCCGCCACCTTGAAGTTGATTTCGCCACTACACGGGTAGGCCGCTTGGGCACGCGCCACCAGCGACGACAGCGGTTGCCCCTCAGCCACCAGCCGCTCAAGCAGTAGTAGCATGGGGATCATGCCAGAGTCGCAGTAGTGGAAGTCACGGAAGTAATGGTGCGCCGACATCTCGCCACCATAGACGGCGTTCTCGCTGCGCAGGGCCGCCTTCATGAAACTGTGGCCGCATTTGCTAACCACCGCGCGGCCGCCGGCAGCCTCAACTTGGCCAATGGTGTTCCAGGTCAGGCGCGTGTCATAAACAACGGCACCACCGGTTTCGTGCTGCAGCAGCTGCGTGCCGAGCAGTGCCACCAGATAGTAGCCCTCAATAAACGCACCGGTTTCATCAAAGAAGAAACAGCGGTCAAAATCGCCATCCCAAGCAACGCCGAGGTCGGCATTTTCGGCACGCACCACCCGCGCCGTATCTTCCTGGCACTTGGCCAGCATCGGATTGGGCACGCCATTGGGGAACTGGCCATCGGGCTCATGAAACACGCGCGTCACGGTCATCGGCAGACCAGCGACCAGCGCATCGAAAGTCGGCCCGGCGCAACCATTGCCAGCATTAACCACCAACTTCAACGGCCGCCCGGCATCGACACGCGCCTGCAAGGCTTGCTGCAAGCCCGCAAAATCGACAAAGGAGCGCACCTTACCAAGATAGCTGTCATGCAGATCAAGCACGGCATGCAGCGCCGGATCAACACCATATTGACTGCCATCGCTGAGCGGACCGAAGGCATAACCCACGCCCTTCCCCAGTGCCACCGCCTGCTCGGCGAGCAACATGCGCGTCAGCGTCTCCATCTCGGCCAAGCCATCATCACCGCTGATCGGGCGGGCCTCGGCACGCACCATCTTGATACCGTTATCGCCAACCGGATTGTGGCTGGCAGTGATCATGATGCCGCCACCCATTTTTTCGCCGTTTGGGCCACTCTGGCCGGCGGCGTGATAGACCATTTCCGTGCCGCCCAGACCGATGTCACGCGTGGCCACACCTTCGGCATTGAGGCCAGCGGCCAAGGCGCGAGCAAAGTCACGGCTGGTATCACGAATATCGAAGCAAATTGCCACCGGGCCTTGCGGCTGAATCACGCGCGCATAGGCACGGCCAATGGCGTACACCATATCGATATGCAGCTGCGCCGGCACCGGGCCGCGCACGTCATAGGCTTTGAAGGCAGGGAGCTTCGCGAGAGCAGAAGTCATTCGTAGGTTACTCAACAATAAGTTCAGACCACCGTGCCGCGGCCAATGCCTACATACTCGAAGCCCATGTCAGCCATGGCCTCCGGCTCATAAACATTGCGGCCATCAAGCACCAGCGGACGCTTCAAATACCGCTTGATGGCGGCGAAATCCGGGTTTTGAAATTCGTCATGCGCCGTGACCAGTACGAGCGCATCCGCATCTTCCGTTGCGGCCAAAGCATCACGGGCCAGACTCAAGGCGGCCTGATCCGGATACGCCTCAAGCAAGGCCGCACCCGCCAGCGGGTCATAGACTACCGTTTCCGCACCCTGGGCCCACAATGCCAACAGCAAGGGATGTACGGCAGAGTCTTTGACAATTGCGGAGTCAGGCTTGTACGCGGCGCCCCAAATGGCAATGCGGCGCCCCTGCAGTTGGCCATCGAAGCAGCGCCAGAGTTTGCGGAACAGCACCTCGCGCTGACGCTCATTGATGCGCAAAGCTTGTTCGACCATACCGAGCTGGCCCAGATCCAGCGTATTCTTTAAGGTACGCGAGAAATCAAGCAGTTCACCGCTGAAACTAGGGCCCCCAAAACCGCAGCCCGGATTCAGATAACTCGTGCCAATACGCGGGTCTGCCGCCATACCTTGACGCACCAGCTCTACATCCACGCCCAGAGGCTCGCAGAGCGCCGCCACTTCATTCATGAAACTCATACGGGTGGCCAGCAAGCCATTAATACCGCTTTTAATCAGCTCGGCTGCCGTCAAAGGCACCAGCATCACCTCTTGCGCACGCCGGGCAATAGGCCGGAACAGTTCGAGCAATTCACGCTCGTGCGTCGGCTTGTCACACCCTAGCAACAGCAGTGATGGCGCTAGAAAGTCCTGCAAGGCAGAACCCGAACGCACAAAAAGAGACAAAGAATACAGCAAGGCATCAGGCATCAGCGCCTGCAAAGCGGCCAAGGTTCCCACCGGATAAGGTGTGAGCACACAAACAGCCGGCGGCTGGCCATTAGCTCGCAAGGCATTCAGCGCTGCCAGACTCAGCTGCACATCAGACACCACCGGCGAAGCGTAGGCCAGCCATACTTGGTCTGCTGCCAGATCCGTCAGTGCCATGTGACCCGATGCCCGCAACGCCAGATCAACACCCCGCCCGAAACGCAAACGCCCGGCCTTCACCTGCTCACGCAATGCCGCCTGCAACCCCGCCTCACGCGCCAGCTCGGTATCGGGCTCGGTGATCAAGGCATGCTCATCCGGGCAAAGAGTCACACAATGACCCAACGCCGCCATTTGCGCCGCTGCCACCCAGGCGTAAAAAGAGTCCCCCAGAATCGTCAGGCGCATGGCGTCATTACTCGCTGCAAAAGTTGCCGGGTGGAGGGATCAAGATCATCGGCCGAGGCGCGCTGCGTGAGCACGGCATAGGTGCTGCCGGCAATTTGCTTGCCCAGCTCAACGCCCCATTGGTCAAACGGATTGATGTCCCAGAGCACCGACGCGACATAAACCTGATGCTCATACAGTGCAATGAGCTGGCCCAAGCTGAATGGCGTAAGCGCGTCCAGCAGCAAGGTAGTAGATGGCTGATTACCGGGGTAATGCCGATGACCATCATCGGCATCAGCCCCGAACATCAGGCCGCGTGCCTGAGCAAAGCAGTTCGCCAACGACAGCAGATGTTGTGACTGCAAGGAAGCACCGGCTTCATCCGCTCGGTCATAGCGCTGAATCGGCGCAATGAAATCGCAATTCACCGGTTGTGTGCCCTGGTGCAGCAGCTGATAAAACGCGTGCTGAGCATTGGAGCCCACTTCGCCCCAGAGAATCGGGCAGGTCTTGTAGCTCAGCGCGTTGCCGGCGCGATCCACCGACTTGCCATTACTCTCCATGACCAACTGCGTTAGGTAAGCCGGAAACAACTTCAAGCGAGCGTCATAGGGCAGGATGGCTTGGGCATTAATGCCGAGAAAGCTGGCATTCCAAACCGTGATCAGGCCCATGATGACCGGCAGGTTGTCGGCCAGCGGTGCCTCGCTGAAATGGCGATCCATAGCGTGTGCACCGGCCAAAAACTGCTCGAAGCCGGCCATGCCCAACTGCAGAGCAATCGGCAAGCCAATCGCAGACCACAACGAAAAGCGCCCGCCAACCCAATCCCATAAATGAATCTGATTACTGTCGGGAATGCCGAATGCAGTCATCTTCTCCGGTTTCGCCGACACGCCAATCACATGGTGATGCAGCACGCGGGCACGATCCGGAATACGCGTCAGCATCCAAGCCAGGGCGGTCTCTAAATTCGACAATGTATCGATGGTGGCAAACGACTTGGAGGCCACAATGAAGAGCGTGGTCTCCGGACGCATGGCATCAAGCAGGTCGGCAATCTGCGTGCCATCAATGGAGCTGACGAAATGCAGCCGCAGATCGTTAGCCGCCGGAGGAGAAAATTCGGCTAATGCTTGCGTGGCCAAATGCGGACCAAGGTCGGAGCCCCCCACGCCGATGCTCACCACATCGCGAATCGCCTCACCGGTAACACCGCGCCACTGCTTTGCGTGCACACGCTCTACTACCGAGCGCACACGAGCCAAGCTGGCATGCACAGCCGCATGCAGATCCTCACCCTCAACCCGCAGGCTCGCCGCTGCCGGCAAGCGCAACGCCGTATGCAGCGCAGCACGGTCTTCGCTGTTGTTAACACGATCACCGCGCAACAAAGCCTGAATGGCTGCTGGCAACTCAGCTTGCTCGGCCAGCGCCAGCAAGGTGGCGAATGTCGCCGCATCGAGGCGCTGCTTGCTGAAATCGAGAAAGAGGCCATCGAGCTGACGACTCAGCAACGCCACACGCGTCGGATCATGCGCCAGCTCGCGTAAGTGCGTGACCTGCCAACGCGGCACATGCTCATTGCGCAACGCTTCCCAGGCGGGGAGTTGGCTACGATTCATAACACACACTCAGCTTGCAGCCAGGCTTTCAACGCCGGGCCCATGTCTGGGTCGCGCAACGCCAACGCGAAGTTGGCTTTGGCATAGCCGAGCTTGCTGCCACAGTCGTAGCGCACACCGGCAAAGCGATGCGCGCGGATGTCGTGACTGGCGAGCAAGGCGGCAATGCCATCGGTGAGCTGAATTTCGCCACCAGCACCCGGCCTGACCTCGGCCAAGGCGGCAAACACCGCGCCCGGCAGCACATAGCGCCCCACCACCGCCAAGTTGCTCGGGGCATCTGCCGGCTTCGGTTTTTCCACCATGGCGGTGATGCGCTGTGAGCCTTCGGCCAAACTCACCACGCCGTATTTGTCGGTCTGATCGCGCGGCACTTTCTCTACCGCCAGCGACCAGGCACCCGTGTCCGCGTGCAGTGCCACCATATCGGCCAAACAGCCCTGCCCCGGCGCATCAATGAAATCGTCTGGCAGCATCACGGCAAAGGTCTGCTGCTCGCCCTCGGGCGTGGCCGCCAGCACCTCGCGGGCGCAAAGCACAGCATGGCCAAGGCCAAGGGCTTGGGGCTGGTAAACCACGCTAAGTGTCATACCCGGCGGCGTGGCAGACTGCAGCGCCGCCAGCAAATCTTTACTGCCCTTGGCTTTCAACTCGGCAATCAATACAGGATCAGCAGTCTGCAAGTGGTGCTCCAGAGCGGTCTTCATCGGCGAACTAACCAGTACCACATGGCGAATACCGGCGCGAAACGCCTCTTCCACCGCGTATTGCACCAGCGGGCGATCCACTACCGGCAGCAACTCCTTGGGCACCGACTTAGTGGCTGGCAAAAAACGGGTGCCAAGGCCGGCAACGGGTAGCACAACAGTTGTAATCACGCGCTCACCACTCCCTGTAGAGGTTTGATTGACTACTCAGTAGCCGTTAAACAAGAAGTCTAGTGCACGAGTGATTTCGGTCTGGCTCGCCGCTAGCGAGCCCAGCGGCGACCTCAAGATGCGCTTTGGCACCGCAGCCATCTTGGGTGTTTCAAGCAAAAAGTCTTGCCCGTCAATCGTGAACACGGGTGTCAAACGTTCGGGCAATTTTACCTTGGCAAAACTGACCAGACTTCGCAAGGGAATAACCACTCGACTATCAAAGCCATCCAGCAAATTGCTTTGTACATCGAGCAAATAAGGCGTTGTGCTGGCGTGTGCACCCGGGTTGGCATAAATATCGTAGCGCGCCATCAAAAGCTTCTCCACGCATCCAGAGGCAAGCCTTCAGCATCTATCGTGGCATTGTATGCTGCCATGAATTTCGCATGCTCATCGCGCCATCGACGCTCCTGCTCACGCTGAACCCACTCACGCAGGTGGTTATCACACACCTGCGACAGGTTAATCTGCAGTTCCTTGGCAGCATCTAATACATCGGCGCTGAGGCTGAGGTTAGTGGCGCGCTTTCCAGATGAGCGCGTGCGCGGTACGGTAAGCGATTGTGCAGGTGGCATATCGATCTCCATGCGCATGAAACCATGCGCACATATTAGGCTTGAGGTGCCTGCTGCGTCTATAGCTAGCCATCACAACGCCGAACGCCTTGGCTTGGCTTGTGCTGCATATTGTGCTGGTGCCCGCCGATGGGTATCGGGCCGCACTGCAAGGATACCTTGGTCCGTAACCTGACCTCGAAGACACTGCAAGTCACGCTAAACTATGTCGTCAAAGGCAGCAATTGAGCTATTACTCCAGCTCCACGAGTATCGGCGGCGGTGTAAGCCTTCCCTAAAACGAGTAACCATGGTCATGCATCACCTGTCTATGAGTGGGCTTAGGACGGGCTTACAGGCCCAACAAAAAGCAAAAACCCGCCTAAGCGGGTCATCATCATAAAATTTCACCGCGACTCAAGATCAAGTCGGCCTTATGAATTGATCTATGCCCCCGCATAAAACCCCGACTTCACTGCCTCACGGGATTACCACCCTGAGCAGAGGCTGAAAATATTTGATGCGCAATCAAAAACAGCAGCAAGCCATACGAGAGCGCCAGCGCAAAAGCCAGGCGCAGATTACGCAGCACATCACCCATGGCGGCGTGTGAGGTGATCGAGCGTGCGCCGCAGGCAAATACGGCGGGATTCAGGCGTGTGGGGTATCCACGGCAATTTCCTGCAAGGCCTGCTCAAAGTAGGCAATTGACTCGTGTGTCTCCCGACGATCATGCAAGCAAGCTGAGTGATCCGGCGCTGAAAAATCAGGCTTGTAACCCGGCAGTTTCAATAACAGCAGCCGCTTCAACCCCAAGGTATCGCGCTCGGCAGCCAATAACTCAATCTCGGCAAACAAGGCATCCAGCTCCGCCAGACTCATGGCGTCCTCATGGGCCTTGTAGATGAGTGGATGTTCGGTATCCTGCACACCGTCATCGCTGATGAGCAACTCCTCGTACAGCTTTTCGCCCGGACGCAGCCCGGTATAGACAATCTCGATATCGCCATCCGGATTTTCCGGCGTGCGCTCCGTCAAGCCGGAGAGACGAATCATTTGCCGTGCCAAATCCAGAATGCGTACCGCTTCACCCATTTCCAGCAGAAACACCTCGCCGCCATGCGCCATGCCACCCGCCTGGATGACCAGCTGAGCTGCTTCGGGAATGGTCATGAAATAGCGGGTAATGTCCGCGTGCGTCAGCGTAATGGGCCCGCCCTCGGCAATTTGCTGACGAAACACCGGCACCACAGAGCCTGACGAGCCCAGCACATTGCCAAAACGCACCATGCTGAAACAGGTGCCGAGCTGATTAGACAAGATCGGCTCGGCGGCCAAGGCTTGCAGGGCAAGCTCCGACAAGCGCTTGGATGCCCCCATGACATTGGTCGGGCGCACGGCTTTATCCGTACTGACCAGCACAAACACTTCTACACCGGCCTCGCGCGCGGCCAGGCCAGCACGGTAAGTCCCCAGGCTATTGTTGCGTACGCCCTCAAACGGATTCGCCTCCACCAGCGGCACATGCTTGTAAGCGGCCGCGTGATAAACCGTTTCCACATGGTGGTACTGCATGACGCGCTGCAACCGTTGCTGCTGCAACACACTACCGAGCACAGGAATCAAACAGGCATCCGGAAAGCGCTCGCGCAGTTCGCGGTCAATGGCGTACAGGCCGAACTCGCTGTGATCGAACAGAATCAGGGATGCCGGGTGTGCGGTGAGAATCTGCCGGCACAGCTCAGAGCCAATCGAACCCGCCGCACCGGTGACCATGACCACACGATCCTTGATATGGTGCTGAAACAGACTCAGATCCGGCGGCATGGGGTCGCGCCCGAGCAGGTCCAGAATATCGACTTCGCGCACATCGCCCAACGAAATCTGACCCGCCATGATCTGGTCCAGGCCCGGCAGGAGCCGCACATACACACCGTGCCCCTCCAGGGCATGAACAATTTCGCGGCGGCGAATACGCGTTTCCGACGGAATCGCGACAATGACTTCGTTCACTTGCAGCGTCGCCAAATGATGACTGGCAGCAAAACCGGCGAAAACAGGCAAGCCATTAATATGAGTACCGATCAACTGCGGACTGTCATCAAAGAAGCCCAGCACACGGTACTTCGACATGCCTGCCGCGGCCGCCAGCAGCTGTCGCCCAGCCTGGCCAGCGCCATAGACCATAAGACGGGTTTTCTGTTCATGCTGACCCAGACGATGACCAATGAAGCCACGAATGGCAGCACGACTCAGCCATACATGCAGCAATAGCAAAAAACCGCTCATGATCGGAATGCTGCGCGGCAGTTCCTGCATGAAGCCGCCGGTGACACAGAGCAGAAACAGAACAGACCAGCCCACCGACGCCAGCATGGCTGATTGCAGAAAATGCTCATCAAAAGCACGTACCACGGCGCTGTAAATGTGGCACACCACAAAACACAGGGTCATGAGTACGCCGGACAAAAACACGGTGTGCGCGGTCAGGCCATGCAGGCCCCAGTCGCCAAAGCGGATGCTCAGTGCTGCCACTAAAATCAGCGGCAAGGCAGCCCAATCAATAGCCAGCAATAGCAGTTGTTTGATGCGGCGCGGGCTTTCCTGAAGCCAAACAGACCAATGTCGTTGTTTAAACCTCTGCCCCTTACGAGATCTGGAGGTCACTGAGTCAGAGTCCGGCTTTAGCTCAATTGACATCGCTGATTAATTCCGAAAACTTCGTCTGAATAGAACTTTATAAATTGTCTCAAATATGATGAGAACATCATTCTTCAAGCTCAATTTATCAACATACTCAAGATAATACTTCTGCTTTATAGGCAATATTACATCTATATAAGCTTGCCTAGGATCATCGTACGCAGAAAGCGTTTCACTTTCATCCACCATAACAATAGAGGCACGATCCGTGATGCCGGGACGAACAGACAACACTCTGTGCATGACATCATCAGGGTAGCAATCAATAAACTCCTGAACTTCCGGGCGTGGCCCGACCAGACTCATGTTACCCAACAGCACATCAATCAGCTGTGGCAGCTCATCAAGCTTATATTTCCGCAGGAACATACCTGACCGGGTGATACGTCTGTCGTCACCAACAGTCAAGCGACCCTCAATATCGGAATTCACGGCCATCGTCCTGAATTTGTGAATCCGGAACGCTTTGCCAAACCGCCCAACCCGCACTTGCCGGTAAAAGACAGGCCCTGAGGAGTCCAGCTTGACCCAAAAGGCAATAAGGAAAAAAAAAGGCATCAAGACGATAAGGCCGGATGTCGCGAATAGCAGATCAAACAAACGCTTAAGCATGCAGCAGCACCTTGCGTACTGCCGCAACGACTCGTTCTTGATCAGCATCCGTCATGCGGGTGTAGAGAGGCAGCGTGATTTCTTGTTCAAAAAGCATCTGAGCTACCGGGTACGATTTCATACTGAGCCCACAACTGTCGCGCCAGTAAGGGTGTAGATGCAAAGGAATAAAGTGGACAGAACAACCAATACCTAGCTCTGACATCCTAAAAATGAAATCCTCACGGGATAGCCCGGCCTCAGGCTTTAGTCTCACCGGATACAGATGATATGCATGCATTTCACCCTCCGGGGCATCAACTGGCAGAACAAGAGGGAGGTCCTTCAACGCATCATTAAAGTACTTTGCCATGCGCTCACGTTTTACCTGAAACCCAGGCAGTTTACGCAGCTGATGTATGCCAATGGCTGCAGCAGGATCGCTCAAGTTGTACTTGTAGCCAGGAGCCACGACTTCATAAAACCAAGCTGGAGTAGTTGATACATAACGATCGAACGCATCTCTGCTGATGCCGTGTAAACGCATAATGCGACATCGCTTGGCGACCTCAGGGAGCCTCGTCACAACCATGCCACCTTCACCTGTTGTCATGGTCTTGTTTGCATAAAAGCTGAATACCGTGACATCTGACTCCAATGTCCCAATTTTTTGACCACGCCAAGTCGTTGGCAGCGCATGCGCAGCGTCTTCAACTACTCGCAGGCCATGACTTTTAGCAATGGCCAGCAAAGCATCCATATCACAACTCAAGCCGGCAAAGTGCACAGGCATGATGGCTTTGGTGCGGGCTGTAATTGCAGCCTCAACAGCGGCAGGATCAATGTTGAATGTGTCTTCTAGCACATCAACCATGACCGGTGTCGCCCCTAAATAGCGAATGACCTCTGCTGTTGCAGTAAACGTGTAGGTTGGAATGATGACCTCATCGCCAGGACCTATACCCAAGGCCTCCAGCGCGAGGTGCAAGCCGGCTGTGGCCGAATTGACGGCGATGCTCTCGACTTGGCCACCGAGAAATGCCGTGAAATCCTGCTCAAACTGTCGCGCCTTCGGTCCGGTCGTTACCCAACCAGAACGCAACGCCTCAACGACCTCATTAATTTCCTCTTCGCCAATATCCGGCAATGCAAACGGAAGAAAAGTTGAATCACGGGACACACTCATTACAAAACACTCCAACTCATTCCATGAGCTTGCTTCAAATAACGCAGCATGGCGCGACTACCACCCTGCATGAATCTCGACTCAACAACATAGCCACTGCGACTGTAAAAGGCATTTACCCGATCATTACCGGCTTCGTCTGTTGTCAGATAAACAAAGGGGGCTCCCCTCGTGAAAGCCTCAGACTCGAACTGCAAGAGCAGCTCCTTACCTAGAGACTTTCCCAGCATCTCCGGCTGAACGCCGATGCTGCTCAGTAAAGCACCACCGTCAAGATCAGCAGGTTTGTCACCGCGATAGAAAACTGCCGAATACAGCTTGGCAATAACCAGAGATGGGCTGCACAGCAGCGCAGGGATCGCATGGAATAAAAAGTGCACGCCGCGACTTCTCCGCAAATCCGAGAAGAAACGGTCTGGCGCCATAGTTCCGGCAGCAAATCCAGTCACGCCTCCTTGATCATCAATCGCAACCAGAAAAATCCCATCCGGGTGCTCCAAAAAGCCCCTGTACAATTCGCACAAAAAGCCTCGGCCCAACCGAGTCAAGAAGAAGCCGGGAAATGCCTTGATATGAACCGCTGCAACCGAATCCAGATCAGCGGCTGTTGCGTTTCTGAAGCCCATCTCACTTACCTTGCGCCGAGAGACGCCAAAACACCCATGATTTTTTCAACACCAATATGGCGAGCCATGTCCTTTTCGTAACAGGCCCGTCCATTAGCGCCCATTAGCGCCCATCTCTCTCTATCCAGCAGCAGCCGTCGGGCAGCATCACAAATACTGTCGGGGTTTTCAGGCAACGCCGTCTCACCGGCACCCGCATTGCTGACGATCTGATTGGCCTCACCACCCACCGCCATCAGAATCGGCTTACCGCTGCTCAGATAGGCCTGAATTTTTGACGGGATGGTGATCTTGAACAGATCCTCATCTCGCAGATGTACTACCAGCACATCTGCCTGAGCAAGATACGCCCTGATCTTCCCGGACGGAACATAACCCAGGAAGAACACATTCTCCGCAGCAATCGAGCGCGTATAGCGGGCAAGTTCATCCTGTTCTACCCCGGCACCAATCATCACAAGACTCACCGAGTCATTTTGCAATCGGGAAAACGCATCAATAACAGGTTTAAGCGACTGGGCCGTACCCAGATTGCCGGCATACATAAATTGGTACTGATACCCGCGTGGCAGCAGGCTATCTGCTACCACATCACTCACAACTGCGTCGTAAGCATGCCAATTATAGACTACTGTGACCTTGCCCGACTCGATCCCCCGGGCAATCAGAGCAGCCTTGTAACCATGCGACAACACAACGATGTGAGCTGCGTGCCGATATACAAAGCCGCACCAGTCATCGAGAAGGCGATACAAACGACCGGTGCGATGAAGGCCTGTCGCTGCCAGAGCATCTGGCCAGAGATCCTGAACATCTGTAATGAACGGAGTACACCGTAGCCACTTGAAAAAAATCGCAATGAACCCGGTTGTCAGTTGTGGATGATAGGCATAGATGACATCCGGCCGCCTCACCAAGAGACAAGCCATAAAAGCTGACACCATGAATGAAAGATAGGAAAGCGCTCTGGCTATCTTGGACTTGGAGTGGGAGATATAGGAGTACACCCTGATGACTCGAATACCCTGCTGGTATTCGATCTGCCACGGCCTTACCTTGTACCCTGCAAAAACCTTTCCGGTTGGGTAGTTCGGAAAAGTAGTCACGACATCAATCTCGACTCCCTTTGCCTGCAACTCCCCCAAAAAGCCCAACCCCTTGATCGAGTACTCCGGATCAAACAACTGACTGATGAACAACAACCTCATCAATACTGCTTCCAGACCACACGCTTCACATAGTCGGTATAGCTATGAATGATACGAATAACCTTCTCGCTCACATTGGGCATGCTGTAGTCAGCAACTAGACGCAGTGAACGCTCATCACCTAGCGACTGATGCTCCAGTACCTGCAAGGCTTGCAAAACGCGCTCGGAGCCCAGGCCCGTCAGCATCACGGCAGCCTCCTCCATGCCTTCCGGGCGCTCGTGCGCCTCGCGCAGATTAAGCGCAGGGAAGTTCAGAATCGAGGACTCTTCGTTAATCGTGCCGCTGTCAGAAAGTGCGGCTTTGGCGGACAACTGAAGCTTGTTGTAATCCGTGAAGCCCAGCGGCTTTAGTAGCTGAACCAACGGGTGGAACGTCACCTGAAGAGCATCAACACGTTTCTGTGTGCGTGGGTGCGTGGAAACAATTACCGGGTAGCCATAGGTTTCTGCCACGGCATTGAGCGTCTCAACCAAATTCAGAAAGTTCTTGTCCGAGTCGACATTCTCTTCGCGGTGTGCACTCACTACGAAGAACTTGCCCGCCTCCAGACCAAGCCGCGTCAGCACATCCGACTGATCGATCTTGGCGCGATAGTGATTGAGCACCTCAAACATCGGGCTGCCGGTCTTGATGACCTGATCCGGCGGCAAGCCTTCACGCAATAAATAGTCGCGCGCGATAGTGCTGTAGGTCAGATTAATGTCTGCCGTGTGATCAACAATACGACGGTTGATTTCCTCAGGAACACGCATGTCGAAGCAGCGGTTACCAGCCTCCATGTGGAAGGTCGGAATCTTGCGGCGCTTGGCCGGAATCACCGCCATGCAACTATTGGTATCTCCCAACACCAACAGTGCCTCTGGCTGAACCTCGGCCAGCACACGGTCTACGGCGATAATAACGTTGCCAATCGTCTCGGCACCGGTGGCACCTGCAGCATTGAGAAAGTGATCCGGCTTGCGGATGCCCAAGTCGTCAAAAAAAATCTGGTTGAGTTCGTAATCATAGTTCTGACCAGTGTGAATCAACACATGATCGCAATACTTGTCCAACGCCACCATGACACGCGCCAATCGGATAATTTCCGGACGGGTTCCCACAACCGTTGCCACACGCATTTTCTTCATCAATCAATATCTCAAGTCAGGGTGCCGTGCCGACGGGACGGGCATAGGTATCCGGGCGCTCACGGTCAAACATCTCGTTGGCCCAGAGCATCACAATCATTTCGTCATCACCGACATTGGTGATGTCGTGCGTCCAGCCGGGAACGGTCTCGACGATCTGAGGCTGCTCACCCGACGTGAACAGCTCATGGAAGTCGCCGGACACAATGTGACGGAAGCGGAAACAGGCCCTGCCTTTGATCACCAGGAATTTCTCAGTTTTGGAGTGGTGATAATGGCCGCCACGCGTAATGCCGGGGTGCGCCGTAAAAAAGGAAAACTGTCCCGAATCGCGAGTCTTTAGCATCTCAACGAATACACCACGCGGATCACCATACTTCGGCACATCGTAAGCAAAGCTTTCCGGCGGCAAGTAGCTAACATACGTGGAGTACAGAGCACGAATCAGACCAGTGCCTACTGGCTCGGTGATCAACGTCGTACGACTGTCACGGAAGGCGCGAATCTGGTCCGCCAGTTCACCGATCAAAATGCTGTATTGCGGATCAACGGTTAGGAAAGGCGTACCGGAAAGCTTTCCCTCCATCACTGCAATGAAATGCACAATCACATCATCAATATAGACTAGGCTGACACGCGCCGCAGGATCATTGATTTGTATGGGTAAATCACGAGCAATGTTGTGGCAGAACGTTGCCACCGCGGAGTTATAGTTCGGGCGCGTCCACTTGCCGAAGACATTGGGTAAGCGAAAAATATGCACCGAAACGCCATGCTGCCCGGACATGGACAGCAAGGCCTCTTCAGCACCGCGCTTGCTTTCGCCATAGGCATTCGCCAATTCAGCCTGAATGGACGAGGTATAAATCACCGGAATCTTGCGGCCCGAGGCTACAATGGCTTCGCACAGGGCCTGAGTCAGATCAACATTACCCGCCGTGAAGTCTGCTGGATCCTGCGGACGATTAATGCCCGCCAAGTGAAAAACAAAGTCCACGTCTTCCAGCAGTTCTGGGAAATCGGAAGCTGAGTGTGCACGCGTGAAACACACCACCTCATCAGAACTGCGCTCGGCGAAGTGCGCTCGTAGGTTGCTGCCAACGAAGCCATTAGCACCCGTAATCAAGACTTTCATGTCTAAACTCTCCTGCCTAGCTTATTCTTCAGGCGTAGCATGCTCGCCACGCTGAATAGCTTGCATGAACTCCAATTTGAGTAGGAGTTGCTTCATGCCATCTACATCAAGGCGCTGGGTGTTGTGCGAATTATAGTCTTCGCTATGCGAAATCTTCTCTTCACCCTGCTCAACAAATTTAGCGTAATTCAAGTCACGTAAGTCGGGTGGAATACGAAAGTACTCGCCACGATCTTCGGCACATACCATTTCTTCACGACTGAGCAAGGCTTCGAAAGCCTTCTCGCCATGACGGGTGCCAATGACCTGAATCGGATGCTCAGGCTTGCCCACCAGGCTGGTCAGGGCCCGGGCGAGCACCTCGACCGTCGCCGCCGGGGCCTTCTGAACGAACATGTCACCGTTGTTGCCATGCTCGAAGGCGTAGAGCACCAGATCCACCGCATCCGCCAGCGTCATCATGAAGCGCGTCATGTTCGGATCGGTGATGGTGAGTGGCTTGTCGGCACGCATTTGCTCAATAAAGAGCGGAATGACTGAGCCGCGAGAGGCCATGACATTGCCGTAACGCGTGCCGCAAATGACGGTCTGCGTCCCTTCCAGATTACGGGACTTGGCCACCATGACTTTTTCCATCATGGCCTTGGAGATCCCCATGGCGTTGATGGGGTAGACTGCCTTGTCGGTGCTCAGGCAGACCACACGCTTCACGCCATTCTGAATGGCAGCCTCCAGCACGTTCTCGGTACCCAGGACATTGGTCTTGACCGCTTCCATCGGGTGGAACTCACAGGATGGTACCTGCTTCAACGCGGCCGCATGAAAGATATAGTCCACGCCACGCGTGGCATTGAGCACGCTCTGGTAGTCGCGCACATCACCGATGTAGAACTTAAGCTTGGCGCTACCGTAGCGCTTGCGCATGTCGTCCTGCTTCTTCTCGTCACGGCTGAAGATGCGGATTTCAGCGATATCGGTATCCAGAAAGCGCTTGAGAACCGCGTTTCCAAAGGAGCCGGTCCCGCCGGTGATCAAAAGAGTTTTACCGGAAAACATAAGTTCCTCTATATTTCTATTAAGAGCGCCACGCATGAGGGCATGCTCCAATGCTCGACTTGAGCACGCTAATATTCAAGCCAATGACTTCCACAACTTCATATAGCACCCAAAAACAGACTCTAACGAGTACCTCTCTTTAGCTCTGCGTTGTGCAAAATCTCCCATAGACCTTCTAGCCTCCGGATTATCAATCAGTCTATGAAGCGCAGCGACAATAGCCTGGACATTTCTAGGCGGGATTACCTCACCAGCCCCATCTGCCAGCATTTCGGGTATAGCGCCCACACTCGTCCCAATGACCGCACACCCCATGGCCATACCCTCCAGAACGACGTTCGGGAAACCCTCGGTATAACTAGGCAAAATCAGGATCTCAGAGCTTGCGAGTACATTCACAACCTCTTTGTGGGGCAGCGCTCCAACAAACTCAATAGCAGCCCCATCTGTTGAAGTCCTTTTTCCTAGCTCGGATTCATACTCAGGCTCCGCCGGACCGACAAATTTCAAGGTCCAGTCACTAGCTCCAAGCGCCACCCAGGCATCGACGAGCTCCTGAACACCTTTGGTAGGAATAACCCAGCCAATAAAGACGACTTGCTTTTTCCTAGCATAAGAGCCAGCAATCATTTTCTTGTCGTCGTAACAATTCGGAATTAGTACCGCACTCTCAAAGCCAGCAGCTCTGACAGCATCGTAAGTCGCTGCATCTATTAGAATAGTTTGGTGTACAAGTCGAAACACGCACTTTATAACACATCCGATCACCGATCTCGGACCGGTGAGCAAGGCAGGAACTTTGCCAAAACGCACATGATATACAACAGGGACCAGAAGCAATCGCGCCAGAATAATCATGGCAAGATCCCTTAACACAGCCATGCCGCCAGGCGTGGTGACATGTACAATCGCAGGCCGCTTGAACAATAACAAGAAGGCCATCAGGCAAACATCTCTGAGAAGTTGAGTTCCGCCACCAACTACTCTTCTAGCAGGCGACAAATCATGGATATTTCGCCAACGTGGCGCTATATCCAAAATATCCATTTCAACGTCTGTAATCGCCTCAGAATAACTATTTATCATTGATGCCCAATGACTTATTCCTCCATATGGGGGCGGTAATGGAGCAACTAATAAAACCCTCACTTAACTACACCTCTAACAGCATCAGCGCTTCCGCCATTAAAAAGAGCAATAAAATCCTTCAGTTGATCCGCAAAATTAATATAAGAGAAGCATTCATGCGCCGTGTCCAACGCATTTTTTCTCATATTCATTTTCTCAATCAAACTATAGGATGAGGCTTTTAGCAATGCCTCAATAACTCCTTCCTCATCGGGCGTATTGACGATAACGCCGTTGTAGCCATCCCTCAGATATAGCCCAATATCCGATGTCATATTGGTTATCACAGGCGTTGACAGAGCAAGGCTTTCAACAAATTTTGTCGGAAAACCCGCCTCAGTAAACCTAAGTGACTCTCTTATAAAGATACTAAAATCCGCCCACCTAACTGCCTCGAATACTTCATACTGAGATACACGGCCACACGACGAAACAACACTCGGAATGTCCCCTCCGCATATTTCAGAAAGATCTTGAGCAGAAGGACCATAGATGCTCAAATGAATTTCTTTGTGCCGCGAGACAGAAACAACAGCTCGAATTATACAATCCAGCAAGTCCTTTTTCCCTGGTGTACCTGCATAAACTAACCGCAAAACATCATCAGAGGAAAGCCTCTCATTCTGGACATAAGGAAAATCCACAGTCGGCGGAATCCTTAAAACAGGAATTTTTGGTGCAAAGTGATTTGCCAAGTACTGACTAATCACAATAGCGCCATCAAACATCGGATATAGAACACGCAAGGCAAAATTAGAGCTTAAGTAGAATGGCCCCATCCTTCCACCTGGCATCTGGCTTGGATCATACCACTCAACAATGTCTACGATTACAGGAACATTGTTTTTCTTGCCCCACCTATATATATTCCATGCATATGCTGATAGCCCTCCATACAATACTACACAACGAGGCTTGCTGGGCTGATTAGAAAGCCATGAAGTAGTCCTACTTCCCCATGAAAATAATTGGGTCCAGATTTTCTTAAGAAGACAGCTACCAGGCTGAAGCTCGTTCACTCCGATATGCCGCAATGTCTTGCCATTCTCTGAGGCAACCATTTCACAGGATTTTGGAGCGATGTCACCAGAAACGACAACGACATCGTATCCAGCCCAAAGCAAGCTTTTGGAATTTCCATAAACCCGCCGGGAAGCAGCCTGCCCATAGGGGAAGCTAAATGGGCCCACATAAGCTATCCAGCCAGGATAAGAATTCATCACTCAACACCAAAATGCTTTTTGAGAGCGCGCTCTTTATCTTTTGCAGAAAGATGGCCAAAACCCAGCGACCTCTTCGCAATTGAATCCATATAGTCATCTAAAGACTTAATAAACCTAGCAGGAACGCCAGCATATACGCCATTGGATGGTAAATCCTTAGTTACAACAGAGCCCGCACCGACAATGACATTGTCGCCAATAGAGACACCCGGCATAATCATAGAGTTCATGCCAATATAAACATCATTACCAACATTTATTCGAGCAGTGATCTCCAAATCAGGTTGCCGCTTTCTCAATATAAGTGTTCCACCATCATGCGTAATAAACTGGCAGCCACTAGTCACATGCACATCATTGCCAATAGTAATTAACCATGGCTCTGTGCTAAACATTCCTGGCTTCATGCCATAAAAATTTACATTCCTGCCAAACACCACACCAATATATCTTGCATATCCCAAGGGATTAATTTTTGAAAAAATAAAGGAAAAAATGTATTTCAAAATTCTGGAAATTCTATTCATTTTACCTAGCCACATGGTTTTGTTTTATCGCATCACAAATGACTGAGAAAAATCGTCGTCTTTCAGAGATTGCATCATGCCTACTCTCTGCCACAGCACGCCCATTTTTGGCAAAAACGCTTCTCATATCAGGATAAAATAAAAGCTCTCGCATAGCCCCTAGCAAGCCATTTATATCTCCCTCAGAAGTCACGCATACTCCCGCATTAGAAGACAAAATATACTTTATCGAACTAATATTCTCAGGCCCATAGCCAAAAATCGGCTTCGATGAGGCCATGTATTGAGGGATTTTAGTAGATATAGAAAGTCTTGTATAAGCAGCGTCATCCGGCCTAAAGGACTCGACGTGAACAAGTATATCAAGGCCAGACAGGACATCACTTACAGTATCCGCAGAGACGCTCGTCATTTTCTTAACTACAGAAAACTCTTTAAATAGCCTCTGATAGTGCTCGAAGTCTCGGAGTGGAATGTATATTTCAAAATCAATCTCATTACCTTCATTCTGTAGCGCCTGCGCTGCAGACACTACAGACAGTAGCGACCTCCATCGATTCAAATGTAATCCACCAATGTAACCAAGCTTTATTCCATGCCTAGTAGGGTCCGGCATATAGCTCGGCTTGATATCGACACAGTTCATGAAGCCATGATAATTACCACCATATCGCTTCGCATAACTCACTGACATATCATCGCAAATTGTCAGCGCAAGTGGCGACTGCGTCAACACACTTAAAAGCTTTCTCTTCAGAACTATTCTTGGAATAATAAGTTTAGAGCCAACTCTATAAGTTGTATTTGGCCAGTCATCCATAAAATGAGGAACAATTGGCACAGAAAACTGATGCGACAAAGCAAGAACAGTATTGATGACTCTAACGCCTCCCAAAGTTGTATAGATCACATCAGGATTAAACTTCTCAACCCAATCAAGTAGATCAACAGGCAAGTTTATTGGCAAAATATCACTGAACGCAGTTTGCAAACTATATGCGCCAACCACATTTTTTACTGGACCTGGCACCCCCAAATTTCTAGAGAAAAGCCTTTTTAAAATGTATTTAATTCTCTTAATAAACCCAATGGCAGCAATATCATTGCTGGAGTACCGCCAAGCTCTCCCCGCATCAAGATCTGGCTCATGATCATCATCATAAATCTGTGCCAAACTTTCCCTCGGCCAATCTGAAAATAAATTCATCATGGTAATCCCAGTGGCCGTGCTCGTGCCAAAGGGAGCAACGCTAACAATTAAAACCTTGGGCCACGAACCTTTCATCATATCTCTCGCAACAAACACCAGAAATCCAGTCTGACTATATAAGTCAAAGACTTTTAGCCGATTTACTCGCCATCAAGGCCAAGACAACGCAAATTGCTGGAGAAATAATCCAAACACCCGTCATTGCAATCGGAATCCAATAAACTATAAATACCGAACTTGAGAAAAATAAATAACTATCAGTCGCATTTCGTCTTGAAAAAAGCGCGAAGAAGAGCCATGCAAAATAGAGAAGAAAACCAACCACTCCCGCATCAAGCAAAAGCCCAAGAATCAAATTATGTGGCGCCACGCCATCATTGATGAACTGAAACGCACCGACCCCCAGGCCTTTTATAGGATCCAGTCCTATCATGCCGAATGCGGCTCCCCAGATTTCACTACGACCCGTCATGATGTCATTGTTAACACCGCCCACTTCCCCCATGATCAATCTTACTCGAATCTGCTCTGGCAAATAATCAATCAATAACACTGCAATCAAAAAAAATACAAACATCGCAGAAAAGAACACAAAAAATCTTTTCCTGAAGGCCCTAAGCCCCCATATTAAAATTACTAGGAATATCGATACAAGCGCCCCACGACTACCTGTAAGAGAAACTGCAAAGATCATGAGAAACATAATTGCAAAATATCCAGCAATAATCCCCATACTCCGACCAGCAGATGATCTCAGAGAAAAAACAGCCAAAACAGGAAATGCAGATGCGATCGTATACGCAATATAATTCGAGTTAATCTCACCTACCGTAAAGCGCCCGGACCCCTCGAAGCTTATGCCCTGGCCCCAGGCCTGAATCACCTGAAAAGCAGCTACGAGCGCTCCCAGAATATACGCTACTGATAGCGCCTCATATGACTTCCTGCCGGCGTCAGCAAGCCTTCCCACCATAACCATGCACGCCAAAAAGCCGAGATAGTCAGATATCACGCTTGTCATATAAACTGGCGCTTCTGTCCATAGCGTGGAAATCATCAACCAGCAGGCGAAAAGCCCCAAAAACAGCTCTGATTTCTTGATCTTTACTCCAGCGCCACCAGTCGGAATCAGCAATAATATGATGGCCAATGCCATTGCCAAACGCCGAACAAAGCCGCCATCGACAAATGCCGAAAGCATAACAATCGGAGCCACGAGACTTATCAGCAGGACATTCCGCGAATTCTCACGAAGAATCATTTCAGCTTCAGCCTCTCGAATATAAAATCTCTCAGGTCACGAAGAAGTGTCACGCAAACAAGAGAATATATCAGCCCATAAACTGAGATCACTCCCAGCACGTGATACAGGCTAATATCGGCTTTGACTGTAGCGCTTTGTGGTAGCCAACCCACTATAAGCGCAGCAGTTATTGCAGCCGCTATGCATACAAGAGCCACATAAATAAGCCCGGAAAAATCAAAATCACAACAACGACTTGCCCAGTACATGGTTGTAACAGCAAGAGCCGCCATCAGGACAGACTCATAAAGAACAAAATCAAAAACATCCCTGGATATTTTCCATATGAAAATATAGGCGACCAGCGAAATCAAAGTATTCACTATATTGATGTGCAGCTGCCCTTTGGCCATGCCGCGCCCCAGGAACATCCACGTAGCCGCGGAAACGAATGGCATTATCAGACCAGCAAACACCATTATTTGAAGAATTTTCGCAACTTGCGTCCACTGATCGCCATACAAAATATCAACAACTTCATAGGCAAGCGGGTACAACAGCCCCATGAGACCACAACCAAAAAAACCAACCATGGCGACAGATTTCAAATAAAATGCATTTCTTTCGCTACCGGTTACCGACATCGCCGCAATAGAGGCGACGACAATATCAGTAGCAATCATTGCCATGTAATTGAGTGGAAGAGCCCTTAATGCCAACGCCTTGCCATAGTAGCCAAGCACTTCCGCACCGAAGAACTTGCCAACCAATATCTGCCCCATATATAGCTGAAAAAAGCACACATAATTTGACAGCGCGAGCTTCCCTCCCTGGACGAAGACAGAAAGCCCTTCTCTGTTCAAACTTAAATGTATCCGTCCCTCATATTTTCTGTAAAAAAAAATACATCTGAAGAAATTAAGAAATACAAGCTGCGAAACAAGCGCCCATACACCTCCTCCCAGCCAAGCAACCAAGACTGCGAGAACGCTACTAATGACTATCGATGAAAACTCTACTGACCCTACTTCCTTGTTCCTGAGCTGTCTTTTCAGCAAAGCGCTGAACTGCGTCGCCAAACTATTAAATGCTGGCGCCAGTCCCAAAACCAGCATGACATGAATCAGCTTAGGCTCATCAAAGAATCCTGCTATGACCGGACCCGAGGCCGCACAAATAATATAAACACCGACCCCAACGACCATATTCATTGCGACCAGTGAGCTAATTTTCTTCTCGCTCATACTGCTCGCCTGAACTGTTGCCCATACCAAGCCTGTATCAAATAGAACCACAAATGAAGCGACAATTGCCGCCATTGAGAAAAGGCCAGTTTCTGCTGGCGAAACCATTCTCGACAGCAGCGCCGTCGCCACAATCGTAGACAATTGTCTAATTACCAGAAATATTAAAACCCACTTGGCACTAGTCTTGACGAGCCCGCCAACCTCTTCCGGCGAGGGATGATTTACGTCATTTCCGGTCACAGAGAAATCCACATGTCATACAGAATAATTCTTATACCATGGCATCGCAAAACCCATGCCTGCTGCCACAGAGTATTGTGGCTCATAAGCAAGATCCTGCTTTATTTTTTCAAGACTAGCCAATGAGTGCCGTACATCTCCGGCCCGGAAATCCTTGTACTGCAGACCCTTTGAATAACTAACGCCAACTTCCTTTAACGCTGCGCAAATAATTGAAAATAGATCATTCAAGGTCGTTCTTTGCCCATACGCGACGTTATAAACACGAGACCCGGCGTCGCCTATTGTGCTGGTTGCCGCCAGTAAGTTGGCCTGAACCGCATTCTCAACAAAGCAGAAATCTCTGCTGGTTTCACCATCCCCGTTCACAAAAACATCATCGCCCTTGATCATCGCGGCCGTCCACTTCGGAATCACGGCGGCATAGGCACCATTCGGGTCCTGCCTTTTGCCAAACACATTGAAGTAACGCAGTCCGATGCAGTTGAAACCGTAACAGCGGGCGAAAACATCCGCGTACAGCTCATTCACATACTTCGTCACCGCGTAGGGCGACAAGGGCTTGCCAATGCGGTCCTCCACCTTAGGCAGTCCGGGGTGATCGCCATAGGTCGAGCTGCTGGCGGCGTAGGTGAAGCTTTTCACCTGGGCATCACGTGCGGCCACCAGCATGTTCAGGAAGCCGTCGATATTGGCGCTGTTGGTGGTGATGGGGTCGTTGATCGAGCGCGGCACCGAACCTAGGGCCGCCTGATGCAGCACATAATCCACGCCTGCGCAGGCCTTGTGGCAGTCATCCAATTGACGGATATCGCCTTCAATGAAGTGGAAGCGGGCCCACTGCTCCGTCGTCACCAGCGACCGCACCTCGTCGAGGTTGCGCTGATGGCCGGTGGCGAAATTATCGAGGCCGACTACCCGCTGATCCAGCCCCAGCAGGGTTTCCAGCAAGTTGCTGCCAATGAAGCCGGCCACGCCGGTCACCAGCCAGGTTCGCGGGGCTTGCGGCAACTCGGCCAGCAGTTGTTCGTAACGGGTCATGAACTTCACCAAATACAGAAAGGATTGTCGCGGCCGAGGCCGCGACAGTTATGGATCAAAGACGCAAATCGCTGCCTGATCTGGGCAAGATGTATTTCAGGTCATAAAGCACATGTTGGCTCTTGCCGAGCGCACGTATGGCCTGCTCACCCATCTCGCGGAACTGGTGGTGAGCCACCGCCAGAATGATGCCGTCATAGCCCCCCTGCGTAGGTTGCGTGACGGGCGTCAGACCATACTCATGCTGAGCTTCAGCAGTCTCGGCCCATGGGTCATGGACATCCACATCCACGTGGTACTCGCTCAGCTCGTCGATGATGTCGATCACCTTGGTATTGCGCAGATCCGGGCAATTCTCCTTAAAGGTCAGCCCCATGATGAGTACGCGCGCGCCATCAACATGAATACGGCGCTTCATGAGCGCCTTGACCATCTGGCTGGCGACATACGCACCCATACCGTCATTCAGGCGACGACCCGCCAGGATGATCTCCGGGTGATAGCCGATCGACTGCGCCTTGTGGGTCAGGTAGTACGGGTCCACACCTATGCAATGCCCGCCCACCAAGCCCGGACGGAACGGCAGAAAGTTCCACTTGGTGCCGGCAGCCTTGAGCACATCTTCTGTATCGATACCCAACTTGTTGAAGATCAGCGCCAGCTCGTTGATGAGCGCGATATTGACGTCGCGCTGGGTGTTCTCGATCACCTTCGCGGCTTCAGCAACCTTGATGCTGGGCGCCTTGTGAGTACCTACAACGATAATCTCGTTGTAGATGGCATCTACCAGATCCGCTACTTCCGGCGTGGAACCCGAGGTGATCTTGCGAATATTGGTGACACGGTGCTCCTTGTCACCCGGGTTGATACGCTCTGGGCTGTAGCCTGCATAGAAATCTGCGTTGAACTTAAGGCCGGAAACGCGCTCCAGCACAGGCACGCAATCTTCTTCCGTGGCACCAGGGTACACCGTGGACTCATAAATCACGATGTCGCCCTTCTTGAGCACCTTACCGATGGTCTCGGACGCTTTAATCAACGGGGTTAGATCAGGTTGGCGATGCTCATCAATCGGTGTAGGCACGGTGACGATGAAAACATTACACGACTTCAAATTATCGAGGGTAGAGCTGAAGATAAGATGCATCGCGCTCGCAAGCTCCTCATCATTAACTTCAAGCGTGCTGTCATGGCCCGCATTGAGGGCACTAATACGCGCTTCATTAATATCGAAACCGACCACAGAGCGCTTCTTGCCAAACTCAACAGCAAGTGGTAAGCCGACATAACCCAAGCCTAGAATGGCTAGCTTGACGTTATCGAGAGTCATCATGGTTCAGTCCTTCTTCGAACGATACTGATAGGTATAGCCGTAGTTATAGCCATAGCCATAGCCATAGCCTGCCGAATCATCCACACCATTAAGCATAATACCGTTCACCGCTACACCGGCCTGCCTGAGTCGCGCAATAGCAGCCTCCAGCTCAGCCATGGGCGTTACCGCGAAGCGCGCAGCCAACAACACCGTGCCCACATGGCGCCCCACAATAGCCGCATCGGTAACCGCCATAATGGGCGGGCAGTCAATAATCACGCGGTCATATTGACTGGAAACTACACTGAGCAGCTCGGCAAATTTCGGGTGTAGCAAAAGCTCGCTGGGGTTAGGTGGAATAGCGCCTGTAGTGAGCAAATCCAAGCCTGAAATAGGCGTGGAAATAATGGCATCATCTAAACTCAAAACACCCGCAATAACTTCAGACAAGCCGTTTTCACGGCCTCTACCAAAGAATTCGTTAATATGGCCACGGCGCATGTCGGCATCTATCACCAACACACGCTCACCGCCAGCCACCAGCACAGCACCTAAGTTCACCGAAATAAAGCTCTTACCTACACCCGGCGCAGAACCAGATACCAAAATGCAATTGTTACGGGCATCCAAACTGGCGAAGTGCAGTGTGGTGCGCAGGCTGCGCAAGCTTTCTACAGCCAGGTCTTGGTCGTCCCAATGAGCCAGCACCTGCACCTTGCCACTGGTGCGCGAGCGGTTACGCTGCATTTCATCTTGCTTCAAGCTATGCGGAATAGTCGCAAACACCGACAAACCTGTACGCGCTTCAATTTCTTTCGGGTTTTTCACGCCGCTCTTCAAGGCTTGGCGTACAAATGCAGCCGCTACACCCAGCATCACACCCAGTAAGAGTGACAGCACCAGTACCAGGCCTTTCTGCGGTGCCACTGGCCTCAACGGCTTTTCGGCGTAATCAATAATACGCACATTACCCACCGTGCCGCCGCGCACCACTTTTAGCTGCTGCGCATTGTTCAGCAAACCCGTGTAAATTTCTTGGTTAACCTGCAAGTCACGCGTGAGTCGCAGCACTTCCTGCTGGGTTTGCGGCAGGCTGTCTACTTGGCTGGCAAATTTGTTGCGCTCGTTTTGAATAGCACCAATTTGTGCATCCAGTGCCTTCACACTGGGGTGCTCTGCCGTGAAGCGCTGTAGCAGCTCTTTACGCTTTTGCTGCAACTCCACTAAACCTGTTTCGGTGGCTACAGATTGTTGCAGCAGTAGCTCACCTTCTTTAGTCACATCCACCGTGCCATTACGGCTACGGAAGGCATTGAAGCGCACCTCGGCGGCTTCTAGCTGCTGTTTGGTTTCCGGCAGTTGCTGATCCAGAAATTTCAGGGTTTGCTCGGCTTCTGCCGACTTACGCTCCACATTTTGCCGCACATATTGGTTAGCAATGGCATTGAGTATATTCACCGCCAGCGCTGGGTTTGGCCCTTTCAGCGTAAGCTGAATAATGCCTGACTGTTTGCCCTTTTCACTGGCCGCCAACTGTTGCTGCAACGCATTAATGGTGCTTAAGCGCGGCAATTTGGCCAGCTTAAACTCCACATTGCGGCTAGCCCGCAGCTCCTGCACAAACACACCCACCGCACCCGCCGCTGCCGCCGGCACAAACTCTTGGCCCACACGCCCTTGGCCCAGCAGCTCACCATCTGGCCCGTACAGCGCATACTGCTCAGCCGCCAAGGCCTTCAAGGTTAGCGCCTGCCCTTCCCACGCCTCGGGCACGCGCAAGCGTGTCACTTTTATGCCTTCGCCACCCCAGGCAAACCCGGTAAACCCCGGCCAACCAACCGCAGGCGTTAGCCCCTGGTAACGGCGTGCCACCGCGCGACCAATAAACGGGAAGTAGTCAGGCTCGGCAACTATATCCAAGCGCAGGTGATCCAGCGTGCGCCCCAATACCATGCGTGAACGCAGCAGCTCAATTTCGGTCGTGGCTTGCGACTTCACATCAAACAAACCATCTAGGTCTTTAACGGCACCACCCAACGCACTGCCTTTGCTGTCTTCCACCTGCACACTGGCATCTACCTGGTAAATGGGTGTGGCTACCCACACATAGGCAATGCCTGCCAACAGGGCTGCCGCAGCAAAACCCGCAATTAGGTAACGAGCCCCCAGTACCGTACCCACCAGGGCGCGCAAATCAATTTCATCGCCTTCATCTTGAAAGCGTGCCTGGGCGGCTACGGGCAGCGTTGTATTCTTGTCAATCAAGGCATTTACCTGCTTGGGGGGTTATTAATGTTAACGAGCCAAACGCTGTGCCCAAGCCAAACAGGCTTGGCGCAGCTGCTCATAGGTAGTTTCAAAAATGGCATCTGACTTGCGGTAGGGGTCGGCAATATCCGCCGGTGTAGCGCCCTGCCCCAACAAAAATACTTTACCGCGGGCCTCTGGGCAAAGCTGAGTCACGCCTT
This sequence comes from Pseudomonadota bacterium, assembly GCA_040384385.1. Lineage (GTDB taxonomy): Bacteria > Pseudomonadota > Gammaproteobacteria > Pseudomonadales > Moraxellaceae > Perlucidibaca. The sequence continues at coordinate 26,556 of JAZKJJ010000004.1, read as the reverse complement.
CACGGTGGCGCTGCTCCATGACCAAAATCAGATCGGCCTCATGGCACAGCTCCCGCGTGAGCTGCCGAGCAATATGCTTGGGGCAATGCACGCCGTGGCGCTCGGCCACTTGCCGTGCTTGCGTGTCCATGTCGTGGTTAACCACCGCTGCTAAACCGGCAGAGCTAATGTGCTTGCATGGCAACGCGGCTTTTAATAAAAACTCGGCGGTGGGGCTGCGGCAAATATTGCCCACGCACACCACCAGAATTCGCTCAAACATGGCTTTCCTGCCCTTCAGATACGCTACCGCCACAAGATTTAGCGTGTAATCTTGAGAACGCGTATCCGTGCGTGTTGTTAACAGCCCCCTCATGAAGTTTCGCAAGGGGCTGCATTATATAATTAATTCATGCAGCGATTAGGGCCGTTTAAATAGGGCGGGCTCGCGCTGCTCGGTTAGTCCGTGTAAGGTGTACTTACGGTTCAAGAGCGCGCCACCGTCTCGCGTGAGCGGGCTCCAGTTGATGCTGGCTACCGACCGTGTGGCTTTTGGTAGGAAGAGGTCGAACGGCACTCGCACATAAATACCTTTGTCGAAACTACCCTCGCCAAAGGCCTTGCCAGCATCTGTAACCGTGGCATACGCGCCCATTTCCACGCCATTGGGAAATTGCCGGCTCATGTCTAATGTCACACCAACATCTTTGGCCAAGTAACGGCCCGCCTTTAATGTGGCCAGCACACCTTGCCACCCGGTGCGCCAGTAGAGGCTGGCATGGCTCGTCAGCACACGGTAATCACAGCTGATGGTTTTTCCGTTGTCTTGCGCAGACTTACAAAACCCTGCCAGCTGATCAAACTCGCGTTGCTGCACATAGTTCACATCAACACCAAAGGCCACGCCACGACCAAATGGCCGGTACAACACCTCGCCACCAACGCCAGCAAACATGCTTTCCAGGTACCCCGCATAAGCCATGGCATACACATCAGGAGCCAAGGCAGTGACCCCCGTGATTTGAGCATTCGGCACGGTTATTGTGCTGGTGGTGAGATATTCTCGCGCAAATGTACGCACCCGCTGCAGTTTGCTGGGGCCGGTATAATTGAAGTTGTCGTAATTGTCGAAGAAGCGATAGTTGGCCACGCCGTTTAGCCACAAGCCAGGCGCAAGTCGATATTCACCTTCGGCATTCACCGAGAGCTGGTACAGCACAAAGCCATCGGGGCCACCCAAGGTTTGCTGATAACCCAGACCAACGCCGCCACTGCCACGCTTTAGTGGTGCCTTGTAATGCACTGGCGCTGAGCTTGATTCTCGCAATGCCGGGGCATCGGCTTGAATCGCAGCAGCTTTCTCGCCGGCACTGGTGGGCTCAAGCTGAGTTTTAAGCCACAGTTGGCGATCTATGCTGGCATCGAGCAGGGTTAGGCCGTACAACTCTTGCTGCAGTGTGAACCAGCGAATGTGTGAGGGCACTCGATTATTCAGCACACGGGCCACCCGATCAGCCGCTTCGCTGCCATGGCGGTAACGCTGACTTTCCGCTTGTATAATCAACTCGTCGTTACGCAAGCTCAGGTTGCTGATGCTTAGCCCCGCTTGCTCTTCCAGCGTGGGTAGCCAAGCCTGCAGGTTTGCCTCGTTAACAGTCTCTTGGCTGGTTACTGCCGTTTTTATGGGCTCTGGCGCTGGGTCATAACGCCGTGGCTGAATCGATGCTTTGGCTAGGTTGGTATGAAAGGTAAGGCCAACCATGGCGGTGTTGCCACGCTCCAGCGCCACTTGTAAGTCAAAAAACGGGGCTGCCTGCCACACTACCCCCGCATTGAACGGGCTGCTTTGCTTTTGATTATTGCTGAACGACTCCGACTGATAGTCATTGCCTTCGTATTCCAGCTTGAAAATAAAAGCTGAGAACTCAGGCTGATACTGCAGGCTGGCAAACGGGCTAACGCGGCCTCGGAAATACTGATTTGTGTTAAAGCTACCGCCGTTCTGCACGGTACCGGTTGGTCGGTCATTAATACCGAGCGGGTTGCCGAAGTCACCCGTAGCACCCAGATAGCCCCAGCCTAAGCCAGCACTGATGTCGAGCTGCCGGTAGCGCTTCGAGCCCACCACATACTCACCCGCAAACAAGCCCGTGCCGCCTACATCTTGAATGCCAACGGCGATTTCAGGCAAGCGGCGCGTTTCTTTAGCAACGCGAAACTTGACGTCGATGCCTTTATCTTTATACGACTGATTACCTGCAATTGCCCCCGTGGGGTCAAACAGCAAGTTCGATACATCCACATAGCGAAAACCGCCTTGCAGCCAGTCGAAGGGCTGCAAAATCAAGTTGAGGCGCGTGTAAGGAGTGGTTTGACTAATACTCAGCGACAAGTCTCCGGACTCGCGCATTCGTGCCGATGGTGTTTGCAACGCGCCACTCATGCCAAAGTCGTTGGCGGTAATGTTCACTGCAGCCGCATAGGGGGCTGCACACAGCAGACTTACGCAGACCAAGCCTCGCGCTTTCAACATTGCGGTCATGGCGCGCGGCCTCCTTCAAAGTCACGCGTGAGCGCCCAGGCAAAATCTTGGGCGATGTCGGCGTGCGCACTGGCTTTTGCCAACGCGGCGTTGTCGCCGACCAGATGCGTGCCGGGTGCCGGCCACGGCGCAGGCTCTGCGTTCCAGGCAGCTACCGCTAGGCGCTGTACACGACCATCTGGGCGGGCCAACCACACCACATCGGGCACGGGCTGTTTGCCCAAGCAGGCTTGCAAATAGGCGGTGATAGGAAGCCAAGGCTGGTAGTCACGCTGGCATGGCTGCGCTAAGCGAGCATCCCACACGGTAATGTGCTGCTGCCGATGACCTAGCACTAGCACATCACCTTTGTTCAGCATGGGGTTCGCGGGGGCCATAAGCTCTAGGCGTACTGCATTTTGGGCGGCAATCGGCAGAAAACCATTACTGGGCAGCGTTTTGAGTTTGGCCTGCCAAGCCGGTAGCCCCGGCCAGCGCGAATCCGTTAGCACGCTAGCCACGCTGGCTCGCAGAAAGGCTTGATTTGCCGCTTGCTCGGCAACCGCAGAACGCCGCAATACGCGCACGGCCAGTGGGTCTGCAATGGGCAAACGAGCCATCACTTGGTGTAAGCGCAAGTCGCCGTCTAGCGTGAGGCGCAATGTTAGCGGGTCTGCTTCTCGGTTAACCGCCAGCTCGCGTTGCAAACTTGCCAAGCCCGGCGATTGCCAAGCCCAAGGCGTTTTTGGCAACAGGGTGATGAATTGATCGGGGCGATAGTAGATTTCGGCACGCTGTACCAAGCCGGTATTGGGGTCTAACCAATAGCGGTCACCGGGCCAAGCTGGCCCCAAGGCAGGTTTTTGCTGCAAGACTTCTTCAATGAGCAGCAGGCTTTGCGTTTTCAGCCCCCACACCGTGGCACGCGCTGGCTTTATGCGGAAACCGTACTGGTAGCGAGTATCTGCAACGGTGCCATCAAAGGCATCTATAACTTTGATCAGCTTGGCTTGCGCTAACGCGGCGGGAGCCCAAGTTTCTGGTGCTTGCGCCCAGCGCAGATCGCGCAGGTCGGCGGCCAAACCTTCCGTAGCAATCACTCGGCCCGACTTCAGGGTCAGCGTTACGCCATCGGGCGCAGCCCACCACACGGTATTGGGGTCATTGGGCGATGCCACACCCACATGGATGGCGGCACGGTCGGCAGCTTCCACATAGAGGAGGTTCGAGGCGTCGGCCGGTGCTTTGGCCATGAGTTGCGCCTGCGGCGACTTCACGCTATCGCGCATGCCTTGCAGCGTGCCCTGCCACAATGGCGTGCAGCCACACAGCACCAACGCTGCCGTGAGCGCGACCATGAGCTTGCCGCAGGTACTTGCCTTGCAATTGCTGCCCATGCGGACGGCCCTCGTAGCGCTGCTTAGTTGTCGTTACGAATGTTCTGGGCCGTGTTGAGCAAGCTGGCCGAGGGGAAGAGCTGACTCAGGAAGCGATTCCAGCGGCTGATCTTGGCGGTGCCCACATACACTACATCAGACGGCTTGAGCTGAAAGCTCGACGACAGCGCCAAGGCGGTTGGCGAGTCGCTGTCGAGCGTGAAAATGGTGGTGACGGCACCAGGACGGCCTGCCGGGCTGGTGTCACGAATCACGTAGACAGCTTCTGATTTCGACGTTTCCTGCCGCAAGCCGCCCGCCGAGCTCAGGGCATCGGCCAGGCTGATGCCGGTAGTTTTGAATGCCAGGGCACGCTGCTGCTGCAGTTCACCCATCAAGTAAACTTTGCGGCGATCATTGTAGGGAATGTAAAGCTCATCGTTGTGCTGGAGAAAAATGCGACTCGCGGTGGCACTATCCAGACCCAGGGCCTCAATGTTGATGGGGTAATTCACGCCGTTGCGCTTCAGCACCAGGCCCGAGAGGTCGGCATCGGTGGTACTGACTTCACCACGACCAATGGCCTCTGTCAGCGACAGCGGCACCGTGGTGATATCCAGCGGCTGAGCACGACGGAAAGCACCGCCAAGGTAGACTTTCTGGCTGCCATAGCGGCTGACGGAAACATCAAGCTGAGGACTTTGCAACACCTTGCTCAGGCGTTGTGTGAGGGTCGTACGCACCTCATCCAAGGTGAGGCCACTGACCTTCACCACCCCGGCAAACGGGTAGAAAATAGTGCCGTCCGGGCGCACAACACGCCCAGACTGCTCAGGATTTGTCGTGTTGGCCGCACCTGTCAACATGAGCTCTGGCTGATTCCAGATGGTGACATTCAAAATATCGCCTGCACCAACGCGGTAATCCGCAGCCGACTGCGCCAGCAAAGCGTCTGGCACCTGCGCCAGTGCTGCTTGCGCCATTTGCTGCTGCGCCATGAGCTTACTAGTGATGGGCAGTACTTGCACTTCGGCGTCTTCACGAAAGAAGGCATTGGGGGGCGATACCGACTGGCCTGGTGCAAGCACACAACCACTGCTTACTACAGCCAAAACCACTGGTAAAACCCAGTACAACGCTATTCTCATGACAACGATCCTTGAGCTCTGAAAACACTTCTTTAAATAACAGAGGCATGTGATTGCGCACATGCCTCTGTATCAACCACTAATCAGACGATTAGCTGGCTTACGGTGCAACCGTACCGGTGGTACCGGTGGTACCGGACGAACCGCCATTGTTGGCAGCAACCACGGCCAGCGTAGCAACGCCTGCAGTGATAGCAACAACGGTAAAGGTGCCACCCAGGGTGGTAACCAGCGAACCGACAGTCCAGCCGCTTTGAGCCGCGGTGGTGACAGTAGCTTCAGCAACAGCCGCTTGAGCGCCTGTAACGGACAGGGCAGCAGCGAGAGCGATCATTTGCAGCTTTTTCATAGTATTCCTCCAATGGAAGTGCGCAAAAGGTAATCGTTGACACAATCGCATAGCATTATGCAAACGACGGCAACGGGCGCAGTCGCTACCAATATAGACGATTGAAGCAAATAGCACGCCACAAAGCAATGAATTAGTGCTTGGCGGCGAAGGCTCTACGATGCTTGAAAAATGCACTTAACTGCTGACTGGCTTCCTCCGCCAGCACCCCGCCCTGCCATTGAAACCGGTGATTGAAATACCCCGCCTCAGGTGCCATGAGCTGCCGTGCACTCTGCAAAGAGCCCGCTTTCGGCTCTGCGGTCGCAAATACCACACGCTGAAGGCGCGCATGCACCAATGCGCCCACGCACATGGTGCAAGGCTCCAGCGTCACGTAGAGCGTGCAGCCATCCAGACGGTAATTGCTGATTACCTGCGCTGCCGCTCTCAATGCCACGATCTCGGCATGTGCCGTGGGGTCATGACTGCTGATGGGCTGATTGTGGCTGCGCGCAAGAACGGTTTGACGGTCTGCGGCGACGATGACCGCACCAACAGGTACTTCGCCTTTTGCCGCCGCCAGCTCAGCCTCGGCCAGCGCCAGACGCATGAAATAGTCATCTTGCATGGTCATTCAGGCAACTCGGGAATGCCCCGTCTGATTTGCGTGGAAAAATCCACCGCATCGCCCGCGGCCCGAGCACGGTCGGTGATACGACCCATGCGGCGCAATTGTGCCAATGTGTAGCGACTATCCAGCCCACCTACCTCTTGCACATAACTCGGCAAGTAGCCGGAGACGAGTAATCGGTAGTCCAATGGCAAATCGGTCATGATGTGCTTCATCATGGCGTAGACCAGTGTCGTGCAGTTGGTACTCACCGTGTTGTAGAAGCGCGGCTGCACGACTAACTGATTGGCGGCCTCGGCATACGCCAGAAACAAGGCACGGCGCGCTTCAGGCGACAAGGCGATGCGGTAAAGATATACATCCTCACCACGAACATTGGTGCGCACACGCACGATGTCACGCTCGTCGGCAGCGACCACACTTAACTCGAAGTGTTTGAAAAAACCGCCAAGCTCAGAAAATGCTTCGCCCTGCTCTTTGCGAACCTCGACCGAAAATACGACCTGGCGGCCGTCGCGAAAGCCAAAAGACACCAAGGTGTGCGCAATCGCCGGACCGTCCCAATACGACAGCAGCATATCCACGCCGGCGAGCTGATCGAGGTCGTATTCACGCACATCCCAATGCGCGCGATAGTTCGTGTCGCTATGCCAGTCAAAGTCGCGCACATTGCGCAACATGACGTGATTGCCGCGCACCTCGGCTGTGGTCATGCGTGCGAGATCATCCGTCCACTGGCGCTGGTTCGATGGCGACAGCATGAGCCAGCTCATCAAAATGCCGGCAAATACCAGAAAATAAGCCCACAGCATTTTTTTGCTGGCACGCCAAAAGAGGCTGTATAGCACCGCGAGGGTAAAAACGAGCCACGCCACGAGCATGGCCAGGCGCGCGTCCGAGCCGAACGAAGACGGGTACCAGAGTGCGCAAGCACCCCAAAGGGCCGTCAGTACAATGACGAGGGCTTTCAGGTACACCCTCGTCAGCACTGACTCACTCCCACTCAATCGTGGCCGGCGGCTTGCTGCTCACATCGTAAGCCACACGCGAGATGCCACTGATCTCGTTGATGATGCGGTTGCTGACCTTCTCCAGCAGCTCGTAGGGCAGATGCGCCCAGCGCGCGGTCATGAAGTCGATGGTCTCGACGGCACGCAGCGACACCACCCACTGATAGCGACGGCCATCGCCGACGACGCCGACCGATTTTACCGGCAGGAACACAACAAAGGCCTGCGAGGTCTTGTGGTACCAGCCGGCCGCATGCAGCTCTTCGAGGAAGATGTGATCGGCTTCGCGCAGGATATCCGCGTATTCCTTTTTCACTTCGCCGAGGATGCGTACGCCCAAGCCGGGGCCGGGGAACGGGTGGCGATAAACCATGTCGTACGGCAGACCGAGGGCGAGGCCGAGCTTGCGGACTTCATCCTTAAACAGCTCGCGCAGGGGCTCGACCAGCTGCATCTTCATGTGCTCGGGAAGGCCGCCGACATTGTGGTGCGACTTAATGACATGCGCCTTGCCGGTCTTGCTGGCAGCGGACTCGATGACATCCGGGTAGATCGTGCCTTGGGCCAGCCAGTTCACGCCGCCGGCCGCGAGCTTGGCGGATTCGCGGTCGAAAATATCAATGAAGGTGTTACCGATGATCTTGCGCTTGGCTTCCGGGTCAGCGACGCCGGCAAGCTTGCCGAGGAACTCGTCTTCGGCATCGACGCGGATGACCTTGACGCCCATGTTCTGCGCGAACATGGCCATGACCTGATCGCCCTCGCCTTTGCGCAGCAAACCGTTGTCGACGAAGACGCAGGTGAGCTTGTCGCCGATGGCCTTGTGCAGCAGCGCCGCAACCACGGACGAATCGACGCCGCCGGAGAGACCGAGCAGAACTTGGTCATCGCCCACTTGCGCTTTTACGCGGCGGATGGCGTCTTCGGCGATGTTTTCCGGGGTCCACAACGCCTGCGTCTGGCAGATGTCGTGGACGAAGCGTTGCAGCAGCGCGCCGCCCTGCTTCGAGTGCGTGACTTCCGGGTGGAACTGCACGCCGTAGAAGTCGCGAGCCTCATCAGCCATGGCGGCAATAGAGCAGCTTGGCGTCGACGCGGTGACGCGGAAGCCGTCGGGGATGGCGACGACCTTGTCGCCGTGCGACATCCAGACATCGAGCAGAGACTCGCCCTGATCGTTGCGGCGGTCATGCAGATCGCCGAAGAAGGCATCGTGACGCGTATCGGCGCTGTTGTTGGTGGCTTGTGCCAGATCGGACTCGATGGTGACTTCGGCATAGCCGAACTCGCGGATATTCGAGCCCTCGACGCGACCGCCGAGCTGCTCAGCCATGGTCTGCATGCCGTAGCAGATGCCCAGCACCGGCACGCCGAGCGTAAACACGCTGCCTGGAGCACGCGGGCTGCCGGCTTCGGTGACTGACTCGGGGCCGCCGGAGAGGATGATGCCCTTGGGGTTGAAGGCACGAATCTCATCATCTGTCATGTCGAAGGCGCGCAGTTCGCAGTACACGCCGAGCTCACGCACGCGGCGGGCAATGAGCTGGCTGTACTGGGAACCGAAATCGAGGATGAGCAGGCGGTGGGCGTGAATATCTGTGGTCATGTTACGGCTCTCAACCCACGCGGTAGTTCGGGGCTTCTTTGGTGATGGTCACGTCGTGCACATGCGATTCCTTCATGCCGGCCGAGGTGATCTTCACGAACTTGGGCTTGCTGCGCATGTCTTCAATGGTGGCCGAACCGGTGTAGCCCATGCTTGAGCGCAGACCGCCGAGCATCTGGTGGATGATGCCGCTCATGGGGCCCTTGTAGGCGACGCGCCCTTCAATCCCCTCGGGGACCAGCTTCTCGACGCCAGCGGAGGCATCCTGGAAATAACGGTCGGCCGAGCCACCGCCGCGCTGCGCCATGGCACCGAGCGAGCCCATGCCGCGATAAGCCTTGTAGTAGCGACCCTGGAACAGCTCAACTTCGCCCGGCGCCTCTTCGGTACCGGCGAGCAACGAGCCAACCATGATGCAGCTGGCACCGGCGGCGATGGCCTTGGCGATGTCGCCGGAGAAGCGGATGCCACCATCGGCGATGACTGGGATGCGGTTGTTCAGCGCACGGGCCACGAGGTCGATAGCGGAGATCTGCGGCACACCAATGCCGGCGACGATGCGTGTGGTGCAGATTGAGCCCGGACCGATGCCAACCTTGACGGCATCCGCGCCCGCTTCCATGAGCGCCAGCGCCGCTTCACCGGTGGCGATGTTGCCGCCAATGACCTGCATGTGCGGGTAGTTCTCCTTGATCCAGCGCACGCGATCGATAACGCCCTGGCTGTGGCCGTGAGCAGTATCGACCACCAGCACATCAACGCCGGCTTCGATCAGCGCTTCGACGCGGGCCGGCGTTTCAGCACCGGTGCCGACGGCAGCGCCAACGCGGAGACGACCATGCGCGTCCTTGGACGAGTTCGGGAAGCGCTCGGCTTTCTGGAAGTCGTTGACCGTGATCAGGCCCTTGAGACGGAAGTCGTCATCGATGACCAGCACCTTCTCGATGCGGTGTTCGTGCAGCAGGGCCTTGATGCGTTCGGGCGACTCGCCCTCCTTCACCGTAACTAGCTTGTCTTGCGGCGTCATGATGGCCGACACCGGCAAGTCCATGCGCGTTTCAAAGCGCAAATCGCGGCTGGTAACAATACCGACAACTTGATCACCCTGCATGACTGGCACACCGGAAATACGGTTGGCCTGAGTCAGCTCGATCAGCTCACCGACCGTGGTCTTCGGGCTGACGGTAATCGGGTCTTGCACCATGCCGGCTTCGAATTTCTTCACACGACGCACTTCGGCAGCCTGAGCAGCGATATCCATGTTCTTGTGCAGAATACCGATGCCGCCCTCCTGCGCCATGGCGATGGCCATGCGCGCTTCGGTGACGGTATCCATGGCCGCAGAGACCAGCGGCACATTGAGCTGGATGCCGCGCGTGAGCTGCGTTTTTAGGCAGGCATCCTTGGGCAGTACATTGGAGTACGCGGGCAGCAACAGCACATCATCAAAGGTCAGGGCTTCTTGAACGATGTCGAGCATGGCGCTACTCCAATAAAATTAGCCGCACAGTATACCTGTTTCAGCACCTACCGTGCAGTCGACACCCTCGCTATAGCTCACGCAGATTGACCTCTGCACGCGCTCGATAATAGGTATCTGCCGGGTACTGACAGCTTGGCGAATACGCACTGTACTGAAACGTCTCTGCGAGGCTGCACAGTGCTGAAAATAGTGGCGCCTCTGGATTTGCTCGGTACTTCATGCTCGGAAACAGCTCTCGCGAACTGATACGCACCGGCTCCGCCACAATCAGCTTTGCTCCCAGCAAATTATAAATCTCACGTTGCAACCCGGACAGGCCCATGCAAGACATTTTGTGCAAATCTCTTTGCCGATACCAAACGGTCGGCTGCTGAAAAAACACCAACAGCATGACTTGCCGTGCCCGTGGGAAAAGTGCATCGGCAACACAACGTCGAGGATCCATATGTAACTCGTATGAACACGGATCGCGATGCAAGCGCCGTGGCTGCACATGCAGCTGAGCCAAATCAAACAGATGCCAGGCCTCCGAGCAGTCTTTGATTATTTTCCATTTACGCATGATGTTGACACCGCGTAGGCGTCGATTGGAGTACACATCATCATACGAGCCATACGGCAACAAATAAGACTCCCAAGCCTTGGAATACAAAACCCGCCCGGGAAAGGCCTCAGGATGCTTGTCGGTTGAATGGTCGGCTGAATCGTCACTTTGATCTGGGGGATTCATTGGCAAAGTCCTTTTGCAATGGGGGGGCACCCAAGGTTTAGAACATGTTTGCGGGTTTCGCTAGCTTGAGCGAACAATATGTTTGTTTGCTGTCATCGGACACACCAAAAAGAGGTGGGTGTTTTTTGTTCACCTCTTTTTGGTGTGTCCGATGACAGCAAACATATCGAAGTACGCCGTCTATACTCACTGACGCCCACTCGCCACCGAGGCCCATCATGTCGTCGTCGCAAACCCCTACCGTGCTTACCGTGAGCCAGCTCAATGGCAGCGTACGCGAGCTGCTGGAGTTCAATTACGGGCGCATCTGGCTGCGCGGCGAGCTGTCTAATGTGTCGGCACCCAGTTCGGGGCACCTATATTTCACGCTGAAGGATGATCAGGCTCAGGTGCGCGCAGCCATGTTCAAAGGCGCACGCACGGCGGCGAAGCTGCAACAGCCGCCGCAGAATGGGCAGCAGGTGCTGGTGCGGGCACGCGTGAGCCTATATGCACCGCGCGGGGATTATCAGCTGCTGGTAGAGCATTTGGAGGATGCCGGGCGCGGGGCGCTGCAGCAGGCCTATGAGATGCTCAAGGCTCGCTTGGCGGCCGAAGGTTTGTTTGCGCCAGAGCGCAAGCGCGCGCTACCGACCAATCCGCGTGGCGTGGCGGTACTGACGTCGCCCAGTGGCGCGGCGGTGCGCGATATTCTGCAGGTCTTGCGCCGGCGTGCACCAGGCCTGCCGGTAACGCTGATTCCAGTGCCAGTGCAGGGTGTGGAAGCGCCACCCGCTATCGTGGCCGGCTTGGCACTACTGAAGCAGCTGTATGATCAAGGCTTCACCGATGCCCAAGGCCAGGCGGTGCCGCCTTTTGATGTGATTATTGTGGCGCGTGGCGGCGGTTCGCTGGAGGATCTCTGGGCGTTCAACGACGAGCAGGTCGTGCGCGCACTCGCTGACATGCCAATGCCGGTGGTCAGCGGCGTGGGCCATGAGATCGACTTCACTATTGCCGATTTCGTGGTCGATGTGCGCGCGCCCACGCCATCGGCTGCTGCCGAACTGGTCAGCCCCGATCAGCAGCAATGGCGCGAGCAGGTCGGTCTGGCTCAGGGCCGTTTACGACGTGCCTGGCTGCGTGAGTGGCAGCGACAGCAATTGGTGCTACACACGCTACAACGCCGGCTGCGCAGCCCGGCCCGGCAACTGCAGGATCAGCGCCAGCGCCTAGATGCGCTGGAGTTGCGGCTGACGCATCAGCTGCAGCAGCTCATCCGCCAGCGCCGAGAGCGCCTGCAACAACGCTTGGCTCGTCTGCAATTGCGGCACCCGACACGGCAGCTGCCAGCACTTCAGCAGCATCTGGACGGACTCAACCAGCGCAGCCAGCGCGCCCTGCAACAGCAGCTGCAGCTGCAGCGCCGCGAGCTGGCGAATCTGCTGCAACGCGCACACTCGGTGAGCCCGCTGGCCGTGCTGGCTCGCGGCTATGCCATCGTTTCCGATGACCATGGCGAGGTCCTACGCGATGCCGCTGCGGTCAGTGTAGGTCAGCGCATTCATGCACGCCTGGGTCAGGGCAGCCTCACCGCAACCGTCACGGCCTGTAACGGAGCCCATTCATGAAGCTATGTGAAGTGCCAAAATTGCCACTGATGCTGTTATTGGCCTGGATACTGAGTGCCTGTGCGACAACACCGCAGGCCGCCGACATTCAGCACAATATTCAACGCAATGCCGCCACAGTGACCGGTGGCCTTTGGCTGGTGCCGATATCCGCAGAGACTCAGGCTGAGGCCAGCGCAGGCCGGCCACCTACCTATCAGGGCCAGCCGGTCTGGATTGGCCAGGTAGCCGGCGACACCCTGGCCGTGATCGGGCTCGGGCTGACCGATGCCGGCGAGAAAGTCCTGCTCGCGGCAGATGGCCGCACATTGGCCAGCACAACGGTCGGCGCACGCGCCTATGCCGAGCAGCATTTGACGCTGACGCAAACACAATATGTGAATCCGGATGCTGCGCAGACGGCACGCTTCGAGCGTGAGGCCGCCGAGCAGAAAAGCGCCTATCGCGTGTATACGCCGTTGAGTCAGCCGCACTGGCCAGTGTTTCAATGGCCCTTGCAGGGTCGTGTCAGCAGCCTCTTCGGCCTGCGCCGTTTCTTCAATGGCGAGCCCCGCTCGCCGCACTTGGGCATCGACATTGCCGGCAAGCTCGGCACCCCGGTGCGAGCGCCGGCATCAGGCCGGGTCGCCTTGGTCGGTGATTATTTCTTCAATGGCCGCACGGTGATCATTGATCACGGCCAGGGCTTGTTTTCCATGCTCTGCCATTTCAGCGACATTAAAGTTCGAGCCGGGGATGTTGTGACGCAAGAGACCGTGATTGGCTTGGTGGGTGCCACGGGCCGAGCCACGGCGCCGCATCTGCACTGGACCGTGAGTCTGAACGATGCCCGCATTGACCCGCGACGCCTGCTGATAAAAGTGCCGGATAGCGATCGCTGAACCGGTGCTAATGCACGCGCAATAAAGGCGTTAGCACACTCAGCAGCTGTCGCCCGCGTACCGGCTTGATTAGTACCGGATCAAATCCGACTTGCTGGAACATGGCCAGATGCTCATCGTCGTCATGGGCGGTAATGACCACCACCGGTCCTTGCAGCGCTCGCGCTGATTCCGGTAGCAGCTTCATCGCCTGCCACCACTCGGCGGCATGGTAGTCCGGCAATTCACCATCGAGCAGAATCAGATCCCAGCTTTGCTGCAGCGCCAGCAAGCCGGCATGTCCCGTGCTCACGCAGGTCAACTGCACACCCCAGGACTGTAGCAATGTGGTCATCAGGTGCGTACTCACCGGATCATCCTCCAGCAGCAAGATACGCCGCCCACGCCAGCTCTCTTGAGCACGCAACAGCGCCATGTCGCTGAGGCCATCAAGCTGCTCGCTGGCACCCGCCAGCGGGTTGTTGCGCAAGCTCTGCTCGAGCGCACTCGCCGCCTCGCGAGCAGAGCTGACATAGGCTTGCTGCTCGGCATCGAGAGCGGTGGTATCCAGCAGTTCCAGCAGGCCGCTAACACCGTGCAGCGGTGTGCGCACATCATGCGACCATTTGCCCCAGCGGGTTTGCAAGGCTTGCTCGGTACGCCAATGATTATTGGCCTGCCGCATCATGTCTTGGCTGATGATGCGCTGGCGCTGCTCGTCGTAAGCCAGCAAGGCGTAACGCGCAAGCACACGCTCCGCCACCCACCAGGCCAGCGCGAATATCAGCAGCAACAGACAGAATGCAAGCATGCCGACCTGTAGCAGGATGCTGCGCTCACGCTGCGCAATCACTTCGGTGGCAATCCACAGATGAACTTCACCTAACCTGTCGGCAGGCGGCACTACCGTCTCGCCGCTCAGCCAGTCATTCGGGTCCGGCGCCAATGCCGGTGTGACAATGACGGCTCGGTATTCACGAAGCCCGGCCACCGAAAACTGCTCGATACTCGCGGGCCTCCGCTCCTGCCACCAAAGCTGGCCACGGGCATCATAAATACGCAACGTCGCCACTTCAGGGCGAAGCGCCACACGCATCATGGCGGTACTGATCAAAGCCGGCTGATTCGACATCAGTGCATAGTCAGCACTCGCGGCCAATTGCTCCACCGTTTGCTGCGCTGCGCTATTGAGCTGGCGCAAATCATCCTGCATACGAATTTGCGTGGCCGCCGCCAAAGTGACCACCAGTACAATGACTGCAGGCACCAGGGCCAGGAGCAGCACCGCGAGACGCAACTGGCGCTGGCTGAGTCTGATTTGCTGACTCATGGTTGCACCTCGCGCAATAGATCTGGCGCAATGAAAATACCCAATGATCGTGCAACCTGAATATTGATGACAGGGGAAAAGCGCATGCCGCCTTGGCTGTCGCTCAGGTGGCCGCTCTCTTGCCAGTGCGCAACGCGCGCTACGATCGCCGCGATCAGTGCCGATTTCGGCACCGCCTGTGTGGCAACTGCGCCGGCATTGACAAAGGCCGGCGTCGGACCAATCACGGCACGCTGATGGCGATACGCAGTCAGCAGCACAAGCTTGGCGCTGTCGCGATTAAATAGACTGTCATCATTGCTGGCAATCAGCACATCGACCTGCTCGGCCGCTTCAGCGATGGCCCGAGCGGTCAGCGGTGCTTCGACGAGCAGAGGCACAATGGAAATGCCTGTGCCATTGACCACTGTTGACTCAAGCAGACGCTCATAATCAGCACGCAGGGATTCACGATGAAGAATGCCGATACGCTTGACCAAAGGCATGAGACGCCGCACCAGCTGGACTTGTTGCGCCAACGGCGGGCCCCAGCTCAGCACGGCATCCTGACTGCGCAAGTGCGCCACTACAGCCTGCTGGCTCAGCACCAGCACAGGGGCACGATTGCCACTGGCCAAGGCGCGCTGATAGGCACTCTGCTGCCAGGCAATATGCAGCTGTACAGTCTCACTCGTGCCTGTATCCGACTCGCTCAGCCAGTGCATATCCGGTTGGCTTACACGCAAGGCCTGAACGGCTGCTTCAGGAGCGCCCCAAACCTTGATGAGCCTAGCCGCAGCAGCAGTCCCCGACAGCCAGGCCAGGCTCATCACCACGAGGCAGCGCACAAGGGCCTGTCTGCGTCGAGTGTAGCCCGTGCCGCGTATAGTCATCATCCATGACACCTATGAAGAACTAATATCGCCAACCAACGCTGGCCCATATCCTTTGTGGCGAATCCACACCATTACTGCGGCGTAACTCGGCATCCTTTGATAGCCTCACTTGCGCACTGAGGCCCAGATCCAGCATCTGCCGCTGCCCCACCTTGATGACTTTGCCGGCATGCATGTCGAGGCGATCAAAAAACAGGTCTTTATTCAGATTATTGTAAAAGCCATAGGCCAAGGAAGCTCGCCAGCCCATCGGGTCATACCAGGCCCAGATGGCACTGCCGCTATGCTTGGGAACAAAGTCGGTATTTTCGTTGCCCGAGCTCGGCTTGTTGATATCGAAGTAGGCGTAATTGACTTGAAAACGCTGAAAAGCCGAGGGTCGCCATTCGCTGCTGATCTCGGCACCTCGCATCAGGTAATACTCGTAATCGCTAATGATAAAATCATCAATTTCCAGCTGATTACGGGTGAGCTCAAGATCATCACGGAACAGGCGTATATCGAGACTGAGCGGAATGGCACTGTATTGCGCAAAATAGCTGATTTCGTTGGAGCGGATGTGCTCTGTCTTGGCGTTGCCATTAGATTTTGCTGACTGATAAAAAGCCCCGTCATAAGCACTTTGTGAGCGATCATCCGTGGTCGCGTAGTAATGTGCATCGGCCTGATCTTCAAAGATATCCGGCGTGCGCGCCGCGCGTGAGTGCACCAGGCGCAGGACCTGATTAGGCTGGAATTGCCAGGACAATGCCGCGCGCGGCGACAGACTCTTGCCTGCCTCGTCATCGCGCTCGGCATGCGCACCAAAATTCAGCAGCCAGCGCTCGGCAAAGCGCCACTCAACATGACCGAAGCCCAATACGGTGCTGTTCTCAGCATCGCCATTAAGAAAATTGCGCGAGTACGCCAGCGACTGACTGACATTGCCACCCAAGACCAGACGCAAATTGGCCAACGGCACCCAGAGATCACTGATGTCCAGCTCACGCCGTTGCTCGCGATAATTCTGGTTGGTGGTGTAATCACGCAGTGTGGTATACGCCGGATCCAACAAGCGCAAGCAAACGGCACGCAGGCGCGGATTGGTGGCCAGGGCAGTGCCGACACAAGCCGCTTGAGGGTCATCGACAAAGGCGTTGGCGAGGGCCTTGTCTTGCTCAAACAACGCAGCCAGCTCAGGTGATAGAACCAGATAGGGAATGCGCACATACCATGGTTCGACGCGCTCCAGGCTGTTCACGTTAGCCTTGATCTGCAAGCGATGCGTGGCGGTCAGGGGCTGATCAAGTTGCAGGGCAACATAACCAGTATCGAGCGTGGCAACGGGCAATTCACGATAGATTGAAGTGTCGTTGCGTCGTGCCTGCTCGGCCACCATGCGCGAAAAGCCGGTGGAGAAAGTCAGCTGCCCATCGTTGAGGGTGCTGTACTGGCCTTTGCCATAGACACCATCGACAGTTTTGTCGTCATTCAACGGAGTCTTCTTGCGCGCATCAATATCAAAACCGGAGTCTTCACGATGAAACGCTGACCATGCCCAGTCGCCACCCAAGCCATGCAGAGAGACCCGGGCAAAACCGTCAGCGATACGATCATCGCCCGCTCGCACCAGCACTTCGGCATTCGGCACTTCCAGCGCGCTGCGGGTAATGATGTTGACCACGCCAAAAAAGCTGTTGGCGCCATAGGTGGCCGAATTCGGACCACGCACCACTTCAATGCGTTCGATGTCTTCAATATCCAGCGGCAGACCGATCCAGTCCACACGCGCTAGCGCAGCCTCATAAATCGAACGGCCATCGACCAGCACTTGCATGCGACGAGCACCATCCGCCGAGGTGCCGTGATAGCCGACAAAGGCCTCGGAGCCGGACTCGCGACCGACCACCATGCCCGGCACCAGACGTAAAATATCCGGCAATTCGCGCGCGCCGATGGCACGAATCATGGCGCGATCGATGACCGTGATCGACGCTGGCGTATCGAGAATGGATTGCTGCAAGCGTGTCGCCGAAATGACAGTCGGAATCGCAATGCTGTCCTCAAAGCCCATGTCATCGGCACTGGCTTCGGGAATCAAGGCCAGCAGCAGCGCCGGAAGGTAGCGAAAGCCCCGAGGCTTAACGCGACTTGCGTTCACGCTTCTTGTGCTTCTGGACAAAGCGGCGGCGGCGTTCCGATTGGCCTTCGGTGAGTCTGTTAACGCGATCCTTGTAGGGATTGTCGCTGGTCTTGAATTCGAGATGAATCGGCGTGCCCTGCAAGCGCAGGTGCTTGCGGAAGACATTTTCCAGATAACGCTTGTAGTCTTTCGGCACCGATTCAGTCTGGTTGCCGTGGATGACAAACAGCGGCGGATTGGAGCCGCCCATGTGGGCATAGCGCAGCTTGATGCGACGCCCCGACACCAGCGGCGGCTGATGCTGCTCGATGGCATCTGCGAGCAATTGCGTGAGCTGACTGGTCGGCACCTTGATCATCGCCGACTCGAAAGCACGCTGAATGGACGGATACAGATCGCCCACGGCAGTGCCGAACTTGGCCGAAATCAGATGCACTTTCACATAGGGAATGAAGTCGAAGCGCAACTGCATATCCGTTTTCAGGGTCTGACGCTCGTAGTCAGTCATGCCATCCCATTTATTGATGGCGATGACGATGGAGCGGCCGGTTTCGAGCGCGAAACCGAGCAGGTTCAAGTCCTGATCGACGATGCTGTCGTGCGCATCCATGACCATGACCACCACATGCGCATCCTTGATCGCCTGCAGGGTCTTGATTACAGAGAATTTTTCCACAACCTCATCGACACGGCCACGACGACGAACGCCAGCAGTGTCGATCAGCGTGTAACGCTGGCCTTGGCGCTCGTAGGGAATATAGATGCTGTCACGCGTGGTGCCTGGCATGTCGTAAACCACGACACGATCTTCACCGAGCAAGCGATTGACCAGCGTCGACTTGCCCACATTGGGGCGGCCGATGATGGCGATTTTGATACCCGCTTCCGGGTCATCAACTTCTTCTTCATCTTCCGGATGGTCGATGAGCACGGCTTGGATCATCTGCGTGATACCGCGACCGTGACTGGCGGCAATACCGTAGAGCTCGCCAAAACCCAGGGCATGGAAGTCGGCCAAGGCCACTTCTTCCTGGATGCCGTCGATCTTGTTGACCACCAAGTGCACACGCTTGCTGAGGGCGCGCAGCTCATTGGCAATTTGATTATCGGTCGGGGTCAAGCCAGCACGCGCGTCGACCAAGAGCAAAACAATATCGGCTTCGGCAATGGCCAGGCGCGACTGCTCAGCCATCGGTGCGTCAATGCCCTGCTCGGACTCGCCGATACCGCCAGTATCGATGACGATGAACGATTTGTTTTCGTTCTTGGCATCGCCATATTTACGATCACGGGTGAGACCGGGCAAGTCGGCAACCAGCGCATCGCGGCTGCGCGTGAGCTGGTTGAAGAGTGTTGATTTGCCGACATTCGGGCGCCCTACCAGGGCAATTACAGGTTTCATCTATCGTTTCTCAAGGCCGGCAAACTGCCGGTTAGAGCGTCATGTCCCAGGCACGCAGGGTGCCCTTCACAGTCAGCGTCAACAATTGCGGCGCATCCACAGTCACGCTCATGAGCGGTTCGCGGGCGGCGCGTTCACGGCCACGCACGGCGCCGTCTATAGGACTAAATACATGCAGATAGCCTTCGCTATCGCCAACCACCACCAGACCACGCCAGATCACCGGCGCGAGCAGCTTGCGACCCTTCAGGGCCTCCTGCTTCCACACCAGCGCGCCGGTAATTTTGTTTACCGCCGCCAATGTGCCATCAACATCCACGGCATAAACCTGGGCGTTATCAATCGCGACGCTTTGCGTGGTGGAGACATTGAGCTGCCAACGACGACGAACCTGCTGGGTATCGGTGGCCGTCAGCTGCGACTGGAAGCCGGCGGTGTACAGCGTGCCATTGCTATCGAGCACGAGGTCACCGTCGATGTCCATGAGGCGCTCGATTTCGCCACGGCCGCGCGAGTTGGTGACGCGCGTCTGCCAGATCGGCAAGCCAGTGGCGAGGTCAAGCTGGTACAGGTCGCCCTGACCGCTAACCGCATAGATTTTGTCATTGCTGATGACGGGTGATGCATTGCCGCGCAGCGACAGCGGCGGCACGGGTGTGTCGAACTGCCAGCGGCGCTTGCCAGTAGCACGCTCGAATACCTGCACACGGCCATCGAGGGTCTGCACGACCACTTCCTTGGCAGTCAGGCGCGGCGTGGACAGCAGCGCCGAACCCAGCGGCGCACGCCAGACTGGCTTGCCAGTCTTGTTGCTGAGCGCCAGCAGATCGCTTTGATCGGTGCCGACCATAAGCAAGTCGTCATCCACAGCGACACCACCCGTGACACCGTCGGTGAGCTGCACTTTCCAGCGCAGCGAGCCGGAAGCGCGACCGATCGATTTCAAAACACCATCACGGCTAGCCACATAAATAGCCGGCGCCTGCACACCCGGCTCCAGATACAGAGCTTCGCCAGCGGCACCATTACCTACGCTGACCGACCAGCGATCATTCATGCCAATGGCTTTTCCCGGCAGCCGCGGCAGCTCACCGGCCTTCAGTGGCGCGTCGGCAGCCGACGAGAACGGCAGCGTGCTGCAAGCCGTCAAGGTCAGTGCGGTAAAGGCTGCAGCCAGCAATACAGGCTTTACGAACACGGACCCCGCGCGCAAGGGCCTCATGGCTGCGCCTCGGCGGCAACATCGCTGGCACGCTTAGCCGGCGCCAGGCCGACATCCGCCAGTTTAAGTTCAAGCACTGGGCGAGCTTCATCGCGGGCAGCCAGAGCAGCATCGGCGGCGGCATATGCCTTGGCTGCAGCAGCGCGCTGACCTTGCAGCATCAAGATGTCGCCACGCACCTCGGCAACCAGCGGCGCCACGGCGGCGTCATCGCCAGCCTCATCCAACACAGCCAACGCTGCCGGATACTGCTTGCGAGCCGCCAGCACACGCGCCAGACGAGTTTGCACAAGCAGCTTCATGTCGGCGCTCAGTTTCAGATCCAGTGCACTGCGCAGCTGCTTTTCCGCCGCTGCCAGATCACCGCTGTCAACTGCGCGCTTGGCCAGTAGCAAGGCGGCATCCACGGCATAAGGCGTATTTGCGTACTCATCGATCAACTGGCGGCCGAGACGCTGAACATCCGTATTGGCAGCCTTGTCGTCGGCATTGACACTGATACGCTGCATGGCCGTAGTCATCTGCTGCTGCAGTGCCTGTGCCTTGGTCGCGCTTTCCAGACTGCTGCTACCCCAGTAGCGCCAGCCCGAAAAACTGAGCAGCACAATGGCAATGCTGAGCAGCACTGGCGTGCCATAGCGGGCCCACCAAGTTTTCAATTGTTCGATGGTTTCGTCTTCGTTATAACTCACAACCTACCCCTCGTTGATCAGCCTTGCGCCAATGTTTGCCGAATATGCTCGACGGCATCGGCCATGGCACAGGAAATTTGTTCACGCTCAGCGCGCAGCCACTTGATGCTGACGGTCTGTTGCGCCACTTCAGCCTCACCCAGAATCAGAGCCATTTTTGCGCCTGACTTGTCGGCTTTTCGGAACTGCGACTTGAAGCTGCCACCGCCGCAGTTATACACGATTCGCAGCGTCGGCAATGCATCACGCAGCAGCTCGGCGAGCACTATCGCATGCTGGGCTGTACCCTCACCGACCGCCAAAACCATAACATCGGCCTCATTGCTTTCGCTGGCCGGCTGTACAGCATCAAGCAGCAAAACCAAGCGTTCCAAACCGATGGCAAAGCCCACAGCCGGCGTCGCCTGACCACCGAGCTGAGTCACCAAGCCATCATAACGGCCACCCGCGCAGACGGTACCTTGCGAGCCCAGTGCCGTGGTCACCCACTCGAACACGGTCTTGTTGTAGTAATCCAAGCCGCGCACCAAATTTGAATTGACACGATAGCTGATTCCGCAGGCATCGAGCTGCGCACAGAGTGCGGCAAAGTGCTGGCGCGAACCGTCATCGAGGTAATCAGCCAGTTGCGGTGCATCACGCAGCAGTGCCTGCGTGCCAGCATCCTTGCTGTCGAGGATACGCAGCGGATTGGTGGTGAGGCGGCGCTGCGAGTCATCATCGAGCTGTGTGCGGAACTGCTCCAGGTACTTGACCAACGCCTGACGATACAGGGCACGGCCCTCACTCTCGCCGAGGCTGTTGATTTCCAGCGTAACCACATCACTCAAGCCCAGCTCACGCCACAGACGCGCACTCAGCAGAATCAGCTCGGCATCCATGTCGGCACCAGCCTGACCAAAAGCCTCCACGCCAAACTGATGGAACTGACGGTAGCGGCCTTTTTGCGGCCGCTCGTAGCGAAACATCGGGCCGCTGTACCAGAGTTTGGGGCTCTGGTTGTGCGTGAGGCCATGCTCCAGGCAAGCACGGACGCAGCCGGCCGTGCCTTCCGGACGCAACGTCAGAGACTCACCGCTGCGATCTTCGAAGCTATACATTTCCTTTTCAACGATGTCGGTGACTTCGCCAATGGCACGCTTGAACAGTGCCGTCGGCTCCACGACCGGCAAGCGAATTTCGCGATAGCCATAGCGCTGCATAAGGCTGCGCAACACGCTTTCGAGCTGCTGCCAGCGCGGCGTAGCCTCGGGCAGCATGTCATTCATGCCACGGATGGCGCTAATACGACTCATGACAAATATCCAGATGCGCCCAGCTTATTCCGCCGACGCTTTAACAATTAACTTGGCATCGGCAGCCACTTTCTCAGCGACCTTGGCACGCACCATCGCCTCAATTTCATCGACCAGGTTGTTGGTATCGATGAGGTGACTCTTTTCGCCGTTGCGATACACCAGACTCTTCGGCAAGGCACCAACAACGCCGATATCAGCCTCTTTCGCCTCACCCGGGCCATTGACCTTACAGCCAATTACCGACACATCCATGGGCGTGCGCACATCTTCCAAACGCGCTTCGAGCGCATTCATAACGCGAATGACATCAAACTCTTGGCGCGAACAGCTCGGGCAGGCAATGAAGTTGATGCCATTGGAACGAATGCCCAGCGATTTCAGGATATCGAAGCCGACTTTAACTTCATCTTCTGGCTCTGCCGCCAGCGACACGCGCAAGGTATCGCCAATGCCGTTGAGCAGCAGGCCGCCCATGGCCACGGCCGACTTCACAGTGCCTGAGCGAAACACACCGGCCTCGGTCAGGCCGAGGTGCAGCGGGTTGTCGATCTGAGCCGAGAGCAGACGGTAGGCGTCGAGTGTGAGAAAGACATTGGATGCCTTCACGCTGACCTTGAATTCGTGAAAATTGAGGCGATCCAGAATGTCGATATGGCGCATGGCCGACTCAAGCAGCGCGGCACCTGTTGGTTCGCCGTACTTCTTCTGCAGATCTTTCTCCAGCGAACCAGCATTGACGCCGATACGAATGGAGATGCCGTGGTGGCGTGCAGCGGCCACGACTTCACGCACCTTTTTATCGGAGCCAATATTGCCCGGATTGATGCGCAAGCAATCAACACCCTGCTCGGCTACCGCCAGTGCGATGCGATGATCAAAGTGAATATCCGCCACCAGGGGCACGCCCGGCACTTGCTTGCGAATCAAACCAAACGCGGCAGCAGCCTCCATGGAAGGCACCGACACACGCACGATGTCTGCACCGGCCGTGACGCAACGCTGAATCTGAGCCACCGTGGCCGCAACATCGCAGGTCTCGGTATTGGTCATGGTCTGCACCGTGATCGGGGCATCGCCACCCACGAAAATGTTGCCGACACGAATCTTACGGGTCAGGCGGCGCTGGATCGGTGACTCATGCATACAGGCATTTCCTCAATGGCGGCGACTGGCTGTCTTGCTTAGGGCTTGGGAGCAACCGAAGGGGCCAGACGGAAACTGGCAATCTCCCCTCGGGCATACTGCTTCAGATTCACACCACGACCATTACGACTAAGCGTAGTGACATTGACGTTACCGATGTTGATCGAGAACGGTGCCTGCCCTGTAACTGTGACCGCTTGGCCAGCATTTTTCAGGCCATAAACCAGCTCTTGACCGGTGGCATCACGCACACTGATCCAGGACTTACCGGTGAAGCTGAAGTTAAGGCTATCGATGCTGGGTGGCACGGGCGGAACTACTGCTGGCTTGGTCGCCACAGGTTGAACGGGAGCAATCGCTGGTGCTGGTGTCTTTGCAGGCGATGCAGCACTTGGCGCAGCCGCCACCGGTGCTGCTGCCACCGCTGTTGCTGCCAAAGGCGCGGTCGTCGTAGTCGGTGCTGGCACAGGTGTCGCAGCTACAGGCGCAGCTGTCGATGCTGCTGGAGTAGCTCCGGCAGCAGGCACAGCCTCCACAGCTGATACAGGTACGGCATCAAGAGCAGGTGTAGTCGGCACCGGCTCGGCAATGACGGGCAACGGCTCTGGCGGTGCTTGCTGAGCGACATCGGCATCAATATCAATCACACCGTTATCAGCCATAGGCTCGGTATTGGTATCGTTACTACCCTGCCAGAATAGTGTCCCCAGCAGCAGCAGGACAAGCAGTGCCAACGAACCCACCGAGAGAATTTGCGCAAAACTGATTTTCTGCAAATCGACACTCAGCTTCTTCATGCTGCTGGGTGCATCACTAGCCTTGCGTGTCGCGACTTGGGAAATACCATTACTGGTAAGCAGCATCGCAGCACTGGAGGCGTTCAGTGAGACAGGAACTGTGACCCCTTGCGCCGCTGCCAACACATCCATTTCGGCAATGAGTGCCGATCCATCGAGATGAACCAGCTGGGCATAACGACGCGCATAACCACGAGCAAAGGCCAAACCGGGTAACGCTGCATAATCATCCGTTTCCAGCGCCTGCAAATACTTCAGCGACAGATTGGTTTCCGCAGTGACAGCATCCAGCGACAAGCCGCATTTTTCGCGAGCCAGACGCAGCTTCTGGCCCGGCGTAGGGCCAGCGTTTATGGCAGCAACAGATACATCCAGTTCGTCAGACGAGCTCACGGAAACATTCCTCAAAACATAAAAAGTTGCGGGCTACACCCGGATAATTTCATTACTGCGTGTCTGCGCCTGCCAACGCTCGGCGCGACGCGTGCGGTCCTTGACCTGACCAACGAGCTGGCCGCAGGCGGCATCAATATCGTCGCCTCGTGTGGCACGAATAGTACAGGTGTAACCGGCACGAATCAGCTGATTCTGGAACTCAATGATCTGCGCCCGCGGTGTGCAGCCGTAGGGCGTATGCGGGAACGGATTGAATGGAATCAGATTAATCTTGCTAGGCACATCCCTCAGCAATTCGATCAACTGCGCGGCATGCTCGGGCTGATCATTAATGCCCTCCAGCATGACGTACTCCATGGTCACCCGACGACGGCCAACCTCGCTGCCCTGATGGTGCAACAGCCAGCGTTTGCAGGCGGCCATCAGCTCTTTCAGCGGATACTTCTTGTTGATCGGCACCAGCTCGTTGCGCAACTCGTCGTTGGGTGCATGCAAAGACACGGCAAGCGAAACATCAATCGCCTGCGTGAACTTGTCGAGCATGGGCACCACACCCGAGGTCGACAGCGTGACGCGTCGCTTGGACAGGCCATAGGCAAAATCATCGAGCATGATGCTCATGGCCGGAATAACTGCGTCAAGATTGAGCAGCGGCTCGCCCATGCCCATCATCACGACATTGGTCAGCGCACGCGTGCGGGTCAGCTCGCCATCGGCGTTGCGGCCGCTGAACTCACCTTCGTCCAGATAGGAGCGGTTGGCGATCCAAACCTGACCGATGATTTCGGCTGGCGTGAGATCGCGCATGAAACCCTGCTTACCGGTCGAGCAAAAGCTGCAGTCGAGGGCACAACCAACTTGGGAAGATACACAGAGGGTTTTGCGCTCGCCATCTGGGATGAGCACAGCCTCGATCATGGCATTGGGGCCAACTTCGATGATCCACTTGCGTGTGCCATCGGCTGAGAAATGCTTGTAAGTGACTTTGGGCGGGCAGACTTCGGCAAACTGCTCAAGCTTGGCTCTTAACGATTTAGCGAGATTGGTCATCTCGGCAAATTCGGTAATGCCCTGCTGATGAATCCACTTCATGACCTGGCCGGCGCGAAATTTCTTTTCGCCGATGGTGGCGAAATAGTCTTCCATTTGCTCGCGGCTGAGCCCGATCAGATTGACCTTGGCGACAGGCGTTAAAGCGGTATTAGCAACATCAGTCATGGCAAGCTCGACGGGTTATTACACCAGTTATGTCGGAGTTTCATACACAAAGGCCGCACTACCCATAGTAGCGCGGCCTTTGCCAATTACTTGTCGCTTTCGCGACCGCCTTGGTCAGCCATGCTGCCCGAGGCGTTATGCGACCTTAGCGGGTACGCGCGCAAACTTCCAGCGAGCTGAAGAAGTAAGCGATTTCACGGGCGGCCGACGACGTCGAATCCGAACCATGAGCAGCGTTTTCATCGATGCTAACAGCGAAATCGGCGCGGATGGTGCCTGGAGCAGCATCTTTCGGGTTAGTAGCACCGAGGATGTCACGATGCGCCAGAACGGCATTCTCGCCTTCCAGAGCACTGACAACCACTGGGCCGGATGTCATGAAGGCAACCAAATCATTGAAGAAACCACGGCCAGCGTGCTCAGCGTAGAAGCCTTCGGCTTCGGCCTTCGACAGGTGCTTCATCTTGGTGGCGACAATTTTGAGGCCGGAAGCTTCAAAACGGCTGAAAATGGCACCAATGGCGTTCTTGCCAACAGCGTCTGGCTTGATGATGGAAAGCGTGCGTTCAACGGCCATGGTGGGCTCCAGAATTAAAGGCGTCCAGACTTGTGCTGGAACTTGGGCGCGGATTATACCGGCGTTAATAGGTAACTGCCAGAGATGGTTTGGTTCTTTAGCCGACCCGCTTCCGAGGCAGGATTGAGCTGTTCAAACACGCCGCAAGTACGTCCATGTAGGCTCTCATGCGCCATCCATGGCGCATGACGGTTTTCCA
>JAZKJJ010000003.1:0-244867 GCA_040384385.1 Pseudomonadota bacterium | reverse complement strand
GCTACCGACGGCCCGATGGCTCAGACCCGTGAGCACATCCTGCTGTCCCGTCAGGTTGGCGTTCCGTACATCGTTGTGTTCCTCAACAAGTGCGACATGGTCGACGACGAAGAGCTGCTGGAGCTGGTGGAAATGGAAGTTCGCGAACTTCTCACCATGTACAAGTTCCCAGGCGACGACACCCCGGTTATCCGTGGTTCGGCTCTGCAGGCCCTGAACGGCGAAACCACCGAATTCGGTACCCCGTCGATCGTCAAGCTGATCGAAGTGCTGGACACCTATATCCCTGAGCCGGTTCGCGCCATTGATCGTCCGTTCCTGATGCCGATCGAAGACGTGTTCTCGATCTCCGGCCGTGGCACGGTTGTGACCGGTCGCGTTGAGCGCGGTATCGTCAAGGTTGGCGAAGAAGTTGAAATCGTCGGTCTGAAAGACACCGTGAAGAGCACCTGTACCGGTGTTGAAATGTTCCGCAAGCTGCTCGACGAAGGTCGTGCCGGTGAGAACTGCGGCGTTCTGCTGCGTGGCGTGAAGCGTGAAGACGTACAGCGTGGTCAGGTTCTGGCTAAGCCAGGCACGATCAAGCCGCACACCTCTTTCGAGTCGGAAATCTATGTTCTGGCGAAGGAAGAAGGCGGTCGTCACACCCCGTTCTTCAAGGGCTACCGTCCGCAGTTCTACTTCCGTACGACTGACGTGACGGGCGCTATCGAGCTGCCGGAAGGCGTCGAGATGGTGATGCCGGGCGACAACATCAAGGTGAACGTTGTCTTGATCGCTCCGATCGCCATGGAAGAAGGTCTGCGCTTCGCCATCCGTGAAGGCGGTCGTACCGTCGGCGCTGGTGTTGTGGCCAAAATCTTCGCCTAAAAGCGAATAAGACGGGCCTGTTTCGGCAGGCCCGTTTTGCTGGGCACGAAGCCTTTGGGTTTTGTGAGTGGAATGTAAGACTTAAGCGCGAATAACAGTTGCGCGAGGGAATTATATCTACTACTATGCGCCACCCCTGACAACAGGGTGGTGTTACAGCCGGGGCATCGTTCCCGGACCGGTTTGTGAGAAGCCTTCCCCTGAAGTACAAATTCAGTGGTGGGCTAGTTCTTTTTTGCTTTGGAGTTGCTGGAATGGCTAGCCAGAGAATTCGCATCCGCCTTAAGGCGTTCGATCATCGTCTGATCGATCAGTCGGCGCTTGAAATTGTCGAAACCGCGAAGCGTACAGGTGCCCAGGTTTGTGGCCCGATCCCGATGCCTACGCGTATCGAGCGCTTCAACGTCCTGACGTCTCCGCACGTCAACAAGGACGCGCGTGACCAGTACGAAATTCGTACCCACAAGCGTCTTGTGGACATCGTGATGCCAACGGACAAGACCGTTGACGCACTGATGAAGCTGGACCTCGCCGCAGGCGTGGATGTTCAGATCAGCCTGGGCTGATCGTTCAGCATTGAGTCTCTCAAGAGGCCAAGTTGCCAAAGAGGTTTGAATAAATGGCTATTGGATTAGTCGGTCGCAAGTGCGGTATGACCCGCGTGTTCACGGAGGCTGGCGTTTCGGTGCCGGTTACCGTGATCGAAGTCGATCCGAACCGCATTACACAAATTAAGTCGCTGGAAAGCGATGGCTACCAGGCTGTGCAGATCACAACTGGCGAGCGTCGTGCTTCCCGTGTAACCAAGGCCATGGCTGGTCACTTTGCGAAAGCAAGTGTTGCTGCTGGTCGTGGCGTTTGGGAATTCCGCGTTGCCGGCGAAGAAGCTGCCGGCCTCGCAGTGGGTGGTCAGCTCGAAGTCACGCTGTTCAGCGTTGGCCAGGCAGTTGATGTGACGGGTGTTTCCAAGGGCAAGGGCTTTCAGGGTCCGGTCAAGCGTTGGAACTTCCGTACACAGGATGCTACCCACGGTAACTCCGTATCGCACCGTGTTCACGGCTCCACTGGTCAAAACCAGAGCCCGGGCAAGGTGTTCAAGGGCAAGAAGATGGCCGGCCACATGGGTGCCGAGCGCGTCACTGTCCAGGGTCTGGAAATCGTTTCCGTTGACGTCGAGCGCAGTGTGCTCGTGGTCAAGGGTGCCGTTCCGGGTGCTACCGGTAATGACGTCATCGTGCGTCCGTCCGTTAAGGCCTGAGGGAGATTAACGTGAACCTGAAGACTGTTTCCGGAGCAGCTCTCGAGCTCTCCGAAGTTGCCTTCGGCAAGGACTTCAATGAGGCCCTGGTGCACCAGGTCGTCGTCGCCTACATGGCTGGCGCTCGTCAAGGTACCAAGGCTCAGAAGTCCCGCGCAGAAGTCAGCGGTGGCGGCAAGAAGCCGTTCAACCAGAAAGGTTCGGGCCGTGCTCGTGCCGGTTCGATCCGTAGCCCGATCTGGCGTGGTGGTGGCAAGAGCTTTGCTGCCCGTCCGCAAGACTGGGATCAAAAAGTTAACCGCAAAATGTATCGCGGTGCCATGCAGTGCATTCTGGCCGAACTGGTTCGTCAGGATCGCCTGGTTTTCGTGGATGACTTCACTGTCTCCGCACCGAAGACCAAGGAACTGCTCGGCAAGCTCAATGCTCTGGGTCTGAAAAATACCCTGATCATTACGGATGCTGTTGACGAGAATCTGTATCTCGCTGCACGCAACCTGCCGCATGTCGAAGTGATCGACACCACGGCGGTTGATCCGGTGAGTCTGATTGGCTATGAGAAGGTGCTGATGTCGGTGCCTGCTGCCAAGAAACTTGAGGTGGAACTGGGATGAACACAGAACGTCTGTTGCAGGTTTTGCTTGCGCCGCATGTCTCTGAGAAGGCCACGATGATTGCTGAAAAGCATAATCAAGTGGTGTTCAAGGTTCGTCGCGACGCCAACAAGCTCGAAATCAAGAAGGCCGTGGAAACTTTGTTCAAGGTGGAGGTCGCGTCGGTTAACACCACGCTGACCAAAGGCAAGAGCAAGCGTTTCGGCGGTTCCCTCGGTCGTCGTCAAGACTTCAAGAAGGCTTATGTCTCCTTGAAAGATGGCGCTCAAATCGACTTCGCCGCAGCTATTGCAGCTGAGTAAGGGCCGGGAGTACTGACATGCCAATCGTAAAATGTAAACCGACCTCCCCGGGTCGTCGCTTTGTCGAGAAGGTCGTTCACACGCATCTTCACAAAGGGCGTCCGCACGCACCGCTGGTCGAAAGCCAGACGCGTTCCGGTGGTCGTAACAACAATGGCCACATCACCATGCGTCACATTGGTGGTGGTCACAAACAGCTTTATCGCGTCATTGATTTCAAGCGTGGCAAGGACGGCATTCCGGCCGTTGTTGAGCGTATTGAATATGATCCGAACCGTACCGCTCATATCGCGCTGCTGAAGTATGCCGATGGCGATCGTCGCTACATGGTGGCCCTCAAGGGTCAGCAAGTGGGCGATGCTGTGATGTCCGGCGATGCCGCTCCGATCAAAGTCGGTAACGTGCTTCCGCTGCGTAACATGCCGCTCGGTTCGACCATCTGCTGCATCGAGTTGAAGCCAGGCAAGGGTGCCCAGTTGGTGCGTGCGGCTGGTACTTCTGCTCAGTTGCTCGGTCGCGACGGTGCCTACGCCATTGTGCGTTTGCGTTCGGGCGAAATGCGCAAGATTCATGTGGATTGCCGTGCTGCTTTCGGCGAAGTGTCCAACAGCGAGCACAGCCTGCGCTCGCTGGGTAAGGCTGGTGCCAGTCGCTGGCGCGGTATTCGACCAACAGTTCGTGGTATGGCCATGAACCCGGTTGACCATCCGCACGGTGGTGGTGAAGGCCGTAACAAGGGCATTCAGCCGGTGTCGCCATGGGGCACGCCATCCAAGGGTTACAAGACCCGTAACAACAAGCGTACGAGCGGCATGATTGTCCGCGACCGTCGCGTCAAGTAATGGGTAGAGGAGAGCCACTATGCCTCGTTCACTGAAAAAAGGTCCGTTTGTAGACACTCACCTGTTCGTCAAGGTGGAAGCTGCAGCGGCCGTACATTCCAAGAAGCCCATCAAGACCTGGTCGCGTCGTTCGATGATCCTCCCGGAAATGGTTGGCCTGACAATTGCCGTGCATAACGGCAAGCAACATATCCCGGTCCTCGTGACCGAGCATATGGTCGGCCACAAGCTGGGTGAGTTCTCGCCGACTCGTACCTATCGTGGTCACGCTGTCGACAAAAAGTCGAAGCGATAAGGAGAGCATGATGGAAGCTATCGCCAAATTGCGTGGCGCGCCGATCTCGGCCCAGAAAGCCCGCCTCGTCGCTGACCAGGTTCGCGGTCTGAAGATCGAGCTGGCGCTGAACACGCTGACGTTCAGCAACAAGAAGGCTGCTCACTTCGTTAAGAAAGTGATCATGTCGGCTATTGCTAACGCCGAACATAACCAGGGTGCGGATGTGGACGAGCTTCGTGTCGCCACTATCTGTGTGGATGAAGGCATCACGCTGAAGCGTATTCAGCCGCGTGCCAAAGGTCGTGCTGATCGCATCAGCAAGCGTACCTGCCACATCACCGTCATCGTGGCCGAAGGCAAGTAAGGGGCTGAAGAAATGGGTCAGAAAGTTCATCCAATCGGTATTCGCCTGGGCATCGTCAAGAAGCACAACGCGAACTGGTACGCCAGCCCGAAGCAATACGCTGAATTCTTGCTCGCCGACCTTCGGGTGCGTGATTTTCTGAACGAGCGCCTGAAGGCTGCCTCGATCAGTAAGATCCTCATCGAGCGTCCGTCAGAGAATGCCCGCATCACGATTTCCACAGCTCGCCCTGGCGTGCTGATTGGTAAGAAAGGCGAAGATGTTGAGCGTCTGCGTCGTGATGTTGCCAAGCTGATGAAAATGCCGGTGCAAATCAACATCGACGAAATCCGCAAGCCGGATCTCGACGCGAAGTTGGTTGCCGACAGCATCGCTTCGCAGCTCGAGCGTCGTGTGATGTTCCGTCGCGCCATGAAGCGCGCTGTGCAGAACTCCATGCGTGCTGGCGCCAAGGGCATCAAGGTCGAAGTTTCGGGCCGTCTCGGCGGTGCTGAAATCGCACGTACCGAATGGTACCGCGAAGGCCGCGTGCCACTGCATACCCTGCGTGCTGACATCGATTATTCGATTGTTCGTGCAGAAACAACTTACGGCTGTATCGGCGTCAAGGTGTGGATTTTCAAGGGCGAAATCCTTGGTGGCATGGAGCAGGTATCTGCCCCGGCACCAGCGGAAGAAGCTCGTCCCGCCAAGAAGCGCGGTGCGAAGAACTAAGGGGTTGAGAGATGTTACAGCCTAAGCGTACCAAGTTTCGCAAGGTCCATAAGGGCCGCAACACGGGTCTGGCACTTCGTGGCAGTTCCGTGGCATTCGGCACGATCGGCCTGAAGTCGGTTGAGCGTGGCCGTATCACGGCACGTCAGATCGAAGCTGCTCGTCGTGCAATTTCTCGTCGCGTAAAGCGTGGTGGCAAGATCTTTATCCGTATTTTCCCGGATAAGCCGATCACACAAAAGCCCCTCGAAGTACGTATGGGTAAAGGTAAAGGTAGCGTGGAATATTGGGTGGCAGAGATCAAGCCAGGCAAGATGCTCTACGAGATTGAAGGCGTCGCTGACGACCTGGCTCGCGAAGCTTTCGCGCTTGCTGCTGCCAAGCTGCCCTTGAAAACCACTATCGTGACTCGGACGGTGATGTAATGAACGCCAAAGAATTGCGTGAAAAAAGCGTCGAGGACCTGAACAAGGAACTCGACAACCTGAACCGTCAGCAGTTCACTCTGCGCATGGCTCAGGCCACTGGTCAGCTGAATCAAAACAGCAAGATCGGCGTTGTTCGCAAGAGCATTGCCCGTATCAAGACCCTTCTGACCGAGAAGCAAGGTAACTGATCATGACGGAACAGAACCAAATTCAGCGCACGCTGACCGGCAAAGTCGTTAGCAACAAAATGGACAAGTCCATCACGGTGCTGATCGAACGTAAAGTCAAGCACCCGGTGTACGGCAAGTACATCACTCGCTCGACCAAGCTGCATGCGCATGATGAACAAAATGTCTGCCAAGAAGGCGACATTGTTACGATCTCCGAGTGCCGTCCATTGTCCAAGACTAAAAATTGGATGCTGGTGGAAGTGGTCGAAAAGACCGACGCTCGCTGAGTTTGAATTGCGGCCAACGGCCGCATCAGTTATCATTTCGCGCCCCGCGTGTCGGGGTCCCATTTTTTGGGTTTGGAGAGAGCAATGATTCAGACCGAAACGATGCTCGACGTGGCCGATAACAGCGGCGCTCGTCGCGTCATGTGTATCAAGGTACTCGGCGGTTCACACCGTCGTTACGCCTCGGTCGGTGACGTCATCAAGGTCACGGTAAAGGAAGCAATTCCCCGTGGCAAAGTAAAGAAGGGCGACGTCATGAACGCCGTCGTAGTGCGTACCAAAAAAGGTATTCGCCGCGCCGACGGTTCGTTAATTCGTTTTGACGACAATGCCGCCGTGATTCTTAACAATAACAAGGCACCGATTGGCACCCGTATTTTCGGGCCGGTGACTCGTGAGCTGCGCACTGAGCAGTTCATGAAGATCATCTCCCTCGCGCCTGAAGTGCTTTAAAGGTAAAGAGTGATGGCAAAGATTAAGCGTGACGACGAAGTGGTCGTGATTGCAGGCAAGGACAAGGGCAAGCGCGGCAAAGTCGCCAGCGTGCTCGAAGGTCGTGTCGTTGTCGCCGGGATCAACCTGGTGAAAAAGCATGTCAAGGCCAACCCGAACAAGGGCGAACAAGGCGGTATCCTGGAGCGCGAAGCGTCCCTCGATATTTCCAATGTCGCATTGTTCAATCAGGCAACCCAGAAGGCAGACCGAGTCGGTTACAAGGTTCTTGAAGATGGCGAGAAGGTTCGCGTATTCAAGTCCACCGGCGAAGTTGTCGACATCAAGTAAGGTAGATTGGTTGAAATGGCCAGACTGAAAGCTGTTTACAAGAACGAGATTGCGCCGAAAGTTATGGCGGAACTCGGTCTCAAGAATGTGATGGAGATACCTCGCATCACGAAGATTACTCTGAATATGGGAGTGGGCGGTGCCAGCCAGGATAAGAAGCTTATCGATGGCGCCGTGGCCGATATGCAGCTGATTTCTGGCCAGAAACCCGTTGTCACGCTCACTCGCAAGTCCATCGCTGGTTTCAAGATCCGCGACGGCTGGCCCATTGGCTGCAAAGTGACGCTTCGCGGCGACATGATGTACGAATTCCTGGACCGCCTGATCGGCATCACGATTCCGCGTATTCGTGACTTCCGTGGGTTTAGCCCGAAGTCCTTTGATGGTCGCGGCAACTACAGCCTCGGCATCAAGGAACAGATCGTGTTCCCGGAAATCGAATACGACAAGATCGAGAAGCTGCGTGGTCTCGACATCGTCATTACCACGTCGGCTCGCACCGATGAAGAAGGTCGCGCACTGCTGCGTGCCTTTCAATTCCCGTTCAAGTGAGACTGAATCATGGCTAAGAAGAGCATGTTGAACCGCGAAGCCAAGCGCGAAAAGCTGGTCGCGAAGTACTCCAAGCTGCGCGGCGAATTGAAGGCAACTATCGCCAGTGTCAGCGTCAGCGAAGAAGATCGTTGGGCTGCCATCCTGCGTTTGCAGGATCTGCCGCGTGATTCGAGCCCGTCGCGTCTGCGTAACCGTTGCGGCATCACTGGTCGTCCCCACGGCTTCTTCCGCAAGTTCGGCCTCGGTCGTATCAAGCTGCGTGAAGCTGTTATGCGTGGCGATGTTCCCGGTGTCGTCAAGGCCAGCTGGTAAGAGGATTTTAGAATGAGTATGCAAGATACCGTTGCGGACATGCTGACCCGCATCCGCAATGCCCAGCGCGCCGGCAAGCCGACCGTTGGCATGCCATCGTCCAAGCTGAAAGTGTCCTTGGCGAAGCTGCTGCAAAATGAAGGTTACATTGCCTCTGCCGATGTTTCGGCAGAAGTGAAGCCGGTACTGACCATTGCCCTCAAGTACTATGAAGGCAAGCCAGTTATCGAAGAAATCAAGCGCGTGAGCCGTCCAGGCCTGCGTATTTACAAAGGCAAGGATGACCTGACCCGCGTCAAGCAAGGTCTGGGCATTCTGATTGTCTCCACCAACAAGGGCATCATGACTGACCGCGCCGCACGTGCTGCTGGCGTTGGTGGTGAAGTCATCGCTCTCGTTTCGTAAGGATGACTGAAGATGTCTCGTGTAGCTAAATCGCCGGTCACTATCCCTGCTGGGGTTACTGTGACCATTAACGGTCAGGATGTGCAGGTCAAGGGCGCCAAGGGCGAACTCTCGACACTGTTGCACGACCTGGTCGCTGTTGCTCAGGAAGGTACAGAGCTGAAGCTGAGCCCGCGCGAAGACTCGCAGGCTGCGTGGATGCAGGCTGGTACCGCCCGTGCAGTGCTGAACAACCTCGTTATCGGCGTATCTGCCGGTTTCGAGCGTCGTCTGCAGCTCATTGGTGTGGGTTACAAGGCTGCGGCCAAGGGCAAAGTGCTGAACCTCGCACTCGGCTTCTCGCATCCGGTTGACTACAACCTGCCGGAAGGTGTGACTGCGGAAACGCCGACACCGACTGAAATCATCCTGAAGTCGGTCAACAAACAGTTGCTCGGCCAGGCCGCCGCCAATGTGCGCGCTTATCGTCCGCCAGAGCCGTACAAGGGCAAGGGTGTACGTTACGTAGGCGAAAATGTCCTGCGTAAAGAAGCGAAGAAGAAGTAACGGGTAGGTATCGTCATGAACGAAAAGAAAGTAGCTCGCCTGCGCCGTTCGCGCAGCACGCGCATCAAGATTCGC
The DNA here is from genome assembly GCA_040384385.1 of Pseudomonadota bacterium. Taxonomy (GTDB): domain Bacteria; phylum Pseudomonadota; class Gammaproteobacteria; order Pseudomonadales; family Moraxellaceae; genus Perlucidibaca. The sequence goes on along the minus strand of JAZKJJ010000003.1, from coordinate 236,065 downwards.
GAACAGCGTGCAGTGCGTCTCTGCATCAACCGCACCCCGCGCCACATGTACGCACAGCTGATTTCGGCTTGCGGCGGCACAGTTCTGGCTCAGGCTTCCACGCTTGATGCCGCTCTGCGCGAAGGCGCTACAGGTAATGTTGACGCAGCCCAGAAAGTGGGTGCGTTGCTCGCTGAACGTGCCAAGGCCGCCGGTGTCACGAAAGTGGCATTCGACCGCTCTGGCTTCAAGTATCACGGCCGTGTCAAAGCACTGGCTGACGCCGCGCGTGAAGCCGGTCTGGAATTCTAAGGGTTGAATCATGGCTAAGCTTGAACAAAACGAAGGTTTCGTCGAGAAGCTGGTTGAAGTCAACCGAGTTTCCAAGACGGTGAAGGGTGGTAAGATTTTCGCTTTCACAGCATTGACTGTTATTGGCGATGGCAATGGTAAGGTCGGCTTCGGTCGTGGCAAGGCTCGTGAAGTGCCGGCTGCTATTCAGAAGGCGCTTGAAGCTGCTCGTCGCAACATGATCCAGGTTGATCTGAACGGCACCACTTTGCAGCATCCGATCAAGGGTCAGCATGGCGCAACGCGCATCTACATGCAGCCTGCTTCTGACGGTACTGGCGTTATTGCCGGTGGCGCCATGCGCGCCGTGCTGGAAGTGGCTGGTGTGCAGAACGTTCTGGCCAAGTGCTACGGTTCGACCAATGCCAACAACGTGGTTCACGCCACGTTCAACGGCCTGTCGTCCATGACCAATGCCGATCAGGTTGCTGCCAAGCGCGGCCTGACTGTTGAAGAAATCCTGGGGTAATCAGATGAAGACCATCAAGGTTACGCAAGTGCGCTCCGGCGCACACAAGCTCAAGAACCACAAGCTTTGCTTGCTGGGTCTGGGTCTGCGTCGCATCGGCCATACGGTTGAAGTGATTGATACGCCGTCGAACCGCGGCATGATCAACAAGGTTCACTACCTTGTGAAGGTGGAGGGTTAATCATGCAACTGAATGATCTGCAACCGGCCGAGGGTTCTACTCACGCGCCAAAGCGTCGCGGTCGTGGTATCGGTTCTGGCCTCGGCAAGACCGGTGGTGTTGGTGTTAAAGGCCAGAAGTCACGCGGTAAGGGTAAAGTCCGTACCGGTTTCGAAGGTGGTCAGATGCCTTTGTACCGTCGTCTGCCGAAGTTCGGCTTTACCTCGCTCAAGCAGCAGGTAACGGCTGAAGTTCGTCTCTCCGAACTGACGCACATCGAGGGTGAAATTACTCTTGATAGCCTCAAGGCTGCCAATATTGTCCGCAAGGACATGATTCGCGCTCGCATCATCCTCTCGGGTGAAGTGGCTCGTGCAGTAACGGTCAAGGGCGTAGCAGTGACCAAAGGCGCGCGTGCAGCTATTGAAGCTGCTGGCGGCAAGGTCGAGGAATAAGCACGATGGCGAACACCGGTAACAAACAGCAAGCGCGTGAGATGCTCCAGAATCCTGGCATGCAGAAAGGCATGTCGGAGCTTTGGCAGCGCATCGGCTTCTTGTTGTTTGCCTTGTTGGTGTTCCGCCTCGGTGCTCACATTCCGGTTCCGGGCATCAATCCTGACCGGCTCGCCGAATTGTTTGACCGCAATAAAGACACCATCCTGAGCTTGTTCAACATGTTCTCGGGTGGTGCTCTTGAGCGCATGTCCATTCTTGCATTGGGCATCATGCCGTACATTTCGGCCTCTATTATCATGCAGCTGGCTTCGAGCGTTGTTCCTTCCATGGAAGCGCTGAAGAAAGAGGGTGAGTCTGGTCGCCGCCAGATTAATCAATACACACGCTATGCCGCTGTATTGCTCGCTCTTGTTCAAGCTGTCGGCATGTCTGCTGGCTTGCAGTCACAAGGTATTACGATTTCAACTGGCATGAGCTTTTATGTTCCTGCCGTGGTCTCTTTGGTGGCTGGCTCAATCTTCTTGATGTGGCTGGGTGAGCAGATCACTGAGCGTGGCGTTGGCAATGGTATTTCGATGCTGATTTTTGCCGGTATTGTCGCCGGTATGCCGAACGCCATTGGTGGTGCGCTTGAGTCTGCACGCCAAGGTGATATTAGTGTTATCGGCCTTATTGTTGTCGCTCTGCTGGCAGTCGCTGTTGTGGCGGCGGTGATTTTCATGGAGCGGGGCCAGCGTCGTATTACGGTGCAGTATGCTCAGCGCCAGCAAGGTCGCAAGGTATTTGCGGCACAGCAGAGTCACCTGCCGTTGAAGTTGAATATGGCCGGTGTTATCCCAGCAATTTTTGCCAGTTCCCTGCTGCTGTTTCCAGCCAGTCTGGGGCAGTGGTTCGCACAGGCGCCAAACCCCAATGCACTTCAGCGTGCACTGCAGGAGGTCTCTCTGTTGCTGGCGCCTGCGCAGCCTTTGTACCTGGTGTTGTTTGCCGCGCTAATTATTTTCTTCTGCTACTTCTATACGGCATTGGTGTTCAATCCGCGTGATGTTGCTGACAATCTTAAGAAGTCGGGTGCCTATATTCCGGGTATCCGTCCAGGCGAGCAGACCAGCCGCTATATTGATTCTGTACTGGGTCGCTTGACCTTGGTCGGTGCAATTTACATCACAGCAGTTTGCTTGCTGCCGATGATCTTGCAAGTTGCCTTCAATGTGCCGTTCTACCTCGGTGGTACGTCCTTGTTGATCGTGGTGGTGGTGGTCATGGACTTCATGTCTCAGGTCCAGTCCCATCTGATGTCCCATCAGTATGAATCCCTGATGAAGAAGGCCAACCTCAAGGGCTTCGGCTCGGCGGGCCAGATTCGTTAATTCGTTCATCACTGATTTTGTTGGAGAAGTTGAACCATGAAAGTTCAAGCCTCGGTAAAGAAAATTTGCGGCAACTGCAAGATCGTTCGTCGTAATGGAAGCCTGCGTGTCATTTGCAGCGCGGAACCGCGCCACAAACAGCGCCAGGGTTAATTCTCAGTTATTGGTTGCTTTAGACTGTCCGAGTCGTTAGACTCTCGCGCCTTTCGTGCACAGTCTGAATCACCAGTCTGATACGCCAAGAAGTGGAGTAAAGGTCAATGGCTCGTATAGCCGGCGTCAACATTCCTGATAACAAGCATGCGGTCATCTCGTTGACCTACATCTTCGGTATCGGTCGCACAACATCTGCCAAGATCCTCTCGGCGGTTGGCATTGCTCCGGCTACCAAGATCAAGGATCTGACGGATGCGCAGCTGGATCAGGTGCGTGCCCAAGTGGCTACTGTTTCGACAGAGGGTGACCTCCGTCGTGAAGTATCCATGAACATCAAGCGTCTCATGGACCTGGGTTGCTACCGTGGCATTCGCCACCGTCGCGGTCTGCCGGTTCGTGGTCAGCGCACCAAGACCAATGCTCGTACCCGTAAGGGCCCGCGCAAGGCACTTAAGAAATAAATTTCATTCATTCTGCTGAACTCGGAAGCTAAAAGATGGCAAAAGATAATTCGCGCGGTCGCAAGAAGGTGACCCGTCAGGTCACCGACGGCATCGCGCACATTCATGCTTCTTTTAATAACACCATTGTGATGATTACCGATCGTCAAGGTAACGCACTGGCCTGGGCCACCTCTGGTGGTCAGGGCTTCCGCGGTTCCCGCAAGTCCACCCCATTTGCCGCCCAGGTGGCCGCCGAAGTAGCTGGTAAAGCTGCCCAGGAATACGGTCTGAAGAATCTGGATGTGCAAGTGAAGGGTCCGGGCCCGGGCCGCGAGTCCGCCGTGCGTGCATTGAACGCAGTGGGTTATAAAATTAATAGCATTTCAGATGTGACGCCTATCCCGCATAACGGGTGCCGTCCTTCCAAAAAGCGTCGCGTGTAAGAGGAGACTGGGAAAATGGCTCGTTATATTGGTCCCAAGTGCAAGCTCTCCCGTCGCGAAGGCGTCGATCTTCAACTGAAGAGCGGCGTCCGCGCACTGGATTCTAAATGCAAAGCTGATACCCCACCTGGCCAGCACGGCGCATCCCGCAAGGGCCGCATGTCGGACTTCGGTACCCAGCATCGTGAAAAGATGAAAGTTCGTCGTATCTACGGCGTGCTTGAGCGTCAATTCAGCAACTACTACAAGGAAGCTGCCCGTATCAAGGGTGCGACCGGTGAGAACTTGCTGCAGCTGCTCGAGTCGCGTCTCGACAACGTCGTTTATCGTATGGGCTTTGGTTCTACTCGTTCGGAAGCACGCCAGCTCGTCAGCCACCGTGCCATTCTGGTCAACGGTGTTCGCGTCAACGTCGCATCCATTCAGGTGTCGGCCGGTGATGTGATTTCTCTGCATGAGAAAGCCAAGTCGCAGCTGCGTGTCAAGAGCGCTTTGGAACTGGCCGCTCAGCGCGGTGTTCCAGCGTGGTTGACCGTCGATTCGACCAAGATGGAAGGTACTTTCAAATCTCGTCCTGAGCGCAGTGATCTGTCTTCAGACATCAACGAAAATTTGATCGTTGAACTGTACTCCAAGTAATCGATTGATTTGAGGTCTCTTCCATGTCACAGGTCAATGAGTTTCTGACGCCGCGCAGCATCGCTGTGCAGGCCGTCAGTGGCAACCGCGCCAAGGTGACCCTGGAGCCGCTGGAACGCGGCTTCGGTCATACATTGGGTAACGCGCTGCGCCGCATTCTGCTCTCGTCCATGCCCGGCGCTGCCGTGGTCGACGTAGAGATTGAAGGTGTTGAGCACGAATACAGCGCTATCGAAGGTGTACAGGAAGATGTCATCGAAATCCTGCTCAACCTGAAAGGCCTGGCAATCAAGTTGTTCGAACAACAGGAAGCTGTTCTGCACATCGACTGCAAGGGTCCTTGCGTTGTTACGGCAGGTGACTTGACGATTCCGCACAATGTCGAAATCGTTAACCCTGACCATGTCATTGCAACCTTGGGCAGCAACGCTCATCTCAAGATGAAGTTGCGTGTTGCTCGCGGTCGTGGCTATGAGCCTGCAGATTCGCGTTATGACGGCGAAGAAACTCGTCCGATTGGCCGTCTGTTGCTTGATGCTTCGTTCAGCCCGATCCTTCGCGTGGCCTATGTAGTGGAAAGTGCGCGTGTTGAACAGCGCACCGACCTTGACAAGCTCGTGATTGATTTGGAAACCAACGGCACCATCGAAGCAGAGGAAGCGATTCGTCGTGCTGCTACGGTACTGCAACAGCAGATCTCGGTCTTTGTTGACCTCGAGTCTGATGCTGCTCCGGTTGCTGCTGGTGGCGCAGGTCCGGATGTTGATCCGATCCTGTTGCGTCCGGTTGACGATCTCGAATTGACTGTTCGCTCAGCCAATTGCTTGAAAGCAGAAAACATTTACTACATCGGTGATCTGGTCCAGCGTACCGAAGTAGAATTGCTGAAAACGCCGAACTTGGGCAAGAAGTCGCTGACCGAAATCAAGGATGTATTGGCTTCCAAGGGCTTGTCCCTCGGTATGCGCCTTGATAACTGGCCGCCGGCTAGCCTGCGTAACGATGACCGTTTGAATTTTCGCGGTCGTTGATCGGCAACTGAATTAGTGTAGGAAAACTGCCATGCGTCATCGTAATAGTGGTGTAAAACTCGGCCGCACCAGCAGCCACCGTATGGCCATGTTTCAAAACATGGCAGTGTCGCTGTTCGAGCACGAACTGATCCGCACAACTCTGCCGAAAGCGAAGGAACTTCGCCGTATCGCCGAGCCGCTGATCACGCTTGCCAAGCACGACAATGTTGCTAACCGCCGTCTGGCGTTTGCTCGTACGCGTTCGAAAGAAATCGTCGGCAAGCTGTTCACCGTGCTCGGCCCGCGCTACAAGGAACGCAATGGTGGTTACCTGCGTGTTCTGAAAGCCGGCAACCGTCCGGGTGACAATGCGCCAATGGCGTATGTTGAGCTGGTGGATCGCGCGATTGCGGGTCCGGCTGTTGATGCTGAATAAGCGTTAGCGGTAAGAAAAAACCGGCTTCGGCCGGTTTTTTTATGTCTGCGATTTGATGGCCAGATTGCTAACAGCTAAAAGCTGGAGCCGCAGCCCGATGCTGCTGCTCCGCCAGCCTTAGCGTCAGCTTTGTTGCTGCCTTGCCAGCAACGGTGCCAAGAAGCGCCCGGTGTGTGAGCGCTCTACGCTGCAAATAGCTTCTGGCGTACCCGTGGCCAGAATCTCGCCGCCGCCATCGCCACCCTCAGGACCAAGGTCTATGACCCAGTCAGCGGTCTTCACCACGTCCAGATTGTGCTCGATGATGACAACGGTATTGCCTTGATCGCGTAGGCGGTGGAGTACGCCGAGCAACTGCTGTATGTCGTGAAAGTGCAGGCCGGTGGTGGGCTCGTCGAGAATGTAGAGTGTGCGGCCGGTGTCGCGCTTGGATAGCTCGCGCGACAGCTTCACGCGCTGCGCTTCGCCGCCAGACAGTGTGGTCGCGGCTTGGCCCAGAGTAATGTAGGAAAGCCCCACATCCATCAAGGTCTGCAGCTTGCGTGCGAGGGCCGGTACGGCATCAAAGAATGCGTGCGCAGCTTCAACAGTCATACCCAGTACTTCAGTGATGTTCTTATTTTTGTAGCGGATGTCCAGCGTTTCACGGTTATAGCGCTTGCCTTTGCAGACATCACACGGCACATAAACATCTGGCAGAAAATGCATTTCTACCTTGATAACGCCATCGCCTTGGCAGGCCTCGCAGCGCCCTCCTTTGACATTGAAGGAGAAGCGCCCTGGCCCGTAGCCGCGCGACCTCGCCTCCTGAGTGCCGGCAAAGAGCTCGCGAACCGGCGTAAAAATGCCGGTATAGGTGGCGGGATTTGAGCGCGGTGTGCGACCAATCGGGCTCTGATCGATATCAACCACTTTGTCCAGATACTGCATGCCTTCAATCGCATCGTGTTCGGCAGGGCTGCGCTCGGCGGCGCCATTGAGCGCATGCGCGGCAACCGGGTAGAGCGTGGCGTTAATCAGTGTTGATTTGCCAGAGCCTGATACCCCGGTGACACAGGTCATCAGGCCTAGTGGGATTTCAGCGGTGACATTCTTTAGGTTGTTGCCGCGAGCACCAATGAGTCGTAGCACTTGTTCGGAATTGAAGGGATGCCGCTTCTGCGGAATCTCGATGCGTTTGCGACCGGACAGGTAGTCTGCTGTCAATGAGCCTTCCGCCAGTAGCAACTCCTCGTAAGTGCCGGAGGCGATAATGCGTCCGCCATGAACGCCTGCGCCAGGCCCGATGTCGATGACATGGTCCGCCGCGCGGATAGCATCCTCATCATGCTCGACCACGAGGACTGAGTTGCCTAGGTCACGCAGATGTACCAGCGTGGCCAGTAGGCGTTCGTTGTCGCGCTGATGCAGGCCAATGGAGGGCTCGTCGAGCACATACATTACGCCGACGAGGCCGGCGCCAATTTGCGATGCCAGACGAATGCGCTGGGCTTCGCCGCCAGATAGCGTATCCGCCGAACGATCTAGGCTGAGATAGTCGAGGCCGACATTAACTAGGAATTGCAGGCGTTCACGAATTTCCTTGAGGATTTTTTCGGCAATTTGGCCTTTGGCGCCGGGTAGCGTTAGCTCGGCAAAAGTCTGATTGGCTTTGGCGATAGGCAGCCGTGATACCTGCGGCAGACTCAGGTCGTTGATGAAGACATGGCGCGACTCTCGGCGCAGGCGTGAACCGCCGCAATCGGCACACGGGGCGGAATTGAGGAAGTGCCCCAGTTCTTCGCGAACACTATTGGATTCGGTTTCGCGGTAGCGGCGTTCGAGGTTGCTGAGAATGCCTTCGAAGCTATGTTGACGCACGACTTGGCGGCCACGATCGCCGACATAGACAAAGCCGATTTCTTCGTCGCCAGAGCCATGCAGCAGGACTTGCTGTACCTGAGGCGTCAAGCCCTCCCAGGCAGTATCAAGACCGAACTTGTAGTGCTCTGCCAGCGATTCGAGCATGGCGTAGTAATAGAAGTTGCGTCGGTCCCAGCCTTTGATGGCGCCTTCGGAGAGCGACAACTCCGGGTGATTAATCAGGCGTTTCGGATCGAAGAATTGCTTCACGCCGAGGCCATCACAGCTTTGGCAAGCGCCGGCGGGGTTGTTGAAGGAAAACAGGCGTGGCTCCAGCTCGGTAATCGAATAGCCGCAATGCGGGCAGCTGAAGCGGGCTGAGAACACCTGCTCTGGCAGTGAGCCATCGAGACTGGCAATCCAGGCCACACCTTCGGCAATGCGCAGCGCGGTCTCGAAGGATTCGGCGAGGCGCAGGCTCAGGTCCGGCCGGACCTTGAAGCGGTCAACGACGACCTCTATCGTGTGTTTCTTCTGCTTGTCGAGCACAGGGGCTTCATCAAGATCGACGACCAGACCGTTGATGCGGGCGCGGACAAAGCCTTCGGCGCGGAGCTTCTCGAACACATGCAGATGTTCGCCTTTACGCTCACGCACCACCGGTGCTAGCAGCATGAGTCCCGTACCTTCAGGCATGGCTAGGACATGATCGACCATCTGGCTCACGGTCTGCGCTGCTAGGGCGACATTATGGTCAGGGCAGCGTGGCGTGCCGGCGCGCGCAAAGAGCAGGCGCAGGTAATCGTGAATTTCGGTGATGGTGCCGACCGTCGAGCGAGGGTTGTGCGAGGTCGATTTTTGTTCGATGGAAATGGCAGGCGACAGCCCTTCAATGTGATCGACATCGGGCTTTTCCATCAGTGATAAAAACTGGCGGGCATAAGCCGATAGTGATTCGACATAGCGCCGCTGACCTTCAGCATAAAGCGTATCGAAGGCGAGGGATGACTTGCCGGAGCCGGAGAGGCCGGTAATCACGACAAACTTGTCACGAGGAATGTCGACGTCGATATTTTTCAGGTTGTGGGTACGGGCCCCGCGAACTTTGATGGTGCTCATGCCGGCTCAGCGCGCTCTAAAAGACAATCAAGCAGTATACGCAAAAGCAGTGATACGGCGCAGCGAACAGCGGCGATCATGTACAGGCCGCAAAGCATTCAGCGCTGTTACACTATCGCCTTTATTTAGGGTCTCAGGCTGATATGTCGCGTTATTCATCCTTGGAGCGCCGAGCGGTTTTTTCCCTGGCGGGCCTTTTTTCCTTGCGTATGATCGGCCTATTCATGATCTTGCCGGTTTTTTCGGTATATGGCTCCGGCTTGTCGGGTGCTACACCCTTTCTGATTGGTGTGGCAGTGGGTGCCTATGGCCTAGCGCAGCTCATGTTGCAAATTCCTTTCGGCCTCCTGGCTGATCGTTATGATCGCCGCAGTCTTATCCTGATTGGTCTGGCGTTGTTTGTTGCTGGCGGAATAGTTGCTGGATTGTCATCGTCTATCTGGGGCGTTATAGCGGGGCGATTCCTGCAAGGCTCGGGTGCTATTTCAGCAGTCGTCATGGCCTTGATGTCAGATACCGTGCGCGAAGAAAATCGTACAAAAGCGATGGCTACGGTGGGCATGAGCATTGGCGTGTCATTCGCGATAGCGTTTGTTTTGGGGCCGTTGGTGGCACATGCCGCCGGCCTTGCAGGCTTGTTTGCCACCACCGCTGTCATGGGCGCAGTGGCCATATTCATTGCGCTGCGTTTTGTTCCGCGTGCCACTCAGGCGCAGCGCCAGCTGCCGCTGAACTATCGTGTGCAGCTGTATAGCCTGCTGAAGCATGTCGAACTAGGCAGGCTGAATTTCGGTATCTTCACCTTGCATCTGGTCATGACGGCGTGCTTTGTTGCGCTGCCACCGCTGCTAGTGAGTGAGGGCTTGCCTGTGGCGCAGCATGGCTGGCTGTATTTGCCCGTCATGCTCTTGGCTTTTGTGGCGTTGGTTCCGGCTGTCATTGTGGCGGAGCGTCAGCGGCGCATGAAAGAAGTCTTTCTGTTCGCTATTATTGTGCTGGTTTTGGCCATGATTGCGCTGTCACAGACCAAGGGCTTGACGGCGTTGATTGCGGCTGTCTGTCTGTTCTTTTTCGCGTTCAATTTGCTCGAAGCTTTGCTGCCGTCATTGGTCAGCAAGGTCAGCCCGGTCGGCAGCAAAGGTACGGCGATGGGCATCTACAGCAGCAGCCAGTTTCTCGGCGCTTTTCTGGGCGGTATGCTGGGTGGCTTGAGTCAGAGTCTGCCGGCCGGCATCAGCGTATTTTGGTTGCTGGCTGCGTTCGTGTTGCTTTGGGGTTGGCGTGCGACTGGCATGGTGCAACCACGCTATGGCAAGAGTCTGATGCTGAAGCCACTGGATGGCGTTGTCTGGAACGATGAGCAGATCGCCGGCCTGCAGTCATTGGTTGGCGTTGAGGAGCTGGTATGGATGCCGGATGAGGCTGTGATTTATCTCAAGGTCGACCCAAAGCTGTGGTCAGATACCGCCTTGGCAGATTGGCCAGTGAAAATTTTACCGACGTGAGCTGTGGCGATACCTGAAAGTGTGTTCTACAGTTCTGTCACAACAATAAGCCCTTGGGGTGGAGTGCATCATGCGTGGCGTCAATAAAGTCATTTTGATTGGTAATTTGGGTAAGGATCCTGAAGTGCGTTATCTGCCCTCTGGTGGGGCTGTAGCAAATATTACTGTTGCAACCAGCGAGTCTTGGAAAGATAAAAATACTGGTGCCATGCAAGAGCAAACTGAATGGCATCGTGTCGTGTTTTATGGTCGACTGGCTGAAATTGCCGGCGAATACTTGCGCAAGGGCTCGAAGGTTTATCTGGAGGGCTCTTTGCATACACGCAAGTGGCAAGATAAGCAGACAAATCAGGATCGCTATAGTACCGAGATCAAGGGCAATAGCATGCAGATGCTCGATACCAAGGGCGGTGGTCAGTCCTCTGGTTATGATGCGTCCGATGATCAAAGTATGCCTAACTACGCTGATTTCGATGCGCCGCAAGCACCACAAGCTGCTCGTGCACCGGCGCAGCGCCCGAGCCCGGCTGCGCCATCGCGCCCGGCGGCACCAGCGGCCATGGAAAGCTTTGATGATGATATTCCATTCTGATGGTTATCAAGGAATGAGTCTCGAGTGAAAGAATAAATGCCCCATAAATGGGGCATTTTTTTATGTGTCTATTCTAGGGAGTGAATTTATGCTTGTTGCTGGTCGCTAGATTAGATATATTCCGCTAGTTAATTTATTCATAGCTCATCGAGGATATGTCCATGGCAAAGCAGTTAAATGCAATGTCTGTTCAGGAACTGGAAGTCCTGATTCAAAAAGCTCAGGAATTAATTGAAGCTAAAAAAGCTCAGGCCAACAAGTTGCAGGGCGCGCGCGCTGAAATCGAGCGTATTGCTCGCGATGCCGGCGTGACGGTTGCTGAGCTGATTGCGCAGGCGGGCGGCAAAGCTGCCAAGCCGGCGTCTAATCGTCCTCCGGTAGCGGCCAAGTATCGTAACAGTGCTGATGCATCGCAAGCCTGGACCGGTCGTGGCAAGCGTCCGCGCTGGTTGGCAGATGCTATCGCCGCCGGTGCAGCACTGGACAGCTTCCTGATCTGAGCCTTCGGCTGAGCATCGGAATGCAGTGATGAAAAGCCACCCTTGCGGTGGCTTTTTCTTGTCCGCTACCGTTCACGCAAATCACACAAGTCAGCGCTCGATTTCAGGCTATTATCACGAACCTTTACAGTGTGCCGACAGAGTGTCGCAGGGTTGGCGAGGATATGTGGTGCTAGGCAAGAAGCAAGTTCGGATCATGTTGGCTATCCCTGTCGCGCTCATGCTGCTGGCTTCTCTGCTGCTGCATGCGCCAGCGAGCTTGCTAGCATCGCGGCTTGGCTCCGCATTGTCTGCTAATGATGTGCTTGCCGCTAATGCCACGATAGGTGGCACGCTGCTTAATGGCCAGTTGCAAGTGCAGCGTCAGGGGCAGCCGCTGTATCTGGCCTGGCAGCTGCAGCTGGATGCATTGTGGCATATGGCGTATGGTGCCGATATTTCCATCGCTGGGCCGATTGCACTTAAGGCGAATTGGCAGAAGCGCCTTGGCGGCTGGTCCCTGGCAGTGACGGAAGTGAGAACTCAGGCGGGGGATGCCAGTTGGCTGCAGCCGCAGTTGGTCTTGCCATCCTGGCGCAGCCCACAGCTGGAATTCAGTCGTGCAAGCAATGGCGATTGGCGCTCCGGCAGTGGCGAGCTGCAAACGGAAGGCGGTCTCTTGCGTATCAATTTGCAGGGCCAGATCCAGGAGATGCAGATTCCTGCAGCAGCCTTGCGTTGGCGGGTAGTGAATAATAATTTGCTCGGCGAGCTGCGCCAGCGTGCGGATGATGGTGTGCTGGCGGCCATTACCCTGACGGCGGATCAGCGTATTCAATGGCAGATTCGTGAGCGATTGCTGCGCTTGAAGCCAGGCTATCTCGGCCGCAATGATTTGGACTTGGTGGTGCTGACGGTCTCCGAACCGTTAGCACCACCAGGCGCTTGACAGGAACTCATGATGGATTTGGTGCAATTGCGTGAGCGTTGGCAAGGCTTTTGGCGGCACCCTTATGCGGGTTTGGTCGCGATCGCGGCACTTGCTTTGGTGGCATCCTTACTGGCTTGGCAGCTAGGCCGACTGCTCTGGTTGCTCAGTAGCGGCCCGGCAGAGCATCTGCGGCCACCGGCATCGCTAGCGTCAGTTGCTTTGCCCGCACGCATTGAGCCGCAGCGTATTGCCGGGCTGTTTGGCGAGTCAGCCGCGCCGGCGGTGACGACAGCGCAGAGCACGACGCTACAGTTGCGCCTTGATGGTGTTATGACCAATGACTCACGAGAGCAGGCACGAGCCTTCATCACCGATCGCAGTGTCAACAAGGTGCAGAGCTACCGTCCTGGCGATGCCCTGCCGGGCGGTGCCGAGTTGTTGCGTGTAGAGGCATTGCAGGTAGTGCTGGTGCGAAATGGCCAGGAAGAAATTCTGCGCTTCGACAAACCCGGCACGCCGCTTCCTGCAGCTAACCTTCCGGTAACAGCGTCGGCGGCACAAACGCAAAATGCACTGGGTGCTGCTGCGAGCCGGCTGGCAAATTCGCCAATGGCCGCTTTAAGGCAGATGGGCTTGCGTCGTACATCACAAGGTTACATCGTCAGCATCACCGCACCCAAAGACATGTTGCAACGCTTCGGGCTCCAGCCCGGCGACCGCATTGTCAGTGTCAATGGCCAGGCCGTCGGCAAAGACCTTAGTGCAGATCAAAAAACTATGAGCCAGTTGCAGCAAGCGGGTAGTGCCCGTGTGGAAGTGCAGCGCGGCGAACAAACCATCACACTCGAACAGAAACTGTGAGTCTCATGAACATGCCTCCTTTGAAACCCCTCGTGCTAAGCCTACTGCTGTTGATGGCTCCTCCGGTCTGGGCTGAGAAAACCTGGAAGATCAATCTCAAGGATGCGGACATCTCTGTGCTGGTCAATGAGATGGCGGAGATTACCGGCAAGAACTTTGTGGTTGATCCGCGTGTTAAGGGTAATGTCTCGGTAATTTCCAGTCGTGCCATGTCATCTGCCGAGCTCTATGAGTTGTTTCTGAGTGTTTTGAGCATCAATGGTTTTGCTGCCGTGCCTAATGGCCCGGTAATCAAGATCTTGCCGGATACCAATGCACGTCAGGCCGGTGTGCGTGTCGACGTCGCCGGTATTGGCACGGGCGAGACGCTGGTCACGCGTGTGATCATGCTGCAGCAGGCCAGTGCCAATGAGCTGCTCGCCGCATTGCGCCCGATGATGCCGCAGTTCGCACATATGGCGGCAGTGCCAGGTGCGAATGCGCTGATTATTTCCGATCGTGCCAATAATGCTGATGCCATGGAAGCGGTGATTCGGGAGCTGGACAGCGGTCAGCCCGACGATGCCATCGAGATCATTCCGTTGCGCAATGGCAAGGCCGAAGACCTGATCAATATTCTCGAGACCATGGAGGCTGGCAGTGCCGCGGCCGGTCGCGATGGCAAGGCCGCTGGTAAGGTGCGTATCGTTGCCGATGAGCGCACTAATCGCTTATTGGTGCGCGGTGACAAGGCGCTGCGTGACCGTGTTCGAGCCATGATTCGCAACCTCGATGAAGCGCCTGAGCAAAGTGATGAGGTCGTTAGAGTTTTTCGTTTGAAGTATGCCAATGCACGCCAAGTGGCTGAGGTGTTGCGAGGTGTTCTTGCGGATGAGAAGGACAAGTCCACGACCACCACCAGCGCAGGGGCCAGCACGGGCGCATCGGGCACAACAAACCTGAGCAGTGGCGATGGCGGTGTAGGGCGTAGTCAGCCTGGTACCACCACCATCACCGTGGGCTCGTCGAGCTTGATTGCTGACGAGTCACAAAATGCATTAATTGTGCGCGCTAGCCCACGCCAAATTCGTCAGATTGAGACCATTTTGGTGGATCTTGATGCGCGTCGTGCGCAGGTGCTGATTCAGGCGGCGATCGTTGAGGTATCCGGTGATAATGCCGCCCAGCTCGGTGTGCAGTGGGCTTATGGCTCGCCAACATCCGGTGTGGGGGTCATCAACTTCAACAATGGCGGCACCAGTATCGCCAATCTGGCCGCGGCAGCCGCCACGGGCAATTTTGCTAGTGCAGGCATTGGTCAGGGCGCATTGTTCGGCATTGGTGCATCGAGCAAGGATAGCAATGGTGACCGCAGCTTTATCGGTGCGCTGGTGCAGGCCTTGAGCTCGGTGGCGGATGCCAATCTCCTGTCTACGCCGAGCATCATGACCTTGGTCAACCAGGAAGCAAAAATTGTGGTCGGTCAGAACGTGCCGTTCATCACGGGCTCTACAGGCACCGCTGGCTCGGGCGTGACCAATCCGTTCACCACGATTCAGCGTCAGGATGTGGGGATTACGCTGAAAGTGACGCCATCGCTGAGCGAGGGCGGCACGGTGCGTCTCGATGTCGAGCAGGAAGTGTCATCGGTGGTGCCATCGGTGGAGGGCATTCGTTCGTCCGACATCATTACCAACAAGCGCTCGATCAAAACCAGCATTCTGGCGGATGACGGACAGACCATCGTGCTCGGCGGGCTGGTGCAGGATGATGTCAAGAAGTCGATCAGCAAGGTGCCATTCCTGGGTGATCTGCCGGGCGTTGGCGTACTTTTTCGGGCCACCAGCGAGTCTCGTGTGAAGCGCAACTTACTGGTGTTCCTGCAGCCGACCATCTTGCGTGATGCCGCTTCTGCGGCGGCGCTGACCCAGAAACAATATGCCTCGGTGCGTCGTGTTGATCTGGGCCTAGATCAGGAAGGTCGCTTGACGCGTCTGCCAGCCAATATTCAGGATATCTATCAGGGTGGCACGCAGCGTGACACTCGTCGTGTTACTCCTGCCCCTGCACCCGGTGCTACTACGACGGCTCCAGTGGCTCCAGTGGCGAAGCGCGAACCAGCTCCGGTAGTCCAAGTAGCTAATCAGCCTGCCAGTGCGCTGGTGGAAGATCGCAGTCCTAGTGTTTATGCCGCTGAAAGCTCATCGGCGATCAAGGCTGAGCCGATGACGCCGGCGCAGGTTGAAGCTCAGGCTCTGGATTCGCAGCCGTCGCGCTCAACTCCTGCGGCACGGACGACAGCAGCTCCTGCGCGTTCGGCGCCGAGCGCAGTGCCAGTCGTTTATGTGCCGCCGTCAACGAAAGCGGACCCGAGTGCGCGTTCGTTTAGTGAGGCTGAGCCTGCTCGCATTGAGCCGGCCGCCGAAGCGGCACCACAGCCGGCGGCTGTATCTGCGCCAGCAACGTCAGTATCCTCAGGGAATGCGGCGACCGAGCCGTTCACGCCACAGGTCAAGCCTTTCGTGATGGACGATCCTGCCCTCGCTGCACCTAAGCCGGAAGCCAAACCGGCGAGCAGAAAGGCCGCAGGTAAGAAGGTCCCTAGCAAGAAAGTGGCAAGCCCTGCACCTGCGCCAGCGGCTGTTGAAAATCGTCCCGGCATGAGAGCAATTCGTACCAGCAGCGGCTCTGTTTACTATGTGCCGGAGAGTCCATCAGAGCCGACTAGCGCAGCTGCGCCTTAAACCGCTGGCAGTACGGTGTGCAGCAGCGGCCGCAAGGCCAGCTGCGCGCCGAGTTGACGCAGATTCCAGTAGTGACCGCCGAGCGCGCGGTTGACCATCACCGTCTCCGGTACTGGCTGAAACGCACGCCATTGCGGCAGTGCCGCCCGACTCAGGGCAATTACACGCTCGGCCATCGGGAAGCGGGCGAAATCGGTGGTGTTGTCGCTGAAACTCTCTTGTGCCAGCTCCAGCCACGGCGTGTAAAACGACTCGGGAAGTGCCGGGGTATGTGCGGTTTGGCGTGCGCCTAGGGCAATCAGGCCGGACTCGATGGCAGCGCCATCGCCGATCAGAGCGGCGCGAGTCATCTCGCCATAGCGCTGTGAAATCTGCGGCGATACTTTCTTGATGCAGCCAAAATCGTACATCACCAGTGAGCCATCCAGGCGGGCAGCAAAGTTGCCGGGATGCGGGTCGCAGTGAATTTCACCGAACTGATAGAGCTGACGGCCCAGTGCCTGAAACAGCGTGGCAGCAATTTGATTGCGCAACGGTTGATCGTAGCGGGCATCGAGCTGGCCGAGGCCGTCGCCAGGCTCGAAGCTGAGGGTGAGTACGCGGGTGTTGCTGAGCGCGGTCAACACTTCCGGGATCACGATTTCCGGAGTATCGGCGTGATAGCGGCGGAAGCGTGCGATGGCCTCGGCTTCGATGCGATAGTCGAGCTCGGCCTCCAGGCTTTGGGCTATCTCGCGAAACAGCGCATCGAGGATTTCATTCTTCACGGGCAGCACGCGCGCCAGCTTGAGCGCGATTCTGAGCTGCTTGAGATCGGCCGCAACGGCGGCATCAACGCCGGGATACTGCACTTTCAGCACGACCTCGCGGCCGTCGGTGGTGCGTGCCCGATGCACCTGTGCCAGCGAGGCACTGGCGAGTGGTGTGGGGTCGATAAAGCTGAAGTGACGATCCAAGTCGGGGCCGAAGGCTTCGTGCAGACGCGGCAGCAGCGTGCTGAACGGCTGCGCGGGGGCATCGTTCTGCAAGCGCGTGAGGGCGTTGACTAGCTCCGGCGGCAGCAGGTCGCGATACTGCGACACGACCTGCCCGACCTTCATCACCGCGCCCTTCATTTCGCCCAGCGTCGCAGCGATTTCAGTGCCGATACGCGTATACAGCTCGGCTTCCTGCGCGCTGCGATCAGCGTCGCCCTGCCATAGCCTCTGCCAGCGATCACGCGCGGCATGGCCGCTGATGCGCGCAGTCATGCCAGCCAGTTTCAGCAGGCGTTGCGTGGTCGGGCGTGGTGCGTCGGTCGGCTTGTCAGTCATGGTGCCTCAGAGGATGCGGGCGTACTCCGCAAAGTCCGGTCGGGGCGCTCGCGGATGCAAGCGTGAGGCATCACCATACCCGAGATTGATGAGGAAGTTCGACTTCACCTTGCTGCCTTTGAAGAAAGTGGCGTCGACGCCGGCGTTGTCGAAGCCGGACATGGGGCCGGCATCGAGACCCAAAGCACGGGCGGCGATGAGCAGGTAGGCGGCCTGCAGCGTGCTATTGCGCAGGGCGGTTTCGGCAATCAGGGCATCGTTGCCGATGTACCAGCTGCGGGCATCGGCAAAGGGAAACAGGCGCGGCAGATGCTCGGGGAAGTCATAATCCATGCCGACAATAACGGTGGCCGGAGCGGCCAGCGTCTGCTCGATATTGCCCGGTGCCAGATGCGGTTGCAGCTGTGCCTTGGCCTCTGCGCTCTGCACGAAGACAAAGCGCGCGGGCAGGGTGTTGGCGGCGGTCGGGCCCTGGATGGCGAGCGTGTAGAGTGCTTGCAGCGTGTCGTCACTCACTGGTTTGTCCAGCCAATGATGGTGGGTGCGAGCCTCGCGGAAAAGCTGGTCGAGGCTGGCGGTGTTGAGTGCGTTGGGCAGGTTCATGCTTGTGGTCTCACGGCAGATCAAAGTAGAGGAGTTCGCTGGCCTGCTCGGCCTGAAACTCCAGGATGGTTTCGTTATGGATGGCGGCACCATCGCCGGCCTCCAGCAAGACATCGTTAAGGCGCAGGCGACCCGAGATCACTTGCACCCAGGCTGTGCGCCCGGCGGCCAAGGCCTGGCCGACTGTGCCATCGCTATCGAGAATGCCTCGGTAGATCGTGGCGTCCTGGCGTATCGGCAAGGCATCGGCATCAATGCCGTCCGCTGCGACTATGCGTTGTAGGCCCGGCGTGCGCGGGAAGCTCTTTTGCGCATAGCGGGGCTGCGGATTACGTACATTCGGCTGCAGCCAGATCTGCAGCAGCTCGACCGGCACTTCGCCGCGATTGACTTCGCTGTGCTCGATGCCGGTGCCGGCGCTCATGAGCTGAAATTCGCCGGCGTTGATGTCGGCAATATTGCCCAGCGTGTCGCGATGGCTGAGGGTGCCACTGAGCACATAGGTCAGAATTTCCATGTTGTCGTGGCCGTGCTGACCAAAGCCGGACTTGCCGTTGACGGTGTCCTGGTTGATCACGCGCAGCGCAGATACGCCCATGTGGCGCGGATCGTGATACGACGAAAAGGAGAAGCTGTAGCGAGCGTGCAGCCAGCCGAAATGGCCTTGGCCTCGCTCGGCATCAGGACGGACAGTAATCATGGCGGCCTCCGTTAAACATCAGGGTGCCAGATTAGCGAGGGAAATGTGCTGAATAAAGCGCCAATGCCACAACATATTGTTGCTCTTATTGCACCAATTGAGTTCAGCGCGCGTGTGCGGCGAGACTGGCGGCAATGGCGTCGGCCAGTTTGTCTGCGGCCAGGATTACCGAGCTGGCCCAGTCGCTGGCTGCCTGGCCATCGGCACCATCGGTGATGAACTTCAGGCAAACGAAGCGATGCTCAAGCTGGTGGCAGACTTTGGCCAGCGCATAGGCCTCCATATCAATGACCTCCAGCGTGAGCTGCGGATGTGCCGAGGTCACGAAGCTGTCGCCGGTATAGCAGATTGCGCTGATCAGCTCAGGTACGGGCAGGCCGTTGTTGAGCAGGATGGGGCTTTCGAAGGGTGTCTCGCCCAAGGCAAAGCCCATGGCGGTGGCATCCATGTCGCGCTGATGAAATTGCTGTGCGGCAACGACATGACCGGCAGGCAGCGTGTGCGATCCGGCCGATCCGGCGTTGATGATCAAGCTGGGGGCGGCCCCTCGCGCCAAACGGCGCATAAGCGCGAACGTTGCGTTGACCTTGCCGACGCCGGTGTAAAGGATTTCTAGGCCGAGACTGTCGAGACGATTGTTGGCATTCTCTTGTGGCAGGGCCAGTACCAGTAACGGTTTGCTCATGCGTGCAGTCTCGATTGTGTGCAGGTGCTCAATATGTCCACAGGCTGCGGGCAGGATGACCTTGGCAGCGATAGTCGTTGAGTGCGCTCAGATTGATCAATAGCACAGCGCCGAGAATGCTGTGGCCGGCTTGCCTACACAGTGCTTCCGTGGCGCGCAGGGTACCGCCGGTGGCGAGAACATCATCAATCAGTAGGACGCGGCGGGGCGTAACGCTGGCATTCATTTCCAGCGTGTCATCGCCATACTCCAGCGCATAGCGCTGACGCAGCACGGGCGGTGGCAGCTTACCCGGCTTGCGTACCACGATCACGCCCTTGCCTAGCGCCTGAGCCAGTCCGGCCGCGAGCAGAAAGCCGCGTGACTCGATACCGACGAGGGCATCGACCTGCGCCCACTCATCGGCACTGAGCAGATTCAGCAGGGCGGCGATGGTTTCAGGAAAGTAATTGGCAAGCAGCGGCGACATGTCACGAAACAGGATGCCGGGCTTGGGGAAGTCCGGCACCAGAACAATGGCAGCTTCGAGGTCGGCAAGCATGGTCAGCGCGACAGGTTCAGAGCCATAGGATTAGGCAGCACTTCCGCCAGTCGGCTCATGCGCATCTCCAGCTCGGGATAGGAGTCGGCGGTGACCGTGATGTGACCGAGCTTGCGGCCTTCGCGCTCGCTTTTGCCGTACAGATGCAGATGAGCGTCAGTAATGCTCAGCACATCGTGTGCACTGGGGTGCTTGCCGATGATGTTGATCATGGCACTGGGTTTTTCGGCACGCGTTGAGCCCAGCGGCAGGCCGGCGATGGCACGCACATGGTTTTCGAATTGCGAGCTGTGCGCGCCTTCGATGCTCCAGTGCCCGGAGTTGTGCACGCGCGGCGCGGTCTCATTGGCCATCAGTCCGTGACGCGTTTCGAACAGCTCCAGCGTGAGCACGCCGACATGGCCGAGCTCGCGCAGGATGGAGGAAATGTAGCGTTCGGCAGTGAGCTGCGTGTTCTCGTCGAGATGCGGCGCCGGCACCAGCGAATGGCTGAGGATGCCGCCGTGGTGATGATTTTCCGCCAGCGGATAGAACAAGGTTGCGCCATCTTGGCCGCGTACGGCAATGATCGACAGCTCGCGCTTGAACTGGATGAACTCTTCAGCAATCAGCGGTGCGCTGGCCCCGAGTTTGCTCCAGCAGGTGCTGACCTGATCGGCCTCACGCAGCAGGAATTGGCCCTTGCCGTCATAGCCTTCGGTCACGGTCTTGATCACCAGTGGCAGGCCCAGCGCGGCCACGGCCGCGCTCAGATCGGCTTCGCTGCGAATTTCGTGGAAGCGCGCCGAGGGGATGTTGAGTGCGGCAAACAGCTGCTTTTCGTTGAGGCGATTCTGCGACACGGCCAGCGACTTCACCCCCGGATAGACTGGCTTGCGAGCGGCAATGGCCTCGACCCAGCGTGTTGGAATGTTTTCGAATTCGTAGGTGAAAACATCGGCGCTATCGATGAAGGCCTGCAGGCTGGCATCGCTGTAGTCGTCATCGCCAAAGCGTGGGCCGAGCGCGGCCGATGGGCAATCCACGGCCTTGTCGAAGAAGGCGAACGACAGGTTCAGCGGATAGCCGGCCAGCGCCATCATGCGACCAAGCTGGCCGCCGCCGAGTACACCAATGCGCAGACTCATTTCAGGCTCCGGTCACGCCAGGAATAGGATTGGCCAGCACGGTATCGGTCTGACGGCTGCGAAAGGCGTCGATGGCCGTGCGCAGCGCCGGATTGTTCAGCGCCAGAATTTGCGTAGCGAGCAGGGCGGCATTGATGGCGCCAGCCTTGCCGATGGCCAGCGTACCGACCGGCACGCCACCGGGCATCTGCACGATGGACAGCAATGAGTCGAGACCATTGAGCGCATGCGACTGCACAGGCACACCGAGCACTGGCAGCGAGGTCTTGGCGGCACACATGCCGGGCAGATGCGCTGCGCCGCCGGCACCGGCAATGATTACTTGCAGGCCGCGACCGATGGCGGCATCGGCATAGGCAAAGAGCTTGTCTGGCGTGCGATGCGCGGAGACCACTTCGGCCTCGAACGGCACGCCCAGATCGCGCAGCGTATTGGCGGCATGCTCCATGGTCGCCCAATCAGATTGGGAGCCCATGATGATGCCGACTAAAGGCTGCTCACAGTTGTCGCGTGATGTGCTCATGGTGTCCGTGCCGGTTTGGTGGAAAACCGCGCATTTTCCAATAATCAGGCGGTCAGGGCAAGGCCGGTGATGGCAGATACAGCACCAATCACAAGGGTCAGTACCAACAGGAAGAGCAGAAAACGCCAGAAAGGCTTGAAGCTGGTCGGCATCGGCTCGCGTTCAGCAGGCATGAGGTGGGTCTCCGGGTCAGCGAGTGCTGCAAATCAGCGAGTGACGGCAGCACGGGTCTTTGCGAGAATCGCACAGCCTAATAATACGCAGAGTGAGTGATGAAAGCTGTTTTGTCGATGGGTTGGCAGTTGATCTGTTTTCGCACCGGGCCGGATGCCTTGCCCTATGCGCCGCGTTTGTTGCTGCCCTTGCTGGCGCTGAATCTGCTGCTCAGCTTTGCCCTGCAGTCGCTGGCGGGCGAGGGCATGGACAAGCCCGTGGTCGCGCTGTCTGCCATGGCTATGGGCGCTGAGGCGGTCTGGCTGGCCTTCCTGCTGCATCGCCGCGACTGGCTCAACCGCTGGGCGCAGTCTTTCATGGCGTTGGTGCTGGTCGATACCCTGATCACGCTGCTGGCGGCCCCGCCGGCGCTGCTGCTGGTGCAGGGCGGTGGCGTATTCATCACTATCGCGGCCTTGCTGCAAGTGGTGATGACATTGTGGAGCCTGTCGGCCCGAGGCTTTGTCTATCAGAGCAGCCTCGACATTCCGCGCTGGCGTGGCGTTTTGCTGGCCTTGGTGCCTTTATTCATCGTCATGCTGCTGACGCTGCAATTTTTCCCCGATCTCATCCCGACGCCCCCGCAAGGACCGTAACCATGCACATTCACATCCTCGGTATTTGCGGCACCTTCATGGGCTCGCTGGCGGTGCTGGCGAAAGCGCTGGGGCATCAGGTCAGTGGCAGCGACACCAGTGTCTATCCGCCGATGAGCACGCAGCTGGAGGCGCAGGGTATCGCGTTGATGGAAGGCTATTTCGCCGAGCATCTGCAACCGAAACCTGATCTGGTCATCATTGGCAATGCCATGAGCAGGGGCAACGCCGCGATTGAGTATGTGCTCAATGAAGGTATTGCCTACACCTCCGGTCCGGCGTGGCTGGCGCAGCATGTGCTACAGGGGCGGCATGTCATTGGCGTGGCTGGCACGCATGGCAAAACCACGACCACGACGATGGTGGCCTGGGTGCTGGAGCAGGCTGGTCTGACGCCGGGCTTTCTGATTGGCGGTGTACCGCAGGGTTTCGATGCCAGTGCTCGCCTCGGCGATGGTCGCTATTTCGTGGTCGAGGCCGACGAGTACGATTCGGCCTTCTTCGACAAGCGTTCGAAGTTCGTGCACTACGCCCCGCGCACCGCGATCCTGAATAATCTCGAATTTGATCACGCCGACATTTTTGATGATCTGGCGGCGATCCAAAAGCAGTTTCATCACCTTGTGCGTACCGTGCCCGGCCAAGGCCGCATCCTCATGCCGGCGGATGAACCAGCGCTGGATGAAGTCATCGCCAAGGGTTGCTGGACGCCGGTGGAGCAGATGGCGCTGGCTGCCTCAGGGCAGGCGATTAGTGGTGCAGCCGCGCCGATATGGCAGGCGGAAGCCTTGTCGGCGGATGGCTCGCGCTATGCCATCTGGCATCGTGGCCAACGCTTAGCGGAAGTGAACTGGCCACTGACCGGCCTGCACAATGTGCGCAACGGTCTGGCCGCTATCGCCGCTGCCGAGCATGTCGGCGTCAGTGTTCAGGTCGCGGCGGATGCTTTGTCAGCATTTCCGGGCGTGAAGCGGCGCATGGAGCTGCTCGGCGTAGTTAATGGCGTCACCGTCTATGATGATTTTGCGCACCATCCCACCGCGATTCGCACCACACTCGAAGGCCTACGCGGTCGCGTCGGTGAGCAGCGTATCTGGGCCGTGATCGAGCCGCGCTCGAACACCATGCGGCTTGGTGCTCACAAGGATGGCTTGGCGGCATCGGCTGCCGCTGCCGATCAGGTCATCTGGTATCAGCCTGCCGGCCTGGATTGGGATTTGGCTCCAGTCGTGGCGGATAGCCCGGTGCCGGCGCAAGTGGCATCCGATATTGGTCAGGTTATTTCGCGGCTGGTGGCAGAAACGCAGCCCGGCGATGCTGTGGTCATCATGAGCAATGGCGGCTTTGGCAGCATTCACCAGAAGCTGCTGGCGGCACTGCGGGCCAAGACGGGCGTTGTGGCAGGTGCTGGCGCATGAACGCGCTGGCGGTGGCGGGTGGTGCTGCGATTGGCGCGTTATTGCGCTGGTGGCTGGGGCTGGGCCTGAATGCCATTTGGCCGATGCTGCCCTTGGGCACGCTGCTGGCAAACTGGATTGGCGGCTATGTGATTGGTGTGCTGGCGGCTTTGATCAGCCTAGGTGCTGGCCTTTCTGAGCCGATGCGCTTATTTCTGATTACCGGCCTGCTCGGCGGCCTCACCACCTTCTCGACCTTTTCGCTGGAAGCCTTGACGCTGTTGCAGCGCCAGCTGTTTGGGCCGGCGCTGTTGCATATTGGCTTGCATCTAGGTGGGTCGCTGCTGCTGACGCTGGCGGGATACGCCAGCGTGCAAGCAGTGCGAGGCTGATCTTTAGCCCCGCAAGGGGGCTTAGTGGCCTCTCTTTTCAGTGCGTCAGGCGACGCTTGCGCATACGGATGTTGAGCATCTCGACCAGAACCGAGAAAGCCATGGCACCGTAGACATAACCTTTATCGATATGCTGACCGAAACCTTCGGCAACTAGCAGCGTGCCCACCAGAACCAGGAAGGCCAGAGCCAGTACCTTGATCGAAGGATGGTTATCGACAAATTCGCCGATGGGCTTGGCAGCAAACATCATGACGAAGACGGACAGCATGATGGCAATGACCATGATCTCGACATCCTGAGCTAGGCCAACCGCCGTAATCACGGAGTCTAGCGAGAACACGATATCAATGATGGCGATCTGCACGATGACGGCCATGAAGCTCGAGCCGACAGCGGCAGCAGAGCTGGTGGCCTGCACTTCGCTGCTTTCACCTTCGACGGCGTCAAAGATTTCTGTAGCGCTCTTCCAGAGCAGGAATAGGCCACCACCAATCAGAATCAGATCGCGTCCGGTGACCACAATGTCGGCGACGTTGATCAGTGGCTCGGTCAGGCGCATGACCCAGGTAATCGAGAGCAGCAGCGCAATACGCGAGAGCATGGCTAGGCCCAGGCCAAAATAGCGCGCAATCTCACGCTTCGAAGCCTCGACTTTGTTGACCAGAATGGTCAGAAAGATGATGTTGTCGATACCCAGCACGATTTCGAGCAGGCTCAGGGTAGCAAGTGTGACCCACGCTTGCGGGTCGGCAATCCATTCAAACATAGCGGTTCTCAGGCAAAGTGGCAGACATAGTCGAGCAGTTCCAGCGTTTCAATTTGAAAGCTGGAGTTGCCCGGCACATTAAAGGACTGGCCATTGCCGTATTCGTTCCAGCCGGCCTCGCCAGCCAGTTGAACGCGGCAGCGACCGCCAATGATTTCCATGATTTCCGGCGCGCCGGTATTGAAGGTCAGCGAAGAAGGAAAAATCACGCCGATAGTCTTCTTTGTGCCATCGGTAAAAAGCACGCTGTGACTGACACAGCGGCCATCAAAGTAGACATTGGACTTTTTGACCACGCTGACGTTGTCGAACTGACTCATCAAAACATTTCCTGCGCGACTGCGCTGCAAGTGAAGGTGTGCAGATTCTAGGGGGCAATGCCGGCTTAACCAAGGCTTGTCACTAACTCGTCACAAAAACTTCACGGAGCTGTCTCGGCCCGGCAGTGGCGCTGTCATTTGCGCTGGCGACACTGCCCGGCATGAAAAGAGCCGCATTGACCTTCTCCTGGCAAGCTGCCGTGAACGATCCGGTGGTGATGCCGTCGCAACCTTACGCCCAATTACGCGAGCAATTGAAAACGGGCGATCTGGTGTTGTTCTCTGGCCGTTCCTGGGCGGCGCGTCTGGTGCGTGGTTTCACGGGTAGTCGCTGGTCGCATGTTGGCCTGGTCGTGCGCCTCCCAGAGCATCCGCAAACGCCGCTGCTCTGGGAGGCGACGCGAGCCAGCAAGGTTAATGACATCGATCAGGGTCGGCCTTTTAATGGCGTGCAGCTGGTCTCGTTAGACGACCGTGTTGCCGGCTACCAAGGGCTGGTAGCAGTGCGACGCTTGCAAGGCGTGGCGACGGATGCGCAAGCACGGCAGCGTCTGGAAGAGTTGATGCTGGCGTGGCAGGCCAAGCCCTATCGCAATTTTGTGCGTCAGCATCTGAGTGCCTGGGTGCGTGGCGAGCAGGCGCTGGCGTTCCAGAAGGGCGGCTTTTGCAGCGAGCTGGTGGCGGAGGTCTATCGCCAGTGGCGCCTGCTGCCGTCAGACCTGCCGGCGCGCCATTATGTGCCGCGTGACTTCGCTTCCGAGGCTGGCGTCCCCCTATTGAAAGGAGGCTTGTCGCCCGCCTGTCTGTTGGTGGTTTAATTGCACGATAAATGAGCTTCGTGGCCTTCTAAGCAGCAGAAGCATGGAGTAGCTTAAGGCCATGCGTTGACAGAGGCGCTGCCAGAAAAGTGCCGCGACGCATCCCCCCATCAGGAGGTTTGCGCATGACCAATCGCCCCGCAGATACCCGTCGCAAAGCATACGTCCTCGATACCAACGTCCTTATCCACGACCCCAACGCCCTGCTCAATTTCGAAGAGCATCAGATCCTGATTCCGATGACCGTGCTTGAGGAGCTGGATAAGCTCAAGTCCGGCAAGGCTTCGGTGTCGGCGGAGTGTCGCGCAGCTATACGCATGATTGACCGTGTGCTGGGCTCGGCTGAACCAGAGCAGATCCGCCAGGGCGTGCCGATCTGGCGCGATGCCGAGCGCAAGTATCTCGGCACGCTGTCGGTATTAATGGACCAGCCCGAGGGCGGCGTGCAGACGCTGGCGAACTCGCTCAACGACAATAAGATCATCAATCTGCTGGTGTCGCTGCAGGTAGCTGATCAGCAGACGCGAATCGTGCTGGTGACTAAAGATATCAACATGCGTTTGAAGGCGCGCGCCTGCGGGCTGGCGTCCGAGGACTACACCAACGACCAGCTGGTGTCGGATGTGAAGCAATTGTCACGCGGTTATTCCGAGTTTGCGGGCTCGTTCTGGGAGCGTTTCAATCGCGTTGAGACGGTGCAGGCGATTGGCGAGACGCGGCATTATCTGAAGCGCGAAGACTGGAGCGAGCCGGTGTTTCCCAATCAGTTTGTGGTCGATGAGCAGGGCTTCATTGGCCGCGTGCTGTCGGTCAGTGCCGAGCAGATCGTGTTGCGCGACATGAATCACGAGCGGCTGATGAATCAGGAAGTGTGGGGTCTGCGGCCGTACAATATTCATCAGGCGATGGCGCTGGATCTGCTGCGCGATCCCTCGGTGCATCTGGTGTCGCTCACTGGCCCGGCGGGCTCGGGCAAGACCATCCTCGCGTTGGCCACGGCCATTGAGCAAAGCATCGAGGAGAAGCGCTTCAACAAGATCATCGCCACCCGCTCGACGCCGCCGCTGGCGGAAGAGCACGGCTTCTTGCCCGGCACCGAAGAGGAGAAAATGGACCCTTGGCTGGGTGCCATCAGCGACAACATCGAGGCGCTGCATTTGCACGATGAAAGTCCCAAGGGCTCGATCGAGTATGTGAAGGAGCGTGCCAACATCCAGTTTAAGGCGCTCAACTACATTCGCGGCCGCAGCTTTCAGCGTGCGCTGATTCTCATCGACGAGTGTCAGAACCTCACGCCGCACCAGATGAAAGCTATCATCACGCGTGCCGGGGAGGGCTCGAAGGTCGTTTGCCTGGGCAATCTGGCGCAGATCGACACGCCTTACCTGACGCCGACCAGCTCCGGGCTGACCTATATGTGCGAGCGCTTCAAAGGCTTTGCGCATGGCGGGCACATCCAGCTGGAAGGCTCGCCGCGCTCGGTGCTGGCCGAGTATGCAGAAAACAACCTGTAAGATTGCTCATAAAGCATACAAAGCGGATGGTCAGAAATATTTCCGACCATCCCTCTGCATTCTTGATTGTGTCATCTTTTGGCTTTAACCTTCGCCGCGTCAGAGCCAGGGCGAACAAGCCGTCGAGCAGCGCAGCAACCTGACACCGAATGAGCCTCTAGTGACCGTTGTGCGACTGTCGAGCTAGGGGCTTTTGTCTTTTTCATGACCTTTGGGAAAATTGCACATGCGCCTTTCTGACTACTGCTCCGATGCCGAGTGGGCGAAGATCAAAAAGCTGGCGGACGAGAAAGAAACGCCGTTTCTTGTCGTTGACCTCGAAATTATCAAGCAGAAGTATGTCGAACTGACTGGCTGCTTTCCGGCCGCCAAAGTGCATTACGCACTGAAAGCGAACCCCGGCCAGCCGGTCATTGACCTGCTGCGCGACCTCGGCTCGAATTTCGACTGCGCGTCCAAGTTCGAGCTCAGCAAAGTGCTCGACAGCGGCGTCTCGGCGGATCGCGTGTCTTACGGCAACACCATCAAGAAGGCCGCTCATGTGAAGTGGGCCTACGAGCAGGGCATCCGCCTGTTCGCCACCGACTCCAAGGCCGACCTGCAGAACATCGCCGAGTACGCGCCGGGCTCGAAGATTTTCGTGCGCATCCTCGTGGAAGGTGGCGAGACCGCCGAATGGCCCTTGTCGCGTAAATTCGGCTGCCACCCGGACATGGCCATCGATCTGCTCGTGCAGGCAAAGAACCAAGGTTTGGTTCCCTACGGCATTTCCTTTCATGTCGGTTCGCAGCAGAAAGATATTGCGGTCTGGGATGCGGCTTTGTCGAAAGTGAAGTACATGTTCGACTGGATGAAGTTCGAAGAAGACGTAACGCTGCAGATGATCAATCTCGGTGGCGGCTTCCCGGCCAACTACATCTCCGAAGTCAACCCGATTCAGGTTTATGCCGAAGAAATCAACCGTTACCTGCGCGATGACTACGGTGATGAAGTGCCGGAAATCATCCTCGAACCGGGTCGTTCGCTGGTCGGCGAGTCCGGCGTGCTGGTGTCGGAAGTCGTGCTGATTTCGCGCAAATCGCGTACCGACTTGAAGCGCTGGGTTTATACCGACGTCGGCCTGTTCCAGGGCCTCATGGAAACCATGGGTGAGTCGATCAAGTACCCGATCTATACGGAAAAGATGGACGAGCATGGCAACCAGGAAGGCAGTGTTGTGCTCGCCGGCCCAACCTGCGACTCCACAGACATCATGTATGAGAATGTCGGCTACCACCTGCCGCTGAGCCTGGCTCCGCGCGATCGTTTGTACTGGATGACCACGGGTGCGTACACGAATTCGTACAGCTCGGTTGAGTTCAACGGCTTCCCGCCGCTTGAGACTTTTTATGTGAAGTAAGTTGCTGTAACCGCAACAAAAAAGGCCCGCACAGAAATGTTGCGGGCTTTTTTATGCTCAGTGACCGCTTTCCGGGGCGATGACTTGCTCCGCCACAGTGCGCAGGATGCGCAGCGACTCCGCAGACTCCCGCTCGATACGTCTGCGCAGAATCAGGCGATTGACCACGCGCATCAGGACGCTGGGGAAGTCGTACTCCAGCGTGCGGACAAAGTGCATGCCGCTGGCTGTAGCCCGGCACTCATAGGTGAGCACCAGTTTCAGGCCGTGGCGATCTCCCTTGGCGCTGGCCTGCCAGCGTTGGCCCGGGATGTACTCGATGACATCCCAGCTCAAATGACCTGTGCGGCCACCGGCGTGAATATCCTCCTCGAAATGGCTGCCGGCAGGCAGCGGACCGCTGGCAGCATCCACCTTCAAGGACGAGGGGTGCCATTCCGGCCAGCGCGTGGCCGAGCTGGCGTAGGCCAGAACCTGCTCCGGCGTACGAGCGATCTCGATGTCATGCTGCATGATGGTCATTACTGATCTCCAGGAGATTATTTTTTATCACTCTCATCCCCCCGTCGCGCCGCCCGACTATCGCTCTCAAACAACCCTTCCAGCTCCTGCATGGCCTGCTTCGCACTCTCCACCAGCGCCGTCTCATTCTGATAAATCGCCTGCTGCCGAACCATGAGCTGGTCATCGTACTCACGAAACCGTTTCACGCTCAGCTCCGCGCTGACCTGATTGAAACCGATGTTGACCAGCACATCGCGCGCCATCTCCAGGCTAGTGCCCAGCGTTTCGCGATGCACCACGGTGATACCCAGATCCATGAGCCGATAGGCGTGCATGCGGTCGCGAGCTCGTGCGTAAATCGGTAGTTTGGGGAAGTAGTGGCGGATGACCTGCGCGGTGCGCACGGACTCCTCCACATCATCAATCGCCAGCACCAACAGCTTGGCTTTTTTCGCGCCAGCGGCTTCCAGCAGGGCCAGATTGTCGAGCTTGCCGTAGAACACCTGATTGCCGAAGCGGCGCACGAAATCGACCTGGCGCGCGCTGCTTTCCAGCGCAACGAACTGGATGCGATGCACGCGCAAAACGCGCGCGATGATCTGCCCGACACGGCCGAAGCCAGCAATGATGACCTCGTGTTCGGGTATGTCTTCGAGCGAGTCGAACTTGCGTTCCTCACGCTGGCTCCAGTGCGGTTCTAGCACGCGCTCCAGCAGCCAGAAGCCGATCGGCGTCAGCGCCATCGATAGTGTGACGATGAGCACCAGACTTTCGCCCAGCCTGCCAGACATCAGCCCGAGGCCAACGGCGCTGGTAAAGAGAATGAAGGCAAATTCACCGCCCTGCGGCAGCGTGATACCGAGTCGAATTGAGGTCGCCAGGTCATTGCCGTGCGCCCGCCCGAGCAGGCCGAGCACCAGCCCTTTCACCAGCATCAGCCCCAACGCGCCAAGAATGATCCAGTGCGGCGCTTCGATCAGCAGCGGCAGATTCGCTGTCATGCCCACCGACATGAAAAACAAGCCAAGTAGCAGGCCTTTGAAGGGCTGGATCTGTGCCTCCAGCTCGTGCCGGTATTCGCTGTCGGCCAGCAACATGCCGGCCATGAATGCGCCCAGCGACATCGACAGATGAATCGAATCCATCAGCCAGGTCACGCCAACAATGATGAACAGCGCGGTGCCGGTAAACAGCTCAGGCGTATGGCTGTTGGCGATGAAGCGGAAGGCCGGGCGCACGAGAAAGCGGCTGGCCAGAATCAGGCCGGCAAAGACCATCAGCACTTTGCTCCAGCTCGGAATATCTTGTTCAGCGGCACCGCTCTGGGCCAGCAAGGGCATCAGCGCCAACAACGGAATCACTGCCAAATCCTGAAACAGCAGGATGGCAAACGCTTGTCGGCCATGACGCGCACTGAGCTGGTTTTTCTCGGCCAGCAGCTGCAAGGCAAAGGCGGTAGACGACATGGCTAGGCCGGCACCGGCAATCAGGCTGACCTGCGGGCTTTCGCCCCAGAGCCATAGAATGCCGCCCAGCAATGCCGTAGTGATCACGACCTGCAGGCCGCCGAGGCCGAAAATTGAGCGCCGCAAAACCCAGAGTCGGCTGGGCTCAAGTTCCAGACCGATGAGGAACAAGAGCATGGCCACGCCATATTCGGCAATCTCGACCACGCCCGTGGTGTTTTCGATCAGCCCCGAGATATGCGGGCCAATAATGATGCCGGCCAGCAGGTAGCCGATGACCGCCGGCAGGCCGCTGCGTTTGGCCAACGGCACCACGATCAGGGCGATGCCGAGCAGGTAGGCGATAGGTTCAATGCCGTGCATGGTGTGGTGTTTCTCCTTTGCGTTGTTTGTATCACAGCACCGTGCATAACGGATGAGCGGCAGACGAACTTGGCGATGGTCTGAGCGCCCAAGCGCGCTGACTGACGCTATAATGCGCAGTAACTACCACCCTGTGCCTGAGGCCTAGACATGAGCTACAACCAGATTCCTGCCGGCAAAGATGTTCCCAACGATATTTATGTCGTGATCGAAATCCCGGCCAACCACGCGCCCATCAAATACGAAATCGACAAGGATGCCGATGCGCTCTTTGTTGACCGCTTTGTCGGCACCGCCATGTTCTATCCGGCCAACTACGGCTACATCCCGAATACCTTGTCGGAAGATGGCGATGCCCTTGATGTGCTCGTGGTCACGCCGTATCCGGTGGTGCCAGGCGCCGTGATTCGCTGCCGCCCGGTCGGCAAGCTGAAGATGGAAGATGAAGCTGGCATCGATGCCAAGCTCATCGCCGTGCCGCACGACAAGCTCACCCCGCTGTACAAGCATGTGAAGGAGTACACCGACCTGCCAGAGCTGCTGCTCAAGCAGATCGAGCACTTCTTTGCTCACTACAAGGATCTCGAGCCGGGTAAGTGGGTCAAGATCACGGGCTGGGAAGGCTCTGAAGTGGCAAAGCAAGAAATTCTCAAGTCCATCGAAGCAGCAAAGTAAGTCATTGGCGGAAAACAGATTTACTCTGTTTTCCGCCTGCTTTTCCCGGTGCAATGCCGAAAAAGTGAACGATGAGTCACAAATAGTTTAAGCGCCTTGTTTTATTGTCTGACAATTTCTTGCCTGCCTTTTGATCTCTCTCCCTAAAATGCGTTCCAAGGATGCAGACATCACCGACGCCGTCGCTGAGTGCATCCAAGATTTTCCAACCTCGTTAAGGAGATGAAAAATGGGTGAACTCAAGAACCTCGTTGCTGACAACCAGGATATCGTTGTGCGTGTAAAGGCTGCTGGCCGTCAGGCTGCCATGGCCGGTCTCGGTCTGGTTGAAGTGCTGAAGGCTGAAGGCGAGAAGCTGCAAGCCGTTGACTTCAACGCCAAGGCTGAAGAACTGAAAGCCAAGGCCCTGGAACTGAAAACCAAGCTGCAAGCTGTTGATGTTAAGGCTGAAGTGGAAGGCCTCAAGGCCCTCGACCTGAACGCTAAGGCAGAAGAGCTGAAGGCTCTGGCTCTGGAACTGAAGGGCAAGGTTCTGGCTGTAGACGCCAAGGCCGAAGTTGAAAAGCTGCTGGCTGAAGTGCAGAAGCTGTTTGCTGAGCTGGTCGCCAAGGGCGAACAGCGCGCCGCCTAAGCTCTCTGAGCCAGGCTGTGCCGATCGCCTCGCTAAGGGGCGATCAACCCCGCGTTCGCTGAACGCCGCTGCAGATGCATGTAGTACCCTCTTGGGGCGGCGCTAGTCGCCCTTTTTTTTGCCTGCGATTTGCCAGCAGCTTCAAACCTCGCCGATGACCGCGCGAATACTTGCCTGTGTCTCAGGCGTCAGCCCTGCCCAGCTTTCCTGCAGCATGCGCCATGACTTGGCAGGATACTTCTGTGCCGGCTGCGTGAAGTCCATGCCGCCAAGACTCACAGTGAATGGCGTGCCATCGCCATGGGCGAGCGCCGCAGCATTGGCGCGAGCCCACGGCAGATAGTGCTTGCTCAGTTCATGTTCCAGCACCGGACGCAGGGTCGCGCTCAGGCTGTCCCACGATTCGCTTTTGCCGGCGCCTAGACCCTCGGGGTTCATGCAGCGTTGTGCCCAAGCAGACAGCGCGCTGAAGGGGCGCAGCAATGCGCTCGGCGTGGGGTCGGAGTAGAGCTCGTAATAGAGGCTGCCGAGGCCGAGGTCGGCGGCGCTGAGCTGGTCGCCAAAGAGGAACGGGCGAGCCTGCAGATGCGCATTCAGCCGCGTTGCGCCTTCCAGTAGATAGCGCTCGATCAGAGGAGCATTGGCTTCGCTGCAGCCCAGCGGCTCGCGGCGGGTCATCAGATGCGCACCGATCATCTCGGCAAATTTGCTCGGGTCGGTGCCGGGGTCCACGCTGGCGGTGGCGATGCGCAGGCCGGCTTCGTGCCGATCTGCTTCGTAGTTCCAGCGATAATGAAACATGGGCTTGATCAGCCATTCATCGGCGGCTTCTTCGAGGGCATCCGAGAGGAAGTTCAGTAGGGGGTCGGTCAGGCGAATGCTCGGGGTCGGATGCTCTGCCTCAAGAAAGCTTAGCATCGGCGTGGAGTCTTGCATTGGGCCTGTAGGTGTGACGAGCAGCGGTATCAGCGGCACCTTGGCATGTTCGCGGAAGGCAGATTCGTTGGCGCGTGAACGCAGCAGCCACTCAAACGGTACCTGCTTAAAGCGCAACAGCGCGCGGACTTTGACGGAGTAGGGCGATACTTCCATGCCAAACAGACGATACATACGCATTTCTCGCTAGGGATGACTCGTGGGTCGAGCCTATTGGGTTTGCGGTTGCGATGGAATAGTCTTCTGAGGCAGTTCGTCAATAACAACAAATGCTCAAGCAAAAGGATGTCGAATGAAGCTCATGACTGCCGCCGCGATGGCTGCTTCACTGGTTGCTGGCGCTGCGCAGGCGCAATCATTCTGTGTTTATGAACCGACGGGTGCGCAGGGCCTTAACTATGCCTTTGCCAAGGACTATGCGCTGGCCGCGAAATCCTGGGGCGTCAATCTCGCTCTGAAGGCCTACACCGATGAGCGGGTGGCATCAGAGGACTTCAAGGCAGGGCAATGTGACGGCATTGTCATCACCGGGCTGCGTGGTCGTCAGTACAATACCTATGTTGGCAGCATTGATTCGATTGGTGGGGTGCCGTCTTATCGGCATCTAAGGACGGTGTTGCAGGTGCTGGCCAGCCCGCAGAGCGAGGCCAACATGAAGAAAGGCGCCTATGAGGTAGTGGGCATTTTTCCACTCGGCGCGGCGTATGTCTTTGTGCGGGATCGCAGCATCAATTCCATCGAGAAAGCGGCGGGTAAGAAGATTGCCGTGCTGGATTTTGACAAGTCGCAGGCTAAGCTCGTACAGCAGTTGGGCGCGCAGCCAGTCTCGTCGGATATCACTAATTTCACCGCCAAGTTCAATAATGGCCAGGTTGATATCGTGGCAGCGCCCGGCATCGCCTTCAAGCCCTTCGAGATGTACAAGGGGCTGGGCACCAAGGGCGCGATTTATCGGTTTCCACTGCTCCAGCTCACCGTTCATATGATTGTGCGCAGCGAGAGGTTCCCGACCGGGTTCGGGCAAAAGTCGCGTGCATTCGTGCTAACGCAGCTGGATCGCGCTGACGCCACCATCAAGCAGGCGGAAGACGGCATTCCGGCAAAGTACTGGCTGGACCTGACCAGCGCCGACAAGGAGAAGTACACGGTGATGATGCTTGAGGCGCGCATTCAGCTCACCCAGGATGGCATCTACGATCCGAGAATGATGAATCTGCTGAAGAAGGTGCGTTGCAAAATCGAACCGGGGGCGGCTGAGTGTGTTGACACTATCGAGTAGCGTATTCGCCGCCTGCCGTTAAGCGTGCCGCCGCGCGGCTATCGCGTTGCTCCTTGCGCCACTGCCACGGTGGCATTCGCTCTGCCGCCGGCAACGCCCACAGACCTTTGCGCAGGCGTCGCGCCTCTGCCTCTAGTGGGATCAGTTCGGGACGCTTCAAATAGTCGCGATAAACCCAGGCCGCCCCGCGCCGCACCAGCTCGGCATTCACCTCCAGATCACCCACCACAACCCGCCCGACCACACGGCCATAGCGATCGATATCGACTACGCTGATGTGTGCGTTTTTATTGAACGCTAGGCCGGCAAGCTCTTGCTTGGCTTTTTGGCCATAAGGCTGCTTTTTCTCCGGCGTATCGATTTCGGCGAGACGCACTTTCACGCGCTCCTTGTCTGCGGTGAGCAAGGTCAGCGTGTCGCCATCGGCAATCGAGATAACATAGCCGCTGATTTGAGCATCGGTTCTGGCATGGAGCGCGGGTGTGAGGCCAAGGGCCAACAGCAGGAAAAATAGACGGTACATGCAGCACGCTCCAAAACGCAAAAGGCCAGCACGAGGCTGACCTTTTTACGGCATCCCGACCAGATTTCGGGACTTTAAATATGGTGGCTATGGCGGGACTCGAACCTGCGACCCCAGCATTATGAGTGCTGTGCTCTAACCGACTGAGCTACATAGCCAAAACAGGCGCGAATCTTAGATTTCGAGTCGCGGCCTGTCAAGGTTTTCAGGCCCTGATTGCAACATTCTGCCGCTCTTTTCAGAATCAGACATTGAAGCGGAAATGCATCACATCGCCATCTTTCACGATGTATTCCTTGCCTTCCAACCGCCACTTGCCGGCTTCCTTGGCGCCGGCTTCACCCTTGAACTGGATGAAGTCGTCGTAGCCGGTGACTTCGGCGCGGATAAAGCCCTTTTCGAAGTCGGTGTGAATGACTGCAGCAGCCTTCGGCGCGGTGCAGTTGACTGGGATCGTCCACGCGCGCACTTCCTTCACGCCGGCGGTGAAGTAGGTGTGCAGGTTGAGTAGGCCGTAGCCGGCACGGATGACGCGGTTCAGGCCCGGCTCATCCATGCCGAGGTCGGCGAGGAAGGCGATCTTGTCTTCTTCATCCAGCTCGGCAATCTCGGACTCCAGCTTGTTGCAGATCGGTACCACGATGGCCTTTTCGCTAGCGGCGAGTTCGCGCACCTGATCGAGCAACGGGTTGTTGTCGAAACCGTTCTCATCGACGTTGGCGATGTACATGGTCGGCTTCAGTGTCAGCAGGCCGTAAGACTTGATGGCGAACTTCTCGTCGGCATCAAGCGCCACGCTGCGCGCCGGCAGGCCTTCGTCGAGCGCCGGCTTGATCTTGTCGAGCACGGCTTTGATCGCCAGAGACTCCTTGTCGCCACCCTTGGCGAGCTTGGTGACGCGGAACAACGCCTTCTCGACGGCGTCGAGGTCGGCCAGCGCCAGCTCGGTGTTGATGATGGCGATGTCGTCGAGCGGGCTGACGCGGCCGGCGACATGAATCACGTTGTCATCGTTGAAGCAGCGCACGACATGGGCGATGGCATCGGTCTCGCGGATGTTGGCGAGGAACTTGTTGCCCAGGCCTTCGCCTTGCGAGGCACCGGCGACGAGGCCGGCGATATCGACAAACTCCATGCTGGTCGGGATCACGCGCTCGGGTTTGACGATGGCGGCGAGGGCATCGAGGCGGAGATCCGGCATCGGCACCACGCCGGTATTCGGCTCGATGGTGCAGAACGGAAAGTTCTCGGCAGCGATGCCGGCCTTGGTGAGGGCGTTGAACAGTGTGGACTTGCCGACATTGGGCAGGCCGACGATGCCGCAGTTGAATCCCATGGTGTTTCCATCCCGACGCCGCAGCGTCATCAATACATCAAGTCGTGGCTTTGAAGCCGTTAAGGGTGTTCATGACGCGGGCGAGTTCGCCGGCCATGATGGCATCGCGATGGCGCAGGGCTTCATCGAGCGCCACATCCATCAGGTCCTGTTCGCTGCGCGGTGCCTTGCTCAGCACGAAGCCGGACACCAGCGCGCTATCGCCAGGATGGCCGATGCCGACGCGCAGGCGGTGGAAGCCGTTCTGGTTGCCGAGCGCGCTGATGGTATCGCGCAGGCCGTTGTGGCCGCCGTGGCCACCGCCGGTCTTTAAACGGATCTGGCCGGGGCTGAGATCAAGCTCATCGTGCGCGACCAGAATCTCGTTCGGTGCAATTTTGTAGAAGCCGGCGACAGCTGCAACAGCTTGGCCCGAGCGATTCATGAAGGTGGTGGGGATGAGTAAGCGCACATCCTCGCCTTGGTGTGAGACACGGGCGATGAGGCCGAAAGACTTGCTGTCTGCCGTTAGCTTAGCGCTGAGTTGCTCGGCTAAGCGCGTGACAAACCACGCCCCGGCGTTATGCCGTGTGTCGGCATATTGCGCTCCGGGGTTGGCGAGGCCAACGATCAGGCGAATGGCGGTCATGCGCGGCTCTTATAAAACAAGACGGCTACAGTCAGAAGCATCAGTCAGGAGCATCCGCCAGGAACGAAAAACGGGGCCTGAGCCCCGCTTTTGCGTTTACCGAGCAGTCGAGGCTCAGGCTTCGACTTTGCTGGCGTGCACATTGGCAACGGGCTGGTCATGGTCGTGACCAAGCGCCAACACCGGAATTTCCACGCCGGCCGGCAGCTGCAGGTCAGACAGGTGGAGTGTGGTGCCGATGTGTACAGCCAGCATGTCTACCGTGATGTATTCCGGCAGGTTGCCTGGCAAGCAGGCAATTTCAACTTCCGAGTTGAAGTGCGTGATTTCGCCGCCTTCCAGCTTCACACCGACACAAGTGTCTTGGTTGATGAAGTGGAGGGGAACCTTCATGGTCAGCTTCTGAGCAGCGTCAACACGCAGGAAATCGGCGTGCATCGGCAGGTTCTTCACCGGGTGACGCTGCAGGGCCTTGAGTACGGCCGACTGCGGTTTGCCATCGATGTTGATGGTCAGGATGTGCGAGTAAAATGCTTCGCTTTCCAGGGCCTTGACCAGTTCACGCAGTTCCAAGGTGATGGACTGAGCGGCATTGCTGCCACCATAGATCACGGCCGGGACTTTCTGTTCCAGACGACGAAGGCGGCGGCTCGCACCTTTCCCTTCGTTCGTACGAGTTTGCGCATTAAGCGTAAAGTTTGCAGCGGACATCTTGTTTCTCCGTCGGGCCCCGAGCTTGCGACCGGCTCAGGGCAATCATCCGGTCATCGCGGCGCGATGCTCCGGTTTTCGCCCGACCGCTAAGGGTCAGGCAAAGTTGTTCAGTGCCAAGTTCAGAACGCGTCGAACATGGCGCTGATGGATTCTTCATTGTTGATGCGGCGCAGCGTTTCCGCGAGCAGGGCCGACATCGACAGCTGGCGGATTTTGCCGCACGCCTTGGCCTCGTCCGAGAGCGGGATGGTGTCGGTCACCACCAGCTCGTCGAGCACGGAATTGCGAATGTTTTCGATGGCCGGGCCGGACAGCACGGCGTGCGTGCAATAAGCCACGACGCGACGGGCA
Organism: Pseudomonadota bacterium; assembly: GCA_040384385.1. Taxonomy (GTDB): domain Bacteria; phylum Pseudomonadota; class Gammaproteobacteria; order Pseudomonadales; family Moraxellaceae; genus Perlucidibaca. The sequence goes on along the minus strand of JAZKJJ010000003.1, from coordinate 197,780 downwards.
CCGCTGTCCTTGAGTGCGCTGGCGGCCTTGCACAGCGTGCCAGCGGTGTCGACCATGTCATCCACGATGATGCAGTCGCGACCACGGACTTCGCCGATGATGTGCATGACCTGCGATTCGTTGGCTTTCGGGCGACGCTTGTCGATGATGGCGAGATCGGCGTCATCGAGCTGCTTGGCGACGGCGCGGGCGCGGACAACACCGCCGACATCCGGCGAGACCACGACCAAGTTCTGGTATTCCTGACGCTCGATGTCGGCGAGTAGCACCGGCGAGCCGTAAACGTTATCGACTGGAATGTCGAAGAAGCCCTGGATCTGGTCGGCGTGCAGGTCGACGGTGAGCACGCGGTCAATGCCGACCGTGGTCAGCATGTCGGCCACAACTTTTGCCGTGATCGGCACACGCGCCGAACGCACGCGGCGATCTTGGCGGGCATAACCGAAGTAGGGGATGACTGCGGTGATGCGACCGGCGCTGGCGCGGCGCAGGGCGTCGGCCATCACGATCAGTTCCATCAGGTTGTCGTTGGTCGGCGCGCAGGTCGACTGCAGGATGAAGACATCCTTGCCGCGCACGTTGTCGTTGATCTCGACCGCGATTTCGCCATCCGAGAAGGTGCCGACATGCGCCGCGCCCAGAGGCACGTGCAGGTGGCTGGCGACCTTGCGGGCCAGCTCGGGATTGGCATTGCCAGTGAACACGACAAGATTGGGCATGATGACGAATCGTCTCGGCCGGATAGAAAATGGCAGGGGCGGCTGGATTCGAACCAACGCATGGCGGGATCAAAACCCGCTGCCTTACCGCTTGGCGACGCCCCTATATACGGTGTGGTCGGAACAGTGTGTCCAGAGCGCGATGCGCTGGGGAGACATTCTGTCCGCGACTGATGAAACCTTGGACCGGACTTGCAGCCAGAATCTGTGCGGCGTGATCGGCGTCAGAGCAGGCCAAAAACAGGCAGGCTCCGGTTCCCGTCATGCGCGCTGTTCCGTGCTGCGCCAGCCATTGCAAGGCTGCATCTACGGCGGGAGACAATTGGCGAACAACTTTTTCGAAGTCGTTTCTAGCCTCTCCCGCTGAGAAGGCGCGCAGTGTAATGGGGTCGGAATTTCGTGTCAATTCAGGATGTGCAAAAGCAGCAGCGGTTGAGATGTGGGCATCGGGCGTGAGCACCACATACCACGGCTCTGGGATGTCTACGGCTTGCAATTTTTCGCCCACGCCTTCGGCCCAGGCGGCATGACCGTGGATGAACACGGGCACATCAGCGCCGAGCGTGAGGCCGATGTCGGCCAGTTGCGCGAGGCTGAGGCCGTTTTGCCAGAGCGCGTTGAGGCCGAGCAGGGTGGTTGCAGCATCGGATGAACCGCCACCGAGGCCGCCGCCCATGGGCAGGATCTTGTCCAAGCGGATGTCGGCACCGAGCTGGCAGTTGGTGGTTTTTTGCAGCGCCAGGGCGGCGCGCATGATCAAATTGTCATCGGCCGCAACGCCGAGCATGTCGGCGTGCAGCTGAATCTGGCCATCGTCACGGCGGTTGAAATGCAGCGTGTCAGCTTGATCAAGAAACTGAAACAGCGTTTGCAGGGTGTGATAGCCATCAGCGCGGCGACCAGTGATGTGCAGGAACAGATTGAGTTTGGCTGGTGCTGGCAGGCTGAAGTGCTCCAGCCAAGTCTTCGATGCGGTACTCATAATGTATTTCTTCCCGGCGTCCAGCTCGTTAGTGATAGCACCAGACGCGTGCCATCTTGCGAAACAATCATGCGCTCGGGTAGGCGATAGCCTTGCACAACCTGCTCGCTGGCAATACGGACAGTCCAGCCGTATTCATTGAATTCACGCACGCCGTCTGGTGCAGTCAGGGTTTGCACAGGAGTGCTGTTGTCTTTCGGCCAGCCCATAAACCAGGCATTGAAGTGCGTCAGCGGTACGCGAATGCTGGTCAGTGCCTGCAGCAGGCCTTCACCATCAGTACTTTCGTGACGGCCGAACCAGGCATTCTCCAGCGTTACCAGGCCAGCGCGACCTTCCAGCGTGGTATAGCCTTGGTTTAGCGGACCGGCGGCGTCGGCGCTGAAGTCTTCGTTGATGCGCTGCCAGCGGTAGGTGGCAGAGATATTCTGGCCCAGGAAGCGGATGCCGACTTTGCCTCTGGCCTCCCAGTCTTTCAGCTGGCGCGTGTCCTGTTCTTTACTCGTGGTGAGCACGGGGGCTGTATCGGCAACAGGCACCACAGCGCAGGCATTGAGCAACGCGGTGAAGAGAAAAGCAGCGAGCAGACGCAGCATCAGAAAATCCCCTGCAGGAAACAGGCTGGCAGTCTAGCAAAAGCAGCGTGCAGATTTGTCTTTGTTGGCCCTATCCCTCACAATTCGTGCGTCTTCAAACAGCTGCAATGCAGCGGGCATCACGACACAGGGTCGGGCATGGGGCTGCTGGCGTTCGGCATCAATCACAAATCGGCTTCGGTAGCCTTGCGCGAGCGCGTGTCATTTGCGCCCGAGGCTTTGCCGAGCGCGTTGATTGCGGCGTGCAACGCCACCGGTCTGCGTGAGCTGGCACTAATTTCGACCTGCAACCGTACCGAATTTTATGCCGCTGCCGATCTACCCGATGCCGCTGCGCAGGCTTTGCTCAAGTGGCTTGCCGGCAGTCAGCAGCTGGCGCTGGAGGATTTGCAGGGCGTGGTCTACAGCCATACTACCGAACAGGCCGTGCGTCATGCCATGCGCGTGGCTGCGGGTCTGGACTCGATGATTCTCGGTGAGCCGCAGATTCTCGGCCAGATGAAGCTGGCCTATCGTGATGCCTTAGCTGCCGGCACGCTCGGCCCCGAGCTGGAGCGGCTGTTCCAAAAGACCTTTGCTTCCGCCAAGCAGGTGCGCACCGATACCGCCATTGGCGTCAGTCCGGTATCCATCGGCTTTGCGGCGGTGACGCTGGCGCGTCAGGTCTTCGAGTCGCTGCAGAACACGCCGGTGCTGTTGGTCGGTTCGGGCGAGATGAACACGCTGGTGGCGCGCCATCTGCGCGAGCAAGGGGTGACGGAGCTAATGGTCGTGAACCGGACCTTCGCGCATGCCGAGACGCTGGCGCAGAGCGTGCTCGGCGAAGCGCTGCCGTGGGCCGAACTGGGTGCGGCGCTTGCGCGTGCCGACATGGTGGTGTCGTGCACGGCGAGCAGCCAGCCGGTCATCACCCGCGAGCTGGTGGCACAGGCCTTGAAGCGTCGCCGCCACCGACCCTTGCTGCTGATCGATATTGCCGTGCCGCGCGACATCGCGCCCGATGTCGCCGAACTTGAGGATGTCTATCTGTATACCGTGGATGATTTGCAGGGCGTGGTCGATGCCGGTTGGCGCGAGCGGCAGGTGGCAGCGGAAGCGGCGGAAATCCTGATCAGCCAGCATGTGCAGGACTTCGGTGCGCATCAGCGCATCAGCCAGGATGCCGCGCATCTGATCCGCAGCCTGCGCAGTCAGGCCATGCAGGTGGCCGACGCCGAACGCGAAAAGGCGCTCGATGCCCTGCGCAAAGGTGGCGATGCCGAGGTGGTGCTGGCGCGCCTGCAACACAATCTCATGAACAAGTGGCTGCACGCGCCGACCGTAGCGCTGCGTCAGCTCGCCGCCGAGGCTGATCAGGCGCAGCTGCCGGTCGCGTTGCGCGTGCTCGGATTGCAAGACAGCGATACGCCATCGTGAAAGCCTCGATTCTGTCCCGCCTCGATCGGCTCGCCGAGCGCTTCGAGGAACTCAATGCCCTGCTCGGCGATGCTGGCGTCATTGGCGATCAGCCGCAGTTCCGCAAACTGTCTCGCGAGCATGCCGAGATCGAGCCGGTGGTACAGGCACTGCTGGCCTATCGGCGCACGCAGGCGGACCAGCAGGCTTCGCGCGAGCTGCTGTCTGACCTTGATTTCCGCGAGCTGGCCGAGCAGGATATTCGCGAAGCCGAGCAACGGTTGCAGGGATTGGAGGCGGATCTGCAGCGGTTGATGCTGCCCAAGGATCCCAACGACACCTGCAATATCTATTTGGAAGTACGCGCCGGTACCGGTGGCGATGAGGCGGCGATTTTTGCTGGCGATCTCTTCCGCATGTATAGCCGCTATGCCGAGCGCATGGGCTGGCGCGTGGAAGTGGTGTCGAGCAATGCCGGCGAGCACGGCGGCTTCAAGGAAGTGATTTCGCGGGTCGAGGGCGAGGGCGTGTATGCCGCGCTCAAATTCGAGTCGGGCGCGCACCGCGTGCAGCGCGTGCCGGCGACGGAATCGCAGGGGCGTATTCATACCTCGGCCTGCACCGTGGCCATCCTGCCCGAGTCGGAAGAGATCAGTGCCATCGAGATCAACCCGGCGGACCTGCGTATTGATACCTATCGTTCTAGCGGCGCTGGCGGTCAGCATGTCAACAAGACCGACTCGGCCGTGCGCATCACGCATCTGCCGACCGGCGTGGTGGTGGAGTGTCAGGACGAGCGTTCGCAGCACAAGAACAAGGCGCGGGCGCTGTCGGTACTGAGCGCGCGCTTGCTGGCGCAGCAGCAGCAGGCACAGCAGCAGGCCTCGGCAACGATGCGTCGCGATCTGGTTGGCTCCGGTGATCGCTCGGAGCGCATCCGCACCTACAACTTTGCTCAGGGCCGGGTCACGGATCATCGCATCAACCTGACCTTGTACCGTCTCGACGAAACACTGGGCGGCGATCTCAACGAATTACTGCAAGCGCTGGCCACCGAGCATCAGGCCGACTTGCTGGCTGCGCTGGCTGATGACCAGTAAAGCAACCACGATGGCGCAGTGGCTGCGTGCCGCCGAGGCGCAGCTTTCCACCCAGCAGCTCTGGCGTATTCCCGGTGTCGATGAGCAATCGCCGCGTCGTGAGGCGCAGTGGCTACTGGCGGCGGTGGTCGGGCAAAGTCTGGCCTGGCTGCTGACCTGGCCTGAGCGTGAGCTGAGCCACGAGCAGCAGCAACGGGCTGATGCCTGGCTGGCGCGTCGTCTGCTTGGTGAGCCGCTGGCGCTGCTGCGCGGCGAGCAGGAATTCTGGTCATTAAACTTACATGTCACGCCCGATACACTGGTACCGCGCGCCGATACCGAGCGTTTGGTCGAGGTCGCGCTGAGCTGCCTGCCAGCCATGGATGCTGCAGTTCATATGCTCGACCTAGGCACCGGCAGCGGTGCTGTTGCGCTGGCATTGGCTCGTGCCTTGCCGCTGGCGCAGCTAACGGCGGTCGATCGTTCGCGGCCGGCGCTGGCGGTCGCGCAAGGCAACGGTGAGCGCCTCGGTCTGCCGGTGCGCTGGCTGCACAGCGACTGGTTTTCGGCCTTGGCGGGCGAGCAGTTTCAGGTCATCGTCAGCAATCCGCCGTATCTGGCCGATGATGATCCGCATCTGGCGCATGTCAGTCACGAGCCCTTGAGTGCGCTGGTGGCGGCAGAGCAGGGCATGGCCGATTTGTTGCATCTGGTGCGCGAGGCGCCCTGCTATCTGCTGGATACTGGCTGGCTTTTGCTCGAACATGGTGCGACTCAGGCCGAAGCTGTGCGCGCGGCCTTGTCTCAGTGCGGCTTTGCCCAGGTGCAGACCTGGCAGGATTTGTCCGGCTTGGATCGCGTCAGCGGCGGCCAGTGGCCCGGCGCATCGGGAGTAATTCATGCTCAATGACGAACAACTGCTGCGCTACAACCGCCAGATCCTGTTGCCGAGCTGGGACATCGCTGCGCAAACGCGTTTGGCCGATGCCTCCGTGCTGGTGGTCGGCCTCGGCGGTCTTGGCTGCCCATTGGCGCAGCAGTTGGTCATCGCCGGTGTGGGCCGGCTGGTGCTGGCGGATTTCGACACGGTCGAGCTGAGCAATTTGCAGCGGCAGATGCTGCATCACGATGCCGACATCGGTCGCTACAAAGTTGACTCCGCGCGCGACAGCCTGCTGGCCTTGCGCAGCGATGTGGTCATCGAGACGTTGCCGCAGCGTGTTGATGAAGCTTTGTTGCAAGAATTGCTGCGCTCGGTCGATGCCGTCGCCGATTGCTGCGATAATTTCGCCACGCGCGAGCTCATCAACCGCTGCGCCTGGCAGGCGAGAACGCCGGTGATCTCGGCAGCGGCCATTGCTTGGCAAGGTCAGCTGGCGGTGTTTGATGCCACGCAGCCGCATTCAGCATGTTATCGCTGCCTGTACCCGGAGAGTGATGACGCGGCGCTGACCTGTAGCGACAATGGTGTCATGGCCACCACCGTGGCGGTGATGGGCAGCTGGCAGGCGCAAGAAGTATTGAAAGTACTGACCGGTAGCGGGCAGCCGCTTTGCGGCCAACTCTTGATCTGGGATGGCATGGTCAACGAAGTACGGCGTGTGCGCACGCCAAAAGATCCGGCTTGTCCGGTTTGCAGCATCCAGGGAGTAAGCAAGGCATGAATCATTACGCGAACTGGGGCAATGCCCTGAAGGGCTTGTTCCGCATCAGCCAGACCACAACGGTGCTGGCGGCTACGGGCATTGCGTGGGCTGCCGGCGAGCGTCCGCCCTTGCCGCGTCTGTTGCGTCTGACCTTTGAGCGCCTCGGGGCTACCTACGTCAAGCTCGGCCAGTTTGTCGCTAGCTCGCCCTCGATCTTTCCCGCCGAATATGTCACCGAATTCCAGCATTGCCTAGATAAGACCGAACCGCTGCCGTTCAGCATTATGAAACAGGTGCTGGAGAGCGAGCTGAAGCGTCCGCTTAATGAAATTTTTGCCGAGATTGACGAAATTCCGCTGGCGTCGGCATCGGTGGCGCAAGTGCATGCGGCAAAGCTGCTCAATGGCGACTCGGTGGTGATCAAGATTCAGAAGCCGGGCGTGGAAAATGTGCTGCTCACCGACCTGAACTTCCTGTATGTGGCGGCCGTGCTCATGGAGCGTGTGTTGCCGAAGCTGAAATTTGCGTCGCTGTCGGGCATCGTTAGCGAAATTCAGGCCTGCATGATGGAAGAGGTCGATTTCTACAAGGAAGCGCACAACGTCGAGCAGTTCCGCGCCTTCTTGGAGAAGACCGGCAACACGCAAGCCACCGCGCCGCGCACTTACCCGGATGCCTCCAGTCTGCGCGTGCTGACCATGGAGCGTTTCTACGGAGTACCGCTCACCGATCTGGAAACCATCCGCAAGTACAGCAAGGATCCTGCCGGTACGCTGGTTGCCGCGCTGAACACCTGGTTCTCTAGCCTGATGCTGTGCGAAAGCTTCCACGCTGACCTGCATGCCGGCAACCTCATGGTGCTCACCGATGGCCGTCTTGGCTTCATCGATTTCGGTATTGTGGGTCGCATTGCACCGGTGACTTGGTCGGCCACGATGGGCTTTATTGAGTCGCTGAGCAGTGGTGACTTCAAGACCATGGCCGAAAGCATGGCGGTCATTGGCATGACCAAGCGCAAGGTCGATCAGGACAAGCTGGCGCGTGATCTCGAAGCCATTTATGGCGCGGCCACGCAGGTTGATCCCGAGCAGGTCATGAATGCGTTGGCCAATGACAACGAGATCAACAAGCTCATGCTGGAAGTTGTTGCGGTGGGCGAGCGCCATGGCATTCGCTTCCCGCGCGCGTTCGCGCTGCTGCTGAAACAAATGCTCTATTTCGATCGCTATATCCGTATTCTCGCGCCCGACATGAACTTGTTTGATGATGATCGTATTGAGTTCATGGCACTGGGGGATGGCAGGCCAGCCTTGCTGCATTGAGGCGTGGCAGCCTTGTGGTGACTGCGTAGCAATTTGTCGCTAGCCACTCGACGCGGCTTGCATAAAGTGACAGCCTGAAGTCAAGCAAGATGATCCAGGAGGACATCATGCAAGGCTTCATGAAACGATGCTGCTGGGTGCTGTTGTTGACGCTGCTGGCCAAGCCGGCGATCGCAGCATCTTGCCTGAAGTATGACGGCCAAGGAGACTTCCTCGGCTGGGCTGACTACCCGCACTGCCTAGTTGAGCAGCACACGCAATCAACCGTGCGCTGGCTTGACGACTGGTTCAGCCAGCCACCGAGGGATGCGGCTACGGAACTTACGCCGGAGGTAGCGCTGGCGCAGGCCAGAGTTCGTTTGATCAATGAGTGGGTTGTTGATTCGCATGGCAATCTCACGCCGGCCCTGCGCTTGCGAGCCAGTGTTGCGCTGCCGCAACTGGCGCGTCGATTGTCTCTGGTGTTCGAGGATGAGTCCGGTCAGGCGCGTCGTATCGATGGTGTGCCTGCCATCAATGAAGCGGCCTTGGCGTTGCGCTGGGCGGTGCTCAATCTTAAGCGCCTGCATGTTGATACGGATATCGGGCTGCACAGCGCAACGGATCTTTTTGTGCGTGCGCGCTTGCGGCAGTCGCTGCCGCTGAGCGAGCGTGACGAGTTCAAAGCTTTTCACAGTCTCCGCTACGGCTTACAGGATGGCTGGCGGGCCATCGAGAGCCTAGATCTTACACATGCTTTCGACGAGCGCCGTGTCGGCGTGCTCTACCATCAGTTCGACTACCAGCAGGATCAATCGGCGGATGGTGTGCATTGGAGTCGAGGTGCCTTGATCGCCGAAGAGGTGTCGGCCACACAGACCATGTCTTACGGCGTTGGCCAGGAAGGTGTGACGCGACCAAGCTGGCGCCCGCGCACAGACTCGTTGTGGTGGCGCTGGCGTCAGCGCGTGGCGCGTGACTGGTTCTTTATTGAAGTGGAGCCGCGCTTGACCCGAAGCCGTCTCGACGGCGAGGATATTCGACCTTCGCTGGCGGTGCGCTTTGAGGTGTTATGGGGCGGCGAGGCTGTGTCGCCGGTATTGCAGCGAGCTGCAGTATTTCGATCTACAGCATTTATTGAGCCTGATACGGGGATGTCGCTAACACCATGACGAGTGCGTTTCGCCAACAGCTGCCGGCTCTGACTGGTGGTTTCGATCAGTGCATTGAATTCGGCATCGACAGTAGAACCCGGCAAGCCTTCTGGTTGCGGCGACAGGCACAGTCTCGCCCCTGGCAAGATGCCTTGTCGCGGCGGGTGACGCTGTGGGGTTGTCACGCTGAGATTGGGCATGGCGAATTGCTGGAGGATGCTGACACACAATCCTCACGGCGGGCGTTGCCGGCACATTGGCCATTTGAGCAATACAATAGCGCCTCGGGCAGCTTTGTCAGCAGCGAAGCTGATCATTTGCGCGGGAGGCTTTTCACGCCCGCCGGCACTGCTCAGTGGCAGTTGCGTGCCAGCAGCCCTGTGCCGGCAGAGACCGTGAACTGGCCTTCAGGCGGCTTGCGCTGCCAGCCCACGCAATGGCTGGGCGATGTCACGGTCGGTGGGCTGCCTTTGTCTGGCCTGTTTGTTGGAACCCGCATTCAGTTCTGGGGGCGAGTTGCGCCCGTCGGCATGGCTTTGCTGTCTGCGCCCAGCTTGGGTGGTGATGCGCGTGTTCAGCTCACGGCCATCGGTCAGTTTGCCGGCCGTGCCGGCGCTCTGAGCGAGCGCTTGAATGGTGCTGTTGGTGTATTGCGTGTGGCGGATGAAACCTATCACTTCGATCGTTGGTGGCCGGCGGGCACCGTCACGCCGTCACGGCTCGATGCCTATCGCTGGATGGCGACACTAACAAATGCCCACCACCGGCTTGAGCTAGTGGCAGATGGCGGTAACCCGCGCATCACACCTTGGCAAGGGCTGGTCGATGCCACACCCGAGGGCTTACGCTATTTGCTGCGTTTAACGCCGTATGCCTCTTTGCATCTGCGTTTGTTTGCTCGTGGTAGTCAAATGCCGTTGCAGGAGTGGCACAGTGACGCCAGCTTGCTGATGACGTTGGCGGGAAATGGCAGCACTCTGGGGCGCGGACCCTCCGTCCCAGCCTAGGCGTTTGCTGAATAATGCGGCAGCCAGCGTGTTAGCACATCATGTAGCGCGCGCATGTCGATGGGCTTCTGCAGGAAGTCGTCCATGCCAGCCTCTTCTGCCTGTAGCCTGTGTGATGCCGAGATATGTGCCGTGATGGCAATAATGGGCACCTCGAGCTTGCTGGCACCTGTTTGCTGTAAGGCCTGTGCCCGCCACAGCTGCGTAGTCGAGAATCCATCCAGTTCAGGCAAGTCGCAATCCATCAGCACCAGATCAAAGACTTCACTCTTCAGGCGCTGCAACGCGTCACGGCCATCAGCTGCCAGTGCGGTTTGGCAGTTCAGCTTGAGTAACAGACCCGCGAGGACTTGCTGTACCCAAGGATTATCTTCCACGATGAGTACTCGGGTAACCACCGGCAGGTTTGGCATGGTGGATCTTGCTGTGGGTGTTATCAGGCGAGACTTGTGGGTGCTGGTGGCTGCGTTTGTCATGAATGGTTTTGCCGCAAATGGTTGCTGCGCTGCTGGCTGCTCAAGTACATGCAGCAATACAGGAAGGCTGAGCAAGTGCCAGAGCATCATGATCTGATAAGGCTCTGCCATGAACGGCAGGTATCCATGCAAGGCGGCATCAATGAAAATCTGGCTCGCCAGGCCGGTCATCATGATGCCGCGATAGAGTCTGGCACCCATCAGCTCTTGTTGTGCAGGTCGCCAGACTGAAACAATGATGGCTATGTAGCCAGCCCAGTGCAATACACCGGCAAGTGGTGACCATGGATTAGGCAGCCAGGCTACGGCAATCAGCATCCACAGCAAATTAGCCAGAATCACGGCTCGCAACAGCACTCGCACTCGAGTGTTGATGACCTGCTTTTGCGCAAGAAATTGCCAGCACAGCAGCACATGCATGATGCAGAGCATGCAAATGCTGAGTTGGATGAGGCTGTGCAGCGAGCTGGGCAGATCCAGCCACCAGTAACTGAACACGCCACGATCGGCGAAAGCCTGGACAATGACCATGGCAACGATGGAAACGAATGTCCAGCGCACAGAGAGGCTGAGTCGAGCACTGCGCAGGCCCGCCATGCCAAGGATCATGCCGCCCAGCAGGCCAATGCCGGCTCCGAAGAGGCCCGCATTGTCTTGTAAAGTTCGTAGGAGCTCGTTTTCAGTGCTGAGGCGAATAGGGGTGGCAAGTGGGTATGCAGATTGCAAATGCAGATAAGTGATCGAGTGGCCCTCCGGCACGGCCAAGTTGAAGCTGTAGCCGAGACCGTTGGTATCGCCGCGGCGCGAAAGTTCGGCGGTACCGGCATGCCGGCTCATCCACGAGCCATTGCTTTGCCGCGTCATGATTTCTATATGGCTCAGATTGGCGCGAGTAAATTCGATGATGCGGCGTTGTGCCAGGCCATCGTTGCGAGTCTTCAGGCGTAGCCAAATGCCATCGCGGAGATAGCCTTGTGCCAGCACAGGTTGGGCCAGCGCCTGCCAAGGCAGGTCATCTGCCTGCGTTAGCAGCTGTGCGGAGCTCAACGCTGAGAATTGCGATGGCAGCCGATCTAGCCAGGGCGCTATTTCGAGGCGATTGGCGGCATCTTCCAGCACAAATGCAGGGGCAATTTCCGCACGCGCCGTTACGCCAATCAGGGCGAGGCAACACAGTAGGCAGAAATTGAGAAGACGGGGCATGATCATGCCGGCAAGCCTACACCAGTGCAGGCTTGCCGGTCACGAGCGCGGCTTAACGACGACTGATCGCCTCGGCCACCGTTAGTGCCGTCATGTTCACAATGCGGCGCACGGTCGCGCTTGGTGTCAGGATATGTACCGGCTTATTGGCGCCGAGCAGGATCGGGCCAATGGTGACGCCGTCGCCACAGGCGGTCTTCAGCAGGTTGAAGGCGATGTTGGCGGCATCCACATTCGGCATGATCAGCAGGTTCGCCGAGCCCTTCAGGCGCGAGTTCGGGAACAAGTTGAGGCGGATGCTTTCGTCGAGGGCGGCATCGCCGTGCATTTCGCCATCCAGCTCTAGGTCCGGGGCCATGTCTTGCAGGAGCTGGAAGGTGTCACGCATTTTGCGCGCGCTCGGCGTGTCCTCGTTGCCGAAATTGGAGTGCGAGAGCAGGGCGACCTTCGGGGTCAGACCGAAGTTGCGTACGGCTTCTGCGGCCTTCAGCGTGATGTCGGCCAGCTCTTGCGCAGTCGGGTCCGGATTCACATAAGTGTCGGCGATGAACAGCGTACGATCCTGCAACATGAGCACATTCATGGCGGCATAGCCACGGCAGTTGTCTTGCAGGCCGATGATGCGATCGATGTAGCGCAGATGCAGATCGTAGTTGGCGAATGTGCCACAGATCATGCCGTCAACATCGCCGAAATGGGTCAGCAGCGCGCCAATCAGCGTGGTACGGCGACGCACTTCGCGCTTGGCCAGCTCGATGCCGACACCCTTGCGCTCCATGATGCGATGGTAGTGCTGCCAGTAGGTCGAGTAGCGCTGATCATCATCCTGATTGACGACTTCGACATCGACGCCGGGACGAATGCGCAGGCCCAACTTCTGGATCTGCGAATCGATGACTGCCGGGCGGCCGATCAGTACCGGACGCGCCAGACCCTCATCCACAACAATCTGTACGGCGCGCAGCACGCGCTCGTCTTCACCTTCGCAATAGGCAATTTTTTGCGGCTGGGCTTTGGCCTTGGCAAACACCGGCTTCATCAGGAAGGCGGAGTTGTAGACGAACTCCGACAGGCGCTGGCGATAGGCATCAAAATCGGCGATCGGGCGGGTGGCAATGCCGGAGTCCATGGCCGCTTTGGCCACGGCTGGAGCGATAGCCATGATCAGGCGTGGATCGAGCGGGCCAGGGATCAGGTATTCGCGACCAAAGCGACGCGCTTCGCCACTGTAGGCGGCAGAGTCCGATGACTCCACGTGCGCCATTTGTGCGATGGCACGAACGCAAGCCACCTTCATAGCTTCGTTGACCGTGCTGGCGCCAGAGTCGAGCGCACCACGGAAAATGTAGGGGAAGCACAGGGCGTTGTTGACTTGGTTCGGATAGTCCGAGCGGCCGGTGGCGATGATGGCATCCGTCCGCACGGCCTTGACCAGCTCGGGCAGGATTTCCGGTGTCGGGTTGGCCAGCGCGAAGATGATTGGATCCGCATTCATCTGCATGACCATGTCTTGGCTGACGATGCCGGCAGTGGACAGGCCGATGAAAATATCGGCACCCACAAACAGGTCGGCCAGTGTTCTGGCGCTGGTGGTCTGGGCAAAGCGCTGCTTGCTATCGTCGAGACCGCTGCGCTCGCTGTGGATCACACCCTTGGAGTCGGTGACATAAATATTTTCGCGCTTGGCACCGAGCGAGATCAACAGATCCAGACAGGTGATGGCGGCCGCGCCAGCACCCGAGCAGATGATTTTGACATCGCCAATGTTCTTGTTGACCAGCAGCAGAGCGTTGAGCACGCCAGCGCCAACAATGATCGAGGTGCCGTGCTGGTCGTCATGAAATACCGGAATCTTGCAGCGCTCGCGCAGCTTCTTCTCGATGTAGAAACACTCCGGCGCCTTGATGTCTTCGAGGTTGATGCCGCCGAAAGTCGGCTCCAGCGAGGCGATGATGTCGACCAGCTTGTCCGGATCGCGCTCGTTGATCTCGATGTCGAATACATCAATGCCGGCGAACTTCTTAAACAGTACGCCTTTGCCTTCCATCACCGGCTTCGAGGCAAGCGGGCCGATGTCGCCCAGGCCAAGCACGGCGGTGCCGTTGGTGATCACCGCGACGAGGTTGCCGCGAGCGGTGTAGCGAGAAACAGTGGATGGATCACGCGCAATTTCTTCACAAGGCGCAGCAACACCGGGAGAGTAGGCCAGCGCCAAATCGCGCTGATTCACCAATTGCTTACTGGGCGTTACGTTGATTTTTCCGGGCTGTGGGAACTCGTGATAGTCCAAAGCCGCTTTGCGCAGTGCCTCATCCATTTCTTTTCTCGCTCGAACTGTTACCAATACTTTTGCTGAAATTGCAAGCGCGGGAGTATAGCACCGGCTTCCGGCGAACTGCGTGCACAAAGCGACGGCCGTGTGACCACCGAGTTTTCCCTGTAGGCGTTTAGCTATTCTGCTCGCGAGCCACGGCTCGGTAGCCGATGTCATTGCGATGGTATTCGCCGGTCCAGCTCACCTTCGCCACTTCGGCATAGGCCGCCGCCTGAGCGTCGTAAACAGTCGCGCCGAGCCCGGTTGCGCAGAGCACACGACCCCCGCTAGTGATGACCTGGCCATCCAGCAACGCAGTGCCGGCATGAAATATCTTGGCACCTTCCGCTTCCTGGCCAAGACCTGCAATTACATCGCCCTTGCGAATATCGCCGGGATAGCCGCCCGCCGCCATCACCACACCGAGCGCCGCACGCGGGTCCCAGTCAGCCTCGATCTGATCCAGCGCCCCCGCGATGCCGGCTTCCACCAACGCCACCAGCGAACTGCGCAGACGCATGATGACCGGCTGCGTTTCCGGGTCGCCAAAGCGGCAATTGAACTCGATGACTTTGGCCTTGCCGCTGTCATCGATCATCAGCCCGGCGTAAAGAAAGCCGGTGTAGGGATGACCTTCGCTGATCATGCCATTCACCGTCGGCATGATGACTTCGCGCATCACGCGAGCATGCACTTCCGGCGTCACCACCGGCGCTGGCGAGTAGGCTCCCATACCGCCGGTATTAGGGCCGGTATCGGCATCGCCAATGCGCTTGTGGTCCTGGCTGGTCGCCATCGCCAGCGCATTCTTGCCATCCACCATGACAATGAACGAGGCTTCTTCGCCTTCCAGAAACTCCTCCACGACAACACGAGCACCAGCCGAACCGAACTTGTTACTGGCCAGCATGTCGATGATGGCTTCTTCGGCCTCGGCCAGCGTCATCGCCACGATCACGCCCTTGCCGGCGGCCAGACCATCGGCCTTGATCACGATAGGCGCACCTTTTTCGCGGACATAGGCGAGGGCGGCATCCGTCTCGGTAAAGACCTGATAGAACGCTGTCGGGATGTCGTGACGCGCGAGGAAATCCTTGGCAAACGCCTTAGAGCCCTCCAGTTGGGCGGCATGCTGAGTCGGCCCCCAGATTTTCAGGCCAGCCGCGCGAAACGCATTGACCACGCCATTGACCAGCGGTGCTTCCGGGCCAACTACGGTGAGCGCGATGCCCTCGTTCTGCGCGAACGCCACCAGCGCGGCATTGTCGAGGATATCCAGCGCCACATTCCGGCACTTGGCCTCGGTGGCTGAGCCGGCATTGCCGGGGGCAACGAAGACGGTCTCAACGCGGCTGTCTTGAGCGAGTTTCCAGGCCAGAGCGTGTTCGCGGCCACCGGAGCCGAGGAGCAGGATTTTCATGTCTAGCGATCTCTTATCGTCGTAATTTTAGGGCGCTCTGCCGTGGCGAAACACAGGCTGGGGATCGCCACGAGTACTTCCCTGTAGGCTCTTGCGCGCCATCCAAGGCGCGCAAAGTCCCCCACCTGTGTTTCGCCACGGCAGAACAGCTCTTCATTCCGTGCCACCGTGCCTAGAAGCTCCAGCACTGCTACCGGCTCTGGAGCCATCGCACCAGCCCGAGCTTCAGCGCAGAGCGGTCAGGCGGATTTACACTGGCAGGGACGTCATGCGCCATGGATGGCGCATGAGAGCCTACAGGGATGTACTTGCGGCGGTCCCAGCCAGTGTAAATCCACCTGACAGCGGAGGTGCTTAAAAGCTCAGTGCCTGAAGTGCCGCATCCCAGTAAACACCATGGCAATGCCAGCTTCATCTGCAGCAGCAATGACTTCGGCATCGCGCATCGATCCCCCCGGCTGAATAATGGCCACAATGCCAGCCTTCGCCGCATTGTCGATGCCATCGCGGAACGGGAAGAACGCATCTGATGCCATCACCGCGCCCTGCACCTGCAGGCCGGCATGCTCGGCCTTGATGCCAGCGATGCGCGCGGAGTTGATGCGACTCATCTGGCCAGCACCAACACCAATGGTCTGACGACCCTTGGCATACACAATGGCATTCGACTTCACGTACTTGGCGACCTTCCAGGCAAAAATCAGGTCATGAATCTCGGTTTCGGTCGGGGCGCGCTGGGTCACGATCTTGAGGTCTGTGTCCTTGGTCATGCCCAGATCCTGATCCTGCACGAGCAGGCCGCCGGTGACGCGCTTGAAGTCCCACTGCGAGCTGCGAGCGTTGATGTCCGGCAGCGCGCCGCAGGTCAGCACGCGCACATTCTGCTTGGCGGCAGTCACGGCCAGCGCTTCTGCTGTCACGCTCGGGGCGATGATGACTTCGACGAACTGACGCTCAACGATGGCCTTGGCGGTGTCGGCATCGAGCTCGCGGTTGAAGGCGATGATGCCGCCAAATGCGGATTCCGGGTCGGTGGCATAGGCCAGGTCATAGGCCTTGTGGATGCCGCCTTCGGCATCGAGCGCCACGGCCACGCCGCAGGGATTGGCATGCTTGACGATGACGCAGGCCGGCTTGGCGAAGCTCTTCACGCATTCCAGCGCGGCGTCGGTGTCGGCGATGTTGTTGTACGACAGTTCTTTGCCTTGCAGCTGCGTCGAGGTCGCCACTGAGGCTTCCTTTGGAGCTGCTTCGGTGTAGAACGCGGCGCGCTGATGTGGGTTCTCGCCGTAGCGCAATTCCTGGGCCTTGAAGAACTGGGTGTTGAAGGTGCGCGGGAATGTGTCGCGCGCGGCCAGATCACCCTTGGTAGCACCAACCAGACCGCCGAGATAGTTGGCGATCATGCCGTCGTAGCCAGCCGTGTGTTCGAAGGCTTTCACCGCCAGAGCGAAGCGAGTCTCGTACGACAAACCACCACTGGCCTTCACTTCGGCCAGCACGCGGCTGTAGTCATCGGCACTGACCACGATGCCGACATGGGCGTGGTTCTTCGCCGCTGAGCGCACCATGGTCGGGCCGCCGATGTCGATGTTCTCGATGGCATCCGGCAGCGTGCAGTCAGCCTTGGCGACGGTGGCGGCGAAGGGGTAGAGATTGACCACCACCAGATCGATGCCGCCGATGTCGTGCGCGGCCATGACCGCGTCATCTTGACCGCGACGGCCGAGAATGCCGCCATGAATCTTCGGATGCAGCGTCTTCACGCGGCCATCCATCATTTCCGGGAAGCCGGTGTAGTCGGAGACTTCCGTTACCGCCACACCTTCCGTCTGCAGCAGCTTGAAGGTGCCGCCGGTAGACAGCAAATGCACGCCACTGGCGGCCAGCTCACGGGCAAAGGCAACAATGCCGGTCTTGTCGGAAACACTGATGAGGGCGCGCTGCACGCGTTGGGTCATGGCGGGGCCCCTTAGTTCATCAAACCGTGTTGCTTGAGCTTCTTGCGCAGCGTGCCGCGATTGAGGCCGAGAATTTCGGAGGCGCGGGTCTGGTTGCCACGGGTGTACTCCAGCACGACTTCCAGCAGCGGGGTTTCCACTTCGGCGAGAACCATCTCGTAGACTTCGCTGGCGCGTTCGCCATCCAGATGCGCGAAATAGTTGCGCATGGCGAGCTCGACATGGTCGCGCAGGCTCTGGTTCGGGCGGGTGCTGGTGCTGGTCAGCGGTTTCTTCATGACGGACATGTCCATGGGGCGGTGCTCTCGTGTCAGGGGCATTAAGCGGCGGCATCCGGCCACCGGCTGTCAGCTCGGCGCAAAAAATACTCACTCACCAGCCGAATCTGCTGGTCAGCATTAATCAGGGTGTTGAACTGCCGGCTGAGCGCTTGGCCCTCCGGCAGAAAGTCGGCATACCAGCCCAGGTGCTTGCGCGAGAAACGCACGCCGAGATCCGGGCCGTAGAACGCGTGCAAGCTGCCGAGATGGCGCAAGACGATATCGCGCTGTTCCGCCAGATTGGGGGGCGGTAGCAGGTCGCGTGTTCGAAGGTAGTGTTGGATCTCGCGAAAGAGCCACGGACGTCCGTGTGCTCCCCGGCCGACCATAATACCATCGCAGCCGGTGTGCTCAAATACTCGCCGGGCCTTTTCCGGTGAAGTAATGTCACCATTTGCCAGCACGGGAATGCTCACGGCCTGTTTTATGGCGGCGATGGTGTCGTACTCGGCATCGCCCATGTATTTGTCGGCGCGGGTGCGGCCATGCACGGAAAGCAGGGCGATGCCGGCATCCTCCGCAATTCGCGCAATAGTTGGGCCGTTACGGTTGTCGCGGTTCCAGCCGGTGCGAATTTTCAGGGTGACAGGAACGGCTACGGCCGCGACCACGGCCGCGAGAATGCTGGCGACTAACGGTTCATCCTGCAGCAGCGCCGAACCGGCGAGCCGATTGCAGACCTTTTTCGCCGGGCAACCCATGTTGATGTCGATGATCTGCGCGCCGCGTTCGACATTCTGGCGCGCAGCATCGGCGAGCATTTCCGGGTCATAGCCAACAATCTGCACGGTGATCGGGCCGGGCTCACCGCTGTGATCCATGCGAAATTTCGATTTGCTGGTGCTCCACAGGCGTGACTCCGACGACACCATTTCCGACACCACATGGCCGGCACCGAGCTCGCGACAGAGCTGGCGGAAGGGGCGATCGGTGACGCCAGCCATGGGGGCCAACGCCAGCGGAACATCAATGATGTGCTGGCCAATATGCAGGGGCCTGAGCCAGTCACTGGTCATGGCAACGGACTCAGTTCGACGGCGGCATAAGCCGGCCAAGTGCCGTTGTCGCGAGCCAGCAGCTGAATGGGCAAGCTGATGCGCAGAGGCTGATCGCTGGCGGCCAGGGCGGGCAGCTTCGCAGGCAGGTCTGACGGCGTAGCAGGTAAATAGTCGCGTGGCAGCAGATCCAGCGCAGTCAGGCGCACGCCATTGGCATCGCGCAGGCTCAGCCGCAGGGTTGGCCAAGGCTGCAGAATATCGGCGCGATTGATCAGGCGGGCATCGAGCTGGTAACGATGCGGGTCGCTGTCATTGGCACGCCAGCCGAGGTCAGTGACCTGCCAGGCATCGCTTACTAGCGGTCGCAGCAGCTCATAAGGGCTCCGTGCCAGTAGCGGATTGAGCAAGTTGCGCACGGCTCCTTGTTGCAGCCAGTACGCCTGCGACAACCAGACACTTTCGATGACAACCACCAAAGCCCCGAGCATCGCCAAGACGCACCACAGGCGCTGATTTTTCGGCGGCTGCGCGCGTTCGAGCTGCACCGGTAGAGCCAAGGCATCGAGTGCGAGCGGTTGCCGGTCAGTGGCTGGGCGAGGATCTGTCATGGCGTCTGCGTCAGGCCTGGCGCTTGTGGCCAGACAGGCGGCACCAGTCCTCATCCTTGATGCCGAGTCCGTCCATGTCGCACCACTGACTGTAAATTTCGCGTAGCTCATCGACCTGCGAGGTGATGATGCCGGACAGGGCGATATCGCCACCAGGCTTGAGGAAACTGGTCAGCGTCGGTGCCAACATGCCCAGCGGGCCAGCAAGAATGTTGGCAACAACGACATCAGCGCCTTCACTATTGTTGAAATCAGTCGGCATGTCTTCCGGCATGAACACACGCACGCGGTCAGATACGCCATTGCGCTCGGCGTTGTCGCGGGTGGCGGTCAGCGCCTGCGGATCGAGATCGACGCACCAGGCTTCACGCGCACCGAGCAGCAGGGCGGCGACCGCAAGAATGCCGGAACCGCAGCCGTAATCGACAACAACCTTGCCTTGCAGATCGAGGCCATCGAGCCATTCCATGCACAGCGCGGTGGTTTGATGCGTGCCGGTGCCGAAGGCCAGACCCGGATCGAGCAGCAGGTTGATGGCATCGGGCTGTGGTGGCGGCGTCCAGCTCGGCACTACCCAGAGGCGCTCGCCGAAACGCATGGGATGGTAGTTGTCCATCCACGCGCGCTCCCAGTCCTTGTCTTCCAGCACTTCGATGCGATGTGGCGGCAGGGCGTGACCGAGCTGTCCTTCGAGAAAGTCGACAACAGCGTCCATCTCCGAATCCACCACGAACAGGCCGACCACGGTGGTGGCGTCCCAGAGCGGCTGTGCGCCGGGCGGCGGCTCCAGCAGAGGCTGATCGCCGGTGTCTTCCATGAGCACGGCGGCAGCGCCGGCGGTCTCCAGCAGGTCTTCAAAGCGGGGCGCGTCGGCCTTGCGGGTCTCGATCTTGATTTGCAGCCAGGACATGACGGCCTCCGAAAAAACTGGACGCGCAGTGTAGTCGTCTTGCTGGTGATTTTGTAGCCAGTCGGGGCGACAAAATCACCCCGCTGGCGTCAAAACCGGTTGCTTAGCTCAGGCCGAGCTTCTTTTCGAGATGATGGATGTCCACGCCGCCTTCCAGGAAGGCCGGATCTTGCAGGATGACATCGCGATGCAGCGTGATATTGCTCTTGATGCCGTCAATGACGATTTCGTCGAGCGCGTTGTGCAGACGCTTGAGCGCGATGTCGCGCGTCGGGCCATACGCAATCAGCTTGCCGATCAGCGAGTCATAGTTCGGCGGCACGCTATAGCCTGAATACAGGTGCGAATCCATACGGATGCCGGGGCCGCCGGGTGCGTGGTAGTAATTGACCTTGCCCGGGCAGGGCATGAAGGTCTTCGGGTCTTCTGCGTTGATGCGGCTTTCCACAGCATGGCCCTGCAACTTGATTTGATCCTGCGTGACCGACAGGCCGAGGCCGGCGGCAACGCGCAGCTGCTCCTTGATGATGTCGATGCCAGTCACCATTTCGGTCACCGGATGCTCGACCTGCACGCGCGTATTCATCTCGATGAAATAGAAGCGCTCGTTCTCATAGAGGAACTCGAAGGTGCCTGCGCCGCGATACTTGATCTGCTCGCAAGCGCGCACGCAGGCAGCGTAGACGGCTTCGCGCAGATGCTGCGGGATGTGCGGTGCCGGAGCTTCCTCGACCACCTTCTGGTGGCGACGCTGCAGCGAACAGTCACGATCATAAAGGTGGATGGCCTTGCCTTCGCCATCGCCAATGATCTGAATTTCGACATGGCGCGGGTGCTGCAGGAACTTTTCCATGTACACCGTGTCATCGCCAAACGCCGCACCGGCCTCGGCCTTGGTGACCAGCAACGACTCCAGTACATCGGCCTCGTTGTGCACGACGCGCATACCGCGACCGCCGCCACCGGCAGCTGCCTTGATGATCACCGGCAGGCCGATCTGATGAGCCATCTCGATGGCGTTTTCAGCCGTCACAGCACCATCCGAGCCCGGAACGGTCGGCACACCAGCCGCCTTCATGGCGACGATGGCGGATACCTTGTTGCCCATCAGGCGAATGGACTCAGCGCGCGGGCCGATGAAGGCGAAACCGGACTTCTCCACGGCCTCGGCAAAATCAGCGTTTTCCGCGAGAAAACCATAACCCGGATGGATAGCCTGAGCGCCCGTCACCTCAGCCGCAGAAATGATGGCCGGAATGTTCAGGTACGACAGCTTGCTCGCCGCCGGCCCGATGCACACGGTCTGGTCGGCGAGCCGCACATGCAGCAAATCCCGATCGGCCTTGGAATAAACAGCGACAGTCTTAATGCCCAGCTCTTTGCAGGCACGCAGGATGCGCAATGCAATCTCGCCACGGTTGGCGATGACCACCTTGTCCAACATAGGGGTGATCTCCGCTTAGACGATGGTAAAGAGCGGTTGATCGAACTCGACCGGCTGGCCGTCCTCGACGAGGATGCTCTCAATCACGCCAGCCTTGTCGGCCTGAATCTGATTCATCATCTTCATGGCTTCGATGATGCAGACGGTATCGCCGACTTTGACGGTGGTGCCGACTTCAGCAAAGCGTGCCGAGCCTGGCGCTGGCGAACGATAGAAGGTGCCAACCATCGGTGAACGTTGAACGAAGCCTTGTGTGCTCGGTTCGCAGGCAGCAACGGCAGTGCCTTTGGCTGCCTGTTCTACAGGGGGCGCGATGGGAGCTGCGATTGGGGCTGGTGCTGTCGGTAGGCTGTAATGCATGGCTTGCTGCGGACGATTGCGGGCAATGCGTACCGACTCTTCGCCTTCGGTAATTTCCAGCTCATCAATGCCGGACTCCTCGACGAGTTCAATCAGCTTCTTGATCTTGCGAATATCCATTGCTAACTCCTGAAAAAATAATTAGTGGGCGGTGCGCAAGTCGCGCAGGGCGTAGGTCAATGCTAGTTCATAGCCAAGTGCGCCGAGGCCGGTGATGACGCCAACAGCCTTGTCTGAGAGATAGGAGTGCTGACGAAACGACTCGCGTGCATGCACGTTAGACAGATGTACTTCAATAAAGGGGATGCTGACGCCTAGCAGGGCATCACGTAAAGCAATGGAGGTATGCGTGAATGCCGCCGGATTGATCACGATGAAGCGCGTGCCGTCGAGGCTAGCCTGATGGATGCGATCCACCAGAGCGCCTTCGTGGTTGCTCTGAAAGCACTCCAAGCTGCTACCGGCACTTTCAGCCTGCGCTTGCAGGCGCTTGCTAATGGCCTCGAGCGTATCGCTGCCGTAAAGGCCGGGTTCGCGCTTGCCGAGAAGATTCAGGTTCGGGCCATTAAGCACCAGAATTGCAGGCATGTTAGTCATCCGGGATATTGCTGTGAGCCTGGCAGGGCTCGATTATTGACGGCCACTCTTGCAACAACTTCGGCGAAACCACGGCAAAACTGGCAAGTTTGTGGCGTCTTTCATGGTCGCAACCTTACCGAATGACTGCCGCACTCGCAATGCGTGCAAGGTGACGATTCGGTGAAGTTAAGACAAAAAGCTAAGTTTCAGATGCAAGGTCGCGACTTTCGTCGGAACTCTTCTGCCAGCCATCGACTGTGTGACGCATAACGACATGACTGGCTGGACACATACCTAGCTGGCAGCCTACTCTCTGCGCCATAAATAAAGAGGTGGACGCGCTCGACGGCCGTAACTCCCATAGCCGCTGCGCAGTCCACTCGTGGTTCAGACACCAATCGAGGGTCGTTGCATGCGGAGTACTGTCATTGTTCGTCTGTTGTTGGGCATTCCGCTAATGCTGTTGTCGCCGTTGTTGCTGGCGGCCAGTTCCTGGGACATGACGCCCGGCGTGACTGATATCAGTCAGCAAGTCTTCAACCTTCATCGCACCATTCTATATGTCTGCATCGTCATCGGCCTCGGTGTCTTTGGCATGATGTTCTGGTCAATTTTGCATCATCGCAAATCCAAAGGCGCAGTCGCAGCGCATTTCCACGAAAGCACCGTGGTGGAAATCATCTGGACGGTCATTCCTTTCATTATTTTGATTGGCATGGCTATTCCGGCTACGAAAGTGCTGGTTGCCATGAACGACACCGGCGACTCGGCAATGACCATTCGCGTCACGGGTTCGCAGTGGAAGTGGAACTACGAATACCTGACCTATGACGACGACAAAGATGTCGGCGTCTCGTTCTATTCGGTGCTGTCGACCCCGCGCGAGCAATACGAGCGTCAGGGCAAGGGCTTTGGCCCGGGCAATACGCCAGACTTCAAGAATCATCCCAATTATTTGCTCGAAGTGGATCGCCCCTTGGTCATTCCGAGCGGCCAGAAAGTACGCTTTCTGATCACCTCCGATGATGTCATTCATGCCTGGTGGGTGCCTGACTTTGCCGTTAAGCGCGATGCCGTGCCGGGCTTCGTGAATGAGGTTTGGGCCAATGTGCCGGTGGGGAAAGAGGGTATTTTCCGGGGTCGTTGTGCCGAGCTTTGCGGTAAAGATCACGCCTTCATGCCGATTGTGGTGGAAGCCAAATCGAAAGCCGATTTCAAGATCTGGCTGGCCGAGGCCAAGACTCGCGCTGCTGCCGATGCCAAGGCTTCCGCAGCTTCTGTCGACTACAAATTCCCGTCGCTGGATGCTGCCGTAAAGGAAGGTGAAGGCGTTTATGTGGCTCGTTGTGCAGCGTGTCATCAGGTCAGTGGCGCCGGCTTGCCGCCGATGTTCCCGGCACTCAAGGGCAGCAAAATTGCGACGGAAAAATCTCATCTGCAGGATCACATCAACATCATTCTGGTCGGCAAGAATGCGATGCCCGCCTGGAAAGCGATTCTGACGCCGCGAGAAATGGCCGCCGTCACCACCTATGAACGCAATGCCTGGGGCAATGCCACAGGGGATCTCGTCCAGCCATCGGAGTTTGCTAAATGAGCGCAGAAGCTATGTCACACACCACGGCTGCTCACGGCCATGATGATCATGGCCATCATGCGCCGCTGAAGCCTTTCCTGCTGCGTATGTTCACCACCACGAACCACAAGGACATCGGCACGATGTACTTGGTGTTTGCACTGCTCATGCTCCTCTGTGGCGGTCTGGCCGCCATGGTCATTCGCGCCGAGCTGATGTATCCCGGCATGCAGCTGGTGCAGCCGGATTTCTTTAACCAGATGACCACAGTGCACGGTTTGCTCATGGTCTTTGGTGCCATCATGCCGGCCTTCACCGGCTTTGCGAATTGGATGGTGCCGATGATGATCGGCGCGCCGGATATGGCTCTGCCGCGTCTGAACAACTTCTCGTTCTGGCTGTTGCCGTTCGCCTTTGCCATTCTGATTGGCTCAGTCGTGATGTCCGTGCTCGGCATGGGGTCTGCGCCTAACTTCGGCTGGACCTTCTATGCGCCGCTATCGACCACCTATGGCCCAGCCAGTACCGACTTCTTTATTTTCTCTGTTCACCTCATGGGTATCTCGTCCATCCTCGGTGCCATCAATGTCGTCGTTACCATCTTCAACCTGCGTGCCCCGGGCATGACCTTGATGAAGATGCCGCTGTTTGTCTGGACCTGGCTAATCACGGCTTTCCTGCTCATCGCAGTGATGCCGGTGTTGGCGGGCGTGGTGACCATGATGCTGACCGACCGTCACTTCGGCACCAGCTTCTTCGATGCCGCCGGTGGCGGTGATCCGGTTATGTTCCAGCACATCTTCTGGTTCTTCGGGCATCCCGAGGTCTACATCATGATCCTGCCGTCGTTCGGGATCGTTTCGGCCATTATCCCAGTGTTCGCGCGCAAGCCGCTGTTTGGCTACCCATCCATGGTCTATGCCACCGCATCTATCGCGTTGCTGTCGTTCGTAGTCTGGGCGCATCACATGTTCACTACTGGCCTGCCGCTGGCTGGCTCGCTGTTCTACATGTACATGACCATGCTGATTTCGGTGCCGACGGGTGTGAAGGTGTTCAACTGGGTCGCCACCATGTGGCGCGGCTCGATGACCTTCGAAGTGCCCATGTTGTTTGCCATTGCCTTCGTAGTGTTGTTCACCATCGGTGGGTTCTCCGGCTTGATGCTGGCCATCACGCCGGCTGACTACCAGTACCAAGACACCTATTTCGTGGTGGCTCACTTCCACTATGTACTGGTCACCGGCTCGCTCTTTGCCATCTTCGCCGGAGCCTACTACTGGCTGCCGAAATGGTCAGGCCACATGTTCAACACCACGCTGGCCAAGCTGCACTTCTGGAGCTCGCTGTTGTCGGTGAACCTGTTGTTCTTCCCGATGCACTTCGTCGGTCTCGCCGGCATGCCGCGCCGCTACGCCGACTACTCCATGCAGTTTGCCGACCTGAACTTCTGGATCTCCATCGGCGGCTTCTGGTTCGGTGCCAGCCAGCTGTTCTTCCTCGCCGTGTTGTTCACCATCAAGCGTCAGCCCAAGGCCACAGAAAATCCCTGGGAGGCTGCTGAGGGTCTCGAGTGGACGCTGCCTAGTCCGGCGCCGTACCACAGCTTTACCGAGCCACCGGTGATCAAGTAACGACGGAGTCGAGCATGAGTCAGGCGCCACACACATCGCCGCAGAAAAAGCAGATTTTCTGGCTGGTGACGGGTGTTGTCGGCATGTTCGTCTTTGCGGTCTTCGCCATGCCGCCGATTTACAAGGCATTTTGCGAGCTGACCGGGCTGAACGGCAAACCTTCGTTGGCCAATGCGGCCAACAAGCCTGCCGAAATACTGGATCGCACAGTCACTCTTGAGTTTGTGACCTCCGTCGACGCGGGCTTGCCCTGGACATTCCGCGGCAATCTGAAGTCGATTGATGTGCATCCGGGGCAGATTCAGCGCATTAGTTTTCATGTTGAAAACACGGCTGATCACGCGGTGACGGGCAGGGCTATTCCTTCCATTTCGCCTGCCGCCGGCACGGCATTTGTGAAGAAGACGCAGTGCTTCTGTTTCGAGCAACAAACATTGAGTGCCGGACAGTCGGTCGACATGCCGGTCATTTTGTACATCGACCCCGCGTTACCCAAGAACATCAAAACCATTACGCTGGCGTATCGCTTTTATCGTCAGCCAGATGTTGAGCAGAAGATTTAAGCAGCCATTTTTTGCAGGTGAGGAGTATTGCATGTCATCGTCACAAGAGTCGCAGAAGCAAGCCGGCAAACCCGTGAGCTACTTTGTGCCCGAGAGCAGTCCGTGGCCCATCATGGGCTCCTTCGTTCTGTTTTTGCTGGTGATTGGCGCTGGTAATACGGTTCAGAGTCATAGCCTGTCGGGCATTGCGGAAAATTCGGGCCGCTTTAATTTTCTTCTGCCTGTGGGCTTGCTGGGTCTTTTTCTGCTCATGTACCTGTGGTTCCGCGACACCATTCGTGAAAGCCTGGGCAACAAAAACTCAGCACAAATGGATGTCTCATACCGCCAAGGCATGACGTGGTTCATCTTTTCCGAAGTCATGTTCTTTGCTGCTTTTTTCGGGGCTTTGTTTTACTCCCGTGTACTCAGCGTTCCCTGGCTAGCTGGTGAAGGCAAGGGCGTAATGACGCACGAGTTGCTCTGGCCCCAGTTCCAAGCGCTCTGGCCACTGGTGAAAATGCCCAGCGGCGAAATTACCCAGGCCATGGGGCCATGGGGTTTGCCTTTTCTCAATACCGTGATTCTGCTGACCTCATCGGTCACGCTGACCATTGCACATCATGCGCTTTTGATCGGTGATCGCCGCCGTCAGCTGGGCTTTCTGGCGCTGACAGCGACCTTGGGGGTGATATTTCTCGTCTGCCAGGCGGTTGAGTACCACCATGCTTATGCCGAGATGGGTCTGACCCTGCAGTCCGGCATGTACGGTTCCACTTTCTTCATGCTCACCGGCTTTCACGGCCTGCATGTGACGATTGGTACCATCATGCTGATTGTGATGACGCTGCGGACGCTGAAAGGTCATCTCACGCCAGGCAATCACTTCGCGTTTGAAGCAACTGCCTGGTACTGGCATTTTGTGGATGTGGTCTGGCTGTTCCTGTTCGTGGTGGTGTACTGGTTATAAGCCGTGTGGGTCGATAACGCCCAGCGCACCCAGTACAAAAAGAGCAGCCACAATAACGATGGACCATACCACGCGCATTTTCAGAGCCTGCAGCATGCGCTGCGGGTCGCCTTCGCCGCCTCGTGACAATGCTTTGAGGGCAGAAGCGAGCTGCCAAACAACCAGACCTAATGCGAGCAGAATGACAATTTTAATGGCCAAGATGTGGCTCCAATAATGACAACGGGAATGGCCAGTATAAGTCCGCCGCCAGTGCTGTCATGGCCGACATGACGAACGGTTTGTCGGTTGTTGCCAAGCTTTGCTGGGGGGCTGTTGTGTTGCTCGGGGCTGTGCTGCTGTTGTCGCTGTCTGTTTGGCAATGGCAGAGGGCTGCTGAAAAGACACTGTGGCTGCAACAGCAGAAAAGCATCTCGCAAAAGCAGGGTGCCTGGTCCGATGCGCGCTTGGCTTTGCAGTGGCAGGCTGGGCAGAAGGTCAGGCTGGCGGGTCACTTTGATCCTGCGTGTCGTGTTGCTCTAGATAATCAGCCGGCACTGGGTCAGACCGGTTATCAGTTGCATCAATTATTTCGACTGGATGCGGGCGGGCCGGCTATTCTGGTAAATTTGGGTTGGTTGCCCAGTGATCGCCAGCAAGGCCCGGCTGCTCCGCAGGCGTTAAACGAGCATGAGATTGTCATGGGTGACTTGCAAAAACCGGCCCGTTTTTTCACGGCGGGGGGTGGTGAAAAATTGAATGGTCTATGGCGATTCGGGCGTATAGACCTGAAAGAGTGGGAACAACGCTGCCAGACTCGTTTGCTGCCGTGGGTAGTGCGCCTCAGTCCGGAGGCGAGCTTTGGCTATCATCGGGATTGGCAGCCGAATGCCAGTCAGCAGATGGGTCCGGACAAGCATCGCGCTTATGCCTTTCAGTGGCTGGCGCTGGCGGCGACTTGGTGTCTGTGCTGGTGGCGGCTGAGCGTTCGTGCAAGCAGCGCACGCCAGCGTCAGAAAGGATCTTCGCGCTGGGTGGTCCTGGCGCTGTTGCTGAGCTTTACCTTGCCTTTTGTCATTGGTCAGCTCGCCTATGATCGGCATTGGGTGGGCGGGGCAGCAACTAATAAAGGTGACTTGTTGTCGCCGCCCATTGATCTGCGTACTCAATTCGCTAGTGAACAGCAGCAAGAGCTTGATGGCCGCTGGTGGCTGAGCTATGTCGTGCCGGCGACTTGTGATGCCAGCTGCCTGCAGACATTGAAGACACTGCCCCGCTTGCAGGCGACACTGGGGCGTGAGCGCAGTCGTGTTGGCTTGTTGCTGGTTCGGACCGAACAGAGTGCCGATATAAAGCTGCCGGCACTATCCGCTGATGTCAAAATCATGCCGTTGACACAGCAGCAGCTTGCAGCCACTGGTTTGTCAGGCTCAGGGGCATCGCCCTGGTTGATCATGGACCCACTGGGTTGGGTCATGTTGCGTTACCAGCCGGCAGTGACGGATGCCGAAGCGCTGTTGCGGGCACAATTGCTGCTCGATGATCTACAAAAACTCTTAAAGGCATCTCGCATTGGCTAGTTTCGATCGACGCACACTGGTGAGAATCTCCCGGTTGGCCTTGTTGCTGACATTGACGGTTATTTTGCTCGGTGCTTGGACGCGTCTGCGCGATGCCGGTTTGGGCTGCCCGGACTGGCCGACCTGCTACGGTCATCTCACAGTGCCCTCATCGCCGGAGTCATTGGCGCGGGCGAATGCCTTGTTTCCCGGGCAGATAGTGGTTCCGGAAAAGGCTTGGCCCGAGACCATTCATCGCTATTTTGCTAGCGGCATTGGTCTAGTGATTTTGATTTTGGCGAGCATGATGCTCTGGCGCCGCAAAGACATCGATATGCCTTGGCGGCATGGCCTGCTCCTGCTTGCGCTAGTGTGTCTGCAAGGTGCCTTTGGTGCGCTGACGGTGACGGAGAAGCTCTATCCGCCAGTGGTCACGAGCCACTTGTTGCTGGGCTTCAGTACCTTGTCCGGGTTGTTTCTGCTGCATCTGCGGTTGCGCCGTGCCTTTCCGCGAACGGGCGACTGGCGCATGGCAAAATTCACACGGCTGGCGTTCTTTGCCCTGGCAGTTGTCGTGTTGCAAATCACGCTGGGGGGCTGGACAGCGTCGAACTATGCGGCGACTGTTTGTACAGATTTACCGATATGTCAGCCCGGTTGGTCGCAACTATTGCAGTGGCGTGAAGCCTTCAGTCTGACTCATGTCGATGATGTCAGTTACGAGTTTGCGCCGCACCTGAGCGCTGCCGCAAAAGTCACCATTCATGTCGCGCATCGTATAGGTGCCATGGTAGTGGTGGCGACCTTGCTGCTGCTGGCATTCCAGTTGTTGCGGCATGCGCAGGCGATTCGCTATCGGTTGTTTGCGGTAACGATTGCCATGGCACTATTTCTGCAGGTGTTGCTGGGCGTGGCCAATGTCCATTTTCAGCTGCCCTTGTGGAATGCCGTTGCACACAATGTCTGGGCCGCCGTGTTGTTACAGATTCTGGTAGCCTTGATTTACGCCTTGAAAAAAGAAAAACACTGAATGATCGAGGATGCTGAAATGGCCGCAGTGCCGGTAGTACAGACCACCTCGTTGTGGCGTGAATATTGGGCGCTGACCAAGCCGCGCGTTGTTGCCATGTTAATGGTGACCGCCGTGGTTGGCATGGTGCTGGCACCGCATGAGCTGCTTGCGCCTTGGCAGTATCTTGCGGCTATCGTCGGCCTGTGGGCGGGTATGGCGTCGGCTGCCGTTATCAATCAATGGGTTGATCAGCAAATTGATGCCGTGATGACGCGTACCCAGCAGCGGCCGCTGGTTCAGGGGCACATGCAGGGGCCGGCAGCATTGCTCTGGGCCGGCTTTCTGGCAATGTTATCGATGGTTGTGCTGACTCTGTGGGTAAATCCACTGACCGCTTGGCTGACCGCCTTGGGCATGGTCGGCTATGCCGGCATCTATACGCGCTATCTGAAGCGCGCCACGCCGCAAAACATTGTGATTGGCGGTTTGTCGGGTGCCTTGCCGCCATTATTGGGCTGGACGGCTGTGACCGGTGAAATGTCACCGCATGCCTGGTTGCTGGTCTTGATTATTTTTGTCTGGACGCCCCCTCATTTTTGGGCGCTGGCTATTCATCGTCGCGATGAGTACGCCAAGGCGGGTATTCCCATGCTACCGGTGACTCATGGCGTCGAGCTGACCAAGACTTTGGTCTGGTACTACACGGTGCTGCTGGGTCTAGTGACACTGCTGCCTTACCTAGTTGGCATGAGCGGCATTATCTATTTGATAGGCGCTTGCGTATTTGCCTTCCTGTTCGCGCGTGAGGCATGGATTTTGAAGAATCGGGACAAGCCCGGACAGGCCATGAAGACCTTCGGCTTTTCTCTGGTGTATTTGTTGGGACTGTTTGCCGTATTGTTGGTTGACCATGTCTGGATTATTTGGATGTCTTGACAAAATATGCCGGTCTTGCTTGCGCTCACTAGGCTTTCCGTGTTTAATCAGTATGCCCGTGGGCATCATCACCTCGTAACGCTATGTTTTATCATGTGCGCCAAAGTTTGATGGCCGCCACACGGCTATCCGATACAGAGTTTTTTGAGGTTGATTATGTCGCAACGTGAGCAAGGCACCGTGAAGTGGTTCAACGATGCCAAGGGTTTTGGTTTCATTCAGCGTCAAGCTGGTGAAGATGTTTTCGTCCACTTCCGCGCCATCCGTGGTGACGGCCACCGCTCCCTGCGGGACGGCCAGAAGGTCGAATTCAGCGTCGTCAAGGGTCAGAAGGGCTTCCAAGCCGAAGACGTTCTGCCGCTGGACTGATGCACCTTTTGTGGTGAGCCTTCGGGCTCACCACAAAACCCTGTCAGCGGGCTTTACCCGCTTTTTTTGTTTCTGCTGCATCGGGAGCCGGGCTCAACCTGTCATTCTCGGCTATTGGTATTGGTAGCGTGTTGGCCCGATGCCCAACCGAGTTCAGTGTGTCGAGTCTTTATTTCATGCGTAGCAAACAAGGTCTTGCACTGCTTTTTTCCTTGATGGGTCTGGGCTATGCCCTAAACGGCCTGTTCATGCTGGTGGCTCCGAGCCTCTGGCTCAGTTTTTTCCCGCTCGCTTTTACATTACCCATCGATGCCAACAGTGAATTTGCTGTACGCCTGATGGCGATTGCTGACATCAGTTTGGCGCCATTATTTTTCTGGTGTGCCCGAAATCTGAAGCGTTGCCGCACGATACGCTTGGTATTGACGTTGCAAGCTACGGGCTATGCCGCTGTCGTTTTGGCATCACTTGCTGCTCGCGATGGCGGTATTGCTGCGCAACTGCCGTCGGCCGTGCTAGTGCTGCTACCGGCGCTGGCCTTGTTGGCACTGAGCATCCCCAGCCGTACCATTCGTGTTAAAGGTCCGCGCGAACAGGGCTCGGTGAAGTGGTTCAATGCCAACAAGGGCTTTGGTTTCATCACGCGTGACAATGGCGATGATGTCTTTGTGCATTACCGTGCCATTCGTGGCGAGGGTCACCGCACCTTGCGTGAGGGTGAACGCGTCGAGTTCTTCCTGAAGCGTGGCGACAAGGGTCTGCAGGCCGACGATGTGCAGATGCTCTGACATGACAACCGGCGAAATAGAGACTCTTCCAGAAGAAAGCGCCTTGCCAGTCGTGGCGCTTGAGGTTGCCCAACTCGAGCCTGAAGTCGCCGTTGCGCCTCAGGTGCGCTTCAACGATCTGCCGGTGCCTGATCCAATTTTGCAGGCGGTTGCCGACCTCGGCTTTGAGTACTGCACGCCCATTCAGGGTCGTGTCTTACGTTTCACGCTGGCGGGTCATGATGCCATCGGCCGTGCCCAGACGGGAACTGGCAAGACGGCAGCCTTCCTGATTACCGTGATCGCCGATCTGCTGAAAAATCCGCCATCCAATGAGCGTTGCCTCGGTGAACCGCGTGCGCTGGTTTTGGCGCCAACGCGTGAGCTGGCCCTGCAAATTGCCAAGGATGCCGCCGATCTCGGCAAGTATTCCGGGCTTTCCGTAGTGACGCTGGTTGGCGGCATGGATTACGAAAAGCAGCGCAAGCAGTTGGCCGCCGCACCCGTGGACATCATTGTGGCCACGCCGGGTCGTCTGATCGATTTTGCCAACAAGCAGGAAATTTATCTCGACCAAGTCGAGCTGCTGGTGATTGATGAAGCCGACCGTATGCTCGACATGGGCTTCATCCCGGATGTGAAGCGAATCATTCGCCTGACGCCGCAGAAGACCCATCGCCAGACACTGCTGTTTTCGGCGACATTCACGCGCGATGTGCTTAGTCTGGCGTCGCAGTGGACCTATCACCCGGTGACGGTCGAGATCGAGCAAGAGCATGCTACCAATGCCTTGGTCGAGCAGAAGGTCTATATCGTCACCGCTGAACAGAAAATTCCGCTGCTGCTCAATCTCATCACCCAGCAGAAGCTGGAGCGTGTGATGGTGTTTGCCAATCGTCGCGATCAGACGCGCCGACTCACGGACATCTTGAAGGCGCATAACTTGTCATGCGCATTGCTGTCGGGCGATGTGCCTCAGGAAAAGCGCGTGAAAACGCTGGAAAACTTCCGTGAAGGCAAGATCAGCGTGCTGGTCGCAACCGATGTGGCGGGTCGCGGCATTCATGTCGATAACGTCAGTCATGTCGTCAACTTCACTTTGCCTGAGCAGCCGGATGATTATGTTCACCGCATCGGTCGTACTGGTCGTGCTGGCACCGTGGGCACCAGCATCAGCTTCGCCTGTGAGGATGATGGTCATTTGATTCCGGAGTTGGAAAAAGCCATTGGTCGCAAGCTGGACTGTGTGCGTCCGCCAGAGGAGCTGCTGGCCGAGATTCCCGAGGTCAAGGTCATACATGGTGCCAGTGGCGCCGAACCTGCGCCGCGCAAGCCTCGCCCGGGTGGCAGTGTTACTGGCGGCGCTCGTCGCCCACCTGCTCGGCGTTGATATTTTAAAACTGCCTTGTCAAAAAAAGCCACCTTCGGGTGGCTTTTCAGTTCTGACGTTCGCTCATCTAATCCAAAAGTCGCGTAGCACTCTTTGTGGTAAAGCTTAGTCTCGGCTCGTATAGGATAAAAGGAGCACGAGATGTCAAAAGCACATAACTGGGAGGCGATTGCCGCCAGCCCGCAATTTCAGAAACTGGTGGCCAGAAAGCGGCGTGTGCTTTCCGGTCTGATGCTGTTTTCCGTGGGCTACTACTTTTTGCTGCCGTTGGGAGCGGCTTATCACCAGGAGCTTTTCAAGGAGCAAGTCTGGGGGCCGGTGAATATCGGTATTCTCTTTGCATTATCCGAATTTGTTGTTGCTTGGGGTGTGGCAGTTATTTATTCGCGCATTGCCAACAAGGAATTTGACGTGATGGCTGCGCAAATTGTTACCGATGCGGAGGCTGCCACATGAATACCAAACTAATACTAGGCGGACTGCTGGGGCTGGGCATTCCTGCCTTGGCACTGGCCGCCGAGGGTGCTGTTGCACCGGAATATCGGCTCATGACCTTCATGGTCTTTGGCGCCATTATCATGCTCACGATGTTTGTTACTTACATGGCGTCGAAGCAAGTGCATTCCGCGTCGGATTTCTACACCGCAGGGGGTGGCATTTCCGGGTTGCAGAATGGTTGGGCGATTGCCGGCGATTATCTGTCGGCAGCATCGTTTCTCGGTATTGCCGGCCTGATCTCGCTGTATGGCTATGACGGCTTCATGTATTCCGTGGGCTGGCTAGTGGCCTACATCACGGTGCTGCTGGTGATTGCCGAGCCCTGCCGAAACATCGGCAAATACACGCTGGCGGACATTCTTGCATACCGCAATGACCCCAAGAAAACGCGCGTTGTTGGTGCCATTTCGGTTATCACGGTGTCGACTTTCTACTTGACGGCGCAGATGGTCGGTGGCGGCGTGCTGGTGAAGACGCTCATCGGGATCGATTACGAGGTCTCGGTGATGGCTGTGGGCGTGCTCATGCTGGCCTATGTGCTGTTTGGCGGCATGGTGGCTACGACCTATGTGCAGATTATCAAAGCCATCCTGTTGGTCATCGCCTCCATCATCCTAGTCATGCTGGTCTGGGCGCCTTACGGTTTCAGCTTGCCGGATTTCCTCACCGCTGTTGTGGGTGATGCCAAGGTGCAGGGCCAGGTGGCCAAGTTGCTGGGTGACAGTGCCGAGGGCATGACGGCTGCCGAGCTCGGTCAGCGTTTTCTGGAGCCGGGCTTGTATCTGAAGGATCCGCTGGATCAAATTTCGCTGGGCATGGCGCTGGTCTTCGGTACGGCCGGTCTGCCGCATATCCTCATGCGTTTCTTCACCGTGCCGAATGCCAAGGAAGCCCGCAAGTCGGTTATCTGGGCAATGGCCATCATTGGTGGCTTCTATGTGCTGACGCTATTCCTTGGCATGGGTGCTGCCATCCATGTCGGTGCTGCGGATATTGCCCTGATTGACAAAGGCGGCAACATGGCAGCGCCATTGCTCGCTCAGTTCCTCGGTGGTGGTGCAGATTCGGTGATGGGCAACTTCATGCTGGCCTTTGTGGCTGCCGTCGCGTTTGCCACGATTGTGGCGGTGGTGGCAGGCCTGGTGCTGGCATCGGCATCGGCGATGGCGCATGACATTTATGTCGGCGTGATTCGCGGCGAGCATGCAACATCGGCAGAGCAGATCAAAGCGGCGCGTATTTCCACCGTGATTGTGGGTGCCATAGCTATCGTCATCGGCATTGCCGCCAAAGGTCAGAACGTGGCCCATCTGGTGGCGCTGGCCTTTGCGGTGGCAGCGTCGGCGAATCTGCCTTGCGTACTGCTGACACTGTACTGGAAGCGGTGCAACACCGGCGGCATCATGGCCGGCATGATTATTGGCACCGTCACAGCCATCTCTTTGGTAATGGTCTCGCCGAACATGACTTATCCGCTGAAAGTCAAAGCGGATGCTGCCAAGCTGATTGCTGAAGCGCCTGAAAAGCGTGCCGGTCTTGAAGCCAAGTTGGCGGATGCCTCACTGGCTGAGAAGCCGCGCGCAACCGCCACCAAGGCCTTGGCCAAGCTGGAGAAGGACGTGGTCAAAGCCGATGAAGATCGGGTCAAATATGCCGACAAGACGACATCGATGGTTGGCCTGGAAGAGCCGCTGATCAAGCTCAAGAACCCCGGTATTATTTCGATTCCGCTCGGCTTCCTAGCAGTGATCTTCGGCTCGTTGCTGTGGGGTCGTGACCGTCGCGCGGAAGAGAAGTGGACGGAGCTGTATGTGCGTCAGAACACCGGTCTGGGTGCAGCGAAGGCTCATGCTCACTAGGTAGTTGCTGGGGGCATGAAAAAGGCCGGCTCACCCTATGGATGACACGGCCTTTTGTTATCTGGTCGGGGTAGCAGGATTCGAACCTACGACCTCTACGTCCCGAACGTAGCGCTCTACCAAGCTGAGCTATACCCCGATTCGTTAGCAGTTGCCCGCTTCACGAGGCGCGCATTCTAGCATGCGATTTTGCTTTGGGAAGACGCTGTTCAGGAATTTCGTGCCACGGCGAGTCGTGCCAGACCTTCCAATGCCGCACGGTGCGGGGTGTTGGGCAGAGCGGCTATGGCAGCGATGGCGGAGTCAGCTTCGGCTTGCGCGCGCGCGAGGCTGTAGTCGAGTGCACCACAGCGTTGTACGAGTGCAATGATGTCATCAAGATGCTCAAGGCCACCGGTGCGAATGGCATTGCGCAGCATCTCGGCGTCATCAGGTGCGGCAATTTCCATGGCGCGAATCAGGGGCAGCGTGGGTTTGCCTTCGGCCAGATCGTCGCCAACATTTTTGCCCATCACATCCGCCGAGCTGGTGTAGTCGAGTACATCGTCGATGATCTGGAAAGCAGCGCCGAGGTGGCGGGAATAAGTCACTGACACGCTGCGCCACTGATCACCGGTGAGTGAGGCCGAGCATTCGGCAGCGGCCTCAAACATTTTCGCGGTCTTGCCGTGGATGACTTCCAGGTAGCGCGCTTCGGTGGTGTCGGGGTCGTGCTGGTTGATCAGCTGTAGCACTTCACCTTCGGCGATGACGCAGGTGCCGTCCGACATGATGTCGAAAATGGCCTGACGCTGCAGGCGCGCGATCATCTGGAAGGCGCGTGATACCAAGTAGTCGCCGACTAGGACTGCGGTGGCATTGCCCCAGTGGGCATTGACCGTGGGGCGGCCTCGACGCAGCGAGGACTCGTCCACCACATCGTCGTGCAATAAGGTGGCGGTGTGCAGCATTTCAATAATGGCGGCAACATCGACATGGGCATCGCCCTGATAGCCGCAGGCGCGCGCCATGAGCAGGCTGACCAGCGGACGCAGGCGCTTGCCACCGCTTTGAACAATGTATTCGCCGACTTCGCTGACCAAGGGCACGCGTGATTGCAGGTTGGCCGTGATGCAGGCATCGACAGCGGCAAAATCGTCCTTGACCAGGTGCAGGATGTCTTTGAATTCCATGAGGGGAAACTGTTGTGCGAGAAGAATGCGCGAATGCTATCAGCCTGTGCCGCGCGCGACTACCGTTCAAGCGTTATCAGTAATTGACAGTCACAGTAATACTGTCGCTGTAGCTGCCGGCATTAATGCTGGTTTGGCCTGCGGGAATGCGACCGTAGATGGGGTAGAGGCGGTCCACGCCAATGCCGAGAATGCTGAGCAGGAAGCTGTCGCTGACGGCACTCGGCCCGGTGCCCCAGACCGTAGTGCGCAGAATGTCTTGGTACAGGTTGTAGTTCAGCGACTGCCCACCTTGGCGCATCTGGCGGGCACTGGTGCTGCCGCTGTTACCGGCGGATAGTTCGATGTTGTAGCTGACCAGTAGCGCAATCAGCGATGAGCAGGTCACGGTCAGGGTATTTTGGCTGTCAGTGGGCAGACCGAGCACGGGGTTGTAGCTACCGAAGGCCAGTGTTGAAACGCTGGCCGAGCAGGTCAGTGCCGGGCAGGCGGCGCTGGTCATGAGCAGGGCGCCGCCGAGCAGGGTGCGCCTCAGGGCAGAAGTTGACATGTCAGCTCCTTGGCAGGTGTGGCAGGCAGGGTGGTGATCAGGCAACGACGCTGATCGGGCAGGACGGCTTCGATGCCGTCTCCGGTCCAACTCACGGGCAGGTAGAGCAGGCCATCAAGCCCGCTGGGTAGCTCGGCGGCTTCTCCGCCATGGAGCAGGCTGCTGCCGGCGGGCAGCCACTCGCCAGTATCGAGGCGTGCTTGCCACGAGGTGCTGGCGGCGTGGTCTTCGCTGGCCAATTTGAGGATGCCGATGCCGCGTGGCGGTCTCACGGTGGCTTCGACAGCACCAGGTTGAGCAGCCAGTGGCAAGTCCTCCCAGCCCAGACTGAATTCGGTGCTTTGGTGCGGCCAGGTGTCGGTGACGAGCAGCTGGCCTTTCTGGTCGGTGCGTCCGGCCAGTTGGTGGTTACGAAAGACGGTCACATCGGGCGCGCCGGCATCGACCACAACAAAGCCGTTTTGCTGGCGCTTGCTCCAGAATACATTGTCTGGAACCCAGGCCAGCGAGGTGGCCAGACTGCCCTGCAAGCTGGCTCGGCCGTTGCGCTCGCCGATGCCGATATTGGCCTGGCCGCGATCACCGGCATAGAGCCAGTTGGCTTGTGTGATGTGTTCGTTGCGGCGTGCTTCGCTGGCAAGGCGGGCGCTCCAGCTGCTTCCCTGTGGTTGCCACGTTAGGCCGAGCTGAATGCCGCCGCCATCATCGTCGCGATAAGTGAGTTGCCCAGCCAAACGCCAGTCCTGCGTGAGCTCTTGTGATAAACCGATGCTGCTGGTGAGAGCAGTGCCGGGGCTGTGTACCACGCTGAAAATGAGCTGGCTTTGCGGGCTCAGGGTTTGTTGCCAAGAGGCGGCGGAGACCACCAGGTCTTCGCGGTCGCGGCGTTGCTCTTCGCTGCGGCCCAGCGTGAAGCTACTCGACGGGCCAACACGCCAACCGGTTTGCAGGCGAATGCTGCGCGCGACGGCGCCCGGTTCGCGCCCGAGCTCGATAAATGCCGGGCTGGAGGCGCTGACCTGAGCTTGGATGCTGCCTTGGCGAGACAACCACTCATAGCCGGCCGTAGCGCGTTCGCCCCGACCAGCGGTTTTGTCGTGCGATGCACCCAGCCCAAGCTGCCACAGGCCCCAGCGCGGGCTGCCGTAGAGCCACTCGGCCTGACCGCTCTGGCGGCCGGCGAGCAGGTCGGTGCGCAAACCGAGCGTGCCGTTGCTGCTCAAGCCGCGACGCCAGCGGCCACTGACAAAGCTGTCGGTATAATGATCATCCTGAGTGCCGAAGCCTTCGCGCAAACGCCCGATATCAATGTGGTAATCGTTGAGGCCGCTGCGCAACAGGCGCGGGCTGGTATAGAACGGTTGGCTGATCACGGTTTCGCGGCCAAGGTTATCGCGCACGATGACTTGCAGATCGCCGGCTCCGTTTAGACCAGCCACGGGGTCCAGCGCAAAGGGGCCGGCGGCAAGGCGGTCGCGCTGGCGTAGCTGGCCATCAATGTAGAGTTCGGCGGTGGATGGCAAGGTGGCATCGCCTAGCAAGCTGGGCAGCGGATAGGTCGGCAGCTCCGGGCGCTGGCTGAAGTCGGTGCCCCAAGACAAGCCGCCGAAGCGCACATTCGGGCTGATGCCGATGCCGGTATTGATGATGTCGCCAGCCTCCAGTGCCGCCATGTGCTGGGGGAAGTCCCAGCGTACTTGGCTATCCAGCCGCCGACTGCCTTCGCGCAGAAACACTTGGCGCGTGCGCCAAAGACCGCCGCCGGCGCTCACGCCAATCTCGGCCTGACCGGTCAGGCTGTTGCCCATGCCCTCGCTGGTGAAACCGAACAAGTCGGTATTGAGGTAGCCACCGAAGCTGGCGGGCAGGCGTGGTGCGTCGGGTGCTTGATTGCCGCGATAATGTCGGCGTTCGATCTTGGCAGCCAGCTGCAAGCGGCTGTTGCAGCTATCCAGGTGATAGGGCAGTGCTTCCAATCGATACCAAGTATGGCCATCGATGACTTTCGCGGTGGCGGGCAGCTTGGCCAGCCCGGTCCACGCTAAATAGTCCTGACCAGCGAGCCAGACGTGGCCGGCATCGTCGACGCGGATGCGACCATTGAGCTCTTCGCCATCGGCTTCGCGCTCAATGACCACAAGCTGGATACCGGCTGGAAAGGGCTGTTGGCAGCTGCTTTCAAACCAGGCGGTCGCGTTGTCAGTGATCATGTTGTGAGCCTCACGATGCCGGTGTCGTCAGCGTGAACTGACGGGATCCTTGATCGGAGCGAGTCTCGATCAGGAGTGGCAAGGTGATATCGCCGGCGGGCAGCGGTAGTGCCTGTTTTGCGCCCGGTAACACATAGAACAGTAGCGGGCCGTCGCGTAGTACGCGCTTACGGGCATCGCTAACCTTTAACTGAGTGATGCGCTCGTGTCGGTTGCCGTTGTTTTGCAACAGTAAACTGGCTGGTTGGCTGGCTTGTGCCGGTTGCCAGTGCCATTCGCTGGCACGCACGGGCGCTTTAGTAGGGGCGACAAACAAGGGGACGCCGACGCGCAAGCTGACTTGCAGACCGGGCCCGGACGGTAAGCCATCCGGTACTTCCTGCATAAAGACACGATAGGCTTGTTCGCGTTCAGGGGCAGAGGTCTGCTGTTGCCAGCCGATACGCACTAGTTGGCGCCCGCCGGGTGGCAGTCGGAATAGCGCAGGAGTGAGCAGCATGGCGCGTGCCATGGTCTGCGGCTCTGCGCTGCCGTCCTGTTGCCAGGAGATGACCGAGCCCTGTACCAGCAAGGCGGATTTGCCGGTGTTGCTCACCGTTAATGCGGTCATTTGCTGGCCGGGCCGCAGGTCTAGGCGCAACGGGCTAACGGCGAGACCGGCCGCGTGCGCATCGAGACCAAGGCTGACCAGCCCGCACAGCAGGAGCGGGAGGCTGAATTTCCGAATGCTGTGCAGGCTCATGATGGATCTCAGAAGGTCACGGTCATGGTCAGCGTATCGGAGTAGCTGCCGGGTGTGACTGTCTGGCTGGCAGCAACCGACCCGAAGATGGTGGTTGGTACGGCAATGCCGAGGCCAGTGCCTGCAACGCCGGTAATTGCTGTGTCACCCCAGGTAGAGCCGCCCAGCGTATTCGACAATGTGTAGCTGAGCGTGTCGACGGCGGTGGTGTGCTTCATTTTTCGGTCACTGGCGCTGCTGCCATAGAGTCCATCGTTGACATGCAGGGTGTAAGCCGAACCGAGGCTACAGGTGACACTCACCGAGGTTGTGCCGAGGGCGGGGGTGGTGAAACTGTAATTGCCGAACGCCAGATTGCTGATGGATGACAAGCTGCAGGCATCTACCACGGTGGCGGTGACGTTGAAGTTTTGCGTGGCAGTGCCTGCCAGTGCGGCCTGTGACAGCAGCAGCGAGGTGGCCAGAAAAAGACGAGCATTTTTTTGCAGATTAGCGTTCATGGTGTTTCTTTTGAGCAGTGGGTGCCTGCTTATAATCTGCCGCTGGCTTGCCGATTCGAGATGATTTGATGCAGCAAAATGTGGTGTAAATGTCTGTAAAGTGGGCTTTTTCGACATTTGTGTAGCAATGCCCGAAGGGTTTGTATCGATGGTGTCGTGGCCTTTTTGCATCAATCCGGTTGCAAGCACAGCGCCTTTTCCCTATCATCACGCGCCTTGCGAATTTTCTCGGTCCCGGGTTTATCCAACTGCATC
The DNA here is from genome assembly GCA_040384385.1 of Pseudomonadota bacterium. Taxonomy (GTDB): domain Bacteria; phylum Pseudomonadota; class Gammaproteobacteria; order Pseudomonadales; family Moraxellaceae; genus Perlucidibaca. The sequence continues at coordinate 156,788 of JAZKJJ010000003.1, read as the reverse complement.
GATCGCTCATCCGAGCCAGATGCGACCCGCCCCGATTGATGCTTGATGGAGCAGTGTATGTACGCAGTTATTAAGAGCGGTGGTAAGCAACACCGTGTGGTGGAAGGCGAGCGTCTGAAGGTTGAACTTCTCGCTGTCGAGCCGGGCCAGGTCATCACCTTTGATGACGTTCTGATGGTCGTCAATGGCGACAACATCCAGGTCGGTACGCCGGTCGTTGCCGGTGCTAAGGTCACAGCCGAAGTGCTGGATCACGGTCGTCACGACAAGATTCGTATCGTCAAGTTCCGCCGTCGCAAGCACTACCGTCGTCAGGCGGGTCACCGTCAGTACTACACTGAACTGAAAATCACGAGCATCAGCGTCTAACGGCGTTTTGAGCAGAGAGAGAATAGAGACATGGCACATAAAAAAGCTGGCGGTTCTACCCGCAACGGTCGCGACTCAGAAGCCAAACGACTTGGCACGAAAGTCTACGGCGGCCAAACCATTCAAGCTGGCGCGATCATCATTCGCCAGCGTGGCACGCAGTTCTGGGCTGGCGATAACGTCGGCATGGGCCGCGACCACACACTGTTTGCTAAGGCGCACGGTGTGGTTCGATTCGTCGTTAAAGGCGCATTCAACCGCAAGTACGTTGAAGTGGTTGCCACTGCCACTGCCTGAGCTAACGCTCGCGGTGCGTTGACAGCCCTCGGTTGAGCACTAAGCTCAATGGAGACACAGAAAGGCCCCGCCCCACTGCGGGGCTTTTTTGTTTTAGGTCAAGTTTCAGGAGCAGTACAGCATGCGTTTCGTCGATGAAGCGGTGATCAAAGTGGTGGCGGGCGATGGCGGCAATGGCTGCATGAGCTTCCGTCGCGAGAAATTCATCCCGTTTGGCGGCCCGGATGGCGGTGATGGCGGCCACGGCGGTTCGGTCTGGGCCGAAGCCGATGTTGGCGTCAACACGCTGGTGGACTATCGCTACCAACGCCAGTTCCGTGCTGATCGCGGCGGCAATGGCCGTGGCGCCAACTGCACCGGCAAAAGTGGCGATGACATCGTGCTGAAAGTACCGGTGGGCACCACGCTGCTCGACGAAGTCACTGGCGAAATGCTCGGCGACCTGACCGAAGACGGCCAGCGCATTCTGCTTGCTCGCGCCGGTCGCGGCGGCATGGGCAACATCAACTTCAAAAGCTCGACCAACCGTTCGCCGCGCAAAACCACTGACGGTGTTGTCGGTGAAGCGCGCGAGTTGCGCCTGGAGCTGAAAGTGCTGGCGGATGTTGGCTTGCTCGGCCTGCCCAATGCCGGAAAATCGACCTTCATTCGCGCCGTTTCGGCGGCGAAGCCCAAGGTTGCGGACTACCCCTTTACCACGCTGGTGCCTAACCTCGGCGTGGTCGATGTCGATCGGCATCGCTCGTTTGTCATGGCCGACATTCCCGGCCTGATCGAAGGTGCCTCGGACGGTGCCGGCCTCGGCATCCGCTTCCTCAAGCATCTGGCGCGCACGCGCTTCCTGCTGCATCTGGTCGATATCGCGCCGTATGACGAGACCGATCCGGTACATGCCGTGAATGTCATCGCCGGCGAGCTGGAAAAGTTCTCGCCGACGCTGGCGGGCCTGCCGCGCTGGCTGATCCTGAACAAGACCGACTTGGTGCCGTCGGCTGAAGAAGTCGATGCCCGTTGCAACGACATCGTGGCGCGTCTGGGCTGGACCGGCCCGGTGTTCCGTACCTCCGGCCTGACCAAAGACGGCGCGATGGCGGTGTGTTATCGCCTGATGGAAGCCATTGAAGAGCAGCGTGCAGCGGAAGCCGCCGACCCGGCACTGGCCGAGGCCGAACAGGCCAAGCGCGAGCTCTTGGTACAGGAAGGTCGTGAGCGTATTCGCGAGCTCGATGTGCGCCGTTCTGCTGAGCGTCGTGCGCAGCGCATGGGCATTGATCCGTCTGAGCTTGATGACGACGAAGATGATGATTGGGACGAAGACGCGGAAGACGCGCCGGAAATTATCTACCGCCCGTAAGCGGGGTTGATCGTGCCGGCTTTATTCGTCACTCTTTATTAACGCTTCCGGGGTTTCACGCCATGTCTCTGCACCGCACGCGCCTCCGGCATGCTCGCCGCTGGGTGGTCAAAATCGGCTCAGCCTTGCTCACCGACAATGGCCAGGGTCTGGATCAGGCCGCCATGGCAGCGTGGGTGGCGCAGATGGTGGCGCTGAAGGCACGCGGCATCGAGCTGATTCTTGTGTCGTCGGGCGCGGTCGCCGAGGGCATGGTACGCATGGGCCTGAGTCATCGTCCGGAATCTGTGCCGGCGCTGCAGGCCTGCGCCGCCATCGGCCAAATGGGCCTGGTGCAGGCCTACGAATCACATTTCCGCGAGCATGGCGTGCGTACTGCACAGGTGCTGCTCACGCACGATGACCTCGCTGATCGCAAACGCTATCTCAACGCCCGCAGCACGCTGCGCACGCTCATGGACTGGGGCGTGCTCGCCGTCATCAACGAAAACGACACCGTCGCCACCGACGAAATTCGCTTTGGCGACAACGACACGCTAGGCGCGCTGGTGGCCAATCTGGTCGAGGCCGAGGCGCTGATCATCCTCACCGATCAGGAAGGTATGTTCGACCGCGACCCGCGTAATGACCCCGATGCCGTGCTGCTGCCGGAAGTGCAGGCCATGGACGAGCGTCTGCTGGCGATGGCGGGTGGCGGCGGCAAGTTCGGTCGCGGCGGCATGGTGACGAAAGTGCGCGCAGCGCGGTTGGCGGCGCGCTCGGGCTGCGCTACGGTCATCGCCAGTGGTCGTGGCGCAGATGTGCTCACGCGCATTGCCGATGGCGAAGTGCTGGGCACGCTGCTGCTGCCCGAGCAGGACCGGCTGGCGGCTCGTAAGCAATGGCTGGCCGGGCATCTGCAGCATGCCGGCCGTCTGCTGCTCGATGCCGGCGCGGTGCAGGCGCTGAAAAGCGGTGGTCGCAGCCTGCTACCGGTCGGTGTGCGCGAAGTGCAGGGCACTTTCTCGCGTGGCGAGGTCGTGGCTTGCGTCGATGAGCAGGGCCGGCAAGTGGCCGTTGGCATGGTCAACTACAGCAGCGACGAGGCTGGCCGCATTGCCGGTCAGGCCTCCGAGCGCATCGAAAGTCTGCTCGGCTATGTCGATGCGCCCGAGCTGATTCATCGCGACAATATGGTTGTGGTTTAGCACCATGGTCGGTCAGCGCGGCCGCGTCTTGCTGGCACTGGCATCGCTTTATCTGGTCTGGGGCTCGACCTATCTCGCCATGCGCTGGGCTATTGAAGGCATGGCGCCGCTGTTCATGGCCGGCGTGCGCTATGTCATCGCCGGCGGCATCATTTACGGATTTCTCGCGCTGCGTGGGCATGCTCGCCCGACGGCCAGACAATGGCGCAATGCCGGCTTCGTCGGCACGCTGCTGCTCGTGGGCGGCAATGGCGGCGTTGGGCTGGCGATGGAGGCGGGCGTGAACTCGGCGCTTTCGGCCACGGTGGTGGCGCTGACACCGCTCTGTGCAGCCTTGTTCTCGCGTATCTGGGGCCAGCGCACCAGTACGCGCGAGTGGCTGGGCCTGCTGCTCGGCGTGCTCGGCATTATCCTGCTCAAGCAGGGCGATGGCCTGGCCGGCTCCGTCTTCGGGTTTGCCGTGCTGATCTTTGCTGCGCTGATCTGGTCGTTCGGTTCCATGTGGGGCAAGCATCACGAACAGCCCAATGTTTGGATGGCCAGCGCCGTGCAGATGCTGGTTGGCGGCGTGGCCCTGCTCGCCGTGAGTCTGCTGCGCGGCGAAGCGTGGGGGCTGCCGGCATCGGCGCAGAGCTTTTGGGCGCTGATCTACCTGATCTTCATCGGTGCCATTGTCGGCTTCTCTTCGTATGTGTACCTGCTGGCCACCGTGCGGCCGGCGCTGGCGACCAGCTATGCTTATGTCAATCCGGTGGTGGCAGTGGCTCTCGGTGTCTGGCTCGGTGGGGAAACGGTGGATGCCGCCGAGCTGTGGGGGCTGGCGGTTATTCTGTTCGGCGTGCTGCTGGTGTGCTGGCCGGTGGCCGCTCCTCACTTTATAGAAAAGCAGGAAGCCCCATGACGACGCGCCAGCTGGCGGTACTCCTGATTGCCATTCTGCTCGCCGCGATGTGCGGTGGCGGCATCGCCGGCTGGTGGCTGTTCCAGCATGTGGATGCCCATGTTCAGCTCCGCGATCAGCCAGCCGTGGTATCCCTGCCCGAGCCCTTGCGAATCACCGCCGATGTACTCAATGCCCTCGATGTGCGCATCGATGGCGATATCCGCGCGAAAGTCCCGGTCGACCAAATCATTACCGTGCCCGTGAACGACACCCTGCATGTCACGGCATCGGTAGATAGCGAAGTGCCCATCCGCATGACCGTGCCCGTGCGCGAGCAAGTGCCGATTGATCAAATCGTACATGTGGATACCACCGTGCAGGTGCGCGTGCTCGGCCGTTACCTGACACTGCCGGTGCGTGGCGATGTGCCCATCAAGGCCATCATTCCGGTCAGCCTGGATATTCCGGTGGATCAGCGCGTGCGTGTGCAATTCAGCACGCCGGCCGATGTGCGTATTGCCCAGCCCTTGCGTGTGCCGCTGAAGGCCGTGATTGATGCGGTTGTGCCTGTTCACAGTCAGTTACGCGTACCGGTGCAATCTGCATTACAGGCCCAGGTGCAGGTTCATGGCCCGGTGCGCGCCATTATCGAGCAAGCCGACCTGCGCCTGCCGCTGCGCAATCTGGCGTTAGACGTGAAGCCCGCACAGCCATGACACTGACACCACGACGAGTCATAGGCTTGTCGCTCATGGTCGTGCTGACCTGCCTGCTCGGCGGTGCTCTCGGCGTGCTGATCTACTTGCGTCTGGTGGTGGATCTCGAGGTCAGCCAGCAGCGCATCTTGCTTCGGCTCCCGGATGGCCTGCGTGCGCAAGCAGACATCAAGGACCCGGTACCGATCCGGATAGATGGCATGGTCAGCGCATCCGTACCCATCGACCAGACATTCCAGCTGCCGCTGCGTGGCAGCTATGTCGCGCAAGTGGCCTTCAATGCCGACATCCCGCTGAAAACCCGCGTGACCTACACAGGCAGCATCCCGGTTCGGGCCTTTGCCGATTTGCGTGGCAGCACCGCACTGGTGGTGGATTCGCGCTTTCTGCCGAAATTCGACTTGATGGCTCGCGTGCCGCTGAACTTTGATTTGCCGGTAACGCTAACGGTGCCCATTGATACCCGCATCGCGCTGGTCTATCGCGGGCCGTTGAGCTTCACGCTGAATCAGAATCTGGCGCTGCCGATACGCACCGTGGTGCAGACGAAGTTTCCGCTGCATCGCGATGCGCAAGCGCCGGTGCTGGCGCGGGTTGGTCTGCAGGTGCATGCGCCAGCAGCGGCGATTCCGCTGGTCATTGAGCAGGCTACGCTGAGGTTGCCGTTGTCGCAGATGTCCTTGGAAAGATCGGGGCAATAGTCCTCATTCTCCTAGTGCATCTAGCACCGACTGCATGGCTTTTCTGCCCCATCCACGACGCATCGCCGTATAATCGTGCGCATTCCGAATCCAGTGCTGAACGCTCATGTCTTTTACCGAACAACTGGCGGCCGAAGTCGCCTCGCGCCGCACCTTCGCCATCATCTCGCACCCTGATGCGGGCAAGACCACTATCACCGAGAAGCTCTTGCTCTGGGGCAAGGCCATTCAGGTCGCCGGTACGGTGAAGTCGCGCAAGTCCGATCGCCACGCGACATCGGACTGGATGGAGATGGAAAAGCAGCGCGGCATCTCCATCACCACCTCGGTGATGCAGTTTCCGTACAAGGACGCGACCATTAACCTGCTCGATACGCCCGGCCACGAGGACTTCTCGGAAGATACCTATCGCACACTGACCGCGGTCGATTCGGCGTTGATGGTCATCGACGGCGCCAAGGGTGTTGAAGATCGCACCATCAAGCTCATGGAAGTCTGTCGCTTGCGCGATACGCCAATCATTGCCTTCGTTAACAAGCTCGATCGAGAGGTCCGTGACCCCATCGAGCTCATGGATGAAATCGAGAGCGTTCTCGGCATCAAGTGCTCGCCAGTGACCTGGCCGATTGGCTGCGGTCGCGACTTCAAGGGCGTCTACCACCTACTCGAAGATCGCTACTACCTGTACCAGCAGGGTCATGGTTCGGAACTGATCGCCGACAAGACCATCGACGGCCTGAACAACCCCGAGGCTGATGCAACACTCGGCGACGATGCCGCCAATCTGCGCAGCATGCTGGAGCTGGTGCAGGGTGCCAGTCACAGTTTTGATCTTGATGAGTTCCTTGCCGGCCGTTTGTCTCCAGTCTTTTTCGGCACCGCGCTGGGCAACTTCGGCGTCAATCACATCCTCGACGGCTTTGTGAATTGGGCTCCGACGCCCTTGGCACGTAATGCTTCCCAGCGTCGCGTTGCGCCTACGGAAGAGACTTTCTCCGGCTTCGTGTTCAAGATTCAGGCGAACATGGACCCCAAGCATCGCGATCGTATCGCCTTCCTGCGCATCTGTTCCGGCCGCTACCAGAAGGGCGTGAAGATGCAGCATGTGCGCCTCGGCAAGGAAGTGCGGGTGGCGGATGCGCTGACCTTCCTCGCTGGTGAGCGTGCGCATCTGGAAGAGGCCTGGCCGGGCGATATCATCGGCTTGCACAACCACGGCACTATCCAGATCGGCGACACATTCACCGAGGGCGAGAAGTTACAGTTCCTCGGCATCCCGCACTTTGCGCCGGAGATGTTCCGTCGTGTGCGCCTGCGCGATCCGTTGAAGAGCAAGCAGCTGCAGAAGGGCTTGAAGGAGCTGTCGGAAGAGGGCGCGACACAAGTTTTCATGCCGCAGATCAACAACGACCTTATCCTCGGTGCCGTGGGTGTGCTGCAGTTCGATGTGGTCGCGTTCCGGCTTCAGGAAGAATACAAAGTCGAGTGCGTGTACGAGGCAGTTAACGTATCCACCGTGCGTTGGATTCATTGCGATGACGAGCGCAAGATGGCAGAGTTCAAGAAGAAGGCGCACGACCAACTGTCACTGGATGGCGGCGGCTATCTGACCTATCTGGCGCCATCACGGGTGAATCTGCAGCTCATGCAAGAGCGCTATCCCGACATTGTTTTTTCACCGACACGAGAGCACTAATGCCTTACGCGCTACGGCTGATTGGGGTGGCCTTGCTGGCTAGCTTGGGCTGGTGGCAGTGGCAGGCCGATACGCCGGCGCTGGCCACCATGCCGCCGGCGATCAAGCCGTTGGCAGTCGCGGAAGCCCCTGAGCTGCCGGCAAAACCGTTGCGTTTGAAGCTGAAAGATCCTGCTTGCCAGGATCGTTGCGCTGAATTTGATCTGGATGCTTTGCAGTTCCCGGCAACGCCCGGGTTGACCGATGCCTTACTGGAAAACCTCGATGCACCTGCCGGCAAAAGCCCTGAGCAGCGTGTGCTGAGTTTGGCGCAGGCATTCATGAAGGAGGCGGCCGAGTTTCACGAGCCCTGGCGGCAGATCATCAAGGCTCAGCAATTGCCGGGCTTGCGCACGGTGTTGGTGGTGGATGTTGATAACTACAGTTATACCGGCGGCGCCCACGGCATGAACGTGGTATCGGCCTTGAATTGGGATACGCATGCGCAGCGCGTGGTGAGCCTGAAAGACTGGCTGTTGCCTAATCAGGAGGCTGCCTTCTGGCGTGAGGCAAAGGCTGCACATCAGCAATGGCTGGCGCGTCAGCCGGATGCGAAATCGCTGGCGGATGGCTGGCCCTTCGACAAGACCGATATCATGGCATTGCTGCCCACAGGCCTGATTCTAAAGTATCAACCCTACGCCATCGGCCCGTATGCCGTAGGTACGCCGGAAATCGTGATTCCCTATGAGCGCCTGACCGGCATTTTCAAGCCGGAATATCTGCCGCTACGCTGATGCTTTTCGACAGCCATTGCCATATCGATGCGCCAGAGTTCGACGGCGATCGCCCGGCAGTCCTGCGCGCCGCGAAACAGGCCGGCATCAACCATATTGCCGTGCCGGCGTATCTGGCCTCGCGCTGGGCAAGCTTGCTCAGGCTGTGTGCTGAAAGCACGCAGCAGCCCGACTGGCCGCGCCTGCTACCCGCGCTGGGCTTACACCCGGTGTATCTGCTTCAGCATCAGGATGCCGACCTGCAAGCGCTCGCTGAGCGACTGAAAGCGCCGGATGTGATTGCTGTCGGCGAAATCGGTCTGGACAAGTTTTTGCCTGAACTGGCCGAACCGGTGCACTGGGCGCGACAAGTGGCGTTATTCGAAGCGCAATTGCTGCTGGCGCGCGAGCACGGCTTACCGGTGATTATTCATGCTCGGCGTTGCCATAGCGACATCGTGCATGCATTAAAGCGAGTTGGGCATGCAACTGGCGGCATCGTACATGCGTTTTCCGGCAGCGTGGAAGAGGCGCTGCAGTATCGGCGACTGGGTCTGCATCTTGGCCTCGGTGGGCCGTTGACTTGGCCTCAGGCCGCGCGCTTGCATCGGGTCGCGCGTGAGTTGCCGCTGGATGCCTTTGTGCTGGAGACCGATGCGCCTGATCTCGTGCCCTATGCGCACAGCGGTCAGCATGCCGATGGCCGTCCGCGTTTAGCGGGCGAGCGCGTACGCAACAGCCCCGCTTTTCTGCCATCGGTGCTGCGTCAGTTTGCGGCTTTGCGTGATGAGTCTGAATCAACGCTGGCAGCACAATTTTTTCGCAATACAGTAACGGCCTTGCGTTTGCAGGGCCGTGTAGCAATGACATGAGGATGTGTTTCATGGTTTCTGGTTTGAAAAGAATATCCGGCCTGCTGGCCTTGTTAGTGCTCAGTGGCTGTCAGCAGGCACCTGTTGCGCCCGTGGTGCTGAAACGCGAGCCTGTCGTGGCTTTGGTGCTGGGTGGTGGCGGTGCCAAGGGTTTTGCGCATATTGGTGTTATCAAGGTACTGGAGTCGCATGGCATACGGCCACAGCTTGTGGTCGGCACCAGCGCCGGCAGTTTCGTGGGCGGTCTCTATGCCAGCGGACTCAGTCCATTTGCTCTACAGCAGCTGGCCTTGGGCCTGGAGGAGAGCGATGTGCGTGACCTGACCTTGAGCCGCCAGGGCTTTCTGCTCGGTCAGAAACTGCAGGACTACATCAATGCTCAGGTGAAGCAGCAGCCGATCCAGAATTTCCCGCTGCGCTTTGCCGCCGTCGCGACCGAGGCAGATACGGGCCGCAAGGTTGTGTTCTCGCGTGGCAATGCCGGACAAGCCATCCGTGCCTCCTGCAGCATCCCCAATGTGTTTGTGCCGGTGACTATTGCCGGCAAGGAATATGTAGATGGCGGCCTGGTCAGCCCGATTCCGGTCGAGACCGCGCGTGACCTCGGTGCTGATGTGGTGATTGCCGTGGATATCTCCGCGCGACCCATGGCCGGCCAGACGCGCTCAGCTTGGGCCTTGCTCGATCAGACCATCAACATCATGGGGCAGCAGGCGATTAACCGTGAGTTACTACTTGCAGATGTTGTGATCAAGCCGCAGGTGCTGGGTGTGGGAACGCTGGCGCTGGAGAGCAAGCACCAGAGTCTGCTGGAAGGTGAGCGCGCGGCGCAGGCGAAGCTGGCCCTGATTGTTGCGGCGATTGCCAAGAAGCGCAGTGAGCTTAATGCTCCTGCGCTACTGGCAAAATAATCAGATAACTTCCAGCGCCATCGCGACCGCTTCGCCGCCACCGATGCAGAGGCCGGCCACACCACGGGTCTTGCCGTGCTGCTTGAGGGCATGAATCAGCGTCAGGATGATGCGTGAGCCGGTCGAGCCGACCGGGTGGCCGAGGGCGCAGGCACCACCATAGACATTGACCTTAGCGTGCGGGATGTTGTGCTTCATCATCGCGGCCATGGTGACCATGGCGAAGGCTTCGTTGATCTCGAACAGATCCACCGAATCCGCGCTCCAGCCGGTCTTGGCAAACAGCGTGGCAAAAGCACCAATCGGAGCGATGGTGAATTCGCTCGGGTCCTGCGACTGTGTCGAGTGACCAACGATGCGTGCCAGCGGTTGCAGGCCGAGTTCGCGAGCCTTGCTTTCCTTCATCAACACCAGTGCCGAGGCGCCGTCGGAGATCGACGAGGCGTTGGCGGCGGTGATGGTGCCGTCTTTGGCGAAGGCCGGCTTCAGCGTCGGGATCTTCTCCGGGTTGGCGTTGCCGGGCTGCTCGTCGGTATCGACCAGCACTTCGCCCTTACGCGTGGTGACCGGCACAGCAACGATTTCAGCCTTGAAATTACCATTGGCGATGGCGGCATTGGCGCGACGCAGCGATTCCACCGCGAAGGCATCCATGTCGGCACGGCCGAGGCCCAGCGTGGTGGCCATGTCCTGTGCGAACGAACCCATCAGGCGGCCGGTGCGGGCATCTTCGAGGCCGTCGAGGAACATGTGATCCATGATCTGGCCGTGGCCCATGCGGTAGCCGGCGCGGGCTTTCGGCAGGATGTACGGTGCGTTGCTCATCGACTCCATGCCGCCGGCGACCATGATGTCATTGGTGCCGGCTGCAATCAGGTCATGCGCGAGCATGGTGGCCTTCATGCCCGAACCGCAGAGCTTGTTGATGGTGGTGGCGCCGGCTGCTGCCGGGATGCCGGCTTCCAGGGCGGATTGGCGCGCCGGGCCTTGCTTCAGGCCGGCGGGCAGTACGCAGCCCATGATCACTTCCTGCACCTGTTCAGGTTGCACGCCAGCGCGCTTGAGGGCTTCACGAATGCTGATGGCACCGAGGGTGGTGGCCGTCACGCTGCTCAGGTTGCCCTGAAAGCCGCCCATGGGCGTACGTGCACCGTTAACAATTACGACAGGATCATGACTCATGTTTCTCTCCGGTTGCCGGCTGGCAGCGCATCAGGCGCCGCAGCACTTCTTGTATTTTTTGCCACTGCCGCACAGGCAGGGATCGTTACGACCAATCTTCACATCATTGACGACAGGCTTGGGCTTCTCGGACGGGCCGCTGTGCAGCACTTCGCCATCACGAAACAACCAGCTTTTGTCGGCACGCAGAAAGCCTGACACTTCGTGATGATGGTGTTTGACACCGCCCATCTCGTAATGCGCCTTGAATTCTACCAGACCGCGCTTGTCTTGTTCGCCACCGGCTTCCACTTGCACGATTTCCAGGGCTTTCCAGTCGGCTTGTTCAGCCCAAGCACGCATAGCGTCAAGGTCGCTATTGTCGAGGCCATCCTTGTGAGTGGAGGCCACAATAAAATCGATGTTGTGCTGTGTGTAGGCGGTGTAGCGAGCACGCATAAGCGCTTCAGCGCTGGGTGCAGGGCTGCCGGCAATAATGGGGGCGCAGCAAATTTCGAGGGTGAGACTGGAACCACAGGGGCAAGACATGAACTTCTCCAAAAGACAGGCATGAAAAAGGGGTGCCGAAGCACCCCTTTTTGGTGAGGCCGAGGCCTCAGCTCATTACTGAGCAGCCGGAGCTTCAACCGGAGCAGCTTCAGCAGCCGGAGCAGCTTCGGCAACCGGAGCAGCTTCAGCGGCCGGAGCCATTGCTTCAGCAGCCGGAGCAACTTCAGCAGCTGGAGCTTCAACAGCTTCTTCTTTCTTTGCGCAACCAGCGATGGTCAGAGCAGCGGCAACAGCGGCCATAACGGCAATTTTCTTGATCATCATGATGAAATTCTCTCTTAGGTTGGACTGGACTAGTCTATTTCCAGCCTGATGTAGTTCAGGGTTCATTGCGGCGAACACGAGCTCTAACATCAGACAGACACATCTTAGCACTGGTTTTTTGACTTTGCATCTCGATTTTGTCCGACAAAGCTAGCCATCTGTCATTAGACGTTAGTTTCAAGGCCTGTGAGTATTATCTTTTGCTCCGCCGAAAACGCATGATGAAACACTCATCCTGATTTACTGCTGAAGCTGAAGGAGTGGTGATGACATTACTGACGCAACGTGAAGAGCCGTTACGCGACGATGTAAGGCGTCTGGGACAGCTGCTTGGCGAGATTTTGCAAACGCAAGCCGGGCTTGCGTTCTTTCGCGAAATTGAGCTGGTTCGGCAATGGTCGCAACGTGCCGTCCAAGGCGATACTGACGCTCACGCTCAGCTTTCGGCTTTTTTGCAGCAATCAGATGCCACTACCTTACGTGATGTCGCGCGTGCGTTTGGGCATTTTCTAAACTTGGCCAATATCGCTGAGCAATACCACCCCATTCGTTTGCGGCGCACAGGTGTGATACCCGCAGCAGCCGATGACATGCGCAATTTGCTGCGGCGGGCATTGGCGCAAGGCATCAGCCGAGACGATATCCTAGCTGCTATCCAGCAGCTTGATATTGAGCTGGTGCTGACAGCCCACCCCACCGAAGTCACACGCCGCACACTCATGCAAAAGCAGGATGAAATTGCTCAGATTCTGGCGCATGTGCATGAAACGCAGCTGACGACCAGGGAGCGTGAAGGTGAATGGGAACGCTTGCGTCGTCGTGTCGTGGCGGCGTGGGAGACCGATGAAATTCGCGGCCAGCGACCAACGCCCGTGGATGAGGCCAAATGGGGCTTTGCCACGGTGGAAAATAGTTTGTGGAAAGCCTTGCCCGCCTGTTTGCGCGAATTCGACGAATGCTTGCGCGATGTTTTAGGTGAAGGATTGGCGCTAAGCGCAGCTCCGATTCGCATCGGCTCGTGGATGGGCGGCGATCGTGATGGCAACCCTTTCGTCACGCATCAGGTCACCGCCGAAGTCATTCTCCTGGCACGCTGGATGGCTTGTGATCTCTACCTGCGCGATATCGACACCTTGCGCGCGGAATTGTCTCTGTCGCGTTGCGGCGATGCTTTGCGGGCACGCGTGGGGGAGCATTCGCGCGAGCCCTATCGCGATTGGCTGAAACAAGTGCGAAGTCGCCTTCAGGCGACTCAGGCCGCTGCGCTGGCAGCACTTGGGCGGGCCGATGCAGCCTTGCAGAGCGAGGCGGGAGATGCCGTTGCCTACACCACCGGTAATGAATTTTTGGCAGACATGCAGCTCTGCCATGACGACTTGCAGTCAGCCGGACTGGCACTGCTGTGCGAAGGTGGGCTGAGCGACAACCTGCGCCGTATTACCGTTTTCGGCTTTGGTCTGATGCGTCTGGATATTCGCCAGGAGTCGACGCGTCATGCCGATGCGCTGGCGGCCATCACGCAATACTTGGGTCTGGGCGACTACGGCGCCTGGGATGAGTCTCGGCGGCAGCAATTCCTGCTGCAGGAGCTAGCCAGTCCGCGCCCGCTGTTGCCGTTGTCGGCACTATCGACGGAGGTGGAGTCAGGCTTCAGCGATGAGGTGCGCGAGGTGCTGGCCACCTTCCGGTTGTTGGCCACGCAGCCGGCGGAGGCGCTCGGTGCCTATGTGATTTCCATGGCGCATCAACCTAGTGATGTGCTGGCGGTGATGGTCTTGCAGCGCAAGGCCGACAGCCTGCAGCCGCTGCGCGTGGTGCCACTGTTTGAAACTTACGATGACTTGGCGCGTGCGCCATCTTGCCTGCAGACCTTGCTGGCGCTGCCGATTTATCGTCAGTGCATCGGTAATCATCAGGAAATCATGATCGGCTATTCCGACTCAGCGAAGGATGCTGGCTTTCTGGCGGCCGCTTGGGCGCAGTATCAGGCTCAGGAGGAGCTGACCACGATTGCCGCCGAGGCTGGTGTGGATCTGGTATTTTTTCACGGCCGGGGCGGTAGTGTCAGCCGAGGTGGTGCGCCGACCGACCAGGCACTGCGCTCGCAGCCGCCAGGCTCGGTGCGCGGTGCGCTGCGCGTTACCGAACAGGGCGAGATGATCCGCATGAAGTTCGGCTCGCCGGCCATGGCGCAGCATCATCTCATGGGTTATTTGAAAGCCACGCTGGAAACGGTGCTGATGCCGCCCCCGCAGCCTGAGCCCGCCTGGCGTGAAGCGATGGCCGCGTTGAGTCAGCATTCGATGCAGCTGTATCGGGATCAGTTACGCAATGATCCGCACTTCATTGATTATCTGCGCGTGGTGACACCGGAGCCCGAGTTGCAGCTTTTGCCTCTCGGGTCGCGCCCGGCCCGGCGTCAGGTCGGCGGTGGCATTGCCTCGCTGCGCGCCATCCCCTGGGTGTTTGCCTGGACACAAATTCGCCTGATGCTGCCGGCATGGCTGGGCGTGGCCCCGGCGCTGGCGGCAGGCTCAGCGGCCACACAGCGCGACATGCTGCAGCATTGGCCGTTTTTTGCCAGTCTGATTGACATGCTGGAGATGGTGCTGGCGAAGTCGGATGTGACCATTGCCAGCCATTATGAGAAGAACCTGACCAGCGATCCGAACCTGCGTGATCTTGGCGAGCGCCTGCGTGCTCAGCATCAAGACCTGATTGCTCAGTTGGCGATCTTGCAGCAAGGGCCGAGCTGGGCCGAGCGCAATGCGGTGCTGGCGCAGTCGATACGCCTGCGTTCACCGTATCTGCTGCCGCTGCACTGGCTGCAGGCCGAGCTGATGCAGCGCCGCAGGGCATTGCCGGCGACGGGTGCCGAGGTTGAGCGCTTGCGGCATGATCGTGCACTTATGGTGACTATGACCGGCATTGCGGCGGGTATGCGTAATACGGGCTAAGGTGCCGGTTGCTCATAGGCCGATAAGAAAGCGCACGCCGACCAGCACCAGCAGAACGCCAAACGCGCGTTTGAGCTGCTGCGCCGGTAAGCGATGTGCCATCACGGCACCGCCATGCGCCGCCACCATGCTGGTCAGCGCGATGCCGGCGAGGGCAGGCCAGTAGATATAGCCCGTGCTGCCGGCGGGCAGCTCGCCCAGGCCCCAGCCGCTATAGATAAAACCGATCATGCCCGCGATGGCAATCGGAAAGCCGCAAGCCGCGGCCGTGCCCACCGCACGGCGCATGGCTACACCCTTCTTGATCAGATACGGCACCATCAGGCTGCCACCGCCAATGCCGAAAATGGCCGATGCCACGCCGATCATGCCACCCACGATGTTCAGCTCAGTTGCGCTCGGCGCAGGGGCATCGGCTGCCATCGGCTTGCTACCGCGAAACATTTTCAGGCCGGTCCAGACGGCAAAAATGCCGATGATGAGTTGCAGCGTGCGTGCCGGTAATGCATGCGCAATTTGTGCGCCGAACCAGGCGCCTATGACCAGGCCGATGGCCAGACACTTGAACAGCGCAACATCGACGCCGCCTTGGGCATGGTGGGTACGCACGGAGCTGATCGATGTCAGCACGATGCTGGCCAGTGAGGTACCAATGGCGAGATGCGTTAATACGCTCGGCGACACGCCCTGCGCTTCAAAGCTGAAGATCAGCGCCGGCACCAGCACCATGCCACCGCCGATGCCCAGAAGCCCGGCCAGAAAGCCTGCCAAAGCCCCAGTGGCGGCGAAAACTGCCAAGCTTGTCAACATCGTGTCATCTCCGAAACTCATGCTTTTGTGGTCGAAGCTAGGGCGCTGCTGCGATTAAAAACAGGGTGCGCAGTTTCACCAAACTGTCACCTACTTGTCATAGCTCTTGCATCTGCGCCTAGCAAACTGCCTGCATGAAAACACAAGCCAAGAGCCAAAACATGAGTGATGCCCAGCAGAATCTGAATTCAGCCACTGCCGTATCTTCCCTGTTCAACTATTCAGCTGATGATGTCGCGCCGCTGCGTCAGAAGCCGCGCTTGGAAGCGTGCTTCGCCACCGATGCCAGCATGGTGATCGCGGCCCAGCGTCTGCGGGCGGAAATCTTTGGTGCCGAGTACGGTGTACAGTTTGACGGCATTGATGTCGATGCCTACGACGACTACTGCCTGCACCTGAACGTCTACGATGTGGCCAATGACCTGCTCATTGCCACCACGCGGCTGCTCAGCGGTGAGCAAGCCGAGCTGGCTGGCGGATTCTACTCGGCGCAGGAGTTTGACCTCGGTGCCCTGAAGAATTTCTCCGGACGCATCTTGGAAGTCGGCCGTACCTGCGTTCACCCGGACTATCGCTCCGGTGCCGCGATCACGGTGTTGTGGTCGGCGCTGTCCGAATACCTGATGCGCGAAGGCTTCAACCTGCTCATCGGTTGCGCCAGCATCAGCCTCGCCGACGGTGGCACCACACTCGCCAGCGTCATGCCGACCCTGCGTGAAAAGCACTTTGTCGGCGATGAGCTTCGCGTCAGCCCGAGCCGCGAAATTCTGCTCTCGGCCACCGGTACCGGCGCGGTCAGCGTGCCGCCGCTGCTCAAGGCTTATCTGCGCATGGGCTGTAAGATCGGTGGCGAAGCCTGCTGGGACCCGGAATTCAATTGTGCCGATGTATTCATATTCATGGATGTACAAGCGATGGCGGGGCGTTATGCTCAACGGTTCCTGAAGACAGCCTGAAATGAGATCCCGTGACCAGAGCGCCGCGCAATCGTTACCAACATCCTGCCATTACGGTGAAACCCGCCATGACCATTAAGGTTTGGGCGCGTTTGATCGCGGTTGCGGCCTATCTGCTCTTCGGCGTCTTGCTGGCCTTCGTGATCGGCATGTTCTTTGTGCGCTTCACGGTCTGGCAGCGTCCGGTCATTGCCTGGTGGCTGCGCGGCTTCTGTCGTGTGCTCAATATGCAGGTGACGGTGCAGGGCGCTCCCATCGAAGACAGTGCGCTGTGGATCAGCAATCATGTGTCCTGGATGGACATTCCCGTGATTGGCGGCATTCGTCCGCTGCGCTTCCTGTCCAAGGCCGAAGTGGCGAAATGGCCGGTGATCGGGAATCTCGCCCAGGCCGCTGGCACCTTGTTCATCAAGCGTGGTTCGGGCGATGCCGACCGCGTCAGCGAAGAGATGGTGCTGTCTTTGCAGCAGGGCAAGCGCGTCCTGTTCTTCCCGGAAGGCACCACCACTGACGGTTTCAGCGTCAACCGCTTCTTTGCCAAACTGTTTACGGCGGCGGTCAAGAGTCAGTGCCCGATTCAGCCACTGGTCATCTGTTACCAGAAGGCGGATGGCGAGCTGCATGCCCTGGCGCCGTTTATTGGCGATGACGAGTTGGTGCCGCATCTGTTTAACATGCTCGCCGGCGAGCCGGTGCGCGTGTTGCTGCATTGCCTGCCGGCAGAAGTGGCCGGGGATCGCGATGCCAGCGCGCTGGCCAGGCACTTCGAGCAGCTCATGGGGCAGACCCTGCGCGACTTGCATGGTGCCGAGCAGCCGCCGAGTCGCGGCGCTCATCCATCCACCAAAGCTGCGTAAAGCAGTTTTGACAACGAGCTTTGTCTGAAATAGGCTGCTGCCACTTTTTGCAGCCTTTTCAGGACAACGCTCATGGCCACTGCACAACACCTGCTCGCGCAAACGTTAACCTTGCCTAACGGCAGCACCTTGCCCAATCGGCTGGCCAAGTCGGCACTCAGCGAAACCCTCGGCACCATGGATAACCGCGTCACGCCGGCGCTGGTGCGCTTGTACGAGCGCTGGGCCAAGGGCGGCACCGGCTTGCTCATCACCGGCAACATCATGATCGATCGTCGCGCCCTCGGCGAGCCGGGCAATGTCGTCATTGAAGATGATCGGGACCTCGAGCTGCTCAAGGCCATGGCCGAGGGCGTTGCGCGTCACGGCAGTCGCCTCTGGGCGCAGATCAATCATCCCGGCAAACAGTCGCCCAAGGGCCTGAATCGCGAAAATGTATCGCCGTCGGCCATTCCCTTCGGTAAGCAGATGCAGGCGTTCTTCAACACCCCGCGTGAACTCACCGAGCCGGAAATTCTCGACATCATCTCGCGCTTCGGTCGTGCTGCTGGCGTGGTCAAGCAGGCCGGCTTTCATGGCGTGCAGATTCACGGCGCGCATGGCTATCTGGTTAGTCAGTTCCTGTCGCCCAAGCACAATGTGCGCACAGATGCTTGGGGTGGTTCGGCCGAAAACCGTCGTCGCTTTGTGCTGGCGGTGTATCAGGCCATGCGCGATGCCGTTGGTCCCGACTTTCCGATTGGTATCAAGCTGAATTCGGCGGATTTCCAGCGTGGCGGCTTCACCGAAGAGGAGTCGCTGGCGACGATTCAGGCGCTGGCGGCGGTCGGCATTGATCTCGTCGAGATTTCCGGCGGCACCTACGAAGCCCCGGCGATGGCGGGCAAGAAGACCAGCACCCTCGAGCGCGAAGCCTACTTCCTGGAGTTTGCCGAGAAGGTGCGCCAGCACATCAGCACGCCGCTGATGGTCACTGGTGGTTTCCGCACGCTGTCGGCCATGGGCAAGGCGTTGAACTCGGGTGCCATGGATATTGTTGGCCTCGGTCGCCCGCTGTGCATCGAGCCGGATGCCCCGCTGCGCCTGTTGGCGGGTGAAGAGACACGGCACCAGGTGAAGATGATCAGCACCGGCATCAAGCAGGTCGATGACATGGCTCTGATGGAAGTCATGTGGTATGTGCGTCAGCTGCATCGCATGAGCCGTGGCGAAAATCCCAAGCCCAACGAATCGGCCCTGTGGTCGCTGCTCGCCAATCTGGCCACGAACATGCGCGGCACGATGAAAACACGCCGCTTGCGCGCGAGCTGATTGATCTGATTGAGCGCCAGTCAGGCGTTGCCAGCTAGGCGGTGAAGTCGGTATAGTTCGCCGCCTTCATCGCGCCAGTGGTGAAATTGGTATACACGCCAGATTTAGGTTCTGGTGCCGCAAGGCGTGGAGGTTCAAGTCCTCTCTGGCGCACCACAAGCATGTTTCCACATGCTTCCGTATGAAGCGAAATAGTCCTCAAAAGCCCGCCTAGTGCGGGTTTTTGCTTTTTAGATGTATCCGTATGCACCTGTACAGCTTCGCGGTTTAGGGGTACGTTTAGGGGTACGAAACGGTTCTATTAGCACCGTACCCCTAAAAATTAGATTTCGTACCCCTAAAAGGTGTTCACCATGGCCCGCACTGTCGTATCTCTAACTGACCCCAAGTGTGATGCAGCCAAGTACAACCCGGACGGCAAGAACAACAAACTGGCGGATGGTGGCGGCCTGTTCTTGCTGCTCAAACCGACGGGCTCAAAGTCGTGGCGCATGAAGTACACCCGGCCTGCCGACAAGAAAGAAGACATGCTGGTCATTGGCGACTATCCGGCAGTCAAGCTCAAGCAGGCCCGCCAGCAGCGCGAGAAGGCAAGGGCGCTGCTTGCCGAAGGCATTGACCCTAAGATGCAGCGTCGTGAAGACGAAGTGCTCAAGCAGCAGGCCATGGGTAATACCTTTGAGGCTGTAGCGCGTGAGTGGCACCATATCAAAGCAGCTAAGCTGTCGCCAGATTACGCGTCGCGCATGTTGAAGCGCATGGAAGACAATTTGTTTCCTGAGATTGGCCGGCGACCGGTCAACGAGCTTAAGACCCGTGACCTGATGTTGCCGCTCAAGAAAATCGAGCAGCGCGAAGCGCCAGTGATCGCCGAGCGCATGAAGCAGGCCATTACTGGGGTGATGCGCCATGCGGTACAAAATGGATTGATCGACAGTAACCCTGCATTGGATTTGGTGGGCAGTATTGCGCCTCGGGAGACAGTGCATCGACCGGCTCTGCCGCTGGCCCGCCTGCCTGAACTGCAGCAGCGTATAGACGCATACTCCGGTACGAGATTGACTAGGCTTGCCACGCAGTTGATGTTGCTGACCTTCGTGCGCTCCAGTGAGCTTCGCTTCGCCCGCTGGCCGGAGATCGACTTCAAACACTCGCTTTGGACTATTCCTAGCAAGCGCGAGGCGCTAGAGGGTGTGAAATTCTCAACTCGCGGAGCCAAGATGCGCAGTCCCCACCTTGTACCTTTGTCCTTGCAGGCTGTTGCGGTGCTCGAGCGCATCAAGGAGCTGTCAGGGCAGTCTCATTTGGTTTTTCCGGGGGAGAGTAGCTCTGGGTCGCCAATATCTGAGGGCACTATCAACCAGGCCTTGCAACGTATGGGCTATGACTCCAAGGCCGATGTTTGCGGGCATGGGTTTCGTACCATGGCCTGCGGTGCTTTGGTTCAATCTGGTTTATGGCAGGAAGACGCTGTTGAGAGGCAGATGAGTCACCAAGAACGGAACAGCGTGCGCTTGGCCTATACCCATGCGGCGGAGTTCATCCAGGAGCGCCGGCTGATGATGCAGTGGTGGGCAGATTTTCTTGATGCAAATCGTAAGCACGCTGTCAGTCCGTATGATTATGATTGCCCTACTGAAAATATAGTAAAGCTGTGAGTCGTATGACAAAGCTGCTTAGGATAGGTTTTGTCAGAAAAATCATGATATGAAATTTGCCGAGCTAAGAAATTTTTCTGGATTTGAGTAGAATAAAATGGATAAAAGCCTTAAGAAATTTGTAGTTGAACTGCCTTCGGACAATGCGTTTGTAACAGGGCTTAATATGCTTGAATATCTGCGCATGGCGGCAATTTATGCAAGTTATCGTGAAGGAGCTGATATTGAAGGAGGAGATGTGGATCTTGATTTATGTAGCGAGCAATTCAGATTTCTTCAAGCGGCTGCAAAAAATAAAGAGTTCACTTTTTTGAATGCCGACAAATACCCTGGAAGAAAACTCGAGTTCGACTCGAAGATTGAGGTTGAAAATGCACAAAAATATCTCAAAGGAATTGGAATTGAGCTTAGGTTAGTGGCTCCATTAACTGATCTTGAAAATAAGCTAGCATCTCAATTGATTGATTTTGAGCCTAAGGTGCTCGTTTCACCAGTTGATGTTAAGAATAAAGAAGTGGTTTCTTTGGTTGATTATGGGGGTGAGTATCCTAATGATGGCGTGAGGCCGATGGGGCGTGAGCGCTCTCATGCTGAGAATATATTAAATGCATTTTCAGAGCTTGGTTTTGATCCTCATGCTGTTCCAGTAGTGAGAGGTAACATTGGTTGTGTTAAGTCAAAAGTAAAATCTTATGTATTGGAGAATTATTGCTGGATAAGTAAGGGAATGTTTGAAAAAGCATGGCAGTGTTTGCGCGATGAAAAGGCTATTCAGGATGCGAATTAACTAAAAACTCCTACTCTACCCCAAGTTGAGGGATAGGAGGAGGGTTGCGGGGGAGGGTAGCAGTTATCCTAGATTTGGCTCTGACATCAACTCGGAGCTATTCAAATGCATATACACCACTTCCCAAAAAATAAGGGTCTCATCCGTCAGCCCGCGCTCTGCGTTTGGCTTGATTTAACACGCAGCGGCTTGGACAAGCTGCGCAAAAATGACCATACATTCCCGCGGCCGATTAAGAATAGCCAAACTCGTCAGGCGGCAGCCTATTTCGTGGTCGCTGAAATTAATGAATGGCTTTCATCAAAAATTGATGAGCGAAATGAAGGCATCACTGCCTCACAGAAAGTCGCAGCTTCTGCATCAATAAGTAGAAATCCAGATGATCAGGGTGATGCCAAATGAGCCTCGCTGATAATGATTACTTGTATCGATTTCGTGCAGCCATGCGCGAAGCAGGCATTGAGACGGAGGCGGCCATTCAGGCTGACGGCCTGCTCCACCGTTTTCGTGTGGCGGGCGATAAGGCCGCCACTTACAACGGCTGGTATGTGCTCTACCTTGAAGGTCTGAATGCTGGTGTCTTTGGCTGCTGGAAGCGAGGCGTGTCTGAGACTTGGTATGCCAAACCCCCCATCCCGATGACCGACAGCGAGCGCCAAGCACTTAATGAGCGTATCGAGGATAGCAAGCGTGAGCGGGGGGCAGAGCAAGCGCGCAAACATGCTGAGTGCAAGTCCAATGCTAAACGCCTCTGGAGTGAGGCCGGAGAGCATGTCAGCGCTGACCACCCTTACCTGATCGCCAAAGGTGTGCAGGCTTATGGCCTGCGCCAGCTGCGCGATGACCTGCTGGTGCCGGTGCGTTCCGATGATGGCGAACTGGTGGGCCTGCAGTTTATCCACCCCGATGGGACCAAGAGGTTCCTGACAGGTACGTCCAAGGTCGGAAGCTATCACCGCATCGCGAGTGTCGGTAGCGACCTGTCACGGGTGCTGATCTGTGAAGGCTATGCGACGGGAGCCTCATTGAATGAAGCTAGTGGCTGCGCTGTGGCGATAGCGTTTGATGCGGGCAACTTGCTGGCTGTGACAAAGATTCTGTACGAGAAATTGCCTGATGCCGAGCTTGTGCTGTGTGCTGATGATGATCGGAGCACGGCGAGCAATCCCGGAGTTACGAAGGCAACGGCTGCAGCGCGGGCGGCGGGCTGCCTGTTGGCAGTACCTACCTTCCCTTTGGGCGCTGAGGGCTCCGACTTCAACGACCTGCACCAGCTGGCGGGCCTCGATGCCGTGCGTATGGCATTGGAGATGGCATTTTCGCCCAATGAGCAACATGGCCATGACGAGCAGGATCATGTTGTTGACGCCAGCAATATTACCGCCAGAGGTGATGTGGCGGCCGTTGATGATGTGCTAGAGGCCGAGGAGGCCATGATTGCGCGTTTGGCTGGATTGAATGACTTAGCCTACATTAGGGCGCGCGATGGCAGTGCTAAGGCGCTAGGTATCAAGTCGAGCGACCTAGACAAGCTGATTGCCAAGGAGCGCAAGCGCCAGCACGCTGATGAGGTTGCGCCCAGCGATGGCGGTAGCTCCGTTCTGTTCAGTGAAGTGAAGCTTTGGCCGGTGCCAGTTGATGGTGCGGTGCTGCTCGATCACATGACCAGCACAATCCAACGCTTCACGGTGCTGTCAATCGAGCAGGCCCGCGCTTGCGCGCTGTGGTCAGCGTTCACTTGGTTCATCGATGGCGCGAACATAGCCCCCCTGCTAAATGTCAGCAGCCCTGAGCCGCGCTGTGGCAAGTCAACACTGGGCGAGCTGATCAAAGAGATGGTAGCGCGCCCGCTGTATGCCTCAAACATCACGCCCGCCGCCCTGTTTAGGTCTGTCGAGATGTGGAAGCCAACACTAATGATTGATGAGGCTGACTCTTTCCTGAACGAAAAGGAGGAGCTGCGCGGCATCATCAACGCCGGGCATTACCGTAGCACGGCCTATGTCATCCGCGTCGTGGGCGATGCGCTGGAGCCCAAACAGTTCTGCACCTGGGGGGCCAAGGCGCTGATTGGCATTGGCAAGATTGCGCACACCCTGGCTGACCGATCTGTTCTTATAGAGCTGCGCCGCAAGCTGGAATCAGAGCGAGTCGAGAAGGTGCGTCATGCTGAGGCTGATTTGTTCCTCAATATCCGGCGCAAGTTGGCACGCTGGGCAGATGATGAGCTGGGGAATTACAAGGCACTGAAGCCCAAGCCAATTGAGGCAATCCATGATCGGGCTGCGGACAATTGGGAGCCGCTGTTGATGGTTGCAATGATTGCTGATGGTGAGTGGCCCGCCAGATGCATCAGTACCGCCTTGGCGCTGTCGGGTGCGGCGCAGGAGGGGGTCAGTATCAATGCCGAGCTGCTGGCTGACATCAAAGCTGCATTTGAACGAAAGCGAGCTAGTAAGATGTTTACTACCCGCCTGCTGGAGGCATTGTGCGAGGACAGTGAGGCACCTTGGGCAACGTGGAGCCATGGCCGGCAAATGACGGCTCGCCAGCTGTCGTCACGTTTATCTAGCTTTGGTGTCACATCCGGTACCACTCGAATTGGTACCGAGACAGCTAAGGGCTACACGCTTGAGCGGTTTGTAGACGCTTTTGCACGCTACCTGCCAGATACCGGGCGTTAATCCGTCACGCCGTCACAACCCAGTAATCAGATGGCTTTTAGCCTATTTCCAATCCGTCACAAGGTATCGAGTGTGACGGATGAAAAGCTCTTAAACTCAGTAGTGACATAGGTTGTGACGGTGTGACGGATAAAATCCCCTTGTAGTGGTTTGCACTTAAAGTCGTGCTCGAAAAACGAAAGACTTGCATCAAATACGGAGGAGCATGGGTCAAAGCTCAACTTATTTTGTCACTTATCTGTGGTTTGGTTGGTTGCGCTTAGTCCGAACAGGTGGCGGTCGGCGGGCCGCAACAAGAAGTCGTCAAGCCTTTTACCATTCAGCTTTAGCATGGCGACCGAAGACGGGTTGGCCGATATAGCAGCCATGATGAAGCTTCCAAGCAGTATCTTTTTTCGTGTGTCATCCGCCCTAGCTTGCCGGCTGATCTCTGCTTTCAGCCGTGAAATTTGGGCCTCGGCGGCGGCTATTTTCTGCTTTTTCTCTATCAGCTTTTCGTTCTGCTGATTGCTCATTTTTCTTGCTCCCATACCGATTCTGGCGCGTTCATCTCGACCGCTGAAAGGCGGAAGAGCGCACTTAGAGTAATCCCTGCGAGATTACGTGCGGCCCGCCCATGCCTTTATTGTTAGACAATACTACAATATATTGTGACATGTCTTAGGCATGTTCTTGGGCGGTGCGGCGTGGCGATTTATCACTTTTGCATGAAACCGATCAGCCGGGCTGCTGGTCGAAGCGCTACCGGCGCAGCCGCTTATCGTGCAGGGATTGAGGTTGTGGATGCCAGAGCGGGTCTCGTTCACGACTACACACGAAAGGCTGGCGTTATCCACTCGGAGCTGATCTTGCCCAATGGTTCGACTGCGAATCGGAGCGAGTTCTGGAATCGCGTTGAGCTCCACCACAAGCGTGGTGATGCTGTTTTGGCGCGTGAGATTGAAGTTAGCCTGCCTGCCGAGCTAGATGCTGCCGCCAGATTGAATTTGGTTGTCGGCTACGCACGTGAGCTCGCAGACCGTTATCGCGTTGCTGTTGATATTGCAATGCATGCGCCCAGCTCGCGCGGCGATGATCGTAACTTCCACGCTCACATCATGCTGTCTGCATGCTCTGTGTCCGTTCGCGGAGATCTGGGGAAAAAAGTCGTTGAGCTTGACCCCATTGCTTGCAAGAAAAGTGGCCCTGGGCGCGTGGCCATGAGCTCACCAGCCGACCATGAGCGCCCTCGATGGCAGGCTCTGGTCAACGATGCCTTGGCGCAGGCTGGCAGTGAGGCTCGAGTTGACCATCGGAGCAATGAGGCGCGTGGCTTGGAAACTGCTCCGGGCGTTCACATCGGGCCGACTTCAAGTCAACTTGAACGTATCGGCATTCGGACACGACTTGGCAATGCCAACCGGCGCCGACAAGCCCAGAACGCGAAGATTCGAGACGAGCGGTTGAAGCTGGCCGCACTTTATGCAGCGTTGGAGGCTGAGTCGGCCTCCGATCAGGCCTTGGCCCACCGCAGACGCGTTGTTCGGCGAGTCAGGCAACAAGTCGAGCAGCGGCCGCGGTCAGGCCGAAATCACGGGCCGAAAGGCCCTACACAACCGAGGGTGTGAAAAATGGAAGAGCAGAGAAAGCCGCTTAGCCAACCAGACTTGATCAAAGCAAGCAGCAAGCGTCACGGTGAGGCGTGGGATCGTATGCGGCAGATTTATGTCGATTACAACCTTGATGTGCCGACATATGCCGAAATTTTTGAGCATGACAAAGTGCAAGAAAAATCATACGAGCAGGCACGTGATATGCATGGTGAGCGATGGGGTGATGTTGCGCTCTGGCTCAATTTTGATGTCGCGCCGAGACTGGGGCTGCCCTCGGATATCTTTGATCCCGATGTAATGGATCAGATTGTGATGGTGCCGAGTGATGGGGTTCTCAACATCGAGGGCGGGTACTTTATCCGGCTGCCGGATACCGTGGCTGCCTCCTGAACTACACATGGAGTATTCCGTCTCCAGCTGCGACTTCGCGCCCAGACGCGCGGAGCAGTGGCTCGGTGCTGTAAGAGCCCGAGCCACTTTGCAAAAATCAAAAGCGCAAAAGCGTGACAGTTGCTTCGTTCAGATTCAGTGGTGGATTTTGGGGCAGTGGGGCGGCCTTGCTGTTCCCTGTACCGTACCACGCCGTTCTCGCAGTCAAGGGCTGCGCATGCTTTGCATGCTCGCGTCCTGGCGGCCGTCTGTGACCCCTGACAGCTGCGCTGCGCCGTGTTCCGCCGGTCTCGGGCAATCCGCCCGCAGATCGGAGTTACGACCATGTTCAATCTCATCGCTGAAAACACGCTCCTCGTTCGTGACGCAAATGGTGACTACGCACCGGCACCTTCTGAGGTAATCCTCGAAGCTGCGCGTCAGGTCATCGATACCAAGATGCAGCGGGGCGCGAAATTCGTCTCGCCGGCGGCAGTCAAAGACTACCTCCGCCTCAAGTTGGCTGGCTACGAACACGAAGTCTTCGCCATCCTGATGCTGGACAACAAGCATCGGCTGATCGCCTACAGCGAGATGTTCCGGGGAACCATCGACAGTGCGTCGATTCATCCTCGCGAAATTGTCAAAGAGGTACTGGCGCACAACGCGGGGGCTCTGATCCTGGCTCACAACCACCCGTCAGGGCATCCGGAGCCCAGCGCAGCAGATCGTCAGATCACGCAGCGCCTGAAAGACGCGCTGGCGCTGGTGGAGGTGCGGATACTCGACCACATCGTGGTCGGCGGGCTGCAGACGGTTTCGTTTGCCGAGGAAGGACTCATTTGAGCCCAAGGGGGCTTTGCCCCCATTTTCTTACTGGACATGCTGGCTAGAAAAAGTCTACTTTCATATGTACTTATGGCGGCGTAATCAAGATGCCTTTTGAATAAATTATATTATGTGGGGTTTTATGAAAATTGAATCTAATGATACGGATATTGAAAGTTTATTGGCCGGATCGTACTTTCATATCCCTAGATTTCAGCGCCCATACTCTTGGGATGATGATAATATAAATGATTTTTGGAATGATGTTGTCGTTAATAGCTCGAGCGACTATTTTATTGGCTCAATGGTTGTATATAAAAAAGATAAGCAACAATTTGGTGTTGTTGATGGGCAGCAACGTCTAACAACAATTACCATATTACTCTGCGTTATAAGAGATCACTTTTTGAAGGCTGGCTCTAGTGATCTCGCTCAAGGTATTCATCAGTTGATAGAAAGAAAAGATCGAAGAAACAAAAATGAGTATGTATTAAAAACTGAAACATCTTTTCCATATTTTCAAGAGCATATTCAGAAATTTAGCGAGGAGACTGATCTAGACATTGAGGTCCGAATTGAAGAGAAAGCTCTTCAAAATGCTCATGCTAGATTTGATAAGCTCGTTTCATCTGTGCTTGGTGCGATTGATCAAGATGCATCTATTAAGCAATTAAATAAAATAAAATTAAAATTGGATAAATTAATTGGCTTAAGAGAAGCTGTTCTTAATTTAAACCTTATATTTATAGCGCTAGAAAGTGAAGATGATGCCTACTTGATATTTGAGACGCTCAACACTAGAGGAAAAGATCTGGCACTAACAGACCTAGTAAAAAATCATTTTTATAAGCATTTAAAAGTAAAAGGAGATGTAGATCATGCAAAAATAAAGTGGACAAAAATGTTTGAAACCATTAGTAATTCAGCATCTGATATTTCACCTGATGACTATATTTACCACTTCTGGTCTTCGCGATATGAGGCGGTTCCTCAGAAAAAGTTATTTCCGAAAATTAAAAAAGAGATTTCAAAAATAAAAGCAAATGACTATCTTAATGATTTGGTTTCGGATTCTAAAATATATCGATCTATTCATGAGGAATACTATGGATGGGAAAAAAACGAAGTTGAAGTTGCAGACTCTCTATATGCCCTGCAGATGTTTAAGTTGTCTCAGCCAACACCTGCAGTAATGTCTTTGGTGAGAGCTTATCGAGATAAAAAAATCAAATATAGAAAGTTGCGTGACGCACTCAGTGCGATCGAAAAATTCCACTTTATATTCACTGCTATAACATCCTCTCGTTCATCTGGCGGCATATCTGCAATGTATACTTCATTTGCAATAAAATTATTTGGATGTCTTGGGCCGCAAGAGGCATCGGATCATATATCAGAATTTGTAGAAAAATTAAAATTTAAAATCCCGTCTTTTGACGAGTTTAAGGTTGCTTTTAAAGAAGTGATCTATACAAACTCAAATTCAAAGCAGAAGCATCTTGTTAGATATATCCTAGAAAAATTTTCGATACATTACGACTATAAATATCCTGTAGATTTTGATGATTTGACTATCGAGCATTTGTGCCCCCAAAAAAATATTGGGGTTTCATTGTGGAATGAATCTTCTATTGGATGCCTAGGAAATTTAATTTTCATTGACCAGAAGACTAATGGTGATCTAGATACGAAGAGCTTCCTTGAGAAGAGGAGTATACTACAAGATCGAGGCTATGCTTTTGATGAAGTAGTTGCTGGGGCCGTTGATTGGACCCTAGAGTCCATTATTACTCGCGTAGATAGTATGGCTGACGTTGCCTACCACAAGATATGGAAAATATAAAGCTCTAGGCGTCTCGGCCCCAAAATAAATAATTTGCTAAAGTGCTAATATTTCGTTAGAAAGATTAGCACTAAAATCAAAATTTATTGAGCCATCTTGCATTGCTATCTTGGGGTCCTCACCATGTCCTTCTTTCATTAATATAATATAAGATCCGTTTGGTGATCTGACGGCGAACGAATTTATTCTATAATTATGATGGTAATCAATAGCTTTTAATTCACCCATTCCTTTGATTTGAAAATTAATTATGCTCTCATTCTCGTGGTTAAATCTGGTAACCATAAAGCCGCTCTCAAAAAAAGGGTTGCAGCTATAAAAAATTGATGGTGACACATCTTTTAGGTCACTTTTATCGAAAAGGTAGTAGTTGATTGGGATTTTTATGAAGCTGTTGGCCTGATTTGAAAAAATTGCAATCTCGTAGAACCCTCCATAGCCGTAATGATGATTAAGGTCTGTGGCGACTTCATTGAAAAAATGCGCTGATATTTTTGATGCGAACTCTAAAAGCTTCTCGTTGATAAAGCTGGCGCCTTTCCAAATTATTCTAGAATCGATAATTTGATATGCCGGATATGACCCAGTGCCTCCATAAGTCCACTCTGATTTACTTTCAGTATTTGTCAATAATTGAATTTCTCCATAACTTAAAAGCTCACAGAAATTTTCCTCTGAATTATGATAAGCAATAAGCATGACCATTTCTTTTGGCTGATTTGTCCCGGGCAGCAAAACGTCATCAATTGCTTTTGTTATTTTTTCTGAGGTTATGGGTTTAGTTATTTCAAGTAATTCATAGTATATTGCCTTGGCGAAAATTTCAGGCCCGCTCCAGCAAAAGCAGATAGAGTTATTTATTATTTCTAGCTTAGAGCTTGTATGAGTAAATGATGAGTCCAATGGCGACTGATTTGACGAATATCTGGTTGGAATAGCGACTGATTTTTTATTTGTTCCGGAAATAAGAATATCAGATCCGAGAATTATTGAGTTTTTGTCTGAGTAGCCCATAATAAGAGTCATGCTTTTTCCGGCGATCTAGTTGATGGTGCTTCTCATTTAGAGAAATATAGGTTAAATATATCAATGATATAAATTAATTGCAATTTATATATTTTTTAGATTCGGCATTAAGCATGACAAATTTATTAGTAATATTTTATGAGAGAAATTAATCGGTAATCCGCTTGCTCTCTTCAGTGTTAGGGTGTGCCTGCTCCCGAAGTTATTGGTCATTGAAGCGTGTTTTTGCTACTCACATTGGCAAGCGACATGTTTTTTTATGCCAAGATACACCTGAACTTAACCACTAATGTCGTCACGCTCGCATCGAGCGACTTGGATAGTAGCAACGCATGAATGCAGTAGAAATCGAGGCCGCCATATCAGAGCTGGCCCTTCAGCCCTTCGATGCAGCGGAGTTCCCGTTTGCGTTTTTGGCCGCCTTCGGCAACAAAGAAACGACTCTCAAGCGACTGCGTTTGGGTAACAACAACGCTTCTGATGTGCTTAGCGGTGTACTGCAACGCAACAACATCCACCTCGCGGCCTGTGCTACAGGCTGCGTCGGTGAGACGCTGAGCTTCCTACGCGCCAGTCCAGCCACGGCGAAAGCTAAGGCTAAATTCATCCTCGCCACGGACGGGCAAAGCCTAGAAGCCGAAGAGCTGGTCAGCGGCGAAACCATCGCCTGCGCTTACTCAGACTTCCCCAACCACTTCGGGTTTTTCCTGCCGCTGGCTGGCATCTCCACCATCAAGGAGATCAAGGACAACCCGATTGATGTTCGCGCCACTGGACGATTGAACAAGCTCTATGTGGAGCTGCTTCGGGAAAATCCAGAGTGGGCCAAGGACGAGCGCCAAGCCGCCATGAACCACTTCATGGCGCGTCTGATTTTCTGCTTCTTCGCCGAAGACACCGGCATCTTCGACCGTGCTGGCGTGTTTACTCTTGTGGTGGAGCAAGTCAGCGAACGCGACGGCGGCAACACGCATGAGGTCCTGGAGACCATCTTCCGAGCCATGAATATCAAAGAGGCTGATCGCGCCAATGCGCAGCCTCGCTTGCCCACTTGGGCGATGGGCTTTCCCTATGTGAATGGAGGTTTGTTTTCTGGCAGCACGGAAGCGCCGCGCTTCACGCGCATGGCGCGTACCTATCTCACGCATGCCGGTAACTTGAACTGGGCGCAAATCAACCCAGACATTTTCGGCAGCATGATTCAGGCCGTGGCTGATGATACCGAGCGCGGTGCATTGGGCATGCATTACACCAGCGTGCCCAACATCCTGAAAGTGTTGAGCCCCTTGTTTCTGGATGATCTGCGCACGCAGTTGGCGGAGGCTGGCGATAATGAGCGCAAGCTACTAAATCTGCGCAAGCGCATGGCACGCATTCGCGTGTTTGACCCTGCCTGCGGCTCCGGCAATTTTCTAGTCATCGCTTACAAGCAGATGCGCGAGATTGAGGCCGACATCAACCGCCGTCGTGGCGAATCCAGCTTGGGGAGTGAAATTCCACTGACCAACTTTCGCGGCATCGAGCTACGTGACTTCCCGGCCGAGATTGCACGACTGGCGCTGATCATCGCCGAGTACCAATGCGATGTGCTCTATCGCGGGCAGCAAGATGCACTGGCTGAGTTTCTGCCCTTGGATGCGCAGAACTGGATTGTTTGCGGCAATGCGCTGAGGCTGGATTGGTTGAGCATCTGCCCGCCCACCGGCACGGGCGTCAAGCTGGTGGCGGACGACTTGTTTGGCGCGCTACTAGATCAGAAGGAAATTGATTTTGAAAACGAGGGTGGGGAAACGTACATATGTGGTAACCCGCCTTATTTAGGCAGCAAATGGCAAACGGAGGAGCAGAAGTCAGATCTAGCCTCTGTATTTCGCGGGCATGGCACCGGCTGGAAGACGCTCGACTATGTGGCAGGTTGGTTTATGAAGGCCGCTGATTATGGCAAGCAGACTTCTTCAGTGACAGCGTTTGTATCGACAAACTCCATTTGCCAAGGTGTACAGGTTCCCATTTTATGGCCACTTGTTTATGCGACTGGTCACCAAATCGTTTTCGCCCACACTTCTTTCAAATGGGCAAATTTAGCCAGTAAAAACGCAGGCGTCACGGTGGCCATCGTCGGCATTTCAACGAGTGCGGCTCGTCCACGAGTCCTTTTCTCTTCCGTAGATCAGAACGAGATCAGCGCAATTCAGGCCGCCAATATCAATGCTTATCTTGTGCCAGGACCTGACATCGTGATCCAGCCCTTGCGAGAGTCAAAGTCTGGATGTGCCTATATGGACCTGGGAAATATGCCCAAGGATGGTGGTCATTTACTCCTCTCCGGATCGGAAGCCGAGGATGCCCTTAGGGAAAATCCGGCCATCGCAAAATATATCTTCGACTTCGTTGGCTCGCAGGAGTTTGTCAAAGGCATCGTTCGTAAGTGTCTGTGGATCGAGGACGAGCAGTCAGAGCAAGCTCAGTGCATTCCATTGATATCTGAGCGCCTTGCAGGCGTGCGTAGAATGAGGCTGGCAAGTGATGCCGAGTCAACGCGAGCCTATGCAGACCGCCCACATCGGTTCAAACAAATTCAAGGGCGCGGACAGGCCTCGTCAATTGTTGTCCCCAAGGTTTCGTCAGAGTCTCGTGAATACCTTCCTGTAGGATTGCTGACAAATTATTCTGTGGTGTCCGACAACGCCTTCGCTCTTTACGATGCGCCGCTCTGGAACATGGCACTCATCGCCTCCAGACTGCATCTAGTTTGGATCGGTACGGTTTGTGGGAAAATGAAAACCGACTTCCGCTACTCAAACACTCTTGGCTGGAACACCTTCCCCGTCCCGATGCTTACCGAGCAAAATAAAGTCGACTTGACTGCTTGCGCTGAAAAC
This sequence comes from Pseudomonadota bacterium, assembly GCA_040384385.1. Classification (GTDB taxonomy): domain Bacteria; phylum Pseudomonadota; class Gammaproteobacteria; order Pseudomonadales; family Moraxellaceae; genus Perlucidibaca. Next base: position 124,492 of record JAZKJJ010000003.1, on the reverse strand, counting down.
ATCCTGCTGGCCCGCGAAGCGCATTTCCCGGCCACTATCGCCGACTTGTATGACCCGGAGACTATGCCGGAAAACCTGCGTCGTGCTCACGAGCGCAACGATGAAGTGCTGGAGCGAATCTACATCGGCCGCCGCTTCAAAAACGACACTGAGCGCCTAGAAAAGCTCTTTGAGCTGTACACGAAGATGACGGCTACAGTGGTTGCCAAGCCCGCACCTAAAGTTAAAAGAAGCAAGAGCGCCTCATGAGTATTGAGCACACAAATCGTTCGCCACATTTGCCCACAGCAGAAACGCTGACGGTCGAGTTCAAAAGCGACCGTGCGCGCCTACCAGACAATGAGTTGGTCGAGGCGCTGACCTGCCTGGCAAACACCAATGGCGGAGAGCTGTGGCTAGGGGTAGAAGATGACGGTACGCCTACCGGTCTGCATGTGGCGCATCAGAGTTTGGCTGGCCTAGCCGGTATGGTGGCCGCGAGAACATCACCATCCTTGTCGGTGACGGTTGAAATGCTTGAGTTGTCGGGCGTCAGCGTGGCGCGCATCGTCGTGCCTCAGTCCAGTACGGAAATTGCGACAACAGCCGGCATATATCTGCGTCGCCGACTCAAGCAAGATGGCTCGCCCGAGTGCGTGCCGATGCTGCCGCATGATCGCAGCAGCCGAGCAGGTCGTTTTGGCTTAGCAGATGTTTCTGCGCAGGCTGTTGCCGGAGCATCGCTGGAGGACTTGGACCCACTAGAGCGTGAGCGTTTGCGGCAGGCCATACGCCAATACGGTGGCGATCGCGTCCTACTGGAGCTCGACGACGAAGCGCTGGATGGTGCCTTGGGCTTCACCAAGCGCACCTCAAGCGGTGAGCGAGTGCCGACATTAACGGGTCTGCTGGTGATTGGCCGTGAAAGTGCGCTAGTGGAGCGCGTGCCCACGCATGAGTTTGCATTTCAGGTGTTGGTTCGTGAAAAAGTATTGTTCAACGAGTTCCGGCGATTCCCTCTGTTAAAGGCACTGGACTGGCTAGAAACCAATTTCCGCCCCTTCAACCCGGAAAATGAGATACAGATTGGCCTGTTTCGAGTCCCTGTACCCAAAGTTGATATGGGCGCGTTCCGTGAGGCTGTCGCCAACGCTTTAGTGCATCGAGATTACCATCGCCTAGGTGCGGTGCATGTGCGCTTGGACGATCAAGGGCTGACGATTAGCAATCCGGGCGGTCTGGTAGAGGGCGTCACGCTGCATAACTTGCTGACCACTGAGCCACGCCCACGCAGCCCGGCGCTGGCCGATGCAATGAAGCGTATCGGCATTGTTGAGCGGTCTGGACGAGGCGTGGACAAGATTTATCGTGGCATGTTGCGCTTTGGTCGCCCCGAGCCAGACTACAGCCGTACCGATAGCAGTAATGTGGTTTTACAGCTGGCCACAGTCGATGCCGATGAGGCGTTTCTGCAACTGGTGGTTGGTCAGGAAAGTAAACAAAATGGCTCTTCGCTACCCATAGACAGCCTAATTGCGCTGGCTGTACTACGAGAGCAGAAGCGTCTTGGCATAGACGAGCTTGCGCTTCATATTCATCGCGATGCAACGCAGGCTAAGCGCACACTGGAGCGACTGCTTGAGGCAGGCCTAGTGCAAGCACATGGCACGACACGTAGCCGCAGCTATACCTTGTCCGCTGAGGTTTATCGAGCTATAGGCCAACAGGTCGCTTACACACGGCAAGCGGGATTTAGCAGTTTTCAGCACGAACAAATGGTACTGAGCTATGTGCGCCAGCATGGCCATATCCGGCGCCGCGAAGTAATCGAACTGTGCCATTTGGAGCGAGATCAAGCTGCTAAGCTGCTCAAAAGACTCGCGAATGAAAACAAACTGATCCTGCATGGAAAGCTGCGTGGATCGTTTTATACGCTGAACCCTAATGAGCCGTTATGAGCCGTTATGAGCCGTTATGAGCCGTTATGAGCTAAACATGAACATCCACACGCTGGCCATGCCGGTTGGCTCATTGACCTCGAGCTTCGAGCTCATGCTGCCTTACAGTGCATCACCTTGGCCGGGAGAAGAAATCGTCCAACAGCTTGTTGGACGATTGCCTTGGGAACATAACTAGGTGCTGCTGACACCCCTATAAATTGAACGCGAGCTAGCCGGTGACGGCGTATCCATGGAAGAAGAACCGGAATGAATAACTCAAGCAATCCGACCAATGCCTACACCGTGCCATCGGTATCCATCACCACGGCCCGCACTGGCGCATCGAGCAAGGCCAACGCATTGGGCATGCGTGAAATGCAAGAGCGCGCCTACGCCAAGCGTGGCGAGCAATACCTGCTGATCAAGTCGCCACCGGCATCGGGGAAATCGCGTGCGCTGATGTTCATCGCCCTGGACAAGCTCAACAACCAAGGCCTGCGCCAAGCCATCATTGTGGTGCCGGAGCGTTCGATTGGCAGCAGCTTTGCCGATGAGCAGCTGACTCAACATGGCTTCTATTGGGATTGGCAGGTCGCAGCGCAGTGGAATCTGTGCAACGCACCGGGCATGGACGAGCCGCGTGTAGCCAAGTCCAAGGTCGATGCCGTGCGCCATTTTCTGGCCAGCAACGACAAAACGCTGGTCTGCACGCATGCCACTTTCCGCTTTGCTGTCGAGGAGCTGGGCATCGAGGCCTTCGACAATCGACTGATCGCCATTGATGAATTTCATCATGTCTCCAGCAACCCGGGCAGTATATTGGGCAGCCAGTTGGGCGCGCTCATCGCTCACGACAAGGTGCATGTAGTTGCCATGACCGGCTCCTACTTTCGCGGTGATGGCGACGCGGTATTGTCGCCGGCCGATGAGGCCAAGTTTGAAACCGTCACCTACACCTATTACGAACAGCTCAACGGCTACCATTGGCTGAAGTCGCTGGACATCGGTTACTTTTTCTACACAGGCCGCTATGTCGATGCCATCGCCAAGGTGCTCGATCCGGCACTCAAAACCATCGTCCACATTCCGAGCGTGAACTCGCGCGAAAGCCTGCAAGACAAAGAGCGCGAAGTGAATGAAATCATGCACGCGCTGGGTGAATGGAAAGGCACTGATCCGGCTACCGGCTTCCATCTGCTGCAAACCTCGACCGGTCGCATGCTGAAGGTCGCAGACCTTGTGGATGACAGCGATGCAGCGCGCCGTTCTCGCGTACTAACGGCACTGAAAGACCCGGCACAGAAAGACAACCGCGATAATGTCGATGTCATCATCGCGCTGGGTATGGCGAAAGAAGGCTTTGACTGGATCTGGTGTGAGCACGCATTGACGGTGGGCTACCGCAGCAGCCTGACCGAAATCGTGCAGATCATTGGTCGCGCCACGCGCGATGCCAAAGGCAAAGAGCGCACGCGCTTCACTAATCTGATTGCTGAGCCCGCAGCCGAGCAGTCCGCTGTCGCTGAGGCGGTGAACGACATGCTCAAAGCCATTTCCGCAAGCTTGCTCATGGAGCAAGTGCTGGCCCCGCGCTATGAATTCACCCCAAAAGACGCAGGCCCCAAAGAGGGTTTTAACTATGGTGAGGGAGGCTATCAGCCGGGCCGCACCAATGTTGGCGTGAATGAAAGCACCGGTCAGTACCATGTCGAAATTAATGGCCTGACGACACCGGAAACAGCCGAAGCAACGCGCATCTGCAAGGAAGATTTGAACGAAGTAGTCACGAGCTTTCTTCAAGATAAAGTCGCCTTGGAGCGCGGCCTCTTCGATCAGGAAAATACACTGCCCGAAGAGCTGACCCAGCTACGCATGGGCAAGATTGTGCGCGAGCGCTACCCCGATTTGAGTGATACCGACCAAGAAGCTATTCGTCAGCATGCGATTGCTGCCATGAATATTACGCAGCAGGCCAAGCTTGCGTTGGCCGTCGCAGATGCCAATGGCTCTGAGACGGGCAATACCGCGTTGCTCGACGGCGTGCGCAAGTTCGTTAATGTGCGTGACCTGGACATTGATCTGATCGACCGCATCAATCCATTCGAGGCCGCCTATTCGGTATTGGCAAAGGCGATGGATGAGAAGTCGTTGCGCCAAGTGCAAGCGAGCATTGCTGCAAAGAAAGTAAGCATTCCCGAAGATGAAGCCCGCGAGCTGGCAAAGCGTGCTTTGCAGTTCAAGAACGAGCGTGGCCGCCTGCCAGACATCAATGCAGCCGACCTGTGGGAAAAGCGTATGGCCGAAGGCGTAGCCGCGCTGGCGCGTTACCGGGCGCAAGCTAAGGCGGCTCAGGCACAAGGAGCGTCCGATCATGGCTGAGATGAACGATGACGAGCTGCTTGATGCGTTGGGTGTCGAAGCTGCGCCACTGAAAGCATCCAGCCGCACGCCTCGCGAAGAGAGGATCATTGTGGGGTTCGAGGACATTTTGCGGTTTCACCAAACGCACGGGCGTGCGCCGAGGCATGGTGAAGATCGGGATATTTTCGAGCGCCTGTATGCGGTGCGTCTGGATCAGCTGAGAAAGCTGCCGGAGGTGCTGATTTTGCTGGCTGAGCTTGATGCTCCGGGGCTGTTGTCGGGTATGACTTGCGCTCAGATGGATATTGATGCGCTGGACGAGGACGCGCTATTGGCTGAGCTTGGCGTGGCGGATCTCCCAGCCGGGCAAAGTGATATTCGCGTGCTTCGCCATGTGCGGCCCTACGCGCAAATCAAGGCGGCTGAAGATATTGCCGATCGCACGCCGTGCACTGATTTTGCGCGTTTCAAGCCCTTGTTCGAGGAGGCGAAAGCCGGTTTGAAGACGGGCCTTTGGCAAACCAAGCCCTACATCAGAAATGCCGGCATTGAAGTTGGCGACTATTTTGTGGTGGGCGGCCAAGTGGTTTATGTGGCGGAAACTCTGGAGGGCGGCAAGACTCAGGATGGGCGCGACAACCCTCGACTGCGGGTGATTTACGACAATGAAACAGAGGCTGATTTGCTGTTGCGTTCACTGTCGCGCTCGCTTTACCCAGATGGCGACACGCCAGTGGGTCGTCGCCTGATAAATGTTGACGATGGCCCGCTGTTCGGCAGCGTTGTTGAGCCGGATGATATTGAGAGCGGCACGATCTATGTGCTGCGCAGCCTGTCTAGCCATCCGTTTGTGGTGGCGCATCGCGAGCTGATTCACAAGATTGGTGTGACTGGCGGTGAAGTGGAGCGGCGTATCGCGGGGGCATCCAAGGATGCTACCTACTTGCTAGCCGATGTTGAGGTGGTGGCGACTTACAAGCTTCACAACCTGAACCGCAGCAAGCTCGAAAGTTTGTTTCACCGGCTATTTGGGGCAGCTCAGCTCGATTTGACCATTGAGGATCGCTTTGGCAATCCGGTAAAGCCGAGGGAGTGGTTCTTGGTGCCGTTGCAGGTGATTGATGAGGCGGTTGAGCACATTCGGGCTGGGTCGGTTACTGATGTGATGTATGACCCGAAAAGTGCACGCTTGGTTCGGAGCCAGTGAGAGGGCGTTTTCGATGGGCAGTCGCCAAGTTGAGGGTACTTTTTGTTTTAGGGGTACGCTTAGGGGTACGGAAGCATTTTTAAGAAACAGGAATTCAGTAATAGCAAGGCTTTGAGGTATGTCATTCAAGTCCTCTCTGGGCACCATTTTTCGCAGTGCTTTTCAGTTGCTGCGCTCGCAACAAGTCCCGCTCGTAGTAGGCACTCGCCAGCATGTGCAGCTCGCTGTTCAGCTGTTCGCGCAAGCCATACAAATCCAGCCCGGTATTGTCGATACGGCGCACGCCAAAGACAGCCAGATCATTGACCTGTCGTGCCATCTGCTTGAGCAATTGTTGTAGCCAAGTCCATGCGCTGGCTTCTTCGCGCAGCGGAATACGTCGAGCCAACAGCTCACGGCGGAGCAGATCGGCATCCAGAATTTCGAAATAGCGTGGCATGACCTGTTGCAGTAAACCGTCCAGCCGCTGCCAGATCAGGCGTTTTTCGCTGTCGGCAAAACGATTCCACTCAATAACTTCATGCAAGTAGCGGCGACAACCCCGGCAGACGGTATCGCCATAGGTCGTTGAGCAGATACCTATGCAGGGCGTGGGTACGGAGCGAAACAGCATGGGCGAGCACTCGCAAGCCAAATTGATGGCGAACACCATAGCAAAAATATGGTGGTTTGCGCGGCTACAAAAACATGCAAATACTTTGACAGTTCGCTTGTGACTGGTTCAGATAGCAACTTCGTTTCATGCCTGCGCGGGAGTGCCTTGTGGATAGCTATGTTTTGATCAAAATGTTGCATGCGGTGATGGTTCTGGCCGTGGGCCTGCTCTTCCTCTGGCGCGCCTTTTTGACGCTGGCCCGCCCGCCCGCCCAGAATGGCAAGATGCCGACGCTGCTGGCGCATACTTTGAGCCTGGGTGTGTTGGCTAGTGGCCTGACGCTGGTCGCGCTCTATGGCCAGATGCCTGCCTGGGTCATGACCAAGCTGATTTTTCTGTTTGTTTTCATTGCTTTTGGCGTGGTTGCGTTCAAGCGCGCAAAAACCCGTGGCGTACAACTGACGATGATGGCACTGGCTCTGTTAACCTATGCGTTCTTGGTCAGTGTGGCCGTGACCAAATTGCCTGCGGGCTTTTTTGGCTAATGGCGTGTCAACGCCAACTCATTGGCGTCGTTGTGACGCGGTGAGGGGTGCGAATAGGCATCCGACAACTTTTTGGAGATACACCATGCGTATTTTACTTACTGCAGCAGTAGCTGGTTCTGTGTTCCTGGCTGGCTGTACCACCAATCCGTACACCGGTGAGCGTCAGGTCAGCAAAGGTGCCTATGGCGCGCTGATTGGTGCGGCTGCAGGCTGCGCCATTGCCACGGCGACCACCAAGCGTGGCGAGCGTAACGAGCGTTGCGGTCAGGGCGCAGCCATCGGCGGCGTGGTTGGCGGCGGCGCCGGCGTTTACATGGACGTACAGGAAAAGAAGCTGCGTGATCGTCTCGCCGGTGTTGGCGTCGGCATTCAGCGTGATCCGAACACGGGTGCCATCAATCTCGTGATGCCGGGCAATGTTACTTTCCCGACCGCTCAGGCGAGCATTCGTGCTGACTTCTACCCGGTTCTGGATGCGGTTTCCGATGTGCTGAAAGAGTACAAGGACACCACCATCACGGTTAGCGGTCACACCGATAGCCAAGGCGATGCTGCCTACAATCAGAAGCTGTCGCAGGATCGCGCCGGTTCGGTTGCTGGTTATCTCGTGAACCGTGGCGTGGCCTCGGGTCGTGTTTCTGCTGTTGGCTTCGGCAAGACTCAGCCGATTGCTGACAACAGCAGCGAAGCCGGTCGTTCGCAGAACCGTCGTGTGGAAGTGCGGATCAACCCAGTTCAGAAGTAATTCTGTTGGGTTGACCTAAGAGCGCGCCCTGGCAGTAGTCAGGGCGCGCTTTTTTTTGGCATCATCCGGTAGATGGGAGGCAGCTGATTGACGGCGTTGAAGTGCATGCCGAGGTCGCGCAGGATGCCATCCTCAATGCTGAAGATGAAGCCGTGCACGGACACATCCTGCCCGCGCTTCCAGGCATTCTGGATGATGGTGGTGTGGCAGACGTTGGCGACCTGCTCGGTCACATTCAGCTCGCAGAGCAGGTTGAAGCGCTGGCTCTCATCCAACCCGTCAAACTCTGACTCGTAGAGACGGTAGATGTCCTTGATGTGGCGCAGCCAATTGTCGATCAGGCCGAATTCCTGATCCTCCAGCGCAGCCTTGATACCGCCACAGCCATAATGGCCAGTGACCAGGACATGCTTCACTTTCAGTACGTCCACGGCGTATTGGAGCACCGACAGGCAGTTCATGTCGGTGTGCACGACTAGGTTGGCGACATTGCGGTGTACAAACACTTCGCCGGGCAGCAGGCCCATGATTTCGTTGGCCGGTACACGACTGTCGGCACAGCCTATCCAGAGAAATTGCGGCGACTGTTGCTTTGCCAGCTTCTCGAAAAATTCGGGATCGCGGGCCTTGACGGCATCCGCCCACTCCCGGTTGTTGCGAAACAGCTCATCCAGCATGACACGCTCCCCAAGCTATTAAATTCAGGCGCCAATTTGCGCGAGTATGCCATAGCCAGTGCTGGTCTTTGCTGACGCTTTTGTCGATGATCCAGCATCGTGATGAGGAGTGCAGAGATGGCAGGGGAAGCGCGCATGAACTGGACACAGCTGCTGTCGACGCAGCGTTTCAAGATCAAGCAGGGTGTCATGATGCCGACGCCGGCGGCCGCCAGTGCCGATGGCACGGCCGGACTGCGCTCGGAATTTCATATCGATCATGACCGTGTGGTGTTTTCCAGTGCCTTTCGCCGCTTGGGGCGCAAAACCCAGGTGCATCCGCTGGCCTTGCACGATCACACACATAATCGGCTAACGCACAGTGTTGAGGTCGCGAGTGTTGGCCGCAGCCTCGGCAATCGTGTTGGCGCGATGTTGCAGGAGGGTGGGTTTCTGCCGCCGCAGGCGACGCCGTTCGATATCGGCGGCATCGTGCAGGTGGCGTGCTTGGCTCACGACTTGGGCAATCCTCCGTTTGGTCATACCGGTGAATATGCGCTGCGGGACTGGTTTTGCCGACCCGAGCATGCCGGTTTGCTGGATGGCTTGTCGCTGGCACAGCAGCACGATATCCGCAGCTATGAGGGCAATGCCCACGGCTTGCGCCTGCTGACATCGCTGGAGATGTATGCCGGCGAGGGTGGCATGCGGCTGACGGCGGCGAGTCTGGGCGCGCTGGTGAAATATCCGTGGACGGCGCAGACCTGCCCGGAGCGTGGCAAGTTCAATATCTATCAGGCCGAGCTGGGCTATTTCCGGCAGGTGGCCGAGGCGCTGGGGCTGCCGACGCGCGGGCCGGAGCAGTGGGCGCGGCATCCGTTGTCCTATCTCATGGAGGCGGCGGATGACATTTGTTATGCCATCGTTGATCTGGAGGATGCCGTGGAGATGGGCATTCTTGATCTGCATGAGTTCGAGAACTTGCTTGGTCCCATCGTGGATCCAGACAAAATCTGGCAAATCCGTGAGCCTCGCCAGTATGCGGCGGCTCTGCGCGGCACTATGGTTGGGCGTTGCGTGAAGGATCTGGCGGATACTTTCATGCGTTATCACGAGGCCTTGCTGGCCGGCGAGCTGCCTTTGAAGGACCTGATCGCGGGTGCCAGCCCGGATGTGCGCGACACCTTGGCTGCGGCCAAGCAGCTGGCCAGCGACAAGATTTATCGGCATCGCAGCAAGGTCGTCACCGAGATCGCGGCTTACCCTTGTCTGGCGGTGTTGCTGGATACGCTGGTGCCGCCCGTGCGCGCCTTCTGTCTGCACGGTAGTGCGGCACTGAGTCATCGCCAGCAGACACAGCTGGCCTTGTTGCCGCGAGCGCTGACGCCGGGCCTGTCGCTGTATGAGGGATATCTGCAGGTGCTCGATTTTGTTGGCGGTATGACCGATAACCATGCCGCGCGTCTGGCTCGCGATATCTCCGGTGTGGGCATTCTCTAGCGCTTGATGCAGCACTTCATATAGGTCTTGAACTGCGGCGACGGGATGCTATGCTCGCCGGCGCGACTCGCTAGTCACCATTTTTCAGGAGTGTTTTATGCAGCTGCAAGACAAAATTGCCATCGTCACTGGTGGTGCTTCGGGCCTGGGTCTGGCCACCGTCAAAGGTTTTCTGGCCAAGGGCGCGAAAGTCGCCATTTTCGATTTGAACGTCGAAGTCGGTCAGGCTGTGGCCGCCGAGCTGGGCGCTAACTGTCATTTTTGCCGCGTCAATGTCTCGGATGAGGCCTCGGTGCAGGCTGCGCTGGCCGAAGTGTCGGCGAAGTGGGGTGGTGTGCATGTGGCGGTGAACTGTGCCGGCATCGGCAGCGCCATGCGTACGGTCGGCAAGAATGGCCCGCATTCGCTGGAGGTGTTCAACAAGGTCATTACGGTGAACCTGATCGGCACTTTCAATGTCACGCGTTTGGCAGCGGCCGAGATGGCGAAGAACGAAGGCAATGCCGACAATGAGCGCGGCGTGATCATCAACACGGCCTCGGTTGCAGCATTTGATGGCCAGATCGGTCAGGTCGCCTATTCGGCATCAAAGGGCGGTGTGGTTGGCATGACCTTGCCGCTGGCGCGTGACTTGGCCAGCATCGGCGTGCGCGTGAACACCATCGCGCCGGGCATTTTCAATACGCCGCTGATGAACGCCGCGCCAGACACCGTGAAGCTGCCGCTGATTGAAATGACGCAGTTCCCCAAGCGCCTCGGCTACCCGGAAGAGTACGCGCAGCTGGCCGCACAGATGGTCGAGAATGGCTTCCTCAACGGCGAAACCATCCGTCTCGATGGTGCCATCCGCATGGCCCCGCGTTAAGGAAGCGGGGCTCCGCGTTAAGCCTGAGCATCAGCCCCAAGGCTGGCTCCGCTTTGCACCAGCGCATCCATTTCATGCAGGATGCGTTGGTGCAAGTTCTCATCCCAGCTGCCATTCGGTAGCAGCAAGGCGGCCTCCAATGCCGCTCGTAGCGCCGGTACGCCGGTATATCGACACGCCCCCAGCAAGCGATGTACGGCACGATGCCAAGCGTGTGCGTCTTCTGCGTTGCTGGCATTGAGCAGCTGCTCGCGTGCCAGCGGAATATCGTCGATCAAGGTACTGATGAGCTGCTCGGCGAGACTGCGTCGGCCGCCGGCCAAACGCTCAGCTTCGGGCCAGTCAATGGCGGAGATCGGCTGGCCGATGTAGCGCGTCCATTGCTGCAGAATGTGATGCAGCTGACTTTCGTCGAGCGGCTTACTGAGATAATCGTCGATACCGTTGCGCAGCCAGAACTCCCGCTCGGAATTGAGCGCATGGGCCGTCAGCGCGATGATCGGCACGCGCTGGCCGCCGCGCTCTTGTGCTCGAATCGCTTGAGCTGCCTCCAGACCATTCATGATGGGCATTTGTATGTCCATGAAGATCAAGTCGAAGATAGTAGCGGCGGCAGCCGTGATGGCGGCTTCCCCGTTATCAGCGGTGCAGGTGTGGATGCCCAGCTCCCCTAGCCAGACCTGCATGAGCTGTAAGTTTGCCGGATGGTCATCTACGATCAGGACACGCAGGGGCGATGTGTCGGTGGTGATGCGTTGCGCTGAGGACAGTGCCGCCGAAAGTCGTGGTGTGCCTTGCAGACTGCCACGATAAAACGGATCGCGTGCAGCCCACCAAGTCACCGTGAAGGTTGATCCCTGCCCGACGCGGCTTTCAGCTCCCAGATGGCCACCCATAAGTTGCACCAGCTGGCGCGTAATGGTCAGACCCAACCCGGTGCCGCCAAAATGCCTAGAGGTTGAAGTGTCAGCCTGCTCGAAGGCCTCGAACAGGCTGTGTAGGCGGTCCGGTTCAATACCCACGCCGGTGTCGCTGACCTTGAGTTGGCATTGAACACGCGAGGCGTCTGTACTGACTTCGCTGAGGCTGGCGTTGATTTCACCGCGAGCCGTGAACTTGATGGCATTGCTCAGCAGGTTGGTGAAAATTTGGCGCAGGCGCAGTGGGTCACCGAGCAAGGACTCGCTAAGGTCGCTTGCGCAGTGCACACGAAGCTTGACGGGCTTATCGCCCAGCAAAGGCGCCAGCATGGCAGCTGCATCCGTGAGCAGGCTGCTCAGTTGCACGGGCGTTTCGTCCAAGATCAGACGCCCGGCCTCAATTTTTGACAGGTCAAGCAGGTCATTGAGGATGGCCAGCAGATGCTCGCCGGAGCGTGACAGGGCACCTACATGCTGCTGCTGCGCCGCCGACAGCGGTGTCCGTTCGAGCAGACGGGCAAAGCCCAGCAGGCTGGTGAGTGGCGTGCGAATTTCATGGCTGATATTGGCGAGAAACTCCGATTTCAGCTGATTACTGGCTTGCGCGGATCGCCTTGCGGCATGCAGCGTTATGTTTTGTCGCTCGATGGCATCCAGCGTTTCGCGCAACTCGGCCTCAGCATGTTCACTGTCTTGCCTGAGCATGTCCAAATGCTGTTTCTGTTTGAAGTAATAGTGCGTGAGCGAGGTCACCAGCTCGGGCCATAGGCGCTTTGCCGCAGCATGCGATTCGCTGGAGATGGCATCTGGCTGGTCCAGTTTATCGACAAACTCATTGAGCGGATGCAGTGCCTGGCGTAACAAAAAGTAGAGCAGGCCGCCCAGCACGACTAGCAAGGCCAGACTGAGCGCAATGTAGAAGCTTAAACGCTCATAAAAAGCTAGGCGCAGCATTTGCTGTGTCGAGGTCAGGACCAGCCACCGGCCATCGGGTAGCGAAATCAGGTCTTGATGACCATCCTCCAGAGTCAGCGTGTGCTGGCCGGGTTTGAAGCGCTGCAAGCGGGCGCGGCTGGGTAACGGTGATTGGCTTTGGCCGGCATCGGCAATCAGGCGGCCTTCACTGCTGAGCAGGCTCAGTCGGCGCAAGTCATCTGCAGGTAAGATTTGCTGTAGCCAGGCACTTTGCTCGCCGGCGCTGAGCGTATTCAGGCTCAAGGCTTCAGCGGTGTTGCGCAGTGTCAGTTCACGGCGCTGCTCATGGTTGACCAGCATGTCATCGCGATAGTGATTGCTAATCAGCAGGGCAAGGCTGAGCAGCAGCAGGGCGACCGGCAGCGTGAAGGCAAACAACAGGCGGTGATGCAGGGTCCACGGATACATCCGAGGTCTCCAAAGCAATAGCGGGATGATGCAGGGGGCAAGCCTATCATGCGTGGATGCAAGCGTGCTTGTGCTTGCTTTTTGAGCGCAAATACGGACAATGCCCGCTCAAAATGTGGCATCAAAAAAATCAATAACACGTGATCTGTGGGTGTGCTTGCCGCACCCTTTCAAAGAGGAATGCCATGCGCTTTTTACCCTCACCTTTTTCTGTTGCTCGTGTCTTGCCGGCGACTATTCTTGCTGCTTGCACCGTGCTGACTGGCTGCGGCGCCGGATCGGAGTCGTCATCTGCTGGCGCGTCGCAGCCGAGTGCGCGCGGCAATCTGCCGTTGGGTACAGCAGACGGCATCAAGCCTACCTCCTGTAATAGCGGCAAGGCCGAAGGTGGTCAGGTCTATCGGGTGGAAATTCCGTCGCGCGTGGATGGCGAAAGCATTGTCTTCCAGGTTTTCGAGCCGGACACGCTGAAGTGTGGCGAGAAGCACGCGCTGATCTTGGAAGGCCACGGCTACTCCGGTTCGCGCCAGACCGACAAGTCCGGTGGCCAGTCGCCGCTGTCGTTCGGTGCACCCGTGGGTGATTTGACCAAGGCCGGCTATGCCGTGATCAGTATTGATCAACGCGGCCATGGCGAGTCTGGCGGCACCATTCGCGTCATGGACCCTGAATTTGAAGGTCAGGACTTGGTCGCTATTGTCGATTGGGCCGAGCAGCATCTGGATTTTCTCAAGTATCGCGATGGCAACCTTGTGCTCGGAGCAATTGGCGGCAGCTACGGCGGTGGTTATCAAATGCTGCTGTGGGAAACCGATCCGAGCCAGCGCATGGATGCCATGGTGCCGGAAATCACTTGGAATGACCTGCCGTACAGCCTGAATCCCGGCAATGTGGTGAAGAGTTACTGGGCGCTGTTTCTGGCCGGTGCTGGCGATGCCAATACCCAGGGCCGTCAGGATCCGTTCATTCGTGCCACGCTGCTAGATGGCGTGGCCACCGGCAAGTTTCCAGCCGATGCGCTGCCGCAGTTCGGCGCGCATTCCCCGGCCTATTTCTGTGGCCAGGGCTACAGCGACATGAAGGGCCTGAGCGCCGATGGCTCGACCTTTACGCTGGCGCAGCTCGCCAGCAATGTGCCGCAGACTTCGGGTGTCTTTGCCATCAGCCGTTCGCCACTAAAGCGCTTCCAGAAAGTCGATGCCTTGCTCTTCCAGGGTATGCGCGATCACCTGTTCAATTTCAACGAGGCCTATCACAACTACCAGTGCTTGCAGCGTGGCGGTGGCGATGTGCGCCTGCTTAGCTATGAAACTGGCCATGGCGCCTTGTCGCCGGATGTCGGTCTGGTCAGCCAAGCTGTGCAGATTCAGGGTATGCCGCTCAGCCGTAACTGCGGCGCGGTGGATGCCACGGCGGCGACACTGGCCTGGTTCAACGAGAAGCTGCTGGGCAAGGGCAATGCCGATTCGGCTATCCCGTCGGGCAAAAATGTGTGCATTTCGCTGACGCAGAAAGATGCCGTGGCGGTACCTCGCGTGACGGTCGGTGGCACCGAGCTGCCGGTAGCGATGCCGGGTGGTCTGCCCGTGCCGGTGGTATTGGCGCAGCTGGCGCCGACCATCGTGCCGCTGACCAGTGTTGCCGAGGGCACCAATGTGCTGGCCGGCATTCCGCACCTGAAAGTTAAGGTTAGTCGCGGTGCTGCTGAGCTGGACGCCTTGTGCCAGGAAGCGCAAGAGCCGCTGCTGCGTTTGGGCAGCTGTGACAGCACAGTGTTCGTCGGCCTGGGTCTGATCACGGCCTCGGCCAGCGGCAAGATTCCAGTCGTACCGGAACTGATCGACAACCAAGTCATGCCCTTGCGCGGCTTTGGCGATTTCGATGTGGACATGGTCGGTGTCGGTGAGCGTATTCATGCCGGTGATCAGCTCGTGCTGCTGATCTATGGCAACAGCCCGACCTTTGTCGCCACCAGCTCGCGTGACCTGAGCACGGCCATCGTCACGATCAGCGGCACGGTTCAGCTGCCGCTGCTCGGCGATCTGCCAACCATCCCGAGCGATGCTGCAAGTGGTGGCCTTCCGGTTGGTGCGCCCTAACGCATTAACGCTGTTTTAGGTGTTACGAGCGCCCGCTGGTCATTTGGTCAGCGGGCGCTTTGTCTTTACAATCCGGCATCACTTTCTGGAGCGTGTGCGCGATGAGCGATTCTTCCGGTTCGACCCCTCGCTATCCCACCATTGCCGATACCGTGGGCAATACGCCGCTGGTGCGTCTGCAGCGCTTGCCTGGCAATACCAGCAATATCGTATTGGTGAAGCTGGAGGGTAACAATCCGGCGGGTTCGGTGAAGGACCGCCCGGCGCTGTCGATGATCGAGCAGGCCGAGCGGCGCGGCGACATCAAGCCCGGCGATACGCTGATCGAGGCGACATCGGGCAATACCGGCATTGCGCTGGCGATGGCAGCGGCAATCAAGGGCTACAAGATGAAGCTGATCATGCCGGCGAACCAGAGCCAGGAGCGCAAAGACGCCATGGCGGCCTACGGTGCAGAACTGATTTCGGTGAGCAAGGAAGACGGCATGGAAGGCGCGCGTGACCTTGCCATGCGCATGCAGAGTGAAGGCTTGGGCGTGGTGCTGAACCAGTTCGGCAACCTCGACAATCCGCTCGCACATTATGTGGGCACCGGCCCGGAAATCTGGCAGCAGACCCAGGGCACGATTACTCATTTCATCAGCTCCATGGGCACCACCGGTACCATCATGGGCACCTCGCGCTATCTGAAAGAGCAGAATCCGGCGGTGCAGATCGTCGGCTTGCAGCCCTGTGAAGGTTCGGCGATTCCCGGCATCCGGCGCTGGCCAGAGGCGTATCTGCCGACCATCTTCGACCGCACTCGCGTGGATTGGGTGATGGATATCGCCCAGTCCGAGGCCGAAGCGACCATGCGTCGGCTGGCGCGTGAAGAAGGTATTTTCTGCGGCGTGTCGTCGGGCGGCTCGGTGTGGGCCGCGCTGGAGCTGTCGAAGCAGCTGGAGAATGCCGTCATCGTGGCCATCGTTTGTGATCGCGGTGATCGCTACTTATCCACCGGTGTTTATGCGGAGCCGACATGAATACCTTGGTGTTCGACATTGAAACCGTGCCTGATATTGCCGGCGGTCGTCGCCTCTATGGCTTGGATGGTCTAGATGACGCGGCTGCTGGCGAGGCGATGTTCAAGCTGCGCCGGCAGGAAACCGGCGGCTCCGACTTCATCCGTCATTCTCTGCAGCGTGTGGTCTGCATCTCGGCGGTGCTGCGCTCGCGTGATGGTGTGAAGGTCTGGTCGCTAGGCGACGAGTCGGAAAGCGAGGCGCAGATCATCAAGCGGTTTTTCGATGGTCTGGAGAAGACCCAGTCGACGCTGGTGTCGTGGAACGGCGGCGGCTTTGATCTGCCGGTGCTGCATTATCGTGCACTGATTAACGGCATTCAGGCGCCGAGCTACTGGGATCAGGGCGAGCTCAATCGCGAAGCCAAGTTCAATAATTATCTCGGCCGCTTCCACTCGCGTCATACCGATTTGATGGACTTGCTGGCGGGTTATCAAGCTCGTGCCGTGCAGCCGTTGGATCAGGTCGCGACGCTACTCGGCTTTCCGGGGAAGGCCGGCATGGATGGCAGCCAGGTTTGGCCGGCGTTTCTGGCCGGCGAGCTGAGCAAGATCCGCCAGTATTGCGAGACTGATGTGCTCAACACCTGGCTGGTCTGGCTGCGCTTCCAGTTCATGCGTGGTCAGCTCGACAAAGCCGGGTTGGACGCTGAGCTTGGTCTGGTGCGCGAACTGCTGCAAGCATCAGCGATGCCGCATCTGCAAGCCTTTCTGGCGGACTGGAATTCCGCTTCCTGCAACATTTAAGAGTCTGTTATGGCCCGAACCAACAAGCGTGAAAAACTGCGAGCCATGCCGCCCGTTGAACTGATCATCGATCGTTTGAGTCATGAGGGGCGAGGCATTGCTCATCGTGACGATGGCAAGATTGTCTTTGTCGATGGCGCTTTGCCCGGCGAGCAGGTCACCGCGCAGGTCACTTTTACGCACAAGAAATACGATGAAGCCTCGGTGCTCAGCGTGCAGTCGCCGTCGGCACAGCGGGTGACGCCGCCGTGCGCGCATTTCGGTGTTTGTGGCGGCTGCTCGCTGCAGCATATGGACCCGGCCGCGCAGATTGCCTTCAAGCAGACTGTGCTGGTCGATCATCTCCAGCATTTCGGCGGTATCAAGCCGCAGACCTGGCTGCCACCGCTGACCTCGCCGGATTATTCCTATCGCCGCAAGGCGCGTCTGGGCGTGCGTTTTGTCATTAAGAAAGACAAACTGCTGGTCGGCTTCCGCGAGCGTCAGGCCAGTTATCTGGCCGATCTCGATGCCTGTTTTGTCATGGATCCGCGCCTGGGCCAGAGCATCACGCCGCTGAAGCAGCTCATTGCCGGCCTAGCCGCGCGTGACCATATTGCCCAAGTGGAAGTGGCTGCGGGTGACGAGCTCGCTGGTCAGCCCTCTGTGGCGCTGATCTTCCGTAATCTCGTGGAGCTGGTGCCGGCGGATGTGCAGGCGCTCACCGACTTCTGCGCCGAGCGCAATTGGCAGTGTTATCTGCAGCCAGGCAACTATGACACGGTGCATCGCATCTGGCCGGTCGAGGGCACGGATCGCCTGCATTACCAGCTGCTCGACTTCATTGCGCCCACGGGCAAGGGCCTGACCATGGCCTTTCACCCCAACGACTTCACGCAGGTCAATGCTGGTATTAACCAGCGCATGGTGAAGTTGGCACTAGACTTGCTCGACCCACAGCCAACAGACCGCGTGCTTGATCTGTTCTGTGGTCTTGGCAACTTCACCTTACCGCTGGCCACGAGGGCTCGCGAAGTCGTTGGTGTTGAAGGTGTAGATGCCATGGTGCAGCGCGGTTACGAGAATGCGCGTGCCAACGGATTGGGCAACGTGTCGTTCTATGCACAGGATCTGACCAAAGATTTCTCCGAGCAGCCGTGGGCGAGCCTGGGCTTTGACAAGATTTTGATTGATCCGCCGCGCAGCGGCGCGCTGGAAGTGATTCCACATCTGGCCCGCTTCGGCGCCCAGCGTGTCGTGTATGTGTCATGCAACCCGGCTACGCTGGCGCGTGATGCCGGCGAGATGGACAGAGCCGGCTATGATCTCGTACAGGCGGGCGTGATGGACATGTTCACGCACACCACGCATGTGGAGTCGATTGCGCTATTTGAAAAGCGCGCTTAAGGCAAGGCGAGCAACATGGTAAAGGTCCGCGCAGACTATCCCACCCGAGTCGACGGCAGCGTCGACCTCGCGGTGTGGCTGTCCCGTATTGAAGATCAGGTCGAGCTGCACGAGCCCGATGAGCTTCTGCGCGCCTGCCAGTTTGCCGAGCAGCTCGATCGCGACACCCTCGCCAAACACAATGTATGGATGACGCGTACGTCGAGCTTCCTCACCGGTCTGGCCATGGCCGACATCCTCGCCGAGCTCAATCTCGATCAGGATTCGCTGATGGCGGCGGTGCTCTATCGCGCCGTGCGTGAGGGCAAGGTCACGCTCAAGCGCATCGAGAAGGACTTCGGCGAAGACATCTCCATACTGATCGATGGCGTGCTGCGCATGGCGGCCATCAGCCGGTTGATCAACCCGGACCATCGCACAGTGGGCACCGAGGAGCAGCAGCTCGACAACATCCGCAAGATGTTGGTGGCGATGATCGACGATGTGCGTGTGCCGCTGATCAAGCTCGCCGAGCGTACCTTTGCCATCCGCGAGCTGAAAGAGGCCAGCGACGAGCGCAAACGCCGTGTGGCGCGGGAAATTTTCGACATCTATGCGCCGTTGGCGCATCGCCTTGGCATCGGCCACATCAAGTGGGAGCTGGAGGATCTGTCGTTCCGCTATCTGGAACCGGAGGCTTACAAGCAGATCGCCAGCCTGCTCGACGAGAAGCGCCTGGATCGCGACGGCTACATCCAGCAGATCATCAAGACCCTGCACGACAACCTCGAACGCATGGGCATGGGCGTGATCGAAGTCAGCGGGCGTGCCAAGCACATCTACTCGATTTGGCGAAAGATGCAGCGCAAGGGCATCGGCTTCCACGAGGTCTACGATGTGCGCGCCGTGCGCGTGCTGCTGCCGGAAATTCGCGACTGCTATGCCGCGCTGGGCGTGGTGCATTCGCTGTGGAAGCATATTCCGCGCGAGTTCGACGACTATATTGCGACGCCGAAAGAGAATGGCTATCGCTCGCTACATACGGCGGTGATCGGGCCGTCCGGTAAGCCGATCGAGGTGCAGATCCGCACGCATGGCATGCATCAGGAAGCCGAGCTGGGTGTGTGCGCACACTGGACCTACAAGGAAGGCAAGTCGTCCAAGGCCGATGCCCGCTACGAGAACAAGATTGCCTGGCTGCGGCAAGTGCTGGAATGGCAGGACGACATCGGTGACCAGCGTCTCGACGACATGGCCGTGCATTTCAACGAGGCCATCCACGACGAGCGCATCTATGTGTTCACGCGTGACGGCCATGTTATCGACCTGCAGGCCGGCGCCACGCCGCTGGATTTTGCCTACCACATTCACACCGAGGTCGGTCACGGCTGCCGAGGCGCGAAAATCAACGGCCGCATCGTGCCGATGACCTACAAGCTGCAGACTGGCGAGCAGGTCGACATTATGACCCAGCGCGGCGGCACGCCGAGTCGCGACTGGATGAATCCGTCGCTGGGCTATCTCGGTACCGGGCGCGCGCTGGCCAAGGTCAGGCATTGGTTCAAGCAGCAGGACAGAGACGGCAATTTAGCCGAAGGCCGGGCATTGTTGGAGCGCGAGCTCAGTCGTCTTGGAATGTCGCTGTCTAAAAGTGAGTTGGAGCGCATCGCGCCGCGTTTCAATGTGCGTACCGGTGATGATGTGCTGGTCGGGCTCGGCGGCGGCGACCTGCCGCTGGCGCGCATTACCCATGCCCTGACCGATGGCCTTGATCAGACCGCGCAGCAGGAGCTGGCGCTGCCGGAGATTCCGGTGCGGCCGGCGCGCAAGACCGACTCCAGCTCGGCTATCACCATTGAAGGCGTGGGCAATCTGCTCACGCAAATCGCCGGTTGCTGCAAGCCGGTGCCGGACGAGCCGATTGTCGGCTTCATCACCCATACGCGCGGCGTCAGTATTCACGCCCGTGCCTGCCCGGAGTACTTGCGTCTGGCGCAAGACGAACCGGCGCGCACGGTGGATGTGCAGTGGCAGGCCCGCGAAAGTGGCGCCTACCCGGTTGATATTCAGGTGCGCGCTTGGGATCGCACCGGCTTGCTGCGTGATATTACCGCTGTGCTTGCCAACGAGCAGGTCAATGTCACGGGCGTGCAGACTCAGTCCAACAAACAAGAGGGCACCGCGATCATGCGCCTGACGCTGGAGGTGCCGGGCTTATCCAAGCTGTCGCGCGTGCTCACGCGCATTGAGCAGCTGCCCAATATCATGGAGGCACGGCGTCTGACCGAGCATGGGGCCGGGGGGGCGGGATGACCTTGGTAAAGCTGCCAGTCGTAGCTCCCACGCCCGCTTTGCAGCGCCTGATTCAGATCATGGCGCGCTTGCGTGACCCTGAGCAGGGCTGCAACTGGGACCTAGCACAGACGCCGGCAACGCTGGCGCCGTACACCATCGAAGAAGCCTATGAGGTTATCGATGCTATTGCCCGTGGTGACTCGGCGGACTGGCGCGAAGAGCTCGGCGACTTGCTCTTGCAGGTGGTCTTTCAGGCGCAGCTGGCACAGGAGCAGGGGCTGTTCGACTTCGATGCGGTGGCGCTGTCCATCGCCGAGAAGCTGGAGCGCCGGCACCCCCATATTTTTCGTGATGGCAGACTCGATCTGCCCCGGCTTGATCTGACGGCGGATGAAGTGAGCGCGCAATGGGGCGTGATCAAGGCGCAGGAAAAGGCTTTGAAGGCGGCGGCTCATGGTGGCGAATTGCCGCCGGCAGCCTTTCTCGACAAGGTCGGCGCCGGCCTGCCGCCGCTGCTGCGTGCCGAAAAGCTGCAGGCGAGGGCTGGCGAGGTTGGCTACGACTGGAGCGACCCGCGCGCTGTCATCGCCAAGCTGCGTGAAGAGATTGATGAGTTGGAGGCCGCGCTCGATGAGCAGTTGCCCCAAGCCGCCTTGCAGGACGAGCTCGGCGATATCCTGTTCTGCTGCGTCAACATCGGCCGCCATTTGCAGGTGGATAGCGAGCAGGCATTGCTTGGCGGCATCGCCAAGTTTCGCCGCCGTTTCGGTCATATCGAGCAGCAGCTCAAGGCGCGCTCAGTGGCCTTGGCCGATGCCAGCCTCGACGACATGGAAGCGCTCTGGCAGGACGCGAAGAAGGCCGGCCTGTGACCGCGCTCATCGATCCGTTTCAGCGCGAGATTCGCTACCTGCGCATTTCGGTGACGGATCGCTGCGATTTCCGCTGTGTCTATTGCATGGCCGAAGACATGAAGTTCCTGCCGCGCAGCGAGGTGCTGTCGCTGGAGGAAATCGAGCGACTGGCGCGCGTGTTTGTCGGTCTAGGCGTGCGCAAGATCCGTCTCACCGGTGGCGAGCCGCTGGTACGTCGAGGGCTGACGGAGCTGGTGCAAAAAGTCGCGCAGATTACGGGGCTCGACACACTGGCCATGACCAGCAACGGAGCTCGTCTTGCTGAGCAGGCCGTGGCCTTGCGCCAGGCCGGCTTGCAGCAAATCAACATCAGCCTCGACAGTCTTGATCCTGACCGCTTCCATGCCATGACCCGCACCGGCGAGCTGGCCGATGTGCTCGCCGGCATTGATGCTGCCATCACGGCCGGCTTCCCGCGCATCCGCCTGAACGCGGTCATTTTGCAGGGTAGAAATGACCAGGATGTGTTGGCGCTAGTCGCCTTTGCGCTGGCAAAAGGCATCGACCTGGCGTTTATCGAGGAGATGCCGCTGGGTGTCATCAGCGATCATGATCGCGCGCAAACGATGCTGACGAGTGCGGCCTTGCGCGCCATGATTGAGGTCCATCATGTACTCATGCCCGAAGGCACGGATCATCGCAGCGGGCCGGCGACGTATTATCGTGTCGCGGGCAGCCAGACCCGGCTCGGCTTCATCTCGCCGCACAGCCATAACTTCTGTGGCGACTGCAATCGCGTGCGCCTCACGGCCGAAGGGCGATTGCTGCTCTGTTTGGGTCATGAACACAGCCTCGATCTGCGTGCGCCGCTGCGTGCCGGTGCGAGTGATGCAGCTCTGGCCGACATGATCCGCGCTGCTTTGTTGAGGAAGCCCGAACGCCACGAATTTGATCTTGCCGGCGAACCGCAGATTGTGCGATTCATGAATATGACCGGTGGCTGAAGCCGCCTTCAATCGGAAAAGAGAGCCGTAATGAGCGCTGAAAAATCTTTTGTGCCGCTGCAAGTCGCCGTGCTCACCGTATCCGATACGCGCAGCTTGGACACGGATACCTCCGGCCAATACCTCGCCGAGCAGCTGCAGCAGGCCGGGCATGTCGTTGCTGCCCGAGTCATCGTCAAAGATGACATCTACCAGATTCGCGCGCAGGTCTCGGCATGGATTGCCAGCGACGATGTGCAGGCGGTCATCCTCACCGGCGGCACCGGTTTTTCAGGGCGAGACAGCACGCCGGAAGCCATCCAGCCGCTGCTCGACAAGAACATCGATGGTTTTGGCGAACTGTTCCGCCATATCTCCTACCTTGAGATCGGTACCAGCACGCTGCAATCACGCGCACTGGCCGGGCTGGCCAACCGCACGGCCATTTTCTGTGTGCCGGGCTCCACCGGTGCATGCCGCACCGCTTGGGAAGGCATCCTGAACAGCCAGCTCGACAGTCGTCATCGTCCCTGTAATCTCGTGCCGCATCTGAAGGTCGCGGCTCCCGCCTGCGATTCGCGAGGCTGAGCCATGGCGCTGCTCTCGGTGGATGACGCTCTCGCGCAATTGCTCGCTGCCGCCGACAGGCGTGCGGCGGAGCAGCCCTTGCAGGTCGAATCTGTGGCTTTGCTCGACGCGCTTGGTCGTATTCTCGCCAACGATGTCATCGCCCCGATCAATGTGCCGCCCGAGCGCAACAGTGCCATGGACGGCTATGCCTTTGCTTACGGCGACCTGCAACACGCGCAAACGCTGCCGATCAGCCAGCGCATCCCCGCCGGCCATGCACCGCAGCCACTGCAGCCAGGCACGGCAGCACGCATCTTTACGGGCGGCGTGCTACCCGAAGGCGCGGATACGGTGGAAATGCAGGAGAACTGTCGCGAAGAAAATGGCGTGGTTTATTTTCTGGAACAGCCCACATCCGGAGCCAATGTCCGCGCCGCCGGCGAAGATATTGCCCAAGACAGCACCGTACTGACGGCAGGTACTCGCCTTGGCCCTGCGCGCCTCGGTCTTTTAGCTTCCTTGGGGATGCCCCGCGTGAGTGTTTTCGAGCCTCTGCGCGTGGCCTTGCTCTGCACGGGCGATGAGCTGGTAGCGCCCGGCGGCACATTGGCAGCGGGCCAGCTATTTAATAGCAATGAAACTTTGCTCACCGCACTGTTGCAGCAGCAGAGCTGCACCGTGATATCGCTAGGGCCAATTAGCGACAATTTGCTGGAGACACAAAAAGCCCTGTGCGCGGCAGTCCAGCAAGGCGTGCATTTGTTGCTGAGTACGGGCGGTGTTTCGGTGGGTGAAGAGGATCACATGCGTGCCGCTGTGCAAGCGGAGGGGCAGCTGGATTTGTGGAAAGTTGCCATCAAGCCAGGTAAACCATTGGCTTTTGGTCATGTTCAAGGTGTGCCTTTTATGGGCCTGCCGGGCAACCCGCAATCGGTTTGGGTGACAAGTCAGGTATTGGCACTGCCATTTATTCGTCGCTTGCAGGGTGATACTACGGAGTCTTTACGGTTAGATGTTCCTGCTGGTTTTGAGCGTTTAAAGCCGCAAAGCCGTCGCGAATACCTGCGCGTACGCGTTATCGCTGATGCAGAAGGTCGGATGCAGTTGCGGGCGCACCCTCAGCAGGGTAGCGGCGTGTTGTCATCGGCGGCTTGGGCAGATGGTTTGGCGATACTCGAGGCGAATACGACGGTCGAGTGTGGGCAGTTATTGCCATTCATGCCGTTGTGAGTTTGAGCGTGGCGAGAGCGATTTGGCGAATAAAAAAGAGCTGCCGAGGCAGCTCTTTTGGTCTTCTGATGAATTAGAAGGTGTAGCGACCGCCAACACGCAGAGTGTCGAGTTGAAGTTCATCGTTAGGATCGATATCGAGGTCAACGATACGATACTCGACGAAAGCGCCGAGATTTTTGTTGATGCTAAAGAGCGCGCCTACTTCATATTCTGCACCATTGACATCGTCACCAGCGACATCACCTAAGTCGGTATAAGCTACTTTGGCGTAGGCTGACAGGTTGTCGACGATAGCCAAGTCTGCACGGATGCCAGCACTGTACCCATCCAAGCCAACACCAAGGCCTGAGTCTGTTAGGTCGACTTGGACAGTTTCCACATTGGTGGTCAGGCTGAATTGTTTGTTCATGACACATAAATAGCTGACACCGACGCGGGTTTCAGTAATGTCTGTTGTTGTGCCGCTACCACTCACATCGGAGTTCTGATACAGGCCCGTTACAGAGAAACCATTACCCAGCTCGGCTTGGCCACGGAAACCAAAACCGTCGCCATCTTCCTTGTTGGCACCATCGTCAATTTCATTGTCGATATAAAAAGCATCGATAGAACCGCCGGCCATTGCTGTCATTGGCACTAGGGCAATTGCTGCAGCGAGGAGCGTTTGTGTCATTTTCATTGTTGTTCTCCAAGGGCCCACGCACTGTGGGAGTGCATAACATGTGACTGATGCACTACAAAAGTTCAACAAAAATTGTTTCAAAACAGACACATTCGCGATGAACGGTTGGTTTTTGGGCGTGAGCGGCGCGGTGGGTGTGGATTTCGAAAATTTAACCTCTAGAGATGTAAACCATCTGAAACTGTCACCAATCGGTCATATTTATGACGCAAAGATGTCATCTAAAATGCTAATAATCCGCTCAACCCAAAAGCAGGTCTCACTGGTGAGCGCTTCGGGTACGGCCGCGTCGGTCGACACTACTTGCTCAATGATTGAGGTAAAACCATGAAACTCGTAATCAAATCGTTAGCTCTGGCGATCGCCGCTGCTGGTCTGGCCGCTCCGGCTCTGGCCGACACTGCAACCACCAAGGGTGGCTTCCAGATCAAGTCGGATGATGGCAACTTCGAAGCCAAGCTCGGTGGCCGTATCCATTTTGATGGCAATCTTTATCAAGACAATAAAACAGATGGTTTGACGAACGATAAGTCCAACAGCCAATTTTTCTTTCGTCGTGCTCGCATCACGCTTGAAGGCAAGGCATACGACTGGAATTTCAAGTTTGAGAATGACTTCGCCACATCTTCCGAGGAGCTGACCAGCACCGCCACTACCAAGGTTTGCTCGGCACCTAGCGGCACGGATCCTGGCGTTGGTGGTTGCCCGACAGGCAGCAAACCGGTTGATGTACTAACAAGTGCAAGCACCAAAGGCAACGAAGGCATCCGTGAAATGTGGATTGGCCGCAAGGTTCTGGGTGACAATAATCTGCGTATCGGTCAAGCAAAGCCTTATCGTGGTATGGAAGAGCTGACCAGCTCCAATGAAATCACCTTCATGGAGCGCTCGTTTGCTACGGCGACGGGTATTTACAATAACCAGTTCACCACTGGTATTTTCCTCGACGGATCGGGTGAAGGATACGGTTATGGCGCATCTGTCTATACCCCTCGTTCGGTAGCAGATCGTGAGACACAGGGCCTGGGTTACAACGTCCGTGGTTTTGTCGTGCCAGTACGTTCAAACGGCAACTTGGTTCATATCGGTCTGAGCGCAAGCCAGGATAACTTCGAGACCAATACAACTAGCAAGAATGTTCGTGTTGTTGGCCGTGAAAATGGTCTGCGTAGCGGTAATGTGATTACAGCTAGTGCGTTTAATGAGCAGACAACATACGCAGCCGAGCTTGCTGCGCGCTTCGGTGGTGTCTACATGCAAAGTGAGTATGCTAAATCCACATACAAGGACACATTGGGCGTAGCTCCATTCACGGCAGATCAGGATGTCGACACCTACTATGTGCAGGCTAGCTACTTCCTGACAGAGCATACTAAACCGTATGACTTCAAGAAGGGTGTTTTCAAGTCGCCAAAACTGGATGGTGAAGAGGGCGCAATCGAACTGAAGGTTCGCTTTGACAAGATCGAAAATAAAGATCTTGCAACACGTCCTGAAGCGTCTTACTACGCCATTGGCGTTAACTACTACGCCACACCAAATACGCGCTTCATGGTGGAGTATGTTGATGGTAAGGCTGAAACCACGACAACCAAGCTTGATGCAGCTGCTATCACTGCCCGTGCCCAGTACAACTTCTAAGTTCTACTGACACACAGCAACGGTTGCAAAGAAAAGGCCCCTCGGGGCCTTTTCTGCATTTCAGCGCAGTTGTTCGCGGAATCTGCATCTAACCATCGCCCTGTCTCCCGCCTTTTCCCGGCTCGTGATAACATCCTGTCCCGTCTTTGTACCTGCTGTTGGCGGGTGCGCCGTGATCACGCAAGCTGTCTGGAAAGTTCATGACCAAATTCATTTTTGTCACTGGTGGTGTGGTGTCTTCGCTGGGCAAGGGCATTTCTGCCGCCTCGCTGGCCGCCATTCTGGAAGCTCGCGGTCTCTCGGTCACCATGATCAAGATGGACCCCTACATCAATGTAGATCCGGGCACCATGAGCCCGTATCAGCACGGCGAAGTCTTTGTGACTAGCGATGGTGCCGAGACCGACCTCGACCTCGGCTACTACGAGCGCTTCCTGCGTCACGGCAAGATGACCAAAAAGAACAACTTCACCTCGGGTCGTATTTACCTTGATGTACTGCAAAAAGAGCGTCGTGGTGATTACCTCGGCGGTACCGTGCAGGTCATTCCGCACATCACCGATGCCATCAAGCAGCGCGTCCGTGAGGGTGCTCGTGACCATGACATCGCGATTGTTGAAATCGGCGGCACGGCGGGTGACATTGAGTCGCAGCCGTTCATGGAAGCGGTGCGCCAGATGCGTATCGAGCTGGGCTATCAGGGTTCGCTGCTGATGCACCTGACGCTGATTCCCTACATTGCCTCGGCTGGCGAGCTGAAAACCAAGCCGACACAGCATTCGGTGAAGGAGCTGCGCTCCATCGGCTTGCAGCCAGACATCCTGATTTGTCGCTCCGAGCACCCGGTGCCGAACGAATCCAAACGCAAAATCTCGCTGTTCACCAATGTCGAGGAACGCGCAGTCATTATCGCGCAGGATGCCAAGACCATTTACCAGATTCCGCGCCGCTTTCACGAGCAGGGCCTCGACGATTTTGTCATCGAGCGCCTGGGCCTGAGTGCGCCCGAGGCGGATTTGAGTGACTGGGATGTGGTGGTGGACGGCCTGCTTAATCCTGAGCGTGAAGTCACCATCGCCATGGTCGGCAAATATGTCGATCTGGCTGATGCCTACAAGTCAGTCAATGAGGCCCTGTTGCACGCGGGCATCCAGAACAAGAGCAAGGTCAAGATTCGCTACATTGATGCCGAGTCCATCGAGCAGGACGGCACCGGCGCGCTGACGGATGTTGATGGCATTCTCGTGCCGGGCGGCTTTGGTGATCGTGGTACGGAAGGCAAGATTGCTACCGTGCGTTTTGCCCGCGAAAACCGCGTGCCCTATCTCGGTATCTGCCTCGGCATGCAGGTGGCTGTTATTGAATATGCCCGTCATCTTGCCGGTCTGGCAGACGCTAACTCCAGCGAGCTGAAGCCGGGTTGTGCGCATCCGGTCATCGGCTTGATCACCGAGTGGAAAACCGAAGCCGGTGATGTGGAGCGTCGTGATGCAGGTTCCGAGCTCGGTGGCACTATGCGTCTGGGTGCACAGCTTTGCCATCTGGTGCCAGGGACCTTGGCGCAGAAGACTTACGGCGGCGACAGCATCAACGAGCGTCATCGTCATCGTTATGAAGTCAACAATACCTATTTGCCACAACTGGAAGCCGCTGGTCTGCGCATCTCCGGTTACAGCGCCGACAAGTCGCTGGTGGAAATGGTGGAAATTCCGGATCATCCGTGGTTTGTGGCGTGCCAGTTTCATCCCGAGTTCACCAGTTCGCCGCGCACCGGCCATCCGCTGTTTTCCGGCTTTGTCAGTGCGGCCATGACGCACGCCGGCAAGGCCTGATTCGCATCTCAAAAGAAGTTCATAAGCGTAAAGCCTAAAAGCTAAAAACTTAAAAGAAAGGACGCCGTGATGACTCAGCAAGCCGCCTCAACGCAAAAGACGATCAGCCTCGGCCAGATTGAGATGAACAACAACAAGCCCTTTGTGCTCTTCGGTGGCATGAATGTGCTGGAGTCGCGCGACATGGCGATGCAGATCTGCGAGACCTATGTCACGGTTACGCAGAAGTTGGGCATTCCGTATGTGTTCAAGGCGTCTTTCGACAAAGCCAATCGTTCATCGGTCAGCTCCTATCGCGGCCCGGGTCTGGATGAAGGTTTGAAAATCTTCGAGGAGATCAAGAAGACCTTCAATGTGCCCATCATCACCGATGTGCACGAGCCGTATCAGTGCCAGCCGGTCGCCGAAGTCTGCGACATCATCCAGCTGCCGGCCTTTCTGTCGCGCCAGACCGATCTGGTGGTGGCCATGGCCAAGACCGGGGCGATTATCAACATCAAGAAAGCCCAGTTTCTGGCACCGAAAGAGATGAGCCATATCCTGTCCAAATTCGAAGAAGCCGGTAACGACAAACTCATTCTCTGTGAGCGTGGTTCGTCGTTCGGCTACAACAATCTGGTGGTGGACATGCTCGGCTTCGGCATCATGAAGCAGTTCAACTACCCCGTGTTTTTCGATGTCACGCATGCCCTACAGATGCCGGGCGGCCTGCCGAACGCGGCTGGCGGCCGTCGTGCGCAAGTGACCGAGCTGGCGCTGGCGGGCATGACGCAAAAGCTGGCGGGCTTGTTTCTGGAAGCACATCCGGACCCCGAGAAGGCTAAGTGCGACGGCCCTTGTGCGCTGCGCCTGTCACAGCTCGAAGGCTTCCTCAGTCAGGTCAAAGCGGTGGATGATCTGGTCAAGAGCCTGCCGGTGCTCGATACCCATTAATTTTGATTTTGCCCGCTTTGTGCGGGCTTCCTTTTGCATGAACTGGAGCATTTAGCATGGCGATCATTGTAGATATTCGCGGTCGCGAAATTATGGACTCCCGCGGTAATCCCACGGTTGAAGCCGATGTGATTTTGGACAACGGCATGATAGGCCGTGCCACTGCGCCCAGCGGTGCCTCCACCGGCTCGCGCGAAGCGCTGGAGCTGCGTGACGGCGATAAGTCACGCTACCTCGGCAAGGGCGTGCTCAAGGCTGTTGCCAATATTAATGGCCCGATCCGCGAACTGCTGGTCGGCAAAAGTGTGTTCGATCAGTCCGGTCTCGACCACGCCATGATCGCGCTCGATGCCACCGAGACCAAGTCATCGCTTGGTGCCAATGCCATCCTCGCCGTGTCGCTGGCGGCTGCCAAAGCTGCGGCTCAGGCTAATGGCCAGCCACTGTACGCGTACATCGCCTCGCTGCGCAGCAACACCCAGCTCTCCATGCCGGTGCCGATGATGAACATCATCAACGGCGGCGAACATGCCGACAACACGGTTGATATCCAGGAATTCATGGTTGAGCCGGTGGGCTTCACCACGTTCGCCGAAGCCCTGCGCTGTGGCGCCGAGATTTTCCACGCGCTCAAGGGTGTGCTGAAGAAGCGTGGCCTGAGCACTTCCGTGGGTGATGAAGGCGGTTTCGCGCCGAATTTGAGCAGCAACGAAGAGGCGCTGCAGGTCATCGTTGAGGCCATCGGCCTGGCCGGTTACAAGGCCGGCGAGAACGTCATGCTGGCACTGGACTGCGCAGCCTCCGAGTTCTATCACGACGGCAAGTACGTGCTCGAAGGCGAGGGCAACAAGGCCTTCACCTCGGCTGAGTTCGTCGATTACCTGGCCGGTCTCTGTGATCGCTATCCGATCATCTCGATTGAAGATGGTCTCGACGAATCCGACTGGGCGGGCTGGAAGATCCTCACCGACAAGCTCGGCCACCGCATTCAGCTAGTCGGTGATGACCTGTTCGTGACCAACCCGGCGATCCTGCAGAAAGGCATCGATCAGGGCGTGGGCAACTCCATCCTGATCAAGTTCAACCAGATCGGTTCGCTGACTGAAACGCTCGATGCCATCTACCTGGCCAAGGCCAACGGCTACACCACAGTGATTTCGCATCGCTCCGGTGAAACCGAAGACACTACCATTGCCGACCTCGCTGTTGCCACCGGTGCTGGCCAGATCAAGACCGGCTCGCTCTGCCGTTCCGACCGCGTTGCCAAGTACAACCAACTGCTGCGTATCGAGCAGGAGCTGGACTACAGCGCACCGTATCGCGGCAAGGCCGAGTTCAAGGGCCTGAACTGAGCATGACGCCCACTTCCAGCCTCGCTCGGTTGCTGTTGTGGCTGGCGGCGGTCGTCTTTCTCATTCTGCAATTCAAGCTCTGGTTCGGCGAGGGCGGCATTGTTGATGTGCATCGCATCAAGCACGCCGTAGCCGAGCAGCAGGCAGAAAATCTCAAGTTGCGTCAACGCAATGCGGTGCTTGAGGCCGAGGTCAATGATCTGAAAAATGGTCAGGCGGCGATTGAAGAACGCGCGCGACTCGATCTCGGCATGATCAAGGATGACGAGACTTTCTATCTGGTTACCGGCAAGGCGCTTTCGGGCTCTGCTACCGCCAACACCACGCCGAAACCGGCAACGCCGGTAAGCGTTGGCGCAGCACCTTCAGCGGTGCCTGCTGCTTCGGCAAAATCGGCGCAATCGCTGTCACCCGTGATCAAGCCGGTGACGGTGGCACCGCTGACGCGCGAGCCAGCGCCTGCGGTTTCTCCCTGACATGGTCTGCCACGCGGTCATTCCGGCAGCGGGTGTAGGCAAACGCTTTGGTGCGGATGTACCCAAGCAGTATCTGCCACTGGCCGGCCGCAGCATTCAGCAACACACGCTTGACCGCCTCAGCGCCATGCTAGAGATCAGTCAGATTGTGGTCGCCATCTCGGCGGAAGACACGTTGGCGAAAACCTTGCCGTATGCTCGCCCCGAGCGTTTGCGCTTCGTTCAGGGTGGTGCTGAGCGCATGGATTCGGTGCTGGCAGGCTTGCAGGCTTTGCGTGATGTCGGTGCTGCTGACAGCGACTGGGTGCTGGTGCATGATGTGGCTCGGCCCTTGCTGCGGCCTGCGGATACTCGGCATTTGCTTGCCGCACTGGCAGATGATCCGATTGGCGGCATCCTCGCCAATCCAGTTCGCGACACCATGAAGCGTGGCGGTGCTGACGGCATCGAGGCAACGGTAGCGCGAGACAATCTCTGGCATGCCCTGACGCCGCAGATGTTCCGTCTCGGTGCACTGAGGCACGCCCTCGAAGCGGCCATGGCCGATGCTGCCATCGTCACTGACGAAGCCTCGGCCATGGAGCGTCTCGGTCATAGCCCTCGCCTGATCGAAGGCGCGCGTGACAACATCAAAATCACTTTTCCCGATGATCTGGCCTTGGCCGAAGCCTTGCTGGCCGAGCAGATCCGCACTGGAGTCTGGGCATGACCACACTATTGCCGCGCATGGGTCACGGCATTGATGTTCATCGTTTTGGTCCTGGCGATCATGTCACGCTGGGTGGCGTGGTGATCCCGCATGATCAAG
Source organism: Pseudomonadota bacterium (assembly GCA_040384385.1). GTDB lineage: Bacteria > Pseudomonadota > Gammaproteobacteria > Pseudomonadales > Moraxellaceae > Perlucidibaca. The sequence goes on along the minus strand of JAZKJJ010000003.1, from coordinate 92,863 downwards.
GTCTAGTCGCGCATTCGGATGGCGATGTGGCGCTGCATGCCTTGGCCGATGCGCTGCTCGGCGCGCTCGCGCTGGGCGACATTGGCCAACATTTTCCCGATACCGACAACACCTACCAGGGTGCCGACAGTCGTGAACTGCTGCGCCATGTCCTGACGCTGGTGCAGAGTCACGGCTACCGCGTGGCCAATGCTGACATCACGGTGCTGGCCGAGCGGCCGAAACTGGCGTCACATATTCCGTTGATGCGCGAACGCATTGCGGCAGATTTGCAGGTGCTACCAACACAAGTCAGCGTCAAGGCCACCACCACCGAGCAGCTGGGTTTTGTTGGCCGCCGTGAAGGCATTGAGGCGCATGCCGTCGTCATGCTCTGGCCGGTCTGACATGAGCGAACCAATACTTGCGCAGATACCACTGACGCCAGGACCTTGCCCTTCGCCTTGGGGCGAGCCAGTAGCCATCGCCAGACTCAAGGCGCAGCCGGAAGATTTTGTGGTGGAAGAGCAGCTCGGCTTCGAGCCTACCGGCGAGGGCGAGCACCTCTGGCTTTGGGTTGAGAAGCGCGGCATGAACACCGATGCGCTATCGCGCGAGTTGGCGGCGCAGCTGGGGGTGTCGGCGGCGTTGGTCAGCTTTTCTGGTATGAAAGACCTGCAGGCGCTGACGCGGCAATGGTTCAGCGTGCACAGCACGGCGCTGTGGACGCTCGGTGAGGATTGGCTGAGTGCTGAGGGCGGCCAGTATCGCGTGCTGCGTGGCGAACGCGCCGCACGCAAATTGCGTCGCGGTGCGCATGCGGCCAATCGTTTCTGCATTACCCTGCGTGATGTTCGTGGCGAGCCTGAAGTTATCGAAGCGCGCTTGCATCTGATGGCTGCTCAGGGTGTGGCGAATTACTTCGGCCCACAGCGCTTTGGTCACGGTGCGCGCAATATCCTGCAAGGGCTGAATTTGCTGGCGCAGCGTCGCGCTGGCCGCGCTCGTCGCCGTGATAATCGCGAGAGTCTGTTGCTGTCGGCGTTGCGCTCAGCCCTGTTTAATCAGGTACTAGCGGCTCGCGTCGAGCAGCGCAGCTGGGCCAGTGTGTTGCCCGGTGATGTGCTGCAGCTCGATGGCCGCAGTGCCTTGTTCAAGCCAGACCCGCTTGATATCGAGATTGCACCACGGCTTGCGCGCGGCGAGCTGCATCCCACCGGGCCATTGCCGGGCGAGGGCGTCAGCGTCATTGACGATGCCGTGCTGGCGCTCGAAACCCGAGTGCTGGCACCCTGGCAAAGCGTTTGTGCTGACCTCGCGGCCTTGCGCCTGCCTGCGCAGCGCCGCGCCTTGCGCTTGTTGTTGCAAGCGCCGAGCTGGCATTGGCCATCTCCCGATACCTTGGTGATTGAGTTCACCTTGACCGCTGGCGCATTCGCCACCAGCGTGTTGCAAGCCTTGGCCGTGTTGGAAGAGGGACAGCTTGATGCGATTTCTGCTGAGTAACGACGACGGCGTCTTTGCCCCTGGCCTGCTAGCCATGGCCGAGGTACTGGCGACACTGGGCGAGGTCACGGTTGTTGCCCCTGATATTGAACGCAGTGCTTTTTCCAGCGCGCTCACACTGGATCGTCCTTTGCGTCCGCATCGCCTCGCCAATGGCTTCATCGCGGTCAATGGCACGCCGGCCGACTGTGTTCATATTGCACTTAATGGCCTGCTCGACTTTGTGCCTGATGTCATCGTTTCTGGCATCAACGCCGGCGCCAATCTCGGCGATGACGTGATCTATTCCGGCACCGTAGCGGCGGCGCTTGAAGGGCGATTTCTGGGTGCACCGGCATTGGCGGTATCGCTGGTGGCAAGCCATGCCCGGCAGCTCGATATCTCGGCGTATCGACCCGCGGCTGAGCGCGCCGGCGAGCTCTTGCAGCGTTGGTCGAGTTTGGCTCTGCCGCCGCGTTGCCTGCTTAATGTCAATGTGCCCGCAGGTGAAAAATCATCACACAAGGGCTTTGCCCTGACCCGACTTGGCCACCGCCACCCGAGCCCGCCCGTACTCAAGCTGCAGGATCCGCGTGGCCAGGATGTGTTCTGGATCGGGCCGTCCGGCGAGGCGCTGGACGATGCTGAGGGCACGGACTTTCATGCCATTGCCCAAGGCTGGATCAGCGTGACGGCGCTCGACAGCGATATGACCTGTCATCGGGCGGATGCCGCCATGAAGCATTGGTTGCCGGCAACGCGCTCGTGCTAAAGTCAGACACTTGCGCTATCCAAGAATAAATATGACATGAGCTCAGGCCTTTCGATTGACCTCCACGGCTCCGGGATGACCTCGGCGCGCACGCGCGAGCGGCTCATCAGCCGGCTGCTGGCCCAGGGTATTCGTGACACGCGTGTGCTCGATGTGATGCGTCAGACACCGCGCCACTTGTTTGTGGATGAAGCCCTCGCGCATCGCGCCTATGAAGACACCGCACTGCCCATTGGCCACAGCCAGACACTGTCGCAGCCGTACAGCGTGGCACGCATGACCGAAATTCTGCTGGCTGATGGCCCGCGTCGCAAAGTGCTGGAAATCGGCACTGGCTCTGGTTATCAGACCGCCGTGCTGGCGCAGCTGGTTGCCATGGTGCACTCGATTGAGCGGATCAAGCCCTTGCAGGAAAAGGCGCGCGAGCTTCTGAACAGCCTGGGGTTGCACAATGTTCGGCTGCGTCATGCCGATGGTCTGAGTGGCTGGCCGGGCGAGGGTGGCTACGACGGCATCATTGGCACCGCAGCGGCGCTGGGTGTGCCAACGGCATTGACGGACTTGCTGGCGGTGGGCGGTTGCCTGATCCTGCCAGTAGGCGCTGGTCAGCAGCAGTCATTGGTTCGGGTGCGACGCACGGCTGAGGGCTTGCAGCAAGAGACGATAGAGCCTGCGCATTTCGTGCCCATGCTCGGTGGCGTCATTCACTGAATTTGCAAAGACTTATTGGTGCCCCCGAGACGATTCGAACGTCCGACCTGCCCCTTAGGAGGGGGCCGCTCTATCCAACTGAGCTACGAGGGCTTATGCGCGTAGAGCCATGCGCTAGCGGCGCGTGATTCTAGCGCATTCAGCCAGCGTTCCGGCAAGGCCAATTAGCGTCTTTCCAGACTGGCTAGGCAAGTTGCGTCGTACCCTGCTTCGATAAGCCATGCTTTGAGTTGATGCAAGATGTGGATTTGAATTTGCCGAATACGCTCACGCGTCACGCCAACTTCACGCGCAATATTTTCGAGAGTTTCTTCTGTTTTTCGGCCACCCATGCCAAATCTGGCACATAAAATCTGTTGCTCTCGCGGTTTGAGTTGGGCAATGAATCGCTGCAAATTAGACATCAAATCGTCTTGCTCGGCATGTTCGGCGGGGCTCAATGTCTGCTCGTCAGCGAGGCTGTCTTGCCAGGTGCTTTGACCATTTTCGCTGGGCACTTGTAAAGAGCTGGGACTGTCCTGCCAGACCATGAGCTCCCGAACACAACCGACACTATCGCCAGTGGCCAAGGCAATTTCTTCAGCACAGGGGTTTCGGTAACTGTGCTGCGACATTCGCCGTTGTGCCGCCAAGTAGACATTCAGCCGTTTTGCAACATGCACAGGCAGTCGGACGAGGCGTGCCTGATTCATGATGCCACGCCGAATTGATTCATTGATCCAATGCGTGGCGTAGGTTGAAAAGCGATAGCCGAGGCTAGGGTTGAATTTGGCGGTGGCGCGCATGAGGCCAATATTGCCTTCGGAAACTAGATCATCGAGACACAAACTGTTGCGTTGATAGCGTTTGGCGATACGAATGACCAAGCGTAAATTACCTTCGATCATCGATTGGCGAGCATTTATGTCGCCTTGGCTCATGGCCAAGCACAGTGTCTTTTCTTGCTCGGGATTGAGTAATTGGTGGCGACCGACATCGTGCAAGTAGCAACTGAAGGCCGCAGGCCGATAGCATGCGGGTTGGCATGAGCTCATGGCATCAATCCTTGATTTTATGGCGCAAGTCTCAGCCCTTGCGCCCAGGCTTTGTCTGTCTGACGCGTTAAACAAAGCAAACGCGATGCTGTTTCGCTAGCTGTACTATATTTGTATTGGACGAAATGCATTGATGACGGGGTGGAGTAACAGTTGGGAGGCCTCCAAGGCAAATCTAGTGGTGATCTGCCTTGGGGCTCAGCGCTTGAAGTACCGAGTCAGGCCAGTAGGTTTTTCAGCATCGCCTGATAAATGTCGGTTAGCGTGTCGAGGTCATCGGCGGCCACACATTCATTGATCTGATGAATCGTCTTGTTCACTGGCCCGAGCTCCACCACCTGCGCCCCCGTTGGCGCAATGAAGCGGCCATCGGATGTGCCACCACTGGTGGACAGTTCCGTTTCGCGACCAGTAACGCTACGGATGGCTTTTACGGCGGCATCTACTAGATCGCCTCGTGGTGTCAAGAAAGGCTGGCCGCTGAGCTTCCAGTTCAGTGTGTAGGTCAGGCCGTGGCGCTTGAGCACAGCCTCGGTGAGTTCGCGCAGAGTCGCTTCGGTCAGTTCGGTGGAGAAGCGGAAGTTGAATATCACCTGCAGATCGCCGGGGATGACATTGTTGGCACCGGTGCCGGCATTGATATTGGAGATCTGGAAGCTGGTCGCCGGAAAGAATTCGTTGCCGTGATCCCAGGTTTCTGCGGCCAGCTCGGTCAATGCCGGGAGGGCACGGTGGATCGGGTTGTCGGCCAGATGTGGGTAGGCGACATGACCTTGGCGACCATGCACGGTGAGGATGCCGCCGAGCGAGCCGCGTCGGCCATTCTTGATGACATCGCCGACGAGTGTGCTGCTGGAGGGCTCGCCGACCAGGCACCAGGTGATTTTCTCGTTGCGCGCTTCCAGCGTTTCCACGACGCGCACGGTGCCGTCGACGGCCACGCCTTCTTCATCGCTGGTGATCAGAAAGGCAATCGAGCCCTTGTGGTCAGGATGCGCGGCGACGAACTGCTCGCAGGCCACGACCATGGCGGCCAGCGAACCTTTCATGTCGGCGGCGCCGCGCCCGGTGAGGATGCCGTTGGTGATGGTCGGCTCGAACGGTGGCACCGACCATTGCTCGACAGGGCCAGTCGGGACGACATCGGTATGGCCGGCAAAGCACAGTACCGGCGCTTGCGTGCCGCGTCGTGCCCAGAAGTTGTCGACCTCACCAAAGCGCAGGCGCTCGATGCGAAAGCCGATGGCTTCGAGGCGGCGAATCATCAGCGTCTGGCAGTCGGCATCGAAGGGCGTGACCGAGGGTTCGCGAATCAGATCGAGGGCGAATTGCAGCGTAGGAGAGAGCTGGGATGATGGCATCGACAAGGTGTTCATGAGGCTCCGGAAGACAGCAATAGGCTTATGGGCACAGATAATGCAAAGAATACCGAGAGTTTACTGGTATCGACGCTGCTGCGTCATGCCGCCAAGCATGCAACACTCTGTAATGATGTACTTTCATTGACCGCTGACAGCGGCAATAATCCGCCGCAAGTTCCGTCACATTGCCATCACCGATGGTTCAGGATGAATTCATGTATAGCACTCGTCTCGCACTGATTCCGGCTCTGCTGGCTTCCGCCGCTCTCATGGCAAGCCTGACTGGTTGCACCAAGTCCGAGCCAGCGCCCAAAGTCACTGCGGATGGCAAGCGCATCATTGTTATTGGCCATGCCGCACCGCTGACCGGCGCGCAGGCGCATATCGGCAAAGACAACGAGAACGGCGTGCGCCTCGCCATCGAAGACCTCAATCGCGAAGGTTTCAGCATTGGCGGCAAGCCGGTGCATTTCGAGCTGGACTCGCAGGACGACCAAGCTGATCCGCGCATGGCCACGACCGTAGCGCAGAAGTTTGTCGATGACGGCCTTGATGCGGTCATCGGCCATATGAATTCAGGCACCACCATGCCGGCGTCGCGTGTATATAACGCAGCCGGACTGGTCGAAATCTCGCCATCAGCTACCACACCGAAATACACCCAGCAGGGTTTCGGCAACGCGTTCCGTGTCATGGCCAATGATGTTCAGCAGGGCAAGGTGCTCGGCCACTTTGCCGTCATGGATCTGAAGGCGCAGCAGATTGCCATCATCGATGACCGCACTGCCTACGGTCAGGGTATTGCTGACGAGTTCGAGAAGGCGGCAGTGGCAGCCGGTGGCAAGATCATCATGCGTGAATACACCAGCGACAAGTCGTCTGACTTCACCGCCATCCTCACCAAAATCAAGGGCAAGCAGCCGGACCTACTGTTTTTCGGCGGCATGGATGGCCAAGGCGCGCCCATGGCACGGCAGATGCGTTCGCTTGGTTTGAAGACTCAGCTGCTCGGCGGCGATGGTATCCATACCGCCGAATTCATGAAGCTCGCGGGTCCGGCTGCCGATGGCGTGGTGGCGTCGCTGCCGGGGCGTCCGTTGGAAAGTCTGGCCAAAGGTCCGGACTTCAAGCAGCGTTTCGAGAGTCAGTACGGCAAAATCCAGCTCTACGCGCCGTATTGCTATGACGCCATGCAGGTGCTGGCGCGGGCCATGCAGCGTGCCGGCAGCACCGAGCCGACCAAGGTCATTGCTGAGTTGAAAAAGACCGACTACGAGGGCATTACCTCGCGCATTCAGTTCGATGACAAGGGCGATCTGAAGCAGGGCTCGGTCACGGTCTACAAAGCCATGAAGGGCGAGTGGCAAGTCTTGAAGATCGTCGAGTCGAACTGAGGCTATGGATATTCTTTCGCAACAGCTGGTCAACGGATTGATTCTGGGCAGCATCTACGCCCTGATTGCGCTGGGGTACACACTGGTCTACGGCATTCTCGGTCTGATCAACTTCGCCCATGGCGAGGTGGTGATGATCGGTGCCATGGTCACCATTTCCTGCCTGGGCTGGCTGCTCGGCCTGAACATGGATATCTCTCCTTTTGTGCTGATTGCCGGCAGTTTGCTGATGGCGGTGCCAGTCTGCGCTTTGCTCGGTGCCGGCATTGAGCGTCTGGCTTACCGGCCGTTGCGCAATGCGCCGCGTCTGGCGCCGCTGATCACCGCTATTGGCGTGTCCATCGTGCTGCAGAATGTCGCTATGATGATCTGGGGTCGTCAGTACATTCCGTTCCCGGACATCCTGCCGCATGAGCCGATTCATCTTGGCGCGGCGACCTTTCTGCCGGTTCAGGGCGTGATCGTCGGGCTTTCCGGCGTGCTTATGGTCGGCTTACTGCTGCTGGTGCATCACACCCGTCTCGGTCGCGCCATGCGTGCCACGGCGCAGGCACCGTCGGTGGCTCGTCTCATGGGCGTATCGGTGGATCGCGTCATCGCCAGCACCTTTGTCATCGGCTCCGTGCTGGCGGCGGTTGCCGGCGTCATGGTCACGGCCAACTATGGTCAGGCGCATGCCTACATGGGCTTCATGCTCGGTCTCAAGGCGTTCTCGGCGGCGGTGCTGGGCGGCATCGGCAACCTCGCCGGCGCGGTCGTTGGTGGCTTGTTGCTGGGTTTGATCGAGAGTCTCGGTGCGGGCTACATCGGTGATGTCACTGGCGGTTTCCTGGGTAGCCAGTATCAGGATGTCTTTGCCTTTCTGGTGCTGATTCTGGTGCTGGTCTTCCGCCCCTCCGGCTTGCTCGGCGAGCGCTTGGCGGATCGGCCATGATGGCGTCGCTGCTGCGGCTGGCAGAAACTCGTGCCGGTAAAATCATCCTGTTCACGCTCTTGCTGACAGCGCCGTTCTGGGTCGGGGCCACGCTTGGGCCGTACTGGGTGCGCATTCTCGATTTCTGTCTGCTCTATGCCGTGCTGGCACTGGGGCTCAATATCGTTGTCGGCTATGCCGGTCTGCTCGACCTCGGCTATATCGCGTTCTATGCCGTGGGGGCTTACTTGTTCGCCTTGCTGGCTTCGCCGCATTTCGATCTGCACTGGTCGCCCTGGCTAATTCTGCCGCTGGGGGCCTTGGCGGCTGGCTTGGCCGGAGCCTTGCTGGGTGCGCCGACGCTGCGTCTGCGCGGCGACTATCTAGCCATTGTCACGCTCGGTTTTGGCGAGATTGTGCGCTTGTTCATGAACAACCTAGATCGCCCGATCAACATTACCAACGGTCCGCAAGGCATCAGCGGCATCGACCCGGTCAGTGTTGGCAGCTTTTCGTTCGGTGGTTCGCTGCAGCTTGGCGGCATCTCGCTGGGTTCGGCGCAGCTTTACTTCTATTTGCTGCTGGCGCTGGTGTTTGTGGTCGTGGTGATCTGTCGTCGCCTCGAGAACTCCCGCATCGGTCGTGCCTGGGTGGCGATTCGTGAGGATGAAATCGCGGCCAGCGCCATGGGCATTAATACCCGCAACATGAAGCTGCTGGCGTTTGCTATGGGGGCCAGCTTTGGTGGCATCGGCGGCGGCCTGTTTGCCTCCTTCCAGGGCTTTGTCAGCCCGGAAAGCTTCACGCTGATGGAGTCGGTGATGATCCTCTGCATGGTTGTGCTCGGCGGCATGGGCAATATTGCTGGCGTGATTCTGGGGGCGGTGTTGCTGACGCTGACGCCGGAGTTGCTGCGTGCGGTCATCAATCCGCTGCAGCGCGAGTTGTTCGGGCGCATGGTGGTCGATCCCGAGAATTTGCGCATGCTGCTGTTCGGCATGGCCATGATCTTGATCATGCTGTTTCGCCCAGCCGGGCTCTGGCCATCGCGTCGTCGTGAGCAGGAATTGCATCATGACTGAGGTTGCCGAGCTGCTGGTCTTGCGCAACATCAGCAAGCGTTTTGGCGGGGTCAAGGCGCTGGATGGTGTCAGCCTGAGCATTCCTGAAGGCTCTATTTACGGTCTGATCGGTCCTAATGGCGCAGGCAAGACGACGCTGTTCAATGTCATCACCGGGCTATATCAGGCTGATGCCGGCGAGCGCCAGCTTGCTGGCGAAGCCATGAGTCTGCATCTCAAGGCCAGCGACATCGTGCAGCGCGGCATTGCCCGTACCTTTCAAAATATTCGCCTATTCGACTTCATGACCGCGCTGGAAAACATCATGGTTGGTCGTCATGCTCGCACGCGTACCGGCATCTGGTCGGCGATGCTCAATACGCGTGCGGCGCAGGCTGAAGAGATCGAAATTCGGCAGCGCGCGTTAGCTTTGCTCGACTATGTTGGGCTGCCACGCCGCGTTGCCAATAGCCTCGCGCACGAGCTGTCTTATGGTGATCAGCGGCGCTTGGAGATTGCCCGAGCACTGGCCACGGAGCCGCGCCTGCTCGCACTTGACGAGCCGGCGGCAGGCATGAATCCGACCGAGACGGCGCAGCTCAAGCTGCTGCTGGAGCGCATTCGTGCTGATGGCATCACGGTCTTGCTGATCGAGCATGATGTGAAGCTGATCATGGGCCTGTGTGATCGTGTGGCGGTGCTCGACTTCGGCCGGCTCATCGCCGAGGGGCGACCTGAACAGGTGCGCAATGATCCGCGTGTGGTTGCGGCCTATCTTGGGAGTGCTGGCTGATGAGTCTGCTTGAAGTCAGCAATCTGGCTATTCATTATGGCGGTATCCAGGCCGTGCGCGGCATCAGCCTGACGGTGGGCGAGGGCGAGCTGGTGTCGCTGATCGGTGCCAATGGTGCTGGTAAGAGCTCCACGCTGGGTGCGTTGGGCGGCTTGCTTAAGCCCGTTAGTGGCTCGTTGCGCTATGCCGGTGAGGATTTGCTGCAGCTGCCGGCTCATGCTCATGTAGGTCGTGGCTTGGCACTGGTGCCGGAAGGGCGCGGTATTTTCCCGCGTCTGACGGTGCTGGAAAACCTGCAAATGGGTGCCTACAGTCGCAATGATCGTGTTGGTATTCAGACCGATTTGGCGCGGATGTTGGCGATGTTTCCGCGCTTGCAGGAACGCCGTGCTCAGCTTGCTGGCACGCTGTCTGGTGGCGAACAGCAGATGGTGGCTATTGCCCGTGCGCTGATGAGTCGGCCACGGCTGTTGTTGCTGGATGAGCCATCGATGGGATTGGCGCCGATTCTGATCGAGCAGATTTTCGCGATTATTCGCCAGATCGTGGCGGAAGGCACTGCGGTGCTGCTGGTTGAGCAGAACGCTCGGCAGGCACTAGAAATTGCCAATCGCGCCTATGTCATGGAGTCGGGCGAGATTACCTTGTCTGGGCCCGCCGCCGAGCTCGCTGCAGACCCGCGTGTGCGTGCAGCTTACCTCGGGGAGTAGGGCTTACTGAGTCAGTCGACCCGGTAGCGTGATGTCGTAATCGAGCTGGGCCACGCGCTGCTGATCGCGGTCAGCACCATGATTGAGTGCAATGGCATCGTAGTAGCGACGCACTTGTTGCACATAGTGCAGGGCTTGCGGAACATCGGGCGCAGGCTTGCCGCTGGCACGGTTGTTCAAGGCCAGCTGACGCAAATTTCGTGACACATCCAGCCAGCTGTTGGCATCGCCCTTGAGGCGGCGCGTGAGCTTGCGCGCATCAATCATGTGGCCGGGGCCCATGTTGTAGGCAGCTAGGGCCATCCAAGTACGGTCAGGCTCCTGCACGCTGGCGGGTAGCTTGTCGAGAATCTGTTTGAAGTAGGCGGTGCCACCCTGAATGCTGTCACGCGGGTGGGTGCGATTCTTCACGCCCATCAGCTTGGCAGTGCCTTGAGTCAGCATCATCAGGCCTTGTACGCCCGTGGGTGATACCGCATTGGCATCCCAATGTGACTCTTGGTAGGAAATGGCCGCGAGCAGGCGCCAGTCCAGACCTTGCTGGCTGCTTTGCTTTTCAAAGTCTTGCTGATAGCGCGGCAAACGGTGGGCAATGTCTTTCTGGAAGCTCTGTGCGCCGTAGCGATTGAAGGCATCGCCTGAGCCATAAAAGGCGGCGAGGCGTTCCAGCGTGCCATCAGCCTGTTTGCGTGCCAGGAAGTTCTGCGCGGCCTGATACAGGCTTTCGTCAGCCGACTTCAGGAAGACCCAGGCGACGGCATCATTACGCTCAAACGACAGGCCGTCGCGCAGGTTCGGGAACAGCGGACGATAGGCGTCAAACTCCTGGTCGGTCATGCCGACATAATCGATCTTGCCCTGGTCCAGCAGCGTCAGTAGGTCAAGCGAGTCGCCTTCCTTGAATTCGACGAGACGCACGCCATCAACCTCGGCGAGGGCGGTGCGCAGGTGCTTGGCTTCACGGCTGCCGGCAATCACGGCGATAGTGCTTTGGCGCAGGTCATCGACTTCCGTGGGCTGCATGCGGTCGTTGCGTTGGATCAGCTGCTGCTGCAATTCCACCAGCGGGGCGCTGACACGCAGACGGCTGAGGCGTTGATCGTGAGCGGCGAGCTCGGTGAGTGCGAGCTGGGCCTGATTGCGACGCACGGTCTTCAATACTTGCTGTGAGTCGTCCACCGGATCGACAACCAGTTTAACGCCAAGCTCGTTAGCAAACTGCTGCGCCAGTTCGAATTGCAGGCCGTGTGTGTGGCCGTCGCGTTGGTAAAAAGTGGTGGGGCTGCTGACGCCAACGAGGTGAAGTTCACCCGAGTTGCGTACTTGTTGCAGGCCATTGAGCGTCGGTTGCAGAGCCATGGTGCCGGCGGCGAGCGAAAGCCCGAGTGTCACGCGCAGATGGCGTGAGTTCAGGCGTTGCAGCTGTTGCATCAGTTTGCGATGCGGCTTCAGGCGTTTTTTGCTTCTGGCGCTAGTCATCACTGACTTTGCTCTGGCGCACCCATGACGGTGCCGTTAAGTCGAACTTTAGTCAGTTGCCTTGGGAGTGTCTAGGTTCACTAGACGAGAGGAATCGGATTGTCTGACAATTTTTGCTGCTGCTTGGCGTGTGGTTTCGCGGTTCAAGAGCATAAAGTCCCGCGCCCGAGAGCCCCTGTTTTCGCTACAATACTGCCAACTTTTATTCCTCCCGATGCTCCGCGAGACCATCCATGCTGATTTTGTCTGGCGCCCCCGCGCTGTCTGCTTTTCGCCAAACCCGCTTGTTGCAAGATCTGCAAGCCGAATTCCCAGCCTTGATGGCGCTCAGCGCGCGTTGGCTGCATCTGGTGGAAACCGACTTGAGTGAGGCCCCTGCACAGCTGCGGGCATTGCTGACCTATGGCGATGCTCTCTCTGCTGATGGTATTGATAGCGGTCGTCTCGCCGTGGTGGTGCCGCGACCGGGCACGATCTCGCCGTGGTCATCGAAGGCTACTGATATTGCCCGCAATACCGGGCTGAGCGATGTGCGCCGCATCGAGCGCGCCACGGCCTACTGGCTGGCCGGTGCCGAAGCGCTGGGTGCCGCCGAATGGCAGGCCTTGACCGCGCAGCTGCATGATCGTATGACGGAAGTGGTGCTCGACTCGGCCGAAGCCGCGAGCGTGCTGTTCACGCACGAAGCGCCGCGCGCGCTGGCATCGGTCGATATTCTCGGCGGTGGTCGCGAAGCGCTGGTGAGCGCCAACCGTGAGCAGGGCTTCGCGCTCAGCCCGGACGAAATCGATTATCTGGTCGACAACTTCACCCAGCTCGGTCGCAACCCCAACGACATCGAGCTGATGATGTTTGCGCAGGCCAACTCCGAGCATTGCCGTCACAAGATCTTCAATGCCTCGTGGACCATCGACGGCAAGCCTGCGCCGAAATCGCTGTTTGGCATGATCAAGAACACCTACGAGAATTACAGCACCGATATCCTGTCCGCCTACAAGGACAACGCGGCCGTGATTGTCGGTCACGATGCCGAGCGCTTCTACCGCGTCGGCGGCGACACCACCTACGGCTTCAGCCAAGAGCCGGTGCATATCCTGATGAAGGTGGAAACCCACAACCACCCGACGGCGATTTCGCCGTTCCCCGGTGCATCTACTGGTTCCGGCGGCGAGATTCGCGATGAAGGCGCTACCGGCCGTGGCGGCAAGCCGAAGGCGGGTCTCACCGGCTTCACCGTGTCCAACCTGAACATCCCCGGTTTCGAGCAGCCCTGGGAAAAGCCCTACGGCAAGCCCGGCCGCATCGTTACCGCGCTGGACATCATGATTGATGGCCCGCTCGGCGGCGCAGCGTTCAACAACGAATTCGGCCGTCCGGCGCTGTGCGGTTATTTCCGCAGCTTCGAGATGACGGTGAACGGCATCGCGGGTGCGGAAGTGGCGGGCTATCACAAGCCCATCATGATCGCTGGCGGCTACGGCAACATCCGTGAAGATCATGTGCAGAAGAACGCGATCCAGCCCGGCCATCTGCTGATTGTGCTCGGTGGCCCGGCGCTGCTGATCGGACTTGGCGGCAGTGCGGCATCGTCGATGGCCAGTGGTGCCAGTGCCGAGAATCTCGATTTTGCGTCGGTGCAGCGCGACAACCCGGAGATGGAGCGTCGAGCGCAGGAAGTCATCGACACCTGCTGGAGCATGGGCGCGAACAACCCCATCGTGGCGATTCACGATGTCGGCGCGGGCGGTCTGTCGAACGCGATGCCGGAGCTGGTCAACGATCATGAGCTGGGCGCGACGCTGAATCTGCGTGCCATCCCCAGCCTAGAGTCGGGTATGGCGCCAGTGGAAATCTGGTGCAACGAGGCGCAGGAGCGCTATGTGCTGGCCATCGAGCCGGATAGCCTGGCGCTGTTCCAGTCTATCTGCGAGCGTGAGCGGGCGCTGTTTGCCGTGCTCGGCGAGGCTACGCAGGTGCGCCACTTGACCGTGGCTGATCCGCAGTTCGGCAACAACCCGGTCGATATGCCCATGCAGGTGCTGCTCGGCAAGACGCCGAAGATGCAGCGCAGTTTCGAGCGCAAGGCCTTGGTGCAGCCGGCCTTCAATGCCGAGGGCATCACTCTGGCCGATGCTGCCGAGCGCGTGCTGCGCTTGCCGGCAGTGGCGTCCAAACAGTTCCTCATCACCATCGGCGACCGTTCGGTGACCGGCCTCGTGGCCCGCGAGCAGATGGTCGGCCCCTGGCAGGTGCCGGTGGCCGATGTCGCCGTGACCGCGACCGGTTTCAAGACCGAGACCGGTGAGGCGATGGCGATGGGCGAGCGTACGCCGGTGGCCATCCTCAATGCGGCGGCTTCGGCCCGCCTTGCGGTCGGCGAGACCATCACCAACATTGCGGCGGCGCGTATCGCCAAGCTCTCTGACATTAAGCTGTCGGCGAACTGGATGGCGGCAGCCGGTGCCGGCAAGCAAGATGAAGACCTGTTTGATGCCGTGCACGCGGTTGGCATGGAGCTGTGCCCGGCGCTGAACCTGACCATTCCGGTTGGCAAGGACTCCATGTCCATGCGCACGGTCTGGGAGGATGGCGCTGAGAAGAAGGCCGTGACCTCGCCGATGTCGCTGGTGGTCACCGGTTTTGCGCCGGTAAGCAATGTCCGCCACACGCTGACGCCGCAGCTGCGCACCGACAAGGGTGCGACCACGCTGCTGCTGATCGACCTCGGTCGCGGCCAGAACCGTCTCGGTGCTTCGGCACTGGCTCAGGTTTATGGCCAGACCGGCTCGGTGCCGGCGGATGTCGACAACCCGGCGCTGTTGCAGGATTTCTTCGACGGCATTCAGCGGCTCAATGCGGCCGATAAATTGCTGGCCTATCACGACCGTGGCGACGGCGGTCTGTTCGCGACGCTGGCGGAGATGGCTTTCGCCGGTCGCAGCGGCATCCAAGCGGATCTCACCGGTTTAGGTGATGACACGCTGGCCGCGCTGTTCAGCGAAGAGCTGGGCGCGGTCGTGCAGGTGCGCAATGTGGATGTCGCGGCAGTGCAGCAGGCCTTTAATGGCACCACGCTGGCTGATCATGTCCACGCCATCGGCACGCTCACGGGCGATGACACGCTGCACTTCGTCAAGGCCGGTGCCGAGCTGCTCACGCTGGCTCGCGCCGAGGCTCAGCAGCTCTGGGCCGAGACCAGCTATCGCATTCAGGCGCTGCGCGACAACGCTGATTGCGCGCAGGAAGAATTTGCGGCGCTGGCAAACCCCGCTGCTCCGGAACAGGCTGGTTTGAGCGTCAAGCTCAGCTATGACCTCAACGACAACATCGCTGCACCGTTCATTGCCAGCGGCGTGCGTCCGCGCGTGGCCATCCTGCGCGAACAGGGCGTCAACGGTCATGTCGAAATGGCCGCCGCGTTTGATCTCGCCGGCTTTACCGCCATTGATGTGCACATGAGCGACCTCATTGCCGGTCGCGTCGATCTTGCCAGCTTCAAAGGCCTCGTCGCCTGCGGCGGCTTCTCCTACGGCGATGTGCTCGGTGCCGGTGGCGGCTGGGCCAAGACCGTGCTCTTCAACGAGCGCGTACGTGATCAGTTCGCCACTTTCTTTGCTCGCCCAGACAGCTTCTCGCTGGGCATTTGCAACGGTTGCCAGATGCTGTCGCAGCTGAAGGAGCTGGTTCCGGGTGCTGATCTGTGGCCGCGCTTTGTCCGCAATCGCAGCGAAGTCTTCGAGGCGCGCACGGCGCTGGTGGAAGTGCCGGCATCGCCGTCGATCTTCCTCGCCGGCATGGCCGGTTCGCACATGCCAATTGCCGTCGCTCATGGTGAAGGCCGCGCGCATGACAGCGCCGAGAATTTGCAGGCCCTGGCTGGCAGCGGCCTGGTCGCGCTCGGCTGGGTCGATGGCCAGGGCCAGCGCACGCAGCAGTATCCGCTCAACCCCAATGGCTCGCCGTTCGGCATCGCCGGGGTGACCTCGGCCGATGGCCGCGCCACCCTCATGATGCCGCACCCGGAGCGCGTGTTCCGCGCCATCCAGCACAGCTGGCGACCCGATGAGTGGCTGGAAGACGGCCCGTGGGCACGCATGTTCCGCAACGCCCGTCAGTTTGTCGGCTGACGACTCGGTGAGCGACCTGCTCAAGCTCACGGTCTATGTGCCGGCCAGCCACCTTGAAGCGGTCAAGGACGCGATCTTTGCCGCCGGGGCCGGGCGGGTCGGTGACTATGACCGCTGTTCTTGGCAGGTGCTGGGCGAGGGCCAGTTTCGCGCCTTGCCCGGCGCGCAGCCCTTCATCGGGACTATCGGCGCGCTCGAACAAGTTGCCGAATATCGCGTCGAAACCGTGCTGCCTCGGGCCGCGCTGGCGGCGGTCGTGAGCGCGCTGAAAACGGCGCATCCCTACGAAACACCGGCATTTGATGTGACGGCCCTGCTGAATACGGACTAACGGTCGCGATTGTCGCGTGATTGTCCGTGAATGGGCGCTTTCAGGTTGCCGGAATGACGGCTTTCACGGTAAAAAGGGCCAACTGTCAGTCACCCCTTTCAGGCAGCTCAAGGACATCTCTCGTATGGCCGAGCGCACCGACGCGCCCATCCTCCTCCGACTCGCTTATCAGGCCATGCTCAAGGCCGGTTTGCCTGTGGATGCCATTCTGCTCCAGGCGCGGGTGTCGCCTGCCTGGCTGGATGTGGAGTCACCGGAACGCACGCCATTTGCCGGCCAGGCGAGATTCTGGAAGGCGCTGGAGGACATCTCCGGTGATCCGCACATCGGTCTGCATCTGGGCGAAAACCTGCCGGTGTATCGCGGCCAGGTTCTGGAGTATCTGATCTCGTCTAGCCCCACTTTTGGCGAGGGGCTGCACCGAGCATTGGCCTATCAGCGCCTGCTCAGCGATGCCATCACCTCGCGCTTGGTGCTGGATGGCGAGCACTGCTATCTCGCCGATATTGCCGATGCCACCGAAATGCGCCACTTCGCCGAAGCCCTGGTGATGGGTGTGATCCGCTTTTTCGGTTCGCTCACCGATGGCCATTTCAAGCCTATTGCGGTGCACTTCAAGCATGTCGAAGGCGCTGCGGCAAATGAGTATCTGCGTGTTTATGGCTGTCCGGTGACGCTGGGCTGCGGGGAGAATCGCATCTATTTTAATCCGGCGGTGTTGCAGCATCAGGTCTGGCATGCCGAGCCCAGCCTGTTGCGGCTGCATGAGAAAATGGCCAATGAAAAACTCGCCGAGCTGGCGCGGCTAGATATGGTCGGCGCGGTGAAGCGTGCCATTGGTGAAATGCTGGAGTCGGGTACTACGACACTGGAGGCGGTGGCGCAGCGCATCGGCATGCCGGCGCGACGGCTGCGTACCGAGCTGGAAGAGGCCGGCACCAGCTTCAATCATGTGCTCGCCGACTATCGCTCGCGTCTCGCCCGGCGCCTGTTGGCGCGCACGGACGAGAGCATCGAACAGATTGTCTATCTCACCGGCTTTGCCGAGCCGAGCACCTTCTACCGTGCCTTCAAACGCTGGACCAACGAGACGCCGATCGAGTATCGCAAGCGCAAGCGGGAAGAGCGCGCCGCCACTGCTTAAGGAGCGACGGCTTCAGGATTGCCGGCTTAAGCGTTGACGCGTTGCTGCATAGCCTCGCGCAGATCGCGACGCAGGCCGAGCATGAATAACACTTCCACGGTGACGAACAACGGGCCGATGGCCAGACCACTGATGTCATCGACAAAGGCCGGCTTGCGGCCCTCGAAGTAGTGTCCGATGAACTGGATAATCCAGCCCACCACGAAACTGCCGACGCTGATCATGAACCATTGTGCGGTCGGCAGTGCCGCGACTTCGGTGCCGATGATCACGCTGCCGATCATGAGCACGGCCATGAGCAGACCGAGCCCGATATCCAGACGCAAATAGAATAGGATGCTGGCAGCGGCCATGAGCATGGCGGCCGAGAGCGTGACGCCGTTCACGTCTAGCGTGAGTTTGGCGAGCAGGGCGGCGACTGAGATCACGATGATGGGAATGCCGACAATGTGGGTGATGACATTGCGCATATTGCGGTGGTAGCTGGCGTATTGCGCCAGATGCTGCACGAGGGTTTTCATGGCTGTCTCCAAAGCTCGGGTGTGACAGCAGTATTGCGGATCGATGCTGTTGCGAGCGTCGGCTGGCCGACACAAGTCGCAATCAGGCTGCTACCAGGCTTCTTGTCAAAGGTCGGCCAGCGTCTCCAGCTGCGGCAGGTCAATAATCTCGATGCCGCCGCGCCCCAGGCGTACCACACCGCTGTGCTCAAGCTGGCGCAGCAGCTGATTCACGGTCTGTCGCGACAAGGCCAGCATTTGCCCGAGCTGCTCCTGCGGCACACGGATCTCACGTTTGCTGATGCCTTCCAGCTCGCCATAGCCGCGCGCCATCATGAGCAAACGTCGCGCCAGACGGCTCGCAGGTGGCTGCAGCGACAGCTCTTCCAGCGCCAGAAAGGCGAGACGGATCTTGTGGCTGAGCAGCACGCCAAGCGCGTGCCAGAGCAGGGGGTGCTCGCTCAGTAATTGCTGCAACGTGGCGGCCGGGATATGCAGCAGCGTGGTCGGTTCCTCGGCCCAGGCATCGTGCGTGCGGGTCAGCTCATCGAAGGCAGCGATCTCGCCAAACCAGCTTGGCGATTCGATGATGGCCAGAATCGCCTCCTTGCCATCACGCGCGCTGCCGGTGAGCTTGATGGCACCGTCGGCCACACAGTAAAGCCCATCGGCAGCATCGCCGCGTGCGAACAGGCGCTGGCCGGCCGCGAGTTGGCGTATCGTCATGTGCGCCAGCAGCAGGTCCTGCAGCGCCGGTGTGAGGCCCTGAAACCACTGGCCGGCGCGCAGGCGTTCGCGGTATTTGGCGGGGATGTCGAATGCAGCCGAGGTCATGGACTCTACTTCAGTTCAGCTGAGCTTTTGCCCAACACGCGACGAGCAATAATCAGCTGCTGAATTTGTTGCGTGCCTTCAAAGATGTCGAGAATCTTTGAGTCGCGCGACCACTTTTCCAGCAGTTCATCTTCGCCGTAACCAAGAGATGCCGCTAACTCCACGCACTTGAGTGTGACTTCGTTGGCAACACGGCCAGCTTTGGCTTTGCAGATGGAAGCTTCTTTGGAATTCGGGCGCTTGTTGTCGGCCATCCAAGCGGCTTTCAAGGTTAATAAGCGAGCGGCTTCCCACTCGGCCTCCAAGCGATACAGCGTTGCTTCTGCGTGCGAGGCATTGAGGGGCAGTGTGCCGTAGTTGGCATCAATATGATCCACAAGCAGTTCTTTTAAACGCTCGATGGAGGCCGCGGCGACACCGACAGCCATCGCGGCAACGAGTGGGCGCGTGTTATCGAAAGTTTCCATGACACCGGCGAAGCCTTTCTTCAAATCGATTTCAGGCGAGCCCAGCAAGTTGGCGGCGGGTACGCGACAGTTGGTAAAGAGGATGGCAGCAGTATCCGAGGCTTTAATCCCGAGCTTGTGTTCCAAGCGGGTTACTTCCATGCCAGGCGTGCCATGCTCGACCACAAAGGATTTGATGGCGGCTTTACCCAGTGACTTGTCTAAGGTCGCCCAAACCACGACACATTCGGCACGGGCACCGGCGGTGACATAGATTTTCTCACCGTTAAGGATGTAGTCGTCGCCATCTTTCACCGCTGTGGTACGAATGGCTGCAGAGTCAGAGCCACAGCTCGGTTCGGTAATGGCCATGGCAGCCCATTTGCCTTTAAAACGCGCCAATTGCTCGTCGTTAGCTACCGCGCCAATGGCTGCGTTACCTAGGCCTTGGCGTGGAATCGACAACAGCAAGCCGACATCGCCGCGACAGAGCTCCATGGCGCCCAGTGCGGCTGACAAATTGCCACTGTTACGCACACCGGTATCGCCATCGCTGCTTGGGCGTTTACTGGCACTGGTGGCGCCGGTTGCTTCCGACGAGCCTTCGTTCATGCCGTCTAGCAAGGAAGCAAGGATGTCCAACTCTTTTGGATAGGCATGCTCCGCCTTGTCATATTTGCGCGAGATTGGACGATAAAAATTGTCGGCAACTTGTTTGGCCTGCTCCACGAGCATGGCGAATTTTTTTGGATTTTCGAGATTCATAGTATTTACTCCAATGCGTGACCGGGTCTGGTTACAGGTGCAAGCCGCCATGCTGAATAGCGACAGCGCGCAGGTCGCGGTACCAGCGTTCCACAGGATGTTCTTTGGTAAAGCCATGGCCGCCGAGTAATTGCACACCATTGGTGCCAATTTGCATGGCCTTTTCAGCACAGAGTAAACGTGCCAAATAGACTTCGCGATGGAAGGGTTTGCCGGCTTCGGCAAGGGCAGCAGCGCGCCACGTCATGATGCGCATGGCATCCACTTCAATGGCCATGTCGGCCACGATGAAGGCGACACCTTGGCGATGCGAGATGGGCTCACCAAACGCTTCACGTTCGTTGACATAGGGCACTACGTAATCGAGCACAGCCTGTGCCGTGCCGGTGGCAATGGCGCACCAAGCAAGGTAGCCCAGATCCAAAAACTCTTGGTAATTGAAATCACCATCACCGAGCAGAGCCGACTCGTCGATTTGTACGTTGTCTAGTCTGAGTTTGACGGTTTCGGCTGCCTTCAGGCCCATCGCTTCATCTGCATGGACGCTCAGTCCTGGCGTGCCACCGGTCACTATAAAGACCTGAGGCTGGCCATTGAGTTCGGCTGCGATCAGTAGTAACTCAGCTGATGCACCCGCAATCACCAAAGATTTTTCGCCATTCAGAACATAACCCTTGGCTGTGCGTTGCGCTTTTGTGGCGAGCTGCTGCGGATTGAAAAGAACAACCGCTTCATTCACGGCAATGGCAGCCACTGGCGGTTGTTCGCCGGCAAATGCTGGCAGGTATTGGGCCTGTTGGGTGGCGGTGCCCCAGCGTGTCAGTGCATTGGCGACACCAATAGGCGCGAGCAATGCCGTGGCTAAGCTAAAGTCACCGTGGCCTAGGTCTTCTGCCGCCAACATTTGCGTCACGATGGCCGATTCGCTGGCGATACCGCCGAGGGCTTCTGGCACGGCGTAATAGGCAAGGCCCAACTCCATCGCTTGTGCCCGCAGCTCGGCGGGGAATGCCACATGATGGTCGGCATCGTGGGCGGCGGGGCGAAGCACCTCGCTGGCAAAGCGCTGCAAGGTTTCTCGCATCATGAGCTGTTCATCGCTCAGGCTGAGGTCAAACAAACCACTGGCTACGGTACCGGGCAGGCGTTGTTTGCCCGCAGTTGATTTGGCGGGTGCAAACACACGAGCTGCAGCCCCGGCTAATTGAAAGCCGGCTTTGCTGCCGCGGTAGAGAATTTTCTCAACGGGTTTGCGAAGTTTGAGTCGATCAGCCAAGTCCGACTGAGCAAAACGACTCAGGGCGGCAATACCTAAGCCCTGCAATTTTCCTGCATTCATGATGACTCCTAACATTACAGACGGACTGGAAAGCCCGAGATCGTTAGGCATCATGCACAGAAATGTCGAGCTAGGGTTGACCGGCGTGACTGAAATTCCAGTCATTTTGACCGGTGGGTCAAGGGCGTGGGCGTAAATCCTCGATATGAATCGGGAAATCACCCGTGAGGCGATCACGGAAATAATGCTGCAGCGTCTTTTTCACCGACGGAAAAGCCAGTTCATCCCAGGGAATTTCGCCTTCATTGAACAGACGGCATTCCAGCGACTCGCTGCCCACACCATACTGGCCGCCAACAAGCAGGCCGCGATGCAGCATGTAGACCTGACTGATGTAGGGAATATTGAAGATGGTGTAGAGCTGCAGGTCGGTGACATTGGCCTCGGCTTCCTCAAACGTCTCGCGGGCGCCACCTTCGGCCACGGTTTCGCCGTTCTCCATGAAGCCGGCGGGCAGCGTCCAGTAGCCGTAACGCGGCTCGATGGCGCGGCGGCAGAGCAGCACCTGATCACCCCAGATCGGCAGGCAGCCGGCAATGATCTTCGGGTTTTGATAGTGCACGGTGTGGCAACTTGGGCAGACCGCGCGCTCGCGGCTGTCGCCATCCGGAATGCGTTGCTCAACGGCGTGACCACAGTGACTGCAAAAATTCATGGGCAGGCTCCAGACTGATGCCGTGCAGTATACATGGCGCTCTGTGTATCATCGCGCCATGACCCAGCATTCACAGATCACGACGCTAAGACAGAACCTCGCCGCGCATCCCGTCCCCATGGACGGTGCCGATGCTGCGGTGCTCATTGCCATTTTCACTGGTAGCGGCGAGCCTGAGGTGCTGCTGACGCGACGGCCGACGCACATGAAGTCGCATGCCGGCGAGGTTGCCTTTCCTGGCGGCAAGCGCGACACCAGCGATGCCTCGCTGACCGACACCGCCCTGCGCGAGAGCGAAGAAGAGGTGGCGTTGCCACGAGCCTGCGTGGAAATCATCGGCGCGCTGAAACCGGCGCGCGCCAAAAGCGGCATCAAGGTGTTGCCGGTAGTCGGTCTGGTCAAGGATGAGCCTGCGCTGCTCGGCAGCCCGGATGAGGTCGAAAGCCTGTTCCGCGTGCCGCTACGTTTCTTCTTCGAGCAGAAGCCGGAACGCGACCATCGCATCAACTTTCGCGGCATCGATCTGGTGGTGCCGTGCTTCCGCTATGACGGCTACATCATCTGGGGGCTGACCGCCTACATGCTGGTCGAATTCATGCGTCAGGGCTTCGACCATGCCATCGACTACCCGTGGCCACCTATTTTGCCCGGCATCCTAGTGCCGCAGAAATAGTGCCCAACAAATAATTCTGAGGATGCATATATGAAGTATCAATTAGGCGATCGCCGCGTCGAAGCCAAGGGCGCGCATTGGGTCGCTGACAATGCCACCGTGGTCGGCTCCGTGGTGCTGGAAGAGAATGCCAGTGTTTGGTTCAACGCCGTCGTCCGTGGCGACTGTGACCTCATCACCATCGGCGAAAACAGCAATGTGCAGGATGGCGCGGTGCTGCATACCGACTACGGCTTCCCGCTCACCATCGGCGCCAATGTCACCATCGGGCATCAGGCCATGCTGCATGGCTGCACGGTGGGCGAGGGCTCGCTGATCGGCATCCAGGCGGTGATTCTCAACGGCGCCAAGATCGGCAAGGGCTGCATCATCGGTGCCCAGGCGCTGATCGGCGAAGGCAAGGAAATTCCCGATTACTCGCTGGTGGTCGGCTCGCCGGGCAAAGTCGTGCGCCAGCTCGACGAAGCCCAGCGTCAGATTCTGCTGCTCAGCGCCCAGCACTACGTGGAAAATGCCAAACGCTTTCAGCGCGAGCTGATTGCGCAAGAGTGACTAGTGTTCGTGCACTGGATTTTTCAGCGACAGCGGTTAGGGTGAGCGAAATTTGAATCGAGCCGATGCCGTGTCGCCACAACCTTCGTTATCGCCCTGTATCGGGATCTGCAAGCTCAATGCCGAGGATATGTGCCTCGGTTGCGAGCGCAGCATGGCCGAGATTCGTAGTTGGGGCTTGTTGAGCCGCGCCCAGCAACGCAAAATCCTGATCCGCATCCAGCTGCGCCGTCGCCAACAGGCCGCGCCAATCACTTTGCATCAGGAACAGAAGTCATGACTCAGCCGATTCTCGGAACCCCGTTCTCATCCATGGCTACACGGGTCATGCTGCTCGGCTCCGGCGAACTGGGTCGCGAAGTCATCATCGAACTGAAGCGACTGGGCTGCGAAGTCATCGCCGTGGATCGCTACGAGAATGCCCCTGGCATGCAGGTCGCCGATCGTAGCCATGTCATCTCCATGCTCGATGGTGCTGCGCTGCGTCGCGTCATCGAGCTGGAAAAGCCCGCGCTGATCGTGCCGGAAATCGAAGCCATCGCCACTGATGAGCTGGTAAAGCTTGAAGCGGAAGGCTGGCGCGTGATTCCGACTGCGCGCGCCGCACAGCTGACTATGAATCGTGAAGGCATTCGCCGGCTGGCTGCTGAAACACTTGGCCTCGCGACCTCACCCTTCATCTTCGCCGACACCTTTACGGCGTTCAGCGCCGGTATCGCGCAGATCGGCATGCCTTGTGTGGTGAAACCGATCATGTCGTCATCGGGCAAAGGCCAGAGCGTCGTGCGCACGGCAGCGGACACTCAGCACGCTTGGGATTACGCGCAAGAAGGTGGTCGTGCCGGTGCCGGTCGCGTCATTGTCGAAGGCTTCATTGATTTTGAGTACGAGATAACCCTGCTCACGATTCGTCATACGGACGGTCAGGGCGGCACCGCAACTTCATTCTGCGACCCCATCGGTCACTTGCAGATTGCCGGTGATTACCGCGAATCCTGGCAGCCGCAACCCATGTCGGCCAAGGCCTTGGCCGGCGCGCAGGACATCGCCGAGAAAGTCACGGCTGCATTGGGCGGACACGGCCTGTTCGGCGTTGAGCTCTTCGTTAAAGGCGACCAGGTCTGGTTCAGCGAAGTCTCACCGCGTCCGCACGACACCGGCCTTGTCACGTTGATGTCGCAAAACCTGTCAGAATTTGCCTTGCATGCCCGCGCTATCCTCGATCTGCCGATTCCTGCGATTCGCCAGCAAGGCCCCACCGCCTCCTGCGTATTGCTGGTCGAAGGCCATTCCCGGGACATGACTTTTGGCAACCTTGCCGAGGCTTTGTCTGCGCCCGACACCGACCTCAAGCTTTTCGGCAAACCTGAAGTCACTGGCCAGCGCCGTCTGGGTGTAGCACTCGCCAAAGGCCCTGATATTGACGCCGCTCGTGCTTCTGCCCGCACTGTCATCGCGAAGATCCAAGTCAAGATATGACGAGTGCTGGCCTTTCATAAGCGCGCAAGGTCGATAGGACTATCGTGATGGCGAGCTGGCATTGCTGCACGATTAACGCTGGTGATGGCGTTGCTTCACGGAAAGCCACATGGCCTGCTTGCTCGACGCAGGAAATCAGCGTTTCAAATGTAGGCGCGTCAAGCCCGGTCAGCCCAAAAAAAGCCGACTGATCGGACAGCAGCTGAGCCAGTTGCTGCACAGAATGTGTGCGATGACGGTAAGCGGCAGTATCCGGCTGGAAAATTTCGCGATAGATGCACTTGATGATGGGGCCGGTGCGAGTTCCCCAGGCAAAGTAGGCTGTAATGCCTGCATGAATGCGTGCTTCGGCATCACTGACAGCGGTGATGGCCTCCAAAACCTCCTGCAGCAATTTCAGATTGGCTTGCGCAATGACATGTTCAATGGCGGTTGCTAGGCCATCGGGAAACCATCGATAAAAAGTAGGTCGGGAAATACTGGCTGCTACAAGGACTTGCTCGACACTGAGTTGTGTTGAGTGTGTTTCCGCTAGCAGGGCCTCCAAGGCGACATACACGCGCGTGCGCTGATCGGTCAGGTAGAGCTCATCCGCCTTCGGGCGGCCGCGACTTTTTTGCATGTGAGTACTTGCCTTTGGCATCATATTAAATATATAACATCACTGTTACTTAAATTAGTCCAGAAGAAAAATAATGAAAACGCCGCTAATTTGTCTGTTCTTGCTCCTGCTCACGGCCTGTGGCGATGAAGGTCGATCACCAGTAATGCCAGTACCGGCGCAGCCTAAGCAAACCATAATGCTGGACAGCCCGTCGCAAGGCCGCATTCTGATTACGCCTAAGCCGTTTGCGCTGACATTGATCGGTGCAGATGGCGTGCCGGTATTGCAGCAAGTACCTGCGGCTACTGCCATGCCGACGCTGATTGGGGCCGTCAATGAGCCGTCCACACTTGGCGGTACCTTCCCTAAGTCGCCTACGTTGTATGCGCCGTTTGCGTTCATTGTGGGTACGCAGCAAAACCCGCAAATTCCTGCAGGCCCGTGGGAGGCTAATATTCTCACCGGTGGCCGCGCCGGTATCGGCTTTCATGCGACCGCTGTGGATAGCGTGAAAGAGCTGCCGGGCAAATTATTGCTGACGCTGAGTACCAATGACCCGAGTGGTCGCAAAATTGAGGCGACCATCGAGCGCTTGGCCAGCGAGTGGCGTATTACCGCCAAGCCGGTGCCTGCCACGGGCGTGATAGCGATGTCGGACAGTTTTCAGGCGGCACCACAACAGCCGTTTTATGGTTTTGGCGGGCGGCATAATGCGCTGGATCAGCATGGTCAGGACTTTCTCGGCTGGATTCAGCAGCAGAACCTGGGGGCTGGCTATGCGCGGCCGGGAACCGACAACTCAGCGACCACCGATGAGCACTACATGTTTCCCAATGGCCCGCATGCGGCCTATTACGTATCGCCTTCATTCACGTCATCCCGTTTCAGTTTTCTGCTCAATCAGGATGAGCTTTCGCGCTGGCGCATGGCGTCGGATCGTGACGATGCCTGGCATGTTGATGTGGCAGCAGCGCGTCTGGACTATTCGGTATTCACCGGTGCGCCAACTGTGTCGCTACCCAAACTGACGGCGGTGACCGGGCGTCATCGCGTGCCGCCGCTGTGGGCGCTGGGCGTGATCATTGATCGTTCGACGGTCGCCTTTACGCAACAGCCGGATGCCTATCTCAAGCAAGTTGAAGATGATTTGCAGAAGATCGACAGCCTCGGCATCAAACTTTCGACCTACCGTATCGAAGGCTGGTTCGAGTTGGCCCCCGAGGTCCGGCAGAGGCTGCTGAAAGCCTTTCAGGCCCGCAACATCAAAGTGCTGGCCTATGTGCGCTCGTTTGCTGCCATCGATGGAGCCGGCACAGAAGATCCGTCAATTTTCACCGAGGTGTTGCAACAGGGCTATGCCGTGCAGAATTTGCTCGGGTTGCCTTATCTGTATCCCGGTAATTTCTTTGGCTTGTCGGCACTGATCGACTTTACGCAGCCGGCCGCTGTGACCTGGTGGAAAAATCGCATTAAGGCACTGATGGATGAGGGCGTGAACGGCTTTATGCAGGATTTCGGTGAGCAGGTCATGACTGACATGCGCTTTGCCGATGGCCGCACTGGCGAGGTCATGCACAATCATTATCCGGCGATTTACCATGAGGCCACCCGCGCTGCGCTTGATGAGTGGCAGGCGGCTCGTGGGCAGCAAGAGGATGTCTGGTTCTTCACGCGCACGGGCTATAGCGGGCGCGACGGCACACCGCACAGCGAGAGTGCCAACTTTGCTGGCGACGGCAATACCGATTTTAGCGTGTCTTCGGGCCTAGGCTCACAAGCCCCAGACATGCTCAACCGGGGTTTGAGCGGCGCTGTTGGGTTCACCACCGATATTGGTGGCTACTTCGATTTTGTCACGCCGGAAACGACTAAGGAGCTGCTCATCCGCTGGTCGCAATGGGCGGTGTTCAGCCCTTACATGCGTCTGCATGGCTCGGTGAACTCAGGCACGCACATGCCGTGGAATTATGATGATGAAACGCTGGCGGAGTGGAAGCGCCTGACGGATCTGCGTTATCGCGCCCGAGACTACATTGCCAAGGTCTTTCGTGATGCCCATGCCAGTGGTTTGCCGGTTGCGCGACCTCTGTGGCTGGCGTTTCCGGGCGACGCCAAGGCGGCAGCCTCGACGCAGGAATGGATGCTGGGCGATGATTTGCTGGCCGCGCCGGTAGTGACCGAGGGTGCGGTGACGCGCTCGCTGTATCTCCCGGCGGGTTGCTGGCAGCATGGCGAGTCGGGGCAGAAATATCAGGGCGGGCGCATGATTGAGGTGCCGGCACCCCTGCGTTCACTGCCATACTTTACGCGTTGCGGTACACGACCGTTCTAGCTCGGAGCTGATGGCAAGATGCAGAAATCGTGGCGCAAGCCTAGGCACGATGTGACCCGTCTGGCATCTGCGGTGCAGATTTTTTCGCCAGTTGTTGGTGCTGCTGCCTCCTTGCCTCGTGTCGATTGCATGGAGCCGGCATTGGTCGCGCTCGAGGCCGACCGGCGTTATGCCTGGTGCAGTTGCGGGTTGTCGAAGAAGCAGCCGTTTTGCGATGGCAGTCATGCCGGTACGGACTGGCTGCCTCTGCTTTTTACACCGAAGCGTAGTCAGCTGGACTGGATATGTACCTGCAAATTCACGCGGCAGCCGCCGTATTGCGATGCTGCGCATAATCACTTGCCGGAGCATTATCAGCGATATCTCAAAGAGCATGCCGTGACGACTTTGCCAGCATCGGGCTGGCTCTCCGGAGCAGCGGACAGCAGCTCGGGCCCGCGCATTGCGCTGATTCACGGCCTTCTCGCGGGCAAGCACATGGAGCGCAACTTGCTGCGCTGGGTGCGCGAAGCCGGTTTTACCGATGCCAATTTGTTCAGCAATGATTGCTCGCCAGTCGTGATCGCCGACTTTCTTGCAGAGGCGGTGCCGCATGGGCGTCGTCTGGTGTTGATCGGCTATAGCCAGGGCGGGTTTCAGGTGCTGAAAGTAGCGAAGGCTCTGGCCAAACGAGGGCACGCTGTCGATCTGGTGGCTAGCCTGGCGGCGGGTGGCGTGGGGCGTTTGCATCCTGCGCAGTGGTTTTTTCGGGTGCGACGCTTGCCGGCCAATATCAAGCGCCTGCTGAATATTTATTCACAGGCCGATGTCATGGGCACGGATCCGCTGCCGTCAGGCAATGCCCTGCAAGCACAGCATGGCATTGCCCTGGAGAATATCGCGCTGGCGAAAGCGGATGCGATTGATCACTTGGCGCTGGTGCGCTGCTTCCCTCGCGAGCGCGTGCACCCTGTGGTGGCTGAGCGTGTGCTGGCACCGTTGCTGGCGGCGCTCAAGGCTTTGGTCTAAGCGCCAATCACCGCACTAAGCCCGCCATCAACCGCCAGAATCTGGCCGCTGATATGCTTTCCGGCAGCGCTGGCAAACAGCAGCGTAGCGCCCATCAAATCCTGCTCATCGCCGAGGCGCTGCAACGGTGCTTGCTTTGCCATGGCATCGCTGCCGACGCTATCAATCAAACCTTGTGACATTTTGCTCGGGAAGAAGCCGGGGGCAATCGCATTCACGGTAATACCGAATTGACCCCATTCACAGGCCAAGGCGCGAGTGAAGTTGACCACCGCGCCTTTGCTGGTGTTGTAGGCGATGGTCTGCATCCAGGGCGGATTACCACCGAGACCAGCAATGGACGCGATGTTGATGATGCGACCGTGCCGGCGGGCAATCATGGAATCACGCGCCACAGCCTGAGCAAGCAAAAAATAGCCACGAACATTCAAGTCCATGACCTTGTCCCAGGCCGCTAGCGGGTGCTCAGCGGCAGCGGCACCCCAACTAGCGCCGGCATTGTTGATCAAAATATCGATGTGACCCAAGCGTTTGATGGCTTCGGCGGCAAGTGCGGCAATGCTTTCGGGTTGGCCGGCATCGGCAGCAATCCAATCGGCATCGATGCCGGCGGCCCGTAGCTGCTCTGTGGCCGTGGCCAGATCACTGGCTTTGCGCGAACTAATAATGACGCGTGCGCCGGCAGCGCCCAAGGCTTGCGCCATTTGCAAACCAAGGCCGCGCGAGCCGCCGGTGACGAGGGCGGTTTGGCCGGTTAAATCAAATAGCGATAAGCTCATGGTCTGCTCCAAGGCATCAATAGGTCGTGAAAATGGGCGATAGCGTGAGCATACACAACGGCCCGTGCTTGAAAATGACCAAAGCTGACAAAATGACCTTCGAGTTCTGTTACTTTGTCAGGATGTTTGCCCCCTATCGCCAGCACGACCCAGGAAGCGGATTTCATGTTGAAAAAAACAGAGCAGCAACGCTTGGTTCGGCACAGTACCAGCCGCTATCGATCCGCTCGTGGAGCGCCAGGAAAGAAACGGGCATTGCTGGTGATTGTGATCCTGGCATTGATCATCGGTGCTGTTTATTTGCGCTTTGGTGGTGGCAAGGATTACCCCGACCTAACGCTGCCCAATGCGTCCATGCCAGTTCTGGAAGAGGTGCTGGCCTATCCCGAGCCGCTGGGTAATGTCGCGGTGTCGGCGACGGGCCGGGTATTCTTCACGGTGCATCCCGAGTCTCGCCCGGAGGGCAACAAGCTGCTGGTGCGCGAAACTGATGGTCGCATACACGCATTCCCATCCGAGGCTGCGCAAGCTGAGCTGTTTGATGCGGTGATGGGCTTGGTGATTGATGCGCGTGGCACGCTGTGGACCATTGATCATGGTCAGCACGGTTTTCGTCAGCCCCGACTTCTGGGCTTCGACATCAAGAGTGGCAAGGTGCTGAAGGACTTTGCCCTGAACAGTGATGTAGCGCCAAAAGGTTCATTTCTGCAGGATTTGCAGGTCAATTCGTCGGGCTCCATGGCCTACATTGCCGATGTCAGCTTTCTCAGAGACTCACCGGGCATTGTCATGGTCGATCTGAAGAGCGGTGACGCTTGGCGGGCACTGGATCAGGATCCGTCGGTGATGCCGCAATCGTGGCTCATTCGTACCTCGACCAAAACCATGTCCTGGCTGGGCGGGCTGTTCACGCTTAAGCCGGGCATCGACGGCATTGCCATCAGCAAGAATGATCAGTTTTTGGTTTACGGTGCCATGGCGCATGACACGCTGTTCAGTGTGCCGACGGCCGCGCTGAGCCGGGCCGAAGCAGGCCAGGCTGCCCTGCAGGTGAGGGCGCTGGGCCGCAAGCCGCTAAACGATGGCTTGTCTATGGATCGTAACGACAATATCTTCATTGCCGACGTCGAGCACGGCAGTGTTATGAAGATGACGCCGGCCGGACTGCTGAGTACTGTGGTGCAGGATGTTCAGCGCCTGCGCTGGGCCGATGCCTTGTCGTTTGGTCCTGATGGCTGGCTTTATGTGGTCGATTCGGCCATTCCTGACCAGATGCTGCGCAGCAAGTCGCATATGCGTGAGCAAGCGCCGTATCGCATATTTCGTTTCAAGCCAGGCACCGAGGGTGTGCCCGGGCAATAACTGTGAGGAAGGACCATGTTGTTTTGGCTGCCGCGCCCCGTACAAGCACTTTTCATGTTACTGCTGATAATTGTCAGCACGGCATTTTGGGTAATTCCGATCTACATTTCGGTCATCTTCAAACTGCTAATCCCTATTAAGGCTTGGCGTGATCTGTGCTCGCGTTTTGCCTCATGGTGTGGGCAAACCTGGGCGCTCTTCAACTCAATCTATATTGCACTGTTCATGCGGGTTAAATGGGATATCCGCCTGCCGGATGGCCTCGATCCCAAGGGGCAGTATCTGGTGTGCTCCAATCATCAGTCGTGGAATGACATTGTGGTTGTGATGAAGGCTTTCGGCTTCAAGACCCCATTTTTCAAATTCTTTCTGAAGCAGGAATTGATCTGGGTGCCGCTGCTGGGTATGGCTTGGTGGGGTTTGGACTATCCGTTCATGAAGCGTTACACGCGTGAGCAGGTGACAAAGAATCCATCTTTGAAAGGCAAGGATATTGAAACCACACGTCGGGCCTGCGAGAAGTTCAAGACACAGCCGGTGTTGGTGCTGAACTTTCTCGAAGGCACGCGCTTTACGCCGGTAAAGCACGCACGCATGGGATCGCCGTACAAATACCTGCTGAAGCCGAAATCAGGTGGTTTAGCCTTTGCCATGACGTCATTTGGCGAGCGTATCAACACGCTGCTGGATATCACCATTGTCTATCCAGATGGTTCCAAGGGCATTTGGGATTTCTTGGCAGGGCGTGTGCCACGCGTCATCGTTGAGGTCAAAAAAATCACCTTGCCGCATGAGTTTTATGAGGGCGACTACGAGAATGACCCCATGTATCGTGCTCGTTTTCATACTTGGATTGCGCAGCTTTGGCAGGCCAAGGATCAGCGTATCGGGGAGCTGCTGGCTGAGGCGGGCGTGCCTCCAAAATCATGAACCTGATCGAGTGGGAGCGCGGCGGCCAGTCTTTCGCCAGCCCGGAAGGGCGCCTGTTTTATCGCATAGAGGGGAGTGGCGAGCCGCTGTTGCTTCTGCATGGATTTCCCACCAGCTCCTGGGATTTCCAGCAAATCTGGCCGACGCTGGCGCAGCGCTACCAAGTCATTACCTGTGACAAGCTGGGCTTCGGTTTTTCAGACAAGCCGGTGGGTGGCGACTACAGCATTGAGGCGCATCTGCAGCGAATCTGGGCCTTGCTCCTGCACTTGGGTATCCACCGGGTTTGCCTGCTTGCCCATGATGTTGGCAGTACCATCACGCAAGCTTGGCTGGCGCGGCAGCTTGAGGGTGCTGCGCCTGTAGTGCTGACGCGAGTCTGTCTGCTTAACGGCGGCCTGTTTCCGGAAACACACCGTATGCGGCCTTTGCAGAGACTGTTGTTGAGCCCGCTAGGGCGCTGGGTCGGGCGCTTCAGCAGTGCCCGCCGTTTTGGCGGTGGTCTGGCTGATGTCTTCGGGCCGGCGACACAGCCTTCAGCCAAGGAACTAGCCGATTACTGGGCATTGATGTCGCGGCAGCAAGGTCAGTATCTGCTGCATAAGCATATTCAGTACATCCGAGAGCGTCGTCTGCACCGCGAGCGATGGGTGGGCGCCTTGCAAAACACAGCAGTGCCGGTGAGCTTGATTGATGGCGTTCTCGACCCGGTGTCAGGGGCGCACATGGTGGCGCGGTTCCGCGAGCTGCTGCCCGGACGACAAGTGACCGAGCTCAACTGCGGCCATTTTCCACAGGTTGAAATGCCTTTACAGGTTCTTGCAGCACTTAATCAACATTGGGCTGTCTGAAGCCCATCGCTATAATGGCCATGACTTTTTTAGGATGTTCTTGATGATGTTTGACTTGGAATTTATCTGGCAAGGCAACAGCCTGCGTGACTGGAGTACTGCGCTGGGTCTGGCCTTGAGCATCAATCTCTTTGTTGGGGTCTTGAAGTGGCTGATTGAGCACCGACTGGCCAAGGTCACGCAGCGCTCGCGCGGCATGATGGATGATGTGATTGTTGCGATGGCAACACACACCAAGCAGTTGCTGGTGTTTGGCGTAACCTTGCTGGCCGGGACACGCTATTTGGATTTGCCGGTCTCTTTGGACCATGTGCTGGTCAAGGTGGCGACCATTGCCGGCTTTTTGCAACTCGGCCTCTGGCTTAGCGGTGCGCTGAACTTCTGGATCGAGCATTACCGCCGGCAGAGCATGAGTCGTGATTTGGCGGCGACAACCAGCCTGGCGGCCATGAATTTTGTTGGCAAGATGCTGCTCTGGACCTTTCTCACCCTGTTCATGCTCGACAACCTAGGCGTCAATGTCACCGCCATGGTGGCGGGTCTGGGCGTTGGTGGTATCGCGGTTGCCCTGGCCATGCAGAACATTCTCGGCGATCTGTTTGCATCGCTGTCGATTGTTATCGATAAGCCCTTCGTGATTGGCGATGTCATTATGGTCGAGGGCTTTGTCGGCAATGTTGAGCATGTCGGCTTGAAAACTACCCGACTCCGTAGCAATACGGGTGAGCAGATCATTATTTCTAACAGTGACATCCTGAAAACGCGCATTCGCAATTTTAAGCGGATGCATGAACGACGCATGTTGTTTGAGTTCGGGCTGGTCTATCAGACCACTCCGGCACAGCTGGCGGCTATGCCCGATATTGTGCGAGAAATCATTGCGGCCGTGCCCTATGCTCGATTCGAGCGCGCGCACTTTAAAGCGTTTGGCGCATCTTCCCTAGATTTTGAAGTGGTGTACTGGATGTTGAACCCTGATTTGCTGATGAGTATGGATGCGCAGCAGCAAATTAATCTGGCGCTATTTGAGCGCCTATTAACGGAAGGAATCGAGTTTGCTTATCCAACACAGACCATGATTATGCAGGGTGGCAGTGAGAAAACGCTGATGAGCTAAGCCTCATTAAGGACATAAAAAAGCCCGCAATGTTGCGGGCTTTTTTATTAAGGTCGATTTATTGCTGAATCGCGATATCAACCAAGTTGGTCAGCGTGCCTATTTGCCCGATCAGCGTCAGCGGGTTGAGCGTGTCGAACGGTGACACGCGATACAAGTTGAACGGCGTTGTACCGGCAACACGGGCCATCAGCAGCAGGTTCTCGTTGCCACGCCCGCTTATATCGAAACCGACTGGTGCTATAGGCGATATTCCTAGTGAGACACCTGTAGTAAGCGTCATGTCCGCAGTAGTTGTGCTGCTTTCATCCTGAAACAAGAAGCGGTTTGTGGTCAGATCAATAGCGAAAAGGCGCGTGGCGGTAATGCCAGCATAGTTTTCACTATAAGCGGCGGCGGCAATGTTACTGGTGGCAGGTGTGACTGT
This sequence comes from Pseudomonadota bacterium, assembly GCA_040384385.1. GTDB lineage: Bacteria > Pseudomonadota > Gammaproteobacteria > Pseudomonadales > Moraxellaceae > Perlucidibaca. Next base: position 58,916 of record JAZKJJ010000003.1, on the reverse strand, counting down.
GCCCGGTGTACTTGTGCCATCTGAAAGCTTGATCAGATCCGATGTGTTTTCAGCGCTACGAACAATACGCAGGCGGCCATCAATTGGCGTGATTTCGATAGTTCGATTGAGCGCACCCAGAGCAATGACAGTGTTATTTTTTGCTGCAGTCGGCGACTTGCTGGTGGTTAGGTCGTAGACCAGGCCATCGTTGCCGAGGCCATACAGCACGCCATCTTTGATACTGAAGTCAATGCCGAGCAAAGTGGCATTATTAGGCAGTGTAACGGCAGTTTTCGCGCTGAGTTGCGCCGGTGTTTGTGCATTGAAGCTGTACAGGCCGTTTGCTGCATCAAGCGCAAGTACGGTGGGGTTGGCGGAGGTAATCAGGCTCAGGCCTTTAAAAGTCTCGCCTGCGATCAAGTTGAATAGTTTGCCTTTTAGCGTCGCCGCATTTGATACGGCCTGGGTATTGATGGTGTAGACCTGTGCTTGGCCAGCAACCGTTAGTATTGCCACGCCGCCACGCTGTGCGCTCGGATCAATGTCAAAGCCGCTGATCTTCGTGGTGTCTATACCCAATGTGACGCCAGCACTTAAGGCACCAGAACTAGGGTTGATGGTATAAATTTTGTCGGTGGCGGAATCCAAGCCAAACAGGAGTGTTGTGCGACCTGCTGTGCTGCCCGCGGTGAATGTGTCTGTGTAGGCAACGCCGGTCTGTGCAATGACGGGGTTGATGTCGGAGTCCATGCTTGCGGCACCGGTCAGCACATTGACTTTGATGTTTCTGCCTGAGCTGCTGATGATGCGCAGCCGATCCACGGCGGGGTTGAAGTCAATGCTGTAGGTGTCGCTCGCACTCAAGGTGACGCCTGTCAGCGTGCTGACTCGAGCCAGCGCGCCTGATGCTGGTGCAATAGTCACGATGCGGGCGGTTACCGTGCTACCAAGGATGGTGCGTGTTAGCGCATAGAGCTGGCCTTCTGAGTTTCGGTAATCGATGTCGAGAATTTCTTCCGAGGGATCTAGAGCGCCCACTGTGCCTGCGGTCGTTGCCTGCGCTACTGGAGCGACGCTGCGAGCATATTCCAGATCATCCAGATCAACGCCGATGATGCGGTTATTGCTGGTGAGCAGATAGGCATTTGCCGCTGAGACGGGCGTGCTGAGGATGGGGGCGTTGCCGCCGCAGGCTGCCAGCCCGGTACTAACAGCAATTAGCGCGAGCACTTTGGAAAAAGGAAAACGACGCATCAACAAGCTCCGAGAAAAGGGTAACGCATGCGGTTGAGTGTAACGGTATCCGTATGGAAACGCTCAAGTACACAAGTGGTTGGCATGATGCCTCAGGTGGTCGGCCATGAAAGTACTGATGAAATAGTAGCCATGGTCATAACCGGGGTGACGACGCAGCGTTAAGGGCTGGCCGCTGGCCTGGCAGGCGGTCTCGAAGGCATCGGGATGCAGCTGTGCCAGAAACTGGTCAGATAAACCCTGGTCGATCAGTAGCGGTGGGCAACGATGGCCAGCACTGACTAGCGCGGTGGCATCGTGTTGCGCCCAAGCCTGACGATCATTGCCAAGGTATCCGCTCAGCGCCTTTTCGCCCCAGGCGCATTGGCCGGGTGCGGCGATCGGCGCAAAGGCCGAGGCCGACTGATATAGCTCGGGATGCTTCAGTGCCAGGGTCAGCGCGCCGTGACCACCCATGGAGTGACCAAAGATGCCGACGCGTTCGGCGTTGGCCGGGAAGTTTTCCAGGATGAGGTGGCGCAGCTCGTCAGTGACATAGCTGGCCATGCGGTAGTGCGTCGCCCATGGCGCCTCTGTGGCATCGAGGTAGAAGCCGGCACCGACGCCGAAATCCCAGCTATCGCTTTCGCCAGCAATGCCGGCACCGCGCGGACTGGTATCGCAGGTCACCAGCATGAGGCCGAGTTCGGCGGCCAGCTGCTGCGCGCCCGCTTTGATCATGAAGGTCTCTTCCGTACAGGTCAGGCCGGCGAGGTAGAACAGTACCGGTACCTTATTATCAGCAGCTTGTGGCGGCTGATAGACCGAGAAGCGCATGGGCAGGCCGATCACAGTCGAGTCGTGCTCGTAATAGCCCTGCACGCCGCTGAAGCAGGCATGCGTGCTGCGCGTGGTGAGTGCGGATGTCACCTTAGAACTCCACCACGGAACGGATGGATTCGCCGCGCTTCATTAGCTCGAAACCTTCGTTGATGTCTTCGAGTTTGAGCTTGTGGGTGATCAGCGAGTCGATGTTGATCTTGCCTTCCATGTACCAGTCCACGATTTTCGGCACATCGGTGCGGCCGCGCGCGCCGCCGAAAGCCGAGCCTTCCCACTTGCGACCGGTGACGAGCTGGAACGGGCGGGTGCTGATTTCGGCACCGGCTTCCGCCACGCCGATGATGATGCTACGGCCCCAGCCCTTGTGCGTGCACTCCAGGGCATCGCGCATGACCTTGGTGTTGCCGATGCACTCGAAGCTGTAGTCGGCACCGCCATCGGTGAGCTGCACGATGGCATCGACGATATTGCCGCCCGCCGCGGCGATGTCTTTCGGGTTGAGGAAGTGGGTCATGCCGAATTCGCGTGCCATCTTCTCGCGCTCGGAGTTGAGGTCAACGCCGATGATCTTGCCGGCACCGACCATCTTCGCGCCCTGGATGACATTGAGGCCGATGCCGCCGAGGCCGAACACCACGACATTGGCGCCGGCTTCGACCTTGGCCGTGAACAGCACGGCACCGATGCCGGTGGTGACACCGCAGCCGATGTAGCAGACCTTATCGAAGGGGGCATCTTCACGGATTTTCGCGAGGGCGATCTCGGGCACCACGATGTAGTTCGAGAAGGTGGACGTGCCCATGTAGTGGAACAGATCCTGACCATTCAACGAGAAGCGCGAGGTGGCATCCGGCATGAGGCCGCGACCTTGCGTGCTGCGGATGGCCTGGCAGAGGTTGGTCTTCTGCGACAGGCAGAACTTGCACTCGCGGCATTCCGGCGTGTACAGCGGGATGACATGATCGCCCTTGCGCAGCGACTTCACGCCGGGGCCCACATCGACCACCACGCCAGCACCTTCATGCCCGAGAATGGCCGGGAACAGGCCTTCGGGATCGGCACCGCTGAGCGTGTAGTAATCCGTGTGGCAGATGCCGGTGGCGCGAATTTCGACCAGTACTTCACCGGCCTTCGGGCCGGCGAGATCGACGGTTTCGATGGTCAGCGGCTGACCGGCTTTCCAAGCCACGGCGGCACGGGTTTTCATGGGGGGATGCTCCAGGTGATGTTCGGCAAGGCGGCAACATAGCAAGCCATGCGGTCGCCGTCACCACCACAAGGCCGTTGATACGGGAGCAAGGCTCAGTTTGTGATCAGGGCGTGGTGCTTGTCCCCAGCAGAAAAGCCTCGCTGGCGCGGGCGCGTTCGGCGAGGTAAGCGGCCACGCCAGTCACGCGCTTGAGCCGGCGCAAATCCTCGCTGTACGACATCCAGAATTGCCGGACCACAGACAGTTCGTCAGGCAGGACCGCCACCAAACGTGGATCGCCGGCCGCCACAAAACAGGGCAGGATGGCCAGCGCCCGGCCTTGCAGCGCGGCATGATATTGCGCGATGACGCTGGTGCTGCGCAGCGAGCTGGTCGCGCCCGGCACCATCTCATCGAGATAAAGTAGCTGAGCGCTGAAGGCGAGGTCTTGGACGTAGTTGATGAAGCGGTGACCTTGCAAATCCTCGCGCTTTTCGATGGCGGCGTGGCTGGCGAGATATTCCGGCGTGGCGTAGAGCGAGAGCTTGTAGTCGCAGAGCTTGCTGCACACATACGGCCCGCGGGCCGGGCGTTCCAGCGTGATGGCAATGTCGGCCTCACGCCGCGACAGGCTGACGAAGTGCGGCACCGGCAACACATCAATCGCGATATTCGGATAGCGATCCTGAAACGCCACTATCTCCGGGATTACGAAATAGGTGCCGAAGGCCTCGGTGCAGCCGATGCGCACCAGGCCCGAGAGCGCACTGCCAGTGCCCGAGACTTGCTCGCAGGCGGCCTGCATCGCGCCTTCCATGGTTTCGGCGTGACTGACCAGCTGTTGGCCGTCTTGCGTGAGGGTGAAGCCGGTGCTGCGCGATTTGTCGAAGAGCAGCGCACCCATGGCTTCTTCCAGCGCGCGGATGCGGCGTGCCACGGTCGTGTAGTCGACATCGAGGCGTTTCGCGGCAGCACTCGCTGTGCCGGCGCGAACGACTTCGAGGAAGAAGCGCAGGTCATCCCAGTTCAGCGGCTTTGTGTTTTTTTGCATATCAAATATGGATCAATGCGGGTTCATATTGCATTTTAACCTATATATGCTCAGCACCATCCTATTTTTAAGGCAGACCGTCATGACCACCGTTCCTACCGTCAAGCTGCTCATCAACGGCGAGTTCGTCGAGTCGAAGACCACGCAATGGCGCGATGTCGTCAACCCGGCCACCCAGCAAGTGCTGGCGCGCGTGCCGCTGGCCACGCCGGAAGAGCTGGCTGCTGCTGTTGCCGCTGCCCAGAATGCCTTCAAAACTTGGCGCAAGACGCCGATCGGCGCCCGCGCACGCATCTTCCTGAAGTATCAGCAGCTGATCCGCGAAAACATGGCGGAAGTCGCGGCCATTCTCACCGCCGAGCAGGGCAAGACCCTGCCGGATGCCGAGGGCGATATTTTCCGTGGCCTCGAAGTGGTTGAGCATGCTGCCAACATCGGCAATTTGCAGATGGGCGAGATCGCCAACAACGTCGCCAACGGTGTCGACACCTACACGCTGCAGCAGCCGCTGGGCGTCTGCGCCGGCATCACGCCGTTCAACTTCCCGGCCATGATTCCGCTGTGGATGTTCCCGATGGCGATTGCCTGCGGCAACACCTTCGTGCTCAAGCCGTCCGAGCAGGACCCGATGAGCACCATGCGTTTGGTCGAGCTGGCCGTGCAGGCGGGTATCCCGGCTGGCGTGCTGAATGTGGTGCACGGTGCTGAAGACATCGTCAACGGCCTTTGCGATCACCCGGACATCAAGGCGATTTCCTTCGTGGGCTCGACCCGCGTTGGCACGCATGTCTATAACCGCGCTACGCTGGCCGGCAAGCGCGCTCAGTGCATGATGGGCGCGAAGAATCACGTTGTAGTGCTGCCGGATGCGCCCAAGGAGCAGACGCTCAACGCCCTCGTCGGTGCCGGTTTCGGCGCGGCTGGTCAGCGCTGCATGGCGTCGTCCGTGGTGGTGCTGGTGGGCGAGGCCCGCGAGTGGATTGACGAGATGGCTCAGCGCGCCACCACGCTGACCGTCGGTGCCGGCCATAACAAGGGTGTCGAGATCGGCCCGGTCATTTCCTGTGCCGCGCTGTCACGTATTGAAGCTCTGATCGCCACCGGCGTTGAAGATGGCGCGCGTCTCGTGCTCGATGGCCGCAAGCCGGTCGTGCCGGGCTACGAGGGCGGCAATTTTGTTGGCCCGACGCTGTTCGCCGGTGTGAGGCCGGGCATGCGCATCTACGATCAAGAGATCTTCGGGCCGGTTCTGTGCGTGGTCGAAGTCGACACGCTCGATGACGCCATTGCGCTCATCAACGCCAACCCGAACGGCAATGGCACCGGCCTGTTCACTCGCTCCGGCGGCGCTGCTCGTCATTTCCAGGAAGAGATCGATGTCGGCCAGGTCGGCATCAACGTGCCTATTCCGGTGCCGGTGCCGCTGTTCTCCTTCACCGGCTCGCGCGGCTCCAAGCTCGGCGACCTCGGCCCCTACGGCAAGCAGGTCGTGCTCTTCTACACGCAGACCAAGACCATCACCGCACGCTGGTTTGACGAAGATGCCGTGAGCACGGTCAACACCACCATCAGCCTGCGCTGATAGGCGTATTTGAACGAGAGGGCTTGCGACTGTGAACTTTGACCTGAACGATGACCAGCTCGCCTTTCAGCAGCTGGCCCGCGACTTCGCTGCTCGTGAGCTGGCTCCGCACGCGGCACGCTGGGATGCCGAAGCTCATTTCCCGGTCGAGGTGTTTCGCCAGGGCGGTGAGCTGGGCTTCTGCGGTTTGTACTCCCCGCCGGAGCAGGGCGGCCTCGGGCTGACCCGTCTCGATTCAGCCATTGTGTTTGAAGAGCTGGCAGCGGCAGACCCGTCTACGGCAGCCTTCTTCACCATCCACAACATGGCGACCTGGATGCTTTGCGGTTGGGGCCAGGCCGCATTGAAAGCCGAGTGGGGGCCTGTGTTGACCTCCGGCGCGAAGCTGGCTTCCTACTGCCTGACCGAGCCGGATGCCGGCTCTGATGCTGCCAACCTGAAGACCAGCGCTCGTCGCGATGGCGATGATTATGTGCTGAAAGGCTCGAAAGCCTTTATCTCTGGTGCCGGTAGCACCGACATGCTCATCGTTATGGCGCGTACCGGCGTGGCCGGTGCCAAGGGCATCAGCGCCTTCGCCGTACCGGCCGATCTGCCGGGCATCCGCTATGGCAAGAAAGAAGACAAGATGGGCTGGAACAGCCAGCCCACGCGAGCCATCTTTTTCGATGATGTGCGTGTGCCGGCGGCCAACCGTCTCGGTGAAGAGGGCGAGGGCTTTCGCATCGCCATGAAAGGGCTGGATGGCGGGCGCATCAATATTGCCACCTGTTCCGTGGGTGCCGCGCAGGGTGCGTTCAATGCGGCGCAGCGCTATCTCGGCGAGCGCCAGCAGTTCGGCAAGAAGCTGGCGGACTTTCAGGCGCTGCAATTTCGCCTGGCCGACATGGCCACCGAGCTGGTGGCGGCGCGGCAGATGATTCGTCTCGCCGCGAGCAAGCTTGATGCTGCTGCGCCCGATACCTCGATTTACTGCGCGATGGCGAAGCGTTTTGCCACCGATGCCGGCTTCAATATCTGCAACGAGGCGCTGCAGCTGCATGGCGGCTACGGCTATCTGCGCGACTATCCGCTGGAGCGCTTGCTGCGTGACTCACGCGTGCACCAGATCCTCGAAGGCAGTAACGAGATCATGCGCGTGATCATCGCGCGGCGAATGCTGGAAGCCGATGCGCCGGACAGCATCCGCTGACGCCTCGATTGACTTGCTCTTATTAAAAAGAATTCGAAAAAGGACACAGACATGACGGATAAAATCGCTTTTATCGGCCTCGGCAACATGGGCGGCCCGATGGCCGTGAATCTGCACAAGGCCGGCTTCGCGGTAACGGCTTGCGACCTTTCGGCTGAGGCGCGTGACAAGGTCGCTGCCGAAGGCGTCCCGGTTGCTGCGACGGCTGCCGAGGCATTGCTGGGCGCTACGGTGGTTATTTCCATGCTGCCGGCGAGTCGCCATGTGGAAGGGCTTTACCTCGGCGATGGCGCGGCCAATGCCGGTCTGCTCTCAAGCTTGCCGGCCGGCACGCGCATCATCGACTGCAGCACGATTGCGCCCGCGAGTGCGCGCAAGGTCGCCGCTGCGGCGCAAGCGCGTGGACTATCCATGATCGATGCCCCGGTGTCTGGCGGAACCGCCGGTGCCGCTGCTGGCACACTGACCTTTATGGTTGGAGGTGCAGCAGATTGTGTCGCGGCGGCGCAGCCGTTTCTGCAGGCCATGGGCAAGAACATCTTCCATGCCGGTGACAGCGGTGCCGGTCAGGTCGCCAAGGTCTGCAACAACATGCTGCTGGCCATCCACATGATTGGCTCGGCGGAAGCGCTGACGCTGGGAGTGAACAGCGGTCTGGATCCGGCCGTGCTGTCGGAGATCATGAAGCAGAGTTCGGGCGGCAACTGGTCGCTGGAGAAATACAACCCGATGCCGGGCGTGATGGCTGGCGTGCCGGCATCACGCGATTACAGCGGCGGCTTTGGCACGGATCTAATGCTGAAGGATCTGGGGCTGGCCGAGGAGGCCGCGCTGGCCAGTGCCTCGGCGATTCCGCTCGGCGGTCTGGCGCGCAACTTGTATGCCGCGCACAGTGCCGGTGGTGCCGGTGCGCTGGATTTCTCCAGCATCATCCGGCTGTTGCAGAGACGCTAGATGCAGAAGCGTTAAGGCAGTTATTCGGGCAGCGTTTACTCAACGCTGTCCGAGCACTCGGCGGCACTGGCGTCGACCTTGCAACGCACCTTCTTCAGCAGCTTCATCATCTTCGGATCGTAGGTGCCATCCTGCGTTAGCAGGATTCGCGACTCGCGCATCATGATCACATATCGAGCCTTGTCGGCTGGCGTAAGCTCCATCCAGTAATTCGCGGGGATGGTGTCTTCAGCTTGTTTGGCGAGCGCTTCAGCACGATCAAGCTGGGTCAGCGAATATGCGCGAGCCTTGGCGCCGAGATCCGCCGGCCACTTGTCTTTGCGGATAATCATCATGCCGGTCATCTGAATCAGCGGGAAACGATAGACCGCGCCGGTGGTGCCCAGACCTTTGTAAATTTCGAACGGCTTGTAGGCAATGGCGGGCGCAGCAATGATGTCGACCTGGCCGTTGTTGAACTTGGCGGCGAAGCTGGTGATATCCGATGCTACGGGCTGCAGCCCCATCTGCTGCGCCATCTTGGCCTGTGACTTGTCGTAATCGAGCACGGCGATCTTCTTGCCAGCGGCCTTTTCAATCGAGTTGATGGCGCGGTCGCGAACCATGATGTAGGCACCACCGAGCGGGGCCACGCCGATCACTTCATACTGACCCGTGGTCATGGCCGGAGCCATCTGCGGGCTGGCTAGGGCTTGCAGGGCAATACGCAGATGCTTGTTGGTCGGCACGGCGCCAACCGAGTCGAGGCTGCCAACGAAGTGGTTGAACTGGCGACCGCGTAGCGTGGTCACCGCAATGCCGTCACACTGGCCCGCCTTAAAGTCTTCTGTCACTACGCGCTCATCGGTATAGGCCTTGAGCGTCAGTGGGATGCCCCACTGCTTGGCGACTAGGGCGAAATCCTTGGCGATACCGAACGCCGGGCCTTGCGTGCCCAGCGGATCAAAGATGCAATAGAGACCGGCGTTGGCGGAAAGGCTGGTCAAGGCCAGTGCGGTAACGGCTGCGAATTTTGTTGTTTTTTTCATGGTGTTGTTCCTGAAGAGCCGTGCAAGCGAGTAGATATACAAGGTTTCGACATTGTAGGGTTGCTTTCGCGCAAGTGACTTGTGCTTTACTGACAAAAGGTTGTCATTTCAGGTCAAAATGCTTTTTCTGTTTGAATAAACAGCGATTGGCGAAAATTCGCACGATCCTTGGAAAGCCTTGTGGCACTAAGATTTTCGGGGACTCACGGCAGCTTTCCCACGAACTTGTCCACAGGTGTCGGGGATAACTTCAATGATCAGAATTAGGTATTAATAGAGGATTGCACCATGGCAAAGCGCACTCGCGCAGAGCAGCTCGCGGAACAGGCATTTGGCGACTTCACGCCACCATCGGCGAAAAAACTGCATCGCTTGATGGCTCCGATGCGAGCCTGGTTCAGCCCGCAATTCTATGGCCTGGAAAAGCTAAACTTGTCACGACCAGCGTTGTTTGTCGGCAACCATGCACTGTTCAGCATCGATGCGGGCTTGATGCTGGATCATCTCTACACGCAGTACGGTGTACTGCCGCGTTCGCTCGGTGATCATTTGCACTTCCGTATTCCCGGCTGGGGTCAGGCTGTCACCGATTACGGTGGCGTGGAAGGCACGCCGGAAAATTGCAGCGAGCTGATGCGTCGCGGCGAATCCATTCTGGTGTTTCCCGGCGGTGCTCGCGAGGTCAACCGGCGCAAGTCCGATCATTATGAAGTGATCTGGAAGCAGCGCACCGGCTTTGCCCGGCTGGCCATCCAGCATGGTTACGACATCATTCCGTTTGCCTCGGTGGGCGCTAACGAGAGCTACGAAATTCTGCTCGATGCCGATGACATTCGTGGCTCGCGACTCTGGCGCTGGCTCGATCGTGGGGGGCGCCTGAACCGCTTTGTGCGTGATGGCGACCTGATTTCACCGCTGGTGCGCGGCATCGGTCCGACGTTGCTGCCACGCCCGCAGCCGTTCTATTTTGCCTTTGGCGAACGTATCCCGACTGCGCATTTGCAGGCTGAAGCGGTCAGCAAGGCCAGTTTGTGGGCGGTGCGCGAGCAGACCGAGCAGGCTATCCACGGCATGATGGCCGAGTTGAAAATCCAGCGGCGTACCGATCAGCCGCAGTGGAGTGCGCTGCGCCGCTGGCTCGCGCCGATTCAAGCATGAATATCTTCAGCAAGCTGCTATTGCCCAACGGCTCCAGCATTCCCAACCGCATCGCCAAGGCTGCCATGGAAGAAAACATGGCGGATGACGATCAAGCGCCATCCGAGGGGCTGATGCGCCTTTATCAGGCCTGGGCCGATGGCGGGGTGGGCCTGATCATCAGCGGCAATGTGATGATCGACAGCCGTGCCATGACCGGCCCCGGTGGCGTGGTGCTGGAGAATGATGGCCAGCTCGACAAGTTCCGGCGTTGGGCGCAGATCGGCCTCTCGCAGGGCGCGCAATTCTGGCTGCAGATCAATCATCCCGGTCGACAGATGCGCGCCAACCTAGGCCAGCAAACCTGGGCGCCCTCGGCGGTGGCATTGGATCTGGGCAAGTTGTCCAAGCATTTCAGCACACCTCGGGAGATGACCGAAGCGGACATCGCCGAGGTCATCCAGCGCTTTGCGCACACCGCGCAACTAGCCGAGCAGGCCGGCTTCACCGGCGTGGAAATTCATGCGGCTCACGGCTATCTGCTGAGCCAGTTCCTGTCGCCACTGAGTAATCGTCGGACGGATGCCTGGGGTGGTTCGCTGGAGAACCGGGCGCGCTTGCTGCTGGAGGTTGTCAAAGCCGTTCGTGCCGTGGTGTCGCCGACGTTCGCGGTGGCCGTGAAGATCAATTCCGCTGATTTTCAGCGCGGCGGTTTCAGTGCCGATGATGCACGGCAGGTGGTGGTCATGCTCAATGACTTTGCTGTCGATCTGGTTGAGCTGTCTGGTGGCAGCTACGAAGCGCCGGCCATGCAGGGCGATGCACGCGATGGCCGTACGCTGGCGCGCGAAGCCTATTTCCTAGAGTTTGCGCGCGACATCCGCACGGTGGCGAATATGCCGGTGATGGTCACTGGTGGTATTCGCCGTCAGCCGGTCGCCGTTGAGGCCGTGAGCAGTGGCGTGGACATGGTCGGCATTGCCACAGCGCTGGCCATCGCGCCACATCTGCCAAGCGACTGGCGCGATGGCAAGGACACGGCACCGGCACTGGCGACCATCACCTGGAAGAACAAGACGCTGGCATCGTTGGCAAGCATGGCGGTGGTCAAGTTTCAGCTGCGCCGGCTGAGTCAGGGCAAGAAGCCGGACTCGCAGGTGTCGCCGCTGCGTGCCTTGATTTTGCAGCAGGTGGGAAATGCTGCTCGGACTCGCTGGTATCGGAGGCGGATGGCAGCGCGGTCTTGCCTATAATTACTTGCTGAGCAGCCTACTTTTGGAGCAACACCATGTTGATACCGTCACTGCAAAATCAGGTCAGCGCCGAAGAGTGGCAGCTGCGTTGCGATCTCGCCGCCTGCTATCGCCTGGTGGCCGCCTATGGCTGGAGCGATCTGGTGTTCACGCATATTTCGGTGCGGCTGCCGGGGCCGGATCACCACTTTCTCATCAACCCGTATGGGCTGATGTTTGACGAGATCACGGCATCGTCGCTGATTAAGGTCGATCAGCATTGCAACAAGCTCATCGAGTCGCCGTTTCCGGTGAATCCGGCTGGGTTTGTTATCCACAGTGCCGTGCATGAGGCGCGCGAAGATGTGCAGTGTGTGCTGCATACGCACACCCGCGCGGGTGTTGCAGTGAGTGCACAGAAGGCCGGTGTGCTGCCGATTTCGCAGCAATCGACCTTTGTGCTGGCCTCGCTGGCGTATCACGCTTACGAAGGGGTGGCGTTCCGCCCGGACGAGAAGCCGCGCCTGCAAGCTGATCTCGGCGCTGCGAATTTCCTCATGCTGCGCAACCATGGCCTACTGACCTGCGGTGCCAGCATCGCTGATGCTTTTCTCAACATGTATGTGTTCGAGAGCACTTGCCAGATTCAGCTCGCGGCACAAGCCGGCGGCGAGCTGATTTCAGTGGATCCGCGCATCGTGGACGGTGTGGCCGAGGCCATGCGCGTGCAGACCAGTGGTATGGGCGGGGCTTTTGCCTGGCCGGCGCTGCTGCGTAAGGTGGAGAAGCTGGATCCGGGCTATCGGAGCTGAGGAGTCAGACATGCTTGAAGGCAGCTGCTTGTGTGGAGGTATTCGCTACCAGTATCACGGCGACATCAGCGAGATTGCCATGTGCCATTGCGGCCAATGTCGGCGCGGGCAGGGCACCGGTTTTGTCACCAACAGCCCGGTCGAGCGCGCGTGCTTTCAGCTGCTGACCGGTGCGGAGCTGATCCGCGAGTATCGCGCCAGCCCGCTCAAGCTGCGCGCGTTCTGCGGCCAGTGCGGCAGCCCGCTGTACAGTGCCCGCGACGACTTGCCGGAGATCATCCGTCTGCGCCTTGGCACGGTGACCACGCCGTTCAGCTGCGAGCAGCGCTATCACATCTTTGCCGACTCGAAGGCGGACTGGGTCACCATCAGCGACGGCTATCCTCAGTTCGCCCGCATGAAGCCCTGACGATTCAGCGCTCTTCGGTTTCCCAGGTGCGCACCGATTTGTGACCGGGGCGCTGCCAGTCCGGCGGCATGACCAGGTGCTTCAGGCGCTGGCCGAGTGGGCCGGGCGAGAACACATCGCGCAACATGTCGACCATCTCGTGCACATTCAGCACCAGGAAGTTGTAGGAGCGGATCTGCTGTGTGATGCCGTAGTCGACCTTGGCGTTTTCTTCGGCGTAGGTGCCGAACCAGCGATCAAAAATGATCAGCACGCCACCGTAGTTCTTGTCGATGTATTCCGGGTTACGACCGTGATGCACGCGGTGATTGGATGGCGTATCGAAGACATACTCGTACCACTTCGGAAAGCGGCCGATGGACTCGGTGTGCACGAAATACTGGTAGGCCAAATCTACAGCCAGACAAAACAGGAGCACGGCTGGCGGTACACCGAGCCAGACCATCGGCAAATAGAAAATGAAGTTACCCACAAAGGCGTTAAGCAGGCTCTGGCGCATGGCGTTGGTGAAGTTCATGGTCTCGCCGGTGTGATGCGGCACATGCGCGGTCCAGAACCAGCGCACGCGATGCGAGGTGCGGTGGAACCAGTAGTAGCTGAATTCCATGCCAATGAAAATCGGCAGGATGGTCCAGCCATTGACCGGGATGTCGAACAGGCGATGATCAAAGACCCAAGCGAAGATGCCGCCGGTGAGCAGCAACCACATCACACCCTCGAATATCTGATAACCAGCGCCCAGTGAAAGGTTGGCACCCACTTCTTTCCAATGAAAATTACGGCCATTACCGCGTTTTTTCTCGACCACGAATTCGATCATGAAGGCGAGCAGGAACAGCGGTGTCATGCCGATCAGAAAGACCTGCTTCCAGTCCACATCCTGACCAAAAATGTTGTGCAGTAGCGGCATGATGGGTTGCAAAAAGTCACTCACGGCGTGTCTCCGTTAGGCTGTTTTGGATGGGCGCAGAAACAGCGCCAGCGAGATCAGGGCGGTCACGCTTTCGAGCACGACCAGACCTTGCACGAACTCATTCGGTTGGCCATCGAGTGCGATGCTGACGAGCCTGCCGACAGCCAGACCGCCGACGATCAGCGCTTGCGCCAGCAAGGCTGGGCGAGTCATGGTCTTGCAGCAGAGGCCTGCGAGCAGAAACAAACCCATACCTATCTGCAGGCCGCCGTAGTTGGCGCGCAGTTCGTTGAGCGCGCTCACGGTGTTGATGTTGAGCTCGACGGCGGCCATTGCCGCCAGCGGGTCGTGAAAGGTGTTGGCGCCGATGAGCAGAAAGCTCAGGCCGCAGAGCAGCAGGAAGCCTCGGGTGATTTTTTCCATTGGGATATTCCTCGTGGGTTTCTGGTTTTTCTTTTTTACGACGCACATCATGTCGGCTTTCTGACCAGCCGTCTTGACGCTTTCAGACGCGTTTTGACATAGTCTGCCAAATGCAAAAAACACCTGATACCACCACGATCTATGTCGCGGCCTCGCTCGCTAACCTGCTGACCAGCTTTCTGGACCAGCGGCAGCTGGCCCTGCCGGCGCTGCGCGAACGCCTGACGCGGCTGGCGCAAGGCCCGCGCATGCCGATCACGATCTGGTGGGCCTTGCTCGACGAAATCCAGCAGGCCTGCCCGGATGAACCAGCGCTGGGTCTGCAGATCGGCAGCTGCGCGCAGCCGCATCATGTTGGCGTGCTCGGCTACCTCGCCATGTACAGCGACACCATGGGCCAGGCGCTGATGCGCTTCAGCCGCTTTCAGCCGTTGTTGCATAACCTCGCGCCATCCTTGATCAGCCAGCACGACGACACCATCGTCATCGGCTGGGGCAAAGGCGAAAGCAAGTCCACACTGCTCTCAGACGATGTCGTGTCTGCCGGCCTGTCCGGCTTCGCACGCCAGCTCACCGGCCGCAGCGATATCCGGCCAACAGCGGTGTACTGCCCGCACCCGGCCCCTGCCGATGTCACGCCGTATGAGCGCTTCTATGGCTGCCCGGTGCATTTCCACAGCCCGGTATCGGCGGTGCACCTGCCGCTCTGGGTGATGAGCTTGCCCATCAATAGTCAGGACCCGCACCTCACCGGTCTGCTCGAGAAGCAGGCCGAGGCCATGTTGCAAGCCCTGCCGGTGCCGGACTCGCTGCTCGGTGAGTTGCAGCGGCAAATGATCACCGTTTTGCAGGATGGCCCGTCGGAAGCGCCGATAGTCGCGGCCCGCATGGGCTTGTCCGAGCGATCGCTGTACCGTGCCCTGCAGGAGCGCGGGCTGCGCTATAAGCAGGTGCTGAATAACCTGCGCTATGAACTGGCCAAGGATTATCTGCGCGACCCGCAGTTGTCACTGCCGGAGATCGCGTTGCTGTTGGGCTATGCCGAGCAGAGCGTTTTTTCGCGGGCGTTCAGGGAGTGGGCGGGGGAGTCGCCGATGAGGTGGCGTAAGGAAGGTTCACATCGGAGTTCAACATGACGCGTCTGACCATCAAGACCAGTTCGCCCGAGGCCCGCTACAAGCGTGGGCGGCGGCCTGAAACCCCATCGCTTATTGTTCCACCTCAGCCACAGCCCCGGCGTGGCTGGCTGGCTTTGCTCGTTTGGCTGGCCGTGGTCTATGCGGCCTCTGGCCTTGGCGCGCTAGCCTCCATCCAGGCCAAATCGTTTTATGCACTCCTGCAGCAACCCAGCTGGGCACCTCCCGCCGGCGTGTTTGGCCCGGTGTGGACTACTTTGTTCACCCTGATGGGCCTTGCCGCCTGGCTGGTCTGGCGTGAGCCGGGGCATCGTCGTGCGCTGCAACTGTTTGGCGTGCAACTGGCGGTGAATGTGCTCTGGAGTTGGCTGTTCTTTGCCTGGCATCAGGGGGCGATGGCGTTTGCGGATGTCGTGCTGCTGGAGTGTCTGATTTTGGCCACGGCCTTCCGATTCTGGCCGCACAATAGGCTGGCAGCGGTCTTGTTGTTGCCTTATGCCGCTTGGGTCGGCTTTGCCGCGGTGCTGAACTTCTGGTTGTGGCAGCACAATCCCGGGTTATTGGGCTGATTACTGCCCTGACCGAGGTCCTTCGCTGCTGGAGCATCGGCAACCTGGGCAAGCGCTGAGCGTTGCTGTACTTCAGTAACCTTCCTGAGTGGTCAGTAGTGATACCGCAACTGCGCGATCAGCAATGCATCATCTGTCACCTTGTAAACGATGCGATGCTCATCATTGATGCGTCGAGACCAATAACCTGAAAGCGCATTCTTCAGCGGCTCCGGTTTGCCAATGCCCGAAAACGGCGAGCGCGAAATCTCCTTGATCAGGGTGCTGATGCGTTCAAGGAGCTTCTTGTCGACTTTCTGCCAGTACACATAGTCTTCCCAAGCCTGTTCGGAGAAGATGAGCTTCATTCAGCGAGGCTCCGCTCCGTGCCACGGCCTGCGTTAAGCTCGGCGATGGAGTCGAGCAGTCGGCGAGCGTTTTTCGGGCTGCGCAGCAGGTAGGAGGTCTCTTCCAGCGCCTTGAAATCGTCGAGCGACATCATCACCACAGCCTGCTGGCCGTTGCGGGTAATGATGATAGCCTCATGATCCTCGCACACCCGATCCATGGTGTCGGCAAGGTTGGCACGGGCAGTGGTGTAGGTGATGGCATCCATGAGAGGTCTCCGTATATGTACGGATAACTGTACATGTTTTTGGTTTTTCTGTCGATTGTGCTTATTCGATAGGCTCAAGCTCCCTTAGGAGGTAGCGGTGTCTGTACAAGTGGCTATTGGCCTGATCAATCCGAAAAGCCCGGACAATGTCGGCGCGGTCTTGCGTGCGGCGGGTTGCTACGGCGTGGACACGGTCTACTACACCGGTGCGCGCTTTGAGCGTGCCGCCAAATATCAGCTCGATACCAAGCAGCGCAGCGAGACCATAGTACTGACCGGGGTAGCCTCGTTGCTGGCGCAGCGGCAGCCGGGGCAGGCGCTGGTGTGCGTGGAGTTGGCCGAGGGCGCGACGCCATTGCCGGCGTTTCAGCATCCACTCGATGCCTTGTATGTGTTCGGTCCGGAAGACGGCTCTATCGATCAAGTGCTGATTGATGCCGCAGATGCGGTGGTCTATGTGCCGACCATCGGCTGCATGAATTTGGCGGCGACGGTGAATGTGCTGCTCTACGATCGCCTAGCCAAGCAGCAAAATGCCATTGATCATATTGAGCGCGTCAGGACGAGCCGCGATGTGAACAACCGGTTGATCGTGAAGCGCTGAGCCCTTCGGCCAGCGCTTGCCATTACTTCTCTAGCGCCTTAAAGGCGCTTAAATAGCCTCTCCACGCAGAATCTTGAGGAACACTTCCGGCTCAGGGCGGACACGGTAGTTGTCGGTTTCATCACAGAAAATAATCTTCTGTTGAGCATCGGTCATGATGACCGTTGGCATGACGGTATCGCTGTCATAACCGAGCGCCTGCAGACCCATGGGCGTGCCGCTTTCGGCAATGATGCCGAGGGCTCGGGCGACTGCATTGTTTTTGTCCACGAGAAAATGGAATGGGACGTTAAAGCGCTCGGCCAAGTCGGCCGTGTTGCTATGTGGTTGTGGGCTGACGAGTAGCGTTTGTACGCCAAGTGCGGCCAAGGCTTGGTACTGCTCAGCGACTTCGCGGATTTGCGCCATGCACAGCGGGCACCAGTTGCCACGGTAAAAAATGATCAGCAGCGGGCCTTGAAGGCTGGCGGTTGATAGCGAACTGCCATCGCTGTTTTGCAGCGTTAAGACAGGTAGTTGCTGGCCCAGTTTCAGGGCATGACTGGCTTGGCGGCCAAAGCGCGAGTACCAAAGTTGATAGGCCAAATTGCCCACCCAACCCACGCCGAGGACATAGACCCAGGGCCAAGCGCTGGCGCTGTCGGCACGCAACAACAAGCCCGTAGCGATGATATTGGCGGCAATCAGCGGCCACATCACGGCATTCATGCGCGCCACCGGCGCTAAAAATAAACGGATAAAAAAAGCTAGACTGGGCAGTGTTGCCACGAGTGCGCCCCACCAAGCTAAATTGCTGCTATCGCTAGTGAGCATCCACGCGGCATGGCCAGAGGCAAGTGTGAGTAAGCTGATATAGCTGCTAATAAAGAGTGATTTAAGGAGCATCTTTGACCTCGGGGGTTGAGTGGAGCGCGAGTGTTTGCATTAAGACAGTGATTTGCTCTTGGATAGCCTCGCTGGGCATGCCTAGGCGAGTGGTTATGCGTAAGCCGGTTAGGTAGGTAAACAAAAGGCGCGCTGCGGTTTTTGCATTGAGCGCAGGGTGCTGCCATTGGCCACTGTGCTGCGCGCGCTGAAGGGCGCGGGCGAAAGCTTGTTCGACTTGCGTCAATAAGGCTTGTGCCTGTTCGGCATGCTCACGGTGACTGTCGCTGAGTTCGGCGACAGTATTGACCAGCAGGCAGCCGCATTGGCGTTGTTGCTCTGGTAGCTGAACCAGTGTTAGCTGGAACACGGCATCAATCCCGGCGATGGGGTCAGGGCTGTGATCGAGCAAGGAAATAACCAGCTCGGGATAGCGCTGAAAATAACGCATGAGAACGGACTGAAAAAGTTGGTCTTTATCGCCAAACTGGTTGTATAGGCTGCCGCGATTGAGACCCATGGCATCAAGCAGTACTTGAATCGAGCTGCCTTGGTAGCCACGCTGCCAAAACGTGTCGAGTGCCGCATTGAGTGCGATGTCGGGGTCGAAGGCGAGACTTCTTGCCATGAGTTGCTCCAGTCAGAGTGGGCAGCATGGCTATTTTGGAATGATCGGTCAAGTATTTGCTGGTGCGTTTGCTGGTGCGTTTGTTGGTGGCTTTAGCCAGCGCTTAGGCCCTGCCAAAGTAGTTGTGCTGCCAGTGCTGTGAGTAGCCAGTTTAAGCCGGTGTGAAAGCTGCTTTCGCTGCGATCAGCAAGCCAGCGTTCCCCTAGCCAGGTGCCAACAAAGCCGCTGACAATCATGCACAGTAGCAACGGCATCCAGAGTGAAAAGCTAAAGCCAAAAAAACCGAAGGCAAGAGTTTTTACGCCATGTTGTAGGCTCATGCAGGCTGAAAATGTCGCGACATGGGCTTGCCGGTCGAGTGCTTGCGATTTTAGCAGGGTCGTCACCAGTGGTCCGGTGGCACCGACAAACATACTCATGAAGCTAATGACGACGCTGCCACTCCAAAGCCCCGCTTGCTGAGCTTTACCTTGTAAGGCGGGCCACTTGCCCCAAACCGCGTAAAGAATAAAAAGCCCGAGTGTTATGTGGAGCCAGGCTGGTGGTAGCGTAAGAGCAATGCGGCCACCTGCGAATGCGCCCATCACGGCGCCGACGCCAAAGGGGAGTACTACCCACGGCTTGATTGCTTGACGCATCAGCCAAGTACGGCCGACATTGGAGCCAATCTGCACTACGCCATGCAAAGGAATCAGTGCCGCCGGCGGGACTAGAAAAGCCATAATGCCGAGTAAAAGTACGCCGCCGCCAATGCCTAGTCCCGCCGTCAGTGCAGACGTGAGTGCAGAGCTGAGTACCAGTATTAGCGCCTGCCCTAGGCTTATGCCATCGGGCAGCAAGGCGAGTAAAAATTCCTGCACGGCAGCCTCAAACCACCCAGTCCATCACCACATCCCCCTCCGCCGGCAAGGCCGCGCGCAGGATGGCCAGCGTTTCTTTAAGCTCTTCCGGGGTATAGGGCACGACCGGGTTCTTGCCCCAGATCGGCGCCGGCCAGGCCGGGTCGTCGACGAAGCGGGCCACCACATGCCAGTGTAGTTGGCTCACGATATTGCCGAGATTGGCGACATTCATCTTTTCGGCTTGCAGGGTTTCGTCGAGCTGGCGGCTGACCCAGGATGACTCACGCAGCAGCTGCTGCTGATCGGCCTCGCTAAGCTCGTGCACTTCGCGCAGGTCGGCGCGGCGCGGCACCAGCACCAGCCACGGGTATTGCGCATCGTTCATGAGCAGCACACGGCAGAGCGGGAAGTCACCGAGGTGAAAGGTATCGGCGGCGAGGCGAGGGTGGAGATGAAACATGGGCGGTCTCCGAAAAGCGTCAAGAGCGGGGCATGAGTAATGTCACCAGTGTAGCGAGCCGGCATGCAGCTTGCGTCAGCTTTTGTTACCCTTGCGCCAGCTTCTTTTTGTCAGCCCTTTTCTGCCGAGCCGGATACCTGATGTCGATGCGCCCCGCCAACACCATGAGTCTTGCCTATGTGCAGCGCCTGCTCGCCGGTGCGGTGCGTCAGGGCTCGACGCTGGCGGAGCTGTTCACGACCTCGGGGCTGGACCCGGCCTTGCTCGATGACGCCGACGCCGGCATCACTGGCGCGCAGCTCATCATCCTGATCCAGACCGTGATGCGGCAGATCGGCGACGAGTTCATCGGCCTGGCCAGCGCCGGTCGCTCCAAGCCAGGCACCTTCGCCATGATGGCCTATGCGGTCATCAACTGCGTCAATCTGGAGAAGGCAATCCGGCGTTCGGCAGCGTTCTACGAGCTGTTTGAGACGCCGGTGGGCACGCGCTTCGAAATCGTCAACAACGAAGGCCATGTCTATTTTGATTTGCGCCAGGATACCGAGTTCTCGGTGACCGTCTACGAGGTCATGGTGTTTGTCTCGGTGCGCTTCTGGAGCTGGCTGGTCGGGCGGCGACTGGATCCGCTGGTGATCGAATTTGCCTTCGATGCCCCGGCGGGCATGCAGGATTTTCAGCAGCTCTTTCGCTGCCCGGTGAACTACGGCATGGAGGCCAATGTCATTCGGTTTCCGGCGGCCTGGCTGACGTTGCCGTTGGCGCAGAACACACTGTCGCTGTCGCATTTTCTCAAGGATTCACTGGCGCGAATCATCGGTGGGCAGGCGCGGCCAGAGCGCCTTAGTGATCGTGTCCGCAGCCTACTTGGCCGCGAGTACGGCAACCAGTTTCCCGAGCTGACCGACATCTGCGTACGCCTCAACATGACGCCGCAGACGCTGCGTCGTCGCCTCAAGGACGAAGACACCAGCTATCAGGTCATCAAGGATCAGATGCGCGAGGAGGCTGCGCGCTTCTATCTTGCCAAACCCCTACTTTCCATTGACGAGATAGCCCTGATGATGGGCTACTCCGAAGCCAGCGCATTTCATCGCGCCTTCAAGCAATGGACGGGCCAGACCCCGGCCGCTTGCCGGCGCCAGTTACTGGGACTTTCCGAATCATGACCGACACCACCGCCCGCCTGCTGATCAACTGCCCGGATGCCCCTGGCATCGTCAGTGCTGTCTCCAGCTTTCTCTACAACCACGGCGCCAACATCACCGATCTCGATCAGCACGCGACGGCACCGGAGGGTGGCACCTATTTCATGCGGCTGGAGTTTCAGACTAGCAATTTGAGCCTGGATCGTGAGGCGCTGGAGCAGGCATTTCAGGCGGCGGTGGCAGCGCGCTATGGCATGAAGTGGCATATCAGCTATGCCGCTGAGCGCAAGAAGGTTGCGGTGCTGGTGTCGAAGCATGATCACGCCATGATGGAGCTGCTCTGGCGCTGGTCGCGCGGCTCGCTGCCCTGCGACATCGTGGCGGTGATCAGCAATCACGAGGATCTGCGGGCGTCGGTAGAGAGTTTCGGCGTGCCATTTCATGTGGTGCCGGTGACGGCAGCGACCAAGGCCGGTGCCGAAGCGCAGGTCGAGGCCCTACTCGGTGGCGTCGATCTGATCGTGCTGGCGCGCTACATGCAGATTCTCAGCGCGGACTTCACGGCGCGCTGGCCGCACCGCATCATCAATATCCACCACTCCTTCCTGCCGGCGTTTGTCGGTGCCAATCCGTATCAGCAGGCCTATGACAAGGGCGTCAAGCTCATCGGCGCGACGGCGCACTATGTCACCGCCGACCTCGATCAGGGACCGATCATCGAGCAGGATGTAGAGCGTGTGTCGCATCGCGATGAAGTGCCGACTCTGCGTGAAATGGGCCAAGATGTGGAGCGCCAGGTGTTGGCGCGCGCGGTGCGATGGCATCTCGAGGATCGCATTCTGGTGCATGGCAACAAGACCATCGTGTTTGCCTGATTCTCTCTGGAGCTTGTCGTGAATTCATTGCCAAGACGATTGGGCCTGCTGCTCGCGCTGTATGTCGCGCAGGGCTTGCCTACGGGCGTGTTCACGCAAGCCTTGCCGGCCATTCTGCGCAGCTATGATGCGCCGTTGTCGGTGATCAGCCTCAGTGGTCTGCTGGCGTTGCCGTGGGCCATGAAGGTGCTCTGGGCACCGTGGGTGGATCGCCATTACTGGCCGCGCATGGGCTATCGGCGCAGCTGGATTCTGCCGATGAATATCGCGCTGATCGTGCTGTTGGGGCTGTTGTCGCAGCTTGATCCGAACGGCTTGCGGCATGAATCTGGTGTGCTCACGCTGTTCTTTCTGCTTTTTCTCATCAATCTTTTTGCCGCCACGCAAGACATCGCGACTGATGGTTTGGCGGTGGGCATTCTGTCACCGCACGAACGCGGCATCGGCAATGGTGTGCAGGTTGCTGCCTACCGAATCGGTCTGATTGTCGGTGGTGGCCTACTGCTGTATGTGCTCGGTACCTGGGGTTGGGAGAATGCGTTTCTGGGGCTGACGGGGCTGTCGATTCTGCTACTGCTGCCAGTTCTGTTCTTTCGTGAATCGGAAAGCCTGCGCCCGCCTGTACTGAGCAATCAGCAACGAGAGGCTTATGCCAAAGGCTGGGTCAGCTTCTTCCAGAGGCCGGGCCTGACGGGCTGGATCTGGGTGTTGGTAACCTACAAGATCGCTGAATCGCTGGGCTCTGCCATGGTCAAGCCGATGATGATTGATCACGGTTTTACGCTGGCTGAAATGGGCCTGCAGGTCAGCATTGTGGGCTCGGTGGGATCGATTGTGGGGGCGCTGCTCGGTGGCTGGCTGACTGATCCGCTGGGTCGTCGGCGCGCGTTGGTCTTTTTTGGTGTTTTGCAAACACTGGCGATCGGCCTTTATGCCTTGCCGGCTGCCGGATGGGTGCCGCCCGGCATGGATTGGCGTACCTGGGTGATCGTGGTTAATGCCATCGAGCATGTAGTCAGCGGCATGGCCATGGCTGCCATGCTCGCCGCTATCATGGACCGTGCGCGTGACGATCACGCCGGTTCTGACTTCACCTTGCAGGTGAGCTTGCTGGCGGTGTTTGGCGGAGCCTTCTACATTCCCGCCGGCTTCCTAGCCGAGACGGTTGGTTACACCATGCACTTTGTCATCGCCGGGCTGGCGGGCTTGTTGCTGATTTGGCCGGCATGGCGCTATACCCGCGAGCCGGAAGAGCTGGTGCAAGACGAGCAGCAAGCAGCCCTGCAAAATGAGGCGTCGCGATGAGCGAACCCATCAGCCAACACCTGGATGCACGCAGCCTGCTCTGCCCGGAGCCGGTGATGATGTTACACAAGGCCGTGCGCACCCTGAGCGATGGCCAGGTGCTGGAGGTTCTGGCCACAGACCCGTCCACTACGCGTGATATCCCGAAGTTCTGCCACTTTCTCGGCCATGTGCTGTTGCTGGCGGATGAGCCGGAGCCGGGGCTGTATCGCTACCGGCTGCGCAAGGGCGGTTAAGTCGAACTGCCAGGCTTGCGTAGTTGCGCCAGTCGTATGCCGAGCTGACGGTTGAGTAGCAGCGCGGCGATACCGAGTCCCAGCACGAGGCCGGTCCAGTAGCCGTAAGGCCCCCAGGCATGGCCAAAGGTGTCGGTACTGCCGGCTAAAAAACCGAACGGAATCGCCACCACCCAATAGGCAAAGAGCGTCAGTAACATCGGGCTGCGAGTATCTTGCAGCCCGCGCAGGCAGCCGGCCGCGCCTACTTGCAGGGCATCGAAAACTTGGTAGCCAACGGCGAACAGCATGAGATCGGCGGCGAGGGCCTGCACGGCGGCATCCTGCGTATAACCGGCGGCGATGCCATGGCGGGCGCGCAGCAGAAACAGCGCCGAAGCGCAGGCGATCAGCGTAGTAGCCACGAGGCCGACGCGTCGGGTATGGGCAATGGCCTCAAGATCTTGTGCGCCATAAAGCTGACTGACGCGGATGGTGAGCGCGATGGACAGGCTCAGCGGCACCATGAACAGAATCGAGGTGACCGACAGCGCGACTTGATGCCCGGCGACGATGGTCGCGCCAGACGGGCTGATCAGAATCGCCACCAGCGCGAACGAGCTGACCTCGAAGAAAATGGCGAGTCCGATGGGCAGGCCGAGTGCGGCGATATGGCGCAGCTCGGCGAGGTGTGGCGGTGTCCAGCGTTGCAGCAGGCGCACGCGGGCAAAGTTCGGCGCGCACAGCACATAAACGAACAGAGTTAAGGTCAGTATCCACAGCACCAGCGCCGTCGCCCAACCGCAGCCGGGGCCGCCCATGGCCGGGATGCCGAGCCAGCTCAATCCGGCAATATCGGCGCTGCCGTAGATGAAGAGTTGATTGGCCAGCACATTAAGCAGCAGGCCGGACACGCTGATTAGCATCACCGGTACGGGCCGGCCTTGAGCCTCGCAGTAGCAGCGCAGCACAAAGAACAGGCCCACCGCTGGCATGCCCCAGCACACGCCATCGAGATAGGCGCGCGTTTTCAGGCGCAGCTCCAGAGGTACTTGCAGCCAGTCGAACAGGGGCCAGGCATGCCTAATCAGCAGCAGACCGGCAATGCCGACGAACAGTGCTAGCCATAAGGCTTGATGCGTGATGTCCGCAATGCGCTCGGGCTTATCGGCGCCTTTGGCTTCCCCCACAAGCGCTGTTGTGGCGAGCAGGGTGCCTGTGATTAGCAGGTAGAGCGGCAGCCATATGCTGGAGCCAACAGCTACCGCCGCTAGATCCAGCGCCGACACCTGACCGGCCATGAGCGTATCAATAAAGCTGTAAGCGGCCTGCGAGAACTGGCTGATGAAGATCGGCCCGGCGAGTAGGGCCAGCGTACGCAGCTCCTGCTTTTTGGAGAAGGAGCGAGTCGTTGGCATTAGTTGCGATAGCCCAGCGCAGCCAGCGTCTGCTCGATCAGCGCACCGTCGGCGCCAAAGTAGCGCTGACGCAGCAGGCCGTCGAGCACGACCAGTCCGGCATCCCAGGTGAAGTGGCGGTCGAGCAGCATGGCGAGCACGGCCGGCAGCGGCATGAGGCGGGCATCGGCGACTTCACCATCCTGATTGGTGGGCAGAAAATGCGCCGGCAGCCAGGTGTCATGCACGGCGATCTGCTCCTCCTGCACGCCTTCCTGAATGCGGCGGTGGATGTGCAATGTGCTGATCGGTCGGGGCGCGCGACGGAAGTGCAGGCCGGCCTCTTCCCAGGCCTCACGCGTTAGCGCCAGTGCCAGCGGCTCTCCGGCCGCCACGCCGCCACCCACGAGATTGTCGAGTTTGCCGGGGTCGACGAATTTATGCGCACTGCGCTCGGCCACCCAGAGCTGCACGCCATCGGGCATCGCCACCCAACCGTTGAGATGCACCGATGGCGTACACAAGCCAAAGGTGCGGAAGGCGGCACGCTCGATGATCAAAAATACGCCCTCTGGCTGATTGAGCTGCATGGCCTCATCGCGCCAGTTGGCGAGCACGCCCTGTTTGCGTAGAGCCATGGCCCAGGCTTGCAGAGCCTGGCTGCGGCTGGCGCAATCGTTGCCGGCGCTAAGATAGAGATCACGCGTATTCACGCGGATGCGCTGGCGATCGAGCTGGCACAGCGCCTCGGCAACGCGCGGTCGCACCCAGCCAAGGGCGCGGCCATCGATATGCAGACGCAGCTCGTTCACCGGCTCGAAACGCGGTTCGCTGTGCAGAAAGGCGATGACCTGATCGCTGAGCGATGGCGGCATGAAAAGTCTCCGGTCGAACATGATGAACCTGCGATTTCGGCCTCTGCGTTTTACCTTCTGGCGCAGAGCGATGCAGTGTAGCAAAGCGCAGTGGCATACTTGCGCCATTCTGTTGCGAGGATGAGTCAATGCGTATCGTTGCCGATGACAACATGCCGGGCGTCGAAGCCTGCTGCGCGCTGCTCGATGCTGAAGTGGAGGTCGTGCGCCGCCCCGGCCGCACGTTGACCGCGGCCGATGTGGCCAGCGCCGATATGCTGCTGGTGCGCTCCATCACGCGTGTCGATGCCGCACTGCTGGCCGGCAGCCGTGTGCGTTTTGTCGGCACCGCGACCATCGGCACCGATCACCTCGACCTGCCGTGGCTGGATGCACAAGGCATCGCCTGGGCCTCGGCACCGGGTTGTAATGCCCGCGCGGTCGGCGAATGGGTGCTCAATGTACTTGTGCAGCTGGCGGCGGAGCAGGGTGTGACACTGGCCGGCCGAACCCTCGGCATCATCGGCCTCGGTTATGTCGGCCGCTGGGTGGCTCGGCTCACCCGCCTGCTCGGCATTCGTGTGGTGGCCTGCGATCCGTTTCTGAGCGCAGCCGACTTGCCCGCTGATCTTGCCGATATTGAACTGCTGTCTTTAACGGCGCTGCTCGATACCGCCGACATGGTCAGCATCCACACACCACTGACGCGCAGCGGCGCGCATCCGACACAGCACTTGCTCGCGGCTCCCGAGCTGGCGCGACTGCGTCCCGACGCTTGGCTTATCAACGCCGCGCGTGGCCCGGTGATTGCCAATGCTGCGTTGTTGCAGGTGCTGACTGAGCGTGTAGATTCGCGCTTCACCGCCGTGCTGGATGTTTGGGAGCATGAGCCGTTAGTTGACCCGCAATTGCTGCAGTGCGTGCGCTACGGCAGCCCGCACATCGCCGGCCACAGCCTGGAAGGCAAGTGGCGCGGCACCTGGCAGATCATCGAAGCGGCGAGTCGGCATCTTGGCCTGACGCTGTCCGGCACTCTCGCCGATATTCTCCCAAGCGAAGGCGGGCAGGTCTTGCAGCTGCCGGCGACCACAACGCCGCTCGAAGTCCGATTGGCCGCCTTGCTGCAACCTGTCATCCCCCTCGCGGCCGACGATGCTCGCCTCCGTGCCAGCCTTTACGCAGCCGCTCCGGCGCAGGCATTCGATCAGCTGCGCAAGCACTACCCGGTGCGGCGCGAATTTCCGGCTCATCAGGTGCTCATGGCAGCCGATGATCCGCAGCGGCAGCTATTTATTGCACTTGGCTTCAGCTGTTAGCATGCGCAAAAATTCCACATTGTTTTGGTTCTGCGGAGTAGTCCTTCCATGCTGAGTGCCTTTGTCATTGGCTATCTGGTGTTGTCGATTTCCGTTGGTTTGCTCGCCAGTTTGCGCGTCCACAACTCGCGTGACTTTATTTCGGCGGGCCGCAGCCTGCCCTTGAGCATTGTTACGGCGACCATGTTTGCCACGTGGTTCGGTTCCGAATCGGTTCTGGGTGCGCCGCCCATCTTCCTGCAGGAGGGGATCGGTGGCATCGTCTCGGATCCCTTCGGAGCGGCCTTCTGCCTGATTTTTGCCGGGATGTTTTTTGCCCGTGCGCTCTATCGTCGCAACATGCTGACCATTGGTGATTTCTTTCGCGAGAAATACGGGCGTGAAGCCGAAGTGGTGGCATCGACTGCCATCATGCTGTCGTATCTGGGCTGGGTATCGGCACAGCTGATTGCTTTGGGCGTGGTCTTCAGCAGCTTGAGCCAGGGTGCTATCTCGCAGGATCAGGGCATCATGATCGGTGCTGCCATCGTGGTGTTCTACACCATGTTTGGCGGCATGTGGTCGGTGGCACTGACCAGCTTTGTACAAATGCTGATCATCATTGTGGCCCTGCTCATCATCGCCTGGTTCGTCTCTGACAAGGCTGGCGGCGCAGGTGTCATCATCGAGCACGCACGCGCCGCCGGAAAGTTCGAGGGCTTTTGGCCGGAGTGGAATCTTGCCGCCGTGTTGGCCTTTGTTAGTGCCTTCGTGACACTGGCGCTGGGTTCGATCCCGCAACAGGATGTGTTTCAGCGCATGAACTCATCGAAGTCCGAATCGATTGCAGTTGCCGGCTCCATTCTCGGTGGCGTCGGCTATTTAGTATTTTGCATGGTGCCGATTTTCCTGACCTATGCCGCTGTTGTGCTGGATCCGGCCATGGTGGCGCGCGTTATGGCCGAGGATGTCCAGCAAGTGTTGCCGACCTTCATGCAACAGGACCTGCCGCTGATCATGCAGGTTCTGTTCTTTGGTGCCTTGCTCTCGGCCATCATGTCCACAGCGTCCGGCACCTTGCTGGCACCTTCCACCGTGTTTACCGAAAACCTGCTGAAACCGCTGCTGAAACAGCAAACTGATCGGCAGTTCCTGTGGATGCTGCGTGCGGTCGTGCTGGTTTTTGGCGTGCTCATTACGCTCTTTGCGGTGAGCTCCGATGCCAGCATTTTCGAGATGGTCGAGAATGCCTACAAGGTCACGCTGGTGGCGGCCTTTGTGCCGTTGACGGCCGGCATCTATTGGCGAAAGGCCAATCGTTTGGGTGCCTTATGCTCTATGACGGCAGGCATTGTGGTCTGGCTGGCACTGGAAGCCATTGCGCCGGAAGCCATCTGTCCGCCGCAGTTAGCCGGTTTGGGCGCAGCTATTGCTGGCATGGTGATTGGCTCGTGGCTGTCACGCCAGCGAGCCCCTGCTTGAGCGTTTACTGAGTTACTTTCCTCAACACCGCCACCAAGCTCCCCGCCTGGTTCTGCTCCGGAATCACCCCGGCCTCATCCAGCAGCTTGTGCAGCTTGGGTAGGTTCCAGCACGGTGCTGTCGGCATGAAGTGATGCTCCAGGTGATAGTGCTCGTTGTGCGGCGCAAACAGCAGCTTCTCCAGCCAGTTCGCCTGTGAGGTGCGTGCGTGTTGCAGCGGATTGGTGCTGAAGGCATCGGCCACCACGGCATGGTCGGCAATCTGGCGGATGCGCATGCAGATCGGCAGGATGAAGACAAACGCTGCTGCCCAGAGCAGATAAAGCCAGCCATTACCCAGCCACGCCAGCACAGTGGCCATGCCGACCTGCCAGAGCAAGGCAATATGCCCGTCGTTGCGCACGAATACGGCGAGGTAGCCGAACACACCCTGCGGCGCCGGCTGCACGCGCTCGATCTTGCCGGTCAGCTCATATTTCCAGTAGCCCGCAGCCATGCCCATGAGGCCGATGATGGATTTGATGCCGGTCAGGCCGGAGGAATCGCGCAGTAGTTTGCGGCGCAGGCTGGCCGCGCGTACCGGATATTGCTCGGTCATGATCAGGTCCGGGTCTTCGCGGGTGCCGGCCAGGCGGTGATGCGTCATGTGGTAGGCGCGGTAGCCCGGCATGCTCTGCAGGATGGGCAGGGCGCAGAGATACTGGCCGATGCCGTCATTGAGCTTGGCCGAGGCGAACAGCGAGCGATGCGATGCCTCATGCTGGAGGATGGCAAAGCCAGCCTGTGCAGCAGCCAGTAGCAGTATCGACAGCACAAAGACCAGCGGATGCGGCCAGAGCAGGCTGAGCGCAAAAGCCAGCACGATCAGCGCCCAGTCCTTGCCAACTTCCAGCGCGCCGCGCCAGTCAGACTTGGCGTTGATCTCGGCGCGTTGGGCCGGAGACAGTTTGAATGTGCTCATTTCATTACTCATAAAGTTGTTTAAAGTAAAATTTATGTAATAAACAAGCCTAGCTTAGCGCGAATCCCGGCATTTGCAAGCGGGCAGGCCATTCAGCATCTATAATTCGCGCCGATGTCTTTTCCGTGGAGCCGCTCATGTCTCGCCAAGCCCGTTTGCACAGCCTCTTGCAGCAAGCCTTCAGCCCTGATTTTCTCGATGTGCTGAACGAGTCGCACAACCACGGTGGCCCGGCGACTGAGAGCCATTACAAGGTCACGCTGGTGAGTACGGCCTTTGCCGGCTTGCGCGCGGTGGCCCGGCATCAGCGCGTCTATGCTTTGACTCAGGACGAGATGGCGCAGGGCATGCACGCGCTGGCCCTGCATCTGTATACGCCGGAAGAGTGGGCCGCGACCGGTGCTGCACCGGCCAGCCCGGCCTGTCTGGGAGGCAGCAAGCATGCATGAGGTCAACACCTCGGGCGAGTTCGTGGTGGCGGCGCTCTACCACTTTGCCCGTCTCGACGATTTCCGCGACCTGCAGGCCCCGTTGCTGGCGCTATGCGAAAGCGAAGGCATTCGCGGCACCTTGCTGCTCGCGCAGGAAGGCGTCAACGGCACTATCTCTGGGTCGCGTCAGAGTATCGATGCAGTGCTGGGCTGGCTGCGCGCCGACCCGCGTCTGCAAGGGCTGGAGCACAAGGAGTCGTTCAGCGACCGTCATCCGTTTGTACGCTTGAAGATCAAGTTGAAGAAAGAGATTGTCACGCTCGGCGTGCCGTTTGTGGATCCAACGGCGGTGGTCGGCACCTATGTCGCGCCATCCGAATGGAATGCGCTGATTCAGGACCCGGATGTCATCGTCATTGATACGCGCAACGATTACGAGGTTGCCATCGGTACTTTCGAGGGCGCGATTGATCCGCACACGCAGACTTTCCGTCAGTTTCCGCAGTATGTTGCCGACCAGCTAGACCCGGCCAAGCACAAGAAGGTGGCGATGTTCTGCACCGGCGGCATTCGTTGCGAAAAGGCATCGAGCTATATGCGCCAGCAGGGCTTTGCCGAGGTCTATCACCTCAAGGGCGGCATTCTGAAGTATCTGGAAGAGGTGCCGGCGGAGGATAGCTTGTGGCGTGGCGAGTGCTTTGTTTTTGATGAGCGCGTGGGGGTCACGCACGGCCTGGCCGAGGGCGTGGCTGAGCTGTGTTACGGCTGTCGCCGCGCCATCACGCCGGAAGACAAGCTGGAGCCAGGCTATGAAGATGGCATCAGTTGCCCGGCGTGCAATGACGGGCTGAGCGAGCATCAGCGGGCGCGTTTTGCCGAGCGCAAGCTGCAGAAGCGATTGGCCGCAGAGCGCTCGGCCGGATTACGAAAATGAGCTGGCAAATGAGCGACAGCAGTGCCGCTCACCTGCCGGTGGTGCCGGTCTTACGGGGTGTCGGGCGCGTGAAACAGCAGGTAGAGCTCGGTGATCAGATCCGGGATCGAGCTGGTCATGTCCTTGAGCAGCTTTTTGTCGCGACGCAGCGTTTGCAGGTCGTCATCTTCAATCAGATCCGACAGCACCACCATCGGCAGCGTCAGGTCGGCGATGTCATCTTCGTTGCCGGCGTACCAGCGATCTTCATCCAGGAACAGACCTTCCATGAAACCGACACACCAGTCGCTGAGGCTGTTCGCTTCGTCCGGGTCGGCAATCAGCGGGCAGGGCAGTTCCAGGCGCGCGCCATGGTAAAGCACGGCGTGAATGCTCTTCTGCCAGGCTTGCAGCTGCTGCTTCAAGACGCTCATCCGGGCCGCATCCATGCTGCCGTTTTCGTCTTCAAAGAAGGCGGCGAAAGCATCGGCATCGAGCGTGCCACGCGGGCCGACCGTGATGGCGGTGAGGAAACCGTGAGCGCCATGAAAATCGAGCCCGTGCTCATTGGCTTCGCTATCGAGAAAGTCTTCCAGCGCATTCAGAGTGCCGGTCGGCAGGGCGTATTGTTCGTGCATGATGTTCTCCAGGGCAATGCTCGCGATTGTAGTGCGGCAACGCACAGGGATGTGAGGTTTCCGGCATGAAGTCATTACAAAACGATCTGGCGGCGCAGGCACGCGAAGTCTTGCAGCGGGTCTGGGGTTACGGTGATTTCCGCAGTCAGCAGGCCGAGATCGTCACCCGTGTCGCCAGTGGTGAAGATGCCCTGGTGCTGATGCCCACCGGCGGCGGCAAGTCGCTGTGCTATCAGGTGCCGG
This sequence comes from Pseudomonadota bacterium, assembly GCA_040384385.1. Taxonomy (GTDB): domain Bacteria; phylum Pseudomonadota; class Gammaproteobacteria; order Pseudomonadales; family Moraxellaceae; genus Perlucidibaca. The sequence continues at coordinate 27,481 of JAZKJJ010000003.1, read as the reverse complement.
CGCTGATGCGTCCGGGCACGGCGATTGTCATCTCGCCGCTGATTTCGCTGATGCAGGATCAGGTCGCCACGCTCTTGCAGCTGGGCGTGCGCGCCGCCTATCTGAGCAGTTCGCTGGATGCCCATGAGGCGCGGGCCATCGAGTCACAGCTGCTCGACGGCAGCCTCGACCTGCTCTACATGGCACCGGAGCGTCTGGTCACGGCACGCACGCTGGATATTCTGCAGCGCACGCCGATCTCTTTATTTGCCATTGATGAAGCGCACTGCGTGTCCCAGTGGGGCCACGATTTCCGCTCCGATTATCTCGGCCTGTCGGTGCTCGCCGAACAGTTCCCGCAGGTGCCGCGCTTAGCGCTGACAGCCACCGCCGATCTGCGTACCCGCGCCGACATCAAGCGCCTGCTGCGCCTCGAAAACGCCGAGGTCTACCTCAGCAGCTTCGATCGCCCGAATATTTTCTATCGCATCCTGCCGCGCCTGAATGCGCTGGAGCAGCTCACCGATTTCATCAAGCGCGAACACCCGCAGGATGCCGGCATTGTCTATTGCCTGTCGCGCGCGAAGACCGAGAAGGTCGCGGCAGCCTTGCAGGCGCGCGGCTTCCCAGCCGTGGTTTATCACGCCGGGTTGCCGGCCCATGAGCGCGAGGCCAACCAAACCAAATTTCTGCGTGAAGAAGGCGTGATCGTGGTGGCCACGATTGCCTTCGGCATGGGCATCGACAAACCCAATGTGCGCTTCGTCGCGCACCTCGATTTGCCGAAAAGTCTGGAAGCGTATTACCAGGAAACCGGTCGTGCCGGGCGTGATGGTCTGGCGTCCACGGTCTGCCTGTTCTACGGCTTGCAGGATGTCATCAAGCATCAGCAGATGCTGGCGCAGTCGGAAGGCAGCGAGGAGCACAAGCGCCATGAGCGCCGTCGTATCGATGCCATGCTGCAGCTTTGCGAGACCACCGATTGCCGTCGGCAACTGTTGCTACGCTATTTCGATGAGCACATGCCGAAAGCCTGTGGGTATTGCGATATCTGCGCCGAGCCGGTGGCCACCTGGGATGCCACCGAGGCTTCGCGGATGGCGTTGTCGGCGGTGTATCGCAGCGGTCAGCGTTATGGTGTGGAGTATGTTGTAGAGCTGCTTACCGGCAAGCGCACAGATCGCATCGTGGCCAATAACCACGAGCAGCTGGCGGTGTTCGGTCAGGGCCAAAACCTGAGCCTGAAGAGCTGGCGCAGCCTGTTCCGGCAGTTACTCGCCAAGGGCTTGCTATTGGTCGATGCCGATGGTTTCGGCACGCTGCGTCTGGCGCCAGAATGCCGACCGCTGCTCAAGGGCGAGGTCACGCTGGCTCTGCGTCAAGACAAGGACACGCTGACCGCGCAGCGCCGCAGCTCCACGGCCAGTCGCGCCAGCCAGACGCTGGATGCCGCCGATCAACCCTTGTGGCTGGCGCTACGAGCCTGTCGTCGCGAACTGGCGGTGGCGCAGGGCGTGCCGCCCTATGTCATCTTTCATGACAGCACGCTCATGTCCATGGTCGAGCACATGCCGCTGAGCCTGAGCGAAATGCGCCAGATCGGTGGCATTGGTGACAGCAAGCTCAGTCGCTACGGCGATGACTTTCTGGCGGTGATTCGCCAACATGTCGATGCGTTGGTCTGAGTGAAGGTCTGAGCCATGGCCGAATCAGCGCAGGCAGTGTCTGCAGACTACCAATTGATTCGCAGCGCACGCCGCACTGTGGCCATCCACATTCGCCAAGATGGCTTGGTGCTGGTGCGTGCGCCGCTACGCATGCCGACCACCTTCATCGATGATTTTGTGCAGAGTCGCCGCGACTGGATTGCCAAGCATCTTGGTGACATTGCCAGTCGCAAGGCCCGTACCCCCGAGCCGGAGGAGTCTGCGGTCTGGTGGCATCTGGGCGATGCCTTGCCGCGTGCCGGGCGCAGCGAAGCGCAATGGCTGGTGTGGCAGCGAGCCGAGGCGGCGGCCTATCTGCCGGCACGACTACTGGCTCTGGCCGCTGCTCTGGGTCCGGCTTGGCAGCCGCGCCAGATCAAGCTCAGGCGTATGCGTTCACGCTGGGGTAGCTGCTCGCATCAGCGCGACATCACGCTCAATACCGTGCTCATGCACATGCCGCCGGCCTACATCGACTATGTGCTGCATCATGAGTTGTGCCATCTGCACGAGTTCAACCACAGCCCTGCATTTTATGCCTTGCAGGGCCGGGTCTGCCCAGATTGGGCGCTGCAGAAGAAAGCGCTGAATGCCTTTGCCGAGCGGCTCAGACCCGTGTGACGCGCTCTAGCCATTGCTTGACGCGATTGGCGTCACCGATGCGCGTGTGTTTGCCCCAAGAGTCCATGAGCACGATGATCACCGGTTCGTCGCGAATGCGGGCCAGCATGACCAAGCAGCGCCCGGCCTCGTTGATGAAGCCTGTCTTAGAAACGCCGATATCCCAGTCCGGTTCTTTCACCAGCAGATTGGTATTTTTGTATTGCAGTAAATGGCCACGGCTGTGCACCTGGTACTGCGGTGTGGTGCTGAAGGCGCGAATGTCGGCATAGCGATAAGCGGCTTGCACCATTTTTGCCAGATCGCCCGGCGTTGATGTGTTATCGCCACTCAGGCCGGTGCCATCATGAAAACGCGTGTGGCTCATGCCCAGCTTCGCCGCCTTACGATTCATGGCGGCGATAGCGGCTTGCGTGCCGCCCGGATAGCTTCTTGCTAGCGATGCCGCCGCCCGATTCTCCGAGGCCATCAACGCAATCAGCATCATGTCGGCTCGCGTCAGCGTAGTGCCTACACTCAGGCGCGAGTGGGTCATCCTGAGCTTGTCGACATCATCCTGAGTGACGGTGACAGGGTCGTTCATGTCCAGCCCGGCATCGAGCACCACCATGGCGGTCATGAGCTTGGTGATAGAGGCAATCGGCATGGTCTGGTTGTAGTTCTTGCCGTAGAGCATCTCACCGGTCTTGGCATTGGTGATGAGTGCTGCGCGAGACTGGATATCCAGCGGCAGATCCAGGCTGTTGCGAATTTCAGCAGGTGCCTGGCGGCGCTCTTGAGCGGCCAGTTCGGCGGCAGTCAACGCAACTGCAGCCGAGGTAACGACTTTTTTGGCTACTTTGCGCTTGGAGCTCTTGGCTGCTAGGCGTTTCTTGGCGGCTGCTTTTGCCTTTTTAGCGGCCTGCTTTTTGGCAGCGCTGCTTTGTTGAGCTTGGGTTTGGATGGCTGCCTGGGCAGTTATGGGAGCGAGAGCAGTCGGTGTGGCAACAGCGAGAGCAATCAGCAACGACAGGATAAAACGGTTACACCTACGCAAGGTGCGGCGCACGAATACAACGGACATGGTTGATTTACCTGTATAGGATGTTGCGAGGCGAGCCGAATAAAGGGGAGGGGAAACACCCCGCGGATCGCGTTTAATAAACTCGGCCGATCGGTGCATGAGGGCCTCGAAAGGTGGCCATTTCAACTAAAGACGAGTGTTCTATTTTGTATCACAGGTTGCAGTCGCTAAGATAGGCCCTTTCCAAGGTGTAGAGTGCTGCATGAGCATCCGCGTTGCCTTGGTCGATGACCACGCATTGATTCGCCTTAGTCTGTCGCATTTGCTGGCGGATGTACCCGGTATCGACATCATCTGGCAGGCGACCTCTGGTGAGGATGCGCTGTTGCGTGTTCGTACCGAAAGCCCTGATGTGCTGCTCATGGACCTCGACATGCCCGGCATGGGTGGCCACGAAGCTGCGTTACGGCTACTGAAAACAGCGCCTGATGTGCGCATTGTTATGCTGAGCGTGACGGATGATGGCCCCTTGCCTGGCCGTCTCTTGCAGGCCGGCGTCGCTGGCTACCTAAGCAAAGGTGCGGAGCTTGATGAGCTGGTGATGGCGATTCGCCGTGCTGCTCTGGGCAAGCGCTATGTTAGCCCCGGTCTGGCGCAGCACCTGGCCTTACAGCAGCACATGCCGAGTAACGGCGATAACCCGTTCAATCAGCTCTCAGAGCGTGAAATGCAGGTGCTGTCCGAGCTCATTAACGGCAAGCGCGTGCAGGATATCGCCGAGCAGTTGTGCCTGAGCCCGAAAACCGTCAGCACCTATCGCACCCGCCTGCTGCAAAAAGTGGGGGTCGACAACGACATGGCGCTGGCAAGGCTGGCATTGCAGTTCGGTGTCATGCAGTGAGCGACATGCAGTGAGCGATATAGAAACCACCATTCTGCCACCCAGCGGCGACGATGCTGTAAGGCTGGCCGAACTCAAAAGTTTTCTTCGTACGCTGCCACTGCAGCCGGGCATCTACCGCATGCTCGCTCAGGATGGCGCCGTGCTTTATGTCGGCAAGGCCAAGAGCCTGAAGTCGCGCGTCAGCTCGTACTTTCTCAAGCAGGTGCCAAGCCCGAAAACACGCGCACTGGTGGCGCGTATCCACAGCATCGACATCACCATTACCGCGTCCGAGACCGAAGCGCTGCTGCTCGAGCAGACGCTGATCAAATCGCTGAAGCCGCCGTACAACATTCTCATGCGGGATGACAAAAGCTATCCCTACCTGTTCATCTCTGAGGGCGATACCTGGCCGCGCATCGCCTTTCACCGGGGCACGCGCACACAAGCCGGGCGCTACTTCGGGCCATTCCCCAGCTCCACGGCCGTGCGCGAGAGCCTGAACCTGCTGCAGAAACTGTTCCAGGTGCGCCAGTGTGAAGACAGCATGTTCCGCAATCGCGAGCGGCCCTGCCTGCAGTATCAGATCCAGCGCTGCCGGGCACCCTGCGTGGGCTATGTCAGCGCCGAGGACTATCGTAGCGATGTCACCAATACGCGGCGCTTCCTCGAAGGCCGCAATGAGGAAGTCACGGAGGATCTGATCGCGCGCATGAGCATGGCATCGGAGTCCATGGCCTTCGAGCAGGCGACGGTCTATCGCGACCAGCTCACCGCGCTGCGCCGTGTCCAAGAGCAGCAGTTCGTGCTCAAGGATGTCGGCTCGGTGGATGTCTTTGCAGTGGCGGCGCAGCCGGGCGGCATCTGCGTGCAGGTGCTGTTTGTGCGCGAAGGTCGCGTGCTCGGCACCAAGGCCTATCAGCCTGCCGTGTTTGGTGAAACCGCGCTGGCTGACATTCTCGATGAGTTCCTGCCCTCGTTCTATTTGCAAGGCGCTCTCTCAGACGGCGGCGGCCGCGACCTGCCGCGCGAAATCATCACCTCGGTGGAACTGCCCGGCGCCGAGGTTTTGGCCGATGCCATCCGCCTTCAATATGGCCGCGAAGTCGAGATTAAGTCGCGCGTGCGTGAAGCGCGAACGGCCTGGCTGGAGATGGCGCAACGCAATGCCGAGGCCGGCCTGCTCGCCGGGCTGGCCAATCGCAGCCACATCGCCAAGCGCTTTGCCGAGTTGCAGTCGGTACTGGAGCGCGAAACACCGATCACGCGCATGGAGTGCTTCGACATCAGCCACACCATGGGTGAGGCCACGGTGGCATCGTGCGTGGTGTTCGACAGCCAGGGCCCGAAGAAGAGCGACTACCGGCGTTTCAACATCGAAGACATCACCCCCGGCGATGACTACGCCGCCATGCATCAGGCCTTGACGCGACGCTACAGCCGGCTGGTCAAGGGCGAAGGCAGCCTGCCCGACATTCTCTTCATCGACGGTGGCAAGGGTCAGCTCGCGCAGGCCATCGAGGTGCTGGGCGAGCTCGGCGTCAGCGGCGTCCAGCTCATCGGCATCGCCAAAGGGGAGGGCCGCAAGCCGGGTCTGGAAACGCTGCATTTTCCCGATGGCGATGCCGTATCGCTGAATGCCGACTCGCCGGCGCTGCACCTGATTCAACAGATCCGCGACGAAGCGCATCGCTTTGCTATTACCGGGCATCGACAGCGTCGCGACAAAGCGCGCAAGACTTCCACGCTGGAGAGTATCGAAGGCGTTGGCCCAGCCCGCCGGCGCGCTTTGATTCTGCACTTCGGCGGTTTGCAGGAAGTGCAACGGGCCAGTGCTCGTGACCTCGCGAAGGTGCCGGGTATCAGCGATACCTTGGCGCAGACCATCTATGCTGCCTTGCACAGTCACTGAAGTTACGGGATAGTGGCCGCTCAATTACCCAAGGAGACGGTGTTGTCTGCACGCCCACTCTGGAACATCCCTAATATTCTGACCGTCTCGCGTGTGGCGCTCATTCCCGTTTTGCTCGGCGTGGCCTATGCCCCCGTGCCCTATCAGCATGAGATCGTGGCCTTCATTTTTGCCTTTGCAGCGATTACCGACTGGCTCGATGGCTATTTGGCACGCGTGTGGAACCAGGGCTCAGCCTTCGGTCGCTTTCTTGACCCGGTAGCCGACAAGCTCATGGTGGCAGCGGCACTGATTCTGCTGGTGGAGTGGCATGCTAATGTTTTCATGGTGGTGCCGGCCATTGTCATCATCTCCCGTGAAATTACCATTTCCGCCCTGCGCGAATGGATGGCCGAAATTGGCCAGCGCGCGCAGGTGGCGGTCAGCCAGATCGGTAAATGGAAAACGGCTGCGCAGATGATTGCCATTACCGGCTTGCTGTGGAATGAGCCGCAGCTTATGGGGCTGGCTTGGGTGCTGCTTTATGTGTCGGTGATTTTGACGCTGTGGTCGATGTGTATTTATTTGGCTGCGGCTTGGCCGTCGTTACGGGAAGTCGATTAAGTCGGCGTCATTGCCGTAAATTTGCGCAGTCAGCACGGCGGGTGGTTTGCAAGACTTGACACTTTGCATCAGCCCCCTACAATGCGCGCCTGTCTGTAATGCAGGCAGCACCAAGCGGGTGTAGCTCAGTTGGTAGAGCGCGACCTTGCCAAGGTCGAGGTCACGAGTTCGAGCCTCGTTACCCGCTCCAGTTATCCGAAACGCCGACCATTGAGTCGGCGTTTTGCTATCCTGCGTTTGATCACTGATCATGCTGATGTCTTCCACAGGATTTGTTTCGATGACCGCACTCAAGCGCTCCGCCCGTTCCCCGATTGGTGTTTTCGACTCCGGCATTGGCGGTTTGACCGTGGTGCGTGCGCTCATGGAGCGACTGCCCTTTGAAGACATCATCTACTTTGGCGATACCGCACGCGTGCCCTACGGCGTGAAGTCGGTGGAGACCATTCGCAGCTTCACCACGCAGATCGCCGATTACCTGCTGGAGCGCGACGTCAAACTGCTCATCATCGCCTGCAACACCATGGCCGCCGTGGCTGGCGATGCCGTGCGCGAACGCTCTCCGGTGCCGGTGCTGGATGTGATCGATGCCGGCGCGCGCGCGGCGGTGGAGATCAGTCGTAAGGGCATCGGCGTTATCGGCACGCCGACCACCATCAACTCCAATGCCTATGCGCGCAATATCCACGCGCTCAACCCCGACCTGCATGTGTACTCGCAGGCCTGCCCGCTGTTCGTACCGTTGGTGGAGGAGGGCTGGCTCGATCACGAGGTCACGCGCCTGACCGCCAAGGAATATCTGAAGCCGGTCTTTGTTGAATCGATCGATGCTCTAGTGTTGGGCTGCACGCATTATCCGCTGCTCAAATCCTTGTTGCAGGAAGTCGCTGGTCCAGGCATCAAGCTGGTCGATTCAGCCATCACCATCGCTGAGCAGACCGCGCGCGTGCTGAGCGAGATGGACATGCACAATCCGCAGCGTAAGCCGCCGGAATATCGCTATGTGGTAACCGATGTGCCGCTGCGCTTCCAGACCGTGGGCGGACGCTTTCTCGGCCGCGAGCTGACGCAGCTGGAACAGGTGCGCTGGTAAGCGCCACTAGTGACTTGTTGGTCGCTTGTTTGGCTGATTTATCGACCTTAAAAGCTCTAAGATAGCGTCATTATTCGCGCGCTTATTCTGGGCAGGTTATGCATGTCGGTTAACGTCGTTCGTCAGCAGCAATGGCAGTCTCTGCCACACCATCTTTGGGATCTCATCATCATTGGCGGTGGCATTACCGGCGTCGGTGTAGCGCGCGAGGCGACCCGACGCGGGCTGAAAACCTTGCTCATCGAGCAGACCGATTACAGCTGGGGCACCTCCAGCCGTTCCTCGAAAATGGTCCATGGTGGTCTGCGCTACATCGCTCAGGGCGAAATTCGCCTGACCTGGCACTCGCTGACCGAGCGCGAACGCCTGCTCCGCGAAGCGCCAGGCCTGGTCGAGCGCATGGGCTACTACTTCGCGCATTATCGCGGCGTATTTCCGGGGCGCTGGCCGTTTCAAGTGTTGGTCATGGCGTATGACTTTCTGGCGGGCGTGCGCGACCACAAGTTCTTCAAGCGGCTGGCGTTTCTGCAGCGCATTCCGGGTCACCGTCAGGATAACTTGCAAGGCGCATCGCGCTATACCGATGCCCTGACCGACGATTCTCGTCTGGTACAGCGTGTGCTGGACGAAGCCGTGGCAGAAGGCCTGACCACGCTCAATTACATCAAGGCGACCGATCTGGTCATGGCCGGCAGCCGCGTCGGCGGTCTGCGTCTGGAAGATCGCGTGTCGGGCGAGCATGCCGTGGTCAGCGCTAAATGCGTGATCAATGCCACCGGCGCATGGGCGGATCGCTTGCGCCAGAGGTTGGTCAACGAAGTTCGCGTGCGACCGCTGCGCGGCAGCCACCTGGTGATTTCGGCTGATCGCCTGCCGTTGACCGAGGCGCTGATCTCGCATCACCCGGACGATGGCCGAGTGATCTTCACCTATCCCTGGGAAGGCCGCACCATCATCGGCACCACGGATCTGGATCATCGCACCGACATGGATATCGAGGCCGTGCTCAGCGTCGATGAAATGCACTACATGCTGCGCGGGGTCAATGCTCAGTTTCCTGAAGCCCACATCGGTGTTAACGACATCATCGCGACCTGGTCCGGCGTGCGTCCGGTGGTCAGCGCCGGCGATGGCAGCGATCCGTCTAAGGAAAGTCGCAGCCATAGTGTCTGGGACAATCAGGGCCTGATCACGGTGACCGGCGGCAAGCTCACCACCTTCCGCCTTATTGCGCTCGATGTCCTGAAGTCGGCGGCACCGTATCTCGGCGTCAAGGTTGAAGATCAGCGCGGCGCGATTTTCTCGCCGCCGAATTCGGGTGTGGCACCGCAGGGCATGAGCGCTGAAGTTTTTGCTCGATTGGTATCGCGTCTTGGTATCCACACGCGCGCGTTTCTGGCCGAGATGCCGGCAGCCGAGCTGACGCCCGTTGCGGATACTCAAGTTCTGCTGGCGGAGCTGCGCTGGGCTTGCCGTCACGAGCAAGTGGTGCATCTCGATGATCTGCTGTTGCGCCGGGTGCGTCTCGGTCTGCTGCTACCCGAAGGCGCTATTAATACGATGCCGGCGCTCAATACCATCCTGACCGACGAGCTGGGCTGGAACACTGAGAAAATTGCTGAAGAGCGTGTACGCTATAGCGAGATATGGCAGCGTTATTACTACCTGCCAAGCGCCTGATAGCTGTTCGAATCATTCAGGCGGATCATTCAAGGAGCAAGACCATGACACGCCGCCTTCCCGCTGTTTCCATACTCAAGCGCACGCTGATAATTTTGCCGCTGGCGCTGGTCGCCTGCACCACGACCACAGAGCAGGGCGCGACCGGCATCAAGCGTCAGCAGCTGCTGCTGTTGCCGGCCAGCCAGGTCGATGCTATGGCGCTGGAGTCGTATCAGGCCGAGCTGAAAACCGCGCGTGGCAAAAGCTCGCTGAATACCGACAAGGCCAACCTCGAGCGCATCCGCCGCATTGCCGATCGTCTGATTCCACAAGTGGCCGTGTTCCGTACCGATGCCGCGACCTGGCAATGGGAAGTCAATCTGGAAACCCGCAACGAGCTCAATGCCTATTGCTCGCCCGGCGGCAAGATCATGTTCTTCACCGGCATCATCAATCAGCTCAAGCTCACGGATGACGAAATTGCCGCGATCATGGGCCACGAAATGGCACATGCCCTGCGCGAGCACGGCCGCGAGCGCATGTCGCAGGCCTATGCCCAGCAAACAGGTATGAGCCTGCTCGGCGCCCTGACCGGCATGTCGGCATCCACCGGTCAGATGGTGCAGGTGGCGGCCCAGCTGGCACTGACGCTGCCGCATAGCCGTGGCCAGGAGTCCGAGGCCGACATCATGGGTTTGGAATTGTTGGCGCGCGCCGGCTACAACCCGAATGCGTCGGTGTCGTTGTGGCAGAAGATGGCGCAGGCTACCGGCGGCGGTCAGGGCTCGTTCACCAGCACGCACCCGTCGAGCAATGACCGTATTGCCAGCCTGCAGGCCGCCATTCCCACGGTCATGCCGCTGTATGAGCAGGCCAAGCGCCAACCAACACCGACACGCCTGATCGTGCCGCGCACGGCAGTGGCAGCGGCGAGTGTGTTTGAGGTTGCCGCACGCTGATTCTGGGGCCGGCTTTAGAGCTGGCTGTACGCTAAAGCCTCAGAGCCAGCCCAGTGCCTGCGTCGGTACATCGGTGATGATGGCGTTCACGCCCATCTCGGCCAGCGCCAGCGCACGGGCTTGCTCATTGACCGTCCAAGTCGAGACCATTAATCCTGCAGCATGCGCCTGCTGTATTAGCTCAGATGTGCAACGGCGCTGATGCGGGCCCAGCGAGGTTGCGGCGACGGCGGCGGCCACCGCGATGACATCGCCCATGAAGTCTTCTTCGAACAGAAAGCCGCGTGGAATGTGTGGCGCTGCTTGCAGCATGCCGTGCAGATAGCGCGGGTTGAAGGACGTTGTGCGGGCACGACCGGCCAGCTGGTGCTTGTGCCAAAGCGCCGGCAACTTTGCGATAACCACAGCCTCATGCTCAGGCGTGCGCGCTTTCACTTCCAGCTCGATATGAACGAAATCCGTGAGCAGGGCTAGCACCGCATCCAAGCGTGGGATGCCTTCGCGCACCGGCCAGTCCGGAAAAGCGCGGTGGCAGGCATCCAGCTCTGCCAGTTTGGAAGCCGGCCAGTCGTGCACGGAACCCTGGCCATTGCTGGTGCGTTGCAGGTTGGCATCGTGAAGGATGACGAGTTCGCCGTCGCCGCTGACCTGGATATCGAGCTCGACGGCGCGCACGCCGAGCTGATGCAGATGGCGAAAACCGCTGAGCGTGTTTTCCGGGGCTTCGGCGCGGGCGCCGCGATGACCGACAATGAGCATCTGCGCTTTCCTTTGATTAGGGCTCGTGTGAACAATAGTGTAATCATCTTCGTTAAAGCCGTGTGACGCTGCTCAGGAGCTGTGGTCTAATCGCCGCCATCATGTTCAAACCTCTCTCCGTATTCATCGGTCTGCGCTACACGCGCGCCCGTCGTCGCGAACGCTTCATCTCCTTCATGTCGCTCAGCTCCATGATCGGCCTGATGCTGGGTGTGGCCGTCCTCATCACCGTGCTGTCGGTGATGAACGGCTTCGATCGCGAACTCAAGCAACGCATTCTTGGCATGGTGCCGCAGGCCAACATCATGTCCAGCGAGCCCATGCAGAACTGGCCCAAGCTGGTGCAGATTGCCGAAAAAACGCCGGGTGTGATTGCTGCAGCGCCGATGACGCAAGTGCAGGGCATGCTCACCGCCAATGGCCAAGTCAGTGGTGCCATGATCACCGGCATCGAGCCGGCGCGCGAGCGGCGCGTGTCTATCCTGCCTGACTTCATGGTGAAGGGCAGCATGGATAGCCTGCGTGATGGCGACTTCGGTATTGTGCTCGGCCAGCAGCTGGCTAATATCCTCGGTGTGAGCGTCGGTGACCCGATCACACTGGTGCTGCCAGAGGCCACGATCAGCGCCGCTGGCGTCATCCCCCGTTTCAAGCGCTTCACGGTGACCGGCATCTTCAAGGTCGGTGCGGAAGTGGATGGCATGCTCGCCTATGTCCATTACGCCGATGCCGGCAAGATGTTGCGCATCGGCAGCAAGGTCCAAGGCGTGCGCCTGAAGGTGGATGACCTATTCCAGGCGCGTGCCATCAATGAGCGTTTGCTGGCGAAGCTGCCGCCGTTTTTCTATGGCAATGACTGGACGCAGACGCAGGGTAGCCTGTTCAACGCCATCAAGATGGAAAAGACCATGATGTCGCTGCTGCTACTGCTGATTGTGGCGGTAGCGGCTTTTAATATCGTGTCCAGCTTGGTCATGGTGGTCAACGACAAGCGCTCTGATATTGCTATTCTGCGTACGCTGGGCGCGACGCCGCGCATGATTCAGCGCATTTTTCTGGTGCAGGGCACTGCCATTGGTTTCGGCGGCACCATCGCTGGCATGGCGCTGGGCGTGACGCTATCGCTCACGGTCAGTGACATTGCTGCCTTCTATGAGCGTGCCTCAGGCGTGCATTTGTTCGATGCCTATTTCGTCAATTACCTGCCAACCGAGCTGCTATTCAGCGATGTGGTATGGGTCAGCATCACCGCTTTTGTCCTGAGCTTTTTAGCCACGCTGTATCCAGCGTATCAGGCCGGGCGCATCCAACCGGCAGAGGCTTTGCGCTATGAGTGAAACTGCGGTGCTGGTGGCAGAAAATTTGGGTCAGACCTTTAGCGAAGGCCCGCAGGCGGTCGAAGTTTTGCGCGGGGTGTCTTTTGCCATTGCGCGCGGTGAGTGCGTGGCCATTGTCGGTCGTTCGGGCTCGGGCAAGACCACGCTGCTGCACCTGCTTGGCGGGCTGGAGCAACCGTCGCAGGGTTCAGTGCAGTTGCTCGGCGAGAGCTTCAGCCATGCTAGCGAAGCTCGTCGTAGTCAGTTGCGCAATCGCCATGTCGGCTTTGTCTATCAGCTGCATCATCTCCTGCCCGAATTCACCGCACGCGAGAATGTGGCGTTGCCTTGCATTATCGGCGGGATGTCGGTGCGCGAGGCGCAGCAGCGGGCAGATGATCTTCTTGAGTGCGTCGGTCTGGCACAGCGCGGCGGTCATACACCGGCGCAGCTCTCAGGTGGCGAGCGCCAGCGTGTGGCGTTGGCCAGAGCTCTGGTGACACAGCCAGCCGTTGTGTTGGCGGATGAGCCGACAGGCAATCTTGATCGTGATACCGCTGAGCAGATTCATGATCTGATCTTGTCACTTAATGCCAGTCTGCAAACCAGCTTCGTCATCGTCACGCATGAGGAGCGGCTGGCCTCGCTGGCGCATCGGCGCTTGCGCCTTGAGCAGGGTGTCTTGCTCGCGGCGGAGTAACGCGGTCTTTACAGACCGGTCTGCTTAGCCAGTGCCCGTCGGCGAGCTCTGGCCTGCCACTGTTTCACGGCATGCCAGCGCCAGTATCCACGCATGCTGACATAGCCCAGACAGCCCAGGCTGAAACCGAGAATCACGGTGCCGACAAAGAATGGCTTGAGCTGGACGAGGATGCCACCATTGCTGCTATTTACCGGTTCTATGGATAGCGCGGCACTCATCAAGACCTCAATCTCTGCCCAACTCAACATGGGCACTTGCAGCACTAGGCTGCCAAAGGCATAGCTGGCATACATAAATGGCAGCACGGTGATGGGGTTGGTGACCCAAGTTAGCACCAGCACTAGCGGCAAGTTGATGCGCAAGCCGATGGCAACCAGCGTTGCCGGGATCATCTGGAGCGGCATGGGCATGAAGGCGAAGAATATGCCCCAAAACATGGCCAGCGATGCCGAGCGCCGATTCAGATGCCAGAGGCTGGGATCACCAAGGCGATGGCGCATGAAGCCCAGTGCTTTCTGCGCGCGAATTTTTTCCGGCGAGGGCAGGTAGCGGCGAATCAAGGCTTTGGGCATGGTAACGGAGCTTCCGGCGGGGCGTGGACGGCGAAAAATAATTTCTTAGTCTACACTGACTGCATCGAGTCTTGTCACAAGGAGTGTGACTGTGTTCGCCAGCGCTCGCCGCTTGCCGGCAGAAATTCGTCCAATAATGAGGCTTAGCACAGCGTTGCTGGTTGGCTGGATTGCCGGGCATCTCAGCCTCTGGTGGTGGGTCGACCTGCCGGCATCCGTATGGCTGCTTTGCGGCGCGCTGACTATGGCTGTGTTGGCCTGGCGAAGGCCGCTGTCAGTTGTTTGCCTGGCGGCGACCACATTGTTTCTCGGCATGTCGTATGCCACCTGGGTTGCCGGCGCACAGCTGCAGTCGCGTCTGCCGAGCGAGTGCGAAGGTAAGCTCATGACTGTCGATGGCGAGATTGTCGGTTTGCCGGAGCCAGCCGAGCCTTTGGGCGTGCGCTTCCGCTTTCGGCCGCTGGCGTTGCAGATGGCCTCCTGTGCTCGTGACAAGGCGCTCTGGCAGCTGAGCTGGCGCGATTCGGCTATGCCCTTGCCGGGTGAGCGCTGGCGCATCCGAGTCAAGCTCAAACGCCCGCATGGCAACCTGAATCCGGGTGGCTTTGATGCCGAGCGCTGGCAGCACGCCGAGGGTGTTTCCGCGACGGGCTGGTTGCGCGGTGGGCAGCGTCTGGCTCGCGCTCCGCCCTCGATTGATCTCTGGCGCTGGCATATTCGGCAGCATCTGCTCGGCCAGTTCCCGGCGCAAGCCGATGCTGCCGGGACGGTGCTGGCATTGCTCACCGGTGATCGCGTTGGCATCAGCCCGGTGGCGTGGGAGCGCTACGCCCGCACTGGCGTAACCCATCTGGTGGCGATTTCAGGCGTGCACATCACGCTGGTGGCCTGGCTGGTCGGCCATTTGTTTCAAGCGGTTTGGCGGCGTATTCCACGCGCTTTGCAGTATTTGTCGGCTTTGCGCATGGGCGGTTTGGCAGGGTGGCTGGCTGCCGCCGGCTATGTGCTGCTTGCTGGTGCCGATGTGCCGGCGCAGCGCACCTTGCTCATGCTCGGCGTCATCGTGCTCATGCGCTGGTTGCCAGGCCAGTTCTCCGGCCTGCAAATCTGGCTGACGGCGTTGGCGGTCGTCTTGCTCATGGATCCATTAGCTGTTCATGCTGTGGGCCTGTGGCTGTCTTTCGGTGCCGTTGGGCTGCTCATGGCGGCCGGCATGCCGATAGGTGAGGAAGGTGGCTGGCGTGCCGTGCTGCGGGCACAGTGGCTGGCGACTTGGGGCTTGCTGCCCTTGTCGCTGGCGATTTTTAGCCGAGTGTCTTGGGTCAGTCTGCCGGTCAACATCATCGCTATCCCGCTAGTGACTTTTGTGATCGTGCCTCTGAGCATGCTGGGCTTGCTGTGCTGGCCCTGGCCGACAGTAACGCAGATATTCTGGCAGTTGGCTGTGGGGCTGATGCAGTATCTGATTTATTTCCTGGATTGGGTCGCTGCTTTACCGGGAGCCTGGCAGGCCCTGTCATTGCCGGCTGGCAGCGTTTGGGGACTGGTGCTGGCCCTGTTTCTGCTGCTGATGCCGCGTGCCATGCCGGGCCGAGTCTGGGCCATCTTCCCGATGGCCTGGGTGATTTGGCCGCTGGCGGCTGTACCTGTTGGCGCCGTGCGCATGACCTTGCTCGATGTCGGGCAGGGTTTGTCAGTACTGTTGCAGACGCGTCATCATCAGCTGCTCTATGACACCGGGCCGAGTTTGGGGCCGTATGCCGATGCTGGTTCGCGCATCATTGCGCCGGCCTTGCGTGAAGCCCGCATCAGTCGGCTCGACCTGCTCATATTCAGCCACGACGACCTCGATCACACGGGCGGCGGGGCCAGTGTGTTAGCGGCGTTGCCGGTGCAGCAGGTACTCGGCGTCTGGCCATCCGTAATCGATGTACCAGCTCGTAACACGCCGTGTGTGGCCGGGCAGCGCTGGCACTGGGATGGCGTTCAATTCGATGTGCTTTGGCCTTATCCTGATATCGCCAATGTCGGCGACAACAACAAATCCTGCGTATTGCGGGTGCAGGCTGGCGAGCATGTGTTGTTGCTGACCGGTGATTTGGAAGCGCCCGGCGAGTTGTATCTGGCGGAGAAAGCGCCGGCACAAATGCTCAAGGCTGATTTGCTGGTGTTGGGTCATCACGGCAGCAAAACGTCGAGCACGGCCACTTTTCTCGATGCAGTGCAGCCACAGGAAGTCATCGCGGCCGTCGGTTATCGCAATCGCTTCAAGCATCCGGCCAAAGTGGTTGTGCAGCGTCTGGCCGATAAAGACATAAAGGGCTGGCGCAGTGACGCCACCGGCGCGCTGATTTATGACATCCTGCCAGACGAACCTTGGCCCGTGGCACAGCGCTGGCGGATTGAACACTCACACTACTGGCGTTGGCCGGAACATGATGCCGCAGGTCGCGCAAGCCTTGGCGCACTTGACGCGTTCCCGTAGAGTAGCTGCATCGGAAATGGGCTTGGCCCTTGGAGTGTGCTCTGTGTGGGAAATGATCAGATCGGGTGGCTGGCTGATGGCACCCTTGTTGGTCGCGTCGGTGCTGGCGCTGGCGATTATTTTAGAGCGTGCCTGGACGCTGCGCAGTAGTCGCATCGCGCCCAGGCACTTGTTGGCGGATGTCTGGACGCAGCTGCAAAGTGGCGAGCTCAAGGGCGAAGCGCTGCTGCGTCTGCAAATGGGTTCGCCGTTGGGGACACTGCTGGCCGCAGGCCTGATCAATGCCCGGCATGGTCGCGAAATCATGAAGGAAAGCATTGAGGATGCGGCGTCGGCGGTCGTGCATGAGATGGAGCGTTATCTGACGCTACTCGGTACCATCGCGCAGATTGCTCCGTTGCTGGGCCTGCTCGGTACGGTGGTGGGCATCATCGAGGCATTTCTGGTGGTCACCAGCGGCGGTATCAGTGACCCTACGGCGCTGGCGGGCGGCATCTCCAAGGCCTTGGTGACGACGGCGGCGGGTATCGGCGTGGCTATTCCGGCGATGATTCTGCACCGTTACTATTTGCGCCATATTCAGTCGCTGGTGGTGTACATGGAGCAGCAGGCGGTGAAGCTCGTGGACATGCTGCACGGCGACCGCGAAGTTGATATTCGTGAAGGTGGCGCGTGAAGCTGCGCCGCCCCTCTCAGGAACCGCTGGAGCTCAATCTCACGCCGCTGATTGACTGCCTACTGTTTCTAATCATCTTCTTCATGCTATCGACCACGTTTGCCAAGACCGGCAAGCTGCAGATCCAGCTGCCGCAAGCCGATGCCGGAGCCAGCAAGCCGGTGGGCAAGGCCCTAGAAGTGGCGGTCGATTCGCGTGGGCATTACGCCATCAATGGCCAAGTGCTGGCATCCGCGAAGGCAGAGGATTTGCGTGCGGCCATCGAGTCAGCAGCGGGTACACAGCGCGACCAACCCTTTGTCATTTCTGCCGATGGTCAGGCGCCGCATCAAGCCGTGGTCACGGTCATGGATGTTGCCGGCCAGCTCGGCTTTCGTTCTCTCGGCATTGGTACGCGTGATGCCAAGCCGCCATCAAATTAAGGTTTTTTCATGACCGATGCAGCCCCGGTAACGCCATCACCTGAGCTACCGACAAGTTGGGACTCCTATAAGCGCTTGCTGCGATATACCCAACGTTATTGGAAGTTTTTTGCGTTTGCGGTGGTCGGTTTCGTCATCAATGCGCAGACTGAGTGGGCTTCGGCACAGCTGTTGAAGTACATCATTGACTCTATCCAAAATCGTGACCAAGCCGCGAAAGACTGGATTCCGTTTCTGATCGTGGGCATTTTCTTTGTGCGCGGCTTCGGCTCCTTTATCGGCACGTATTACATGTCGATGGTGTCACGGCACGTCGTCTATGCGTTGCGCATGGACTTGTTTACGAAGCTGCTAAAGCTACCCGCGAATTTCTATCATTTGAATTCGCCGGGACACATTGCTGCCAAGCTCATCTACAACGTCGAGCAAGTCACGGCTGCGGCTACCGAGGCCTTGAAGACGATTGTGCGTGAAGGCGCGATTGTCATTGGCCTGTTCGGGTATTTGCTTTACACCAACTGGCGTTTATCCCTGTCACTGCTCATTGTCGGGCCATTCGCAGCCTTGTTGGTTCGCGTCGCCAGCAAGCGCTTTCGCAAGCTCGCCAAACGCATGCAAAACACCATGGGCGATGTCAATCACATCACCAATGAAACCATTACGGGCTATCAGGTGGTAAAGACCTATGGCGGCGAACCGTTCGAGCTGGCGCGTTTCAATCGGGCGTCGCAAGAGAATTTGCGCCAGGGCATGAAGATGGTGGTCACCAGTGCCGTCAGTACGCCGCTGGTTCAGTTATTGATGTCGGTGGCGATGGCGGCGGTGTGCTGGGTGGCGTTGCGTCCGGATATCATGCAGGGCACATCGCCCGGCGAATTCATTGCCTACATCACAGCGGCGGGTCTGATGGCCAAACCGATCAAATCGCTGACCGAAGTAAATGAGAAGTTGCAGCGCGGCATTGCCGCAGCGCAGTCCGTGTTTGAGGTGCTGGATGAGCCCTCGGAGCCGGCGGGTGGCGAGCGTGAGTTGGGTCGTTTGCGGGGTGATATCGAGTTTCGCCAAGTCAACTTTGGTTATGCGTCAGATCAGCCGGTGCTGAAAGATTTTTCTTTGACCGTGAAGGCCGGGCAGACGGTCGCGATTGTCGGTCGTTCTGGCTCAGGCAAGACTACGCTGGTGAACTTGTTGCCACGTTTTTATGACGCGCAATCGGGCAGTATCCTGATTGATGGCTATCCGATTGATGACTACCCCGTCACCGGCCTGCGTCAGCAAATTGCGTCGGTCGGGCAAAAAGTCATTCTGTTTGATGACACGGTTGCCAACAACATTGCCTACGGTGCCTTCCGCGACTTACCGCGCGAAGCCGTGATCGAGGCCGCGAAAACCGCCTTTGCCGATGAGTTCATCAGTGCCATGCCGAACGGCTACGATACGCGTGTCGGTCAGGATGGTGTGCAGCTGTCTGGTGGCCAGCGTCAACGCTTGGCGATTGCGCGTGCGCTGATCAAGAACGCACCAATCCTGATTCTCGACGAAGCCACCAGCGCGCTCGATAACGAATCCGAGTTCTATATCCAGGCGGCGCTGGAAAAAGTCATGCAGAACCGCACCACGCTGGTCATCGCACATCGTCTTTCGACCATCGAAAATGCCGATTGGATCGTGGTCATGGACGCCGGGGAGATCATTGAGCAGGGCACGCACACCGAGTTGCTGGCCCGCGCCGGCATGTATGCGCAGTTGCACAGCCGTCGCTTTAGCGAGGAGGACGCAGGTGACGATATCGCCTGAGCCTGCGCCTATGCCGGCCTTGGTCGCAGCAAGCCGCTCAAGCTGGGCGGAGCGCTGGTATAACGGTCATCCGCTATTTGCCTTACTGCTGCCGTTATCAGTCGTTTTTGCGCTCATTGCTTGGTTGCGCCGCACGGGCTACCGCCTCGGCTGGCTCCGTGTCTGGCAAGCACCGGTGCCGGTGATCGTGGTTGGCAATATCTCTGTGGGTGGCACCGGCAAGACGCCATTGACGCTGGCACTGGTCGAGCATCTGCGTAGCCAGGGCTGGCGGCCGGGCATCGTCAGTCGTGGTTATGGCGGGCAGGGCGCGAGCTATCCACAAAATGTGCGTGCTGATTCGGATGCCTCACAGGTTGGCGATGAGCCGCTGCTACTGGCGCGGCGGGCCGCTGTCTCCGTGGTCATTGATCCTTTGCGTGTGCGTGGCGTGCAGCATCTGCTGGCGAGTAGCGACTGCAATATCGTGCTTTGCGATGATGGTCTTCAGCATCACGCGCTGGCTCGCACCGTGGAAATTGCCGTTATTGATGGCCAGCGCGGCCTCGGCTCTGGCTGGCTGCTGCCGGCGGGGCCGCTACGTGAATCGGTATCGCGCCTGCAGTCCGTGGCTTTGGTGGTTGTTAATGGCGCATGGAGAGCCGCAGGCAGCATGCCCGCATCGGCCGCCACCATGACGCTGATCGCTGCCGCCTGGCAGCCGGTGCGCGCTGATGTTGACGCCACCGACGAAGCCGCGATCGCACCCGCAGCCGGCCCGATTCATGCCGTCGCCGGCATTGGCAACCCCCCGCGATTTTTCGCCATGCTCGCCGAGCAGGGCTTCCAGCCGATACCCCACGCCTTCCCCGATCATCACGCTTACACCGCCGATGATCTGCAGTTCAGCCCGCCGGCACCGGTTGTCATGACTGAAAAAGATGCCGTGAAATGTGCCGGGATTGCGCCGGCCAATAGCTGGTATGTGCCGGTTCAGGCTATCCTGCCCGACAGTTTCTGGCAGGCCCTGACGCAGCGCCTCGCCCCTTGGAGAACCCCCTGATGCTGGATAAAAAACTGCTCGCCATTCTGGCCTGCCCACTGTGCAAAGGCCCGTTGCAATATGTCCCTGAACAAGCTGAACTGATCTGCCGTGGCGACGCGCTGGCCTTCCCGATCCGCGAAGATATTCCGGTGATGCTGGAAGGCGAGGCTCGCCGCCTAAGCCTGGATGAAACCCTACCGCCCAGTCGCGGCAGTTTCTGAGGAGTCGGCCATGAGCTTTCGCGTCGTCATCCCGGCCCGTTTCGGTTCCAGCCGTCTGCCCGGCAAGCCGCTGCTGGACATTTGCGGCAAGCCCATGGTCGTGCATGTCTATGAGCGCGCGTTGCAGAGTGCTGCCAGTGAAGTGGTTGTCGCCACCGATGACCTGCGCATCGAAGCCGTGTTGCGCGAACTGGGCGCGCCGGTGGTGATGACGCGTGCCGATCATCCCTCGGGCACGGACCGGCTGCAGGAAGTCGCTGCGCATTTTGGCTGGGCCGCCGATGACATCGTGGTCAACGTCCAGGGCGACGAGCCGCTGATTCCACCGGCCGTCATTAACCAGGTTGCTGACAATCTCAAGCGCGCCTCGGCCGCGAGCATCGCCACGCTGGCCGAGCCGATTCACAGCGCCGAGCAATTGTTCAACCCGAACATCGTCAAGCTCGTGCGCGATGCCAGCGATCACGCCCTCTATTTCAGCCGCGCCCCCATGCCCTGGGCGCGTGATGCCTTTGCGCAGAATCGTGAACAGCTCCCGCCCGAAGCGCTGTCGCTGTACCTGCGCCATCTCGGCATCTATGCCTATCGCGTCGGCTTCCTGCACGATTATGTATCCTGGCCGCCGGCGCTGATCGAGCAGGTCGAAGCGCTGGAGCAGCTGCGCGCGCTTTATCAAGGCGTGAAGATTCATGTTGGTGTCGCGGCCGTCGAGCTGCCGCCCGGTGTGGATACCCAGGCCGATCTCGATCGTGTGCGTGCTGTCATGGCGGCTCAGTCGGCATCACCGTTAGCGTCAAAGCCTGCATGAAAGCGGAGCAGCCGATACGCGTCCTGTTTATCTGTCTCGGTAATATCTGCCGTTCACCGACCGCCGAGGCTGTATTCCGGCATCAGGTGCAACAGGCGGGATGGCAGGCCATGATCCAAGCTGACTCGGCCGGCACAGCGGCCTGGCATATCGGAAAGGCGCCAGATGCCCGGTCGCAGCAACATGCGCGTGTTCGCGGCTACGATCTGTCCTCGCTACGCGCGCGGCAGATCAGTAAGTCGGATTTCGCCGAATTTGATCATATTATCGCGATGGATGCCGCTAATTTCGCCAAACTTAAGCGCCTCCGCTCTGCTGCCGGTGAAGCCGCCACGGCGCAGTTATCGCTGCTGCTAGACCATCACCCCGAGCTTCAAGGCGCTGATGTGCCCGACCCTTACTATGGTGGCGCAGACGGCTTTGAGCAGGTGCTGGATCAGGTCGAGGTGGCTTGCACGCAGCTATTGCGCTCATTGTTGAAAACGCAGGGAGTATTTGGCTGTGGCTGCTGAGCTGAAATTCTTCGAGGATGCCGATCTGACGCGCCTCAACACGCTGGGCTTGCCGGCGCGCGCGCGTTATCTCGCGAAAGTCAGCAGCGAAGACGCTTTGTTGCAGGTCTTGCGCTCAGTGACTGCGCAGCGCCTGCCTGTGGAAGTGTTAGGTGGCGGCAGCAATTTGGTGCTCGCCGGCGATGTTTCTGCACTGGTGATTCAACCCTGCCTGATGGGTCGGCGTGTGCTATCCGAGCAGGGCAATGCGGTTCTGGTCGAGGCGGGTGCCGGCGAGAACTGGCACGCCTTCACGCAATGGACCATCGCCCAGGGCTTGTCGGGGCTGGAGAACTTGTCGCTGATCCCCGGCTCCGTGGGCGCATCACCGGTACAGAACATCGGTGCCTATGGCGTTGAAGTCGCGGATGTCATGCATTCCCTAACCGCGATTGATCGGCTGACCGGCGCGCGCATTGAGCTGGCGGCGGCGGATTGTGCCTTTGCCTATCGTGATAGCCTGTTCAAGTCCCATGCGCCGGGGCGCTACATCATCACGCAAGTGCGCTTCCTGTTGTCGCGAAAACCTAGAGTTCAGCTCGACTATGGCGATATCCGTCGCGAAATCGAGCGCCAAGGCATTGTAATCATCACGCCTATGGTGGTCGCCAACGCGGTCATCGCCATCCGCCAAAGCAAGCTGCCGGACCCGGCCAAGCTCGGCAATGCCGGCAGTTTCTTCAAGAATCCGGTGATATCGGTGGCGCAGGTGGATGACTTGCGCCAACGCTTTCCCGGACTGGTCAGTTACCCGCAGACAACCGGTGTGAAGCTGGCCGCCGGCTGGCTCATCGAGCAGGCTGGCTGGAAAGGGCGCAACCAGGGTGCGGTCGGCGTGCATGACCGGCAGGCCTTGGTGCTGGTACATCGCGGCGGCGGTACGGGCGCACAACTGCTGCAACTGGCAGCCGATGTGCGTGCCAGCGTGTTAGAAAAGTTTGGCGTGGTGTTGGAGCAGGAACCGGTGATTTGGGGCGGGTGATTGCGATGTGATGAGCAAGGATTGCTTTAATAACTTAAAAGGACTTTGAAATCATGGCTTTAATTAATTGCTTGAAATTTATACGGCATTGCCGTAGTGTACCAAGATGAGGACGGTGGCTGAAACGCCGATTTTCCAGCGCTACGCCGCTGATATTTGGACTGAATCAGAGCGCGAAGAGTTCATTGTCTGGATCGCGTCCAACCCTGAGGCCGGCGATCTCATCAAAGGCAGTGGTGGCTGCCGAAAGGTTCGATGGACAGCATCGGGCCGGGGCAAAAGCGGTGGTGCGAGAGTCATCTACTTCAATATCAGCGATGAGACGATTTGGCTGCTCGTCGCGTACATGAAAGGCAAGTTCGATAACTTGCCAACCTCGTTCCTGATAGAACTGAAACAAGGAGTCGAAGATGACATCTGAAATGCAGAAATTCCAGCAGGATTTACTTGAGTCGGTTCGCCAAATGAAGCGTGGTGAGGCTGCTCGCGTGACAAAAGTTCAACTGCCAGCCGCGGCCGAAGCACGAGCACAGGTTGGGCTTTCTCAGCAGGATTTTGCAAGCCTCCTGGGTGTGTCTGCGCGCACGCTGCAAGATTGGGAACAAGGTCGGCGAGAGCCTAATGGTGCGGCGAAAACACTGTTGCGTGTGGCAGTGGCGCATCCTGAGGTAT
Source organism: Pseudomonadota bacterium (assembly GCA_040384385.1). Taxonomy (GTDB): domain Bacteria; phylum Pseudomonadota; class Gammaproteobacteria; order Pseudomonadales; family Moraxellaceae; genus Perlucidibaca. The sequence goes on along the minus strand of JAZKJJ010000003.1, from coordinate 4,072 downwards.
TGCGCGAGTTGCATGGGTGAATTGATCACCTGTTTAATTCGCCTTGCAGCTGGTGCTAATCAGCTCCGGTAAACAGCACTGCGGTTGCCATTACGTACCACAAAGATGCGCTGTGCGCTGTCCTCGATGCTGCTGATGATCCGATAATCGTTAACGCCGTACTTCCAAAAGTCGCCCAGCTCGTGTGACGAAGGTTAAACGGCCTATTGAGGGTAGATGCTCTCGCGCAAATCGGGCTTTCTCAGCAGGGTATCAGAAAGCAAAAAGCCCCATAACTGGGGCTTTTTGCTTTTACATCGTACCTGGCTTATCAGCCCTGTGATGTTTCGCTTTCAGCTTTGTGCTCAGCCTTGGCACGAGCATCGGCTTCGCGCTGGAGGCGACGGCGAACACGCGGGTCATTGCTGGCGCGGCGGGGCGATGCTGGTTCGTCAGTGCTTTCAGCAGCGGCTGCTTCGATGGCAACAGCCTCCGAAACAACTTCAGCGGCCGGCGCAGCTTCTTCAGCCGGAGCTTCTGCAACAACTGGAGCCACCTCAGCGATCACGACTTCGGTAATAGCCTCTGGCACTGGCGCGACGGACTCTGCTTCAGGAGCAACAGCAACCTCTGTCGGAGCGACTTCAGCTACTGGAGCTGGAGCAGCCTCGGCAACAGCCGCGACTTCAACAACCTGTTCCGGCGCTACTTCAACGGCTACTTCAGGCGCTGCCGTTTCGCGTTCAGCAGTTTCAGTCACGATGACAACAGTCTCCGCAACAGCGCTTGCGGGCGCTTCTGCCACAACTTCAGCAGCAACAGTCGCTACAACGTCCACGACAGCAGCTTCTACCGCAACTTCCGCTGCAGCCTCACCAACCACAGCTGCATCACCCAGCATTTCACCAGGAACCGGCAAGCCTGCATCGATCAGAGCTTGCGGATCGCGTTCACGCGGGCCACGCTGACGGCGCGCTGGGTGACGGTTGCGACGACGACGCTCGCCGCCTTCTGCCGTCACTGCCGGTATTGCAGCAGCTTCGCCGGTAACGATTTCTTCGCTAACCACGACCTGTTCGGCGACCAGAGTTTCATCAATGACCACGGCTTCACGCGGCGGGCGCGGAGCGCGCGGTTGACGCTCGCGTGGCGGACGCGGTGCGCGCTCGGCAGTAGCGGCAACGGGTGCTGCTTCAGCCGGCTTGTCGATCTGGCTGCGGCCGCCTACGGTTTGCAGTTCCTGGCTCTGGCGGTTGCCACGGTCGCCATTGCGATCGCCGCCACGCTCACCACCGCGTGGGTTGCGATTGCCCTGACCACCTTGCGACTGGCCTTGACCCTGGCGCGGCGAACGGTTCTGACCTTGACCCTGACCACCAGAGCCGCGCTGATTCATCGGGCGACGCTCCGGCTGCGGGGCCGGCACGGGCTCAGGCTTCACGCCAAACAACGCCTTCAGCCAGGCCATGAAGCCGGTTGGCTGCGCTGCGACCACAACGGTAGGCGCGCCACGACCGGATTGACCCGGACGCTGTGTACGCGAGCCACCGATTTCACGGCTGGCTGTATCGCGCGGGGCACCGTTGTCACGGGTGTCTCGCGGCTGTGCTTCGCGGGCCGGAGCCTGCGCTTCACGCGGCTGCTGCTCGCGCGGCGCGGGTGCCTGGGTTTGCGGCTGGATGTTGCGCACGGCAGCGACAGGGCGCTTCGGTGCATCGCCATCCACAGCTTCCAGTACCACTTCCAGTGCCGGCGGCTGAATACGCTCAACCATCTTGAAGCTGGCGATGTCTTCGTCGCCTTCCTCAACTTGGTCATCACGCAGACGCGTGACTTCGTAATGCGGGGTTTCCATGTGCGGGTTCGGCAGGATCAGGATGCGCACTTTGCTGCGCGCTTCTAGATCGGCCAGAGTCTTGCGCTTCTCGTTGAGCAGGAAAGTCGCGACCGAGACCGGCACCGAAGCATTGATCTGCGTGGTGCGATCCTTGAGCACTTCTTCTTCGATCAGACGCATGATGGACAGCGCCAGCGAGCGCACATCGCGAATCACGCCAGTGCCGTTGCAACGCGGGCAGACCAGACCGGTCGACTCTTCCAGCGACGGGCGCAGACGCTGACGCGACAGTTCGAGCAGGCCGAACTTGGAGATGCGGCCGATCTGGATGCGAGCGCGGTCCATGGCAAGAGCATCGCGCAGACGGTCTTCGACCATGCGCTGATGCTTCGGCGGCGTCATGTCGATGAAGTCGATGACGACCAGGCCGCCGCTGTCACGCAGACGCAGCTGGCGCGCGATTTCGTCGGCGGCTTCGAGGTTGGTGTTGAGTGCGGTTTCCTCGATGTCGCTGCCCTTGGTGGCGCGCGAGGAGTTGATGTCGATGGACACCAGTGCTTCGGTCGGATCGATGACGATGGAACCGCCCGACGGCAGCTTCACTTCGCGCTGGAAAGCGGTCTCGATCTGGCTTTCGATCTGGTAGCGGTTGAACAGCGGCACCGAATCCTTGTAGAGCTTGATTTTGCTCTGGTAGTGCGGCATCACCTGCTGCACAAACGCCATGGCTTCGTTATAGGCGGCTTCGTTGTCGATCAGCACATCATTGATGTCCTGACGCAGGTAGTCGCGCACGGCACGAATAATGACGTTGGATTCCTGGAAGATCAGGAATGGCGCGGACTTCTCCTTGCCGGCCTGACCAATCGCGGTCCACAGCGTCATCAGGTAATCGAGGTCCCACTGCAGTTCTTCGGCGCTGCGGCCGAGACCGGCGGTGCGAACAATCGCGCCCATGTCATTGGGGATGTTGATGGCGTTGAGGGCGTCTTTCAGTTCCTGACGCTCTTCACCTTCGATGCGGCGCGAGATGCCGCCGGCACGCGGGTTGTTCGGCATCAGCACGAGGTAGCGGCCGGCCAGCGAGATGAAGGTGGACAGGGCAGCGCCCTTGTTGCCGCGCTCTTCCTTCTCGACCTGGACGATGACTTCCTGGCCTTCCTTCAGCGCATCCTTGATGGTGATGCGGCCGCCGGCTTCCTTCGAGGTCTTGTTGAAGTATTCGCGAGCGACTTCCTTCAGCGGCAAAAAGCCGTGACGGTCGCCACCAAAATCAACGAAAGCGGCTTCGAGGCTGGGCTCGATGCGGGTGACGCGGCCCTTGAAGATGCTGGCCTTTTTCTGCACGCGGCCGCGGTGTTCAAGGTCAAAATCGTAGAGGCGTTGGCCATCTACCATGGCGACACGAATTTCTTCGTCGTGTGTCGCGTTAATCAACATGCGTTTCATGTGTGGGTCTACCCATGGGGTTATGCCCCACATCGGGTGCCCGCAAGCAAGTCGCGGCAACAGCAAAGGCGGGCATCTACACGATGCACCGCCTGTATCGGACATGCCAAGCCAAGTGGGCTCTACATGCCATCCATTATTCTGTTGTGGGCTGCAAACACGGGTTCGGGGTGTCCGACTCGGGTGTCCGCAGCTTGTGACCTGATCGTCAAAATCTGATCAGAGCCGCTTAAAAAATCTTGCCTGCGCGCAAAATCACGATGCGGCGCGAGGTTTTTATTCTGGCGACAGTGTCGTCGCCTCGGGGGCTGGGTGGCGGAGGTGCATGGGGCGGCGGTCATCCTGAGCGACTCGATTAGTCGTCACAGGGACTCAGCTCGTGTTGCGTTTCCTGCCAAGCAGCAGTCGCTTTGCTTTATCATGCAGCCATCGAAGCAGTCTTTAACAACAACCTTCAACAGCAAGCGGCTCGCTAATATAGCAGTCATCTGCCGTCAAGGCCAATGGCCCAGAATCAATCTGGAGTCAACACAGGACGGTTCATGTCAGATTTACCCGCAACTCCCGATGTACCGACGGTCAAGATGCTCACCGTCGATGAAGCCTATGCCGGCCAGCGCCTCGACAACTTCCTCATTACCGCGCTGAAAGGCGCGCCGCGCACGCTGGTCTATCGCATCGTGCGCACGGGTGAAGTGCGCGTGAACAAGGGCCGTGTGAAGCCGGATTACCGCGTGCAGGCTGGTGACATTATTCGTGTGCCGCCGATTCGCATGAGCGAAGAGAAGCCGGCAGCGCGCCCGACCA
>JAZKJJ010000002.1:0-347329 GCA_040384385.1 Pseudomonadota bacterium | reverse complement strand
GCGCTCGTAAGGCGGCTCGCGCCGACGAAGGTCAGGATTTTTCGGCTTCTGCTGAATAATTCAGATCGTTAGCGTGGAGCAAAACACGCTGCAGATCAGCGGGATACTGGAAAAGCAGTATCCGCCACGGGTCAGCCCCGCCGGCGTTGCGCATCAGGATTTCCTGCTGCAACACCGGTCCCGGCAACGGGAAGCTGGCTCGGCACGCGAGGCTCGCCTCGTGCTCACGGTACATTGTGCCGGTGAGTTAGTGCAGCAGCTGCAAGCTTTGCAGCTCGGTGATCGGGTGTTGGTGACGGGGTTCTTGGCTTTGGCCAGTTACCGCGACACCGAGAAAGTGGTTTTGCACGCGCAAGCGTTAGACAGACAAGATTAAGGAGAGGAAACCATGGCGCGTTTCTATCGTCGTCGTAAGTTCTGCCGTTTTACGGCTGAAAAGGTCACCTACATCGATTACAAAGATGTCGAGACCCTGAAGCAATTCATCACCGAGAACGGCAAGATCGTCCCGAGCCGTATTACCGGTACCAAGGCACGCTACCAGCGTCAGCTGACCCTCGCTATCAAGCAGGCCCGCTACCTGGCAATCATGCCGTATACCGATAACCACATTTAAGGTTGGGGTGCGTGATGCAAGTTATTCTGTTAGAAAAAATCAAAGGCCTCGGCGCTCTCGGCACCAAGGTTGACGTGAAGCCTGGCTACGGTCGCAACTTCCTGATCCCTCAGGGCAAGGCGCTGCCGGCTACGGTAAAGAACTTGGCCAACTTCGAAGTTCGTCGTGCTGAACTCGAGAGCCAGGAAGCTGCCGTTCTGGCCGCTGCCGAAGCTCGCGCTGTTGCATTGGCTGAGCTGGTCCTGACCATCGCCTCCAAGGCCGGTGACGAAGGCAAGTTGTTCGGTTCGATCGGCAACCGTGACATCGCTGAAGCCGCTACGGCTGCTGGCGTTGCTGTGGACAAGAGCGAAGTTCGTCTGCCGACGGGCCCGCTGCGTCACACCGGCGAGTACGACATTGCTGTTCAGGTCCACAACGACCTGCTGGCAACGGTCAAAGTGGTCATCGTTACTGAATAAGTAACGCTGTATCGCTGACGCTGCGTCAGTAAAAACAGGGCGCTTGGGGCAACTCAAGCGCCCTGTTTGTTTTGGGCTTTTGCGCTAAGCTTGCAGGCCTGTCGGACGAGAATATCTATGTCGCAATCTACCTCTGTCGCCTCTGAAAATACCTTGGCGAACCTGAAGCTGCCACCGCATTCGCTGGAGGCCGAACAGGCCGTGCTCGGCGGTTTGATGCTCGATGAGCAGGCTTGGGATCGGGTCTCGGATCGGATCAAAGAGGAAGACTTTTACCGGCGTGATCATCGCCTGATTTTTCAGGCCATTGTGCTGCTGGTGAACGAGAGTAATCCGCGTGATGCACTCACGGTTGCCGAAACGCTGACGCGTCTGGGCGAGCTCGATAACGCCGGCGGCATCGCCTACCTCGGCGAGCTGGTGCGTAATACCTCGTCGGCGACCAACATTGCTGCCTATGGCGACATCGTGCGTGAGCGTTCGGTGCTGCGTCAGCTCATTCGCATCAGCAATGAGGTGTCGGATACCGCGTTTCAGCCGCAGGGTGCGACGGCTCAAGACATTCTCGATCAGGCCGAGCGCAAGATTTTTGCCATCGCCGAACAGCAGCAGAAGGGTGGTGGTCCGCAGGCGTTGCGACCATTGCTGCAAAAGGCGCTGGAGCGCATCGACAAGCTGTTTCAGTCGGATGACGCCATCACGGGTCTGAGTACGGGCTTTGCGGATCTGGATGATCGCACTTCGGGCTTGCAGAATAGTGATTTGGTGATTGTCGCGGCGCGTCCGTCCATGGGTAAGACCACCTTTGCGATGAACCTGGTGGAAAACGCCCTGATGAAGTCGGGTAAGCCGGTGCTGGTGTTCTCCATGGAAATGCCCGCCGAGCAGCTGGTCATGCGTATGTTGTCGTCGCTGGGTCGTATTGATCAGGGTCGCGTGCGTTCGGGCAAGCTCGAAGAGGATGATTGGCCGCGTCTGACATCGACCATGACGATGCTGTCTGAGCAGAAGCTGCTGATCGACGATTCGGCATCGCTCAGCCCTAACGATGTGCGTACCCGTGCTCGCCGCGTGGCGCGTGAGCAGGGTGGTTTGGGCCTGATCATGGTCGACTATTTGCAGCTCATGCGCGTGCCGGGTCTGGAAGGCAATCGCGTGAATGAAATTTCGGAAATCTCGCGTTCGCTGAAGGCCTTGGCGAAGGAGATGGAGTGTCCGGTGATCGCGCTGTCGCAGCTCAACCGCTCGCTGGAGCAGCGCCCGAACAAGCGCCCGGTGATGTCTGACTTGCGTGAGTCCGGCGCTATTGAGCAGGATGCCGACGTCATCATGTTTATCTACCGTGACGAGGTCTACAACCCGGAATCACCGGACAAGGGCACTGCCGAAATCATCATCGGCAAGCAGCGTAATGGTCCTATCGGTGCGCTGCGGCTAGCCTTTCACGGCAAGTACACGCGCTTCGAAGATCTTGCGCCTGAGCATTATCGCAACATGGAAAGTGACTATTAAAAAGTGGCGATCAAGCACGAACTGAGCACGAGATGACGCATGCGTGATACCTGGCTGACGCTCAACCCGCACGCACTGACGCAGAACCTCGCGGTACTGCGCGCGCACCATCCGCAGTCGCAAGTGCTAGCTATGGTCAAGGCCGATGCCTATGGTCATGGCGTGGCAGCGATTGCGCCGCTCTTGCAGGGGCAGGTGGAAGCGCTTGGCGTGGCCTTTCTGGATGAGGCGCTGGCCTTGCGTGCTCAAGGGATTCTCGGGCCGATTGCCGTGCTGGAAGGGGTGTTTTCAGCCGCTGAATTGGCGGTGGCCCGCAGTGCCGATTTGCAGTTGGTTGTGCACAGCTTGAAGCAAGTGGCGCTGCTGCAGGCCGCACCCATGGGGCCGGCACTCAGCGTTTGGCTCAAGCTCAATACCGGCATGAATCGGCTCGGCTTTCGCCCAGCTGAGGCGCTGACGGTCTGGCGTCAGCTCAAAGGTTTGTCTGTGGTGAGTCGCATCAATCTCATGACGCATTTTTCCCGCGCGGACGAGCTGGTATCGAATCAGACCGAACTGCAGTGGGGTCGCTTCACCGCCGTGTGTGATGCTTTGAGTCTTCAGCAGGGCGCGCCATTGACCACCAGTGTGGCTAATTCGGCAGCCATTCTGGCTTGGCCGGAAACACAGTCGGACTGGATGCGCCCCGGCATCGCGCTATATGGCGGCTCGCCGTTCGCGGATCAATCGGCGCAGAGCTTCGGGTTGCAACCCGTAATGACCTTGCATTCGCGTGTGATCGCGGTACATGCGCTGCAGGCCGGCGATGAGGTCGGCTATGGCGCGACTTGGGTGGCGGATGCGCCAACGCGTATTGCGGTCATCGCGATCGGCTATGGCGATGGCTATCCGCGCCATGCTCGCAACGGCACGCCGGTGTTGGTCAATGGCCAGCGTTGCGCACTGGTCGGCCGTGTTTCCATGGATATGATCACGGTGGATCTGGGGGTCGTGCCGGCACAGGTCGGCGATGAAGTCGTACTCTGGGGCGAGGGCTTGCCGGTAGACGAAGTGGCGCAAGCCGCAGGCACCATCAGCTATGAATTGTTTTGCCGATTAACGCCGCGTGTGCGCCGGGTCTCGCCCTGCTGAGGCGCTTGCATAGCACAGGTACTCCTGAAGACCATGGGCAATACAAGTAATCGATCTGAGCGAGGTTGCTGGCGCAGGTCTACACTGAAGTCACCGGCAAATTTGCGGAGGCACTTCATGCATACCCTTATGTATCTCATGCCCAGACTGGATGCCGCTGAAGCCATGGTGGCCAGTCTGAAAAAACTCGGTATCGGGCACGATGCCTACCGGATCGTCAGTCAAGATGAAGACGGCATTCGTCGTCATCACTTGCACGATGCCACGCTGCTAGACAAGACCGATGTTATTCACTGGGGTGAGCGCGGTGCATTGATCGGCGCGCTGTTGGGGGCTGTTCTCGCCAGTGCCTTGCTGCTCATGCCGCCCTTGGGCGTGCCACTCAGTGTGGCCGGCATTTTACTGGTGGCGCTGCTGATCGCCTTGTTCGGAGCCTGGGTGGGTGGCATGGCGGGTCTCAGCGAGGAAAACTACAAGCTGAAGCCGTTTCATGATGCCTTGGCGCGTGGTCAGTATCTGCTGAAAATCGGTGTGGGTAACGATGCCAAGGCGACTGAAATCGAAGTGGCTATGCTGCACCAGCATCCAGAGGCTATATTCGTGGCCGATGATGAAACGGTGACTAATCCGTTCGTTAATAAAGCCGAGTTTCGGGTGCGCGGCGTCTGAGCCGTTGCTCCCGTTACCTGCGGTGCTTGTCATGTTCAGCTCTCTCTGGAACCGCAGCAACTCATGAGTAAATCCGCCAAAATCCTTTATGCCTGTAGTGCCTGTGCTGTTGAATCCTCCAAGTGGGCCGGTCAGTGCAGCGATTGCGGTGCCTGGAACACGATAGTCGAACAAGTGCGTGCGCCAGCCATGAAGGGGCCTCGCGCCGGTGGTTATACCGGGCAGGCGCGGGCGGTGACCGTGCTGGGCGCGGTCAGTATCGCTGCCGAAACGCGCACGGCCACAGGCTTGGGCGAGCTGGATCGGGTGCTCGGTGGTGGGCTGGTGGCGGGCTCGGTGGTGCTGATTGGCGGCGATCCCGGCATCGGCAAGTCGACCATCCTGCTGCAAACGCTGACGCACTTGGCGACCAGCATGCCGGCGCTGTACATCACTGGTGAAGAATCGCTGGCGCAGGTGGCGATGCGCGCGCAGCGCCTGGAGCTGCCGACCGGCCAGTTGCGCATGATGGCGGAGACCAGCGTCGAGGTCATTATCGCCACCGCCCAGGTGGAGAAACCGCGGGTGCTGGTAGTGGACTCGATTCAGACGCTTTACACCGAGGCGCTTACATCGGCGCCGGGTGGTGTGTCACAGATTCGCGAGTCGGCCGCGTTGCTCACGCGTTACGCCAAGCAAAGCGGCTGTGCCCTGTTTCTGGTTGGCCATGTCACCAAGGATGGCTCGCTGGCGGGGCCGCGCGTACTGGAGCACATGGTCGATTGCGTACTTTATTTCGAAGGTGAGGCCGACTCGCGCTTTCGCTTGATTCGTGCCGTGAAAAATCGCTTCGGGGCGGTCAATGAGTTGGGTGTATTCGCCATGACCGACCGGGGTCTGCGCGAGGTGCCCAATCCATCGGCAATATTTCTCTCGCGCTACGATCAGCCCATTCCCGGCTCGGTGGTGATGGTCACGCGCGAAGGCACGCGGCCGTTGCTGGTGGAAGTGCAGGCGCTGGTCGATGACGCCTTCAGCAACCCGCGCCGCGTCGCGGTTGGGCTGGATCAGAACCGTCTTGCCATGTTGCTGGCGGTGCTGCATCGGCATGGCGGCATCGCCAGCATGGGGCAGGATGTTTTCGTCAATGTCGTCGGTGGCGTGAAGGTGCTGGAGACCGGCTCCGATCTGGCAGTGGTACTGGCGGTGACATCGAGCCTGCGCGGGCAGCCGCTGGACAGCGATCTGGTGGTCTTTGGCGAGATCGGCCTCAGCGGCGAGATCCGTCCGGTGCCGAATGGCCAGGAGCGTCTGCGCGAGGCCGCCAAGCATGGCTTCAAGCGTGCCATCGTGCCGAGAGGGAATGTGCCGAAGCAGGGCATCGAGGGCATGCAGGTGGTGGGCGTTGGGCGCTTGGCGGAGGCTATCGAGGCGCTTTAAGTCTGTTCAGCGTGTTTCCATAACGTGGTCTATGTTTGATAGCGGTTAATCGACTTGATTGATCGTATCTATATGGATACACTTAAATGGAGTTCAGGAGTATCACTCATGAGTTCCACATTGAAGCCGTTTGACTTGAGTGCACTGCTCGATTCGGATGCCGCGATTGCTGAATACCTCAGTCAGGTGCTGGCTGATGGTGATAGCGACGAGCTCATCCGAGCCCTGGGTCATGTAGCCAAGGCCAAAGGCATGACGAATGTTGCACAAGCCACGGGCTTGGGTAGAGAAAGCTTGTACAAGGCGTTGGTGCCGGGTGCCAAGCCGCGCTTTGAAACCATCGTCAGGGTCATGCAGGCCTTGGGCATGTCACTCATGGCCATGCCTAGCGGTGCTCTCCAAAGCTGTCACAGCGAATCACAGCCAGCTATTTGAACTCGCGTTTGAGCCAGCCCAAGCTGGCCGCAGTGCCAGCGGCACCGGGCTTGTATTCGGCACCGCACCATCCCGCGTAAGGCAGCTCTTCAATCAGCGCGAATACCGATTCATAGTCGATGTCACCGGTGCCCGGCGCACCCCGGTCGGGCGTGTCGGCAAACTGGATGTGGCCGATCAGCGGCCAGTTTTCCACTAAACCACTGATCAGCTCTTCGCCCATACGCGCTAGGTGGTAGCAGTCGAATTGCATGGCGAGTGTTGGATGATCGGCGGCTTCGAGAATCTCCTGCATCTGCGCAATGTTGTGAATCAGGAAGTTTGGCATGTCGTAGCGATTGATGGCTTCCAGCGTGGTGGTCACGCCGATACTTTGCAGCGCGTTGGCGGCATGGCGCACATTGGTGGTCAGGGTGTGCAGGCAGTGCAGCAGGTCGCCCTCTTCCGGCTGGCGGCCGGCGAGCACATTAACGCAGCGTACGCCGAGCTGATCGGCATAGGGCAGGGCTTGCTCCAGGGCACGGCGAAAAGCAGGCTCACGGCCGGGGATGCCGGCGAGGCCATCGCCACCGTGCATGAGGTCGCCGGCGGGAATGTTGATCAGCACCAGTTCGAGATCGTGGACGTCCAGCTCCGTGCGGATTTCGCCGATGCTGAGCTCGTAGGGGAATTGAATTTCCACGGCCTCGAAGCCGGCTGCGCGCGCGGCGCCAAAGCGCTCGATCAGGGGCAGCTCGGTAAACAGCAGCGACAGGTTGGCGCAGTAACGCAGCATCAGCGGGCCTCCCGAGGTGTGCTGTCATGCAGCAGGATGACGCTGCTCAGGTCGGCGCTGGCGTAGCCGGCATCGGCGTGTGTTTGCAGGAGTCGGCGCGCAGCCGTGGCCAGCGGCAAAGGGCTGGCGCTGGCTTGGCCGAGCGCGACGGCATTGCCCAAGTCCTTGAGTAAGGTTTGTACTTTCCATTGCACCGGCTCGAAGCGGCGTTCGGCCATGCGCGGGGTCAGGATCTGGAACGGCAGCGAGTCGGCAAAACCGCCGGCGAGTGCGGGGGCGAGCAGGTTGGCATCGACACCCGCCTGCTCGGCGAGCGCCACGGTTTCGGCGATGAGCAGGCTGTTGGCGGCCACGATCAGCTGATTGCAGATCTTTGTGACTTGGCCAGCGCCAACATCACCCATGCGGGTGATGCGCTGGCTGTAGTGACAGAGTAGCGGCGACAAAGTGGCAATGCTGGAGGCATCGCCACCGGCCATGATCACTAGGCGGCCTTGCTCTGCGCCTGCGACGCCGCCGGAAACTGGGGCATCGATCCAGTGCGCGCCACATTGGGCCTGCAATTCAGCGGCAACTTGGCGTGTTATGTCTGGCGTTATGGAGGAGTGGTCGACGACTATCAAGCCTGCATGCGCACCCCTGAGCACGCCATCTGGTCCGTGAAAAACGGCGGTGACGGCAGCCGAATCCGAGACACAAATCAGTAGCACATCCACCGTTGCCGCCAATTCGCGAGGTGATGCAGCCGCTCTGGCGCCCGCCTGGCAAAGCGGGATAGTTTTGCTGTGATCGCGATTCCACACCTGCAGATCAATGCCGGCATGCAGCAGGCGCTGGCAGATAGGCAAACCCATTAAGCCGATTCCGATAAAGCCGACACGCATGCTTTTTTCCCGCTGAATTAAAAGGCGATTGTGCCCTGAAGTTTTCGCGACCAAAAGCACGCTGCAAGGCTGGGGTTTTGGCGCTCGCGCTGTTACTGTCTAGCAGCATGAAAACAACCTAGGAGATCTCTGCCATGAGCGCTTTTGAACAAGCTCAACTCGATGTCAAAACCCTCACGCAGCGTCCGTCCAACGAGGACATGCTGGCACTCTATGCACACTTCAAGCAGGCCAGCAGCGGCGATGCCAGCGGCAGCCGTCCCGGCATGTTCGACATGATTAACCGCGCCAAGTTCGATGCCTGGGCGGCGCTGAAAGGCATGAGCCAGGCAGCGGCTCAGCAAGCCTATATCGACAAGGTCAATGGGCTGCTGAAAACGCACGCCTGAGCGCTCGTCTGTACGCTTGGTCTGCATGGGTAGCTTGCTGAAAAGGTGATGCCGCGCTTGCGTGTCGGCGTTGCCTCATTTCCAATACGCGCATTATTTTCAGATATCTTCCTCCATGGTCAATGCTTCCACTCCCTTGCACGATGCCACGCCCGCCTTCCAATTGAAGGGCGGCTCATTTACCGGCACCGTGCTGGAGTTACACAGCACGGATCTCAGCCTAGTGGCGGCGCATTTGGCTGCGCGCTTGCAAGATGCTGCGGCCTGGCTGCGTGAATCGCCTGTCATTCTGAATCTCGACAAGGTAGCCGGTAGCGACGCCGATTGGGCAGGCTTGGTGGCCTTGTGTCGCGTCAATGGCGTTAGTCTGGTCGGCATTCGTGCGCCGCAAGCCTTGCAGGCATCTTTGCAAATGCTGGATGTGCCGGTGTTGCAAGGGCTGAAGCGCAAGGGCGCGGAGATCGAGGTGGCAGCCAAGGTTGAGGCTGTTGCTCCGGTACCAGCAGCGTCGCGTGCGGCCACGCGCATCATTACGCAGCCGGTGCGTGGCGGGCAGCAGATCTATGCCGAGGGCGATCTCATTGTACTGGCGCCGGTGAGTGCCGGTGCCGAGGTGCTGGCCGACGGCAATATCCATATTTATGCCCCGTTGCGTGGGCGTGCGTTGGCCGGTGTGCAGGGCAACACCGAGGCGCGTGTGTTTTGCCAATCGCTGGAGGCAGAGCTGGTGTCGGTCGCCGGTCGCTACCGTGTTGCCGAGGATTTACGCAAGACGAAGCAGTGGGGTAAGGCCGTGCAAGTGCTGCTGGATCAGGATCAGTTGAACCTGCTCGACCTTTGAACAATACTGGCGCGAATTTTGTATTGGTGTGATTTGTGTAACCGTTTCAGGCATATCGCCTGGCGGCATTGAGGAAGAGATTGTGGCGAAAATTATTGTAGTAACTTCAGGCAAGGGCGGTGTTGGCAAGACCACCACCAGCGCGGCCATCGGCACCGGTCTGGCCATGCGCGGCCATCGCACCGTGGTGGTCGATTTCGACGTGGGTCTGCGCAACCTCGACCTCATCATGGGCTGCGAACGCCGCGTGGTATACGACTTCATTAATGTCATCCAAGGCGACGCTTCGCTGAATCAGGCGCTGATCAAAGACAAGCGTTTAGACAACCTGTTCGTGCTGGCGGCGAGCCAGACTCGCGACAAGGATGCGCTCTCGGAAGAAGGCGTGGCGCGCGTGATGGATGAGCTGGCTGCGCAATTCGACTTCGTGATCTGCGATTCGCCGGCGGGCATCGAAAAGGGTGCACACATGGCCATGTATTTCGCCGATGAAGCCATTGTGGTGACCAACCCGGAAGTGTCGTCGGTGCGTGACTCCGATCGCATGCTCGGGTTGCTGTCGAGCAAGTCCAAGCGTGCCGAGGAAAATCGCGATCCCATCAAGGAATTCCTGCTGCTGACCCGCTATAACCCAGCGCGCGTGGAAAGTGGCGAGATGCTGTCAGTGACCGACGTGGAAGAGATCCTGTCGATCAAGCTGCTCGGCGTCATCCCCGAATCGCAGGCGGTGCTGAAAGCCTCGAACCAGGGCGTGCCGGTGATTTTCGATGCCGAGTCCGATGCCGGTCAGGCCTACAGCGATGCCGTCGAGCGCCTGCTCGGTGCCGACATGCCGCACCGTTTTCTGGATGTTCAGAAAAAGGGCATTCTTCAGCGTTTGTTTGGAGGCTAAGTCATGAGTTTCATGGATTTTTTCCGAGCCCAGAAAAAGCCAAACACGGCATCACTGGCGAAAGAGCGTCTGCAAATCATTGTGGCGCATGAGCGTGGCCAGCGTAGTCAGCCGGACTATTTGCCGCAACTGCATCGCGACATTATTGAAGTGATCCGCAGGTATGTACCAATCCGCGAAGATCAGGTTCAGGTCGAGCTAGACAGTCAGGGTACTTGTTCAGTGCTGGAGCTGAACATCACGCTGTCGGATCGCTAAGACGCCGTTGGCTGCAGCATTTGCGTGCATAAAAAACCGCCGAAAGTCTGGCGGCTTTTTATGCACGCTGTGTTTTAGGGCGGGGCTCAGCGCTGTACTAACGCACCATTGCGCACGCGAACCGGCGTGCCCACATCCAGATTGGGTGCCTGGGCATAGTTGAAGCTGTCGCGACGGCCATCTTCGAAGCGGACACTGACGCGATAACTAGTGGTGGTGCGTGTTTTGCTTTCGATGGCATTGCCAGCATAAGCCCCGCCCACAACACCGGCGACAGTAGCGACTTTCTTGCCATCACCACCACCGACCTGATGCCCGAGTACACCGCCAACAACGGCGCCGGCAACAGCACCAAGGCCCGAAGGTTTGGCTGCCTGGGTGATCGGCGATACATCGGTGACTACGCCACATGAGGAGCAGATTTCACTTTTCTGTGTGGCGGCTGCTTTGTCTTCAGCGGTTTTCGCTGCGCTGGCGTCAGCATCTGCTTTTGCCTTGTCGGCGTCGGCAATTGCCTTAGCTTCTTCAGCGGCAGCTTCAGGGCTGGCGGCAGGCAACCAGTTCATCATCTTGGCGATGCCGACGCCCGAGAGCAGAATGACGGCAACGGCGGCGGCAATAACGAGCAGGCTAGGGCGCCCGTTTGGCGTGGGTATGGACATGGTGCGTACCTCGGGAAGTGTGAGCCAGTGTAACGGTTAGCGTGCGATACAGTTGACCTATATCGCACGCTTGGCCTCAGCTCATCTTCTTGTACTTGACCCGGTGCGGGCCGGCCGAGCTGCCGAGCTTCTTGCGACGATACTCTTCGTACTCGGTGTAGTTGCCGTCGTACCACTCCACACTTTCACCTTCGAAAGCGAGGATGTGGGTGGCAATGCGGTCGAGGAACCAGCGGTCATGAGACACCACCATCGACACGCCGGGGAAGGTCAGCAGCGCTTCTTCTACCGCGCGCAGGGTTTCCACGTCGAGGTCGTTGGAAGGTTCGTCGAGCAGCAGCACATTGGCGCCGGCCTGCAGAATCTTGGCGAGCTGGAGACGGTTTCGCTCACCGCCGGAGAGTTCGCCGACGCGCTTCTGCTGGTCCTGGCCCTTAAAGTTGAAGCGGCCGATGTAAGCGCGCGACGGAATCTCGTAATCGCCGACCTTCATGATGTCGAGGCCGCCGGAGACTTCTTCCCAGACCGTCTTGCTGTCATCCAGCGAGTCGCGGATCTGACCGATGTAGGCGACCTTGATGCTCTGGCCGACGATAACTTCGCCGGCATCTGGCTTCTGCTCGCCGGTGATCATGCGGAACAGCGTAGTTTTACCGGCACCGTTGGGGCCGACGATGCCGACGATGGCAGCCTTGGGCACGGTGAAACTCAGGTTTTCATAGAGCAGACGGTCGCCGTAAGATTTGGCGATGCCCTTCACTTCGATGACCTGATCGCCCATGCGCTCGCCTGGCGGAATGTAGATTTCCTGCGTCTCGGCGCGCTTCTGGAACTCCTTGCTGGACAGCTCCTCGAAGGCCTGCATACGCGACTTGGACTTGGCCTGACGCGCCTTGGGGTTGCTGCGCACCCATTCCAGTTCGCGCTTGAGCGCCTTGGTGTGGGCCTCTTCCTGGCGATCTTCCATCTCCAGACGGGCGCTCTTCTGCTCCAGCCAGCCGGTGTAGTTGCCCTGGTAAGGGATGCCGCGGCCGCGGTCGAGTTCGAGAATCCACTCGGCGACGTTTTCGAGGAAGTAGCGATCGTGGGTGATGGCCACGATGGTGCCGGGAAAGTTCTTCAGGAACTGTTCCAGCCAGCCCACCGATTCGGCATCGAGATGGTTGGTGGGTTCGTCGAGCAGCAGCATGTCGGGCTTGGACAGCAGCAGGCGGCAGAGCGCGACGCGGCGGCGCTCCCCACCAGACAGCGTGCTGATCTCGGCATCCCAAGCCGGCAGGCGCAGCGCGTCGGCGGCCTGTTCGAGCTGGTTGTCGAGGTTGTGACCATCCCAGGCCTGAATGATGGATTCGAGCTTTTCCTGCTCAGCAGCGAGCTTGTCGAAATCGGCATCTTCCATGGCGTACTCGCCGAAGACTTCATCGAGACGCGCCATGGCGTCGAGGCATTCACGCACGCCGTCTTCCACGTTGCCGCGCACATTCTTGGCCGGATCCAGATGCGGTTCCTGCTCCAGATAACCGATCTTGGTGCCGGGAGCGGCGCGGGCTTCGCCGCTAAAATCTTTATCCACGCCCGCCATGATCTTGAGCAGGGTAGACTTACCCGAGCCGTTCAGGCCGAGCATACCGATCTTGGCGCCGGGGAAGAACGACAGGGAGATGTCCTTGAGAATTTCGCGCTTGGGCGGAACCAATTTCGATACACGATTCATCGTGTAGATATACTGAGCCATGAAACAGACCTTCGTTGCAGCTAGGAAAGGTCGCGATTATACCGAAGCCGGCAAGCGCTGTACGGCTAAACGCTTAGGCAAGGGGAAACTGTGCTGATACGCTGGGAACAACTCACAAACGAGGTTCAAGCCGGGCTGTTGCTGATGCTGGCGACGGCTGTGGCACTGCTGTTGGCGAACAGCGGCGGGGTCGATTTTTATCAGGCGCTACTGTCGCTGCCGGTGCAGGTACGCGTCGGCGCGCTGGACATCAACAAGTCGCTGCTGCTCTGGATCAACGATGGTCTGATGGCCCTGTTTTTTCTCATGGTCGGGCTGGAGATCAAGCGCGAAGTCGTCCACGGCCATTTGAGCAGTCTGCGGCAGCTGGCGTTGCCGAGCTTTGCGGCTGTTGGTGGCATGGTCGTGCCCGCGCTGATTTATGCCGCGCTAAATTGGCATGATCCCGTGTTACTGCAAGGCTGGGCTATCCCATCCGCGACGGACATTGCCTTTGCGCTCGGCGTGCTGGCCCTGCTCGGCTCGCGCGTGCCACCGGCACTAAAGGCCTTTGTGCTGGCGCTGGCGGTGATGGATGACCTCGGTGCGGTCATCATTATTGCGCTGTTTTATACCAGCCAGCTTTCCGTGTTGTCGCTGAGCGTGGCCGCTGCCGCAACAACGGTGCTGGTGCTGCTCAATGTGCTTGGCGTGCGCCGCATTGCCGTCTACATGGTGGTGGGCGTGATCTTGTGGGTGAGTGTGCTGAAGTCTGGCGTGCATGCCACTCTGGCGGGCGTGGTGATTGCGCTGGCGATGCCGGTTCGCCACGACGCCGACGGCCATTCGCCGGCGGAAAGCCTAGAGCATGCGCTGCAGCCCTGGGTCGCGTTCTTCATCGTGCCGGTGTTTGCCTTTGCCAACGCGGGTGTAAGCCTGCAGGGCGTGGGCATGGATGTGTTCAGCAATAGCGTATTCCAAGGTATTTTTCTGGGCTTGGTGCTGGGCAAGCAGCTCGGCATCTTTGCCTTTTCCTGGCTGTGCATCAGGCTCGGCTGGGCGACCCTGCCCGAGAATACCTCGTACCGTCAGCTCTACGGTGCCGCCGTGCTTTGCGGTATTGGGTTCACCATGAGTCTGTTTATTAGTTCGCTGGCGTTCCAGCATTCCGGTAGCAGCGTGGAGCTGGTGGATCGCTTGGCCGTGTTACTGGCGTCGCTGTTGGCGGCGGTTTTGGGGTATGGGATTTTGAGGTCGGGGCGGGGGCGATAACCTGGCCTGCTTTGACGGCACCTGCCAGCAGGTGCTATTTATGGCACCAGTCATGAAAAGGGCGCAAGCATGCAAATCAAATTCTCCGAGGATGTCATTCCGCTGTCTGACCTCAAGGTCAACCCTGGCAAAGTGGTCGGGCGTGCCAATGAGACGCGGCGCCCCATTCTTCTGACGAGCCGGGGGCGTGGCATTGCTGTGGTGCAAAGCCTTGAGGAGTATGAGAAAAATGCCGAGGAATTGCGCTTCGTGAAAGCTGTTGCCCAAGGTTTGGCAGATATCCGCGAGGGCAACACGGTCACCCTGAGTGAGGCCCGGAAAATCCTCGGCGTTGCCTAAATGAAACTGCTCATCGCACGGTCTGCCTTGAATGATCTTCAGGATATTCAGCGTTACTACAGCGCCCAAGGCGTTCCGGAAGTTGGTCAGCAGCTTGTCAGCGCGCTGCTGACAAAAGCACAACGACTGATTGACCATCCTGACTCGGGTAGAAAGGTCCCAGAGTTCGATCAGGCGCAAATTCGCGAAATCATGCACCCACCGTTTCGTGTCGTTTACCTGCGCGATGATTCAGCAGTAAGTGTGGTTCGGGTGTGGCGGAGTGAAAGGTTGTTGGTGTTGCCTGAGTGACCTGTTGCACGAAACCTGCGTAAGTGTATCCATCCGCAGAGAGCAGGAAGCTTTGTATGGTCTTGAAGTCGTGCTCTCCAAGCCGCTGCCGTTTTCTGTTTTGGGGAAGTGCTGACAGAGAACCTGCAAAAACTGTTTTAGCTCTTTCTCGGGAAAAAATTAAGTCTGGAGAAAGTTCATAACACACGACCTCATCCTGACTCAGGCCCCTGCAGCCAACGCCGCTGCCTGCGCCGCCGGCGAACGCGCCAGATAACTCAGCGCCTGCTCCGTATTGCCCTCGTGAATCGGATGAAAGCTGGGCGAGATCCAGCGCTTGGTGGCCGACACCAGAAAGCTGAATTGCGGGATGTTGTGGGTCAGCTTGCCGACGCGCTCAACTTCGCGCAGCAGCGTCCAGAACGGTTTGCGCGCCATGCGCTGGCCGGCTGGGTCGCTGGCATCCTGACGCGCCATGCTGCGATAGCCTTCGAGCAGGAAGTGGATGAAGAGCGGGAACACCACGGCCATCAGCGCCTGACGGGTCAGGTAGAACGCCGGTTCGTTCTTGCACAGGTGCTCGTACACATCAAAGGCCACGGTGCGATGCTCGACTTCTTCGGCGAGGTGCCAGCGGAAGACATCGGCCATGATCGGGTCGCCGGCATCCCAGCTCTTGTTGTCCATGGCCCATTGGCCGAGCACGCCGGTGAAATGCTCAATGGCGGCGATGACGCCGACGCGGATGATCAGCCAGTGCTTGTCGATGCGCGGGCCGCTGAGGCCTGCAATGCCCAGTGGCTTGTCGCCGAGGACTTTGCTGAATAGGTTGTCGACGCGGTTGAGGTAGGTGTCGGTTTCGATGCCGTGACGCGTCAGATACTTCTGCGCTTCCTTGTGGACGCGGGCGTGCATGCCTTCCTGACGGATGAAGCCGGTCATTTCTTCGCGCAGCACGGGGTCGGTGACCATCGGCAGCACTTTGTTATAGACGCGGCAGAACCAAAGCTCGCCGGCGGGCAGCAACAGGTGAATGCCGTTGATCATGTGGCTGGAAAAATTGTCTTCCGGCAGCCAGTGCAGCGGTGTGCTGTCGAGATTGAATTGCACGCGGCGGGTGGGCAGTACGGTGGCTTCACGAGTCATGTCGGTCTCCCTATTTTTCAGGAAAAAGTTAGTCGGTAATTAGGCGGCTTCGCTGGGATTGGCGCGGAGATGGGCGAATAAGCTGTCTTGCTCGCCGAGCTCGCAGGCGTTAACAAACTCGGTAATCCACTGCGCAATCAGGGCGTGATGGCTGAGCACAACCCAGTGCGTGGCATCGACATCGCGGCGATAAAGTTCCGGCACCCACTGCGACAGGTCGCTATAAAGGTTGTGGCTGGCGTAGTTGTCGAAGCGCGGCACAATGAGCTGTACCGGGCAGTTGGCATAGCGCAGCTCCGGATTGGCCAGCTTGGGCAGGAAATTGGCGCGATAGAGCTGTACTCCCTCTTTGCCATCCTCGATCTGGGTCGGGTTCGGTGCGCTTTCCACAACCCCTTCGCGATGCTTGAGGTATTTCGGCCAGAGCTTGCCGAGGCCGGCCTGCCACAGCGTGGGTGCCAGCACCGGCAGCTGGAACATCACCACATACCAGGAGCTGCCGAATTGCTTCACGGCTTTCAGGCGCTCTTTCAATGGAAGGCTGCTGGCGGGCGACAGGCGCTTGCGCATCCAGTGCGCGGCATGATCCAGCGCCGGGCCTGAAATAGTGGTGTAGCTGGTGATGCGTTCGCGCAGGCGTTCGGTGGTGACCGATTCCCAGCTCTGAATGGAGCCCCAGTCGTGACCGACCAGGTGGAAGCGGCGGCCGGGAATAGCGGCATCGACCACGCTCATGAGATCTTGCGAGAGTTGGTCCAGCGAATAGTCACTGACTTGGCGGCCGGATTCGCTGCGGCCTGCGCCCCGCACATCATAGGCGATGACAAAGTACTGGTAGGCCAGCAGCTCGGCCACGGGCAGCCAGACCTGGTGATTGTCGGGGTAGCCGTGTACCAGCACTATGGGCGTGTTCTCGGGGCTGCCGAGCGTGGCGACATGAAGCTTGAAGCCATCCGAGCTAGTAACAAATTGACTGGTGGGCATGGTATGGCAGGTCTCCGCGCAAACTTAAGGGTGTTCAGTTGCTCCGATCATTACATCGAACGATGTTACATTCAAGCGGTTGGTGGTCGGCGATTTGTCCATGACTTGAGCGCCATTCATGTTGAAGCTGCAGTGAGTTCACCTGTTATTTGTGGCACTTTCCGGTAGAATCTGCCGCCTCTTTGATCAATCCGCCCCTGCTGGCCCGCCCTTTCTGACGGAGTTGTCCATGTTCAGCCCAGACCAGACCCTTGCTACCTTTGATCCGGAATTGGCCAAAGCCATCAGCCAGGAAGATGTTCGCCAGGAAGCGCACATCGAACTGATTGCCTCGGAAAACTATTGCTCGCCGGCCGTGATGGAAGCGCAGGGCTCGAAGCTGACCAACAAGTACGCCGAAGGCTATCCGGGCAAGCGCTACTACGGTGGCTGCGAATATGTCGACATCATCGAGCAGCTGGCGATTGATCGCGCCAAGCAGCTGTTCGGTGCCGATTACGCCAATGTGCAGCCGCATGCCGGTTCGCAGGCCAACAGCGCCGTCTTCCTGGCGCTGCTCAGCGCCGGCGACACCGTGCTCGGCATGTCGCTGGCCCACGGCGGTCACCTCACCCACGGTGCCAAGGTCAACTTCTCCGGCAAGAACTACAACGCTGTGCAGTACGGTCTCGACACCGCCACCGGCCTCATCGATTACGACGAAGTCGAGCGCCTAGCCGTCGAGCACAAGCCGAAGATGATCATCGCCGGCTTCTCCGCCTACTCGCAGGTGCTGGATTTCCCGCGCTTCCGCGCCATTGCTGATCTGGTCGGTGCTTACCTGTTCGTGGACATGGCGCATGTCGCCGGTCTCGTTGCTGCCGGCATCTACCCGAACCCAGTACCGTTTGCCGATGTGGTTACCACGACCACGCACAAGACGCTGCGCGGCCCGCGTTCGGGGCTGATTCTGGCGCGCGCCAACGAAGTCATCGAGAAGAAGCTGAACTCGGCCGTATTCCCCGGCAATCAGGGCGGCCCGCTGATGCATGCCATCGCCGCCAAGGCTGTGTGCTTCAAGGAAGCCATGTCGCCGGAATTCGTGACCTATCAGAAGCAGGTCGTGACCAATGCCAAGGCCATGGCGCGTGTGCTCATGGCTCGCGGTTTCGACATCGTTTCCGGTGGCACCGAGAACCATCTCTTCCTGCTCTCGCTGATCAAGCAAGACATCACCGGCAAGGACGCAGACGCTGCGCTCGGCCGTGTCGGCATCACCGTGAACAAGAATGCCGTACCCAACGACCCACGCTCGCCGTTCGTGACCTCCGGCATCCGCATCGGCACCCCGGCTGTCACCACGCGCGGCTTCAATGAAGCCGAGTGCGCCGAGCTCGCCGGCTGGATCGCCGATGTCATCGAAGGCTTGCAGGGCAACCCCGCCGGCGACACCGCCGTAGAAGCCTCTGTCGCCGCCAAAGTAAAGGCAATTTGCGCCAAATACCCAGTCTACGCCGCCTAACCTGAGCCTGCCCTAAGCGGGGGGATGTCCTGTCTGAAAGCGTTAGCTCCACCGTGCTTTCAGACAGGACATCCCCCCGCTTAGGACGGAGCTCCGATAGTCGGAGCTTGCTTTGGTTAGTGGGTGCGTCATATTCACTGTTGTTGATGAAACACAGGGTGGTTCTTTGTTATGCATTGTCCTTTCTGCAAGGCGGAAGACACGAAGGTCATAGACTCACGGCTAGTTGCCGAGGGTGATCAGATTCGTCGTCGCCGCGAATGTACTTCCTGCAGCGAGCGTTTCACCACGTTCGAGACAGCCGAGTTGGTCATCCCCCGTGTCATCAAATCTGACGGTACGCGCCAGCCCTTCGACGAGGGCAAGCTGCGTTACGGCATGCTGCATGCGCTGCAAAAGCGGCCGGTCAGCATGGATCGCATCGACGCCGCGCTCAATCACATCCTGCACAAGCTGCGCGCCACCGGCGAGCGCGAGGTCAAGTCGCGCCTGATCGGCGAGCTGGTCATGGCCGAGCTCAAGCAGCTCGACTCCGTGGCCTATGTGCGCTTCGCCTCGGTCTATCGTGATTTCCAGGATATCGACGCTTTCCGCGCTGAAATCGACAGCCTGAACACGCCCAATGGCGGCGAGTCGGCTTAATGACATTCTCTGCTCAAGATCATGCCGCCATGGCCGAGGCTCTGCGCCTCGCCGAGCGCGGGCTCAACACCACGGCACCGAATCCGCGCGTGGGTTGCGTCATCGTGCGGGATGGCGAAGTGGTCGGGCGGGGCTGGCATGTGCGTGCCGGCGAGCCGCATGCGGAAGTGTTCGCACTGCGCGAGGCTGGCGAGATGGCGCGGGGTGCGACAGCCTATGTCACGCTCGAACCCTGCGCGCATACCGGCCGCACGCCGCCCTGTGCCGATGCCCTGATCGCCGCCGGCGTGGCGCGCGTGGTGATTGCCGTCGCCGACTGCAATCCGCTGGTGGCCGGGCAGGGCGCGCAGCGTTTGCGCGCGGCCGGTATCACGGTTGATGTCGGGCTGATGCAAGCTCAGGCCACGGCGCTGAATGCCGGCTTTCTGCGGCGCATCGCTGGTGGTCTGCCCTGGCTGCGTATGAAGACCGCGAGCAGCCTCGACGGCCGTACCGCCATGGCATCGGGCGAGTCGCAATGGATTACTGGCGCTGCTGCGCGAGCGGATGTCCAATGCTGGCGGGCGCGCAGCAGTGCCATCATTACTGGCATAGGCTCGGTACTGGCGGATGACTCGCGCCTGAGCGTGCGCTTGCCTCAGGCCGAGAGACAGCCACTGCGCGTGGTGCTGGATTCAAACTTGCGTCTGCCTGCACAGGCGCAGATGCTAAAAGAGCCCGGCGAGACGCTGGTGCTGACGCGCGCGGACAGCGTCAGCGCTGGCGGCCAGCGCGTGCAGCTGTTGCAGCGCGCCGGCGCAGAAGTGAAGGCGGTGGCGACCGGTGCTCACGGTCGCCTGTGCCCGCGTGCGGTGTTGCGCGAGCTGGCCCGACGCCAATGTAATGAAGTGCTGCTGGAAGCCGGGGCCACGCTCAATGCCGCTTTCCTGCAAGCCGGCGTGGTCGATGAGTGGCTGATGTATCAGGCACCGACCGTGCTCGGCTCATCGGCGCGGCCCTTGATTGACTGGCCGCTGACGCAAATGACGCAGCAGCAGCGCTGGCAGCTACAAGACTGTCGCCAAATTGGCGATGATATGCGCATGACCTTGATTCCTGTCGCTTCAGCGACAGGCGCGCCACAGAAAGGGGAGTAAGGCATGTTCACCGGCATTATTGAAGCCATCGGCACGGTGCGTCGTCTCGAACCACGCGGCGGCGACCTGCGCCTGACCGTCGCCACCGGCAAGCTCGATCTGCGCGATGTCAAACTCGGCGATTCGATTGCCACCAATGGCGTCTGCCTGACCGTGGTCGAGCAGGGCAGTGACTACTATGTGGCCGATGTGTCCGGCGAGACCGTGCGACGCTCGACGCTGGCGAGCTTCCGGGTCGGTCAGCGTGTGAATCTGGAAAAGGCGCTGACGCCGACCACGCGTCTCGGCGGCCATCTGGTCAGCGGCCATGTCGACGGCATCGGCGAGGTCATCTCCATGCAGCCCGATGCGCGCTCGATCCGCTATCGCGTGAAAGCGCCGGACGAGCTGGCGCGGTACATCGCCGAGAAGGGCTCGATCACCACCGATGGCATCAGCCTGACCGTGAATGCGATTGACGGCGCGATCTTTGATCTCAACATCGTGCCGCACACGGTGAGTGAAACCAATATTGCCGATTGGGCGCCGGGCGTGCGTCTGAATCTGGAAGTCGATATCCTCGCGCGTTACTTGGAGCGCTTGCTGCTCGGAGACCGTGCGGCGCAGTCGCAAGCGGCATCGGCAGGCGGCATCACCTTGTCTTTTCTGGCGGAGAATGGCTATGGGCATGGTTAAGCGCAGTCTGCTCCTTACGACCATTACCCTCGGAATGGCTCTTGGGATGAGCAGCGTGAGCTGGGCCGCCAAAGACTTTGCCGGCGAGCGCGAAGAGCGCTTCATGCAGGCTTGCCTGAGCGATGCCACGGTCGCCGCGGGCCAGCGCCAAGCGCTTTGCTCCTGCGTGCGTGACGCCTTCGCCTATGGCGGCCAGACCACTTTTGGCCTGACCGATGTGCTGACTTTGGATGCGCGTGATTGGGAAGCGCCGGATCGTCGCTTGCCGCGAAACAGCCTGGGCCAGGAGGTTCGCCTCATCCGCCAGAGCTGTTTGAATACCTTGAGTCCAGCCCGCCCGGTGGCGCGCTGATTTCACCTTGATGCACCTTGCAGAGTAGTGATTGGCATGAAATTGAATAGTGTTGAAGAACTGATTGCAGACATCCGCGCCGGCAAAATGGTGGTGCTGATGGACGACGAAGATCGCGAAAACGAAGGCGACATCGTCATGGCTGCCGAGCATTGCCGCGCCGAAGACATCAACTTCATGGCCCGCCATGCTCGTGGTCTGATCTGCATGCCGATGACGCGCGAGCGTTGCCAGCAGCTCGATCTGCCATTGATGGTTCAGGCCAATAATTCCGGTTACGGCACCAAGTTCACCGTCTCCATTGAAGCCGCGACCGGTGTCACCACCGGCATCTCCGCCGCCGATCGCGCGCGCACCGTGCAGGTTGCGGCGATGCGCGAGGCCAAGGCCAGCGACATCGTGCAGCCCGGCCACATCTTCCCGCTCATGGCCGAACCGGGTGGCGTGTTGCATCGCGCCGGTCACACCGAGGCCGCCTGCGACTTGCCGCGCTTGGCTGGTCTGGAACCGGCTGGGGTTATCTGCGAAATCATGAACGACGACGGCACCATGGCGCGCCGCCCGGATCTGGAAAAATTCGCCGAGCTGCACGGGCTGAAAATCGGCACCATCGCCGATCTGATTCACTATCGCGTGGTCAATGAAAAGACCGTGAACTGCGAATCACGGAAGACCCTGCCGACCGAGTTCGGCGACTTTCAGCTGCATGTTTACCGTGAAGCCGGCAATGACGGCGTGCATGTGGCGCTGGTCAAGGGCGAGCTCGCGCCGGGCGTGGTGCCAACGGTGCGTGTGCATGCGGTGAATCCGCTGCGTGACCTGCTGCACGCGCGCTACAAGGGTCGCCTCGGCTGGAACCTGCAGAAGAGTCTGCAAGCGGTCAGCGAGTGCGATGCCGGCGTGGTTGTGCTGCTCGGTCAGGACTACAAGGCCCGTGACATGGTTCAGCACATCGAAGATTTCTTTGCCACCACACCGCGCGCGGCCGCTGAAACAGCCGGCATGTACCGCACCATCGGCGTTGGCTCGCAAATTCTGCGCGACCTCGGCGTGACGCAGATGCGTCTGCTCAGCTCGCCGCTGAAATTTAATGCGCTCTCCGGCTTCGGCCTCGAGATCGTTGAATACATCACCACCGAATAACGCCATTACCGCTATTACAGACAGTTTGAGGATATTCAGATGAGCCAGATCAAAACCATTGAAGGCAACTTCAGCAACGCCGATGCCCGCTACGCCATTGCTGTTGGCCGTTTCAATAGCTTCGTCGTGGAGTCGCTGCTGGCCGGCGCGCTTGATGCCCTGAAGCGTCACGGCGTCAGCGACAGCAACATCACCATCATTCGGGTGCCGGGTGCCTGGGAGCTGCCGCTGGTGGCCAAGAAGCTGGTTGCCACCGGCAACTACGATGCCATCATCGCGCTCGGCGCCGTGATTCGTGGCGGCACGCCGCACTTCGATTTCGTTGCCGGCGAGTGTGCCAAGGGCCTCGGCGTGGTGTCGCTGGATTCTGGTTTGCCGGTCATTTTCGGTGTGCTCACCGTAGACAGCATTGAGCAGGCCATCGAGCGTTCGGGCACCAAGGCCGGCAACAAGGGCGCCGATGCCGCCATGGTCGCCATCGAGATGATTTCCGTGCTCAAGGCAGTAGGTTGAGTCGTGACCCAAGCTAACGGTTTGAACCCTTCGGCGCGTCGCAAGGCGCGCCGGTTTGCCTTGCAGGGGCTGTACGAGTGGCAGCTGTCGGGCAACCCGTCGTATGAAATCGAGGCGCGTTATCGCGTTGAGAATGCCATGCACAAGGTTGATCTCGACTACTTCCACGAGCTGCTGTCACGCATCCCCACACTGACCGACACGCTGGACGCGCTGTTCGAGCCCGTCCTCGATCGCGCCTTCGAATCGCTCGATCCGGTCGAGCTGGCAACGCTGCGCATTGGCGTTTACGAGCTGAAGTATCGGCTCGATGTGCCGTATCGCGTGGTCATCAACGAAGGCATTGAGCTGGCCAAGACCTTTGGCGCGACGGAATCGCACAAGTACATCAATGGCGTGCTCGATCAGCTCGCCGTGACTTTGCGGCCGCACGAGCGCGACTAAGTCGGGTCTGTACTGAAGGCGGTTTGGCCGCCGGGAGAAAAGCATGGCGCTGGATGAGTTCGGTCTGATCCGGCGCTACTTCACCCGCGCCGACCACCTGCTGCCGGCCGGTGTGCGCCTCGGCATTGGTGACGATGCTGCATTGCTCGACCTGCCGCCCGGCGAGTCGCTGGTGGTGACCACAGACACGCTGGTCGCCGAGCGCCACTTCCCTCACGATGCCCTGCCCTTCGACATCGGCTGGAAAGCGCTGGCGGTCAATCTCTCTGATCTCGCCGCCATGGGTGCCACGCCGGTTGGCGTGACGCTGGCCATCACTCTGCCGTCTGCCGATGAAGCCTGGCTGGCCGCGTTTGCCGAAGGCTTCTTTGCGCTGGCCGATGCCCACGGCGTGCCGCTGATTGGCGGCGACACCACGCGCGGGCCGCTGAGCATCACCGTCACCGCGCTGGGCAGCGTGCCCTTCAAGCAAGCCTTGCGCCGCGATGGTGCACAGGCCGGCGACCTCATCTATGTCAGCGGCACGCTCGGTGACGGCGGCCTTGGCCTCGCGCTGGCGCAAAGCCGCTTACAGGATGTGCATTTGCCACCGTTGCATCAGGCCCATGCGCTGGTCCGCTTGCATCGACCCACACCGCGTCTGGCGTTGGGGCTGGCATTGCGCGGCATCGCCAGTGCCGCCCTGGATGTGTCGGATGGTCTGGTGCAGGACCTCGGGCATCTGCTCAAGGCATCGGGCAAGTCGGAGCCGCTCGGCGCGACGCTGACGCTGGAGCAGCTGCCGCTGTCACCGGCCATGCAGTATCTGGCGGGCGAGGGTGATGCCTTGCAGCAGCAAGTGCTGGATTGGGCACTGGCAGCGGGCGATGACTATGAGCTGCTGTTTACGGTGCCGGCTTCGATGCAGCAGCAGGTTGCAGCGCTGGCGCATGCGCTGGAGTTGCCGCTGACGCATATTGGCGTGGTGAGCGCAGAGGCTGGGTTGGACCTGCGTTGGAAGTCAGAGGCGTATCGAGGTGATGAGTCGGCGGGGTATCGGCATTTTTAGAGGCCTTATGGCCTATAGCGCCCGTCGCAGGCGGGCCAAATTACCCATGATCGCCTTGTGAATCTTGCGCCGAGTTTCGTTGCTAATAATGCTGTGCTTTCTCGCCTCATCGTCGAATAGCAGCGCATGCTCCGCTACTCGTTCAATGATGAGCAAGCAGGCGGCTTTCTCAAGCCCGGCATGCTTCGCCAGCGCCATCAAATGCGTGAGTCCCGGCACTTTGCCTTCGCCTTCAATGTCCATTTGGTGTTCGCCGCACAGGCCTTCGCAGAAGGTCAGGTCATAGCCGGGAGCCAGTCGCCAGTTGCCTTGCTTGTTGAGCAAGTAAGAGAAGTTCTTGGTGTGGTCATCGCGGTTATTGAACACCACATTGAAAACACAGCGCTGAAACGCGTTCAGCACCTCGTGCTCGCTGCGTGTCATGAGCCGTGTCATGCGCAGCATGGACTGATAACTCATGTTCGGAATTCGGAAGTCAGCGTGCAATGCGCCGGCCAAGGTATGCATCGGTACACGATGCCCATCAGTGCGATCAAAGCGCTCAGTAGCAAAGGCCGCTAGGCCATCTGCGAGTGTAAAGTACTGGGTACGCGGCATATCCAGGCCACAGTTTCGGGCCATTTCTGCATAAACATGTTCTAGCGCGCAAACTTCTGCGGCTTCATTTTGGGCGGGAAACTTCACCAGCCATGCCGAGCCTGGCGCGGTTGGCAGGGTGCTCATGAGTTGTGTGTCCGGATCGTATTGAACCAACGCTTTCGGTCGTGCTCCATGCGGTGACCCGCCAATCAAGACCAGCTGCTGAAGTGCTGACTCTGCGTTGTTGCTCACCACCTCGCGAACGGCTCGAGCTAGTGCCATCAGTTCAAGTTCGCTGGGTACTAGTTTCGTGGTGTCGGCCGGCTCAAAGGTCAGCGCACCCATGGCGCGGTCGCCTAGAAATGCCAAGCGGTCCAGCGCTGTGATCTGGTGGGCATCGAGCCCTCGGTGCTTCTTGAAGAAACGATCCATCAACAACAGGCCCCAGCCATCGGGCAGGCAGTCTGCTATCAGCCCGGGCAGTCGGTGTTGAAACAGCGGGAAGCCGCCGAAGGTCTCCGGCCCCAGTTTCAAATGCCGAGGCGAGAGCTCCAGGCCGCGCTGCAAAGCCTCTTTACTGTATTCAAAAAGCAACTCATGGCCACTTTCAGCAAGCGTGCCCAGCGGCCATTGCTCACCCCAGCCGGCATAGTTCACGGTAATTTTTTTCATGGGACGATGACCTTGCGAGGTGCCCGCTGGCGTGGTTTGAGCGAGGCAGCCTGCTCCATTTGTGCAATCGAGCGCACCTTGATGGCAAAGAGGTTGGCGAGCTCATCGACCAATCCCAGCGCCATGATCACGCGCACAAAGCTCTCCAGCGTACCGCCTTGGCTGGTTTCCAGTCGCTGAAGTGTTGCCATGCTGATGCCAGCAGCCAGAGCCAGATCTGCTTGGCTCAAGCCTTTGCTCAGTCGTTGAGCGCGTAGTCGAGCGCAGAGTGCTTCGCGAATTTCTCTCTCATTAGCCAAGCCGAAATCCAGCATGATGCTCTCTTGAGGAAACGAACAATTATTTAATTTATCATAAATGATGCTTTATATACTTAATTTTTAATTAAGTAGTCATTTTTGACTTATTGGCACCGGCCATCACACGCATTGGTCCATGCTTTGCGCCCGCCGCAGCTTTGGCGGAAAGGCCATATAACTGTACTAATGGTACTTTTATATGGCCTTTTCACGCCATAGTTTTACGCTTATAGTGCAGAAATGGACGATATCCCTCACACACACAACCTATGCACCATAGAGGCTTGGCTGAATGCTGCCTGGGTTGCCATTGCCACGCTTGAGCGTTTGGATGACGGTGAGTTTGGCTGTCGTAGCCCGGCCCGCCTGACCTATTTGCTTGAGCATGCGTTGGTGTATGCCGATACGCGTGGCCCGGCAGCCCTTTCGGTGAATCAGCCGGTCGCCCTCATGCCGAATCAGAACTCAACCTGGCCTGCTGTATTGGCTGATCTGTTGCCACAAGGCGATGGCCGTCGTCGTTTGGCGCAGCATTTGGACTTGCCTGCCGAGCGTCCTGCATCCGATTGGCCGTTGCTGCTTGCCGGTGCAGGCAATCCGATTGGGCATCTGCGTATCCGCGAAGCTGCCGACACCCTTAGGCATGGCCGGAGTCAGTTTGATGAAGGCTGGACTCGCGAAGAGGTGTGCAGTCGTGATGCCAGCTTCCTGGAACAAGTGCATGCTGCCGGCTTTGCGCTGGGTGGCAGCAGTGGTGTGCAAGGCGAGTGGCCCAAGCTGCTGCTGACTCAAGATGCCGAGCAGCGTTGGCACCTTGACCACCAACTGCCGGATGCTAAAGCGGCGCGCCATTGGCTGGTCAAGTTTTCCCGGCGTGATGACTCGGTGTACGACGACATCCTGCGCGCTGAAGCAGCCTACCACGCCTTGGCGGGTGAGCTCGGTTTGCGCACGCAGGGCGAAAGTGTTTATCACCAGGGCTTGCTCTTCGTGCAGCGCTTCGATCGACTGCTCGATGCCAGTGGGAGCATGGAGCGCATTGCGCAAGAGAGCTTGTACAGCCTTACGGGGCGTACCGGCTTTGATCAATACCTCAACCATGACCAAGTCTGTCAGGCATTGGCTGAATGTGTCACCGAGCCGGCACGCGAGCTGACTGAGTATGTCTGGCGTGATGCTATCAATCTGGCCTTGGGTAATCGTGACAATCACGGCCGCAACACCGCAATTCAGCGCTTTGCCAATGGCCGAATTGCGCTCGCCCCCATTTTTGACTTGGCCCCGATGTGCCTGCATCCCGATGCCATGGCGCGACGCATGCGCTGGCGGCAAGAGGAGGGTGGTCGGCCTGATTGGCGTGCGGTGGCTGAGCAGGTAGCAGAAACGAATGTGATCACAGCAGCAGATTTGCGTGGGCGCTATGCGAGCTGGGCAGCGGCTTTACAGGGCGTACCGGAGCGTTTGCAAACCCTCGGGTGCCCGGCGCGAGTCTTGACTGCCATTGCCAGGCCCTTGGCAGAGGTGATTGCCGACCTGAGGAAGGCGAGCTGATGGACAAGCGCTTCAACCCGATGACGCCTGCCGAGCAAGCGATTGCCCGGCAGGCGCTGTATGACTTCTTGCAGACAAATGCCGGTCTGTCAGTTGCGGAAACCTTGCGTGCCATCCGTCAGCACCTGCGTATCACGGTAGCTGATCTGGCTGGGCTGAGCGGTTTGTCTGAGCGTTATATCAGCCAGTTGGAGCAGGGTCAGGGCAACCCGACCTTGGCGGCAGTGACGCGGTTGCTGAAGCCATTTGGCTTGGTACTGGGAGTGAGTCTCAAGTCGTGAGCTAAAAGATGTACGCCGCTGAGCCAAGTCAGCGCCACTATGGCAAACTCCCCCCACCACGCACTTCCCAGGCGCAGCAAACCATGCGGGATGCATCAACTCAGCCGTTAGTCATCTGGCGCCTCATGGACGGCAAGCCCGGCCACGAAAGCCAAACGCTGGGCTTGATAAAAGCACTGGAGCGCCTAGCCACGGAGCGCGGCATGCCTGTGCCGCAGTGCCTGAATATGCCGCTGGGCGACTTCCGCTACACGCTCTGGGACTGGCTGTTCAAGCGCTTTCGGCCCGGCTTCCTGCAGCCGCGCCCAGACTTCATTATCGGTGCCGGGCATCGCACGCACTGGCCCATGCTGTGTGCGCGCCGCAGTTTTGGCGGCAAAGCCATCGCGCTTATGTCACCGACCTTACCCAGCGCTTTTTTCGATCTTGTAGTGGCCCCCGCGCACGACGGCCTAACCGGCCGCAATGTAATGGTGACCCAAGGTGTGCTCAATGCCATGCAGCCAGCCACCGTGAAGCGACCGGGCTACACGCTGGTGCTGGTGGGTGGCACGAGCAAGCATTTTCTTTGGGATGACGCTCAGGTGCTGGCGCAGCTCGAAACGCTCATGTCGCGCCATCCGCAAGTACGTATTACCGACTCACGCCGCACACCGGTGGCGCTGCGTGCGGAGCTCGCCAAACGCTGGCCGGTGACCTATCAGCCGTGGGAGCAATGCCCACCGGGCTGGCTCGCCAGCGAGCTGGCTATCGCCGAAAATGCGTGGGTGACGGAAGATAGCGTGTCGATGATTTACGAGGCGCTAACGGCGGGATGTGCGGTGGGACTGGTGGGCCTGCAGCGGCCTGCAGGTAACGTAGGCCGGTTAGCCAAAGGTATTCAAACACTTCGCACGCTGGGTTACGTAAGCTCTTTACAGGGCTCAACTACACTGCCTGTGCCGCCGTTGCTAGCGGAGTCTCGGCGTGTGGCTGAGGCTCTCTGGGCCAGCCATAAAGTACATGGGGTGTCGCTTTGAGTCTCAGCAAACCGCAACTTGTGTGCCTTCAACTTGCTGGCCTTACGCTGCTGTCCACGACCTTGATGTTGTTGGATGACTTTCTGCAGCAACTCTATACGGGTAACAACCAAGCTCGCCTAGAGACGAGTTATGTCGTTGGCATGTTGGCATTCAATGCTGGCCTGTGGTGGTCGCGCAGCCGGTGGTTGACTAGTCTGGTACTAGGGCTTTTTGCGCTTATGCAGCTGATGCAATTGGCGCATATTTCCTATGTTGGCCAGCCACTGAATCCCGTAGACATCAGCCGCATGGCCGAGGAGTGGGGCGAAATTACGGAAGTGGCGGATGCAGCATGGAAAGACCACTGGCCGATGATGCTGGCATGGGGCCTACCTTATGTGGCGCTGTTTGCATTATTCAATCGCTATCTTGGCCGTCTGGAGCTCCCAGGCAAGCCTGTTGCCGTCGTATTGATTCTTGTTGCGTTGGTCAGCAAGCCCTACTGGGCCGCCACGCATAATCTGGTGCAATTTATGCCGGGGCCGACCCGAAGCTCGCTACATAACTCGTTAAGCGCATACAGCTTCTATGTAATGCGCTTGAGCTTCGGGCGCTCTAGCCTGCCTGATGTAGCCTATTTGCCCTATCAGCTAGTCCAAACGCCGTTAGCGAGCCGCCCCCAACATGTGTGGATTTTATTGGGCGAAACGCTGCGCAGTGATCGCATGAGTGTGTACGGCTATGCCCGCAACACCACACCACGGCTAGCCGAAATGCATCGGCAGGGGCAGCTGCAAGTCGTTCAAGGCATTGCGGGTGCTGCTAGTACTGGCGTATCTATTCCGCTGTTTATGAACGGTGTTATGGAGCCGGGCAATGAAGAAGAGTTGCGCCGTGGTGTTGGCAATCTCTTCAGGCAAGCCAAGGCTGGCGGGTACCATACTTTCTGGCTGTCGACGCAGGAGTCCAAGCTCTTGAATGATGTGGGTGCTGACGCCATTGATACCATCTTTACCGAAGCCGACAATGAGCTGGCTGTGCAGGTGCAAGGTGATAGCCTACTGCTTGCCTTGGTCGACAAATTGCCCCGTGATATGCCGACGTTTGGCGTGATTAATATGAGGGCAGCGCATGCGCCCTACGAAAATGGCTACAACCACGATAAGCAGTTTCAGCCGCCATGGCCTGCTGAGGGCGCGGCTAAAGCAGGTAATACTTACGATAATGCGCTGCGTTATGTAGACAATTTGGTGGTTGATCTGATGGATAAGCAGGTCAGTCAGTTTCCAGGTAACAGTGTGTTCTTGCTGACATCGGATCACGGTGAGATGCTGGGCGAACGTGGGCGCTGGGGGCATAACGTGCTAACGCCGGAGGTCGCCATGGTGCCTGCGGTATCACGGGTAAATTGGGGTGAAAATGGTGCGCCGGCATTGCCGGATAAACCTTATTTGTCGCACGCGAGCCTGCACGGCTGGGTTCTCGGGCTGCTCGGCGCCCGCCTGGAAAATCCAAATGAAAGAGCTGATTTGGCGTATTTTCATGGCGTTGACTTTTATGCAGACAACTTCTTTGTCACCATCATGCCGGATCAGGTAGGCCGCCCTGTCTTGGGGGCACCTAGTTTGGTGAGCTCGTTGGTGCGAGGCCTATGAACTTTAAACATGAAGTATCGAGCCGTGAGCTTTCCGGCTATCTCATAGCGGGGCTAATGCTGTGTTACTTCCTGCTCAAGCCGATCAATAACTGGGACATCATTGGCTACCTCGCGTCGCTCTTTTGGCTAGAAGGTTTTTCACCGAGCGATACTCATGCGCTGACCTATAGCAGCTTGCAAGCGGTCGTTAGCCCTGATCGCTTTACCATGCTGGCAGAGGCAGGCGCCTATCATTCGGCCATTCATGGCGATCCCAACGCGCTCATGGCACAAATTCCATTCTATGCCACGCGAGTGTTGCTCCTGAGCATGGCGCGTGGACTCGGTGCGCTGGGTATTGAGCCAGTCCAAGCCTTTCACCTGATTAATGCCAGCGCCATGACGCTGCTCTGGTTGCTCTTGGCGCGTTGGGTTACGCCCGTGCATAAGTCATCGTGGTGGTTGCTGTTGCTGATCTTTGCCTTGGCTGGTGCGTTCTCGTTGGGCCGCACCGTCACACCCGATGCGTTGTCGGCGCTAGTGGCATTTGCCAGTGTTTTGGCCTGCATATCCAAGCATCGCCTGGCGTGGCTGGGGCCGCTGTTGTTACCGTTGGCGCGGACCGATTATGTGCTGCTATCGGGCCTGCTTTGCCTGTGGCAGTTTTGGCAAAGCAAACAGCTGAGGTGGTTAGTCATCGCCAGCCTCAGCGGTGCCATTATGTTGGCGCTGAATCACTGGGCGGGTCATTACGGCTATCGCATCATCATGCAGTTCACCTTATTAGATGCAGCAGCGTACCCCGGGCAAATGGCCGTTACCTGGGGGCTGGCAGATTATCCGGCGTTTGTGCTGGGTGGTTTGCGTGAATTGGCCAGTGGCACAGCATTTTGGCTCGTACTGGCCAGTTTGGTTTACGCGAGAGCTCGCCGTCTTCGTTTTACCGCGAACGAGAAATCGATTTTAGGCTTGGCTCTCGCTTTTTTTCTGATGCATTTTCTGGTGTTTCCGGCAGGCTTTCAGCGCTTTTATGTGGGCTGCGCCTTGCTGGTTTTGGGTGCGGTTTGGCGAGCGCATGTGCGCGATATTCGGCCTGAAGTGTCGGCCATAACCCCGTAAGCTCAAGGGCTCCGTTGTAGGTGCATAAGCCATGGTGCTGAGTTTTTTCATTCCAATACTGCTACTTGCGGGTGTGGCGCTGTCACTACGCTATGCCTGGTGGCGGCCAAGCGTTAGCTGGCATCAGCCCCGCGTGCTGATGTATCACATGGTACAGCCACACAAGAAAGGCGCTCGCTTCAATGGCCTGCGCGTGACCCCGGCGGCATTCGAGCAACAGATTCGCTGGCTGAAAGAGCAGGGCTTTCACTTTTACACCGTCAGTGAGTTGCTGGATCACTGGCATGATCTGCCCGAGCGAGCCGTAGCCATTACGTTTGATGATGGCTATGCCGACAACCTGCATCAGGCATTTCCCGTGCTGGCGAAATATGATGCCAAAGCCACTATTTATGTGGTGACCGACCGCCATGATCGTGACTGGTCAACGTATAAAAAGGCGCATCACAACAGTGGTGAGCTAGCCCGTGAACCTAAGCTTAGTGATGAAGAAGTGCGCTGGTTAGCCACGAGTGGCCGCATTGAAATTGGCTCACACACGCTAACGCACTGTAATTTGCGCACTACACCGTTAGCCATCAAGCGTGAAGAGTTACAGCTGTCGCGTCAGCACTTGAGCGCACTGACTGGCCAGCCGGTACGCAGCTTCGCTTACCCCTTCGGTATTTATGACCGTGAGGATGTGGCACTGGCTCGTGAAACGGGCTATGACAGCGCAGTCACCACCGTCGAAGGTATTGATACTCGCACGCCCCGCCCCGACCCACTGGATCTGAAGCGCGTGAAAATCAGCGGTAAAGATGGCCAGCTGGCTTTCGTGCTGAAGATGCGCGGCGGCAAAAGAGGGTGGCGAAAATGAAAGTGGCCTTAGTGCTGGGCGGCGCAGAAGAAGGCGGCCTCGAAAAGCATTTTGTTGAACTGTGTAATGGCCTGAGCACGAACGGTGTTGAGGTTGTGGCTATTGCCCACGAAAAATATGCAAATCGCTTCCTGCCAACGGTCGTATTTCAGGCGGTTAACTTAGCACGCGGGCGGCGCAACCCATGGGCGCTATTCAGCCTGTTTCTGGCCTTGCGCCGTAGTCGTGCGCAGGTGATTCACGCCCATGCGGGCAAGGCCATGGCTATGGTCGCCAGCCTCACACCATTCCTGAGCCAGCCGGCGGTAGGCACCGTGCATAATGTGAAAAGTGCAACGCGCTATTTGTCACGCTTCGCCGGTCTTATTGCGGTGAGCGATGCAGTGGTGGGGAGGGTGCAGCACCCGCGCTTGCAGGTTATCCATAATGGCATTCCGCCACCGCAGCGCCCAGACGCGGCCAGTTTGTACGCCTTGCGCGAGTCTCTGGCACTGCCACCGGGGCAGCTGTTGCTATCTATTGGGCGGCTCGTGAGTGCCAAGGGTTTTGATGTGTTGCTGAATGCCTGGCAGCACGTTAGTACGGCAGCCACATTGGTGATTGTGGGTGATGGCCCTGAACGGCAGAGCTTGGAGGTCCAAGCTGAAGCACTTGGCCTCACCGCGCGCGTACGCTTTTTAGGGGCGCGTACAGATGCCCTGGCGCTTATTGCCTTGGCAGATTGCCTGGTTATTGCCTCGCGCAATGAAGGTGGGCCTTACACCTTGCCGGAAGCCTTGCTGTTGCAATGCCCGGTGTTGTCTACCCGTGTGGGCATGGTGCCTGACTACCTGCCGGCTAAATTTCTTTGCGCAACAGAGGATGTTGCAGCGCTGGCAGACCTCCTGCAACAGCACTTGGCTGACTTGCCGGCCTTGTATGTTGCTCAGCAACCAGTATTTGCCCGAGCCACCCGCGAGCTGACCTTGTTAGCCATGCTGGCAAAAAACACCGCGCTGTATCAAGCAGTGCTTGCATCATGACGGTTTGGCTGCTCAGTGACGGCTTGCCTGGCCATGTAAATCAGGCGCGGGCTATAGCAAGTCTGCTCGGCCTGAGCGTGACTGAAGTGCCGGTGCGTTTACGCCACAAGCTCTGGCGGCTCGTACTTAAAGCCGTGGTGAACTGGTTGCCTAGCAGCCGTATGGCAGCTTGGCTTCTGCGTAGCGCGTATCAAATGGTGCTGCCGCTCGAGCCGCCCACACTGGTGCTCTCTGCCGGAGGCAATACCTCGTTTGCTAATGCGCTGATTGCGCGACAGTATAAAAGTTGTAACTTTTTCATTGGCTCATTACGTGGTTTGTCGCCTAAAGCATTCACGGCGGTATTCACACTGGAGCCGATAGGTGCAAGCAATAATGTAGTCATGGCAGTACCGCCCAGCCCACTCGTGCCAGCGGAACTAGCGGAAGCTGGCACTGCATTGCGCGCAACGCTGGCGGAGCCAAGTGAGAAATTATGGGCCATGGTTATTGGTGGCGACGGCGCAGGCTTTCATTACCAGCAAGCAGATTGGGCCGCCTTGGCGAGCGCCATGATTGAGTTGAGCGCCCAGTACCATTGCCGTTGGTTGCTGACCACATCGCGCCGCACAGGGTTGCCGGCTGAGCAAATGTTGCGCAGCCTTATTCCGCCTGAAAATCTAGCTGATGCCGTGTGGTACGGCAGTGTGCCACGCCCAGTCATGAAGGCTTTTCTGGGGGCTGCTGAGTGCATCTTCGTCACGGCCGACAGCATGTCCATGCTCGCCGATGCCATGGCGACTAGCCGACCCGTGTATGCCTTGCTACCTAAGCAATCAGCGCCTGATACGCGCTATCAGGCAGCGCTTCGCCGCTTCGCTGATGATGGATTTTTAGTTGAAGTTGAAATAAGCGCGCTCGAGCAGCAAGTCATTTCCGAAGTTGATGTGCCAAGCCAGGCGATTGAGCAGTGGCATGAGGCCTTGCGCGCGCGCGTGCTGCCCCTGCTCAGCTAAGGCTCAGGAAATAGTACTCAGCATTTGTGCCAAGCGATGACTGAACAAATGCTCATTCAAGCTGCGCTCTTGGCCGGCTAAGGCAATAGTTTCGGCTAGCTCAGGTGCGTTTATAGCCGCCTGTAAATGCTCGTTGAGCTGCTCCACATGGCTATAAACCAGCACTTCCAGGCCGGGCTTGAAATTCAGTGCCAGATCGATCACTTCATCCGTTATTAGGCACGCGCCATGTGCAGTGGCATCAAAGCAGCGTGCGGGCAGGCCACACACCAAGTTGCCACTATTGATCTGGTTAAGCACAAAGCGATGCCGGGCATAAAGCTGGCGAACCTCGTGTAATGACA
The DNA here is from genome assembly GCA_040384385.1 of Pseudomonadota bacterium. Classification (GTDB taxonomy): domain Bacteria; phylum Pseudomonadota; class Gammaproteobacteria; order Pseudomonadales; family Moraxellaceae; genus Perlucidibaca. The sequence continues at coordinate 312,848 of JAZKJJ010000002.1, read as the reverse complement.
AACGCTTATTGAGTGTGGTGACTTGAGGATTGCGTAGTGCAGGCCACTTTGGGCCGATAACGCGTACGGGGTGGCGAATACCCTCTAGCAGCGCGATGCGTGATGGCGAAGGTGCGCCAACAAATAACAATTCAGAAGTGCGTTGTTGCCATGGGAGCAGGGCGACTGTTGGCTTATGTGCCGCCAAGGGCAGGTAGTGGCTGCTTAGCCCCATATCGAGCCCTGCCTGAAGCAAGCCGGTATCGGTGAAGAAGAAGTCTTGAATGCCGGTATTTTGAGCTAGCCGCTCATCGAAGCGATCACCTGCCCATTGCGCGGTTCTGGCGCCACACTGCGCCAAGACGGCGTTGACCTCGGCGCTGAGGTAAAAGCGATCCACGACGAATACATGACTTGGGCGAGCCGAGGCCAATGTAGTCGCCAGCGCTGCCGCGACACACTTTTGGTAGCGCGCGGAATCGGCTCCCGACCAGTGTTTGAGAATGCGGCCAGTGAGCCCGAAGTCGTTGATAGCGAAGTGCTGGGTGCTGGTTGGAAGCTCAGCGAGGACATCTTCGAACCAGTGAAGAATTCCGTTGCGCTTGCCGATGATGAGCGGTCGAAAACTTTGACCTGTTAAGCTCATGAGAGATACCTGTTTATAGATCGTTCGAGTGTGTTTTACAGAATTGTATTGTGCTTAGCCATGAAAAACCCCCAGAGGTTGGCTCGCTGTGTCAGGCTAGTTGTCGCGTCATCTGATTCTTTTCGTGTGGAGACAGCGGGCAGTTGGACATGATGTGTGGCTCGATATTCCCTGGAGCATCGTGAGTGGGTTTTACGGCAGATGATGCCGACGCTGAACCAAACGGTGGCTGAACTAGCTGAGCACACTGGCAGTAACAGAGGAAAAGTTTCAAACTGTGTCCTAGATTAGTTGGCCACTATACTGTTCGTCGGCGCAGCGTACCGGATCAGATGTCAGGCGCTGCAGTTGGCTCGGAGAACGCCGTATATTAAAATGGTTGCTAGTAAGGTATATTATTATTTTTGGAGACTAGTGAAGTGGATGTTATCCCATTTAATAAGCCATGCCTGCATGGTCGTGAGCTTGTCTATATTGCAGAGGCTGTTGCTTCTGGTAAAATTTCAGGAGATGGAATTTTTACAAAAAAATGCCATAATTTCTTTGAGAAAAAATATGGATTTCAAAAAACATTAATGACAACATCGTGTACTGACGCATTGGAAATGTCAGCAATATTGCTTGGAATAAGAGATGGAGATGAGGTAATTGTCCCGTCTTATACATTTGTCTCAACAGCAAATGCATTCGTGTTGCGTGGTGCAAAAATAGTTTTTGCTGATAGCTGCGAAGATAATCCAAATATTAATCCAGATAATTTGAGCCAATTAATTACAAAAAAAACAAAAGCAATCGTGGTTGTTCATTATGCTGGCGTGGCTTGTAATATGAGCGAGATTATGCGTATCGCAAGAGATAATAATATCTCAGTTGTTGAGGATGCTGCGCAGGCAGTTGACTCTTATTTTGATGGCGCTCCATTAGGAGGTATTGGCGACATTGGCACATTTTCATTCCATGAAACTAAGAATGTTATTTCCGGAGAGGGCGGATTGCTGGTATTGAATGACAGTAGGTTTAATGAGAGAGCAGAGATAATAAGAGAAAAGGGAACAAATAGAAGCTCTTTTTTTAGAGGGGAAGTAAATAAATATGGATGGGTTGATATAGGGTCTTCATTTTTGCCTTCAGATATTATTTCCGCTTACTTGTACGCTCAGCTTGAGGTTATTAAGGATATTCAAGATAAAAGAATTAGCATCTGGAATGATTATTTCTCGGCATTTTCTGGTGTGCTTGAAAAGAAGGGCATAGAGCTGCCAAGTATTCCAGCGTATGCGTCTAACAACGCACATATGTTTTATATTACTTGTAGTGACTTAGGGCAAAGATCAGCACTGATTGATTATTTGAATAATAAAGGGATAGCCGCTGTTTTTCACTACCAATCGTTGCATAAGAGCCCCTATTTCGCATCACAGTACTCTGGGCCGAACCTAACTAATTGCGATCGTTATTCGGATTGCCTCCTTAGGCTCCCACTGTTTTACGAAATGAAAGGCTCTGAGGTTGACTATGTTTGTAGCGAGCTAATTAATGGGGTTTCTTCTTTATAATTGGTGATTTTGTGAAATATATTATATTTACCAGCTCTTGGGATGAAAAAATTGGCGGAGTTGTTTGCCTGCATAAGCTTTGCGATACTATAAACAGGCTGGGTGGCCAGGCTTTCCTTTATCCTACATTCGATATAGTTGAGTTTGATAGATTTAGCTTTTTTCGGTCATTGAGGCGAGTTTTTAAAAATTATTTTAGGTCAAAAAAAACACTTTCTGTTAATTCAAAGTTTATTACTCCATCATTCTATGGTGACGTGGCTGATCTTAGGGGTGGAGATTGGGTTGTTGTTTATCCTGAAGTAATTTATGGGAATCCTTTGGGTGCAAAAAATGTGGTTAGATGGCTTTTGCATAATCCGGGATTTCATACTGGAAAGATTGGTTATTCAGCGGGAGATGTTTTTTTTAGATTTAATTCTGCGATTAAAGACTTTAGTTTTTATGGGGCAGTACTTCCGGGCATAGACCTTAAGGTTATACACTATCCGACTGATCTATATAATATGAAAAATATTGAATCATGCAGGGAAGGAACTGCTTATTGTTTGAGGAAGGGGCGCGACAAAAAAATTACCCACGATCTTGCGGATAGCATTTTGATTGATAATAAGCCGCATGCTGAAGTGGCATCTATTTTTAAAGCGGCTGAAATATTTTATTCATACGATACTTATACTGCGTACTCGCTTTTTGCTGTTATGTGTGGGTGTAAGTCAGTGGTTATTCCTGATGCGGGAGTTCCTATTGAGAGTTGGTACCCAGACTCCTCAGATCGGTTGGGTATAGCTTATGGTATTGATGAAATTGCTGCGGCGGCTGAAACAGCGGATGAAGCCATTAAGCGCGTATATGTAGAGATCGAGGAGTCTGATAATAATGTTAAAAAATTTATAAGTTTTTGTGAGGCGCATTTTCTGTGCGACGAAATTAAGACATGCTGAATCGGGGCCGTATGAGATTTTATTTTTTGAGTTTTTCTGGCCCGCCTTTTCTGTTTATTAAAACCAGATCAGCGCTATTAAAATTTAAAACATTATTTCGTATTAATTTGGCAGGAACCCCGGCATAGACTGAATAAGGTGGAATGTCATGAGTCACAACTGATCCTGCGCCAATAAATGAACCTTCTCCGATGAAAATATTTGGCAGTATTGTCGCATTTGTGCCTATGGTCGCATAGTTTTCTATTGTTACCCGCCCAGAAATGGCGGCACTTCCCATGATATGGACGCCATCGCCAATAGTGCATTCATGATCAATCGTCGAGTTTGTATTTAATATGACAGAATCACCAATAGTGCAGAATTTATGAACTATGGCGCCTGGCATAATAATTGGCATTATTCCAATTTCGGTTTTTTTTTCGATATAAGCGTGCGGATGAATTATTGAAATTGGTTTAATTCCAATGCTCTGAAGTTGACAAGTTGTCATATGGCGAGCGTAGCCATGCTCATTGCCAATACATGTAATGAAATGAGTAATTCGCGACAGGTTCTCGCATAGAACTTCAGCATCATGTATGAACTCTGCCGTTGATTCAAAGCTTAAGGAGCTTAACGAGCTATCAAAGATAGCTATGGGTTGGCCAAGTTTCTGCTCAAGTATCATGGATTCGATTATTCTTGCTTGGCTTCCGCCACCCCAAAGTAGGATTTTTTTTATGTCACGCATTCGGATTAATTCTCATTATTTAAATTGATAATAGGTTAATTTTTTCTAAATAAATTTGTTTTCTATTTGGCGAAAAAATGTTTTCGCAAGAATTATGCTGAGCTTTTCTCGAGCAACCCTATTGCCGGCTAAGTTTATCACGGAGCTTCTCAAGCTGGTTGTCGCACGAGACTTTCATGTAGCCGATTGTTCTTGGGAAATTTTTAGCTCCCGTTCGGGTTCAGCCGCACCCAATTTTTCCAGTGTCCAATCTCGCGCCTCACCTTGCTCACGACTCGCCTGCTGTCTGCACACGAAAAAGCCAAATTAGGCGACAACTAGCCTGACACAGCGGGCATCTGAGAATCAGTAGTTTTTAAATATTTTTATCCTGATCCAATACTTAGTGAATCTTCTGATGAACCGGAGTTCTTGAGTAATTTTTATTTTTTGCGGATTTGAAAATAGTTTTTCTATGATATCAGTGTCGCGACAGTGGATTAATTTAATTTTCCTGACGTAGTAATTTCCGCGGGTGCCAATATTATTTTTAATGGAATTTTTTATTAAAAATCCAGGAGGATACCCTAGAATTTTACGTTTAATCATGGGCATGCCTTGGTCAATTAGGGCTGCACAATAATTGTAAGATGGATTTTCATTGTCAGCAAGCGTTGGCTCATAAAGTGCATGCAAAAAAATGCCTGCATTCTTTAGTGCAGTCGATAGGCCAAGCTCTCCATCAGAAACAATCCTATTGTAGTCGTAGGTAGAGTTAATTCCCATATTGGCTATATGATTAATGCAAATGCTCATGGCCCTTCCGGATAAAACCATCAAATAAGATTGAAGATGCTCTGTTTTTTCATAAGATTTAACTATGCCACCAGCTTGTGGTTTAGTTGTGTCTATCCACTTAAAAAAATTAGCTAAAGAAGCAAAGCAGATGCAGGAGTCATTACAGAGGCACAATTGCTCATATTGATCTAGATCAGTTAGATGATTTAGAGCCTTTTGCCACATCCCAAAATCATAACCTTCATTTCTAATATAAAGTAGCTCGATGGAACGCTCAGCTAGCCATGCCTGTGATTCGTCATCAAGCTGACGATCATTATTGGTTATCAAAAGTAGATGACTAGAGAATGGCAGCAGTTGGTCCAAGTAAAAGCGCACAAAGTAGGGAATTTTGTGGCCAGTAAAAAAACTGCTGAAGAGACACAATCTCAATGAGCAGGGTGAATCTGATTGTTGTGTGAGTAGCATACTTGTAAGTCTTCCCTGAAAAGTACATGTCGTTGCTGCTGCTGACGGTCACTGTGATGCGCAACGCACTATCGTTGATAGTACCCATAATTTTAGCGCGGTAGCGAAGCGAAGGCAAAACGGTCGTCTGAAGCTCCAGAGTATGGGCTTGGGTGGCATCACCTCGAAATTGAGCTTTGCCATGAGAGCCTGACGCTGGCTAATAATCTCGCCGAATGGCGATGACATTGGCTGACTCAATTCCCCTGAACCAGTAAGCTCGCACTGATTGGAAACAGGGAGTCACTACATGCTGAATCACGCTGCTTTGTCGGGCAAAACCGTCGCCATCATCGGTCTCGGCTATGTTGGCCTCCCGCTGGCGCTGGCCTTTGGTCGCGTCATGCCTACCATCGGTTTCGACATTAGTGAGGCCAAGCTCAAGGCCTATCGCGAAGGCTACGACCCCACTGGCGAGATGGAGTCAGCAGCATTTCAGGCATCCACGCAGCTCACGGTAACGTCGCAGGCCAGCGACCTTGCCGCCGCCGACTACCTGATCATTGCCGTACCCACACCTATCGACAATGCCAAGCAGCCGGACCTCACGCCCGTTATCCGCGCCACAGAAACAATTGCCGCTCACCTCAAGGCGGGTGCGATCGTGATTTACGAGTCCACGGTTTACCCCGGCGTGACCGACGATGTTTGCGCGCCAATTTTGGAGCGCTTGTCTGGCAAGCGTCGTGGCGTTGATTTCAAGTTGGGCTACTCACCCGAGCGCATCAATCCCGGTGACAAAACCCATCGCCTCGAAACCATCATCAAGATTGTTGCTGCCGATGATGCCGAGTCACTGGATCGTGTCGCGGCACTTTATGAGGCCGTCGTGGAGCCTGGTGTTTATCGTGCATCCAGCATTCGTGTCGCCGAAGCAGCAAAGGTCATTGAGAATACCCAACGCGACGTCAACATTGCCTTGGTCAATGAGCTGGCGGTGATTTTTAACCTCATGGGCATCGATACCCTGGAGGTGCTTGAGGCAGCGGGCACCAAGTGGAACTTCCTGCCATTCCGCCCCGGTCTGGTCGGCGGCCATTGCATTGGTGTGGACCCTTACTACCTTACGCACAAGACCCAGACGCTGGGTTACAACCCGGAAGTTATTCTCGCCGGCCGCCGCATCAACGACCGCATGGGCTCTTATTTGGCTCAGCAAACAGTTCGCGAAATGCTCAAGGCCGACCGCCTGCGTGCAGGTGCGACCGTGCTGGTGATGGGCCTGACCTTCAAGGAAAACTGCGCCGATATTCGCAACAGCAAAGTCATCGACATTGTGCATGAGCTGCAAGAGCACGGCCTCAAGGTGGTCATCTGGGACCCGATCGCAGATGCGCATGAAGCGCATGAAGAATACGGCGTAACGATGGTGGCCGACTGGCACACCGTGCCGAGAGTTGATGCTGTGGTGGTGGCCGTTGCTCATACTCGCATCAAGGCACTAACACCTGCTGAGCTGGTCACGGCCTTTGGTAAGGGCACACCGGTGATTGATATTAAGTCGGTGTTTGATCGCGGCGCATTTGCGGCGGCCGGGTTGCCGCTGTGGCGGTTGTGATTCAGGCTTTGATGAGCGAGCTATAAACGGCTAGCGTTTCTGCGCACATGTCAGCGAGCCGGAAGTGCTCGACCGGCGTGCTGCGCGGACCAGCCTGCAGCGTGCCGATCACGGCTTTCTCCAGCGCGGCGCTGTTATTAGTCGCAACGGCCCCCTCTGGGTGGCAAACGCGCAAAATCTCCCCCACGCCTCCTTGCTCCCAAGCCACCACCGGTATGCCTAGGCTAAGCGCCTCCAACACCGTGCGGCCAAATGTTTCGGGTTGTGTAGAAAGTGACAGCACCAGTTGGCATTGACTGAAAACATCGCGGATGTCGCTGCGCAGGCCGGTAAAAGTGATGTCGGCAGTCAGGCCCAAGCTGGCCACACGCGCTTCTAGCTCAGCAAGATAGGCACGCTTCTTTTCTTCAACACCGCCCACGATCAAGCCGTGCACCGGCAGCCCTTGAGCCCTCAACGCGGAAATGAGCGCAAGGAATGTCTCGTGGCCCTTCAGTCGTGTAATACGGCCCGGTAGTGCCAGCACCTGTTTGCCAGCTAATTGAGGGTAATCCTGGTGCCATTGCGTGAGCCATTCTGCCGATGGCTGATACTGAAATGGAAATTCAGACGGCTCAACGCCACGGTAAATAAGCTTGATGCGCGCGGGATCGCAGGCGGGGTAGTGTGCCTGCACATAGTCGCGCACGGTTTCCGAAACCGCGATCACGACTTCGCCTTTTGTCATGATGCCGCTATAAGCACTCACTGAATTCAAGCCATGCACAGTGGTCACAAAGCGCGGTCGGGTGGCCGGATCCATGCGCCTTAACGCCAGCCAAGCAATCCACGCCGGCACACGCGAGCGTGCATGCACAATGTCGGGCTTCAGCGCTTGTAGCAGGCGGCGAAAGGGGCGGATTTGAAGCAGGCTCTTGATCGACTTTCGATGCACCGGCAGCGTGATGTGCTCACTGCCCTCGCGTACCAGCTGCTCAACCAACCGCCCCCCATTCGACACCACAATCGAGCGATGCCCGGCTGCCACCAGCGCTCGTGCTATCTCCAGTGTGCCGCGCTCAACGCCGCCGCTGTGCAGGGCGGGTAGCGTTTGCAGGATGGTGAGGCGGCGGGGGCTGGATGATTTCACGATCCTAGATCACCTAAACACGCTCCCTTCGCATCCTTCTCCGTCAGCATCGGCGCGCCTTCAATTTCATGCAGCGGCCATGAAATTTGCAGTGCCGGGTCATTCCACAGCAGTGCACCCTCAGATGCCGGATGGTAATAATCCGTGGTCTTGTAGAGAAAGTCGGCCGACTCGCTGAGAACCAAAAAGCCATGCGCCAAACCAGGCGGAATCCAGAGCTGGCGCTGGTTTTCACCACTTAGCTCCATGCCCACATGCTGGCCATAGGTCGGCGACTCAGGGCGAATATCCACAGCCACATCAAACACGCGACCGTGCGATACGCGCACCAGCTTGCCCTGCGGTTGGATGCGCTGAAAGTGCAGGCCACGCAGCACGCCTTGGCGTGAGCGCGAGTGATTGTCTTGCACGAAGGTCACTTCACAGCCAACGGCCTCGTTGAACTTCTGCGCGTTCCAGCTTTCCAGAAAATAGCCACGCGCATCGCCAAAGACTTTCGGCTCCAGAATCAGCACATCAGCAATGACGGTTCTGATTACATTCATGTCGCCGATGCCTCGTTCGCGACTTGCAGCAGGTATTGGCCATAGGAAGTTTTCTTCAGCGCCTCGGCCTCGACCAGCAGGCGCTCTTTGCTCAGCCAACCGTTGCGATAACCAATTTCTTCCAGGCAGGCCACTTTCAGCCCCTGACGCTTCTCGATGGTCTGCACGAATGAGCCGGCCTCCATGAGCGAGTCATGCGTGCCGGTATCTAGCCAGGCAAAGCCGCGCCCAAGTAACTCCACTTGCAAGTCGCCGCGTTGCAGATAGGCGTTGTTTACATCGGTGATTTCCAGCTCGCCGCGCTCCGAAGGTTTGACGGCACGCGCAATATCCACGATGTCGCGGTCGTAGAAATACAGCCCAGTCACTGCGTAATTCGACTTCGGCTTTGCCGGCTTTTCTTCAATGGAGATGGCTCGGCCGGTACTGTCGAAATCGACAACACCAAAGCGTTCCGGATCGGAGACATGGTAGCCAAACACGGTAGCGCCGGTTTCGCGTTCGGCTGCGGCCTTGAGCTGCGTGCCGAACGATTGGCCGTAGAAAATATTGTCGCCGAGCACCAAGCAGACGCGATCATTGCCAATGAAGTCGGCACCGATGATGAAAGCCTGGGCGAGGCCGTCTGGGCTAGGCTGTTCGGCATAGCTGAGCGTAATACCGAAGCTGCTGCCATCGCCAAGCAGGCGCTGGTAGCCGGGCAGGTCATCTGGCGTGGAAATGATCAGCACCTCGCGGATGCCGGCAAGCATGAGCACCGACAGCGGGTAGTAGATCATCGGCTTGTCGTAGATCGGCAGCATCTGCTTGCTCACGCCGCGCGTGATGGGGTGTAACCGAGTGCCGGAACCGCCGGCGAGAATGATGCCTTTCATGTCAAATCCTTGTGTGTGGGGTCATGCCCAGATGTAGTTGCACTGCTTCTTCGACTGCCGTGAGGTCTTCGCGACTGAGTGTGCCCATAAGGCCATCCAATCTGGATTTGTCTGCGGCCATGATCTGATCTGCCATGGCTTTTGCGGATTTCCCGGTGACAGTAATGAGGGCTTCGCTGGGGTAGAGGCGATCAACATTGCTGGTGATCGGCACGACTACAACCCGACTTAAGTGCTTGTTGGCGGCACTATTGCTGAGAATGATGCCGGGCCGGCGCTTGCGAATCTCGCTACCCACGGACGGGTCAAACTGTACCCACCAAACTTCACCACGCTTCATCGGCTGCATCCTTGCTGAGTCCGTTGATCCATGCACCTGCTTCTTGCTCCCGCACCTCATCGGCTGCCATGGCGGCATAGCCCGCGTCCAAGCTGTGCCAGTGCTGCTGTTCATGACGCTTCAGGCGCTGATACTCTGCGACCGAAATGAGCATGACGGCTGGGCGACCTGAGCGCTCTATGAGCACAGGCTCGACGAGTGCGGCTTCAATGTAGGCCCCGAAACGATTTTTCGCTTCACTGGCGCTGATACTTGGCATGCTCATGATATGTAATTGGCCAAAATAGCTAAATCGCCTAATGGTATCGTAAGCTGTCGCGCCAAGGCAATAAGGCCAATCTAGGCCCCTATCCGTTCCAGCTGATACGCTCCGCTCAGCACGCGCTGCCACCAAGCCTCGTTGCTCAAATACCACTGCACGGTCTTGCGCAGACCACTGTCGAAAGTCTCTTGCGGCGTCCAGCCCAGCTCGCGCTCAATTTTCGAGGCGTCGATGGCATAGCGCGCATCATGGCCGGGTCTGTCTTTCACGAAAGTGATGAGGTCGGCGAAGGCGTTCACGCCAGCCGGCTTGCGATCGGCGGCCAGCTCCTCCAGCAGCGCACACAGCGTTTGCACCACATGCAGATTCTTCTGCTCGTTATGGCCGCCAATATTATAGGTCTCGCCGATCACGCCTTGGGTGGCCACCAGTACCAGTGCCCGAGCATGGTCTTCCACATAGAGCCAGTCGCGCACTTGCTGACCGTTGCCATACACCGGCAGCGGCTTGCCGCCCAGCGCATTCAAAATGATGTGCGGGATGAGCTTTTCCGGGAAGTGATACGGCCCGTAGTTGTTCGAGCAATTGGTGATCAGCGTGGGCAGACCGTAGGTGCGCTGCCAGGCACGAACAAGGTGGTCGCTGGCGGCCTTGCTGGCGGAGTAGGGTGAGCTGGGCGCGTAGGGCGTGGTTTCCAAGAAGAGATCGTCGGTGCCGTGCAGGTCGCCATAGACTTCATCGGTGCTGATGTGATGAAAGCGGAAGGCGGCTTTGCGTTCTGTCGGCAATGAGGACCAATAAGTGCGCGCGGCCTCTAACAGCGTGTAGGTGCCGTGAATATTGGTCTGAATGAAGTCGCCGGGGCCGTCGATGGAACGATCCACATGCGATTCGGCGGCGAGGTGCATGACCACATCCGACTCATGCTTGGCAAAGATGCGATCGAGCTCGGCGCGGTCGCAGATATTCACGGGCTCGAAGGCGTAACGCGGCGAATTTGCCACGGTAGCGAGCGACTCCAGATTGCCGGCGTAGGTCAGGCAATCCAGATTAATGACCGTGTGCTCGCTGTGTTGGATCAGCTCGCGTACCACGGCGGAGCCAATGAAGCCGGCACCGCCGGTAACGAGAATTTTCATGGGTTAGCGTTTCCGTTTTTTCTGGATGTAAGGCGCGGCTTCACCGGCTGGCCGACTTTTGAAGCGGCGATGAAACCACATGTATTGCGTGGGTGCGCGGCGAATTAATTTTTCCAGCTCGCTATTCAAGCGCGCGGCATCTGTTACGTCGTCGCCGCTGGGGTAGTTCTCCAGAGGTGGCGTGAACAGCATGGTGTAGGTCTGCTCGTCTGGGTTACGCATGAAGTGCACAAAAATCACCGGCGACTGATTCACTCGCGCCATCCGTGAGGTGGCAATGAGCGTGGCGGCGGGGTAGCCGAAGAAGGGCGCCATTACGCCTTGCTTGAGGCCGAAGTCCTGATCGACCGAGGTCCAAATAGCATCGCCGGCTTTCAATGCCTTGAACAAAGTGCGCATGTCGGCGTGGTCGATCTGGCCTTTGTAGGTTTTGGCTCGGCAGCGGCGAATGAAGTAATCCAGCACCGGATTGTTCTGCGGGCGATATACCGTGTGCAGCGGGAAGTAGAGCGAAGCGGCAGTGCCGTTAAGGTCTAGGCCGCTGTAATGCGCACCGAGAATAATTACGCCGCGGCCCTGCGCCTTGGCATCGAGCACATGTTGCAAACCTTCCACGCGGATGCGCTGGCGATGCCATTCCACGGGCTTCATCCACGCGCCGGCGGTTTCGAGCACGCCCATGCCGCCTTGGCGGAAGACATCGCGCACCATGGCTTCGCGGGCACTGTCGCTGAGTTCGGGGAAGCACAGTTTCAGGTTGATGCGCGTATCACTGACGCGCATGGGCACCAGGTGAAAGGCCAGCCAGCCTAGGCCGGCACCGAGGTGACGCTGCAGCGCCCAAGGCAGCCAGCCTAGTACATAGGCAACGCCGACCAAGAGCCAGGTCAGCCAGAAGCGCGGATGTAGCCAAGCGGTTTTGAAGCCGTCGTTAACGCGGGTGATGCCTGCCATGAGGGTCCTTGGTCGGGAGCATGTAACAGTGCCAAGTGTATGCGGCTACAATGCTGGCCTCCAGTCTTTCTGTCCGGGAGCGCCCTGTGCCGCGCTGGTTTTACACTGCAATACTGCGCTTGGTCTTCCCGCTGATCTGGCTGCGGCTCTGGTTGCGTGGCCGCAAGTCGCCGGCGTATCGGCTGCGTTGGCGCGAACGACTGGGCTTCAGTGCGCAGCTTAGGCCCGCGCAAAAGCCGCTCTGGATTCACGCGGTATCCGTGGGCGAAACGCTGGCGGCACAACCTCTAGTGGCGGCCATTCGTCAGCAGTATCCATCCATGTCCTTGCTCATCACCACCATGACCCCCACCGGCTCCGAGCGCGTGCGTGCAATCTGGGGCGATGCCGTTAGCCATGTTTACGCACCCTACGATTACCCCGGTGCTATCACCCGTTTTCTCACGCATTGGCAACCTTGTGCTTTGGTGGTGATGGAGACAGAACTGTGGCCGAACACGCTGGCGCTGGCCCGCCGAGATGGCATGCCGGTGTTGCTGGCCAATGCACGACTGTCTGAGCGTTCCGCCCGTGGCTATGCCAAAGCGGGCGGGCTCACGCGCGAAATGATGCAAAACCTCTCGGTCGTTGCTGCGCAAGACGACGCCACCGCCACGCGCTTTCGGGCATTGGGCGTGCCGAGTGAGCGTGTTGTGGTGACCGGCAGCCTGAAGTTCGATATCACTATTTCTGCTGAGCAAACGGCATTGGCTCAGGTTTGGCGAGAGCAGTATGCGCTGCAGGATCGGCTGATCTGGGTCGCTGCCAGCACGCATGCGGGTGAGGATGAGTTCATGCTGGCGGCGCATGCCTTGCTGCGCGAGCGTTTGCCCCATGCGCTGCTGATTCTAGTGCCGCGCCATCCTGAGCGCTTCGATTCGGTGGCGCAGCAAATTCACGCCACCGGTATGACCTGCGTTCGGCGCAGTGAGCATCAGCCGGTAACGCCCGAGACCGCAGTTTGGCTGGGCGATAGCATGGGCGAGCTGATGAGCTGGCTGGGCTTGGCGCAGGCCGCATTTGTCGGTGGTTCACTGGTGCCGACTGGCGGCCATAACGCTCTGGAGCCAATTGCACTGGGTGTTCCGACCTTGACCGGCCCGCATGACTTCAACTTTGCCAGCATCAACGCCGAACTGAGAACCGCGAGGGCCTTGCAGACCGTTGATGATGCCGGTTCTCTGGCGCAGGCGTTGCATGAGCTCATGACCGATGCAGCCTTGGCGCAGTCGCGTCGCGAGGCCGGCTTGCGTGTCATCGTGGCGAACCAAGGGGCGGTAGCGCGTCAGCTGGCCTTGCTGGCGCCGCTGTTGTTATCACCCGTGCCATCCACATGAACCTGATTCTGCTGGAAGCGACCGACTTCACTGCGCCAGATACGGTCACGCTGGTGGGTCGCCGCTTGCAGCATGTGCTGGCGGTGCATCGTGCCAGCGTTGGCGACACGCTCAGAGTCGGCCAGATCAATGGGCTGATGGGTGATGGCGTGATTACGGCACTCGATGCCGAGATGCTGCAGCTCAACGTGTCACTGACCTTGCCGCCACCGGCCAAGCAGCCAGTCACTTTGCTGCTGGCGCTGCCGCGCCCGAAGATGCTCAAGCGCACCTTGCAAATGATCACCACCCTAGGGGTTGAGCGCGTGGTTTTGCTCAATAGCTATCGCGTGGAAAAAAGCTTCTGGCAAAGCCCCTGGCTGACCGATGCAGCGATTCGTGAGCAGCTGGTGCTGGGTCTGGAGCAAGCGCGTGACACGGTATTGCCAGAAGTATTGCTGGCGCAGCGCTTCAAACCGTTTGTTGAAGATCAATTGCCGGCGTTGCTGGCGGGCCGTCGCGGTTGGTTGGCGCATCCGGGTGGCGGCTTTGCTGGCCCGGATGCCGTGCGCGAGCCGCAGCTTCTGGCCATCGGCCCTGAGGGTGGTTTTATCCCTTATGAGGTCGAGATGCTGCAGCGTGTAGGCCTGCAGAGCATCGATCTTGGCCCGCGCATCTTGCGTGTGGAAACGGCGGTAGCAGTGGCATTGGCAAAGCTGTTGCCACTGATCTGAAAGGAGCCTAAAGCGTTAACCAACTATTCACCTTAGCCACATTTTCTTCGCTCAGCATCCCCGCTGCTGCCTGTAAACGCAGGCTATTAATGACGTAGTCATAGCGCGCATTGGCATAGTCACGCTTCGCCAGATACAGATTGGTTTCGGCCAGTAACAAATCCACGATATTGCGTGTGCCTACATCGTAGCCCGCTTTGGTGGCCTGATACGCCAGCTGTGCGGAGGCTTGCGCGCGTTGCCGCGCTTGCAGGCGCGCACTGTCGACCTTGAGCGTGAGATAGCTGGTACGCGCGGCGGTGACGACCTGATGCTCGCGTGCTAATGCCGATTGTTTGCTGGCCTCGGCATTGTCGGTGGCTTGCTGCACAAGGGCGCGGGTACGCCCGCTGGCAAACAGCTCCCATTGCGCTTCAACACCAACCACATCGGTGTCTCCCGCATTAAACATGATGGATTGATTGGTGCCGCTAACCTTGCTGTTTTCGCGCACACTGCGGCTCACGAACAAGCCGACTTGTGGCAGATAGCCACCGCGCTGGGCTTGGCGAGCCGACAATGCCGCTTCGCTTTGCAAGCGTGCGGCGATTAGCCCGGGATTGCGTTCGCGGGCCAGCTTGGCCCAAGCCTCGGCATCGTCCGGCACGGGGGCGTCTAAAGGCAGATTTTCGCGCAGGCGAGCCAGTGTGCCGATATCTCGACCGACAGCGGCATTGAGCTTTTCGCGAGCATTGCTTAAGCCAATTTCTGCGCTGAGTCGCTGTGCTGTCGCTCCATCACGCTGGGCTTCGGCTTCCATCACATCCGCTCGTGCAATCAGTCCGACGTTAAAGCGCGCTTCAGCTTGGTCGCGTTGGCGATTAAACGCGGCCTCTTGTGCGATGGCCAAGGTGAGATTGTCGTCGGCACGCAGTACATCAAAATAGGCTTCAGAGACGGCTAGGAACAAGCTTTGGGTTTTGTCTTGAGCATCGCTTTGTGCTTGCGAAAACTGCAGTTTGGCAGCGCTAAATTGATGCCAGCTGGTCCAATCAAACAGAGGTTGCGTGAGCTTGACTGACCATTGCTTGCTTAAGTAGTCGGTGGTGGTTGGGATTGAGCCGCCCATGCCGTTTGACGAATTCTGTGCCAGCGTGGTGTCGCCAATGCTGCCGCTGGCGACCAAGTTTGGCAGCAGGCTGGCACGAGCAATTGTTGGGCCTTGCGCTGCAGCACGAGCGCTGGCGCGAACAGCGGCCAAGTTCGGGTCGTTTTGATCGGCGAGGCGCAGAGTTGCTAACAAGTCCAAGGTTTCGGCATGAGCGAGCGGTGCAGCGAGCAGGCTCAGAACGAGGGCAGTGGAGGTAATGTGGCGCAAACGCATACGAGATACTCGTGAGTATGTTGAATGTTGCGAGCCTAAGCTGGGGCATCGCGAACTGCAAGCCATAGCCCCGTCCGCCTTTTGTCGCTGTCGCTTGTGTTGTCGCCCTCAACCCCCCGCTATATAGTGCAAGGCTGATCCTGCCGCCCGGATGCACGCACTTAATGCGCTGCTTGTGGCGGCCTCGTTGCCCGAACAGGAAACTCACATGAATTCGCCCGAAACTGCCTTCCTGAGCACATCTGCTCAGGTCGATGCTGCTGCCATCGCCCCCCTGCCAAACTCGCGCAAGGTTTATGTCACCGGCTCGCGCCCCGATATTCGCGTGCCGCAGCGCGAGATTTCGCTGGCGGATACACCGACCAACCTAGGTGGCGAAAAAAATGCGCCGGTTATTGTTTATGACACTTCGGGTGCCTATACCGATCCGGCCGTGAAAATTGATATTCGCCAGGGCTTGCCGTCGGTGCGTGCCAACTGGATCGACGAGCGTGGCGATGTCGACCTGCTGAGCGGCGTCAGCTCGGTGTTCGGTCTGCAGCGGGAGAAAGACATTGCCACAGCCAACCTGCGCTTCGGCCATATTCGCCAGCCGCGCCGCGCCAAGGCCGGTGCCAATGTCACGCAGATGCACTATGCGCGCAAAGGTATCATCACGCCGGAAATGGAATATGTGGCGATTCGCGAGACCATGCGCCGCGAGCATCTGGCCGATGCCGGCTTGCTGAATCACCAGCATCCGGGGCAGAGCTTCGGGGCGTCGATTCCGAAGATCATTACGCCTGAGTTCGTGCGCGATGAAATCGCTCGTGGTCGCGCCATCATCCCGGCCAATATCAACCACACTGAGCTGGAGCCGATGATTATCGGCCGCAATTTCCTGGTGAAGATCAACGCCAACATCGGCAATTCGGCGCTGGGTTCGTCGATCGACGAGGAAGTCGAGAAGATGACTTGGGCCATCCGCTGGGGCGGCGACACGGTCATGGACCTGTCCACCGGCAAGAACATTCATGAGACGCGCGAGTGGATCATTCGCAACTCGCCGGTGCCGATTGGCACGGTGCCGGTGTATCAAGCGCTGGAAAAGGTCGGCGGCGTTGCCGAGGACCTGACTTGGGAGCTGTATCGCGACACGCTGATCGAGCAGGCCGAGCAGGGCGTGGACTACTTCACCATCCACGCCGGTGTGCTGCTGCGCCATGTGCCGCTCACGGCCAAACGCATGACTGGCATCGTCTCCCGTGGTGGCTCGATCATGGCCAAGTGGTGCCTGGCGCATCACAAGGAAAACTTCCTGTACACGCGCTTCGACGAAATCTGCGAAATCATGAAGGCCTACGATGTGTCCTTCTCGCTGGGCGATGGCCTACGTCCTGGCTCGATTGCCGATGCCAACGATGCCGCCCAGTTCGGCGAGCTGGAAGCGCTCGGCGAGCTCACCAAGATCGCCTGGAAACACGATGTGCAGGTCATGATCGAAGGTCCGGGCCATGTACCCATGCATCTCATCAAGGAGAACATGGAGAAGCAACTTGAGTGTTGCGACGAGGCACCGTTCTACACGCTTGGCCCGCTGACCACGGACATCGCACCGGGCTATGACCACATCACCTCCGGTATCGGTGCAGCCATGATCGGCTGGTTCGGCTGCGCCATGCTTTGCTATGTGACGCCGAAGGAGCATCTCGGCCTGCCCAACAAGAAGGACGTGAAGGACGGCATCATCACCTACAAGATTGCTGCCCATGCCGCCGACTTGGCGAAAGGGCATCCAGGTGCGCAGATTCGTGATAACGCGCTGAGCAAGGCGCGTTTCGAGTTCCGCTGGGATGACCAGTTCAACTTGGCGCTGGACCCGGACACCGCGCGTGAGTATCACGACGAAACGCTGCCCAAGGACGCCCACAAGGTCGCGCATTTCTGCTCGATGTGCGGTCCCAAGTTCTGCTCCATGAAGATCACCCAGGACGTGCGCGAGTACGCCGCGGGTCTGGAGGATGCGGCGGCCTTGGCCGAAGCCGAAAAGGGCATGGCTGAAAAGTCGGCGGAGTTCCGTGCGCAGGGTGCTGAAATCTACAAGGTGGTGTGACCATGAGTACGCACGGCTTTACCCGCGATGATGTCGAGATCGTCCGTCGCGAGACTTTATTCAAGGGTTTCTATCGCCTCGACAAGCTCTGGCTCCGTCACCGTCAGTTCGACGGCAGCATGGGGCCGGAAATCAATCGTGAGCTCTTCGTGCGTCCGCCCGCCGTTGGTGTGCTGATCTATGACGTGAAGACCGATGATGTGCTGCTGATTGAGCAGTTCCGTGTTGGCGCCATCGAAGATCATCACCCCTGGCAATACGAAGTGGTGGCGGGTCTGGTAGAGCCCGGCGAAGCCTTGGAAGATGTGGCACGACGCGAGACGCTGGAAGAGGCCGGAGTCGTCATCACAGACATGGAGTTCGTGTTCGAGTTCATGCCTAGCGCAGGTGGCTCCGACGAGCGCTTTACGCTATTTGTTGCCCCGGCCGATTTGTCGCGCGCTGGCGGTGTGCATGGCGTGCCGGCAGAGGGTGAGAACATCCGTGTCAATGTGCTTGGCCTGAAGCAGGCACTGCAGCTGGTCAGTAGTGGCCGCATCAATAACGCGCCGTGCATGCTGGCGCTGCAATGGCTGGCGTTGAATAAGGCGCATGTTGTGTCGAAGTGGGCCCGGTGAACGCAACTTGGCCGCGCTATACCGTCGATCTGGCGGGCATGCATGCGCTCTACGAATTCAACTATGCGCGTCTGCAAAAGCTCTTACGCGGTGCCGGTGTCGCGGACCGTCTCGGTGCTGTAGCTCCGCTGGAGTTTGCCTGGGGTGATGCCCTGCAAGTATCGTCAGATAGTGAAGTGCTCAGCGTGCAGCCGGTGCTGCAATTGCAGCGTGTGGAGCGCACCCGCTACACCGAAACCTGGCGGCTGGCGCAGATGACGCCAACGCTGCCGTGGTGCCCCGAGCTGGATATGGAAGTGCGCTTATTTCACGATGCGCGCATGGCCGATGTGCTGCGCTTTCAGTCGGCGCGGCGTATCCCTGCCATCGTGCCGCCGCTGCATCAGGCCGGCTGGCGCATTAACGAAAAGCAGCTGGTCAATCAATTCCTCGGCGACTGCCTGCAGCATTGCCTCAGCCATGGTTTGCCGCGTGATCCGAGCCTGAGTCCGGACTATCGGATATGGGATCGGCGCAATATTTCCCTTTTTGATGAACCGCAACCTGAGGATGTGCAATGACCGGCTATACCGCCGCCTCTATCGAAGTCTTGACTGGTCTTGATCCGGTGCGCAAGCGCCCGGGCATGTACACCGACACCACTCGCCCGAACCACCTCATTCAGGAAATTCTCGACAACTCCGTCGACGAAGCCTTAGGTGGTTTTGCCGATGAAGTTCGCGTCGTACTCGCGGCTGACGGCTTCATTGAGGTTAGCGACAACGGCCGTGGCATGCCGGTGGATATTCACCCCGAGCATGGTGTGTCTGGCATTGAGCTGATCCTCACGCGCCTGCATGCTGGCGGCAAATTCTCTGGCAAGAACTACAAGTTTTCCGGCGGTCTCCACGGCGTTGGCGCATCTGTGGTGAACGCACTGTCGTCATCGCTGGAAGTGACCGTGAAGCGCAATGGCCAGCTTTGGCGCATGGCTTTTGCTGGCGGCGATAAGGTCTCCGAGTTGGTTGTAGTTGGCGAATGCGGCAAGCGCGCCACCGGCACCGTGGTGCGCTTTCTGCCTGATGCCAGCTACTTTGATTCGCCAAAAGTGTCGCTGAGTAAGCTCAAGCATGTGCTGCGCGCCAAGGCCGTGCTCTGCCCCGGCCTGCATCTGCATTTCGAGGATCAAGCCAGCGGCGAGCGCATCGAGTGGCATTATCAGGATGGTCTCAAGGACTACCTGATGGAGTCCACGCAGGATTGGCCGCGCCTGCCTGAGCAGCCGTTTCTGGGCAAGCTCGAAGGCAAGAATGAGGTGGTGGATTGGGCCGTGCTGTGGCTGCCCGAGGGTGGCGAACTGACGCAGGAGTCGTACGTCAACTTGATTCCTACCGTGCAGGGCGGCACGCACGTCAACGGTCTGCGCACCGGCCTGCTGGAAGCCTTGCGCGAGTTCTGCGAGTTCCGCAGCCTGCTGCCGCGCGGCATCAAACTCGCCCCGGAAGATCTCTGGGAGCGCTGTGCTTTCGTGCTCTCGCTGAAGATGCAGGATCCGCAGTTCGCCGGCCAGACCAAAGAGCGCCTGTCTTCGCGCGAGTCCGCCGCCTTTGTGTCGGGCGTGGTCAAGGACGCTTTCTCGCTGTACTTGAACCAGCATACCGACATTGCCGAACAGCTCGCGCAGCTGGTTATCAACTCCGCGCAGAAACGCCTCAAGCAAAGCAAGCAGGTCGCGCGCAAACGCATCACAGCCGGGCCGGCGCTGCCGGGAAAACTGGCGGATTGCTCCGGCAGCGACATCGCGCGCAGTGAGCTGTTTTTGGTCGAAGGCGACTCCGCTGGCGGCTCCGCCAAGCAGGCGCGTGATCGCCAGTTCCAAGCCGTGATGCCCCTGCGTGGCAAGATTCTCAATACTTGGGAAGTGGATTCCTCGCAGATTCTCGCGTCGCAGGAAGTACACGATATCGCCGTGGCGCTGGGCGTAGACCCCGGCTCCGATGACATCAGCGGCCTGCGCTACGGCAAGGTCTGCATCCTCGCCGATGCCGACTCTGATGGTCTGCACATAGCCACGCTGCTGTGCGCACTGTTTGTGCAGCACTTTCCGGCACTGGTGCGTGGTGGTCATGTCTGTGTCGCGATGCCGCCGTTGTTTCGTATCGACCTCGGCAAGCAGGTGTTTTATGCCCTCGACGAGGCTGAGAGGCAGGGCATCATGGATCGCCTTGAAGCCGAGAATAAGCGCGGCAAGCCTCAGGTCACGCGCTTCAAAGGTCTCGGTGAAATGAACCCGCTGCAGCTGCGCGAAACCACCATGGCACCGGACACGCGCCGGCTCATCCAGCTGGTACTCGATGAAGTCGAGGCCACGCATGAAATGATGGATATGCTGCTGGCCAAGAAGCGCTCAGGTGATCGCAAGAGCTGGCTCGAACGCAAGGGCAACCTCGCCGATGTGGAGGTTTGAACGTGACTGATGAACTGATGTTGTCTACCCCGGCCGACGGCACCGAGCTCGTCCCGTTGCGCATCTACACCGAGCAGGCCTACCTGAACTACTCGATGTATGTGATCAAGGATCGCGCCCTGCCGCATATTGGCGATGGCCTCAAGCCGGTGCAGCGCCGCATCGTCTACGCCATGAGCGAGCTGAGCCTGAAGAGCTCGGCCAAGCACAAGAAGTCGGCGCGCACCGTTGGCGATGTGCTCGGCAAATATCATCCGCATGGTGATTCGGCCTGTTACGAAGCCATGGTGCTGATGGCGCAGCCGTTCAGCTACCGCTATCCGCTGGTCGATGGCCAAGGCAACTGGGGCTCGCCGGACGATCCCAAATCCTTCGCTGCCATGCGCTACACCGAAGCCCGCTTGTCGCCCTATGCCGACACGCTGCTGGCCGAGCTGGAGCAGGGCACCGTCGACTGGCAGCCCAACTTCGATGGCACGCTGGAAGAGCCCTGCGTGCTGCCGGCGCGCCTGCCCAATTTGTTGCTCAATGGCACCACCGGCATCGCGGTCGGCATGGCCACGGACATTCCCGCGCACAACCTGCGCGAAATCGCCCAAGCGGTGATTGCCTTAATCAACGATCCCGGTATTTCGCTGGATGAGCTTTGCGAATTCGTACCCGGCCCCGACCTCGCCACCGCCGCCGAAATCATCACGCCGCGTCATGAGCTGATACAGATGTACGCCACCGGCAAGGGCGGCTTCCGCATGCGTGCCGTCTACGAGATCGAAGATGGTGACATCGTCGTCACCGCGCTGCCGCACCAAGTCTCCGGTGCGAAAATCTTGACCCAGATCGCTGATCAGATGCAGGCCAAGAAGCTGCCCTGGGTCGCTGACCTGCGCGATGAATCCGATCACGAAAACCCGACGCGTCTGGTCATCGTGCCGCGCTCCAACCGCATCGACCTTGAGCAGCTCATGGGGCATCTGTTTGCCACCACCGATCTGGAGTCGAGCTATCGCGTCAACATGAATGTGATCGCGCTCGATGGCCGGCCGCGCGTCATGGGCCTGCGCGAGATGCTCGGCGAATGGCTGGAGTTCCGCACGCTGACCGTACGCCGGCGTTTGCAGCATCGCCTCGACAAGGTCAATGCGCGCCTGCACATCCTCGATGGCTTGTTGATTGCCTTCCTCAACATCGACGAAGTCATCCGCATCATTCGCTACGAGGAAGAGCCCAAGGCAGAAATGATGCTGCGTTTCGGGCTCAGCGACATTCAGGCCGAAGCCATTCTGGAATTGAAGCTGCGCCATCTCGCCAAACTCGAAGAAATGCGCATTCGCGGCGAGCAGGACGAGCTGGCGAAGGAGCGCGAGCAGTTGGAAAAAGTGTTGGGCTCGGCTGCGTTGCTGAAAAAATTGCTGGTCAAAGAAATTCAGGCGGATGCCGCCAAGTATGGCGATGCCCGCCGCTCGCCATTGGTCGTGCGCAAGGATGCCGCGCCGCTGCTTGAAACCGACATCACGCCTGCCGAGCCAGTGACCGTGGTGCTCTCGGAGAAGGGTTGGGTGCGCGCTGCCAAAGGTCACGACATTGATGCCACTGGCCTGAGCTATAAAGCCGGTGATGGCTATCTTGCCAAGGCCGAAGGCAAGAGCAATCAGCTCGCGCATTTTCTCGATACGACGGGTCGAAGCTACTCGGTGGCGGCCAACACGCTGCCGTCGGCCCGTGGCCAGGGCGAGCCGCTGACCACCAAGCTTAGTCCCCCGAATGGCGCTCGTTTCATGGCGGTGGTGATGGGCGATCACGCGCGCCTCGTGCTGCTGACTAGCTCCGCCGGCTACGGTTTTATTGCCCAGCTGGGCGATATGGAGGCCGGTAACAAGAACGGTAAAGCGCTGCTCAATGTACCGGATGCGGCACAGGTGTTGTCGCCGATTTTGATTGGTGATGCCGACCATGATCAGCTGGCGGTACTCAGCAATACGGGGCGTTTATTGGTCTTCCCGGTAAAAGATTTGCCGCGCTTGGCAAAAGGCAAGGGCAACAAGCTGATGTCATTGCTGGCCAGCGAAGACGAAGTGGTGGTGAAGGTGCTGCCGATTCGTTCTGGCGATAAACTCACGGTCCATGCTGGCGCACGCCACATGAGTCTGACCCAGAAAGACCTTGAGCATTATCAAGGTGAGCGCGGCCGCCGTGGCCAGAAATTGCCGCGTGGATTCCAGAAAGTTGATGGATTAAGTGTGAGCTAAGGGGAGATGAATCCTGTGCGTGAAATTTTACTCGTCTCCATTGCTGGCCCCGATCGTCCCGGTATCAGTGCCGTACTGACGCAGGCGCTGGCGGCACATCAAGTCAATATTCTCGATGTCAGCCAGGCGGTCATTCACGACCAGCTCACGCTCGGTCTGGTGATCGAAACTGGGGGTGAAAACGACTCGGCGCTGCTCATGCGTGCCGTACTGTTTGAAGCGCATGCCCTCGGCCTGCAAGCCCGTTTCACCCCGATCAGCGCCGACAGCTACCACCATTGGGTCGCCGGCCACGGTAAGGTGCGCTATATCCTGACTCTTCTGGCACGCAAGGTAACAGCCGAGCATCTCGCTGCCATTACCCGGCTCATTGCCGATCAGGGCTTAAATATCGATGGCTTGCAACGCTTGTCGGGCCGCGTCTCGCTTGAAGGCGAGCATGAGCAGGCTCATGCCAAGGCTTGTGTCGAGTTTTCCGTGCGCGGCGAGCCACGCAATGTTGATGCCATGCGTAGCGAATTCTTGCGGCTGGCGGGCGAGCTCGGCATTGATATCGCCTTCCAGAAAGACAACGCTTTCCGTCGCAACCGCCGCCTGGTCTGCTTCGATATGGACTCGACCCTGATCGAGCACGAAGTCATCGACGAGCTGGCGAAAGCGGCTGGTGTGGGTGAGCAGGTCGCCGCCATTACCGAGCGCGCCATGCAGGGTGAGCTTGATTTCATCCAGAGCTTTGAGGCTCGTGTAGCCTTGCTCAAGGGTCTAGATGCCTCGGTGCTGGAATCTGTCGCGCAGTCCTTGCAGCTTACCGAGGGTGCCGAGCATTTGATGCGCACACTCAAGGCGCTGGGCTACAAGACCGCCATTCTGTCTGGTGGTTTCACCTACTTCGGTGCATACCTGCAACAGAAGCTGGGCATTGACTATGTCTATGCCAATGCCCTGGAAATCGAGGATGGTAAGGTCACCGGCCGCGTGGTTGGCCGTGTTGTGGACGGCCAGCGCAAAGCCGAGTTGCTGCGTGAGATTGCTGCCAGCGAGGGCGTGAATCTGGAGCAGGTGATTGCGGTGGGCGATGGCGCCAATGATCTGCCCATGCTGTCGATTGCTGGCCTGGGCATCGCCTTCCGTGCCAAGCCGCTGGTGAAGGCTAACGCCAAGCAGGCCATCAGCACTTTGGGGCTAGATGGCATCCTGTATTTGCTGGGCGTGCGAGATAGAGATGTGGAGTTAAGCTAACGCAGACTGACAGGTTCTGATGAAGTTATTGAGGCTGCGCGTCGCGTATTTTCGGCGATGTTTAAGCATAAATAGCGAGCGTTTCAGATCCAGAAAAGGTGTTGGCAACACCACGATAGTCCCTGCTGATAGCGCTTCTTTTAAGGTCAGTTTTGATGCGCAGGCGATTCCAATCCCGGCTTCTACAGCGCCTTTAATAGCCTCTGTATGGCTTAGCTCCAAGCGTACATGCAGGTCGGGAAACTTTCCGGCCACCGCATTGTCAAAGACCTCGCGGGTGCCTGAGCCGGCTTCGCGCAGAATCCAGTGAGCGCCTTTGAAGTCTGTTGCTGTGAGTGTTTTGTGCAGGGCTAGCGGATGCGTGGCATTGGCAAAAATCACCAGCTCATCTTCCATCCAGGGCAGTACCTCAATGTCAGGGTCGTGGCAGAAGCCTTCAATAAAGCCTACATCACAGCTGAACTGCCGCACTGACTCGATGACATGTCGTGTATTGCCGACATCGAGTGCGACTTCTGACTGCGGATTGGCTTGCAGATAGCGGCCGATTAGCTGCGGCATCAGGTAGTTGCCAATGGTCAGGCTGGCGCCGATGCGCAAGCGTCCATGCCCTGGCAGGTCGCCAGCAGCAATGTCTTCCATTTCTTGAGCACGAGCCACTGTTTCCTGGGCTAGCGGCAACAGGCGATGCCCGAGCTCATTAAGCTGCAGGCGTCGCCCGATCCGATCGAATACCTTGGCACCCAACTGTGTTTCCAGATCGGCCAGCGCCATGCTCGTGGCGCTTTGTGTTAGATGCAGCCAGAGTGCGGCTTTGGTCACGCTGCCTTCGCGGGCAACGGCGGTAAAGACATCGATCTGTTTGAGGGTGATACGCATGTGCAGTCATGGCCAAGTTAGTGTCATGACCATAGCGGATGTTGTTGGAGGAGGCAAAGCCTGCAGATAGCGAGTGTGCCTGAACGCAAAGACCCCGCACGAGGCGGGGTCTTTGTTATTACTTGAAGCAGGTGCTACGAGTTAGCAGCCCAGAATGCCGCAGAGTGCATCCGTGAGCGGGTTGGTGGGCAGCATGCCGAGCAGGTCCCCCGGAGCTGGTGCGCCACCTGCGTCGCCGGAGCCACTGAGCACGCCGTTGAGGGCTTCAAGCAGTGGTGTCAGTGCGCTGTCGTTTTCACCCGCCAAGGCTTCGACCAAAGCATTGAGCTGAGCCAAAGCCTCTGGGTCAGAGGTGACGGCATCAAGCTGGCTGGTTAGTGCTTCGAGTGCGCCAGTCTGCGGGTCGATCAAGGTATTGACCAAGTCTTCTACCGGCTGCAGCGGGGTGCCGCCAGTAACCTGATTCAGCGTATCTTGAACGGTTGCGATGAGGCCATCAGAGTTGCCGCTGCCACCTGTACCTGTGCCTGTGCAGGTCGCACCGGCAGCGCTGGCCAGTTGCGGGCCGATGCCTGGGATAGCACAGAGCTGGCTTGCATCGAACGGGCTGCTGCCGTCGCCACTGCCGCCGCCTGTGCAGGTACTACCAGCCGCGCTGGCCAGTTGCGGGCCGATGCCTGGCAAGGCGCAAAGCTGTGCTGGGCTTACGGGTAAACCACTACCACCACCTGCGCCCGCACCGGAAAGGATGCCGTTAAGCGCAGCGATCACAGGGGTCAGGGCACTGTCATCCTTGCCGACCAGAGCACCAACCAGCTGGTTGAGTTGGGCTAAAGACTGGCCGTCCGCGGTGGCATCTTCGAGCGCACTGGTCAGTGCAGCCAAGCCGCCGGCTTCGGGGTCGAGCAGTGAGTTGACCAAGTCTTCAACGGGAGTTAGCGGGGTACCGCCGGTCAGGTCGTTGAGTGTGTCTTGGACAGTTGTAATCAGGCCGCTGCCACCGGTGCCGCCATTACCACCGCCGCCATTACCACCGCCGCCATTACCACCATTGGTGCCATCGCCATTGGCCTCACAGGCAGCGAGGCCGGCGGCCAGTACCATGTAAGCGGCCAGGCGAGTCAGTTTGAATTTTTGCATATATACCTCTGTGACCCGCAGGGGCCGCTGCTGTTTACGAAAGAAAGTGAACTTTTACAAAGCGCATGCTAGGTGTCGATGAAGCGTTACACAGTGATCAAAGCGTCTGGCTTTTGTAAGCAATTGTTAAGCGTGGGCTCAATTTATTGATCATTTGCGGCGACGGATCATAGAGAAGTAAGGGCTATTTGTCATTGCTTTGTTACGAGCAAAAAAATACCTCGCCGAGGCGAGGTATTTTTCCCACAAGGTTGGCGTTTAGCCCGGAATGATGTTGCCGAGCAAGCCACCGAGCCCGCCCAGGGTGCTGGTGATGCCGTCCAGCAGTCCGGTGCTTCCGCCGCTACTCAGCGTGGTTGGCAGCGTGGTAATCGTGGTGACGAGTGTGGTCATCAGGTCGTTGTTGCCACTAGCAGCTTCGGTGAGAGCGGTGGTGATGTTGGTAATGACGGTGGTCGATGGTACGCCGCTGCCCATGCTCACATCTAGCGCTGAGATCAGTGTGCTCACCAATGCGGTGAGGTCAGTGCTGGTGGCAGCGCTGCCGCTGCAATCGCCGAACAAAGCCAGTGTGCAAGACAATGGTGCCAGTGCTGTCAGTACGGGAGTCAGTACCGCAGAGTCCACCTGCGTGAGCAGTGTTGTGTTGAGGGTGTTGGTCAGGGTGTCGATGCCGTTGTTGAGCTGGCTGTTGCCGCTGCTAACAGCACTGATTAGCTGGGTATTGCCGGAAGCTTCGGCCAATGTGCCAAGCAAGCCGTTGGGCGCGGTCAGCAGATTGCTGGCATTGGTCAGGGTGTTGTTGAGTGTGTTGCCAATGCTTACACCCGTGCCACTTTCCAGTGTATTCAGGGTAATGCCTAGGTCGGCGATGACGCTGCCCAGTGTTTGCACGACTTCGCCGGCGACCGGAATTTGCTCGCTGCCGGGCAGGTTATTATAGCCATCAACAATCGCATCACCGACGGTGGCGAGACCGAGACCGAGGTTGTCGACCAGCTCGCCATCCAGGGGTGCTGGCGCAGCACCGCCGGGCGTGCCCAGCGCAGTGAGCAAAGGAGCAAGCAGAGCGTCGAGCGGTGTGCCGGTAGGGCCACCAGCAGGTGTTCCGGGAGCGCCGGCCATGCCCAAGGCTTCCAACGGCGTGCCGGCAAAGGGATTGCTGCCGCCGGCAAAGAGGCCGATCAGGTTTTGCAGCTGCACAGCGGGGTTATTGCTGGTGCAGACGCTGCCGCGTTGGCCGGCGAGTGTGGCCAGCGCGCAAGGCAATGTTTGTGTCAGGCTGGTAATGGCAGGAGGTAGTGCGCCGAGACCTTCTTGAATTTGACCGGCAGCGGTGGCAAAGCCTGCGGGTGTGGGGTTGCCGAGGATGGTCTGAACGCCTGCCAGCAAGCCAGAAAGGGTGGCGTCCGGGCCGGTCAGCAGATTGTTTACGGCGGGATCAAGGGCAATGAGAAAGCCGCCAATATCCAATGGCGTGCCGGCGGGCGTGTTTTGCTGGATGCTGCTGCCGAGCTTGACGAGCACGCCAGAGAGCTGAGCGCGTGTATCGGAAAGGATTAGCGGCGTGCTGCTACCACCGGTGCCTGTGCCTGTGCCTGTGCCTGTGCCTGTGCCTGTGCCTGTGCCGCTGCCAGTTCCTGTGCTGTCACCGTCGGCACCGCAGCCAGCCAGACTGAGGGCAATCATTAAGCCAGCTGCCAAGCTGGTCAGTTTGAGTTTATTCATGGTTTTATCCTCAAGGCAAAGTGCCGGAATTTGACGCAACGCCGACAGGCAGCTGCTGACAAATGCAACCCTAGCAAGGGCTTGAGGAGTGACCTACGGTGGTTTGGTTGGGACTTGGTTGCGCTTTATAAAGCGCGTTTGTGGCGAGTCATTCGACTGTTGCCAAATGACTGTGCCATGTAATGAAGTGTTAGTTGGCGATACCCAGACGCTCGCCCATGCGAGTCGGCGTGCCGGCATCGTAGCGGCTGTCCCAGCTCATCACATCCGGCCCGAACAGCACGATGGCGGTGGAGCCAAGGCGGAAGCGGCCCATTTCGGCACCGCGATTGAGTGTGATCTGCTGGCCGTCAGCAAATTCGCGTACGCGTACTTCGTTGCCGATGGGCTCGATGCCACCCCAGACGGTTTCAATGCTGGCCACAATCATTGCGCCGACCAAAACAACGACCATGGGGCCGAGTGCAGTATCGAAATGCGCGACCAGACGCTCGTTGCGCGCGAACAAGTTGGGTACATTTTCGGCGGTGCGGGTGTTGACCGAGAACAGTTCACCCGGCACATACACGGCCTTGGTGAGACGGCCGGCCAGCGGCATGTGTACGCGGTGATAGTCGCGTGGCGACAGGTAGACCGTGGCGAACTGGCCGCCGACATACGCGGCGGCATCGGTTTCGCTGGCGAGCAAATCGCTGAGCGAGTAGCTGTGACCCTTGGCCTGGAAAATCTGGTCTTGATCGATGGGGCCAAGTTGCGACACGGCACCGTCGGCGGGGCTCAGGATGCTGTCTGGGCGACTGTCCAGAGGCCGAGCATTGGGCTTCAAGGCGCGCGTGAAGAAGGCGTTGAAGCTCTCGTAAGTAGCTAGATTGGGCTCGGCGGCTTCACTCATGTCGACTTGGTAGCGCTCAGCAAAGCGCGTGATGAAAGTATCTTTGATCCAGGGTGTGCGACTGTCTGCCAGGCTGCCGACCAGGCGCGACAGGCCGTGCTGGGGAATCAGGTATTGCGGCAGAGTGAGAAGGCGATCGCGCAGCAGAGCCATGGCGGTATTTTCCTTGAACAGTAAGTTTGCTGACCCCAAGGTCAGTAAAGCCGCGATGGTAATGCAGCCGAGGATGACTACCAAGCCTCGGCGCAAGGATCTTCGCGGCATTAGGCGACCTTTTGCGCGCGAACCCAGAAGCCGTTAAGCACCGCCACGCCATTCATGCCATCCACAGCCTGATCGTCGGTGAGGTCGTTCAGGCTGGCACCGGCATGTTTTTCGGCGATGGACAGCTGCGTGCCAACGCGGTCGTGACCCCAGCCATGCGGCACGCTGGCGACGCCAGGCATGATGCTGTCGCTGACCTGCACTGGCAGGCTGATTTCACCGACGCGGCTGCGCAGGGTCAGCGAGTCACCGTCGCTGATCGCCAGCGCTTCGGCATCGTGTGGGTGCAGCAGCACGGTGCAGCGGTCCTTGCCTTTGACCAAGCGATGCGCGTTGTGCATCCACGAGTTGTTACTGCGCACATGGCGACGGCCGATGACCAGCAGCGCGTGGCCGGGGCCGGCGAGCTGTTCGCTAGGCGCTGTTTGCAGGGCGGCGTGCAGCGCTTCAATGAAATCTTCCGGGCTGAGCTGGATGCGCTGGCTGTCGGTGAAGAGGCGTTGCGGGAATGCGCGTTGCAGCGCGCCCAGATCCTTGCCGTGCGGATGCTGCTTCAGCGTGCGGATGCTGAGGCCTTGTGCGGCGCCACTGAGCGGCCCGAAGCCGGCCAGCGCTTTCTCAAGATGCCCGCGCTGCGACACCTGCTTTTGCAGCCAAGTTTTGACCTGACCAAATAGCGGCGCGGTGAGTGCGTTGTCGCTGAGCAGCGAGCTGGCGCGTTGCAGCCAAGCGGCTTGCTGGCCGTAAGGGCCGACGCGCAGCAGGATATCCAGCACGCCTTCGAGGCCGAGGCGTTGCACCAGCTTCTGCGAG
This sequence comes from Pseudomonadota bacterium, assembly GCA_040384385.1. GTDB lineage: Bacteria > Pseudomonadota > Gammaproteobacteria > Pseudomonadales > Moraxellaceae > Perlucidibaca. The sequence continues at coordinate 283,096 of JAZKJJ010000002.1, read as the reverse complement.
GCGCGTGCCTGCCAGCGTTCGCTGCCGGGCTCAGTGCTCATGCGCAGCGTCAGTTCGAGCAGAATTTCCCAATCGTGACGGGCATCGTCGGCTTTCGCCAGCATCGCGGGGGAGTATTTGGCGACATTGCGCACAGCGAGCGTATTGAAGATGACATCGTAGTACGGCCGCTCCAGCGGCCCGGTCGGCGGCAAAATGAAGTGTGCGTGGCGGGTGGTTTCATTGATGTAGTAATCAACCGCGACATAGCAATCCAGCGTGGCCAGCGCAGTCTCGACCTGTCGCCCGTTTGGCGTTGACAGCACGGGGTTGCCGGCGTGAGTGATGAGGCCGCGAATTTGGCCCTTGCCCGGGGTCAGGATCTCTTCGGCGAATGCGGCCACCGGTAGTTCGCCACCGAACTCGGGCAGCTCGCGCACACGCGACTTAAAGCGCCCGAACGACCCTTGCAGGCCACGGCTAGTAGCACTGAGCGCGACCAGATCAATAGCCGGGCGGGTGAACATCATGCCGCCTTCATGGTCGAGATTGCCGGTGACAATGTTGAGCGCAGTCACCAGCCAGGTGGTGAGCTGGCCGTGCTGCTGCATGGAGGTGCCGCAACGCGAATAGGCGCAGGCATGATCGCTGGCGGCAAAATCGCGGGTCAGGCGGCGGATGGTATCGGCACTGATGCCGGTGTAGTCGGCGGCGTGCTCGGGCGTGAAGTCGGCCACGGCTTGCTTGAGGGCATCAAGGCCATCAATCATTTCGCTGAGATGGCGCGGGCGAGCCAGGCGCTCGGCGAAGAGCACCTGCAGCATGGCGGCGATCAGGTAGAGGTCGCTGCCGGGGCGAATGAAGACATGTTCATCGGCTTTGTCGGCGGTCTCGGTGCGACGCGGATCGATGACGGTGACGCGCCCGCCACGCTGGCGGATGGCCTTGATGCGGCCCATCGGGTCGCCGGCCGACATCAGGCTGCCGTTGGATGCGCCGGGGTTGGCACCGATGATGAGCAGGTGCTCGCAGCGATCCAGATCAGGAATGGTGAACAGAGCCTGATTGCCGAACAGCTTGTAGCTGGTGAGCATGTGCGGTAGCTGATCGACGCTGGTGGCGCTGAAGCGATTACGGCCGGCGAAGGCGCGGATCAGGTTGGGCAAAAACAGGATGGCGCCAGCGCTGTGCGCGGTCGGGTTGCCGGCATAGACCGCTAGGCTGTGCTTACCATGCTCGCTGCGGATGGCCTTGAAGCGGTGCTCGATTTCCTCGTAGGCGTGGTCCCAGCTCACCGGCATCCACTCGCTGCCGACGCGCTTCATGGGCTGGCGCAGACGATCCGGGTCGCTCTGCAAGTCCTGCAGCGCCACAGCTTTCGGGCAGATATTGCCACGACTGAGGGGATCGTCCGGGTCGCCCTTGATCGACAGAATCTGTTCGCCCTGATGCTCGATGATGATGCCGCACATGGCTTCGCAGAGGTGGCAGGTACGGAAGTGCTGCTGGGTGTCGGCCATGATGGGCTCCGGCCGAATCTGCTCGGCTCTTGTTATGAGGCCGTTTGCGAGACGGCAGGTAGTGGCCAGCTGACACTGACCACGGCATCCGGCAGGCGGAAGCTGTGCAGCTGCCAGCAGCCTATGAGCTGATGCTGCACGGCATCGCGACAGGTGTCCAGTGTGTTGAGCTGCAGGCGCAGACCGAGGCCGTGTGCTTTCAGCACGGCTTCCTTGCGCGTCCAGATTTCCAGCCAGACAGCGGCGCTTTCAGATGCCTCGGCGGCAAGCCATTTTGATTTTTCAGCTGCATGGAAGTAGCGCTCGGCGAGCGCGGCGAAACTGGGGCGGCGGCCGAGATCTTCGACATCGACACCGACCGGCTCGCGGCCGATGCGCCAACTCAATGCGAACCAGTGCGGGCTGTGCGAGAAATTGAATTGCAGGACGCTGTCGGCGATGTAGGGCTTTCCGGCATCGGTGCGCTCGATCACTGGCGCATGACCGAGCAGCTCATCCAGCCAGAGCCTCAGGAGTTCGTCGGATGCCGGCGTGTCGTCATGGCGCTTTAAAAGCCAGACCTGCACATCACTTTCCGGTACCGTATAAAGCAAACGGCCGCTGCCTCCGGGATGGGAAGCAGCGGCCGTGGTCAGCACGCGAGCGGCAGCTTAGAACAGCACGCGGGTGCGGATGGTGCCGTTGACCTGCTGCAACTTCGACAGCGCCAGCTCCGAATACTCGGCATCGACATCCATGACCAGATAGCCGATGGCATCGTTGGTCATCAGCGATTGCGCGCTGATGTTGATGCCGTTTTCGGCGAACACCAGGTTGATCGCCGACAGCACGCCAGGGATGTTGTTGTGGATGTGCAACAAACGGTGCTTGCCCGGCGATTGCGGAACAGCCACTTCCGGGAAGTTGACGGAGGTGACGGTGGCACCGCTATCGGAATAACGGGCGAACTTCTCTGCCACTTCGAGGCCGATGTTGGCCTGCGCTTCCAGCGTCGAGCCGCCGATGTGCGGGGTCAGAATGACATTGTCGAGACCGCGCAGTGCCGACATGAACTCTTCGTCGTTGGCCTTCGGTTCCTTCGGGAACACATCAATGGCGGCACCGTTGAGATGCTTGCTCTTGATGGCATCGGCCAGCGCTTCGATATCGACCGTGGTGCCGCGCGCGGCGTTGATGAAGATCGCGCCCTTTTTCATCTTGGCGAATTCGGCAGCAGCCATCATGTCTTTGGTGGACGGCAGTTCCGGTACATGCAGCGTCACCACATCGGCGGTGGCGAGCAGCTCGTCCATGGTGCCGACCTGACGGGCGTTGCCCAATGGCAGCTTGGTGACCACATCGAAGTAGATAACCTGCATGCCCAGCGATTCGGCGAGTACCGACAGCTGCGAACCAATCGAACCGTAGCCGACGATGCCGAGAGTCTTGCCGCGAGCCTCGTAGGAACCTTCAGCCGACTTCGACCAGCCGCCGCGATGCACCAGGAAGTTCTTCTCGGGGATGCCGCGCAGCAGTAGGATCAGCTCGCCCAGCACCAGCTCGGCGACCGAACGCGTGTTCGAGAACGGCGCGTTGAACACGGGGATGCCGCGCTTCATGGCGGCCTTGAGGTCGACCTGGTTGGTGCCGATGCAGAAGCAGCCGACGGCGATGAGCTTGTTGGCGGCGGCAAAGACCTTCTCGGTCAGCTGCGTACGCGAACGGATGCCGACGAAGTGAGCGTCCTTGATCTTCTCGATCAGCACATCTTCGTCGAGCGCACCGCGCAGGTACTCAATGTTGGTGTAGCCATTGTTGCTGAGCACATCGAGGGCGTTTTTGTGGACGCCTTCCAGCAGCAGGAAACGGATTTTGGCTTTATCGAGGGAGAGCTGGCTCATGGCGCGAGGACTCGTGGCATCAAAAAGGAAGTCGCGAATGTTAGCACACACTGTCCTGCTGATAGAATGCGCACATTCTTCTGATGCCTGTGAGATTGCCATGAGCCTCGCGCCTGAAACTCTGTCCTGCCTGCAAACCATCGTTGGCGACAGCCGCGTCCGCACCGATGCCGACAGCCTGAAGACCTGGGGCTGTGACTGGACCAAGATGTACACGCCAGCGGCATCGGCCATTGTCTTTCCGTCGACGATCGAGCAGGTGCAGGCGGTAGTGCTGCTGGCCAACGAGGCCGGCTTCGCCATCGTGCCATCGGGCGGTCGTACCGGGCTGTCGGCGGGCGCTGTTGCCGCGAATGGCGAGGTCGTCATCAGCTTCGACTACATGAACAAGGTGCTGGAGTTCATTCCGGAAGATAGAGCCGTGCGTATCCAGGCGGGTGTGGTCACCGAGCAGCTGCAGAATTTTGCCGAAGAACAGGGTCTGTACTACCCGGTCGATTTCGCCTCGGCCGGCTCCTCGCAGCTGGGCGGCAACATCGGCACCAATGCCGGCGGCATCAAGGTCATCAAGTACGGCATGACGCGCAACTGGGTGCTCGGCCTCAAGGTCGTCACCGGCAAGGGCGACATCCTCGAACTCAACAAGGACATGATCAAGAACGCTACCGGTTATGACCTGCGCCACCTGTTCATCGGCGCCGAGGGCACGCTGGGCTTGGTTGTGGAAGCGACCATGAAGCTCGATCGTGCGCCACGCAATCTGCAAGTCATGGTGCTGGGCACGCCGGACTTCCCGAGCGTGATGAATGTGCTCAAGGCCTTCCAGGCGCGCCTTGACCTGACCGCCTTCGAGTTCTTCTCGGAGCTGTCGGTGCAGCTGGTGACGGCACATCAGGGCATCCCGCGCCCGTTCGATACCGCCACGCCGTTCTACGCGCTACTGGAGTTCGAGGCGCTGTCATCGGACATGGCCGATGAAGCCATGGCCATCTTCGAGCAGTGCGTTGCCGAAGGCTGGGTGGTCGATGGCGTGCTCGGTCAGTCCGAGACTCAGGCGAAGAATTTGTGGCGTCTGCGCGAGGACATTTCCGAGACCATCGCGCAGTACACGCCGTACAAGAACGACATCTCTGTGTTGATCCAGCGCGTACCGGCGTTCATTGCCGACATTGATGCGATTGTCGCGGCGCAGTACCCGGACTTCCGGGTGGTCTGGTTCGGACATATTGGCGATGGCAACCTGCACTTGAATATCCTCAAGCCAGATGACCTGGCGAAGGAGGAGTTCTTTGCCAAGTGCAAGAGCGTGAACACGCAGGTGTTCGAGACGGTGCAGCGCTACAACGGGTCGATCTCTGCCGAGCATGGTGTTGGTATGACCAAGAAGCCTTATCTGACCTATACCCGATCTGAGGTTGAGGTTGAGTATTTGAAGGCCATCAAGCGGGTGTTTGATCCGAACAATGTGATGAATCCGGGGAAGATTTTCGATCTCTGAGGGCTCCGCCAACAGCACTCCCGCTCAGAGTCTCGCGCTGAGTTCTTGTGGTTCGGACTTGCCCGTCGTGGCATTCATGTGCAGCTCCGTTTGAGCTCGCGTGGAGGGGTGGGATGCCCAGTGATGGGACGTTGTGCGCCATGGATGGCGCACAAGAGCCTACATGGACGTACTTGTGGCGGTCCCAACACTGGGCATCCCACCCCTCCAAAGCCCGTCAAAAAGGAACTGAGAGATGACCTACCAACACCAGTGGCAAAACGGAACCCCAGTGGATCTGCCCGTCGGCAAAGTGGTGTGCGTCGGCCGCAATTACGCAGCGCATGCGCGAGAACTGGGTAATGCGGTGCCGGAAGCGCCGATTCTGTTTCTGAAGCCGGCGACGGCGCTGGTGCCGCTAGGCCCGGATTTCGCGATTCCGAGCGGACGCGGCAGTTGCCACCATGAGACCGAGATTTCGCTGTTGATTGGTAGCACGCTGACGGGGCTGGTCAGTGAGGTGGAGGCGATTGCCGCGATTGCCGGCATGACGCTGGGCCTGGATCTGACGCTGCGCGATGTGCAGAACCAGCTCAAGCAGCAGGGGCATCCCTGGGAAGTCGCGAAGGCGTTTGATGGCGCTGCGCCGATGGGGGCTTTTTCGCCATTGCCAGCCACGACAGACCTTTCCGATTTGCACTTCACACTGACGGTTAATGGCGATGTGCGTCAGCAAGGGCATAGCTCTGACATGATTACCGGCATCGTTGCCTTGCTGCAGTTCATTGCGACGATTTTCACGCTGCAACCGGGTGATGTGGTGATGACGGGCACACCGGAAGGAGTGGCAGCGCTTAACGCGGGTGATGCGCTAGTGCTGACTCTAGGTGGGCAGTCTTGGGCGACTCTGGTGCGTTGAGAAAGGGCTATTCAGAGAGTCATGCTTGTCGGGAGATCACGGTGAGCATGCAGGATTCGCAGCAAATCAATGTGTTCTGCTTGTTCACGGTAAAACACCAGATAGTGAAAGCGTTGGCATGGCCAATAGCGTAAGCCGTCGATATCCAGTATTTCAGCGTAGCGCAGAGAACCGGAGCTCGGTGAATGGCTTATGTGCTCACAGGCCTTTGCAATTTGCTCAAGCAGTTTCAGGGCAAGTGCCGTGCTTTCTTTTTGGTAATACGCAGCCGCAGCTTTTAGATCAGCGTCAGCTTTGGCTGATTGAATGACTGGCTTCCTTGCCATGATTCCTATCCTAGCGTTTGCTGGCGATTATCTGCTCGCGTAATTGATTGAAGTAATCAGCATTGGCCTCACCCACTGCCATTGAGTTGGCTCCTTCGAGTATCAGGTTGCGCAGTTGCTGTCGCTCTTGTTCACGACGCAAGAGGTCGCGCACATACTCACTTGATGTGCCATAGCCCGATTGGCTAACTTGCTGATCAACGAAGCTCTTTAAGCTGTCGGGCAATGAAATATTCATGGTGGCCATGATGAGGCTTCCCTTGGGTCAGTCTCTTATCTTGGCAAAATTTGGCATGAATTGCCAATAAACCTGGTCGGGAGTTTTCGGCTAGCGGGTTTTCTTGATGCTGTGCCAGCGCAGCAGGAAATAACTCATCCCCATCAGACCGGTCAGCAAAGCCGGGATTAGCAGAGTGTCGTAGCCCAGTTGCCGAAAGCCGAGTGCGCCGGCCAGACCGCCACAGAAGAAGGCGGAGATGACCGTTAGGCACAGGATCAGACGCCGCGACTCCACGGCAACCCCACGCAGGGCCTGGCCGAGAAAGATGCCGAGGTCGGTGAACATGCCGGACAGATGCGTGGTGCGTACCACGGCCTTGCTGTAGGTCGTGGCCATGCCGTTTTGCAGGCCGCAGGCGGCTGCGGCGAGCCAGAGCCCGGCCATGTGATGGCGCTGCAAAAGCACGGTCGCCAGGATCAAAATTACCGACTCCAGCATCAGCACGGCACCATAGCGTCGGCCCAGTCGCAGGACCTTGTCGCGAATGATCAGGCCACTGATCAGCGAGCCCAGAAAGAAGGCCAGCAGAATGGCGCCGAGCAAAACCATATGATGCGTATCGTGCTCAATCAGCGCGATGGCAAGCAGGCTGGTGGTGCCGGTGAGATGGGTGACGGCCTGCTGCGAGATGCTGAGAAAGCCGACGACATTGATCATGCCGGCGACAAACGCCAGCAGCCAGGTGCCGACCCAGATCCAGCGCGGCAAGGTCGTCATCCGCTGTTGCCGACATCGCGCTGGAAGCGATGAATCTGCCGACGCTCCTTTTTGTTCGGGCGATGATCCGGGTGCGCCAGATTCATGGCCTGGCGTTGTGCCGTCTGTTCGGTGCGCTCGGCCAAGCTCTCCGGTGTCTCGCAATAAAGTAGTTGTGCCACGGGTGCCGGGCCGCGCACATCGCTGATCGCCAGCACATCCACGGTCTTGTAGTCGAAGCCTTGGCGGATACGCAGCTGCATGCCGACAGCAACGTCGCGACTGACCTTGATGCGCTGACCCTGGCAATGCACATGTCCACTTTCGATGGCGGCTTTGGCCAGCGAGCGCGTCTTGAAGAAGCGCGCCGCCCACAGCCATTTGTCGATGCGGGTGCGTGCGCTGCCAGCGTTGTCGCTCATGGCTGCTTGGCTCCGACCTGAGCGCGCGCCGGTGGCTGGCCGAGCTCGCCAAAAGCATCAATAGCGGGATGGCGCAAGCCGCTGCGTACCGGCTTTTCACTGTCTGGCGTGCTCACGCACAGGACTTGGCCGATGCCGTAGCGCACGGCGCTGTCGAGCACGGACTCGCTGTCATCGATAAAGAGTGCGCGCGCCGGATCGAAGGGGTGCGCGGCTTGCAAGGCCTGCCAGAACGCCTGGTCTTCCTTCGGGGCGCCGTAGTCATGCGAGCTGACCATGGCATCAAAGTAGTGACCGAAGGCGATCTCGGCGAGCTTGATTTCGAGGCTGGCGCGATGCGCATTGGTCGCTAGCCACAGCGGGCGCCCGCTGGCCTTCACGGCGGCGAGAAAGCTGAAGGCATCGGCGCGCTCGCGAATCAGATGCTTGAGGTCGAGCTTCAGCGTTGCCACATCGAAGCCGACTTTCTCGCTCCAGAAATCGGTGCAATACCAGTTCAGCGAGCCCTGATGCGCAGAGAACTGGCTCAGTAAATCGGCCAGTCCGTGCTCGCGGGGCAGGCCGCGCCTATCCGCGTAAACTTCGGGCAGATGCTGCATCCAGAAACGGTTGTCGAAATGCAGATCGAGCACGGTGCCATCCATGTCGAGGATGACCGTATCGATGCGGGACCAATCTATCATTCGCGCTATCCTGTAAAACCTGAACACATTATGCCAAAGCCAACAGGGCCTGCGACAGAATAACGGAGCTTGTAGCATGACAAACGCAGACTTGAGCCTAATGCACGAGGTGTTAGCGGTGGCCGAAGCGGCCGGTCGCGAGATCATGGCGATCTATGCCGACAGCCGCCGTTGGGCGGTGCAGACCAAAGCTGACGAATCGCCGCTCACGGCTGCCGATCTGGCGGCGCATCACAGCATTGTCGCGAGCCTGGCGGGCGTTGCTGCGCCTTGGAATGCCTTGCCCGTTCTGTCTGAAGAGTCGTTAGCGGCCGAATTGGCCGGCCGTCGCGACTGGTCTGCCTGCTGGCTGGTCGATCCGCTCGATGGCACCCAGGAGTTCATCGCCCGCAATGGCGAATTCAGCGTCAACATCGCGCTGATCGTGGGCGATGCCGCCGTGCTCGGCGTCGTGCACGGGCCAGCTAGCGGCATCAGCTATGTCGCTGCCAAAGGCTTGGGTAGCTTCCGTGTCGATGTATCGGGCTGGCATCGTATTCACACTGCTGCCTTGCCCGTAAAAGGCGACCGCCCGATTCAGCTTACGGTCAGTCGTCGCCATGGTCTGGAGCAATTGGTGCTGTTCGAGCGTGCTGTCGAGCATGATTTCGGCGGCGTGCAGAGCGTACCGGCGGGCTCGGCCTTCAAGATTTGCGCCGTGGCGGAAGGCCGGGCGGATGCCTATCCACGGTTCGGCCCCACTAGCGAGTGGGACACCGCGGCCGCGCAAATCGTGCTCGAAGAAGCGGGCGGGCACTTGATCGATCACCAAGGCCGCGCCTTCTGCTACAACCAGCGCGATACCCTGCTCAACGCCGGCTTCCTTGCGGTGGGCAGTCAGCCACAACGCTGGCGGGGCTACTGGCCCACCCACCTCAAATGAGCACAGGGGGTTAATGGTGCGCGCGGGCATCCTAGCCCGAGCGCACCATTAACCCCCTGTGCGACCCATTACCCCCATGCCTTTTCCAGAATCGCCATGATCTCGTCGCGATCGGCTTCCTTCGGATTGATGATGATGGCGCCGTCGTCCAGCGTCAGATCAGCGATCTGAGCCAGCTGTTCGCGTGTGACCTTGCCGGTTTCCTGCAGTGTGCGTGGCAGCTTGCAGCGATTGAATATCTCGTCACGCATGCGGCGGATCTCGGCGATGGCGCGGTCGGCGCGATCGGCTACCGGCGTTGCAGCATAGACATCGGCACCGGCCAGCGGCAGCAGCAGTTCGGCGATGCGGTCGCCGTTCTTGTCTTTGTTGTATTCCAGCGCGTAGGGCAGGAACAGGTTCATGCACAGGCCGTGCGGCAGATGGCAGACGGCACCGAGCGAGTGGCCGAGCGCATGCACGAGACCGACCATCGCATTCGAGAACGCGACGCCAGCCATGGTCGAGGCCTGCGCCAGTTCGAGGCGGCCATCGGCATCGGTCGGGTTGTCGAGCACATTGAGCAGGTTGTCGGCGATCTTCTTGATGGCGCCGTTGGCGTAGGCATCGCTGATCGGGTTGTGCGCCAGGCAGGTGAAGGCTTCGATGGCGTGCGTGAGCGCATCCATGCCGGTCATGGCGGTGATGTGCGGCGGCAGGGTCAGCGTCATGCGCGAGTCGAGCACGGCGGCGTTCGGCATCAGGAAGTAGGACACGAAGGGCAGCTTCACGCCTTTCTCGGTGTCAGAAATGACCGCGATGGCGGTAGTTTCCGAGCCGGTGCCGGAGGTGGTCGGGACCACGAACAGCGGGCGCAGCGGGCGCTTCAGCACATGCGCGCCGGAGTACACGAGCAGGTCATCGCCGCCTTCCGAGGCAAGGATGTTGACGGCCTTGCTGGTGTCGATCACCGAGCCGCCGCCGATGGCGATGATGGCGTCGCAATTATTGTCGCGATAAACTTGGGCAGCAGCGCGCACAGTCTGCAGCGAGCTGTCCGGCGGAACATCGTCAAAGATGGCGGCGATGCTGGCGCCGGCAGCGGCGAAGGCGGCTTCGACATGGGTCAGCAGGCCGACACCACGCACACCCTTGTCGGTGATGATAAGGGGGCGCTGGGCACCGAGGATGCTGAGCTCGAACGGTACATGTTCGAGGGCGGCGTGACCGGCAATGACTTTGACCGGGCAGAAGAATTCGTAATAGGGCTTGCTCATGATTAGTTTCCTGTGACGAGTGACTTGGCCACGAGGCCGTAAATGCGGATGGCTTTGCTCAGCTTTTCGGCCAGCGGTACATCGTCGTAGCGCTTGACGGCGCGGGCGGCGACCAGCTTGGGCAGAATCAGGGTTTCCATGCGGTTCAGGCAGCGCACCAGACGAATCGAGTGCGAGACATTGCCATCGGCCACCATGCGGTCATTGGCAAACGCCTGCGCGGTGCCTTCCTGAAAGGAAAACACGAGGAAGGCATGGGTCATGTGCTTGAAGCGAATGGTCAGATCGGGCTTGCCGATAGGGCTGTCCACGACATTGCCGATGCCGTCGGCTTCCATGCGCATGTGGAAGCTCGGGCCGCTCGGGAACACGGTCATGCAGATCTGGTAGCCGGCCGGGAAGGCGGCCAGGTTGCGCTGTACGTCGGCATCGACACGACTGGCAGCCGCCAGGCCGCCACCGACGATTTTCATCATGGTGCTGACGTAGGCTTTCTGAGCTTCGTAGCCCAGCGTTTCTTTATTGAGGTTCATGAGACGCTCGCGTCCTGGGAATGGCGACGCGAGAGTCTAGAGCAATTACTCTATATTTGCCAGCCAGCGCACCTTGCTCGACTTCTGCGGGTGGTCCGACAGACGGTCAAGCAGCCAGGCCATGGTTTTCTGCGCCTCTTCATAGAAGCCCCAGGGCGGGTTGATCACGATCAGGCCGGAGCCGTTGAGGCCGAGCGCGTTGTCGTCCGGCTGCATCAGCAGCTCGCAGGCGAGCATCTTGGGGATGCCGCTATTCATCAGCTCGCGGTAGAACTTGACGATGGCGGTGCGCTGCTTGATCGGGAACCAGATGGCGTAAACGCCGGTCGGCCATTTCGTGTGTGCGGCCACGATCAGCTTGACCAGTTGCGGGAAGGCATCGCGCTCGAGTTCGTAGGGCGGATCGATCAGCACCAGACCGCGTTTTTCCTTGGGCGGGATCATCGCGATCAGGCCTTCGTAGACGTTGCGTTGATGCACGGCCACGCGCGGGTCGTTCTTGAAGTGATGACGCAGGCTGGCGACTTCGGCGTGCTGCACGTCCATGAAGACGGCGCGGTCTTGGGCGCGCAGTTGGCGCAGGCCGAGCCAGGGTGAGCCGGGGTAATGGCTGCGACCGCCGGCTGCCTGGCAGGCGAGAATGCTCTGCAGGTATTCAGCGACCCAGGCCGGCGCGCCGCGATGATCCGTCAGACGCTCGATGCCCTGCTGGTATTCGCCGGTCTTTTGCGCCTGCATGCCGTGCAGATCGTAGATGCCGGCACCGGCATGGGTATCGATGAAGCAGAAGGCGGTATCCTTCTTCTTCAGCGCGGCGAGCAGGCCCATTTGCAGGCTGTGCTTCATCACGTCGGCAAAATTGCCGGCATGGAAATGGTGGCGATAGTTCATGGTAGCAACATCAGAAAGTAAGAAGCGAATGATACCTGCTTTGCCGCCCTTGGATTGGGCTGCTGTGCTGGCCGCTTTGCCAGAGCCTGGCTATGTGGTGTTACCGGGCTTTTTGCCGACGCCGTTGATAGCCGCGCTGCGTGACGAATTGCGCGCGCGGGATGTCGCCGGAGAGTTTCATGCCGCCGGCATCGGTCGGGGTGCGAGTCAGCAGGTGCAGCGACAAATCCGGGGTGATCGCATCGCTTGGCTGGCAACGGCTGCTGAAATGCCGGCCGCCAGTGAGTATTTGGCGATCATGGATGACTTGCGTCAGCAGCTTAATCGCGAGTTCTTTTTCGGGCTGGCCGAGTACGAAGCGCATTACGCCTGCTATGAGCCGGATAGTTTTTATCGGCGGCATGTAGACAAGCATGGCTCCGATCCGGAGGGGGCAGGGCGTGGTCAGCGCGTGATCTCGACGGTGTGCTATGTCAACGAGCCTAGCTGGCCGGCGGATGCCGGCGGCGAGCTGGTGCTCTATGCGGAGGGCTTGGATCAGCCGTTAAAAGTCACCCCCGAGGCCGGCACGCTGGTGGTGTTTCGCAGCGACACTCTCGCGCATGAAGTGCTGCCGGCGCAGCGTCAGCGCTTGAGCATCGCCGGCTGGATGCGCACGCGCGACTGAGGCAGCGCGCATCCAGTGCGCTCAGCAGGCTCAGCACTGTTGCCGCATCAGAACTGCCGCGTGCGTAGCAGCACCAGCGTGCAGGCCTCTTCGGTGGCAATACCAGCCTTTTCCAATCGGGCTGCCACTGACGGATGCTCAGCCCCCGGATTGAAAATCACCCGTTTCGGCTTCAGTGCTAGCAGGTCATCCACCAGCGGCTCCAGATGTACTGGGCTGACATACACCGTCACCGTGTCCACGGCTTGCGTGATGTTGGCAAGCGAGGCCGCCACCGGCAGCCCGGCAATTTCGCGCTGGATCGGATTTACCGGAATCACCGTGTGCCCGTACTGGCGCAACAGGTGGATGGCCTGGTTGCTATAGCGTTCGGGCTTGGGGCTGGCGCCGAGCACAGCGACGGTTTCGGTCATGATGGTATCTCGCAGAAGTCAGCTTGCCACGCTAGGCGATGCCGGCTTGATGGGCAAGGGCCAGCGAGAGTAGGAGTCGTGGTCTATGCTGATCTGGCAAACAGCTCAAGGAGGAGCCATGCCAACCATCAGCAGCTTTTATGGCATCATCATTTACATGTACTGGGATGACCATGCGCCGCCACATTTTCATGCGACTTATTCAGAACATGTGGCGCAGATTGAATTGAGTACAGGAATTGTAATTAAAGGCTATTTGCCACCCCGAGCTTTGGCGATGGTGCGTCGTTGGGCCAAAATACACCGCATTGAATTAGAAGAGGATTGGCAGCTATGCGTGGTCAAAAAACCACCCAGACGCATTCCCGCGCTACCGTGACCCCGCGAGCCTATTGGCTGGTGGCTGAGGTGAAGGCGCTGGAAAACTTCTGCTTTCAAGTCTGTTTTCAAGATGGTCTGACAGGCATCGTGGAAATGTATGACTACATTCATTCGCCGCGCGCAGGCGTGTTTGCTGCACTGCGTGACGAGGCCGAGTTTCGCCAGATCGGTCTGGAGATGGGTGCAGTGACTTGGGCCAACGGCCTTGATCTTGCGCCAGACAACATGCACATCCAGATTACGACAGGCGGCGGCACTTACCATATGAATTGCTGATAGACGACATCCAGCCCAGATAGCAAAAGGCCTGCTCATAAAGCAGGCCTTTTCGTTCACATCACATCAGCACTTTTCACATCAACGCAATGCTTACTTGTCCGTCACCGCGCCTTCCGACGCGCTCGATACCAGCTTCGCGTACTTGGCCAAAACACCCCGCGTATACAGCGGCTTCGGCTGCACCCAGCGCGTGCGACGTTCGGCCAGCACCGCATCCGACACACCCACGCTGATCTCGCGGGTTTCGGCATCGATGATGATCTTGTCGCCATTTTCCAGCAGCGCAATCGGGCCGCCATCGAAGGCTTCCGGCGTGATGTGGCCAACCACGAAGCCATGCGAGCCGCCGGAGAAGCGGCCGTCGGTGATGAGCGCGACTTCCTTGCCGAGGCCCTTACCCATGACGGCCGAGGTCGGCGACAGCATTTCACGCATGCCTGGGCCGCCTTTGGGGCCTTCGTAGCGAATCACGATGACATCGCCAGCGACCACTTCGCCGTTGAGGATGCCGGCCAGTGCGGCTTCCTCGCCGTGATAGACACGAGCCGTGCCTTCGAAGCGCAGACCTTCCTTGCCGGTGATCTTGGCGACTGCGCCGGTGGGCGACAGGTTGCCGTGCAGGATGACTAGGTGCGAGTCTTTCTTGATCGGGTTGTCGAAGCTGCGGATGACATCCTGATCGGCCGGGTAGTCGGCGACATTGGCCAGATTCTCGGCCAGCGTCTTACCGGTGACGGTGAGCACGTCGCCATGCAGCAGCCCAGCGTCGAGCATGCGCTTCATCAGCGGCTGGATGCCGCCGATGGCGACCAACTCCGACATCATGTATTTGCCGCTCGGGCGCAGGTCGGCCAGCACCGGCGTGGTCTTGCCGATTTCGGTGAAGTCATCAAGCGTCAAGGGCACATCCACGGCATGCGCCATGGCCAGCAAATGCAGCACGCCGTTAGTGGAGCCGGCGAGCGCGATGATGACGCGGATAGCATTCTCGAAGGCCTTGCGGGTCATGATGTCGCGCGGCTTGATGTCGCGGGCGAGCAGCTCCAGCACTTGCTGACCGGCACGGAAACAGTCCGAGGCTTTGTCGGCGGAGACGGCGTTTTGTGCGCTGGAGCCCGGCAGCGACATGCCCAAGGCTTCGATGGCCGAGGCCATGGTGTTGGCGGTGTACATGCCGCCGCAGGAGCCCGGGCCTGGAATCGCAGTGTCTTCGATCTGCTTGACCTGGATCAGGCTGATGTCGCCCTTGGCGTGCTGACCCACGGCCTCGAACACCGAGATGATGTCGGTATGGCCGGCGCCCGGCTTGATGGTGCCGCCGTAAACAAAGATCGAGGGACGATTCAGGCGCGCCATGCCAATGAGGCAGCCCGGCATGTTCTTGTCGCAGCCACCGACGGCAACGATGCCGTCGAAGCCTTCGCAGCCGGCCACGGTCTCGATCGAGTCGGCGATGACCTCACGCGACACCAACGAGTACTTCATGCCCTCGGTACCGTTGGCGATGCCGTCCGACACGGTGATGGTGTTGAAGATCACACCCTTGCCACCGGCCGCATTAGCGCCCTTCTCGGCCTCTTCGGCGAGCTTGTTGATGTGCATATTGCAGGGCGTGACATTGGCCCAAGTCGAGGCGATGCCGATCTGCGGCTTCTTGAAGTCCTCGTCGGTGAAGCCCACGGCACGCAGCATGGCACGGCCGGGTGCGGCTTCAACGCCATCCACAACCTGGGATGAGAATTTGCGCATGTTGTCGGTGATTTGAGTCATTTCCTAAATCCTTAAATTTGCTTGCTAAGCACCAGCGAATTGCGCTGGTAGTTGTAAAGTGACTTGCGATACTTCGGCAGGTCATCCACCGAGGCGGTCTCGAAGCCGTGCTCCTGGAACCACAGCCCGGTGCGTGTGGTGAGCACGAAGAGCTTGCGCAGGCCCTTGCTGCTGGCGCGCTTTTCGAGGAATTCCATGAGCTCGCTGCCGCGATCACTCTTGCGGTAGTTCGGGTGGATAGCAACGCAGGCGACCTCGCCCGCCGGCTCCTCACCCTTCAGCACCGGCAGCGGGTACAGCGCGGCGCAGCCGATGATCATGCCGTCGCGCTCGACTACGGCGAAATGCGCAATTTCGGTTTCCAGCTTCTCGCGCTCGCGGCGCACCAGAATGCCTTCTTCTTCCAGCGGCTCAATGAGATCGATGATGCCGCCAACATCCTCGATCTCGGCTGTGCGGATTTCTTCGTAGGGGTCGTGAGTGATCAGCGTGCCCGAGCCGTCACGCGTGAACAGCTCCTGCAGCAGCGCGCCATCGCGGGCATAGGAAATGATGTGCACACGCTTCACGCCCTCGCGGCAGGCCTCGCGCGCGGCGTTCATGTGGCGGAGCAGCTCGCTGTCCAGCGGACGGTTACGCAGGTACTGATCGACCTCGTTCGGGATCATTTCACGCAGCAAGCGGTCATCGTTGTCATCAACGATACCTTCGCGCTCGCCCAGGCAGATCAGCTTGTCGGCCTGCAAGGCGGTGGCCACCGACACCGCGACATCCTCGGCGAGCAGGTTGAAAATTTCGCCAGTGGTCGAGTAGCCGCTTGGGCCGAGAATGACGATGTGATGATTAGCGAGGTTCTTGTTGATGACCTCGGTATCGACCGCACGCACTTCGCCGGTCAGGCAGAAATCCACGCCATCACGCACACCGTAGGGCTTGGCGGTAATGAAGTTGCCGGACACGGCGTCGATCTTGGCGCCGTACATGGGCGAGTTCGACAAGCCCATCGAGAGCAGCGCTTCGATTTCCAGGCGAATGGCCCCGACGGCATCCATGACGCAGCGCAGGGCCTCGCGTGTGGTCACACGCAGACCGTTGTGATACGGCGTGGTCAGCCCGTACTCGACCAGGTTTTCGTCGATCTGCGGGCGTGCGCCATGCACCAGCACCAGCTTGATACCGAGCGAATGCAGCAGCGCGATGTCGTGCACGATGTTGCGGAAATTCTCGTGATTGACCGCCTCGCCGCCAAACAGCAGCACGAAGGTCTTGCCGCGATGCGCATTGATGTACGGCGCGGAATTGCGGAACCAGTGCACATACTGTTCCGACATGGTGTCTTGAAACGGGTTCTGGCTGCTCACGGTATGGGCCCGGGTCAGTGGGAGGCGTCGCCTCGAAAGTCTGGGATTGTATAAGTGAAGCGGGGTCGGGCGGTAGCGTTCGCCTACAGGCAAAAGCGTCTTACAGGCAAAACCGCCGAATCAGCTCCGCCAGCTTCTCGATGGTCGGCTGCAAACTAGCAATTTCCAAATGCTCATCGGGCTGATGCGCGGTTTCAATGCCGCCCGGCCCGAAGATCACCGCCTCCATGCCCAGCTCCTGGAAATACGGGCCTTCCGTGCCGAATGCCGCCGCGCCTGCGGTGAAGCCAGTCATCTCTTCCACCGCCTTGACCAGCAGCGAATTGGCAGGCGTTTCCATGGCCGGTGTGCCGCTGAACAGCGATTCATTAACGATGCTGACCTGGTACTCCTCGGCCAGCGGCTTCAAACGGCGCTTGATGTCGGCGCGCAGACTGTCCATCTCCATGCCGGGTAGCGGGCGCAGGTCGTACTGCAGCTCGCAGCGGGCACAGATGCGGTTGGGGTTATCGCCACCGTGGATGCAGCCCAGATTGAGCGTAGGCGTGGGCACGGTAAATAGCGGGTTGTGCCATTTCGCGGCCAGCTCGCGGCGGTAGCTAATGAGCTCGCCGATCACCGCGTGCATGGCATCGAGCGCGTTATGACCTAGCGATGGATCACTGGAATGGCCGCTGCGGCCCTCGATGATCACGCGCTCCATCATCACGCCTTTTTGCAAGCGTAGCGGTCGGCCACTGGTAGGTTCGCCGATCACGGCAAAGCGTGCCTTCGGCTTGCCGGCAGCGACCAGTGCCTTGGCCCCGGCCATGCTGGTTTCTTCATCGCAGGTGGCCAGAATAATCACCGGCGCTTTCAGCGTTTCGCCACGACGCACGGCAGCAACAGCGGCCTCTGCTGCTTCCAGCACGAGCGGGAAAAAGCCCTTCATGTCTGCCGTGCCAAGGCCGAACAAGCGGCCATCGCGTTCGGTCAGCGTGAACGGATCGCTTTGCCATTTTGCGCCATCAAAGGGCACGGTGTCGGTATGGCCAGCGAACACCAGCCCGCCCGAACCCTCTCCGAGCGTGGCAATCAGGTTGGCCTTGCCGGGGGCGACCGACATGATTTCGCAGCGGAAGCCCAGGGTTTCCGCCCAGCTTGCGAGGTGCTCAATGACGGCAAGATTGCCTTGATCCATGGAGGGGTCAGTGCAGGTCACGCTGGGCGTGGCAATTAAGGTGCGCATGCGCGCAAGCAGGGTCAGGTGGTTCATGGACGGGATGGCCCTTTGTGACACAGAAGCTTCGCAGTCTAATCGCTTGCCAGTTTCAGTCGAGATGAAAAAAGCAAATTCATGGCAGCTTCAGCAAACTGTCAGCGCACTGACATAAGTGAAGAGGATTGTGGAATACCTCTTTGAGCTGCCTGCGAGTACCTGTCATGAGTCATAACCACCCCATGGAAGATAGCAACCCTTCTGGTAATCCCCACATTGATGAGTTGATTCATCAGCGTGTCAGCCGTCGCGATGTACTCAAGGGCGGTGCCAGTGTTGGTGCCGGCCTAATGCTCGGTAGTGTGGCACTGACCGGCTGTGGAGAAACCAAGGCTGCGACCCCTCTGGCGTTGAACTTCAATGCCGTTGCCAAATCGGTCGCCGATAGCATTAGTGTGCCGACTGGCTACACGGCCAGGCCGTTGGTGTCTTGGGGAGATCCATTATTTGCCGGCGGCACTGTGCCGGTGACGATTACGTCGCTGACGCCACTCCAGCAAGAGCAAGCGGTGGGTGATCACCATGACGGCATGTATTACTTTGGTTTGTCGGCTACCGGCCTGCCCCAGCGCAGCAATAGTGAGCGCGGTTTACTGGTGATGAACCATGAGGCGGTCACGGAAGACTTTGCTCATGCCAATGGCCCCACATTCGACAAGACCACGTTGGATGCTTCCTCCCTGCTATTGCCGAAGGCGGGTGATTACAGCAAGGACAGTGCGCGTACGGATGCACAGGAATGCCTCAAGGAAATGGCGCTTCATGGTATTTCTGTTATTGAAATCGTGCGTCAAGCGGGTAGCTATCGCTATGTTCAGGGCAGTGCCTTCAATCGCCGCTTGACCCCTTACACGCCGATGCAATTAAGCGGCCCAGTACGCGGCAACGCGCTGGCGCAAACGCGCTTCGACCCAGCCGGTCAGCGGGCACGTGGTACGCTGAATAATTGTGCCAATGGCTTTACCCCTTGGGGTACCTATCTGACATGCGAGGAAAACTGGGCGGGCTACTTCTCCAATGCAGATTTCAAGCACGATGCCAATGATACGACTCCAGGCCGTGTTGCAGCGGCGTCAGGCAGCGCTGAGCAAAAGCGTCAAGGGCGCTATGGCATTGCCCGTCATGGCTTCCAGAACTTGCGTTGGTATTCGGCCCCGGACCCCGCTGGCAGTGGTGACGCAGCGAATTTGATGACACGCTTCCAGCTGCAGCCAACGGGTGCAGCGGCCATTAATGATTATCGTAATGAAGCCAACACGTTTGGCTATGTGGTGGAGATTGACCCTTACGATCCTGCCTCAATGCCGAAAAAGCGCACGGCCTTGGGGCGTTTCTCACATGAGGGTTGCTGGCCAAAATTTATCGTGGGTAAGAAGTTGGCGTTTTACATGGGCGATGATTCACGCGGCGAGTACCTCTACAAATTCGTCACGGATGCGGTGTATACCGGCAATGAGTCGCGCCAGAATGACATTCTGGATACGGGAACGCTCTATGTGGCTAAGTTCAATGCTAATGGCATGGGCGAATGGTTGCCGTTGGTGACAAGCAATCCCGCGTTAGCGGGGATGTCGGCAGCAGACATTGCTGTCTTCAGTCGTGAGGCGGCAGACAAGGTCGGTGCAACTAAAATGGATCGTCCGGAATGGACGGCGGTGAGTCCGAGCAATGGCGAGGTCTATCTCACGCTGACCAATAACAGCCAACGCACGACGGCAACGGCAGATGCGTCTAATCCACGCGCTTATTCAGACAGCTTTGGTAACCCGACATCGAAAACCAACTCAGGTAATGTCAATGGTCACATCATTCGCTTGGCCGAGACCAGTGATGACCCCGCAGCCATCAGTTTCCGTTGGGATATCTATGCCTTTGGTGCCGAAGCAGATGCGCCGGCTTCGGTAAATCTTTCGGGCCTGGTTGATAGCAACGACTTCTCCAGCCCTGATGGTCTTTGGTTTGATCCGCGCGGCATTCTCTGGATCCAGACCGACGATGGTGCCTATATCGACGAAACCAATTGCATGATGCTGGCGGCGATACCGGGCCGAGTTGGCGATGGTGGGCCTGTAACGGTAAATAATCAGATAGGTGCGACGAGCGGCACGGTGGTGACAGTAGCGGGCAAGGCGCCGACCAGCGACAACCTGCGCCGATTCCTGGTTGGCCCCAAGGGTGCTGAAATCACAGGCATTGACATGACGCCTGACCGAAAGGCGCTGTTTGTTAATATCCAGCATCCGGGTGAGTCGGGCGGCTTCAGCAATTACTCGCAGACCAGCAGCTTTATCCAGCAAAGCAGTTTCAATGCCTTGGAGACAACGACTGGCCAAAAGCGGGCCCGCTCGGTGACCATGGTCATTACTAAAGATGATGGTGGCGAAATCGCGATTTAAGCCGCGGTTGAGGTCATAAAAATGCCCGGGTTAGCCGGGCATTTTTATTGCGGACAACAGGTCAGGCTGCTGCTTTCAAAACAATGCTATTCCGTTGCTGAGCGCCGCTTCTCCAGCAGGCGACCGGCAAACAGCCCCAGCTCGAACAGCAGCCACATCGGCACCGCCAACATGGTCATGGACAGTGCGTCGGGCGGCGTCAGAAACATGGCTACAAA
This sequence comes from Pseudomonadota bacterium, assembly GCA_040384385.1. Taxonomy (GTDB): domain Bacteria; phylum Pseudomonadota; class Gammaproteobacteria; order Pseudomonadales; family Moraxellaceae; genus Perlucidibaca. The sequence continues at coordinate 262,569 of JAZKJJ010000002.1, read as the reverse complement.
AAAGCAGCCGACAATAATGTAGCGTCGTTGCTCGGCCAAGGCGGCACTTTTCACAACTCCGGCAGCAATCAGTACAAGCACGGCGACCGGGATCTCGAAGGTGAAGCCGAAGACCAGAAACAGCTTCAGGGCAAAGTCGAGGTAGAGATTGATGTCGGTCATGATGGCCACGCCTTCGGGGCCGACGCCGGTGAAGAAGCCGAGGATGGCCGGCAGTGTGACGAAGTAAGCAAAGCTCACGCCGGCGTAGAACAGCACCACGCTCGACAGCACGATCGGGACGGCAATACGCCGTTCGTGTTTGTACAGCGCTGGGGCAATGAAGCCCCAGAGCTGAATCAGGATGTAGGGTACGCAGGCAAACAAGGCGACAAAAAAGGTCAGCTTGAATGGCGCCATGAACGGCGAAGTGACATCGGTGGCAATCATGGTACTGCCCGGTGGCAGCAGGGCACGCAAGGGCGCCGAGAGAATGGCGTAGATGTCGTTGGCAAAGTAGGCCAGCGAGAAAAATACCAGAATCAGTGCGATCACAATGCGTACCAGACGCGTACGCAGTTCGATAAGGTGAGTGACCAGCGGCATTTCGGTGGGTGGCAGGTCCTGAGGCGTGTTCATGGTTTCTCGGCGCTGTCGGGCTTGCTGCGGGGGCTGTCATCGAGGGCCGAGGTCAGTGCTTGTTGGGCATCATCCAGGCCGGAGGCAGCTTTCACTTTCTCCATTTCCTTCTTGATGCGTTCACGCATCTCGGCGGCGGCTACTTCATTTTCGATGTCGGCCTGCACACTGATGATCATGCGTCGGATGCGACCCACCCAAGCGCCAGCCATACGCGCGGCATGGGGCAGCTTTTCCGGGCCGAGCACGACTAGGGCGATGATTGCGAGCAGCAGCAGCTCGCTGAAGCCTACATCAAACATGCGTTATTGGCCTGGCTTCTGATCGGTAGGCTGTTGCACCGGTGTCGGTTGGGCTGGTGGGGTCTGTGCCTGCTGGATCTGGGCAGGTGGGCTGGTTGGTGTCGCAGTGGGTGTCGCGGCCTCATCTTCACCCTTCATGGACTCTTTGAAGCCCTTGATGGCCCCGCCGACATCCTTGCCGAGGTTTTTCAGCTTGGACGTGCCGAAGACCAGCACCACGATGACCAGCAGCAGCAGAATGTGCGGCAGTGAGATTCCAGACAACATGTGACAACTCCTCGCCCGTAGGCGGTCAGCAATTAAGACGGGTTGCGAGCAGCCTTTTCGGCCAGCCCGGATAAATCGAAACGACGCGCCAGCTCAGACAGTACCTGATCCGGGTGCACATTGAGCTGACTCAGCATGACCAGCGTATGAAACCAGAGATCGGCTGTCTCGTAGACCAGCTCCTCCGTGTTGCCACTGTGCTCGGCATCCTTCGCGGCCAGCAAGGTTTCCGTGCACTCTTCGCCGACCTTTTCGAGGATCTTGTTAAGACCCTTGTGATACAGGCTGGCGACATAGGAGCTGTCTGGCGAGGCTTGCTTGCGCTCGGCCAGCACCGTGGCGAGTTGGCTCAATACATCGGTCATGACGAATAAATCTCGTGGGGATCCTTGTGCACGGCATCAACCACCTGCCATGCGCCGTTTTCGTAGCGTTGGTAGAAGCAAGATTTGCGCCCGGTATGGCAGGCGATGCCGCCGAGCTGCTCAACCTGGAGCACTAGCACATCGCCATCGCAGTCCAGACGCAGCTCTTTCAGCACTTGCACATGGCCGGACTCTTCGCCTTTGCGCCAGAGTTTGCCACGTGAGCGCGACCAGTAGATGCCGCGCTGCTCGGCCACGGTCAGTGCCAGCGCCTCACGGTTCATCCACGCCACCATGAGCACACGGCCAGTGACATGGTCTTGGGCGATGGCCGGTACCAACCCGTTGGCGTCCCACTTGATGGCATCTAACCAGTTCATGCTGCTACTCACTGGCCCGTAAAGACCGGGCGCGCCCTAAAACAGGGCTTTAGCATAACGGAAAGCGACTTACTGCGTGAGTACATGCCAGCACAGCGTTGCCACGGCGATCAGCGTGGCCCAGCTCAGCAGGCTGCTGTGGCGGTGCTGGTGTTGCAACTGGCGCTGGATGGCTTTCAGCTCGGCGATCTGGCGGCTCTGCCACTGACCACTTTGGCGCATCTGGGTGAGCGCATCGAAGACCATCTGCGGCAGCTCGGGCAGGCCGGCGAGCAGGATCGGCGTGTCTTCGGTGAAGCGCTTGAGCAGGGCTTTCGGGCCGATGCGATCGGTCATCCATTGCTTCAGCAGCGGCTGCGCCAGGCTCCAGATGTCCAGTGCCGGGTAGAGCTCGCGACCGAGACCTTCGATGTGAATCAGCGTCTTCAGCAGCAACACCAGCTGAGGAGGAATCTGTAGGCCGTGCGTGCGCGCCATGTCGAGCAGACCAGCGAGAATTGGCGCCAGATTGATTTGATCGATGGGCTGCGTCAGCACCGGCTCGACCAAGCGGCGAACCTCCTGCGCGAGGAAATCCAGCGGCGCGCCGGCAGGCACCCAACCGGCTTGCGCGGCGGTGCGGATGAGCTGGTTGAAATCGCGCTGAATCAGGCTGAGCAGGATCTGTGCGATGGTCAGCTGGTCGTCCGGCGGCAGCGAGCCGACGATGGCGCAATCGAGGCCGATAAAGCGCGGGTCGGCCGGGTTGCCGGTCTCGACATAGACATTGCCGGGGTGCATGTCGGCATGGAAGAAGTTGTCGCGGAAGACCTGCGTGAAAAAGATGGTCAGGCCCTTGTTGGCCAGGCGTTCACGGTCGATGCCGAGGCGGGCGAAGGTGGCGTGATCGCTGATCGGCACACCTTCGATGCGCTCGGCAATCATGACTTCACTGCTGCCGTTGGCGTCGTAGATTTCGGGCACATAGAACAGCGGCGAGCCGACAAAATTGGCGTGCAGCTGGCGCGTGTTGGCGGCTTCGCGGGCGAGATCGGTTTCATCCAGCAGGGTGCGCTCGTAATCGCTGACGATGCGCGACAGGGGTATCACGCGCAGGTCGAAACGGGCTTCGGCGAGCGCGGCCAGGTCTTTCAGCAGCGCCATGTCGGTGCGGATACGATCGGCCACGCCGGGGCGCAAGACTTTGACGATGACTTCGCGGCCATTCGGCAGCGCGGCGGTATGCACTTGGGCGATGGAGGCGGCGGCCAGCGGGGCGTCATCGAAGCGGGCGAACGCTTGTGCCAGCGGCATGCTCAGCTCGCGCTCGACGATGGCTTTGGCCTCGGCGGTCGGGAACGGCGGCACGTTTTCCTGCAGATGCACCAGCTCATCGAGCAGGGCCGGCGCTAGCAGGTCGCGGCGCGTGGCCAGTAGCTGACCGAGCTTGATGAACAGCGGGCCCAGCTCTTCAAAGGCGAGACGGACGCGGGCGGGGTTTTGCGCGGCCGCACTGGCTGCCCACCAAGCTGGGTGCAGGCGGAAGGCTAGCAGGGCGAGACGTGCGGCAGCGGTGGGTGGCGGCGGCAAGAGCGTGTCGAGGCGATAGCGCGCAGCGACGGTCCACAACTGCAGCAGGCGGGGCCAGTGACGAATCATGGCGCTAGCTCCGTTGTCACGGTGAGCTTGGCAACACGTTGTTGCAGGCGTTGCAGACGCGCTTCCAGACGCTCGACATCGGCACGCAGGTCTTCGCTCTCTTGAATAAATTCGTTGATTTCCCAGCGCACCGGCAGCAGCTCCTGCTCTTCCTGCAGATACTCGCTGCTGTTCATGAGAAAGGTCTTGGCGGTCTTCTGCGCGAAGCTGAACAGACCGCGCAGCTGCTGGCCGAGCTGATGGCCGGCGACATCGCCCCAGAGCATCGCCAGCGGTTCTTCCCAGTCGATGTCGAGCTGTTTCGCGATGCTGTGCAGCTGCTCGATGAGCTGAACCTGGCCATGCACGCGCAGCGGCCCGCCGATGAGCTGGGGCTGTTTCGACAGCGCCAGTTTCAGTAGCGCCACGCTTTCGGCTTCGATGGTGGCATGCGGCTTCTGATCGGACTCGGCGAGCAGGCGGATGCGGTTTTCACGAATCTGCACCATCACCGAGATAGCCGGTGACTGCGTTTCAATGAACAGACTTTTGCCGGCGAGGGCGTTCAGGCGCTGCTGCGTAGCTGGGTCAAAGCGCAGGGCCTGATTGACTAGGCTCTCCAGTCCGCGCAGCGCGAGCATGTAGGGTAGCGAGGGCATAAAGCGATCCTGTTCTCGAATGGCTCGGGCTTAGAACTTGAAGCCGCGGTGCAGGGCGACAATGCCGCCGGTGAGATTGTGATAGTCGCAGCGCTCGAAGCCGGCCGTTTCCATCATGCCTTTCAGCGTGTTCTGGTCCGGGTGCATGCGAATCGATTCGGCCAGGTAGCGATAGCTCTCGGCATCGTTGGCGATGAGCTTGCCCAGCAGCGGCAGCAGCGAGAACGAGTAGGCGTCGTAGACCTTCGCCAGCGGCTCGGCGATTGGCTTGCTGAATTCGAGCACGAGCAGGCGGCCGCCGGGCTTCAGCGACTGGTACATGGAGCGCAGTGCGGCATCCTTGTCGGTGACGTTACGCAGACCGAAGGCGATGGTGATGAGATCGAAGCTGCCCGGCGCGAACGGCAGGCATTCGGCATTGGCCTGGACGAACTCGATCTGGCCGGCAACGCCAACATCGAGCAGTTTGTCGCGACCGACCATGAGCATGGACGAGTTGATGTCGGCGAGCACGACGCGGCCGCTGGGACCAACTTCCTTGTGGAAGGCGCGGGCGAGGTCGCCGGTGCCGCCGGCAATATCGAGCACCTGCTGGCCGGGGCGGACGCCGGACATCTCGATCGTGAAGCGCTTCCACAGGCGGTGAATGCCCAGCGACATAAGGTCATTCATGATGTCGTACTTGGCGGCGACTGAGTGGAATACTTCGGCGACCTTGCCAGCCTTTTCTTCGCGAGCCACGGTCTGATAGCCGAAGTGCGTGACCTCGCCAGACGCTTGAGCGCCAGAAGCCTGAGCACGCGGGGCGGCAGCGGCCATCGGGCGTGGTGCCGATGCCGGACTGGCTATGCTTTCGCCACGGCTCATGGGGCCGTTGGCAGGGGGCAGGTCAGGGCGGCGTTGGCTCATGGCAGGTCTCGGTAGTCAGGCGGCAGTCAAGCGGCGAAGGGATCGTCGCAGTCTGTGTTGATATTGTCGAGGATACGAGTCTCGCGGCCGAGGAAATCATCGAGAAAGTCGGCGACGGATTTCATCGGCTTCATCACCGCAAAACCGGTGGCCATGAAGTCGTAGAGTCCGCCGAGGCCAGCCATTTTCGCCGGGCGCGCGGCCATCTTGAAGGTCGCAGTGATCAAACGTGAACGCACATAGCGATCGAGGCCGAGGCCGAGTTCGCGCAGCAGGCGCATCTGTTCGCGACGGGCGATGTCTTGATCGCAGCGACGGTAGGCGGCAATCAGATCGCTGTCCGTGGGCGAGGCGATGCCGGCTGCGTGCAGGTCACGGGCTATTTCTTCGTCCAGCTCGCCGGTCAGGGCGTTGGCTTCCACAGCGATGGCGGCGGTGCGCAGCACGGAGTCGGGCAGCATACGGGTGGCCACGGGCAGCGCCTTTTCGATTTCGCGAGCGAGCTCGGCGAGGTCTAGGCCGGCATAGATTTCACAGAGAAAGAACTCGGTGATGGGGCGGAAGCGATCATCGGCCAGCAGGGCATCATGGGTGCGGCGCAGACGGACGATTTGCAATTGCTGCACGGCCAGCACCTGAGCTTGCAGCGTGTCGTCAGTATGGCGGTGCCAGGCACGATAGCGTGCAATCGCCTGGCGAATACGCGTGGCGGCAGTCAGCGTTTCATCGATCTGAGGCGGCAACATGTCGTTCTCTTCAATATCAGTGTCAAAGCGTTCAGCAACAGCAGTGCGACTCATGATTCAGTTCCGGTGCTACAAAAAAATGGTGTTACAGGATGAAGCGGCTCAGGTCTTCGTCCTGAACCAGTGCACCGAGTTGGGCGTCGACATCGGCGGCGGTGAGCGTGAGCACGCTACCGGCCTGCTTGCTAGCAAGGTCGCCGGCATCGAAGGCGATGCTTTCAAGCAGGCGTTCGAGCACGGTGTGCAGGCGTCGGGCACCGATGTTTTCAGTGCGCTCGTTGACCTGCCAAGCGACTTCCGCGAGACGGCGAATGGCATCGGCCGCGAAGCTTATTTGCAGGCCTTCGGTGGCCAGCAGCGCCACATATTGCTCGGTCAACGAGAAGCTCGGTTCAGTCAGGATGCGCTCGAAGTCGTTGGCGGTGAGTGCTTCCAACTCAACACGAATGGGCAGACGGCCTTGCAACTCCGGTATCAGATCCGATGGCTTGGCGAGGTGGAAAGCCCCTGAGCAGATGAACAGAATGTGATCGGTCTTCACCATGCCGTACTTGGTGTTCACGGTGCAGCCTTCGATCAGCGGCAGCAGGTCGCGCTGCACGCCTTCACGCGATACATCCGCGCCCGAGGTTTCGCCGCGACGGCAAACCTTGTCGATCTCGTCGATGAAGACGATGCCCTGCTGCTCCACGGCATGCAGCGCGCGCGCCTTCAGGTCTTCTTCGCTGACCAGCTTGCCGGCCTCCTCGTCACGCACACGCTTAAGGGCATCGCGAATTTTCAGGCGCTGGCTCTTGCTCTTGCCGCCGCCGAGGCCAGCAAACAGCTTCTGTAGCTGACCGCCCATTTCTTCCATGCCTGGCGGCGTCATCAGTTCGACCGAGGCCGCGACCGGGCTCAGTTCGATTTCAATTTCCTGCTCATCGAGTTCGCCGCTGCGCAGTTTGCGGCGGAAGAGCTGGCGCGTGGCATTGTCGCTGCTGCTGGCCGGTGCCGGCTCGGTGGTATCCCAGCCGGTGCTGGCGGCGCGTGCCGGTCGCAGCAACACATCGAGAATACGGTCTTCGGCGGCTTCATCGGCGCGCTGGCCAACCTCGGCGATGGCCTGCTCGCGCATCATCTTCAGCGCCATGTCGGCGAGATCGCGGATGATGGTTTCGACATCGCGCCCGACATAGCCGACTTCGGTGAACTTGGTGGCTTCGACTTTGATGAACGGGGCGTTGGCAAGCTTGGCCAGGCGGCGCGCGATCTCGGTCTTGCCGACGCCGGTCGGGCCGATCATGAGGATGTTTTTCGGCGTTACTTCCGGGCGCAGATGCTCGGCCAGCTGCATGCGTCGCCAGCGGTTGCGCAGCGCCAGCGCGACGGCGCGCTTAGCACCATTCTGGCCAACGATATGACGATCGAGTTCGTGCACGATTTCGCGCGGAGTCATGGCGGTCATGGGGCTTACCAGTCGAGTCGTTCGAGCGTGTGCTGATGATTGGTGAAGACGCAGATGTCTCCGGCCATCGTCAGCCCGTACTTCACAATTTCTTCCGCCGACAGCTCGCTGTGATCGATCAGTGCGCGCGAGGCGGCGAGAGCGTAGTTGCCGCCGGAACCGATGGCGATGATGCCGTGCTCCGGCTCCAGCACATCGCCGCTACCGGTGATGATCAGCGAAGCATGTTTGTCAGCGACGGCGAGCAGGGCTTCGAGCCGGCGCAGTGTACGGTCTGTGCGCCAGTCCTTGGCCATTTCAACGGCGGCGCGCACGAGATGGCCGCTGTGCTTTTCCAGCTTGGCCTCGAAGTAGTCGAAGAGCGTGAAGGCATCGGCCGTGCCGCCGGCGAAACCGGCTAGCACTTGATCTTTGTACAGGCGGCGGACCTTGCGGGCGTTACCCTTCATCACCGTGTTGCCGAGCGAGACTTGGCCATCGCCACCAAGTACCACGGTGTTGCCGCGACGGACAGATAATATGGTGGTCATGGTTGACGACTCTCCGCCTTTGATTGAACGGATGCGCTGGCGGGAATGGCATCCAGGCCGGCCTCACCGAGCTTGCTGCGCGCTTGGTCGCGACGCTCGATCTGATTGAACGGGCCGACGAGAACGCGCTGTAGTGTGGCGCCGCTTTCGCGCTGGCTTTGCACGCGCGCCGGCAGGCCGAGCTGGCTGATGGCCGAGCGGCGAGCATTGGCCTCGGCGGCGCTGCGGAAGGCCCCGGCCTGCAGCCAGAAGCTGCCATCGCTGACTGTTGCGGGATTCGCGTTGGGGCGCGGAGCCGGGCGTGTTTCCACGCTGCGTGTCGGCAGTACTTTCTGGTTCGGTAGCAATTCGTAGAAAGCGAAGCGTTCGGCCAGCTTCGGGGCCGGAGCCGGCTTTTCTGCCTTCTCTTCGGCCAGTGCCGCGGGCACGGTTGGCACAGGTGGCGCTGGCTTCTTCATCAGCATAACGATGAGCGCGATGAGCCCAGCGAGTAGCAGTAGACCAACGATCAGGCGGCCTTTTTTGATGCCGGGCTTTTTCGCTGCCGTATTCTTGTTGGTCGTTTTCGCGGGGCCACGCCCACCACGCCCGGTGTTCACGGCTTTGCCGGCAGGGCGTGGTGAGCGACTGGCGCCGCGAGGCGGATTCGGACGACTCATTACATGCGTTCCGGGGCAGCCACACCGAGCAGGCCGAGGCCGTTGGCGATGACCTGGCGCACGCCGAGGCTGAGCGTCAGTCTGGCCTGACGCAGCGGCTCGTCATCGACAAGCACCTTGGTGCTGTTGTACCAGCCGTGAAATTCGCTGGCCAACTCCTTCAGATAGTTCGAGAGCTGGTGCGGCTCGAAGGCCTCAGCGGCTTTCAGCAGCACTTCCGGGTAGCGTTGCAGAGCTTTCGCGAGATCGCGCTCGGCATCGCTGTCGAGGCGATCGAGCGCGGCCAGACCGGCATCGCGATCCAGCGTCCAGCCCAGCGTGGTCAGCTTCTCCAGCATCGAGCAGACGCGGGCGTGGGCGTACTGGATGTAGTAGACCGGATTGTCCTTGCTCTGCGAGACGGCGAGGTCAAGGTCGAAGTCGATATGCTGCTCGCTCTTGCGCGTGATGTAGTAGAAGCGCGCGGCATCGTTGCCGACCTCTTCGCGCAGCTCGCGCAGCGGGATGAACTGGCCGGAGCGCGATGACATCTGCACCTGCTCGCCGCCACGCCAGAGCGACACGAACTGCACCAGCAGCACATCGAGTTTGCCGGCATCGAGGCCGAGGGCGGTCAGCGCGGCTTTCACGCGGGTGATGTAGCCGTGGTGGTCGGCGCCCCAGATGTTCACCACGCGGTCGAAGCCGCGCTCGAACTTGTTCAGGTGATAGGCCACATCGGAGGCGAAATAGGTGCCCTGACCGTTGTCACGGACCAGCACGCGATCCTTATCGTCGCCGAATGTGGTGGAGCGGAACCAGATCGCGCCGCCCTGTTCGTAGGTGTGGCCATTGGCGGTCAGGCGAGCAACGGCGCGCTCGATGGAGCCGTCGGTCTCCAGCGTCTTTTCCGAGAACCACTCATCGTAATGCACGCCGAATTCGCCGAGATCTTGGCGGATGTCGCTGAGGATGCTGTCCAGTGCGGCGCGGAAGAACACGTCATAGCCCTCGCTACCGAGCAGGGTGCGAGCGTTGGCGATGAGGCCGTCGATGTGGGTTTCCTTGTCGCCGGAAATGACCTCACCAGCAGCGTTCTTGACGGCATCGGCCGGGACATCGGCGAACAGCGCTGCCACCGGCTGCACCAGTGTCGCGCCGTGTGTGGCAGTGACACTGGCGGCGATGTCGCGGATGTAGTCGCCGCGATAGCCATTGCTCGGGAACACGAACGCAGCCCCAGCGGCAATCCCGGACTCGACCGGATGCGCTTCGACATAACGCAGGTAGGTCGAGGTGGCGAGGATGGCCATCTGACGGCCGGCATCGTTGACGTAATACTCGCGCTGCACATCGTAGCCGACAGCATCGAGCAGGGTGGCCACGGTCATGCCGTAGGCGGCACCGCGACCGTGGCCGACATGCAGCGACGAGGTCGGGTTGGCTGAGACGAATTCAACCTGCAGCTTCTGGTTGCGACGCGGCGTGCGGCCGAACTCAGCGCCGGCCGCGAAAATCTGGCCGAGAACAGAAAACTCGGTGGCTCCGGCGAGGAAGAAGTTGATGAAGCCGGGGCCGGCAATCTCGACCTTGCTGACGATGTCATTGGCCGGCAGGGCAGCAACGATGGCCTCGGCGATGTCACGCGGCTTGCGCCCGGCAGCTTTCGCGCTGGCCAAGGCGAGGTTGGTGGCCCAGTCGCCATGCGCCTTGTCGCGCGTGCGATCAAGCTGGATGGCCGGGTTAAAGTCTGGCGGCAGCACGCCGTTTGCACGCAGGGAGGCGAGGGCGGTAGTCAGCAGGTGTTCGAGAGCAAGCTTCATCATCTATTCCAAAGCGGGTCGCGCACGCAGGTGTATGCATTAAGTGGGCGCGATTGTACCAATAAAAAAGGCGAACACCCGTTCCCGGATATTCGCCTTTTTGCGATCACCATGACGGTGATCGGCTTCTGCCAGTGCTTACTTGGAGAAGCTGCGAGCGCCAAAGCGCTGCTTGAACTTGTCGATACGACCGCCGGTGTCGATGACTTTCTGCGTGCCGGTGTAGAACGGGTGGCAAGCTGAGCAGGTATCGATCAGGAAGTTTTTGCACAGGGTGGAACGGGTCTGGAAAGTGTTGCCGCACGAGCAGGTGGCGGTAACAGCTTCGTAACGCGGATGGATATCGGCGCGCATGAGTAAATCCTCTGGTTAAGAACGGGGTTGGTGATCTCGCCATCCTCGTGGGTTCTGTCATGGGCCATGCGGCCGGGGCAGAGCAAACGCCGAGGTACGAAATCAAACCATTCTTTTGGCCTACCGAAACTGTCGCTTCGTTCCAGCGGGGCACAACAAGGTGGAGGATTCTACAAGATGTCTGCTTTTTGGCCAAGTGCGCTTTTGTCGGGCCGATGCGATGCTCCTGATGCAATGGTAACCTTGCCGCCATGAAGCTCATCCAAGTCGCGCTGCCATCGCCGTTACGGCAAGTCTTTGATTACCGTGTTGCTGCTGGCGTTGCCGTGCCGGCGGCAGGCGTGCGTGTGCGTGTGCCGTTCGGGCGTCAGCAGCTCATTGGGCTGGTCACCGCCGAGGTGGCGCAGAGCGATGTGCCATCCGCCAAGCTCAAGGCCGTGAGCGAGGTGCTCGATGCCGAGCCGGCGCTGCCGCCAACGCTGTGGGCGCTGGCACGCTGGGCGGCGACCTACTATCAGCATCCCTTGGGCGATGCCCTGAGCCAGATGCTGCCGGTGCTCATTCGGCAGGGTGAGGCCTTGCTGCCGGCTCCGCCAAGACTCTGGCGATTAACCCCGCGTGGTCTGGCCTTGGCGGCGGATGGCCTGCGCCGTGCAGCGCGCCAGCAGCAGGCCTGGCAGGTTTTGCGCGAGCATGAGCATGGCCTTGGTGATACCGCGTTGCAGGCGCTGGGTGTGAGTCGCGAGGCGTTGCTGGCGTTGCAAGAGAAAGAGCTGGTCGAGATTGCCAGCGCCGAGGCAGCACACCCTGCACTACCGGCACCGACGCTGGCGACCTTGTTGGCAGAAGCGCCGTTAACGCTGAATCCGGAACAGGCCGCGGCGCTGTCCGTGCTGACCGCACAATCCGGCTTTCGCGTCACGCTACTGCAAGGTATTACCGGCAGCGGCAAGACTGAGGTTTATCTGCAGCATATTGAACAGGTGCTGCGCGCCGGTCGTCAGGTGCTGGTGCTGGTGCCGGAAATCGGTCTCACGCCGCAAACCGTGGCGCGCTTTCGGGCTCGTTTTCGCTGCCCGCTGGCGGTGTTGCATTCGGGCTTGTCGGATCGCGAACGCCTGCAAGCCTGGCGCGCGGCACGGGCAGGCGAGGTCAGTCTGATCATCGGCACGCGCTCGGCGGTGTTCACGCCCATGGCGCGGCCGGGGCTGATTATCGTGGATGAAGAGCACGATTTATCGTTCAAGCAGCAGGAAGGTTTTCGCTATCACGGCCGCGATGTGGCGGTGCGGCGCGCACAGCTCGAAGCTATCCCCATTGTGCTCGGTTCGGCGACGCCGGCGCTAGAGTCGATTGCCAATGTGCAGGCTGGGCGTTATCAGCGGCTGGCACTGACGCAGCGTGCCGGTGGCGCTCAGGCGCCGACTGTGCGCTGCCTCGACCTGCGCGGCCAGACTTTGCAGGACGGCCTCTGCGCCGCTGCCCGCACCGCCATTGGCTATACCCTGAAGCGCGGTGAGCAGGTGCTGGTATTCATCAATCGCCGTGGCTATGCGCCGGTCATGCTCTGCCATGACTGCGGCTGGCAGGCCGAGTGTAGCCGTTGCGATGCCCGCCCAACGCTGCATCGCGACCCGGTGCGGCTGCATTGTCATCACTGTGGTTTCGAGCAGGCTCCGCCACGCCAGTGCCCGACCTGCAATAGCACGGATTTGCGCCCGGTCGGTGTTGGCACCGAGCGTCTCGAGCAGGCCCTGATGGCCGCGCATCCCGGCATTCCAGTGCATCGCGTAGACAGAGACAGCACGCGCCGTAAGGGCTCGCTGCAAGGCTTGCTCGACGAGATTCACAAGCCCGGCCCGGCGATTTTGGTGGGCACGCAGATGCTGGCAAAAGGCCATCACTTTCCGCGTGTGACGCTGGTCTTGATTCCGGATGTGGATGGTGCCTTGTTCAGCGCCGACTTTCGCGGCGGCGAGCGCTTAGCGCAGCTGCTGGTGCAGGTTGCCGGTCGTGCCGGCCGTGGCGACAAGCCCGGCCAGATGTGGCTGCAGACGCATCAGCCGGAGCATCCTTTGCTGGTGACCTTGCTGTCGCAGGGCTATATAGCCGCAGCGCGCGACCTGCTCAAGGAAAGGCAGCTGCTGGGCTTGCCGCCGGCGGGGCATCTTGCCTTGTTGCGCGCCGAGGCTACGCGCGCCGAGCTGCCGCTGGCTTTTCTGCAGCAGGCGGCGGTGGCGATCGTGCAGGGACAGTACGGTGTGCAGGCCTGGGGCCCGGTGCCGGCACCGATGGCACGCAAGGCCGGATTATCACGCGTGCATCTGCTGCTCAAAGCCGATGATCGCAAAGCGCTGCATGCCTTGCTGACCACGCTGGTGCCGTGGCTGGATGCTTTGCCCGGCGCCCGCCAGGTGCGCTGGTCGCTCGATGTTGATCCGCAGGAGCTGCAATAGCTCACTGCGGATACAGTTTTGGTCACAAAATCAGGCGTGGCCAAAGTATCAGGGGATGACAATGCTCGATGCAGGCCCTGTGGCGGGACCGACCGGCGATGTTGTAGCCGGCGCCGGGATTTGCTGTGCCTGCTCCGCAGGAATCAGCTCGTCAATGGCTTCGGGATCGGCAGCAGAAGCCTGCTGACCGGTGAGCCGATTGACCCGCACGGAGGAAAGGCCAGCGGGTGTTGGCGGCATGCTGAACGGAATATTGCGCAGGGCCGTGGCCATGTACTGGTTCCAGATTGGCAAGGCGGCATAGCCACCATATTCGACCCTGCCCAGGCTCTTCGGCTCATCAAAGCCGACCCAGGACACGGCCACCATCTGCGCATTGAAGCCGGCGAACCAGGCATCGCGGGCATCGTTGGTGGTGCCGGTTTTGCCGGCCAGATCAGCGCGGCCGAGGCTGAGCGCGCCACGGCCGGTACCGTGCTGAATCACATCCTGCAGAATCGAATACATCTGACGAGCCGCTCGCGGCCGCATGATGCGCAGCGCTACCGGATAGTTCGGCACGTAGGCGGCCGGTACCGGTGGTGTTACTGCAATCGCGCCACCCTCACCATTGATGCTGCCACTTTGCTCCAAGCTGGTGGATGGCGTGACGCCCGGAATGACTTCGTTAGGCTCGACCATGCCATCGGCATTGACCACCGGTGCCGGCAGCGGCAGTTCGCAGGGCCGGCAGACACGCTTGGGCTCGGCCTGAAACACGATTTTGCCGGCGCGATCCACGACTTTCTCGATGAAGTACGGATTCACCCGCAGACCGCCATTGGCAATGCTGGCATAGGCCGTAGCCATCTGGATCGGCAGCACTTCGGCAGAGCCCAGTGCTAGCGTCAGATCCTGCGGCATGCGTGATTTTTCCAAGCTGAAGCGGCTCAGGTATTCGCGCGCATCGCTGACACCAACGGCTTGCAGCAAGCGAATCGAGACCAAGTTGCGCGACAGGTAGAGTGCGCGGCGCAGCGTGATCGGGCCCATGAATTCGCCATCGGAATTGCTCGGCGACCAGTCGCCGAAGGTCAGCGGCGCATCGTCAATCATGCTCACAGGCGTGAAGCCACTTTCCAGGGCTTTCGCGTAGATCAGCGGCTTGATGGTGGAGCCGGCCTGACGCCAGCTCTGCACGGCACGATTGAATTTGCTCTGGGTGAAGTCGAAACCACCGACGATGGCCTCGATGGCGCCGGTTTCTGGATTCATCGCGATAAGTTGGCCTTGCACCGCCGGAACCTGCGCCAAACGCCAGGACTTGCCCACAGCCTGCAGGCGCACCAGATCATCGACCTTAACGATTGCGCCGGCGCTGGTCGGTACCGCACCGATACTGTTGACATTGATGTAGCTGCGCGCCCAGCGCAGGCCATCCCAGTTGATGGTGGCTGTTTCGCCGGTGCGCAGCTCCACGCTGATGGTGCGTGCTTGCACCGCGAGCACCCGTGCCGGCTCCAAGTTGCCGACTCGGCGCATCGTCTTCAGTGCCGTGCTGTCGCCATGACCTTCGGGGCCGCGCCAGCCGTGACGCTGGTCGTAGGCGAGCAAGCCGGCAATGACGGCCGTGCTGGCAGCATTCTGATTGCGTGATTCGACGGTGGTATAGACCTTGTAGCCGGTGTCATAAACGGATTTGCCGAAACGCTCCAGCAAGGACTCGCGCACCATTTCCGCGAGCCAGGGTGCCTGCACATCTTGCAGGCTGGGCCGGAAGTTCAATGCGACTGGTGCGACAATAGCGGCATCGTGCGCTTTCTGGCTGATGTAGCCGAGTTTGAGCATGCGGCCGATGATCCAGTTGCGGCGAATCAACGCGCGCTGGGCGTTGCTCACTGGGTTGTATTTCGACGGCGCTTTCGGCAGGCCGGCAATCATCGCCATCTCGGCCAGCGTCAGTTGCTGTACGGTCTTGCCGTAGTAGATTTTGGCAGCAGCACCAATGCCGTAAGCGCGCTGGCCCAAGTAAATCTTGTTCAGGTAGAGCTCGAGAATTTCTTCCTTGCTCAACGAGTCCTCAATGCGCTTGGCCAGCATGATTTCGGTGAACTTGCGGCTGAAGGTGCGTTCCGAGCTGAGGAAGTAGTTCTTCGCCACCTGCATGGTGATGGTCGAGCCGCCCGAGCGGATGTTGCCGGTGGTCAGGATTTCGCTGAAGGCGCGCCCGAGGCCAGCGTAATCGATGCCGTCGTGTTCAAAGAAGCGGTCGTCTTCAGCGGCCAAAAAGGCTTGCACGAAGGGCTTGGGCACATCCTTGTATTTCAGCGGCACGCTGTGCTTAACGCCAAACTCGCTGATCAGCTTGCCGTCGCGCGTGAATACCTGCAGGGGAGTTTCGTACTCGACATTCTTTAGCGTTGAAATGTCAGGCAGTTGCGGCGTGAGCGCGAGGTAGGAGCCGCTGGCTCCGAGAGTAATGCCAGTCAGGGCTAGACCGAGCCAGCGCATCAGGCGAAAAGGCGTTGCTGCAGCAGTCATGCGAGCCACTCGTAAAGCGTCCGTGAAGAGGACCAGAGCGCGCAGTATAAGACGGTCGCGCCGACCTTGCCTGCGTGTTTGCGTAAATGCCGATCGCCTGCTAAACCATAGTGAAGGCAGGATGCCGAAAAAAAAGGAAGGGAGTCATGATGAGGCCAGGACTTTGGCAGCGATGCCTTTGCGCGTGGGTTTGGATAGTTTTGATGGTGAGCCTGGTCATTACGCCGGTACTGGCGTCGGCAACGGTAGCGGCCAGTGTCAATGATGCCGACTTGCGCACGCTGCTGCTGCAATTGGCTGAAACGGCGCGGGTGGATCTGGTGTTATCCGATAGTGTTCAGGGCCGGGTTAGCTTCAGGGCGCAGGCGAGTCGGCCGCGGGCGGCGCTGTCTGCGTTGGTGAGGGCGCGGGGGCTGATTGAGCAGGTGCAACGGTCGTCATCTTCGCGGCCGTTGATCTGGGTTGGCACGGGTGAGGATGCCGTCAGCCTGGCGAAGCAGGCCTTGTCCGCAGAGCAGGCGCAGGAGTGGCGCGAGCCGATCGAAACACGACTGCTGCCCTTGCAGCACGCCCGGGTCAGCGAGTTGGCGAAATGGCTGGGCGCCGCCAATGGCGAGCGCTTGCTAGGGCCGCGCGGCCGCCTGGATGTGGATGTGCGCACCAATACCCTCTTGGTCACGGATACCTCGGCGCGTGTGGCGCGCCTGCAGTCGTGGTTGCTGGTGCTGGATCGGCCGGCCCGGCAGGTCATGGTGGAAACACGGCTGGTGGCGGTGTCGCGGACGCAGGCCGAGGCGCTGGGGGCGCGCTGGCAGGTCACCGGGCCAGCGTGGACGGGCCGTGTTCCGCTCACGGCTCCCGGTGCGGAAGTATCGGCGTTGCGCTACGGCTTGCTGGCCTTGAGCGGGCATGCGCTGGATGTTGAGTTGTCGGCGCTGGAAACCTCCGGCCAGGGCGATATCCTGGCGCGGCCCAGTGTGGTCACGGCCGAGCAGTACAAGGGTGTGATTGCCTCGGGTCAGCAAATTCCTTATCAGGAGAGCACGCACAGCGGCGCTACCACAACGCGCTTTGTTAATGCCGAGCTGAGCCTGGAGGTCACGCCATTCGTCAGTGCCGACCAGCAGATCGTTCTCGACCTCAGTCTCAATCACGACAGCCCCGGTGAGATTCAGGCCAGCGGTGCGCGGGCGATCGAGACCAATCATCTGGTCACACAAGTACGCTTGCGTGATGGTCAAACGCTGATGTTGGGCGGAATTTTTCGAACTCAGAGCGTACGCACTGTCAGTCGGGTGCCTGTACTGGGTAATATCCCGCTATTGGGCTACCTGTTTCGTCGCGACCTGGTACGAGAAGACAAGCAGGAGCTACTCATTTTTGTTACGCCGCATGTGCTGGTAGATGTTGCGCCACCACCCGTGCCGGCTGTTGAGATGTCAGATGCTGCCGACAAGCGTTCACAACATTTATCTGGTCGGGCCCATGGGCGCGGGCAAGACCACCATTGGCCGGCAACTCGCCGAGCTGCTGCATTGGGAGTTCCTCGATTCTGATCATGAAATCGAGGCGCGTACCGGTGCCAACATTCCATGGATCTTCGATATTGAGGGTGAAGACGGCTTTCGTCAGCGCGAAGAGCATGTCATTGATGTGCTCACGCAGCGGCGCCATGTTGTGCTGGCCACAGGCGGCGGGGCCGTTATGCGTGCGAGCAATCGCCGCCATCTGCATGAGCGCGGTACGGTGATCTATCTCGAAACCACGGTCGAGCGTTCGCTCGAGCGCACGGCGCGTGACCAGAATCGGCCCTTGTTGCAAACCGCTGACCCGCGCGCGCGCCTGACTGAGTTGCTGCATCAGCGTGATCCCTTGTATCGCGAGGTCGCGCACCACATTATGCCCACCGAACGCGTCAGCGCCCGCGAAGTGGCTTGGCATATTCTGCAGAAGCTGGGCGCCCGCTAGGCCCTTGTTGCGGATTGAGAGACTGAACATGCACACCACATTGAATGTTGCCCTGGGCGATCGCAGCTACCCCATCCATATCGGTGAGGGCGTGTTGGCACGCGCGGATTATCTGCTGCCGCATATTCGTGGCAAGCAGGTGCTGCTGGTCAGCAATACCACGGTCGCGCCGCTGTATGCCGCCGGCTTGCGCAGCCAGCTGCTGGCGGCGGGCCTGACGGTCGCAGAGGCGGTGCTGCCGGATGGCGAGCAATTCAAGGACTGGCAGCATCTCAACCTGATTTTCGATGCCCTGTTGCAGGCGCGTTTCAATCGCAAAGTCACTCTGATCGCGCTCGGCGGTGGCGTCATTGGCGATATGACCGGCTTCGCTGCCGCTTGTTATCAGCGCGGCGTTGATTTCATTCAGGTGCCGACCACGCTGCTGTCGCAGGTGGATTCGTCTGTAGGTGGCAAGACTGGCATTAATCATCCGCTCGGCAAGAACATGATTGGTGCGTTTCAGCAGCCACGCGTGGTACTGGCCGATACCAGCGTGCTGCGCACTTTGCCGGCACGCGAATTGTCGGCGGGCCTGGCCGAGGTCATTAAGTACGGCCTGATTCGCGATCTCGATTTTCTCTGCTGGCTGGAAGCCCACATGGAGGGGCTGGTGGCGCGTGATCCGACTCTGCTGGCCGAGGCCATCGAGCGTTCCTGCCGCAACAAGGCGGAGGTCGTTGCGGCTGATGAGTTCGAGCAAAATGATATTCGTGCCTTGCTGAATCTGGGACATACCTTTGGCCATGCTATTGAAACCGGCATGGGCTATGGCGAATGGTTGCACGGCGAAGCGGTCGGCGCCGGCATGTTGCTGGCGGTGGATTTATCTTGCCGTGAGGGCTGGCTGAGGTCGGCCGATGTGACCCGCGTCAAGCGTCTGCTGGAGCGTGCCGGCCTGCCTGTAGCGGCGCCGGCGGGAATGACCCCGGAGATCTTTATGCAGCACATGGCGGTGGATAAAAAGAATGTCGATGGTCGCTTGCGCCTGGTGCTGCTTAAGCAGCTGGGGCATGCCATCGTTACCGATCAGGCCAGTAGCGAAAATCTGCAGGCCACACTGATCGCAGGTTGTGCTGGAGCATTGACATGATGACGGCGAAATCGCAGCAGCGCCTGGGCAATGCCCTGTTGCTGATGTTTGTGGCGGGAGTTGGTGGGCTCTGGCTGCAGGCCCCGGTGAAGGCTTTGTTTGAAGAGCATCTGCTGGCCAATGTCGGTTTTGGCGAGGCCGGCTTTAGCGACAGCTTTGGTGCTTTGCCCGAGCTGGTCAAGGATAACGGCGGGGCTCAGCCGGTGCCGATAGAGGCATCTGCCCCGCAACGCATCGCCCAGTATCGTGACAAGGCATGGTTGATGGCGCAGAGCGCGACCGCGTATACCTTGCAGGTCGGTGTGTTTAGTGATGAGCGTCGCATTGGCGACCTGCTCTCTGGGCGTGGTGACAAAGATGAATTTCACTATGTGGTGCTGCCGTCGCAGACGAATGTTGCTGACGGCACATCAACGGGGCCGCGTTTCGTGCTGACTTACGGCCAGTTTGGCAGCCGTCTGCAGGCCGAAGAGATAGCGGCGGCCTTGCAGGGTTTGCCGTCATCGCTGCCCAGAGCTTGGGCGAATCTGCAGAATGAAGCGGAGGCAGCGTTTGCGGCTCAGGCGGCGGCTGATGCAGCAGCTCCATCGGCTCTTGATGGTGGACCATTGATGGTCCCGGATGCCGATGCTGCTGCCTTGCCGCAGCCCGACGCCGCGCCACCATCCGGGGTCATTCCAGTGATGCCGAAGGCCAGTTCTGCCCCCGGCACCATCCCTGTCGATACCTTGTAGTGTCGGCCTGACTAGGAAATGGTCTGAGACTTGCTTTATTCGTGAGGGCAAACGGCATATTTCACGAAATGAGCGGGCCATAGCGGCCGGCATGAATTGAGTAAAATGGCTGTTTCGCCTACTATACGCGTCCAATTTTGCGCCCAGCGCGGTTTTTGCCTGCGCGTAAGAATTCTTAAACCTTTGTTTTCCAAGGTATAACTGATGCTAGAGCAGCCGGTCGTCAACGCGGGTCTGTACCACCCGGATGAGTTTCGTGACAACTGCGGTTTCGGCCTCATCGCACAGATGAAGGGCGAGACCAGTCACCATCTGGTCCAGACAGCGATTCATTCACTCAGCTGCATGACCCATCGCGGTGCCATCGCCGCCGATGGCAAGACTGGCGACGGCTGCGGCCTGTTGCTGGCCATGCCGCGCGCCTTCTTCCGTGCCGTCGCGCAGGAAGAGCTGGGTGTTACCTTGACCGATACCTTTGCTGTCGGCCTGGTCTTTCTCAATACCGACCCGGCCCTGGCCGCCAATGCCCGCGCCATCCTGAAAAAGGAAGTCGAGGCCGAAGGCCTGACGCTGGCTGGCTGGCGCACGGTGCCGACCGACAACAGCATCCTTGGCGAAATCGCCCTGCGTTCGCTGCCGGTATTCGAGCAGATTCTGGTCAATGCCGACTCGCTCGATGAAGAAACGGCGAACCGCAAGCTGTTCCTGGCGCGTCGTCGTGCCGAGCAGCAGCTGAAGACTGACCCGCTGTTCTACGTCACCACGCTGTCTACTCAGGTTATTTCCTACAAGGGTCTGATGATGCCGGCCGACTTGCCGGTGTTCTACAAGGATCTCGGCGACGAGCGTCTGGAAACGCATATCTGCGTGTTCCACCAGCGCTTCTCGACCAACACGCTGCCGCGCTGGCCGCTGGCACAGCCGTTCCGCTACCTTGCGCACAACGGCGAAATCAACACGGTCAGCGGCAACCGCAACTGGGCTGTGGCGCGTACGCCGAAGTTCGTGCATCCGGATCTGCCCGGTCTCACCGAGCTGACGCCGCTGGTCAATCGCACCGGCTCCGACTCGTCCTCCATGGACAACATGCTGGAAATCCTGCTCGGTGGTGGCATGGGCCTGTTCCGTGCCTTGCGCACGCTGGTGCCGCCAGCTTGGCAGAACGTGGAATCGATGGACGCTGATCTGCGTGCGTTCTACGAATACAACGCCAAGCACATGGAAGCCTGGGATGGCCCAGCCGGTCTGGTTATCACCGACGGTCGTTATGCCGTGTGCATGCTCGACCGTAACGGTCTGCGTCCGGCGCGCTGGGTCATCACCAAGAACGGCTACATCACGCTGGCGTCGGAAATCGGCGTCTGGGATTACAAGCCGGAAGATGTCGTGTCCAAGGGCCGAGTTGGTCCTGGAAAGATCATCGCAGTTGATACTCAAAAGGGTGAATTGCTCGACAACGATGCGGTCGATTCCCTGCTCAAGAATGCTCAGCCCTACAAGCAGTGGCTGCGCCAGGAAGCGCGTCGCGTCGAGACCGACAGCGAGTTGGAAAAGACGCTGCTCGGCAATATCGACCGCAACAGCCTGAACACCTATCAGAAGATGTTCCTGGTCACCTTCGAAGAGCGCGACCAGATCATCCGTCCGCTCGCCGAGTCCGGCCAGGAAGCAGTCGGTTCGATGGGCGACGACACACCGATGGCAGTACTGTCGCGTCGCGTCCGTCATCAGGCTGACTATTTCCGTCAGCAGTTCGCACAGGTTACCAACCCGCCGATCGATCCGCTGCGCGAAGCCATCGTGATGTCGCTGGAAACCGCGTTCGGCCCGGAGTTGAACATCTTCGAAGAGACGCCGGAGCATGCCCGTCGCGTCATCGTGTCGAGCCCGGTGCTGTCGCACTCGAAGTTCGCCCAACTCAAGCAGATTGATCTGCCGGGTTACGGTGTTGAAGTCATTGACCTCAATTACGCCGAAAGCGAAGGCCTGCAGGCGGCCATTCAGCGTATTTGTGCGCAGGCTGAAGCCGCCGTGCGTGATGGCCGTTCGCAGCTGGTGCTGTCTGACCGTGCCATTCAGCCCGGCTTCCTGCCGATCAGCGCGCTGATGGCGACCGGTGCCGTGCATCATCACCTGATGAATGCCGGCTGGCGCTGCGATGCCAACATCATTGTCGAAACTGGTTTTGCTCGCGATCCGCATCACTTTGCCGTGCTTATCGGCTTCGGTGCCAGCGCCGTGTATCCGTACCTGGCCTACGACATCATTGCCGACATGGCGCGCAACGGCGAGATCCTCGGCGATCCACTGGAAGCGCAGGGCTATTTCCGCAAGGGCATCGACAAGGGTCTGCTGAAGATCATGTCGAAGATGGGCATCTCCACGATTGCGTCCTACCGTGGCGCGCAGCTGTTCGAAGCCGTCGGCCTCGACAGCGTGGTCGTGGAAACCTGTTTCAAGGGCGTGCCTAGCCGTATTCAGGGCGCCAACTTTGCCGATATCGAAGGCGATCAGCGCATTCTCGCCGACGACGCCTGGAAGGCCCGCAAGTCGCTCGATCAGGGCGGCCTGCTCAAGTTCGTTTACGGCAAGGAGTATCACGCCTTCAACCCGGACGTGATCAACACGCTGCACACCGCCGTGCGCTCGGGCGACTACGCCGACTATCAGGCCTATGCCGATTTGGTCAACACGCGCCCGGTCGCGACCATTCGTGACTTGCTCAAGCTCAAGGTTGCTGATCAGCCCTTGGCGATTGATGCCGTGGAGCCGCTGACCGCGATTCTCAAGCGTTTCGACTCTGCCGGCATGTCGCTGGGCGCATTGTCGCCGGAAGCGCATGAGTCGATTGCCATCGCCATGAACACGCTGGGCGGCCGCTCGAACTCGGGTGAGGGCGGCGAAGATCCGGTGCGTTACGGCACTATCAAGAACTCCAAGATCAAGCAGGTGGCTTCCGGTCGCTTTGGCGTTACGCCGGCGTATCTGGCCAGCGCCGAAGTGCTGCAGATCAAGGTTGCACAAGGCGCTAAGCCGGGCGAGGGCGGTCAATTGCCGGGCGGCAAGGTCAACGCGCTGATCGCGCGTCTGCGCCACTCGGTGCCGGGCGTGACGTTGATCTCGCCGCCGCCGCATCACGACATCTACTCGATTGAAGATTTGTCGCAGCTGATTTTTGACCTCAAGCAGGTCAATCCGCGCGCGCTGGTGTCGGTCAAACTGGTGTCCGAGCCGGGCGTCGGCACCATTGCTGCCGGTGTCGCCAAGGCCTATGCCGACCTCATCACCATCTCCGGTTATGACGGCGGTACTGCTGCGTCGCCACTGAGCTCGATCCATTACGCCGGCTCGCCGTGGGAGCTCGGCCTGTCCGAAGCTCAGCAGGCACTGCGTGCCAACGATCTGCGCGGCAAGGTGCGCGTGCAGACCGACGGCGGTCTGAAGACCGGTCTCGATGTCGTCAAGGCGGCCATCCTCGGTGCCGAGAGCTTCGGCTTCGGCTCCACGCCGATGATCGCGCTGGGCTGCAAGTACCTGCGCATCTGCCATCTCAACAACTGCGCCACCGGTGTCGCCACACAGCAAGACAAGCTGCGCCAGGACCACTACATTGGCGAGCCGGAAATGCTGATGAATTTCTTCAAGTTCGTCGCTGCCGAAACGCGTGAGTGGCTTGCTGTGCTGGGTGTGGCTTCGCTGGCCGAGCTGATTGGTCGTACTGATCTGCTGGAGATGCTGCCGGGTGAAACTGGCAAGCAGTCGCGCCTTGATTTGACGCCACTGCTGAAGAACGACCACATCTCGGCGGATAAGCCGCAGTTCTGCATGCAGTCGAAGAACGAGCCGTTCGATCAGGGCGTGCTCGCCGAACTCATCGTGGCCGAAGTGCTGCCGGCGATTGAAGGCAAGACCGGCGGTAGCTACGACTTCCGCATCGGCAACTGTGACCGCTCCATTGGCGCTCGTGTGTCCGGCGAAATCGCTCAGCGTCATGGCGACCAGGGCATGGCTGATGCGCCGATCACGCTGAACTTCACCGGCACTGCCGGCCAGAGCTTCGGTGTGTGGAATGCTGGCGGCCTAAACCTGTACCTCGAAGGCGATGCCAACGATTACGTCGGCAAGGGTATGGCTGGCGGGAAGGTCGTGATTCGTCCGCCGCAGGGTGCTGTGTTCAAGTCGCAAGATACCGCCATCATCGGCAACACCTGCTTGTATGGTGCTACCGGCGGCAAGCTGCTCGCGGCCGGTACGGCGGGCGAGCGCTTTGCCGTGCGCAACTCCGGTTGCGAAGCGGTCATTGAAGGTGCTGGCGATCACTGCTGCGAATACATGACCGGCGGTTTGGTCACTGTGCTCGGCCGTACCGGTCTGAACTTCGGTGCCGGCATGACTGGTGGTTTCGCCTATGTGCTCGACCTCGACAACAACTTCTTCGACCACTGCAACCATGAGCTGATCGAGCTGCATCGCATCAGCACCGAGCCCATGGGTCCGCATCGTCAGCATCTCAAGGCCGTACTCAAGGAGTATGTGGCAGAGACTGACAGCGTCTGGGGTCGCGAGATTCTTGAACAGTTCGACGAGTATCAGCGCAAGTTCTGGCTGGTGAAGCCGAAGGCGGCGCACTTGAAAGAGCTGCTCAAGAACACGGTATCGAACCCGCAGTAAGCAGCAACGCGCACGCGCCGGGGTCAGTCCCGGAGCGTGCTGAACGCCCGAACAGGTATTGAGGCAAGATCATGGCAGAGCGCCTGAACAACGATTTCCAGTTCCTCGATGTGGCCCGTCAGGACCCCACGAAGAAGCCGATTGACGTCCGCACGGCGGAGTTTGTCGAGATTTACCAGCCCTTCGCCAAGCCCGAAGTGGAAGGTCAGTCGCACCGTTGTCTGGATTGCGGCAACCCGTATTGCGAGTGGAAGTGTCCGGTGCACAACTACATCCCGAACTGGCTCAAGCTGATCTCGGAAGGCCGTATTTTCGAGGCCGCCGAACTGTGTCACCAGACCAACACGCTGCCGGAAGTCTGTGGCCGTGTCTGTCCGCAGGATCGTCTCTGCGAGGGTGCCTGCACTCTGAACGATGGCTTCGGCGCAGTCACCATCGGCAACACCGAGAAGTACATTGTCGATACCGCGTTTGCCATGGGCTGGCGTCCTGACCTGTCGCATGTGGTGCCGACCGGCAAGAAAGTCGCCATCATCGGTGCCGGCCCTGCGGGTCTGGGTTGCGCCGATGTGCTCACGCGCAGCGGCGTCAAGGCCGTGGTGTTCGACAAGAATCCGGAAATCGGTGGTCTGCTGACCTTCGGCATCCCTGAGTTCAAGATGGAAAAGGCGGTGATGTCGCGTCGTCGTGAAATTTTCACGGACATGGGCATCGAGTTCCGTCTCAACACGGACGTCGGTGTGGACGTGAAGATCGACGACCTGCTCGCTGAATACGACGCCGTGTTCATGGGCATGGGTACCTACACCTACATGAAGGGCGGCTTCCCCGGCGAAGACCTGCCCGGCGTTTATGACGCGCTCGACTTCCTCATTGCCAACGTCAATCGCAACCTCGGTTTCGAAAAGAATCCGGCGGATTACATCGACATGGCCGGCAAGAAAGTGGTCGTGCTCGGTGGTGGTGATACCGCCATGGACTGCAACCGCACCTCCATCCGTCAGGGTGCCGAGAGCGTGAGCTGTGCCTATCGTCGCGACGAAGCCAACATGCCCGGCTCTGTGCGCGAAGTGAAGAATGCTCGCGAAGAGGGCGTCGAGTTTCTGTTCAATCGTCAGCCCATCGAGATCGTTGGCGATGGCAACAAGGTGACTGGCGTCAAGGTCGTGGAGACTCAGCTCGGTGCTGCCGATGCCCGTGGTCGTCGCAGCCCGGAACCGGTTCCCGGCTCTGAGCAGATCCTGCCAGCCGATGCCGTGGTGCTGGCCTTCGGCTTCCGCCCGAGCCCGGCAGCGTGGTTCACCAACCTGGGCATTGGTATGGATGCCTCCGGTCGCGTGCAAGCACCGGGTGAGGCCAAGTTCAAGTTCCAGACCACGAACCCGAAAGTGTTCGCCGGTGGTGATATGGTGCGTGGCTCCGACCTGGTGGTAACGGCGATCTGGGAAGGCCGTCAGGCCGCCGAGGGCATCCTCGACTATCTCGACGTCTGAGTCTGTTGCGGTGAAAAAAGCCGAGCCTGCGAATATGCAGAGCCCGGCTTTTTTGTACGACTACTTCCGACAGTCATTGCCCTGCGTTTTCCAACTCAAAATAGTCTTGGCCTTATCCACTTCAAAGTAGGTCTGGCAGCGATAGTTGCTGGTCTGGCCGCCGAAGCCGAAGCCGAAACCGGTGCCGAAGCTGCTACCGCGCGAGCCGGTGAAGACGGTGGTCGAAATGGTCGGCGGACTGGTGTAGCTGTTCTGTTTATCCCAGACATAGACCAGATTGCCGGTCGGTGACTCGAAGCTGCCGGAGGGATAACCCCAGGCATCCATAACGACTTTGATATTCGAACCGACCCAGGCCTGCAGCCCACTTTCGTAGCGCTCGCGGGTGGCGCAGCCGGTGAGCACAAGCAGGCCCAGCATCAGTGCGATCAGCTTGATTTTGGATGTTGAAGGTTGCATGACGAAACTCCCGTTGCCCAGTCAATGTCAAATTCTGCGAATGCTACAATAGCGCCAAAATGTGGGCAGTCCTAGTGCACAGTTTTGCCCGCTGCCTACGCCACGACTGACTTGAGAGCTTCCATGTCTGACTTGAAAAATGACCGTTTCCTGCGTGCTTTACTGCGTCAGCCTGTGGATCGTACGCCGGTGTGGATGATGCGCCAGGCCGGGCGCTATCTGCCGGAATACCGCGCCACGCGGGCTCAGGCCGGCAATTTCATGAAGCTCATGATGAACCCGCAGTTGGCCTGCGAGGTGACCTTGCAGCCGCTGGATCGTTACCCGCTGGATGCCGCCATTCTATTCTCCGACATCCTCACTATTCCCGATGCGATGGGCCTGGGCCTCTACTTTGAGACCGGCGAGGGCCCGCGCTTTGCCAAGACCGTGCGCTCACAAGCCGACGTCGATGCGTTGCCCATTCCCGACCCGGAAAAAGACCTGGGCTATGTCATGGATGCGGTGCGCACGATCCGCCGCGAGCTCAATGGTCGCGTGCCACTGATCGGCTTTGCCGGCAGCCCGTGGACGCTGGCGACCTACATGGTCGAGGGCGGTTCATCGAAGGACTTCCGTGCTGCCAAAACGCTGATGGTGACGCAGCCGGCGGTGTTACACGCGCTGCTAGCCAAGCTTGCGCAGTCGGTCACGTCGTATCTGAATGCGCAGATTCTTGCTGGGGCTCAGGCCGTGCAGATCTTCGATTCCTGGGGCGGGGCGCTTTCGCACGCGGCGTATCAGGAGTTCTCGCTGGCTTACATGCAGCAGATCGTCAACGGTCTGATTCGTGAGCATGATGGCCGTCCTGTGCCGGTCATCCTGTTCACTAAGGGTGGCGGCCAGTGGTTGGAAGCCATGGCCGATACTGGCGCCGATGCGCTCGGTCTGGATTGGACCACGGACCTCGGCCAGGCGCGGCAGCGAGTCGGCAGCCGCGTTGCGCTGCAGGGCAACATGGATCCGTCCATGCTGTTCGCGCCACCGGCTCGTATCCGTGATGAAGTGGCACGCATTCTGGGCAGTTATGGTCAGGGTAGTGGTCATGTTTTCAACCTCGGTCATGGTATTGATCAGCATGTTGATCCGGCCCATGCCGGCGCCTTCATCGAGGCGGTGGTCGAGCTGTCGGGGGCCTATCACACGGGCGCTTAAGTTCCGCTACACTCGGGGCATAACGACAAAAATCGGGATGCCCCTGTCATGAATTTCTTTTCCAGTGCGCGCGAATTTGGTCGGCTGCGTGAGCTCGTCTCCATCCTGCTCAAGTATGGCTTCGACGACATCGTGCGCTGGCTGCATCTGGAGAATCGCGCCGGCCTGCTCAAGCGCTGGCTGCGTCAGGATCTGCCGCCAGATATCCGGCGCCTGCCCAGCGAAGCGAGAGCGCGTCTGGCGCTGGAGGCGATGGGCCCGACCTTCGTCAAGCTCGGCCAGATCCTCGCCACGCGTGTTGACCTGCTGCCCGCCGAGTGGATTACCGAGCTGGAAAAACTACAGGATCAGGCCACTGCCGTGCCGTTTGCGCAGCTTAAGCCACAGCTCGAGCGCAGCCTCGGCGCTAAGGTCAGCGCCTGTTTTCGCGAGATCGATGAGACACCAGTCGGCACAGCTTCGATGGCACAGGTGTATCGGGCGGTGACGCCTCTCGGCCAGGAAGTGGTGCTGAAAATTCGCCGTCCGGGTGTCGAGGACAAAATTCAGGCTGACCTGCGCCTACTGCGCAAACTGGCAGAGATCGCCGAGGCACAATCGCCGGAGCTGCGACGCTATCAGCCCATCGAGATCGTGCAGGAATTTGAGGCCTCGCTGCTGCGCGAGCTCGACTTCACGGTGGAGGCGCGCAGTGCTGACCGCATGCGTGAGAACCTGCGTCAGCTGGACTGGCTGGTGGTGCCGCGCATCTATTGGGAGTGGACCTGTGAAGACCTCAATGTGCAGGAGTTTATCCGTGGCATCCCAGCTAAAAGCATTGAAGAGATTGATCGCGCCGGACTGAACCGCAAGCTGATTGCGCGCCGAGGTGCGCAGGCGGTGTGGAAAATGATGCTGGAGGATGGCCTGTTCCATGCTGACCCGCATCCCGGAAATTTCCTTATTTTGCCCGGCAGCCGCATTGCCATGCTCGACTTCGGCATGGTCGGCAAGCTCACCGCGACGCGCCGTGACCAGCTCATCCGCATGATACGCGGCGTGGCCTTGCAGGAGCCGGATACGGTGACTCAGGTGCTGGTGGAGTGGTCGGCCGGCCGCTATGTGAATCGCGAGGGCCTGCTCTCCGAGGTGACCAATCTGATCGAACAGTTCGATGGCGTGCCCATGGCCGAGCTCGACATCACGGCCTTGCTCAATGCCATCGCGGCGGTCTTGCGCAACTACAATCTGCGCCTGCCCAGCGAGCTGACGCTGCTGGCCAAGGCCTGTGTCACGCTAGAGGGATTTGGCCGCCTGATTGATCCGAACTTCCAGCTCATGGACGAAGCCATG
The DNA here is from genome assembly GCA_040384385.1 of Pseudomonadota bacterium. Classification (GTDB taxonomy): domain Bacteria; phylum Pseudomonadota; class Gammaproteobacteria; order Pseudomonadales; family Moraxellaceae; genus Perlucidibaca. The sequence continues at coordinate 233,955 of JAZKJJ010000002.1, read as the reverse complement.
CCCCTGCTCAAGCGCACGCTGGCCAATCGCTACAGCCCGAAAGTGCTGGCGCGGGCGGTGCGTTCGCGCGCGCTGGATGCAGTCGAGCGTCTTTATCACCCCGGTTCGCCAGGCATGAACGGCAATGGCGGGGGCTACTCAGGCCCGCCGCCGATGCAAATCGAGGAGCTGTCGAAGCTAGTCAATCGTCTGGAGCGTGCCAGCCATCGGCAGGCTCGGGCGGTGTTGCTGGCCGGGCTGTTTCTAGTCAGCGGCATGATGCTGCAATTGGAAAACGGGCCGCATCTGCTCGGCCTGCATGTGCTCGGACTGCTCAGCTTGATCGGCTGCACCGGCTACTGGATCTGGATGCTGACGCAGCTGTGGTGGACGGAGCGTGGGCATCGCGATTGATGCACACGCTCGGTCTTTGTCACTGAAGCCGGGATGTGTACTCAGCCGTGCCAACTCCGCACCGAAGGCTCCGGAAAGGTCATGGTGAACTGAGGAATCTTCACCGCTGCCAGGCAGCGACCGCGTGCCAAATCAGGAAACAATTCAGGATCAAAATGCCAGTCCAGCACTTTGGCAGCGCGGCACTGACCTTGCGCGCTCGGGGCTAGCGTAAATACTTTGCCCTCCCAGGCTTGCGCGAGCGTGCGCCAGGCCGCCGGCAACCAATGCCCCGGCAAGGGCAGCGTGGGGCCGCTGTTGCTCAGTGTCATTTCGGCAATGCGGCGGCCATCGTCGGCGGTGAGCACGGCGCGATCTATGCCTTCGTCTTGCAGACTGAGCGCAAAATCACAGCGATCCTTGGGGATGCCCCAGTTGCGACGGCCATTGAGCACCGAGGCCTGCGATGACACATAGATGCGCGAGATGCTGGGCTGGCGTTCGCCGCCGCCAAAATCAAAGCTGCCGGGAATGAACAGCAGTTCCTGATACGGGCCGACGGGGCTGCTCTGATAGTCAACCAGCATGGCCAGCGAGAGCGGGCTACGGCGGCTTCTGCGCAAGCCGGTGGGTGTGAATGGGCAGTCGGCGAGCACGGCTTCCGGCATCTTCATGAGGAAGGCGTAACCTTGGCCGCTGAGCTGCCAGGGGGCTGGTGCGAGTTCTAGAGCTGGGTTGGCGAGAAGTGAGGCGGTCATGACGGGGGCAGTTCCTGCGAGCAAACGAGCCGATGGGGTTCGGCGGATCGCAGGAGCTTGCCTATTCGTGACTTGCCGGTCAAGTTTCAGCCGCCGAGATTTTCCCAGCGTTCGAGCAGATGCAGCAGGCGCTCGTCGATCTCGCTCAGACGCTGGCCCAGCGTGGCGGCACGGGAGCTGTCGCTGACATAGAGCGAGCCATCGGCGAGGGCGGCATTGGCGGCCACCTGCTCGGCTTCCAGCGCGGCGATTTCTGTCGGGATGCTGTCCAGCTCGCGCTGCTCCTTGTAGCTGAGCTTGCGTTTTGCCGGCGCGGCAGCGGCGGAGGAGCAGGCAACACCGCCAGCGGCCGGCTTGCCGGGCAGCGACACGGCTGTCTGCGTTGGGCGCTGACGCAGCCAATCATCGTAGCCGCCGACGTATTCATTGATCTGGCCATCGCCCTCGAACACCCAGGTGCTGCTCACTACTTCGTTGAGGAAGGCACGGTCATGGCTGATCACCAGCAGCGTGCCCTGATAGCTCACCAGCAGCTCCTCGAGCAGCTCCAGCGTCTCCACATCGAGGTCGTTGGTGGGCTCGTCGAGGATGAGCAGGTTGGTCGGGCGCGTGAACAGCTTGGCCAGCAGCAGGCGATTGCGCTCGCCGCCAGACAGCGCCTTCACCGGCGTGCGCGCACGCTGCGGCGAGAACAGGAAATCCTGCAGATACGACAGGGCATGCTTGCGCTGGCCATTGATCTCGATGAAGTCCGAACCTTCCACCACGTTGTCGATGACGCTGCGCTCAGGGTCGAGCTGGGCGCGCAGCTGGTCGAAATAGGCGACCTGGAGCAGGGTGCCGTGGCGTACCGAGCCGGCATCGGGTTCGATCTTCTGCAGCAGCAGATTGATCAGCGTGGTCTTGCCCACGCCGTTATCGCCGATCAGGCCGATCTTGTCGCCGCGCATGACCACGGCATCGAAATTTTTCACCAGCGTCAGGCCGCCCAAGCTCTTGCAGAGCCCGGTGGCTTCCATGACCAGTTTGCCGGAGCGTTCGGCATCGCCGATGTTGAGGTTGGCCTTGCCGACCCGCTCACGGCGCGCGGCACGCTCACGACGCAGCTGCTCCAGCGCACGCACGCGACCTTCGTTGCGGACGCGGCGAGCCTTGATGCCCTGACGAATCCAGACTTCCTCCTGCGCCAGCTTCTTGTCGAAGACCGCGCTCTGATGTTCCTCGGCAATCAGCTGCGCGGCCTTGGTCTCCAGGTACAGCGCGTAGTTGCCGGGGAAGCTGCGCAGGGTGCCGCGATCCAGCTCGACGATGCGCGTGGCGACCGCTGCGAGGAAGCTGCGGTCATGGGTGATGAACAGCAGCGTGCCGTTCCAGCCCAGCAGGAATTGCTCGATCCAGGTGATGGAGCGGATGTCGAGATGGTTGGTGGGCTCGTCGAGCAGCAAAATATCTGGCTCGACGATCAGCGCGCGCGCCAGCAGCACGCGACGCTTGCGGCCGCCGGACAGGCTGGCGAAGTCGGTATACGGGTCCAGCTCCAGGCGCGTGGTGATTTTCGCGACCTTGGTTTGGATCTCCCAGTCTTCGAGCTGGCCGACCATGTCGGGATGCTCTTGCAGGCCGCCTGCAACGATGTCTTCAACAGTGCCGGTCCAGTCGCGCGGCACTTCCTGCATCATGGTGGCAATGCGCAGACCCTGCTGGCGCACCAGCTCGCCGCCATCGGGCATAATTTCGCCGGCGATGACCTTGAACAGGGTCGACTTGCCTTCGCCATTGCGACCAATGACGCAAACACGCTCGCCACGCTCCAGACTGAAGGCAGCCTTGTTGAGCAGGTGCGGGCCACCGAAGGCCACAGAAACATCACGCAGGGAAAGCAAAGCCATGGAGTACGCCGAAGTGCTGCAAAAGAGAGGCGCGCATTCTAGCAAACCTCGGCTGCTCATAAGCCGTACAATTACGCCTATTGGCAAGTCAAAGGCGAAATGCAGTGATGGATGCGCGAATTAACGATTTGGAAGTGAAATTGGCCTTCCAGGATGACCTGCTGGAGGCGCTGAATCATTCGGTGGCACAGCAACAGCAGCAGATCGATTTATTGCAGGCGCAAATGCGCATGCTCTATCAGCAAATGAAGACGCTGCAGCCGTCAGATCAGGCGGTAGAGGCCGATGAGCCACCACCGCCGCACTACTGAAATTACTTCTTGCTGACCCAGGCCCAAAGCATCTGGCACTGAATCGGCTCTTCGCCAGATTCGTCGGTGACGGTAACCGGCACTAGCAGCTCACCCTTGGGGCTTGCATGAATCATCGCCACCTGTTCGGCAGTAAGCGATGCCACGGCGCGCATATCACCGACGGTGCGGCGCTTGTAATCCACATGCAGGCTCTTAATCAGCGGTAGCTTGTCATTGCTCAGATTCACACCGATGACAAAACCGGTGGCGGTTTCGGCGAGCAAAGCCATGGCTGCGGCGTGCACACCCTTGATGTGATTTTGCACCGGGCGGCGATTGCGGATCGACACCACCACGCGCGTCGGCGTCACTTCCTCGTAGCGCAGGCCGCTGGTGCCCACATACGGCACGACCTTGCCGAGAATGAACGAGAGCGTGGACACGCGCATATTGCTAGGCAGCTTGGCCAGCGGGCGCATCAGGCGGGTGAGATTGTTTTCAATGGCAAACATGGTGCTGACTCGGTTAGACAAAGTGCAGACAGCTTGCCTGAGAAAACAGCGTTTGTGACTGACTTTGTTGACGGCGCAACTTCTCGCATGGGCCAAGTCGGGCTCTCTGCTATGCTTTCGCGATCCCGCCGGAGATGACGATTAATGCCTGCCAGCGCCCCGCGCCTGTTCACCATTGCGGCTTACCCAAGGAAGCTGCTGCGCCTTTGCGAGCAGCAATGGCAGATTGCGCCGACGGAGCTGCTGAAGGCGACACAGCTGGAGCCTGAGCAGCTTGCCCGGCCCGAGTTGCCGGTGCCGCTACAGGATGTTTTTGCACTCTTCATGAAAGCGCAACAGCTGACCGGTGCACCTGATTTGGCGTTGCGTTATGCCCAGTGCTTGCCGCCGAGCACGCATGGCCTGCTCGGCACGGCGACGCTGACGGCGGCGACCCTGCACGATGTCATCGATCTCTATTACGAATATATGGCCACAGTGGCGCCGTTTGTGCTGATGCATCAGAGCACGCGCCGTGATCAGGTCTTTTTGGTGCTGGAACTGTTCGACGATTTGCCCATGGACGAGGCATTCGTGATGACGCTGTTGCTGGCGACCGCATTCAATATCTGCGAGGGCATTCTTGGCGAAGAGGCCGAGCGCATGTCGGTGTATCTGTCTAGCCCGCCGCCGCCATTCGTTGCCGAGCTGTTGGCGCATTGCCGGGGCGGGGTGCATTTCAACGCCAGCTTCAACGGCTTGAGCGTTCCGCTGGATTTGCTGGATCGGCCGATTGCTACGGCCGATGCCGTTGCGCATGCCACTGTACTCGCTGAAATCAATGCGCGCATGGATGTGCTGCTGGCCCGTGGTGCTTTCACGGATGTGGTGCGCAAGGCACTGGCGCAACAGCCGGGCAGCTTGCCATCATTGCCGGAGATGGCCGTGCAACTGCATCTGCCAGTGCGTACCGTGCGGGCGCGTCTGAGTCAGCAGGGCAGCAGCTATCAGCTATTGCTCGACGAGGAGCGCGCGCGGCGGGCGCAAAAGGCATTGGCGGATAGCGAGTTGTCGGTCAAGGCCATCGCCGAAAGCCTGGGCTTTCAGGATGGCTCGAACTTTTCGCGGGTGTTTCGGCGCTGGACCGGGCTGACGCCGCTGGCTTATCGGCAAGCGCAGCGGCAGGTCAAGCCTGAGGCTTGAGGCTTTGCAGCCTTAGTCCTTGAAGTTGTTGAACTGCAGCGGTAGGCCCAGCGTCTGCTGACGCAGGAAGGCCATGACATCTTGCAGGGCATCACGCTTCTTGTCGGTAACGCGAACCTTGTCGCCCTGGATGCTGGCCTGAACCTTGTAGCCGTTCTCTTTCAGCAGCTTTACAACCTTCTTGGCGGTATCGGAATCGAGGCCGTCCTTGAGCTTGATGAGCTGGTTCATGTATTTGCCCGAGGCTTCGATTTTCTGCGGATCGAGCACCTGCGAATCGACCTTGCGCTTCATCAGATGCGCTTCCAGCATCTCGCGGACCTGATCGATCTGAAAGTCGGACTCGGCGCTGAGCTTGATCTCTTTGTTCTTTTCGCTGAAGTCGACCTTGACCTCAGAGCCGCGAAAATCGAAGCGCGTGGCAATTTCCTTCACCGTGTTCTGCACGGCATGATTGACCTCGAAAACTTCGAGTTCAGACACGACATCCATGGATGGCATGATAAGTTTGCTCCCGATAAAAATTCCGATTGCATGATACCTGAGGTCCCGCGCGATGAAACCGGCTGTCTTTCGTTGGATGATGAACCTGTACTTTCCCTACCTCGGTGCTTGCGTGCATATCGAGCGCATTAATGACGACTACACCGAGCTGGATGTGCGCATGCGCCTGACGCGGCGAAATCGCAACTATGTTGGCACACATTTCGGCGGCAGCCTGTACAGCATGACCGACCCCTTCTACATGCTCATGCTCATGCAGCATCTGGGCAAGGATCACATCATTTGGGATCAGGCGGCGCAGATCGATTTTGTTGCGCCCGGCCGGGGCACGGTATATGCCCGCTTTCGCTTGTCACGCGAGCAAATCGAGGCATTTCGGGCTGATGCCGCGTCCGGAAAATCGACGCGCCCGGTGCTGTTGATTGATGTGGTTAGCGACACCGGCGAGGTCGTGGCGCAGGTACGCAAGACGTTGTATATCCGCCTGAAGCCGGCGCTGCGGCCACCGGCTGCCGTGGAGATCAGCGCTCCCGTTGCACCGGTTGCGGAGTAAGTCATGGCCCTGCGGTTTCGTATTTTGCCGGTGACCCAATTCGAGCAGAACTGCAGTCTGATCTGGTGCGACAGCACACGCGAAGCAGCGCTAGTGGATGCCGGTGGTGATCTGGAGATGCTACTGGCGGCGGTGGAAGCGGAGGGCCTGACGCTGACCAAGCTGCTGGTCACGCATGCGCATATCGACCATGCCGGCATCGTCGCCGAACTCAGCGAGCGCCTGCATTTGCCCATCGAGGGGCCGCATGTTGATGATCAATTCTGGATCGACCGTCTCGCGGATCAATCGCGCATGTTTCGCTTTCCAGCCTCGCGACCATTCACGCCGACGCGCTGGCTGAAGCAGGGTAACGAGGTTTGTGTCGGTGCCGAGACGCTACAAGTGCGGCATTGCCCCGGCCACACGCCGGGCCATGTCGTGTTCATCTCCGAGGCATCGCGCGTGAGCTTTGTGGGTGATGTGCTGTTTGCCGGCTCGATAGGCCGCACCGACTTTCCCATGGGCGATCATCAGACGCTGATCGATGCCATCAAACGCGAGCTTTGGAGCCTGCCCGATGACATGCAGTTCGTGCCGGGACACGGGCCGATGTCGACGATAGGCCATGAGCGTCGTACTAACCCGTTCGCCGCCGATCGGCGCGGCTGAAGATAAGTCAACGCTGCTGCCTAGAAGGGCGTATGTTTTATACGCTATCCACTGGAGTTGAAAAAATGAACAAGTTCATTCGAGCAGCAACAGCAAGTGTATTAATCCTGACTACCAGCACATGGAGCGTGGTTGCCGTGGCCGGCCCCATTACCCCGGAAGCAGCGCTGTCAAGCAATGACAGTGCCGCTGTTGAAGGCCAGCGCGCGCAAGTGGTGAGCTGGCTGCAGCGAGAAGATGTACGCACGCAAATGACGCGTTTTGGCGTCAGCTCTGATCAAGCCGTAGATCGTGTGGCGGCGCTCTCCGATGAAGAAGTGCAGCGTCTGGCTGGCAAGATCGATGCTACCGCAGTCGGCGGTAATGGCTTCGTTGGTGCCGTTGTTTTCATCTTTTTGGTGCTGCTGGTGACTGACCTTCTTGGTCTCACTAAAGTCTTCCCGTTTACTCGCTCCCGTTGAGCAAGCCCAGCGTGCGCCGTGGCAGTGTCTTGCTGACGGCGCTGCTGGCGTTGTTATTGAGCGCCTGCATGACACCGCAGGCGCTTGATCTACGCGTGCAGCCTCCGCAATCGGCAGAACTCAGCAATGTCCCCTTTTATGCCCAGCGCCAGTATGAATGCGGCCCTGCGGCGCTAGCCATGGTGATGACGCATCTTGGCTTGCCCATTACGCCCGATGAGCTTGCGCCATCACTCTATATTCCTGGCCGTGAAGGCACCCTGGCCGATGAGTTGTTGGCGCAGTCACGCTTGCGCGGTTTTATTCCCGAGCGGCTGGCACCTGATTTGCGTGCGGTTGCGCAAGCCGTGGCTGACGGCAGCCCGGTCATCGTGTTTCAGAATAATGGTCTGTCGTGGTACCCGATCTGGCATTACGCCGTCGTCATCGGTGTCGATGCTGCGCGTGGCGAGGTCATTCTGCGCTCCGGCGAGCAGCAGCGTCTGGTGTTGACCTGGTCAGTGTTTGATCGCACCTGGACGCGCAGCGGGCGCTGGGCTATCCGTCTGCTGCCGGTGCAGGCCGAGTGGCCGGCATCCGCATCCTCGCCAGCAGTGACCAAGCAGTTGTTGGTCATGGCCAGAACGGCCCCAAAATTTGCCTTGCCGGGATTGCGCCGGGCTTTGCAGCGCTGGCCGCAGGAAGTTCCTCTGTGGCTGGCACTGGCGCAGGTTAGCGAGCAGGAGGCGGGCCTGGCCAGTGCCGAGGCGGTCTTGCGGGAAGGCTTGTTGGCGTTGCCGGAAGCACCGTGGCTGCTCAATAACCTCGCCGACGTGCTGATTCGCAGTGGGCATCCACAGCCTGCGCTAGCCTTGGCTCAGCGTGCTTTGCAGCAGCTCGACAGGCCCGAAACTCGTGCCACGCTGGCGGCGGCTGAAGCGGCCTTGCAATCGGCGCCCTGATTGCTTAGCGGGAAAGACTGATGATAAGCGGCAGCTGGTGGCTGTGTTGGCTATCGAGCAGTACTTCGGGGCAGGGTGAGTAGCTAAGATCATCCACCATTGGCACCGAAGCGTTAGTGAGCGTGTCAGGGTAGCGTGAGACGACCACTATTTGACCATTCAGGCGCTTGTGCCATGGAGTGCTAGCCATGCCCAGTTGCTGCTGCAAGCGCCCGAGCAAGTATTGCCAGATATTGCTGGTCTGCATCAGCAGAATATCCATGCTGCCCTGATCGGGTTGATGGTAAATCCGAACAGCAGTCGCGGTGTGATAACTGTTGCCTACTTGCACTAGGAATTTCGCCTTACCGAAATGTTGCCAAAGGCTGAGGCGAAAATGCCATCGCTGCCATCGTGACGCGTTGAGCGGTGCTTGACTCGCGCGCCAGGCCGTCGGGCCGATATCAATGCGACTGGCATTTGTGCCCGGGCCGATGTCGCTGATTGGCGCCACGCGGAGCGCGCTGAACAGATCGCGCCCCGTCATGGTCATCAGCTCTTCAGTCCGTAGTTGACGACATCCACGCCAGCAAATTGCAGATCGGCGTGATACGAGGAGCGCACCATCGGGCCACTGGCGATGTTGCGGAAGCCGAGCTGGCGACCATACGCGGCGTAGCGCGCGAACTCATCGGGATGCACGAAGCGGTCGACCGGCGCATGCGTCTTCGATGGTTGCAGGTACTGGCCGATGGTGACGAGATCGACATCGTGCGCCTTCAGGTCATCAAGCAGGGCCATCACTTCTTCTTCCGTCTCGCCGATGCCTACCATGAGGCCGCACTTGGTGGCGATGTCTGGCCGCTCTTGCTTGAAGCGCTGCAGCAGCTGCAGCGAGTGCTGGTAGTCGGAGCCTGGGCGGATGGCCTTGTAAAGGCGCGGTACGGTTTCGATGTTGTGGTTGAAGACATCTGGCGGGCATTCGCTGATCAGGCGCAGAGCGATGTCCATGCGGCCGCGGAAGTCCGGCACCAGAATTTCCATTTTCGTGGTCGGGTTGAGCTTGCGCACTTCGGTGATGCAGTCGACGAAGTGCTGCGCGCCGCCGTCCTTGAGGTCATCGCGGTCGACCGAGGTGACTACCACGTACTTAAGTTTGAGGTTGGCCACGGTCTCGGCGAGATGGCGCGGCTCATCGGCATCGAGCGCGTTTGGGCGACCGTGGGCAACGTCGCAGAACGGGCAGCGACGGGTACAGATGTCGCCCATGATCATGAAGGTGGCCGTGCCGCCGCCGAAGCATTCGGCGAGGTTGGGGCAGGCCGCTTCCTCGCACACGGTATGCAATTTCTGCTCGCGCAGCAGACCTTTGATGCGGCTGACTTCGCCCGGGTTTTTCACGCGCACGCGAATCCAGTCCGGTTTGCGCGGGTACTCTTCGGTGGGGATGATCTTCACCGGAATGCGCGCCATTTTCTCGGCACCGCGCAGCTTCACGCCGGCCTCGATGGGGGCCGGACGGGCAGCAGGGTGAATAGCCACCGGGGATGAATTGCTCTGTTCGCTCATGACGGACCTCATTTATCGGTCGAAGTGTAGCGCAACCTGTCTGCTTAAGGCCAAACGCTAATGGTCGATTCGCCGGAAAATCCAGTAGGCTAGAGGCCTTGAAAAGGATGCTTTGATTAGTGGAGAGCGAGTAATGGCAACGCGGTACGATGCAGTGGTGATTGGGGCCGGCCCTGCCGGTGAAGGCGCGGCCATGAAGCTGGTCAAAGAGGGGCGGCGAGTAGCGGTCATCGACCAGCTCGGTGAGGTTGGCGGCAACTGTGCCCATGTCGGCACCATCCCATCCAAAGCTCTGCGCCAGACCGTCTACAACCTCATGCGCTTTCGCCGTGACCCCTTGCTCTCACGCATGGCCGACATCCGCAGTCTGCCGTTGTCACAGGTGCTGGCGCGGGCGCACAAGGTCATCGAAACTCAGGTCAGCACGCATCACCGCTTCTTCGAGCGCAATGATGTTGATCTCTATTTCGGCAAGGCACGCTTCGAGGAGCCCAACCTGATTTCGGTGCTGACGCCCGAGGGTATCACCGAGCGCATTGGTTTCGAGCACGCTGTGATTGCCACCGGTAGCCGGCCCTACCAACCGCATGATGTCGACTTCAATCATCCGCGCGTGTTCGACAGCGACAAGATCCTGAAGCTGGATTACCCGGTCAGCAAGCTGATCATTTACGGTGCCGGTGTCATCGGCTGCGAGTATGCGTCGATCTTTGTTGGCCTCGGCTATAAGGTCGATCTGGTCAATACGCAGCCGCAGTTGCTGTCTTATCTCGATGACGAAATTGCCGATGCGCTTTCGCACTATTTACGTGATTTGGGTGTGCTGATTCGCAATAAGGAAGAGTACGAGCGTGTCGAGACCAATGCCGACAATGTGGTGCTGCATCTGAAATCCGGCAAGAAGATCAAGGCCGATGCCATCCTCTGGTGCAACGGCCGCGCCGGCAATACCGAGCAGCTAGCACTAGAGTCTGTCGGTCTGCAGGCCAATAGTCGCGGCCAGATTGCGGTGGATGAGCAATATCGCACGGCCAATCCTGCGGTGTTTGCCGTCGGCGATGTCATCGGCCCGCCCGCGCTGGCCTCCGCCGCTTACGACCAGGGTCGCTGCGCCGCCGCGCATATCACCGGCAGCCAAGATGTGCCGCATGTAGACGATGTGCCGACCGGCATCTACACCATCCCGGAGATTTCTTGCTTAGGCAAGACCGAGAAGCAGCTCACCGATGCCAAGGTGCCTTACGAAGTCGGCCAGTCGTTCTTTCGGCATCTGGCGCGTGCGCAAATTTCTGGTGATGTGGTGGGCATGCTGAAGATTCTTTTTCACCGCGATACGCGTGAAATTCTGGGCATTCACTGCTTCGGCAATAATGCTGCCGAGATTGTGCATATCGGTCAGGCGGTGATGAATCAGCCGGGCAATTCCATCGACTACTTTGCCAACACCACCTTTAACTATCCGACCATGGCCGAGGCTTATCGCGTGGCCGCGCTTAACGGCATGAACCGCTTATTTTAAGCGGCTCATGCGACAGGGTTGAGACTCAGGCCGGATCGGCGTTGCGCTGGTGCATCCAGCGCGCAAAGGCGCCGGCGGTGAAGAACATGAACACCCCATAGACGGCAGCCGGAATCACCATGGTCGGTGAGACCATGGCGCCAACGGCCATCGCCAGCGTGGTGTTGTGCACGCCGAGCTCGATGCTCACGGCCGTGGCCTGGCGGCCATTTAGGCCAGCCAGTGTGGACATTAAATAACTGATGGTCATCGCCAGCACATTCAGGCTGAGCACGGCAGCGCCGACCACGGCGAGGTTGTCACCAATGTGCGCGCGTTCGCTCCACAGGGCGGCAGCAACCACAAGCACGAAAAACACCATCGCGATCTTCTTCGCCAGCGGCTCGTTGCGCACGGCCCAAGTTTCGGCCTGCGCGCGCACCAGCATGCCTAAACTGAGCGGAATCAGCGTGATGATCAGGACCTTCACCACGATGCCGCTCATGTCGAGCTGCAAGGCCAGCTCGCCGCTCAGGAAGTGAGCGCTGGCCAGGCTAAGAATCAGCGGCGTCATGACCACGGCAGCCACACTGCTGATCGCGGTCATGGTGATGGACAGGGCCGTGTCGCCACGCGCCAAGTGAGTCAGCATGTTGGCCGTGGTGCCGCCGGGCGATGCGCCGAGCAGCACCATGCCGACGGCGAGTTCGGGTGGCAGCTTGAAGACCACGGCCAGCGTAAAGGCCAATAGTGGCGAAATCAGCAGCAGGTTGAGCAGGCCTATGGTGATGCCGCGCGGAAACAGCACGACGCGACGAAAGTCGGCGATCGTGAGGGCCAGCCCAAGGCTGAACATGATGATGAAGAGCGAGGCTGGGAGAAATAGAGTAATGAAAACACCGTTCATGGTTAATCCTGTTTTTATTGTTATGCAGGAATCATGGTCATATTCGCCCGCCACGGCAAGCTATTGTGGCGGAGTAGTGCTTTCGTGTCAGATGCCGGTGAGCGGTGCTTGCAAGTGTGGCGGGATGCCGACTGGTCGGCGTCCGGTAACGGCCATGACAATCGCATTCTTAGCGTCGTAGGGGCGGGTGACGACCGGGCTCCAGATCACCGCGCCCTGCTCTGATCGGAGGCCGATGCGGCCATAATCCAGCCAGCGTCCGAGCAGTGATTGATGCGCCCAGACATCGGCGATGCTGGCGCAGGCGTAAACACGGGTACGGCCGCCGGCGATACCGTCACGCAGCAGTAGCGTTTGATTCGAAATGACGACCAAGTTGCTGCTTTGACGCAGCATGGCGAGAAGACCGAACAGGCTGAAGGCCATCCAGCCCCCGCCGCCACCTTGCGCGATCATGGCGAAGCCGAGCAGGCCCCAGAGAGCCCACCATGCCCCCAGCAGGGCCGAGCCGTGAGTCGAGTACAGCGGCTGATCAAGCTGTGGCTTGACCTCGGCATTGACGTTGGCTAGCCGCAGATGATTGATGCGTGCGACATTGCCGCGTGTGCCGAACTGCGGCAACGGGCTGGCTGACATGCCATCACTGAGCGCATCGAGAGTACTGAGACGATTAAGCGCTTGCTTACGCCAGGCAGACATTTTGGTGGCACCCTTTGCGATAAGTTGATTTCAACATAGGCTACTGGCGGCTTGACTGCGATAGTTCATGCGTTATGGATTTGTAACGCGCTGCAACTGCTTTTGGGGAGATAAAAAAATGCCCCGGATGTCCGGGGCAAAGCTGTGTTACTGGCACCGTTCAGGTGCGTGATTCGTTGCCGATCTCAGAAGTTGTAGCGTGCAGTGAAGTGCAGACGATTCATGTCACCTTCTGCGCCGCCTTCAACTTCACGAGTGGCATGTAGACCTTCTACGCCCACATCCAGCTTTGGGTTTACCGCATACATCAAATTGACCAAGCCTGAGGCCACCTTTTTTGTGGCATCGGCGGTAATAGCGTTGGGATTTCTGGCTGAGAATGCCGAAAGTTGGACGTTGCTGCGCAGCTTGTCGGTCCAGACATGGCGATAAGTCATGTAGCCGGCGGTGATATCGATCAGTTCGAGCTCGCCGGTGGCCGCGGTCAGTGTGGCGTCATTGCTGGTGTTCAGCGCCATGTAGCGGCCGATGCCGGAGCCATGGGTGAGCATGAAGCGAATGTCATCTTGGCGGCCGACCTTGATCTTGCCGGATACGGTAATGCCGTAGCCGGTCTTGCTGTCGCCGATATTGACGGCGCCACTGGGGTTCTTGGCTTTTAGTTGACGAGCCAAGCCTGCCATCGAAACATGGCCGAAATCGCCTTTGCGGGTATAGCGTGCCACGAGGTCGGGCACGACATTGTCATTGGACTCGACGGGAGCCGCTGTGCCGCCTCCTGTGCCGCCCACGACAGTCTGGCTGTTTTCCAGTGAGAACTGCCACGGCCCCGTGGTGTAGCGCACCTGAGGCTGACGGCCGAACACGGAACCATCCGACGAGCCCACAAAATCGGCGGTTTCCGGTAGTGCACCTAAGTCCTGAAAAGTCGTCCACGCTTGACCGGCCATCCACTTTCCATAGGTGAAAAAGGCCTGACGCAACTCGGGGCTGTAGCCATTGCTGACGCGTTCGTCACCTTGCGCCGAGCTGAGGAAGTCCATCTCGAGATGGCCTTTCAGGGTGTTTTCACCGCCGGTTGTCGTTTCCGTGGTGACGATGAAGCGTGTTTGCTTGGCATGCAGGTCAAAGAAATTACGCGACTTGCCGTTGGCTAGGGCGGTGGCGCCGGCGCCGCCAAAGACCGGAATCTGGTTGGGCACATAGAAGTCCCGGCCGACGGTACGGCCGACTTCGCCCTCGGAAAATTGCGAAGAGATGGCATCAAGCTTTACATAGCCCTTGAAGCCGAATTTGGTATCACTGACTTGCAGGCCGGTACTGCTTGCGGTTGTGGGCGCAGCGCCGAGGGTCGGCTTTGCAGCGGCTTCCTGCACTTGCTGCTCGAGTTGTGCCAGGCGTGCCTTGAGTTCGGCGATGTCGCTGGCGGTATCGGCCCAGCTGTTCAGGGGAAGCATAGCCAGGGCTAGTGGGGTGAGGCGAATGAGTTGTGCAATGCGGTTCATGATTTTTATTCTCCAGCGCTAATGGCGTAGTAGCGGTATAGCGAGGTAGTGGTGTTAGGCACCATTAGCCCTTAGTCTCTAAGACCTTGCGCGAGTGCATACCAAGCCTGCTGTTGCGACCAAAGGTTAATGCGCAAGTGCATAAAGCCGGCACATACTCGCACTATCCAATGACTGATTGCCGCAGGAGCCCTTCATGAGCGAAGTCAAGACATACGCCGTTCCGGCACATTACAAAGGCGCACGCAACTCCATTGCCGATTACGAACGCCGTTATCAGCAGTCTGTCACCGACCCTGAAGCCTTCTGGGCGGAAGAGGCTACGATCTTGGACTGGATGCAGCCGTTCACGCAGGCCAAGGATGTGTCTTATAACGCCGAGGACTTTCGCATTCGCTGGTATGCCGATGGCGCCCTCAATGTTTCGGCCAATTGCCTAGATCGCCACCTCAAGGATCGCGCCGGCAAGACCGCTATTATTTGGGAGGGTGACAGTCCGGCCGAGAGTCGGTACATCAGCTATCGCGAGCTGCATGATGAGGTCTGCCGCTTTGCCGGCGTGCTGAAAGCTAGGGGCGTGAAAAAGGGCGATCGCGTCACGATTTATATGCCGATGATTCCGGAAGCGGCCGTGGCCATGCTCGCCTGCACTCGCATCGGAGCGGTGCATTCGGTGGTGTTCGGCGGTTTCTCGCCCGACTCACTGGCGGGTCGCATTGAAGACTGCCAATCCACGATTGTAATTACGGCCGATGAAGGTTTGCGTGGTGGTCGTGCAGTGCCCATGAAGGCCAATGTTGATAACGCCATTCGTACGCCGGCCGGTTCTGGTGTGAAGACCGTGATCGTGGTGCGTCGCACCGGCAGCTCGGTGAACTGGGAGGCGGGTCGCGATCATTGGTATCACGACCTCATGGCCGGCATGAATGCCGACTGCCCGGCCGAGGTCATGAATGCCGAAGATCCGCTATTCATTCTTTATACCTCGGGCTCGACCGGCAAGCCCAAGGGCGTGTTGCACACCACGGCGGGGTATTTGGTCTATGCCGCTAGCACCCACGCCAATGTCTTCGATCTGCGTGAAGATGATGTGTATTGGTGCACGGCCGATGTTGGTTGGGTCACCGGCCACAGCTATTCGCTCTACGGCCCGCTCGCCAATGGCGCCACCACAGTAATGTTCGAAGGCGTGCCGCAATACCCGGACTGGAGCCGTTTCGGCCAGGTCATCGACAAGCATGGCGTGACCATTCTCTACACGGCACCAACCGCTATCCGCGCCATCATGCGTGAGGGTGATGCACCAATGCTGGCGACTTCGCGCAAGAGTTTGCGTCTGCTCGGCTCGGTCGGTGAGCCGATCAACCCTGAGGCCTGGGAGTGGTATCACCGCGTGGTTGGCGATGGCCGCTGCCCGATCGTGGATACCTGGTGGCAAACCGAAACCGGCGGCGTGCTGATCTCGCCGCTGCCAGGCGCGACGGCTCTGAAACCGGGTTCGGCGACGCTACCCTATTTTGGTGTGCGCCCGGCCATTGTCGATAACGAAGGTCGGGTGCTGGATGGCGTCTGCGAAGGTAACCTGGTCATTCTCGATTCCTGGCCTGGCCAGATGCGCTCGATCTATGGCGACCACCAGCGCTTCATCGACACCTATTTCAAGACCTTTGCCGGTGTTTACACCACTGGCGATGGCGCTAAGCGCGATGACGACGGCTACTACTGGATCACTGGTCGTGTCGATGATGTGATCAATGTTTCCGGGCATCGCATGGGCACGGCGGAAGTCGAGAGTGCACTGGTGTCGCACCCGTCCATTGCCGAGGCCGCCGTGGTTGGCTTCCCGCACGACATTAAGGGGCAGGGCATCTATGCCTATGTCACGCTGCAGGCCGGCTCGGAGCCCAGCGAGGAGCTGCGCAAGGCTTTGGTAGCACATGTGCGCACAGAGATCGGGCCGATTGCTGCGCCGGACATGATCCAGTGGGCACCGGGCCTGCCAAAGACGCGCTCAGGCAAGATCATGCGCCGCATTTTGCGCAAGATTGCCGCCAATGAGTTTGACGGCCTAGGGGATATTTCGACGCTGGCCGATCCGGCGGTGGTCGAGAGCCTCATTGCCGCTCGCAAGGCTGGCTGAGCGACATCTCTGCGCAGGAGCAGGTCATGAAGTTCGTTATTGCCGATGATCATCCGCTGTTCCGCGATGCCCTGAAGCGCACGGTGGCCGGGCTGTTTCCAAATGCCGTGCTGATCGAAGCCGACTCCACGGCCAGCTTACAGACGCAGCTGGAGCAGACGCACCTAGAGAGAACAGCCGAGCCGGACTTGCTACTGCTTGATCTGCACATGCCCGGCAGCTCCGGCTTCTCCGGGCTGGTGCATGTGCGGGCACGCTACCCGGCGCTGCCCGTGATTGTGGTGTCCGGCAACGAAGAGCCGAGCGTGATGCGGCGTGCTATCGCCCACGGTGCCAGCGGCTACATTCCGAAGTCATCCTCGCTGGACGACATGGCGCAGGCCATCTCGGCCGTTTTGGATGGCGATGTTTGGTTGCCAGCGTCGGCTGCCGGTGCGCAGCAGACGCATCTGGCGCCCGACGAAGTCGATATTGCCCAGCGTATCCGTGACCTCACACCGCAGCAGTTTCGCGTGCTCATGATGTTGGCTGATGGCTTGCTCAACAAGCAGATCGCCTATGAGCTGAATGTTTCGGAAGCCACCATCAAGGCGCACATGACGGCGATCCTGAAGAAGCTCGGGGCGTCGAATCGCACGCAGGCGGTGGTGGCGGCGGCTAGGCTGCAGCTCGACCCGAGCATGCGTATTGTGGATGTGGTGGAAGAGGATTGAGTCAGCCTGTTCGCGTGGCGCTGACCAGTACATACCGCAGCTCTTGCCGCCCGAACCAGTGCTGGCACATCGCACCGGTAGCAGCAATTTTCAGCCAAGCCAGCGAACGCCGTTGAGACATTGGCAGCTCACCAGCCCGCCGTGCGACGAAGTCCGCAAATCCCTGCAAAACCTCACTATCCAGATACTCAATGCGAATGCCGTCAAACCCCAGTCGCGCGAGCGTGCGCTCCAGCTCCTCGGCGCTGACAAAACTCGCTGCGGGGATGCCGCTGAGGCGCATTAGCAGTCGCTGCTTGATCTGACCGCCCAGGCTGCTGCGTGCCGGCCGTAGCACGGTGGTAAAGGCGAATCGGCCCTGTGGGCGCAACAGCTTCTGCGCCACCGCCGCGAAAGCGCCCAGCGAGTCGGCGTGGTACGCGGCATCGACACAAACTACGGCATCGACACAAACTACGGCATCGGCCCCGCCAGTCGGCAGCGAGGCGGCGATGGTGGCTGATAGCGGTAGCTGATCAAAACGCCCCTGATGCAGCGAGATGCCGTCGCGGGCGTGTTGTTGCCAGCCTGTCACGCAAGCCGCTTGCAGCTCGATGCCAATCACACACGCCGCTGCAAACCGGTGCTGCCAGAGCAGCAGGCTTGCGCCGTGGCCGCAGCCTAGGTCCGCCACGCATTGACCGGTCGCGCTGATGGCGGCTTCGCCAACGCGCGCGGCGAGCTGTTTGGCGGCGTCGGCGTAATGCGTTATTGGTGTGCCATCGCGGCGTTGCCAGCAGCCGAGATTGGTCCACGCTGGCGATGGCATGGCGGCATCCAGCAGCGGGTGTGCAATCGCGAAAGCGGCATCGCTGGTGGTCATGAGTGGGTGGTCAAAATGAGTGCTGCCGAGTGGCGGGCAGCGCAGCCGCGACGGCCTGCGCCGAACGCACTGCTGACTCCAGTAGCGGCACGCCGGGGTAGGCCCAGGAGCCGCAGAAAAACACGCGACGATCAGGCTCGGCATGCAGTTCGGCCAGCGCAGTTTGCACACTGCGGGTGCCGGCATGCACAACCGCACGCGCCAGTGGTACGCGCGCAATGACCTGCTCCGGCGCGGGCTCAAACACCGGGTTCCAGGTCTGTAGAACCGGTGGTGTGTTGCGCAGGCTGGGTTCCACGGCATTGACTAGGACAGTGAACATGGGCTCTTTCAAATCCCTGTCCATCTGGAAATTGAGCGCGCTCCATTCGCTCCGCCGGCGCGGTAAAAAGCGCGTGTCGCTGTGTACCCAAAGCTCGCCATGATCGAAGCGGATGCCTTGCAGCAGGGCGCGCTCGCGGGGGTAGTCGGCGGCGTTGAGGAAGTCGAGCTGGTTGGCTTGTGTGGCGACAATGACGCGATCGAAATCATCGCTGTCACCGCGTGCATTTTGCACACGCAGTGGCTGTGGCGCTGCGTCATCACGCGTTACCGCAAGCACCGGGCTGCCGCTGACGAAGTTCAGACCCTGTGCGAGCCCGGCGACCAGTGCCGGTGTACCGCCAGTGAGTCGGCGCAGGGTGCTGCCATGCAGGATGGTGTCGACCAGTAGCATCAGGTCGCGGGCCGGCCAAGCCATCAGGTGCGATTCGCGGCAGGTGCAGATCGTGGTCAAAATGGGCAGCATCAGGCCGCGCCAAAACAGCGACTGAAACTGCTCATCGGCGAGAAACTCAGCCAACAGGCGTGTGTCTTGCGGGCTGTTGCGCAGGCGCGCTGTGGCGGCGCGTAATTGCCGCAGGCCTTGTGCCAGCGTCAGTGTTTTTAGATTGAGATGTCGCCAGGAACCGACCCAAGGCAGATTCACGAACGGCAGGCGGCTGCTGCGAAACCAGGTGCTTTGGTCGCTCCAGCTGCATGAGGTGTAGGTGTCCACGGGGAAGCTGCTGACACCGATCTGCTCGGCCAGCGTGAGCACGCTGTGCCAGGCCAGCGGGCTCATCACGCGCAAGGGCACATCGACCAGGCCGCCGTGAATATGCAGACTGTGGGCGTCCATGCCACGCTGTTGATGCGCCTCAAAGACCGTCACGCGATGGCCGGCGAGATGCGCCAGCCGTGCCGCAGCCAAGCCAGCCATGCCACTGCCAATGACGGCAATTTTTTCACTCATGCCCAGCACACTCCGGAGCGTTAGCGCGTTTGCGCACTCAGGAAGGCGCGCAAGGCGGCAGGTTTGATGGGCTTGCGCAGCAGGCCAAGGCCAGCGCTGCGAACCTGGCTGGCGACTTCGTCGGTATGGTCGGCTGTGACCAGCGCACCGGCGCGGCCAGCACTGAGTTCGCGCAATAGCAGCAAGCCATCTTCATTGTTGGCGAGATGATAATCGGCCAGCACCACTTGCGGGTCTTTTTCTGCCAGCAACTGTCGTGCGCTGACGCCATCGCCACTGGTGAAGACGGTGCAGCCCCAGCGACTGAGCAGCGCCTGCATGCCGGCCAGAATATCGGGCTCGTTGTCGATGCAGAGCACGCGCAGGCCTTGCAAGTTGCCATCGTGTGCCGTACCGGCTTCATGGGTCTGCGGCGTAGCGGCTTGTGCTGTGCAGTTCGGTACGATCACCGTAAAGCAGGCGCCGCGACCGGGCACCGAACTGACCGCGAGCGGATGCTGCAGCAGGCGCGCCATGCGATCGACAATGGCCAGCCCCAGCCCCATGCCTTTCTCACCCCAAGGCGATGCCTCGCCGCCGCGCTGGAATTCCTGAAAAATCTGCGCCTGCTTGCCGGCCGGAATGCCGGGGCCGGTGTCGCGGACTTCGATGCGCCAGTCGTTGCCTTCGCGGCGCAGGCCGATGAGCACGCCGCCCTCACGGGTATAGCGCAGCGCGTTGTTGATCAGGTTTTGCAGGATGCGCCGCAGCCATTGCCTGTCGCTGCTTATCCACACCGCCGCTTTCGGCAGGTGCAGGCGCAGTTGCAAATGGCGCTGCTCAGCCACCGGGCGTACCTGCTCTGTTAGCTCACGCAGCATGTCGCTGAGCGCTATGGGTTCCAAGTGCGGATTCAGTGCGCCGGCATCTAAGCGGGAAATATCGAGCAGGGCAGAGAGCAGCTCTTCGGCGCCGCGCAGGGAGCTGTCGACCTGGCGGGCGAGCTGATGGGCATCGCCACTAAGATCGGGGTGCTGACTCAGTGCCGAGGAGAACAGGCGGGCGGCGTTCATGGGCTGCAGCAGGTCGTGACTGGCGGCGGCGAGAAAATGCGTCTTCGATTGGTTCGCTTGCTCGGCCTGGAGTTTGGCCTCTTGCTGTGCCTGCAGTGCGGTTTCGAGCTCGGCGGTGCGCTGGGCGACGCGTATCTCCAGAGCTTCCTTGGCGTTGGCGAGGGTGCGCTCGGTCTGCTTGAAGTGGGTGACATCGGCAAAGGTGGTGACAAAGCCGCCACCGGGGATGGGCCGGCCGCGCAGCTCTAGCACCTTGCCATCGGCACGCTTGCGCTCGAAGACATGTGGACTGCCCTGGCGCATGTAGCCGATGCGCTTGGCGACATGGGCGTCGACATCGCCGGGACCGCATTCGCCGCGTTCGGCGTTGTAGCGAATCAGGTCGGCGACCGGGCAGCCAGCGTAGACCATGCCTTCCGGGTACTCGAACAACTCCAGATAGCGACTGTTCCAGGCCACCATCTTCATATCGGCATCGATCACGCTGATGCCTTGCTCGATGTGTTCCATCATGGTGCTGAGCACACCGCGATTGAAACGCTGCAGCTGCGAGCTTTGATCGAGCAGGGCCACGACTTGGCCAATTTCCAGGCCGGAGCCGCGCAGCACCGTAGTCAGCAGAGCGCGCGCCGAGGAAGTGCCCATTGCTCCGGCAAGCAGGCGTTCGGAGAACTGCACCCAGCCACGACTAGCTGGACGACGCAGGTCGAGGTGCTGCATGCGGCCTCGGGCGAATTGCTCGAAGGCCTGCTGAGTGGCGTCGTCACCGAGGATGCGTGCGACAAGGGCGTGCAGCTCGCTCAAGGGCAGGCGATGCCACTCGGCGCTATGCAGGTTTTCCGCTTCGCTGGCATAGGGGTCGAGAAACGGCGTGGCTTCCAGCTGCTCGCTGATGCCGGGCCGGAAGCGCAGCGAGATCAGCACGAACAGGGCGATATTGATCAGCAGTGACCAGAACACGCCATGGGTCAGCGCATCCCAGCCGGTGAGGCCGAAAAGGGCTTGCGGTTTCAGCCATTCAAGGCCGAACAGACCGTGGCGTAGCCAATTGCTGTCGAAGCCTAGTGCCGGCAGCAGCGCCGGTAGCATCAGCGTGTACAGCCAGATGGCAAAGCCGGTAACGAGGCCAGCCATGACGCCCTGGCGCGAGCCACCACGCCAGAACAGGCCGCCGATCAGTGCCGGTGCAAACTGGGCGACGGCCGAGAAGGCGAGAAGGCCGACTGAGGCCAGCTGTGAGAATTCGGTGAGCAGGCGGTAGTAGCCATAGCCGAGCAAAGCCAGTGATAGGATGGCGCAGCGCCGTATCCACAGCAGCAGGCTGGGCATGGGCTGTTGGCCGAAGCGGCCGAAGCGCAGCAGCAGCGGCACCACGAGGTCGTTGCAGATCATCGTGGACAAGGCTACTGAAGCGACGATGACCATGCCGGCCGCCGCCGAAAATCCGCCGATGAAGGCGAGCATGGCCAGCGGCTCTGCGCCGAGCCTGAGCGGCAGGGCGAGCACGGCGGTATCAGGGTGGATGCCAGCTAGGCGCGGGTCGAGCAGCGTCATGCTGGCAATCGGCAGCACGGCAACAGCAATTAGTATCAGATACAGGCCGAACCAGATCGGTGCTTGCCGCACCTGACGCACATCGTGGCACTCCACCACCGCAACATGGAACTGGCGTGGCAGGCACATCATGGCGAGAAAGGCGAGCAGCAGCTGCGCCATGAAGCCGGTGGGCAGGGTGTTTGGGCGCAGTAGATGATCGAGGCGGATGTCGTTCTGCCAGCCTGCCGGCAGGGTTTGCAGACCGTTCCAGGCAAAGCCGGCTACGGCCAGCAGGGCGATCAGCTTGACCAGTGACTCCAGCGCGACTGCGAACATCAGGCCCTGATGATGCTCGGTGGCATCGATCTGGCGAGTGCCGAAGAGCATGGCCAGCAGGGCCAGCAGCAGGCTGGTCCAGAGCGCGGTATCGGCAGTCGGGAAGGCGGTGCCGAGACCGGCGGCACTGAGTACATCGACACTCATGGCGACGGCGCGCAATTGCAGCGCGATATAGGGCAGGGCACCGATGATGGCGACCACCGTGACCATCGCGGCCAAGGTCTGGGCCTTGCCGTAACGGGCAGCAATGAAGTCGGCAATGCTGGTGATGGAGCGTGCTTTGCTGATCAGCACCATGCGCTCCAGCAGCGAGCGCCCGAAGACAATGAACAGGAACGGGCCGAGATAGATGGGCAGGTAAGACCAGCCGCCGGTGACCGTGGCGCCGACCGCGCCGTAGAATGTCCACGAGGTGCAATAGACCGCTAGCGTCAGGCTGTACAGCAGGTTTTTCTGGGCCGATGACAGGCGCGGGCTGTACTTGTCGCCCCAGTAGGCAACTGCAAAGAGCAGGCTGATGTAGAGCAGCGAGATGACCGGTAGCAGCCAGTGTGGCATGCCTGACTCCAGGGCGGCGGCCTGTGACTTCTTGCCTGCGACTATGGTGCAAGGCGCTGGCAGCGTCTAGGCGCGGGAACTTAGACCAAGGTCGAGTTGTGGCAGGTATTGCTGCAGGCCACCAATGACAGCAGCACGGGCTTCGCTCATGAGGCTGACGCGATTGGGCACGAAGTCGCGCAGCTGGCACATGTCAAGGCCGGCATAGCCGCAAGGGTTGATGCCGCGAAACGGTGCCAGATCCATGTCCACATTCAGCGAGAAGCCGTGATAGCTGCAGCCTCGGCGGATGCGCATGCCGATGGAGGCGATCTTGCGGCCATCGACATAGACGCCGTGGGCGTCGCGATTGGCCACGGCGTTGATGCCGAAGCTGCGCACGGCAGCCGCGAGAGCATCTTCCACCGCTTCGACGAAGGCGCGTGTGCTTAGACTGAGGCGGTCGATATCGATCAGCAAATAGCCGACGAGCTGGCCGGGGCCGTGATAGGTGACCTGGCCGCCGCGATCCGATTGCACCACGGGGATGTCGCCGGTGAGCAGCAGATGTTCGGGCTTGCCGGCCTGGCCCTGGGTGTAAACTGGAGGGTGATCGAGCAGCCAGAGCTGGTCTGGCGTGGCGGCATCGCGCGTTTGCGTCAGCGCCTGCATGGCCTGCCAGGTCGGCTCGTAATCGCGCCGACCCAGCCAGCTCACCTGCAGCGCGGGCAACACGCCGGCCAGCCCGCTCTTCAACATCAGAGCACCTTCTTGATCATCGGTTCGGCGGCAAGATCAGCGTAGAGACCGTTGATCTGCTCCTTGCGCTCGACTCGGAAAAGGGCGCGCACCGACACATAGGTGCCCTTGGACGACGGCACGATATCGAGGCTGGCCGGATCAAAATCAGGCGCATGGCGACAAATGATGTCGGCGACGATTTGCGCCATCGGGAAGCGGCTTTCACCCATGACCGTGAGCGGATAGTCCATGGGGAACTGCCAGAGTTCCTCATACAGAATATCGGTTGGCTTGCGCTCCATGATCGGCCTCTCGCTTAGAACAGATTGCTCAGGAAACGCTTCAGATGGTGCCAGAGACGCACCACGAAGTTGGTTTCTTCCACGGCTTCCATGGCGACCACGGGCTGTGTGGCAATGGTCTTGCCATCGAGCGTGACCACGACTTCACCGACTTTCTGACCCTTGGCGATGGGCGCTTCCAGATCCGGCATCAGACGAGTCACGGCCTGAACCTTGTCCTTCTGACCGCGTGGCAGCGTGATGGACAGATCGCGATCGAGGCCGGCCTTGACCTGGTCTTCGGTGCCGAACCAGACCTGGGCCTGGCCTAGCACTTTGCCCGCGGTTAGCGGCTTGATGGTTTCGTAGCTGCTGAAGCCCCAGCTGAACAACGCACGCGTTTGGTCGGCGCGAGCCTGCATGCTGCCGGTACCCATAACAGCGGTGATCAGGCGCATGTTGCCACGCTTGCTGGAGGCCACGAGGCAGAAGCCGGCCGCGTCGGTATGGCCGGTCTTCAGGCCGTCAACGCTAGGGTCGGTATAAAGCAGGGCATTACGATTGCCCTGCTTGATGTTGTTGTAGGTGAATTCCTTTTCCGAATAGATCGGGTAGTACTTCGGGTTATCGCGAATGATGGCCTGAGCCAGAATCGCCATGTCGCGCGCGGTGGTGACATGTGCCGGGTCAGGCAGGCCGGTGGCGTTCATGAAGTTGGTGTTTTTCATGCCGAGACGCTTGGCTTCGGCATTCATGATTTCGGCAAAGGCCGGCTCGGAGCCGCCAATGTGTTCTGCCAGCGCCTTCGAGGCATCGTTGCCGGACTGAATGATGACGCCACGCAGCATGTCGATGACTGTTGCCGAGCCATTCAGCGGCAGATACATGCAGGATTCGGCACTGGTGCCACGGCACCAGGCGTGCTCGCTGACCAGAACGGGGTCGGTTTCCTTCAGGCGATTGCTCTGCAGCGCATGCTCGACGATGTAGCTGGTCATCATCTTGGTCAGCGAGGCTGGCTCCAGCGGCTGATCCGGATTGCTGGCGGCGAGGACGCGACCAGAGTCGGCATCCATAACTACATAGGCCTTGTTTTCCAGAGTAGGCGGGTTCGGCACGACAAAGGCGTAGGCATGGGCGCTGATTAGCAGCGAGGACATCAAGGTGGTGGCAAGCAGGCGATTCATCTGAATTATCCGGGACTGGGTGGACGTTGATACTGCTCATTCTAATGCAGGTAAATCGGCTATGGCACAGCGATTGCTTGGCTTGCGCAAATTAGCTGCGGGTTTTTCTCATGTTGCGTGTGCTCTTGCTCGGTGAACCAGGAACGCGCTCCGACTCGCTCGGGCGCTTGCTGCTGGATGCCGGCCACGCCGTGGAAACGCTGCCTGCCTCCCGCCTGATGCATCTCGAAGCATTAGTGACCGCCATGCGCCCCAATGTGGTGCTTGTTGATTACACCGACCCCCTGCGTGACAGCGTGGAGCAGCTTTGCTACGCCCCCTTTGGTCTGGATACCCCGCTGTTACTGCTCGGACAGGGTCTGGATCAGGGTTTATCGCAGCGCGTCAGCCGTGCCGGCTTTGCGGTCTACACCGGTTTTGGTGCCGATGTGGTGCATCTTGCTGCACTGCTGCCCGTACTCGATGTGCTGGTCTCACGCGAGCGCACCTTGCGTGATGAGGTCGACAGTCTGCGTCAGGCCTTGAGTGATCGGCGCGATATCGAGCGTGCCAAGGACTGGCTCAGCGAAAGCCGCAAATGCAGTCCGCAGGCGGCTTTCGAGGCCTTGCGCGAGAAGGCGATGGGGCGTGGCGAGAGCCTCGGCCAGGTCGCCCGCACGCTGCTGTCGAAGGTCGGCGAGAGCGGCGCCGCGTAAGTTCTTAGAATGTTGGCACGCTTTCTGCTTTAGCTCTGATGTGCAGTTCAAGCCTGTACAAGCGGCAACGATACCCTCTCGTTGCCGTCACAATTTGACTGATGTGGCTCGGTAACGAGTGACATTCCGGACAACGGCGTCCGTATCGCGAAAGCGGTGCGGGCGTTTTTTTTGATTCGCATTTAGTGGCCCAACCGCGGAGTACGGACATGAGTGAAGACAGCAACAAGGTAGCCGAGACCCTGGTCAGCAATCGCCGGGACTTCATCAAGCAGGGTGCTTTTCTGGGCGCTGCAACGTTGGCAGGAGGCGTGGGTATGAGTGTGTCTAGCGGTGCGTGGGCTGCCGGCAGCGACAAGCCGGAGAAGACTCAGGTCAAGGTCGGCTTCATTCCGCTCACCGACTGCGCCTCCATTGTGGTGGCAGCGGCCATGGGCTTCGACAAGAAGTACGGTATCGAGATCATTCCGAGCAAGGAAGCGAGCTGGGCCGGCGTGCGTGACAAGCTGGTCAACGGTGAACTGGATGCCTCGCATGTGCTCTACGGACTGATCTACGGTGTGCAGCTCGGCATTGGCGGCATCAAGAACGACATGGCCGTGCTGATGAACCTAAGCAACAATGGCCAGGGCATCACGCTGTCGCGCCAGTTGCTTGATCAGGGTGTGAAAGATGGCCCGTCGCTGGCCAAACACATCAAGGCCAATCCGCGCGAATACACCTTCGCCAACACCTTCCCGACCGGCACTCACGCCATGTGGCTGAACTATTGGCTGGCATCGCAGGGCGTGAATCCGCTCAAGGATGTGAAGAACATCGTGGTGCCGCCACCCCAGATGGTGGCCAACATGCGCGTCGGCAACATGGACGGCTACTGCGTTGGTGAGCCGTGGAACGCACGCGCCATCGCCGACAATATCGGCTTTACCGTAGCGACTTCGCAGGATGTCTGGGCCGATCACCCGGAAAAAGTGCTGGGCACTACCGCCAAGTGGGTTCAGGAGAACCCGAACACTGCGCGTGCACTGATTGCTGCAGTACTTGATGCTTCGCGCTGGATCGACAACCCGAAGAATCGTCCGCTGGTGGCCAAGCTGATTTCCGACAAGTCCTATGTCAACGCTCCGGAAGAAGTCATCGCCGGTCGCTTTCTCGGACAGTACGACGATGGCATTGGCCGCAAGTGGCAGGACAAGCACGCTATGGCGTTCTTCCGTGACGGTCAGACCAACTTCCCGTATCTCTCTGACGGCATGTGGTTCCTGACGCAGCACAAGCGCTGGGGCTTGCTTACCACTGATCCGGATTACCTCGGCGTGGCTAAGCAGATCAACCAGATCGATTTGTACAAGCAGGCGGCGTCGATGGCGCGCGTGCAGGTGCCGAAGTCGCTGATGCGCACCAGCAAACTCATCGACGGTAAGGTCTGGGATGGCAAGGACCCGAAGGCGTATGCCGCCAGCTTTGCCATTCGCGCCTAATCGCGTTGGGCTGAGCTGATCACCGTCTGATCGGCGTACGAAATACCCGTTGCCATGTAAAAGCCGAGGCGTTCGCGCCTCGGCAGAGGAGAGACTCATGCTGAAATTTAGTGCTGC
The DNA here is from genome assembly GCA_040384385.1 of Pseudomonadota bacterium. GTDB lineage: Bacteria > Pseudomonadota > Gammaproteobacteria > Pseudomonadales > Moraxellaceae > Perlucidibaca. Next base: position 206,728 of record JAZKJJ010000002.1, on the reverse strand, counting down.
CTTGCCTGCCAATCTTGCTGCTGAGCAGATTCGTTTGCGTCGTCGCAAGTTGCAGGCCCATGCCCTGAATGTGGTGCCACCTTTGCTGGGGGTGCTGCTGTTTCTACTGGCCTGGCAGATGCTTGCCGGTTTCCGTACCGACCTGCCAGGGCCGGGTGTGACCTGGGTTTCGGCGGTGGAGCTGTTTGCCGATCCGTTCTATGTAAATGGCCCAAATGACATGGGTATCGGCTGGAACATCCTGCATTCACTAGGCCGTGTTGGTCTCGGTTTTGGTATGGCAGCAGCGGTCGGTATCCCGATTGGCTTCATTGTCGGCCGCTCAGCCTTCATCTCCGGCATGTTGGCACCCATCATGGGTCTGCTGCGCCCGGTATCACCGCTGGTCTGGTTGCCCATCGGTCTGCTGGTGTTCCAGAAGGCCGAGCCTGCGTCGATCTGGGTGATCTTCATTTCCAGTATCTGGCCGATGATTCTGAATACTGCTGCCGGTGTGCGCCAGGTGCCGCAGGATTACCTCAACGTGGCGCGAGTGCTCAACCTCAGCGAGTGGAAAGTTCTTACCACGATTCTCTTTCCTGCTGTGCTGCCCTATTTGCTGACGGGTGTGCGTCTGGCCATCGGCGTGGCTTGGCTGGTGATTGTCGCCGCCGAAATGCTCACTGGTGGCACCGGCCTCGGCTTCTGGGTTTGGGACGAATGGAACAACCTCAATGTCGCGCACATTCTCATCGCCATCTTCGTGGTTGGCCTCATCGGTCTGTTTCTGGAACAGACACTGGTGTTGCTCGCTCGTCGCTTTGAATACTGAGCTGGAGATACCTCATGAGCCTATCTAAAAAGTTTGTTGAAATTTCCGATGTTGGCATGACCTTCGAGACCGCCAAGGGCAGTTTCACGGCGCTGCGCAATATCGACCTGACCATCGAGCAGGGTGAGTTTATTACGCTCATCGGCCATTCCGGCTGTGGCAAGTCGACCTTGCTCAATCTGATCGCGGGCCTCACGTTGCCCACGACGGGGCACCTGATCTGTGCCGGTCGCGAAATTGCCGGTCCCGGCCCGGATCGTGGCGTTGTTTTTCAGAACCATTCGCTGCTGCCCTGGTTGACCTGCTACGCCAATGTTTATCTTGCCGTTGAGCGCGTGTTTGCCGAGACCGAAAGCAAGGCTCAGCTGAAGGCGCGCACCGATGCAGCGCTGGCACTGGTTGGCCTCACGCATGCCAGCGACAAGCGCCCGCAGGAGATTTCCGGCGGCATGAAGCAGCGCGTTGGTATCGCGCGTGCCCTAGCCATGGAGCCGCGGGTGCTCTTGATGGACGAACCCTTCGGTGCCCTCGATGCACTGACGCGCGCACATCTGCAGGATGAGTTGCTCGGCATCGTGGCAAAAACCAAATCGACCGTGGTCATGGTCACGCACGATGTGGACGAAGCCGTACTGCTTTCGGATCGCATCGTGATGCTCAGCAACGGCCCGGCGGCTGTTATCGGCGACATCCTCAGCGTTGATCTGCCAAGACCGCGCGAGCGCCTCGCGCTGGCCGAAAACCCGGACTATCACCACCTGCGCTCAAGCGTGCTTGAGTTCCTTTATCAGAAAGAAAAACGGCCTGCGGCCTGATTTTTGCAATGCCCCCCTGAACTTGGAGATGTGATCATGAAAAAACTGATTCTGACTGTGTCGCTGTTGTCGCTGTTGTCGCTGGCGATAGCCGAAGTACATGCCGCTGATGTATTCACCGATGCCGTAAAAGCTGGCAAGGCGACCTTTCAGGTGCGCCCGCGTTTCGAATTTGTCGACGATGATGGCGCGGCCGCTGCTGACCCTGCGAAGGCGTTCATTGTGCGTACCGTTCTTGGCTACAAGCTGGCGCCGATTGCCGGCATCACCGCCTATGCCGAAGCCGAGGATATCCGCGCACTGAGCGACGACTACAATGTGCCAGCCGTGCAGGTGAATACGAAATACGCCACCGTAGTCGATCCCGAAAATACGGCGATCAATCAGGCCTGGCTGGCGGGTTACGGCTTCAAAGTTGGCAAGCAGAAAGTGGTGTACAACAATTCCCGTTTCATTGGTGATGTCGCTTTTCGTCAGGATGATCAAGTGTTCACCGCGATCAGCTACGAGAAGGCCAAGCTACTGTCCTGGCTGGACGTACAGGCCAGCTATGCCAACAAAGTGGCCATGATTAGTGGCCAGGATGGCGATATTCGTCTGCCCATCGTGAACCTGAAAGCACGTACGCCAGTGGGTGCCAATGTGACCCTGTTCTGGGCGGGTCTAGAAGGCAAAGAAGCCGTTGGCCAGCCGTTCTTGCTGGCTAATGCAGGCAAAGACAGAAGTCGTGAGTATCGCTTGCTGAAAGTGGATGGCAAGAAGGGCAAGTTCCTTTATGACCTTTCTTATGGTCAGCAGCGCCACTATGCCGACTCCGTTGAGGCAGTTGTGCCGAATGCCACCTATCGCGACATTCAGCTCGGCTATGACTTTGGGCCGGTGCTGCTGAAAGTTCAGCGTGAAGCGCTGGAGCATGGCTTTCAGACGCCATTGGCGACACTGCATGCCTTCAACGGCTGGGCCGATCGCTTCTTGGTGACACCTGCAGGCGGCTTGGTGGATACCAATATCAAGGCTTCCGGCAAACTGGCGGGCCTGGGATTGGCACTGGCGGTGCATCGCTTCAAGTCCAACAACAGTAGTAAGCAGTTTGGTCAGGAAATCGATGCCAGCGTAAGCAAGACCTTCACGCCGAATTGGTCAGCGATGGTCAAGGTGGCTCAGTACGATGGCAGTGGCGAAGATGCCTCGGCCTACACCAAGGATGTACTGAAAGCCTGGGCCCAGATCGACTACAAGTTCTAACGCTACCTGAGCCGCCGCCGCACTGAAGCTCGGAATAACGTACCCACTGAAACAAGGGCGGCGAGGGCCAACACTGGCAGAAACCTTCATGCGCCATGGATGGCGCATGAGAGCCTACAGGGGAGAACGCGGGGTTTGTCGGCGCACCGTGCCGAACCGCGTGAGCGACCGCGCGATGCAGCGCGCGGGCTGGGTGGACTAGCGGCGTGTTTCAGCCAGTGTTGGCCCTCGCCGGCCGATGTTCGGAGCCCCGCTGATTCGAAGCAGCAGTCAAGGCATTAGCGCCCGCACCAGCCACGCCACATTCCCCGCCACGGCCACTAGCGCCAGCCACTGCCAGAACTTCACCGGATCGCGCTCGATCCACGGCAGGCGCTGATTCGGCGTTAGGCCCGGATTCGGTCGCTCCAGATCCAGCAGCAGCTCGCTGAGCGCCTCGTAGCGATTATCGGCATTGATGGCGCAAGCCTTGCGCAAGGCTGCATCGAACCAGAGCGGCAGATGCGGGTTGTACTTGCAGGCGCTGACATAGCGCAGCTGATGAAACGCCGCCGGCGTCTGCGCCTGGTCATATCCCTCGCCATACGGATGTTGCCCGGTCAGCAACTCATAGATCGTCACGGCCAGCGAAAACTGATCGGCACGAGTATCACGCGCCATGCCCAGCGCATATTCCGGAGCGGCATAGTCGGCCGCGCCGGGCCGGTCCAGCACATCGCGTGGTGAAGATTGTTGCAGACTGGCAACGCGTGCCGAACCGAGGTCGATGAGTTTCAGCGTGCCATCATTACAGAGCAGAATGTTATCCGGCTTCAGATCCTGATGCAGGGTGTCGCGGCGATGCAGGGCGCGCAGCCCGGCGACGATTTGGCGCGCGAAGCCGACCACGGTGCCGATGTCGACCCGCGTCTGCCGCGTCTGCCAGCCGGCCAGCGATTCGCCTTCGAGCCAGTCCATGATGTGATACAGACACTGCGGCGTGCGCGTTGGCGGATGAATGCGAATCAGGTTCTTGTGCGTGATGCGCTGGCCTATCCAGCCCTCGATGGCGAAGTGCGCGCGATAGTCCTCGTCATCCTCGAACTGCACGCTCGGCGCCTTCAGCGCGAAGAGCTGGCCGGTCTTGCTGTCACGCACACGGTAGAGATGACTGCGCGGACTGGCATGCACCTCGGCTTCCACGAAATAGCCATCCAGCGTTTGCCCCGGCAGCAGGCTCGGTGGCACCGGCAGGCGCGCCTGCTGCTGGCCGAGCTCGTCATGCGTATCGAGCCCGACCGACTCCACACGCGCCAGCTGGCAAGACAGGTTGTCGTTGCTGCCCTGCGCCAGTGCGGTGGCGAGCAGGGTGTCGGCCAGAGCTTCCAGATCATGCTGCTGTTCGCGCAGCAACTGCTTCAGCTGCGGGTTGGCGATGAAGCCGTGCACGCCGTCGCTGCAAGTCAGGAATAGATCGCCGGCCTCGATGTCGCTGTGGCGATAGTCGATGTCGACGCGCCAGTCCATGCCCAAGGCGCGGCTCAGGTAAGTCGTGTCGGCATTGATGCGCGTACAGTGATCCTGCGTCAGCGGCTCCAGCGTCTCGCCGCGCAGGCGATACACGCGGGTATCGCCAATGTGCAGGATGTGTGCGCTGCGGCCACGCAAGACCAGCGCCGTGAAGGTCGTCAGCCAGCCCTGATTCTCGGCATGCGCCTGACCACGGCCATGCAGCCAGTGGTTGATGGCGGTAACCACGCGCTCGCCGGCGCTCTGGATCGACCAGGTGTCCGGCGTGGCATAGTAGTCGCTGAGAAAGCCTTGCACAGCCGCCTCGGCGGCTTGTCGGCCGGCATCGGCACTGCTGACGCCATCGGCAATAACCAAAGAGGCGCCACGATGGCGTTCGCTGGCATCAGGCAGACGAATGCCCAGGGCATCCTCATTGCCGGGTTTGACGCCGGCAAGGGAGCGCTGGGCAACGCTGAGTTGAAGTGTGGTGGTGCGTTGGTCGGGGTCTGTCACATTAGCTCACTGCAATCATCTGGACATTGCCGTCTTCGTCGACCTCTACGATATGCCCGCGTGGCTCATCGAGGAAGTGGGCGGCAGCGAAAGCCAGAGCTGACAGGCCGGCGATGACAAAGAAGAAGGTCATCGGCGAGACAAACGACAGCACGGTAAGCAGGAACACGCCACCGACGTTGCCGTAAGCGCCCGCCATGCCGGCGATCTGGCCGGTCATGCGGCGCTGAATCAGCGGCACCACCGAGTACACGGCACCGCAGGCAGCCTGCACGAACACTGAGGTGCACAGGGTCACGATAACGGCGAGCGTGATGCCCCAGCCGGCATTGACCTGTGACAGCAGCGCGTAGCCGCCAGTCTGGATCGCCAGACAGGTCATCAGCACGGTACGACGACCGATGCGGTCGGAAATCAGGCCGCCGGCCGGACGCGCGACGATGTTCATGATGGTGAAGGAGCCGGCCATCAGACCGAGCATGGCCGGAGTTAGGCCGAAGGTTTCGCCGTAGAACAGCGGCAGCATGGACACCACCGCAATTTCAGAGCCGAAGCAGGCCATGTAAGCAAGGTTCAAAATAGCCACCTGCTTGAACTTGTAACGCTGCGTGCTGGGAATGACTTCGGTCATCAGATGACGGTTCACCTGCCAGATTTTCCACGACTGCCAGACCATCAGGAAGGTGATGATGCCGTAGCAAACTTCGGTGAAGGTCTGGCTGATGATGTCGAGGCCGGTCGGCGACAAGCGCCAGGCCAGCACGTAGAGAATCAGGTAGATCGGCAAGTTGACCAGCAGGTAGAACACTAGATCACCCTTGCTGGTGACCTCCAGGCCGCCGGTCTTCTTCGGTTTGAAGTAGGTCGCGCCTTTCGGGGTGTCACGCACGTTGTGGTAGAAAACGGCGCTGTAGAGAATCGCGATCACGCCAGTGAGGGCGATGGCATAGCGCCAGCCGAACTCACCGCCAAACACGCTGATGGCCAGAATCGGCATGGAGATCTTGGCGACCGCCGCACCAAAGTTGCCCCAGCCGCCGTAAATGCCTTCGGCGATACCAACCTCGCGGGCCGGGAACCACTCGCTAACGAGACGGATGCCGATGACGAAACCAGCACCGGTGAAACCGAGCAGGAAGCGCATCACCGCGAGCTGCTCAAAGGTCTGCGCGGCGGCAAAGCCGAGGCAGAGGAAGCCGCTGATGAGCAGCAGCAGGCTGTAGCTGCGGCGGGGGCCGTACTTGTCGACGAGAATGCCGATGAGGATGCGTGCCGGAATCGTCAGCGCCACGTTGAGAATCAGGAAGGCCTTCACCTGTTTGTCGGTGAGCATCATGGTTTCCTTGATCATCGGCATCAGCGACACATGCGCGAACCAGATCAGGAAGGTAATGAAAAAGGCCATCCAGGTGAAGTGCAGGGTGCGAATACGCGGCTCCTGCCAATTCATTAGGGGAATAGGAAAGCGGAAGGCCATGATGCAAGTTCTCCAGAAACGACCAGTAGCGGTATGGTGCGCTAAAGCAAATGTCGTGCCATAAGCAATGGATATGAGCACCAGGTCGGTGCATGGCATGGCTCTTGCTTTGGGCACGTCATTACATCGTTTCTGGGAATAGGGCACATGACCCGAATGCAATTGGTGGTCATCGGCAACGGCATGGCCGGTATGCGTACCGTCGAGGAGCTGCTGCAGCTGGCACCGGACAAATATGACATCACCGTGATCGGCCGCGAGCCGCACGGCAATTACAACCGCATCATGTTGTCGCCGGTGCTGGCCGGTGAAAAGGCCTTTGAAGACATCGTTATTCACCCACTGAGCTGGTATGCCGAGCGCGGCATCACGCTATTGGCCGGCCATACCGTAACTGGGGTGGATCGCATTCAGCGCCGCGTCACCACCGACCAGGGCGCAGTTGTCGGCTATGACCGGCTCTTGCTGGCCACCGGCTCGGTGCCGTTCATGATTCCCATGCCCGGCCACGATCACCCGGATGTCATCAGTTTTCGCGATATCGCCGATGTTCGACGCATGTTGGCGCCATCTGCAACGCTGCCGCGTGTGGTTGTGCTCGGTGGCGGTCTGCTCGGCCTGGAAGCTGCCAATGGCCTAGTCAAGCAGGGCATGGCCGTGACCGTGGTCAATGACGCTGCCTATCTGCTCAACCGTCAGCTCGATGAAGAAGCGTCCAGCCTGCTGCGGGCGGCGCTGGAAGCCAAGGGCATCACCTTCAAGGTCTCGGCCGTGACTTCGCACATCAGCCACAATGCCGACACGGGCAAGCTCAATGCCCTGCATTTCAAGGATGGCACCGAGCTGCCCTGCGATTTGCTAGTGATGGCCGTGGGCGTGCGCCCTAATGTGGCATTGGCGCGAGCCATGGGCTTGCAGGTCGACAAGGCTATTCTCGTTAACGATACCCTGCAGAGCTTCGATCCCCGTGTTTATGCGGTCGGCGAGTGCGTGCAACATCGTGGTGCATTGTTTGGTCTGGTTGCCCCGTTGTACGACCAGGCCAAGGTCTGCGCCAATCATCTCGCCGAGATGGGCATCAGCCGCTACGAGCAGAAGCCGACCGCGACGACGTTGAAGATCAGCGGTGTGGCGCTGTTTTCGGCCGGCGAGTTTAGTCATGCCGAGGCCGACAAGCTGTATTACCGCGATCCGTCGCGCGGTACCTACAAGAAGCTGTGTGTTCTCGGTGGCCGCTTGGTCGGTGCCGTGCTCTACGGCGACACCCAAGATGGCGGCTGGTATTTTGATTTGATTCGTGAGGGCCGCGATGTGACGCATCTGCGCGATCAATTGTTGTTTGGAGCAGGGGGCGAAGATGTCGCTGCAGCTTGAAGGGGTGGGCGGCACGGTGCTGCTCGACGCCAATCGTATTGCTCTGCACGATGATGCAGGTTCGGTTCACACCACCTGCGCCTACTGCGGTGTAGGCTGTGGCGTTATCGCCACGGTCGAGGATGCGGCCACCCGGCAGGTGCGTATCGAAGGTGACACAGCGCATCCGGCCAACTTCGGGCGGCTGTGCTCGAAGGGCTCGGCGCTGGGCGAAACCATCAGCCTCGAAGGCCGCTTGCTGTACCCGGAAGTGCGCGGTCAGCGCACGAGCTGGGATGACGCCGCCAATACCATCGCCAGCGAGATTCGTCGCGTACAGGCGCAGTACGGGCGCGATGCCGTCGCGTTCTACGTCTCCGGCCAGTTGCTGACCGAGGACTACTACGTCGCCAACAAGCTCATGAAGGGCTTTCTCGGCACTGCTAATATCGATACCAATTCGCGTTTGTGCATGTCGTCGAGTGTGGCCGGGCACAAGCGCGCCTTCGGTTCGGACACGGTGCCGAACAGCTACGAAGACTTCGAGCTGGCCGATCTGATCGTACTCACCGGCTCCAACACGGCCTGGTGCCATCCGGTATTGTTCCAGCGCATCAAGGCCGAGAAGCTGCGCCGACCGGGCTTGCGCGTGGTCAATATTGATCCGCGCGCGACGGCGACCAACGAAATTGCCGACCTGCATCTGCCCTTGAAGCCGGGTAGCGATGTCTGGCTGTTCAACGGTCTGCTCGCGCATCTGGCGGCGCAGGGCGTGATCGATCACGACTATCTGGCGCAACACACCACCGGCTTCGGCGTTGCGCTGGCTGAGGCCAAGGCCAGCGCCGGCAAGCTCTCGCAAGTGGCCGATGCCACCGGCCTCGACGAAGATGCCATCGCGCAGTTCTATCGCTGGTTTGCCAATACGCCGCGCAGCCTGACGCTGTATTCGCAGGGCGTGAATCAGTCCAGTGCCGGCACCGACAAGGTCAACAGCCTGCTCAACTGTCATCTCGCCACCGGCCGCATCGGCAAGCCCGGCAGCGGCCCGTTCTCGCTCACCGGCCAGCCCAACGCTATGGGCGGCCGCGAAGTTGGCGGCCTCGCCAACCAGCTTGCCGCGCACCTGGAGCTGACCGATCCGGCCCATCTCGACCTCGTGCAGCGCTTCTGGCAGGCGCCGCAGATCGCGCGTAGTAACGGCCTGAAGGCGGTCGATCTGTTCGAAGCGGTGCACAGCGGCCACATCAAGCTGATCTGGATCATGGGCACCAACCCCGTGGTCTCCATGCCGGATGCCGATCGCGTCAAGGCCGCGCTCGCCAGTGCCGAATGCGTCATCGTCTCCGATTGCATTGCCGACACCGATACCAACCGTCTTGCCCACATCAAGCTGCCGGCGCGTGGCTGGGGCGAAAAAGACGGCACGGTTACCAACTCTGAGCGCCGCATCTCACGTCAGCGCGCCTTCCTGCCAGCTCCCGGTGAGGCCATGCCGGACTGGTGGATCGTCACGCGCGTGGCGCAGGCGCTGGGCTACGAGACGGCATTCTCCTTCGCGTCGGCGGCCGAAGTATTCGCCGAGCACGCCGCCTTGTCCGGCTTCGAGAACTCGGCCGATGCCATTCTGCGTGACTTCGACATCAGTGCCCTGGCCGGCCTTGATGATGAGCGTTACGACAACCTCAAGCCGGTGCAATGGCCGGTGCGCTTGGGCCGCCCGGATGGCCAGATGCGTTTATTTGCCGAGGGCGGCTTCTTCACGCCTGATCGAAAGGCCCGTCTGCTGCCGATAAAGCCGCGCGCACCGCACAACCCGACCTGCGCCGATTATCCATTCGTGCTCAACACCGGCCGTATCCGTGACCAGTGGCACACCATGACCCGCACCGGCCTCACGCCGCGTCTGCTGGCTCACATCAGCGAGCCCTTTGTCGAGATGCATCCGCGAGATGCCGGCGCTCAGGGCCTGCGTGACGGTGAGCTGGCACGGTTGAGTACGCGCTGGGGTCAGATGCTGGCGCGCGTTCAGCTCAACAGCGGGCAGCAAACACGCACGGTTTTTGTGCCTATGCACTGGACTGGTGCGCTCAGCAGCCAGGGCCGCGTCGGGCCTTTGGTCAATCCGGTCACCGACCCGGTGTCGGGTCAGCCTGAAAACAAACACACGCCCGTCGCGGTGATGCCTTGGCAGCCGGCTTGGCAGGGTTTCTGGCTGCATCTGGATGCCACGGAGCTGCCAGCCACCGATTACGCCGTGGCGATTCGCGGTGAAAACGGCTGGCGCCATGAGCTGGCCGGTGCCAAATCTACGGACTTGCAGGCTTTGGCCGATGCTTGGCTGCCATTAAATGATGGCGAATGGCTGGAATATGCAGACTTGGCACGCGGTTTGTATCGCCGTGCTGAGATTAGAGACGGTCGTCTGCACGCCGTGCTGATCCTGGCCACGACCAGTGCCGATATGCCTGAGCGGGCATGGTTGACCGGCCAGCTTGGTCAGGAGATCGATGATCTGACGCGGCGCGGCCTGTTGTCCGGTCGGCCGTCAGATCCGGCCAGCGATGTCGGGCGCACCGTGTGTGCCTGCTTCGGGGTAGGCGAAAAGACCATCCGCCGCGCGATTGCTGCGGAGCGTCTCGAAAGTGTTGCTGCCATTGGCCGCTGCCTGAAGGCCGGTACCAATTGCGGTTCTTGTCAGCCAGAACTGAAAGATATTCTGGCCACCTGCGGAGTGCGTTCATGAGTCACAAACAGCGAGTCGTCGTTATCGGTAATGGCATGGTTGGCCATAAATTTCTCGAACAGCTGGTCGAGGACAGTGCCGGTTTTGCCCAGCTCGAAGTCACCGTGTTGGCGGAAGAGCCTCGCGCGGCTTATGACCGTGTTTATCTGTCAGCCTATTTCAGCGGCAAGACTGCCGAAGACCTGAGCCTGGTCAAAGGCGACTTCTTCAAGGACAGCGGCGTCTTCCTACACCTGAATACTCAGGCCGTGTCCATTGACCGTGAAAAGAAGCTGGTCACGGTCGCCAGCGGCGAACTGGTGCCCTACGACAAGCTGGTGCTGGCCACCGGCTCGTTCCCCTTCGTGCCGCCGCTGCCGGGCAAGGACCGTGAGCATTGCCTGGTCTATCGCACCATTGAAGATCTGGAAGCGATCAAGGCCGGCGCGGCCGAGTCCAAGGTCGGTGTTGTGGTTGGTGGCGGCCTGCTCGGTCTCGAAGCCGCCAAAGCACTGCGCGATCTCGGCCTGGAAACGCATGTGGTCGAGTTCGCCCCCCGCCTGATGGCCGTGCAAATCGACGAAGGTGGCGGCCGCGTGCTGCGCCGCAAGATCGAAGCGCTGGGCGTGAAAGTACACACCGGCAAGAACACCCAGGAAATCGTCGATGGCCAGACCGCGCGTCATGCCATGAACTTCGCCGATGGCTCCAGTCTCGAAACCGACTTGATCCTGTTCTCCGCCGGCATCCGCCCGCGTGACGAACTGGCGCGCCAGTGCGGCCTAGTTATGGGCGAGCGCGGTGCCATCGTCATCAACGATCAGTGCCAGACCTCCGATGCCGACATCTACGCCATTGGCGAATGCGCGCTCTGGGGCGGCAAGATTTTCGGTCTCGTGGCGCCCGGCTACCAGATGGCGCAGGTCGCTGCCGACCACATCACCGGCAAGGACCACAACGCCTTCCAGGGCGCCGACATGTCCACCAAGCTCAAGCTCATGGGCATTGATGTCGCCTCGATTGGCGATGCCCACGCGGCCACACCGGGTTCGCTGGCCTACACCTATGTCGACGAGGCCGCCGAGGTCTACAAGAAGCTGGTGGTATCCGCTGACAAGACCAAGCTGCTCGGCGCGATTCTGGTTGGTGAGGCCGAGGCTTACGGCACGCTGCTGCAGCTCATGCTCAACGAGATGACGCTGCCGGCCAACCCGGAAAGCTTCATCCTGCCGGAAAGCGCCGGTGGTGCGCCGGCGCTGGGTGCCGATGCGCTGCCAGATACGGCACAGATCTGCTCCTGCAACAGCGTCAGCAAGGGCACCATCTGCGGCGTGATTGCCGCCGGCACTTGCGACCTCGGCGAGCTGAAGGCCATCACCAAGGCCGGTACCTCCTGCGGTGGTTGTACGGCGCTGGTCGGCCAGATTCTCAAGAGCGAGCTGGCCAAGCAGGGCATCGAGGTCAAGAAAGACCTCTGCGAACACTTTGCCTACTCGCGTCAGGAGCTCTTCCACATGATCAAGGTCGAGAAAATCACGACCTTCGATGAGCTGCTGGAAAAGCATGGCACGGGCGAGGGCTGCGATATCTGCAAGCCGACCACGGCGTCCATCCTGGCTTCGACCTGGAATGACCACATCCTCAAGCCGGCGCTCGCCGGTCTGCAGGACACCAATGATTACTACCTCGGCAACTTGCAGAAAGACGGCACCTACTCGGTGGTCCCGCGCATGGCCGGTGGTGAAGTCACGCCGGACGGCCTGATCGCCGTCGGCACCATAGCCAAGCAGTACGGCCTGTACACCAAGATCACCGGCGGCCAGCGTGTCGACCTCTTCGGTGCTCGCGTCGAGCAGCTCCCGGAGATCTGGGAAGCGCTGGTGGCGGCTGGCTTCGAAACCGGTCATGCCTACGGCAAGTCGCTGCGTACCGTGAAGTCCTGTGTCGGCTCGACCTGGTGCCGTTACGGCGTCGGCGATTCGGTCGGCCTCGCCGTGCGTCTGGAGAATCGCTACAAGGGTCTGCGCTCGCCGCACAAGATTAAGTTCGGTGTGTCCGGCTGTACCCGTGAGTGCGCGGAAGCGCAGGGCAAGGATATCGGCATCATCGCCACCGAACGCGGCTGGAATCTGTATGTCTGCGGTAACGGCGGCATGCGTCCGCGCCACGCCGAGCTGTTCGCCAGCGACCTCGATGAAGTCACGCTGGTGAAGTACATCGACCGCGTGCTGATGTTCTATGTGCGTACTGCTGATCGTCTGCAGCGCACCAGCGTCTGGCGCGAAAACCTGGAGGGTGGTCTCGACTACCTGAAGCAGGTCATCCTGGAAGATTCGCTAGGTCTCGGCGAAGAGCTGGAAGCTGATATGCAGCACGTCGCCGACACCTACCAGTGCGAATGGAAGACCGCCATCGAGACGCCGGAAGTGCGTGCGCGCTTTACCAACTTCATCAACGCCGATGTACCGGATGACAACATCGTGTTTGTTGAAGAGCGCGGCCAGATTCGTCCGGCCACGCCGGCCGAGAAAAACGCCGAGCGTATTGCCACGGTGTCGCTATGAACTCTGTTGAGGATGTGAAGATGGAACAGGTGGTTTGCGCCAGCGCAAAAGTACAGGCGGGCGTGGGCGTCGCGGCACTGGTCAATGGCAAGCAGGTTGCCATTTTTCGCCTGCGTGACGGCTCGCTGCACGGCATCAGCAACTACGACCCGTTCTCGCAGGCCAATGTGATCTCGCGCGGCCTCATCGGCAGCCTGCAAGGGCGTGCCGTGGTGGCATCGCCGGTGTATAAACAGCATTTCGATCTGCACACCGGGGTTTGCCTGGAAGATGATTCGGTGACGCTGCCGACATTTGCCGTAATTGAGCGCGATGGCGAAGTTTTGGTCATAGGCGCGTAAGTCACTCCCTGCTAGGCTCGGCCCTCAACACTTTGCATGAAGAGAGTAGAGGGTATGTCGCCAGTTCGCGTCGAGCACATGGGGTCGTGGGTAGAAGTCGTTCTTGCCCGTCCGGAAAAACACAACGCAATCGGCATCGACACCTTGTCGGAGCTGATTCGTGTTGGCCGCGAGCTGCGCAAGGATCGCAAGATTCGCGCGGTCATCCTGCGCGCCGAAGGAGCTAGTTTCAGCAGTGGCCTCGACATTCCCGGCTTTATGAAGAAGCCATCGAAAATGCTTAGCAACTTCCTAAGACCGCTCTGGCGCAACACCAACAACTTTCAGGAAGTGGCCTGGGTCTGGCGGCGTCTGCCGGTACCGGTGATTGCCGTGCTGCACGGTCGTTGCTACGGCGCGGGCGTGCAGATCGCCATGGGCGCTGATTTCCGCTTCGCCACACCGGACTGCGAAATGTCCATCATGGAAGCGAAGTGGGGTCTGATCCCGGACATGTCGGGCACGGTCAGTTTCCGTGAGGTCATGGCACTGGATGTGGCGAAGAAACTGTCGATGACGGCTGAAGTATTCAATGCCGAGCAGGGCAAGGCTTGGGGGCTGGTTACCGAGACGCATGCGGATCCGCTGGCGGCTGCGCGTGCGCTGGTCGAGCAGATCGCTACGCGTTCGCCAGACTCGGTGGCAGCCACCAAGTTCTTGTTCCAGCGCGCATGGCCGGCATCGGTGAGCAAGGCATTTTGCCTGGAGCGCTGGTATCAGCTGCGCTTGCTGCTGGGGCGCAATCAAAAGCTGGCGGTGAAGGCGGCACAGACGAAACAGCCCGCCAGTTATTTGCCACGGAAGACCGACTGCTAAAAATTAGTAAGGTTTACCCGGGCGGATACTTAGGGGCTCCTCGGCAAAGCCCATGCGAGTCGCCCGGATGCTACGGATAAGCACGTGCACTTCGGCGGGCGAAGCCAGTGGGCCGACCTCGACGCGGTACATGATAATCGGAGCTGGCGTCGTGTTCAGCTTGACTGGAATGCCTTGTGGCAGCCGCTTCATCAGCCGCGCCTGTAAAAGTTGCGCGGCATGCGTATCCGCGAAATTGCCGAGCACCACCTGATAGGCCGGTTCGCTGCCAAGAGCGATGCCCGATCTGTCTTTGCCGACTCTCTCTTCACCATTCACCGGTTCCAGCGCGACATGGCCGGTGCCCTTGATGCCCAGTACTTTTGCCGCCGCATAAGACAGATCAATGATGCGGTTGCTATGAAAAGGGCCGCGATCATTGACTTTAACGATGACGCTCATGCCGTTACGGGTGTTAGTCACGCGCACATAGCTGGGGAGTGGCAGCGTGCGATGTGCTGCTGACAGGGCGTGCATGTTGAAGGTATCGCCGCTGGCGGTCTTGCGGCCATGGAAGCCCGGGCCATACCAGGATGCCTCGCCGACTTGGCGGCGACCGACGGCGAGGCGTTTGATGCGATAAATTTCGCCCTGCACGCCGAATGACTGCCAATTGGCAATAGCCTGTGCGTTGTCGTTGGCCATCGCTGGCAGTGTGGCGTATGACTCGGGCAACGCATCGGGCAGCAGGCCCCAATTCGGAACGGGAGCATCCACGACCGATTGCGCGCTGGCCTCGGCTTCGCCCCATTGCTGCCAGTTCAACTGGCTATTATTGGTTTCTGTCGATTGGGAGGGTGCAGTAATCAGTTCACTGATCTGCTCCTGCGTCAGTGTTTCTGTGCCTGTTTCGTCAGCACATGAAGCATGACTGGCGAGGCACGCACAGAGCAGTCCCAGCGACACTTTGACACGATGCAAAGCAGTGAGCATGCAGTCTCCTGCGAGATTCAGGGCAGGAGACTGACTCCTGTTGACGCGGCAGCGGCCTGATCTCGTTCTTGTTGAGCGGCTTCTAGAGCTTGCGAGAGCTGAACGGCAGCCATCGCATAGAGGATGCTTCTGTTATACCGCGTAATTACATAGAAATTATTGAAGCCTATCCAGAATTCGCCGCCATTCATCCCTTGTAGACGAATGCCGCTGGCGGGCGTACTGGGGGCTAGATCGGCGATCGGGTCACGCGGGCTCAATCCTTGTGTCGCCAAGGCCTGGAGCGTGCTGACAGTCTTCAATTCGGTGCTGGTGGCGGTGTCGTAAAGCTGGCCGGCCAGGCGTGAGCGCACGACCACCGGCTCACCAGCACGCCAGCCATTGCCCTTGAAATAGTTGGCGATGGAGCCGATGGCATCGACCGGGTTGTTGATGAGATCGATGCGGCTGTCGCCATCAAAATCGACCGCTAGGTTACGCCAGCTCGAAGGCATGAATTGCGGGAAGCCCATGGCTCCGGCATAAGAACCTTGAATGATTAGTGGGTCCATGCCGTTCTGCTTGGTCAGAATCAGGAACTCCTTCAGCTCCTTGCGGAAAAACGGTGCGCGCGGTGGGTAGTCGAAACCCAGCGTAGCCAGAGCCTCGATGACCGGGTAGCTGCCCTTGTTGCCACCGTACTTAGTTTCGATGCCGAGGATGGCCAAAATCATGCTGGCCGGCACGCCTGTGGCTTTTTCAGCCCGCGTGAATTCGGCGCGATGAGTATCCCAGAAGGCCAGACCGTCACTGACTCGCGCCGCGGTCATGAAAATTGGCCGGTAGTCGCGCCATTCCTTGCTCTTTTCGGCGGGCCGGGCAATCGACTCCAGTACCTTGGGCTGGCGATTGACCTGCTCGAAGAGCTGGGCCAGCTCGCCGGGAGCATAGATCTTCTCGGCTTCGAGCTGTTCGATGAGCGCGGTCAGTTCCTCGTATTGCGAGAAGTCGCCGGCGGGGGCATTGCTGCTCAGTATGCCGAGCGCTGCGAGAGCGCCTTGCCACCAGGAAGTGATCATGAGAATCCTCGTTTAGCCCATCAGTTTGCGATGCGCATGAATAGACATCAGTACGCCAAAGCCGGACATCAGCGTGATGATGGCGGTGCCGCCATAGCTGACAAACGGCAGCGGCACGCCCACTACCGGTAAAATGCCGCTGACCATGCCGACGTTGACAAAGACATAGACTGAAAATGACAGCGTGATGGCGCCGGCGAGCAGGCGCCCATATGACGACTGCGCCTGTGTTGCGATTTGGAAAGAGCGCGCGAGGATGCCGATGTAAATCAGCATGAGCAAGACTACGCCGACAAAACCGAACTCTTCGCTATAGGCGGCAATGATGAAGTCGGTATGACCTTCCGGCAGAAAATGCAGATGCGATTGACTGCCATCGAGCCAGCCCTTGCCGAAAATGCCGCCGGAGCCAATCGCTGTCTTGGATTGGATGATGTTCCAGCCATTGCCCAGCGGGTCGGATTCGGGATCGAACAGGGTGTGGATGCGGCGGCGCTGATAATCATGCAGAAAGCCCCAACCTATAGGGGCCAAGATGGCAAAGCTGCCGGCCATGGCGGCCATGAAGCGCCAGGGCAGTCCGCCCAGGAAAATCACAAAGAAGCCGCTGGAGAACACTAGGATAGAAGTGCCCAAGTCTGGCTGTTCAGCAATCAGGCCCACGGGTATCAAGATCAGGCTCAATGATATGCCGACATCTTTCATGGTCAGCGGCTGTGGCCGGGCCGACAGATGCCAGGCGGCGATCATAGGCATGGCGAGCTTGAGGAATTCGGAAGGCTGGACGCTGGTGACTCCCGGAATAGTGAGCCAGCGCTGGGCTCCGAGGCGGACATCGCCGACCACGGCGACGGCGACCAGCATGATTAGACACAGGCCGTAGAACCAAGGCGAAATATAGGCATAAGTCGTGGGCGGTATGCGGGCCAGCACCATCATCACGACGGTACCGATGAGCATGCTGGAGCCTTGTTTTAGGGTCATGCTGAGGTCGGCGCCACTGGCGCTGTAGAGCGCAATCAGGCCAACCAGGCCGGCCAGCGCCAGCAACGAGCCAAGTACTGGGTCAATGTACAGAGTTGACCAGGTATCTGTGCCTTTGGAGAATTCGGCTCCGGTCGCTGGTGCAGAGCGCAAGAAGCGGTTTTGTTGTTCGCTCATTATTCGGCAACGACCTCGCTATCGGCGGAGACAGGAGGCGGCGCCTCAATGCCCATAACCTCGTAGTCAAACAGGGCCTTTGCAATCGGGCCCGCTGTGGTACTGCCATGCTTGCCGTTTTCGACCAGCACCGCGACAGCGATCGTGGGGTTTATCACCGGCGCGAAGCCCATGAACCAGGCATGGTCGAGGTGACGGGCATCTATCTTCGATTCGTCGTATTTCTCGTTTTGCTTGATGCCTTTGACCTGCGCAGTGCCGGTTTTGCCGGCCATTTCGTAGCCTTTCATATTGTAGCGCAAGTGAGTTGCAGTGCCGCTGCCATGAACAACGCGGCGCATGGCTTCGTGCATGTTATCCCAGTCTTCGGGTGGACCATTATAGACAACGCGGGCCGTCGGTTGCGGCTTGATGATAACCGGGTTGGGGCCGGAGCTGGATTTGACCATCTGCGGTCGGAGCAGCTGACCTTTGCTGGCGATAATCGCGGTGCTCAGGGCAATTTGCAGCGGTGTGGCGGTGAAGTAGCCTTGGCCGATCCCAACAGACATCATCTCGCCACGATACCAAGGCGCGTGCAGGCGTTTGCGCTTCCAGGCCACAGATGGCAGGGTGCCGGACTTTTCGTTGACGAGATCGATGCCGGTCTTGCTGCCGAAGCCGAACTGCATCATCCAGTCATGGAAGCGATCAACGCCCATGCGATCCGAAAGTTGATAGAAGTAAGTATCGCAGGAGATTTCCACGGCTCGGTACAGGTCAACAATGCCATGGCCGCCTTTCTTCCAATCGCGGAAGCGGTGTGAGTCGCCGGGCAAGCTGAAATAGCCGGGATCAGTGATGCGATAGCTCCAGTTCACCAGCCCGTAATGCAGGCCGCCTAGGCCCTCATGCGGCTTGATGGTGGAGCCTGGCGGGTAGATGCCTTGTAGGGCGCGATTGTAAAGTGGGCGGTCCTCATGGTCGCGGAGGCCGCGATAAAGCGCGCCAGGAATGCCGCCCACAAACAGGTTCGGATCGAAGCCAGGGTTGCTAACAAAGGCCAATACGCCACCATTACGCGGGTCGATGGCAACCACGGCGCCGCGTCGGCCGGCCAGCTGTTCATGAGCGATCTGCTGCAACTTCACATCCAGCGACAGCGTTAGGTCGGTGCCACGCACCGGCGGCGTTTTTTTCAGTACGCGTACCTGCTTACCGTAGGCATTGGTTTCGACATGTTGATAGCCGACGCGGCCATGCAGGGCGGACTCGTAATACTTTTCAATGCCGATTTTGCCGATGAGGTTGGTGCCGTCATAAATCGCCGGGTCCAGCGTCTTTTCTTCCTCTTCAGAGATGCGCGAAACATAGCCGATGACATGCGCAAACAATTCGCCATACGGGTAGTAGCGCGAGACCTCGATTTCGGTATTGACGCCGGGGAAGTCATAGCGAGCCTCGGAGAAGCGCGCCAGATCTTCTTCGCTCAGGCGTGAGCGAATCGGCACCGAGTCAAAGCGGCGCGATACCCGCAGGCGCCTATTGAAACGCATCACTTCTTCATCACTGAGCTGCAGTATCGGCTTCAGGCGGACCATGAGCTGATCTAGGTCGCCGGCAGTCTGGCGATTGACCACGAGTGCGAAGACTGGGCGATTGTCGGCGAGCAGAACACCATTGCGGTCGTAGATGAAGCCGCGTGGCGGCGAGATCGCCTCAAGGTGAATACGATTGTTTTCGGCGAGCGTGACATAGGTGCTGTGTTGCACCATCTGCAGCCAGCCGTAGCGCAGCAGCAGGAGCCCGAAGCAACTCAGCACGATGATGCCGGCGAGCGTGGCACGGCTACGATACAGCGAGGATTCCTGCTGCTGGTCTTTCAGTGTGATGCGTTCGGGCTTGTCGGGTGTGGTCATGGCGCCAGGTGGCCCAATGGCCAGTGCAAATCGTCAACGGTGGTAGGGGTGACCTTTCAGCAGGGTCCATGCCCGATACAACTGCTCAGCCAGCAACACGCGCACCAGTGGGTGCGGCAGGGTCAGGCGCGACAGTGACCATTGCTGATCGGCACGGGCACTGGCGGCTGGCGACAACCCTTCCGGGCCGCCGATCAACAGGCTGATATTACGACCTTCCTGCAGCCAGTGGCCGAGCATTTGCGACAATTCTTCAGTACTCAAGGTTTTGCCGCCGACTTCCAGCGCGATCACGCGATCATTGCTGCCGATGGCGGCCAGCTGGGCCTCACCTTCCTTTTCGGTGAGGCGGGCAATGTCGGCATTCTTGCCGCGCTTGCCGGCGGGAATTTCCACGACTTCCAGACGTACATCATCGGTCAGACGCTTGGCGTAATCGTCAAAGCCGGTGTTGATCCACTCCGGCATTTTCGTGCCCACGGCCAGCAGGCGAATCTTCATTCCTCGACGGCGAAATCCGGCGCCGATCTGCCACCCTTGCTACCCCACAGGCGTTCCAGGTCGTACAGCGCGCGAGTGGCCGGCAGCATGACGTGAACAATCACGCCATCGAGGTCGATCAAGACCCATTCGCCTTCCTTTTCGCCTTCCATGCCGATGGGCATGAAGCCGGCGGCCTTGGCTTTTACCTGGACTTCGTCGGCCATGGCTTTGACATGGCGTGTGGAGGTGCCGCTGGCGATGATCATGATATCGGTCATGCTGGTCAGCGGGCGCACGTCGAGTGTCACCACATTCTGTGCCTTGAGGTCAGCCAGCGCGTTGAACGCGGTGTCGTAGAGGTGTTGCGTATCTTTGTCGAGAGCATTCATGAGGATGCCGGGTTCTCCGGTTCACGGTACAGGCCGTGTTGATCAATATAGTCCCGCACGCCGGGCATCAGCCAGTCTTCGGTCTGCCGTTGGTCAGCCAAGGATGCGCGCAGGTCGGAGCTGGAAATGGGTCGCAGCGGTGTATTAAGCAGCACCAGGCTGCCGAAGGGGCGCGATTGTAGCAGCTCGGGGCCGGCAAGTTGTCGATTTTCCAACCAAGATTTTAGCGGTTCCGTGAGCTCTTCGCTGAGAGCCTCGTTGCAGCTGGGGCGGCGAGCAATAAGCAGATGCGCGTAATCGGTGAGTTTTTGCCAGTCTTGCCAGCGTGGCAGCTGTATCAAACTATCTCGGCCCATGAGAAATGCCAGCGGCGCATCGGGGCCGATGCGGTCGCGCCAACGGCGCAGGGTGTTGATGGTGTACGACGGTGGTGGAGCCAGCAGTTCGCTATCATCGAGTTGCCAGAGTGGCTCGCCGGCCTCTTTCAGCATCAGCTGCAGCATGTCGCGGCGCTGCTTGGCGGAGGCCACGCTGCCGGCTTTCAGCGGCGACAGCGCGGCCGGTATCCATACTACGGTTGTCGCCTGCACGGCAGCGGCTGCCGCCCGGGCGATATCGACATGGCCGCGATGCACCGGGTCGAAGGAGCCGCCGTAGAGCAGGATCATGCGTCAGCCACGAATCTGGCCATCGCCAAAGACAATCCATTTCTGCGAGGTCAAGCCTTCCAGACCGACCGGGCCACGGGCGTGGATCTTGTCGGTGGAAATACCGATCTCGGCGCCGAGGCCGTACTCGAAGCCATCGGCAAAGCGTGTGGAGGCGTTGACCATGACCGAGCTGGAGTCGACTTCGGCAAGGAACTGGCGCGCGCGCGTGTAGTTTTCGGTGACGATGGCATCGGTGTGGTGCGAGCCGTACTGGTTAATGTGCGCGATGGCTTCGTCGACGCCATCAACGATCTTGATCGCCAGCACGGGCGCCAAGTATTCGGTGTACCAGTCGTCTTCGCTGGCCGCGATGCCATCGCCAATGATCGCGAGGGTCTGTGCGCAGCCGCGCAGCTCGACACCTTTGGCGCGATAGGCGGCGGCCAGGCCGGGCAGCAGCGCAGCGGCCACGGGGGCATCCACCAGCAGCGTTTCCATGGCGTTGCAGACGCCGTAGCGGTGCGTCTTGGCATTGATGGCGATGCGCTCGGCCTTGATCGGGTCGGCATCGCGATCAAGAAAGACATGGCAGTTGCCATCGAGGTGTTTGATCACCGGCACGCGGGCTTCGCGCGAGACGCGCTCGATCAGGCCCTTGCCGCCGCGCGGCACGATGACATCAACAAATTCCGGCAGCGTGATGAGCTGGCCGACGGCGGCGCGATCAGCCGTTTCCACGACCTGCACGATGGCGCGCGGCATGCCCACCGCTTCGAGGCCGCGCTGAATGCAGACGGCGATAGCGTTATTGCTTTGCAGGGCTTCGCTGCCGCCACGCAGGATGGTGGCGTTGCCCGACTTCAGGCACAGCGACGCGGCTTCCAGCGTCACATTCGGCCGTGATTCGTAGATGATGCCGATGACGCCGAGCGGCACGCGCATCTTGCCGAGCTGGATGCCGGAGGGGCGATAGGTGAAGTCGGTCATCTCGCCGATGGGATCGGCCAGGGCGATGACTTGGCGCAGGCCTTCGAGCATGCCGTCAAAGCGGGCATCGTCGAGCGCTAGGCGATCAAGCAGAGCGGCATCGAGACCGCTGGCTGCACCGGCGGCCATGTCGCGGGCATTAGCGGCGAGCACGCTGGCACGGTCACGCAGCAGCTCATCGTGAATGGCTTGCAGCGCAGCATTCTTGGCGCCGGTGTTGGTACGGGCGATGACGCGCGAGGCTTGGCGGGCGGCAGCGCCGAGGCCGCGCATGTAGGCAACGATATCCATGCCGAGTGTTCCGAAAATGAAGTAGGCCAGATTATAGCCAGCCAGCCGCTGCTGGCGCGCGCATTTACACAACATTACTTTACAGTGTACGCAGCGCATGACAGCTTTCACGGAACGCCAACAAAGAGTGCCTTGCAACGATCAACCAAACCATGAACCTCTGCTCACGATCGTCCTCCAGCCTAGCCTTGCGCCGCTTTAGTCAGTGGCTGACCCCGGCTGTGCTGCTGTTGATGCTGAGTGCGTGTGCCTGGCGTTTGGGTGGCCCTGCGGTGAGCTTGCGCGCGCAACAGCCGCAAACTTGGCAAGGTGAGGTGTCATGCCCGGGCTGCAGCGAGCGCTGGCTCACGGTCACGCTATTCCCAGACGGCCTGTTCCGGCTACGCGAGACTTATGTTGGAGCCAAGGGTGCCGGCGAGGAGCGCTTTCACGATGTTGGGCGCTGGTCGGCCATGCTCGGTGACGGTAGTCGCATTACCTTGAAGGGTGCCAGCCTGCGGCATCTGCATCTGCAGCCCACAGGTGATCTGACGTTGCTGGATGCCAACGGCCAAGACATCGTGTCGATACGCGATTACCACCTGAAACGGCTGCATAAGCCGGACCTGATTGCTGACCCCATGCGCCTGCTGGCGCTGTACACGGCCGACGATGCCGGTGCTGTGCTGACCGAGTGCCTGACTGCACAAGTGGTTGGCATTGCTGAGAGTCCGGCTGCTGCCGAGATGCGGCGCCTAATGGCGGGCATTGCGCCAGAGCGGCGGGCGCGTGGCCCAGTGCTGGCGGCTATTACGGCACGCTGGGAAGCTCCAGCCGGCAAGCGCTTGCTGATCGAGCAGTTCGAGCGTTTTTGGCCGAATGAAACCTGTACTCAGGGGCCGATTGCGGCAGCCCAGCCTTTACTTGAAACCGTCTGGCAGCTGGTCAGTGTCAATGCCGTGCCGGCTCGGGAAGCTGTGCTCGGGCAGGCTGCCCATATTCGGTTGCGCAAGGGCGGCCGCCTCACCGGTAGCACCGGCTGCAACCGTATCCAGGGTAGCTGGCAGCTTGGTGCGGATAAGCTTGCCTTGGGCCGCATCAGCAGCACCCGTGCCAATTGCCGCGAAGCCATGGCAGAACAGGAGCAGGCGCTGCTCGAAGCCTTGCGTAATAGTCGGCAATATCGCCAGGTCGGGCATCAACTTGAGCTGTTGCAGGACGACAAGGTTGTGGCCCGCTTCGTGGCCACGGAGATGCTCTGATGACTGCACTGGAAGTCTGGGAGTTGCTCAGCTATGTAGTGACGGTAGTGGGTCTGCCGCTGGCGATTTCGGTATTCCTTTATGAGCAGCGCAAGGAGCGCGAGAACGAAGAGGAAGAGGTCTTTCAGCTGCTCTCCGACAACTATCAGGACTTTCTCAAGATCGTTCTGGAGAACCCCGACCTCAAGCTGTTTTCCCTGCAACAGGCCACAGATCTGAGCGAGGAGCAGCGGGAGCGCAAGCGCATTATCTTCACCATGCTCGTGTCTTTGTTCGAGCGCGCGTACTTGCTGTTGTACGAGGATGACATGGCCGCCAAGCAGCAGCGGCGGTGGTCATCGTGGCAGGATTATTTGCAGGAGTGGTGTCTGCGCCCGGACTTCCGCGAGGCATTACCGGAGCTGCTGCGCGGCGAAGACCCCGAGTTCGTAACCTACCTTAATCAGTTGATGGCCGACTATACGCAGTAGCGCATCGCTGGCTAGAAGACAGCTTAGTAGAAAACAGCCACGGTCTGCTGGCTGAAGGCAATCGCCTCGCCATTCGGTGTCCATAGTGTCGAGCGAATGTGAGCATAGCCATCGCTGCTGCTCAAGGTGTCTGCCTGATAGGCCCACCAGCCATCGGCGCTGATGGCTTCGTTCACGGGGCGATAGCCCACTGCCCAGGTCATCGTGCTCAGATTGGCCGGGCCATTGCAGCGCGCTACCACGGCTGGCGGCCAGGCATCGACTAGGGCCAGCACCAGCGCCGGATCGATCACGCC
This sequence comes from Pseudomonadota bacterium, assembly GCA_040384385.1. Taxonomy (GTDB): domain Bacteria; phylum Pseudomonadota; class Gammaproteobacteria; order Pseudomonadales; family Moraxellaceae; genus Perlucidibaca. The sequence goes on along the minus strand of JAZKJJ010000002.1, from coordinate 182,642 downwards.
GGCATCTTCCGTTTCACGCAGGCGTATCCAGCCCTTCATGTTGGCATTGGCATGACCGCTGAAAGGCAGGCCGCCTTCGCTCCAGCGCATGTCGAAGTGTTGGGTGAATTCCGGCATCAAGCCGGCGATATAGGGCAGCGCCTGGCATTCTTCCGGACCTTTCATGACGGGGCGGGCCGGCGCTGGCTCAGCGAGTTGTGATGCGCGATCGGCGCCAAAGCTGGCTTGCAGCGTGGCCACCACGGCGTCTCCCTGCAGTAGGCGTACTTCAGCTTGCAAGGCTGACTTTCCAGCGCGCAGCAGGCGACTTTCGAGGGTGGCATCACCCACAGTGGCGGGCCCGATGAAGGCGATGTGTGCAGCGCGCAATGGCTGGTCTTCGCCTTGCTGTTGCTGCAGATGCGTTTGCAACAAAGCGGCGACCAAGCCACCGTAAGCGGCACGGCCCTGACCCCAGCCGGCAGGAATGACAACAGCTTGTCGGCAAAAGCTGGCCTCACGGTCAAGGCTTCCTTGTTGCTGCAAGATGTCACTAAAACGCATGGGGAGCTCCGATCGAATTGGCAGGTAGTCAGGCAAAAAGTGGGCGACCGGCCATGGCCATGGTCAGGCGCAGCAGCGCATCCCAGGCGCGCTCCGGCGACTGGCCTTTGATCGCCTTATCCACATCGATGACTCCGCTGGTCAGACGCTGCAGGCGTATCAGCGAGAGTCTGCGAAGGGCTTGTTGCGCCGGGCCCTGGCGCTTGGCCCAGAAGCCGAGCTGATTGAGTGCCTGCGACGACAAGCCTTGCTGACCGCTCTGGCTCATCTGCTCGGCCGCCAGCGTGAGCGCGCGCAGGTCTTTTTGCAGCGCCCAGAGCACCACCGACTCGGCTTGGCCTTCACTTTCCAGGCCGAGCAATAAGCGCGCGGCGCGGCTGGCATCGCCGAGCAGTACGGCATCGGCGAGATCGAACACCGAGTAGCGCGTACTGTCACTGACTAGGCTGGCGACGGTCTCGAAGCTGATGTCGCTGCCATCGCTGAGCAGACGCAGCTTTTCCAGCGCCTGTGCGGCGGCGAGCAGATTGCCTTCGGTGCGGTCGGCGAGCAGTTGCAGGGCCTCATTGGGAATACGCAGGCCAAGTGCTTGAGCGCGAGTGCTCAGCCAGCCCGGCAGCGCACTGGCATCAACCGGGTAAAGCGTGATCTGCACGCCGTGGTTGTCTAGCGCGGTGAACCATTTCGATTTTTGCGCAGCGGCGTCGAGCTTGGGCAGCGTGATCAGCAGCAGAGTGTCTTCCGGCGGACGCTGGGCGAAGGCTATCAGTACTTCTGCGGCGGCAGTGTCGGGCTTGTTACTGAAGCGCAGCTCGACCAGCTTGCGCTCGGCAAACAGCGACAGCGCTTGGCTGTCGGCGATTAGGGCATCCCAGGAAAAGCCGCGCTCGATGCTGTGAATCTGGCGTTCGCTGTAGCCCTGTTGCGTGGCGGCTTTGCGGATCAGGTCGGTGCTTTCCTGTAGCAGCAAGGGCTCGTCGCCGGTCAGCACATAAAGGCCTTGCAGGCCTTCACGCAGGTGCCGCTCCAGGTGCTCCGGGCGCAGCTTCATGGTGTGATGGGCTGAGCCTGTGCGGGTGTGGCCGGCGTCGCTGATGCATCAGGCGATAGCTCGCTGACCTGTGTGCGTGAGAGCTGGGTCAGTAGCTGAGCAATAGCCTGTTGGCGCATGTCTTCCTTCAGGGTTTCCTCTTCGTCGAACTTGCCGACGATGCGAGTGTTATCGAACTGATAGGTACGACGCAGACGAATCGAGCGCTCCGGTTGTGCCGGCACGCCGCTGGCGTATTTGAGTTGGAAGTTAAGTTCGTAGAACAGCGTGTACTCGGCGGCCTTGGCCAGGCGGTCTACCGTGCTGGTCTGACGCGTGATGGTTTCGCGCGTGATGTGAACCTGCATCGGTGCATCTGCCGAAACCACCCCACCCATGCGCTGGATGCCAGCGCTGACGCGATCTTCCAGTGTTGGTAAGGTGCTGATCACGGCGACCGGTTGCAGCAGCGGCGGCAATGTGAATTGCCCGCGCAGGTGGAAGCCGCAGGCGCTCAGGGCGATGGTCAGCAGGCTTAGCCAGACTAGGCGCATACGGTGTACTCCACGGTTGAGCTGTATTTTCAAACGACGATATTGACCAGTTTCTGCTTAACCACAATCACTTTTTTCACTGGCGCACCGGCAATGGTGCGCTGAGCGTCGGCGTTGGCCAGCGCGGCGGCTTCGATGCTGGCGTTGTCGGCATCGGGAGCGACTTCGATCTGGCCGCGCAGCTTGCCGTTGACCTGAATCATCAGGGTCAGGCTGTCGCGGGTCAGGGCGGTGGTATCGACCTCGGGCCAGTGTGCGCCGAGCAGGCCGCCATGGGCACCGAAGGCTTGCAGCAAGGCATGACTGATGTGCGGCACGATGGGCGCGAGCAGGATGACGGCGCTGTGCAGGGCTTCACGCTCGACCGACAGCGCCTGGCCTTGTTGGGCGTCCAGCTTCTGCACGGCATTGAGCAGTTCCATCACAGCGGCAATCGCGGTGTTGAAAGTCAGGCGGCGGCCATAGTCATCGCCGACCTTGGCGATGGTTTCGTGCAGTTTGCGGCGTAGCGCCTTCTCGTCGGCATTGAGCGCAGCCTTGTCCAGCGCCGGCACAGAACCCTTGGCGAGATGCCCATGCACCAGCTTCCACAGGCGACGCAGAAAGCGATTCGCACCTTCAACGCCAGCATCCGACCATTCCAGTGATTGTTCCGGCGGGGCCGCGAACATCATGAACAGGCGCGAGGTGTCGGCGCCGAACTGGTCGATCAGCGACTGCGGATCGACACCGTTGTTCTTCGACTTCGACATCTTTTCCATGCCGCCGTGGATGACCGGCTGGCCGTCGGCAGCGAGCAGGGCGCCGGTGATGCGGCCCTTGTCGTCGCGCGTGAGCGTGACATCGGCCGGGTTGATCCAGTCCTTGCCGCCGTTGTCTTGCTCGCGATAGAAAGTGTCGGCAATGACCATGCCCTGCGTCAGCAGATTGCGGAACGGTTCGTCGCCCTGTACCAGGCCTTCATCGCGCATGAGCTTGTGGAAGAAGCGCGCATAAAGGAGGTGGAGGATGGCGTGCTCAATGCCGCCGATGTACTGGTCTACCGGCAACCAGTGCTGCGCGGCTTTGGCGTCGACCATCCCGGTGTCGCACTGCGGCGAGGCATAGCGGGCGTAGTACCAGGACGACTCCACGAAGGTATCCATGGTGTCTGTTTCGCGCTTCGCAGGGCCGCCACAGGTCGGGCAGGTTGTTTCGTAAAATTCGGGCATGCGCGCCAGTGGCGAGCCGGCACCATCGGGCACGACATGCTCGGGCAGCACGACTGGCAGCTGGTCATCCGGCACCGGCACATCACCGCAGGATGCGCAGTGGATGATGGGGATCGGGCAGCCCCAGTAGCGTTGACGCGAGATGCCCCAGTCGCGCAGGCGGAACTGGGTCTTGCGGGAACCGTGGCCGGCGGCTTCGAGGTCGGCGACGATGGCATCGAAGGCTTCTTGGTAAATCATGCCGTCATATTTGCCAGAGTTGCAAAGAACTTCGTCCTTTGAGGCGTACCAGTCTTTCCATTCTTTGGCATCAAACTGCAGGAACTGATTGTCTGCAGTGCCAAAATCAGCGTTCAGCTTTTCGGTGCTCAGAAGCACATTTTGGATGACCTGCTCGATCGGCAGTGCGTACTTGTTGGCAAACGCGAAATCGCGCTCGTCATGCGCCGGCACGGCCATCACCGCGCCCTCGCCGTAGCCCCAGAGCACATAGTTGGCCACATACACCGGCAGCTTGCGGCCATTGAGCGGATGGATGACGAACTGGCCGGTGGCCATGCCCTTCTTTTCCATCGTCGCCATATCGGCTTCGGCGACCGAGCCGGCCTTGCATTCGGCGATGAAGGCGGTCAGTGCCGGGTTGCCCTGCTTTTCCTGAAGCAAGGCGGCACGTACGGCCAGCGGATGCTCGCCGGCAACCGCCACATAGGTCGCGCCCATCAGCGTGTCCGGGCGCGTCGTGTAGACCTTGAGCTGGCCATCGATGCCGACGCTTTCCACATCGTAATCAAACTGAATGTCGGCGCCGAAGCTCTTGCCGATCCAGTTGCGCTGCATGGTCTTGACCTGTTCCGGCCAGCCATCGAGCTGATCCAGATCGCCGAGCAGCTGCTCGGCATATTGCGTGATGCCGAAGTAGTACATCGGGATCTCGCGCTTCTCCACCAGCGCGCCGGAGCGCCAGCCGCGACCGTCGATGACCTGCTCGTTGGCCAGCACGGTCTGGTCCACCGGGTCCCAGTTCACATTGCCGGACTTCTTGTAGATCACGCCCTTGCGGAACAGGCGGGTGAACAGCCATTGCTCCCAGCGGTAGTAATCCGGCTTGCAGGTGGTGACTTCGCGCGACCAGTCGATGGCCAGACCCAGCGACTTGAGCTGGGTCTTCATGTAATCGATGTTGGCGTAGGTCCACGCGGCGGGCGCGACCTGATTCTTCATCGCGGCATTTTCGGCGGGCAGGCCGAAGGCATCCCAGCCCATGGGCTGCAGCACGTTGAAACCGTTCAGATGCTTGTAGCGCGCCAGCACATCGCCGATGGTGTAGTTGCGCACATGCCCCATGTGCAGCTTGCCGCTGGGGTAGGGGAACATCGACAGGCAGTAGTAGCGCGGCTTGGTCGAGTGGTCATCGGCGCGGAAAGCGTCGGCGCGGTTCCATTCGGTCTGGGCGGCAGCTTCGACGGCGCCCGGTTGATACTGTTCTTGCATGGGGATGACTCACGAAAGCGACGGCGGGCCAGCGGAATCGGCGTTCGCCATAATGCGCCATAGAATACCCTAACATCGCCGCCCTAACGACCCGTGCGTGGCAGGAGAAACTCCGTGGTACTGACTCAACTCATTCATCTCTTCCTGCTGCCGCCGGGCCTGCAATGCCTGCTCGCTCTGTGCGCGCTGGTACTGGCTTGGCGCGGTCGGCGCTACAGTGCGTCGCTGCTGGCCGTGCTCGCGCTGGCCTCGCTGTATGTGCTGGCCACGCCCGTTGGCAGTGACTGGCTGTCGCGACCACTGGAGGCGCGTGTGCAGCCGCTCAAGGACCTGACGCAGCTGCAAGCCGCCGGCTATGGTGCCATCGTGGCGCTGGGTGGTGGCCGTACGCCACGAGCCCCAGAGTTCGACGGCCTTGATGTGTCCAGTCCGCAAATGTTGGCCCGGTTGCGCTATGCCGCTCGCATCCAGCGTGCGTCCGGCTTGCCGATTTTGGTTACGGGCGGGATGCCGTTGAGCGGTCAGCGGCCGGAAGCCGAGCTGATGGCCGAGAGCCTGCGTGAGGACTTCGGCGTGCCGGTGCGCTGGTTGGAGCCGGTGTCGAAAACCACGGCCGAGAATGCCGAGCTCACTGCCGCCATTCTGCTGCCGCTGGGCATCCGTCAGATTGTGCTGGTCAGTCATGCCAGCCACTTGCCGCGTGCAGTGAAGGATTTTGAGCGCGTCGGCTTTACGGTGCTGCCGGCGCCAACGCAGTTCACGACCGAGGCCGCTGGCTACAGCTTCATCGAGCGCTGGACGCCGCAGCACGAGTCGCTGAGCAACAGCCGTCGCGCCTTGCATGAGTGGCTGGGCTTGGCGCGTGACTCGCTGCGCTGATTAGCGTCACTGATACCGCAACGCATCAATCGGCTTCAATTTAGCCGCGCGATTAGCCGGATAAAATCCGAAGAAAACTCCAATCGCGGCGGCCACGCCAAACGCCAGCAGCATCGAGCTGAGCGTGATAATGACCAGCAAATCAAAGGCCATGGCAGCCGCGTAAGCCCCGGCGATACCGACGCCAACACCGATGAAGCAACCCACCAGCGAGATCAGAATCGCCTCCAGCAGAAATTGCATGCGGATGGCGTTCGGGCGGGCGCCAATGGCCATGCGGATGCCGATCTCGCGGGTACGCTCGGTGACCGACACCAGCATGATGTTCATGATGCCGATGCCGCCTACCAGTAGCGAAATGCCGGCGATAGCACCGAGCAGCAGCGATAGGATGGCGGTGGTCTCGGCCGCCGTCTTGGCGATCGCGGTGAGGTTTTGCAGCGTGAAATCGTCGTCGGCATCGGCGCTCAGGCGGTGACGCTGGCGCAGCTGGTCGCGCAGATCCTGCTCGACTTGCGGCATTACGGCCTCGCTCTCGGCCTGCACCATGATCAGGCGCACCGAGCTGCGGAAGCGGTTGCCGGAGAGTTTGCGCTGCGCCGTGGTGATGGGGATGACAACGGTGTCGTCCTGATCGCGGCCATCGAGACTCTGGCCTTTACTGCCGAGCACGCCGATGACCTGAAACGGCACATTGCGGATGCGCAGCGTTTCGCCAATCGGGTCGTTGTCGCCAAAAAGATTGGTGGCCACTTGCTGGCCGATGAGCGCGACCTGTGCGGCGGATTGCAGCTCCGGCGCATCAAAGGCATAGCCCGAAGTCACCACCCAGTCGCGCAGGCCGAAGTAGTCAGCATTGCTGCCGATGATGGTGGTGTTCCAGTTCTGCGTGCCGTAGATCACTTGTGCGTTGGACTGCACCACTGGGGCCACGGCAATGACATGGCGAGTGTTCTTCAGCGCCGTGGCATCTTCAACGGTGAGGTTGGGCGCACTGCCGAAGCCGGTGCGCACGCCGTTCGAGCTGGTAGCGCCGGGTAAGATGATGAACAGGTTGGAGCCCATGCTCTTGATCGACTGCTCGATGCGCGCCTGCACGCCCTGGCCAATGGCGAGCATGGCGATGACCGAGCTGACACCGATGATCATGCCGAGCATGGTCAGAAAGCTGCGCAGGCGATTGGCTTTGAGCGCGAGCAGGGCTTCGCGCAGCATGACCAGGATCATGGCCGGGCCTCGTGCAAGCCGGCCTGAGTGTCGCCATCCCAGGCCTTGTGACCATCCACGAGACGCACTAGGCGCGGCGCATGAGCGGCAATGTCGGGCTCGTGGGTGACCAGCACGATAGTGATGCCTTCTTCCTGATTGAGGCGGCGAAATAGCTGCATGATCTCGTCGCTGGTGTGCGTGTCGAGATTGCCGGTGGGTTCATCGGCGAGAATTAGCGCGGGCTGGTTGACCAGTGCCCGAGCAATAGCGACGCGCTGTTGCTGACCACCGGAAATCTGCCCCGGCAGGGCGTCGAGGCGCTGGCCGAGACCGACCTTGGCGAGCATGTCTGCCGCGCGCCGTTTGCGCTCGCCGAGACTGACGCCGGCATAGATCAGCGGCAGCGCGACGTTGTCCAGCAGCGTGCTGCGCGGCAGCAGGTTGAAGCCCTGAAAGACGAAACCGATGTAGCGGTTGCGCAGGTCAGCGAGGGCATTCGCATCGAGGGCGGTGATGGTTTGGCCGGCCAGCGCAAAGCTGCCGCCACTGGAGCTGTCGAGGCAGCCGAGAATATTCATCAGCGTGGATTTGCCGGAGCCGGACGGGCCCATGACGGCGACGAATTCGCCGGCATCAATGGCGAGGTCGATGCCGTGCAGAATGCGCACCGGACCGACCCCGCTGGGGTAGTCCTTGATCAGGCCTTGCAGGCGGATGACGCTGGACATCAGTCGTTCATCCGGAATTTCATGCCCTTCTTGGCAATCTCTTCCTTGCTCAGTTCCTGCTCGATAACAACTTCGTCACCGGCCTTGAGTGCGCCGCCAACAATTTCGGTAAAGCGTCGGTCAGTAATGCCGAGCTTGACCGGCACGGCGCGCAAACCATCGCTGCTGTTGATCCAGACCTTACCGCTCTGACGAGCGCCGCGATTCTTGCTGCGGGCGGTGGTCGAGCTGGTGTCGGTGGATTTGTCAGCAGTTGCGGCATCGGCCAGCCTGGCATTCTCAGGAGGCCGGAAGCGCAGCGCCGCGGTAGGTACGCGTAGCACATTCTGTTTTTCGCGGGTGTTGATGCTGACATAGGCGGTCATGCCCGGCAGCAAGGATTCATCGGCGTTATTGACGGCGATGACCACGGCGTAAGTGACCACATTCTGCTCGGTTTTCGGGTTCAGCCGAACCTGCTTCACCACGCCGTCGAAGTTGCGATTCGGAAATGCATCGACGCGGAATTTGGCAGCCTGGCCGACACGAATGTCGCCGATATCGGACTCGGTGAAGTAGGCGTCGATGACCATCTCGCGCAAGTCCTTGGCGATCTTGTATAGCTCCGGGGTCTGAAAGCTGGCGGCCACGGTCTGGCCAACATCGACAGCGCGCAGCACGACCACGCCGGATACCGGCGAGCGAATCACCGAGTAGCCGAGATTGACCTGATCGCGCTGCACTTGCGCCCGCGTCTGGGTCACACGCGCTTCGGCCTCACGCAGTGCCTGGCGACTCTGATCGACCTCTTGTGATGACGCGAAGCCTTCCTTGGCCAGCGGCTGGATGCGCGCCCAGTTGCTGCGCGCCAAGGCCAGCGAGGCTTCGGCACTGTTCTGGTTGGCTCGCGACTGCGTCAGCTGGGCTTGCAGGATGGCATCGTCGAGGCGCATCAGCACCTGGCCAGCCTCGACGCGATCGTTGAAGTCGGCGCTATAGGACCGCACGATGCCGGACACTTGTGTGCCCACCGATACCAGCGTGACCGGGCTGAGCTGGCCATTGGCCGCAACACTTTGTGCGATATCGCCACGGTCTGCTTTTTCACTGCGGTACTGAATGCCGTTGTCGCTGCTGCCGCAGGCTTTCAAACCGATGCCGGCGACCACAGCCACGGCAGCGGCGATCAGTGCCCAGCGACGGCGCGCAGGCGTGAGCAAAGTCATTGATGAAACTCCATAGCGGTATCGCGAACCAGAAGACCGCTGGCTTGCGCGAGTTGAAGGCGGGCGGCGGCCAGATCGAAGCGCGAGCGTGCGTGCTGCTGGCGGGCATCGGCCAGATTGCTTTGGGCGTTGAGCACATTGAGCAGGTTGCCGAGGCCGGCGCGATAGCGGGCTAGAGCGGCACGACTGGATTCGCTGGCGGCTGCGAGCAGACTATCAGTGGCGACAATGCGCGCCTGTGCCGTGCTGAACTGCTGCCAGGCCAGCCACACATCCAAGCTGACCTGCTGTTGAATACGCGACAGCTCTATACCCTGCTCGGTGATCTGTGACTGCGCCAGCGCTTCCTGATGACGCTGCTGAAAGCCGGTAAACAGTGGCAAGGTGGCGGTGAGTGCGACCTGCCCACCCTGACTTTGGCTGAAGGAGTCGCGGTTGTTATTGCTGCTGGCAGACAGCGACAGCCGAGGCCGGGCTTGTGCCGCAATGCGATCCAGCTCCGAGCCGTTGGCCTGCACGCGTAGCTGTTGCGCCAGCAGTTCCGGCCTGCGCTCCTGAGCCAGTTTCAGCAACTGCTTCAGCTCGGGTGGCTGGGCGCTGGAGTTCGCACGCAGGCTGTCCAGTTCGCTGTCCTGATAGTCCAGCACGAGGGGCGTGTCAGCAGTGTAGCCTGCCACCACGGCGAGGCGGCCAGCGCTGGCGGCAAGCTCGCCTTGCCGCTGAATGAGCGTGAGTCGGGTCTGTGCCAGCGCGGTTTCGGCCTGCAGTTCATCTTCACGAGTGGCCACACCGATGAGCTGGCGCTGGCGCGCCGCCTTGGCAGTTTCTTCGGCAGCGAGCAGCGAGGCTTGTGCCGCTTCCAGACTGGCGCGGGCACTGAGCTGTGCGAACCAGTTCTGCACGGCGCTGATGGCGACTTGTTGGCTGACCGTATCCTGACTGGCTTGCAGTGCTGCCAGCGTCTGCTGCGTGCTGTCGACATTGGCGCGACGACCGCCGAAGTCCCAGAGCAGCCACTGGCTGTTCAGACCAAGCTGAGTCTGGCGCTCGGCACCGGGCACGGCGGCATCGCCGAGGCGTTCGCTGATGCTGGCACTGGCGTCGAGCGTGGGGTAATAGGCCGATTTCGCGATGCCGACGCGCTCGACCTGGCTGCGGCTGCGTTGCCAAGCGGCACGCGTGTCCGGATTGGCGCTCAGGCTGCGGTCGATGAGCTGGGCCAGCGTCATCACCGAAGGAGCGGCGGCGCTGTCATCGGCCTGCGCCCCGCATGACAGGGCGATGATCAGGAGAGTTGCCGGAATACGCCGCATGTAAGCCTCAAGTCAGGTCGTCAAGGGGAGTCGTTACAGTGACGCCATCACAGAGGAAGCGTTGACGACGAGACCCGTGTCAGTCGGCACGAACATGGCGTTGCTGGCTCAGTGCCGCGCGCAGGGCATCTTCCAAACTGGCATGCTGAAATGCGTAGCGCGCTTGCAGTAGCCGGCAGGGGATGACGCGCTGGCCGTCGAGCAGCAGTGTCGACATCTCACCCATGGCCAGCCTCAGTACGCTTGCGGGCAGACGCAGGAACGCTGGCCGGCGCAGCAGGCGTGCCAGGGTCTGAGTGAATTCGGCGTTGGTCACCGGGCGCGGACCGGTGGCATTGAAAGCGCCATGGAGGTCGTTGTCGTTGAGCAGGCGCAAAATGATTTGCACAACATCGGTCAGCGACACCCATGACAGGTATTGTTGGCCGCTGCCGAGCGGGCCGGCGAGGCCGAGACCGAACAGCGGCAGCAGCTTGCGCAGCATGCCGCCACCAGCACCGATGACCACGCCGGTACGCAGCAGGCAGACGCGCAGGCCGTGAACCTCGGCTGCCGCGGCTGCCTGCTCCCAGTCGCGGCAAAGCTCATGCACATATTCGGCATGCGGCAGCGCACCTTCTTCCAGCACCTTATCGCCCTGGTTGCCATACCAGCCAATGGCCGACCCCGAGATCAGTACAAGCGGCTTTTGCTTGACGTGACGAATCCACTCCACCAGCTCTTCAGTCAGCGTGATGCGGCTGTCGTGCAGCTCGCGCTTGCGTTGTGCCGTCCAGGGTTTGTCGGCAATGCCTTCGCCGGCCAGATTGATGATGGCATCGTAAGTATCATCACGCGTCAGCTCCCGCAGTGTGCCGATGACGCGGAGCTGTTCGCAGGCAATCGCTTCCTGATGCCTGAGCGAGAATTTCGCCGGCCGCCGCGTCAGGACCGTGACGCGATGGCCGCCACCGAGCTCTGACGGTCCTAGCAGCGTTGGCAGCAACAGACTGCCGATGAAGCCGGTGCCACCGGTAAGCAGAATATTCATGGCGACATCGCCTCGCTAATTTAGACTAGCTTCAGTCTAGCGAGGTTGGCTAAAAAAACGAGGTCTACATTGAGTATCTTGACGCATGTCATCACCGGCTTTCTCGGTGCCGGCAAAACCTCGCTGATCAGCGCCCTGCTGGAGCAGAAGCCAGTGGATGAGCGCTGGGCGATTGTGGTCAACGAATTTGGTCAGATCGGCATTGATCAGGTCGCCTGGTCCGGCGCGGGCGTGATGATCAAGGAGGTGCCGGGTGGCTGCATCTGCTGCACGCAAAACTTGCCGCTGCAAATCGCTCTGGGTCAGATCATCAGCCAGTCGGGCGCACAGCGGCTGCTGATTGAGCCGACCGGACTCGGGCATCCTGCCGAATTATTGCAGATGCTGCGCGAGCCGCATTGGCAAGCCACGCTCAGGCCGGCTGCGACACTGTGCGCGATTGATGCGCGTCAGCTCGGCGATGCCCGCGTGACTATGCACGAGACTTTTCAGGCACAAGTGGCGGCGGCGGATTTGCTGGTATTCACCAAGGCAGACTTACTAAGTACTGAGCAGCGCGAGCTTGCGTGTCAGTTTGCAGCCGGGCAGAGCATGGCCAAACCGTGGGTGTTCGCGCAGCCCGATGAGGTCGATTCGGGATGGCTGGATATGCCCTTGCTGAAGCCGGTGACGCAGCGTCGCTCGCTGCTGCATTTGCGTCCCCAAGGTGCTTCGGCAGAGGCCGCAGCTATCGCACCGCAAACGCCGCCGTTTCATTATCACGAGCAGCGCCAGGGTCAGGATGTGGGCGGCTGGATTCTGCCGGCGGACTGGGTGTTTCAGCACGATCCGTTGCTGACCATGCTGTTGTCATGGCGCGTGGCAGAGCGGGTGAAGGGCGTGTTCCATACCGATCAGGGCTGGATATTTTTCAATGCCACCGGCCATGATATGACGATCAAGAGCACGGAGTATCGCGCCGATAATCGCGTTGAGCTGATCAGCTCGGTGGCGCTGGATTGGCCGGCGCAAGAGCAAGCCTTGTTGGCCTGCCGCGTGCCGGCTTAAGTGCGTTAAATGCCGGCCTTGTGGTCGCGATGTCCGCGCCACAGCCCCAGCATCAGCAGCACGCCACAAATCAGCAGAATCGGCATCACGCCATAGCGCTGCCAAAAGGTCAGGCCTTGGGCTGGGTACACATCGCCGCGCAGCACGGCCGTGACGAAGCGCGGTGCCTGGCTCACCACCTTGCCCTGGTCGTCGATGATAGCGGTGATGCCGTTGTTAGTGCCGCGAATGATGTAGCGCCCGGTTTCCTTGGCGCGCATACGCACCATCTCGAAGTGCTGATCGGGGCCGATGGAATGGCCGAACCAGCCGTCGTTGCTCACCGTGGCGAGGAAGTCAGCTGATTTTGACAGGCGCTGCACCAGCGACGGATAAGCAATTTCGTAGCAGATGAACGGTGCCATGTGCTGCGACTTCACCAATAGGGGCGGCTGTTCGGAGGGCCCCCAAGTGAAGCTCGACATCGGCAGATCAAAGAACGGGATGGCACCGCGCAGCCAGTCCTCGTAAGGAATGTATTCGCCAATCGGCACCAACTGCTGCTTGTGATAGAGACCGAGGCCATCGCCCATGGCGGCAATGCTGTTGTAGAACAGCACGCCGGTGCGGGCCTTGTTCCAGGTCGCGTAGGGCACGCCTGTGACGAAAGCCGAGCCTTTTTTCAGCGCATCATTTTCGATCTCGGCCATCACATCCTGCGCCTCGTGGGCAAACATCGGGATGGCGGCTTCTGGCCACAGCACGAGGTCACGACCCCATTCACTGGCGGACAAATCGCGATAGATTTTCACGGTCTTGTCGCGCCATTCCAGCGCCCACTTCGATTCCTGCGGAATATTGCCCTGCACCAGACTGACCGACATGCCGTTCTGCTTGTCGATATCCGTCCAATGAATGGGATTAAGCAGGCTGCCGCCGACCCACAGCGCGATCACGGCCAGCAACGGTAGCCAGGCTTTCGCGCCTTCGCGCACCACCAGAAATAGCGCGATGCCGGTGATGCCGGCCGCCAGACTGACGCCATAGATGCCAAGGAACGGTGCCCAGCCGGCTAGCGGCGTGTCGATGAAGCCGTAGCCGGTCATCAGCCAAGGGAAGCCGGTGAGCACCCAGCTGCGCAGCCATTCGCCAATCACCAGCAGCGCAGGCAAGGTCAGCCAGCTCAGGCGGTCGAGCTTGAAGTGGCCGTAGAGCCAGCCGACAGGAATGAACAGCAGTGCCATCAACGCTGCGACAAAGGCGAGCAGGGCCAGCGCCAGCGGCCACGAGGTATCGCCAAAGTCATGCATGGACACCAGTAGCCAGCTACCGCCGTGCAGCCATAGGCCGAAGCCGAACAGGAAGGCCATGCGGGCAGCGCGCTTGGCCGGCTGCCCGTGCAGCAGTTCGGCGAGCAGGCCAATGCCGAGCAGGGCGAGCGGCCACCAGGTCAGCGGTGCCAGCGCCAGCGGCATCAGCAGGCCGGCCAGCAGGGCCAGCCACAGAGAGATCGTGGTCGGGCGCACGGCGTGCATCAATCGTGAAAAACGGGACATGAAGCGAGACTCGTGGGCAGGTTAGCTGGGTTCGACTTTCAGCAGGCGAATGGTGCGCGAGTCGGCGGCGAGGATGGTGAACTTCCAGCGCTCCAGCACAATCTGCTCATCCTTTTCCGGCAGGCGTTCAAAGCCGTTGATGACGATGCCGGCAATGGTGTCGAAATCGTCGTTGTTGAAGCGGCTGCCAAAGTGCTCGTTGAAATCGGCAATCGGCGTCAGCGCCTTCACCACCCACTCTTTCGGGCCGGTTTCGCGGATCAGCACATCTTCGTCGTCTTCGTAATCGTGCTCGTCGTCGATCTCGCCGACGATCTGCTCCAGCGCATCCTCGAGCGTGACCAGGCCGGCAATGCCGCCGTACTCGTTGACGACAATCGCCATGTGGCTCTTCTTGCTGCGGAACTCGCGGATGAGTTTGTCGAGATGCGTTGACTCCGGCACATAGAACGCCGGGCGCAGGTAATCTTTTAGCGTGATGCGGTCGCGTCCGTCGAGAATTAGCTTGAGCAGGTCCTTGGCGAAGAGGATGCCGAGAACCTCATCCGGATTGTCCGCCGCCAGCACCGGAAAGCGCGAATGCGCCGACTCGATCAGGCCGGGCAGGAATTCGCGCAGTTCGTCATCGCTGCGAATGGCGACCATCTGGCCGCGCGGGATCATGATCTCGCGCACCTGGCGCTCCGAGACCTGCAGCGTGGACTCGATGATGTGCAGCGCCTCCACATCCATGAGGCCGCGCTTGGCGGCATCACGAATCACCGCGATCAGCTCATCGCGCGTCTCCGGCTCGCCGCTCCAAACATCGGTCAGTCGGCTTAACCAAGATTTCGGACTATCACCCTCGTTCATTACGGTAGTTCCCTTGGTGTTTCTGTAAAAGAGGAGTCGGCGTCGCCGAGTTCGTCATCGTACGGACTGTCCCAGCCCAACTCGGCGAGGATGGCAATTTCTAGCGGCTCCATGCGTGCGGCATCAGCTTGTTCAATATGGTCGTGGCCGAGCAGATGCAAGACCCCGTGCACAGTCATGTGCGCCCAGTGCGCGCGCAGCGGCTTGCCTTGCTCCAGTGCCTCGCGCGCCACAACTTCGGCGCAGATAGCGAGGTCGCCGAGCGGTATTTCATCGAGCTGAGCGATTAGCTCCGGCGGCAATTCGGCCGGGAATGACAGCACATTGGTCGGCGTGTCCTTGCCGCGATAATCACGATTCAGCGCCTGGCTCTCGGTCTCGCTGACGATACGAATATCAAGCGTAATGCTTTTCGAGGCAGCCTCTGCAGTGGCTGCGCCAGAAGCGGCGCTTATGTCTGCAGCAGCCAGTGCAGCCTCAGCCCAGCGCAGAAACTCGGCTTCGCCGGGCAGGTCGGCAACCAGTGCGGTGTTGCCGGCCAGCTCATCATCAATTTCCAGCCACAGATCCAGACTCATGATTGCTCCGGGCGCGGCGGATCTGCAGGCGTTAAAGGCAGGTTGCGATGGCGCATTGCGAGGCTGTTCAAGGTGGCGATGGGCTCATGCCGGACAGGGACTCGCAGGATAACCGAAAGCAGCCATAGCGTCATGGCACAGGCAGGGTACGAGCGTTGCCTTGTTTTTCGAATTTTCGGCTTGAGAAGTTTGTCGGGTCTGCTAATGTCGGGCCTGATGACTCGCGGGTCATCCCATAAAAACAAAAGAGGACAGCCTCTCATGCCTACGCTGGCAAACGCAGCACCGAATCGTATTGATCGTCCTCGTCACCACATCAGCACACAAGCCTCCACGCTAGGCTGGGCACTGTCTCTGACGATACGCCCGCTGGCGACTATGGCCGCCTACTCGCCGGAATCCATGATGAACATCCGGCGCATCTTCCGCATGACCGGCGCCGTGCTCTCGCATCTGCCCAAAAATGTCAGCATCACGCCCATGCTCACGCCCGAGGTTCGCGGTGAGTGGGTGTGCGCGCCCGAGGCCGTGAAGTCGAAACAGGTCGCACTCTACCTGCACGGCGGCGGCTACTTCTTCGGCGCTGCCGCCATGCACCGACAGATCACCTGGCGAGCTTCGCGTGCGCTGGCGCGCCCGGTGCTCGCCATCGATTACCGTCTGGCCCCCAAGCACACCTTCGAGGCTTGGCGGGATGATGCCGTGCAGGCCTACGAGTACCTGCTCAACCGTGGCTATGCCGGCGAAGACATCGTCATCGGCGGCGACTCGGCCGGCGGCCATCTCACGCTGGTGTTGCTGCAGACATTGCGTGATCGCGGCCTGCCATTGCCCAGTTGCGCTATCTGCATCTCACCGTGGACCGACCTCAGCTGCGAATCACCCTCCATTCGCGACAACGAACGCCGCGACCCGATGATTCCGGCGCCGACCCTGCGCACGCTGTCGCAATTCCTGCTGCGCGACCGCAACCCCTACGATGCCCTGGTGTCGCCGCTGCACGGCGACTTCACCGGCCTGCCACCGATGTTCGTCATCGTCGGCAGCACCGAAGTGCTGCGTGATGACTCGCGCCGTCTCGCCGCCTGTGCGCAAGCGGCGGGTGTGCCGGTGCGCTACGAAGAGTGGCATCGCATGCCGCATGTATTCCCAATTTTTGCTTCGATATTGCCGGAAGGGCGTAGCGCCTTCGAGCATATGCGCGAGTTTGTCCGAGGTGTCGAAAGCAAGCGGCAAGCACATGCGGCGTGACGGCTGCTGGTGACGGCATGGGGCGCGAACAGGTAGCATCGCGCCATGAACTCAGCCAACTCAGCAAATAGCCAAGCAAAAGCCCTCGAAGTCACGCGCGCCGAACAAAAGCGCGTGCGTGATTTGCACGCCAAGAAAGGTCGTCGCGAACACAACGCCTTCCTCGTGGAAGGTGGCAAAAGTGTCGCCGAACTGCTTGTGGCCGACTGGCCTGTGCTCGCCGTCTACGCCAGCCACGAGGCTGCGCCCGCCTTGCGAGATGCCACCGCGCGCCGCGGCATGCGCCTGCATGAAGTCAGCGCCAGCTTGCTCACCAGCCTCAGCACCTTTGAGAGCAACGACAGTGCCATTGCCATCTCCGGTCAGCGCTCCTGGCCGCAGCAGCCGCTGCGGGCCGGCGAGCTGACACTGGTGCTCGATGATATCCGCGACCCCGGCAACCTTGGCACCATCCTGCGCCTGGCGGACTGGTATGGCGTGACACAGGTGGTGTGCTCGCCGACCACGGCCGAGTGGCAGGCCCCGAAAGTGATTGCCGCCAGCATGGGCTCGTTCCTGCGCATGCCGTTGCTGGTGCGCGAGCTACCGGAGTTTCTGGCGCAGGCGCGCGCCGACGGTGCCGAGGTTCTCGGCGCGGTGCTCGATGGCGAAAATACGCATCGCCTGCGCCAACCGGTGGCGAAAGCGGCTGGCGCGGTGCTGGTTATTGGCAACGAGTCGCATGGTCTGAGCGCCGAGGTGCAGGCGTTGCTGACACGCCGGCTCACGATCCCGCGCTTTGGTCAGGCTGAGTCGCTGAATGCCGGGGTGGCGACGGGGATTTTGCTGGATGGGTGGCGGCGGGGTTAGTTGGGTAGCGCCATGCGTCAGCCAGCTCTCACTTCGCTCAGCAACTCTGGGTGACGATCTAGTACTTTCAGCAACTTGATTAATGCCAATGGCGGCTTGGTTTTGCCGGTTTCGTAGCGGGAAAACGCATTGATGCCGCCTCCAAATATCTCGGCTGCTTCGCGTTGATCAAGCGCCAGCTTTTTGCGCACGGCGGCGATGTAGCCCGGATCAATGATCGAGGCATTGACCTGCTTGTTGAAAGCCAGCATGGCGAGGCTGCTGCGCATTGACTCGGCCATGTCCAGCACGGCCTCATCACAGTTTGGGCAGAAATCGCCGGTCACAGCCGGAATGTGGAGCATCTGGCCTTTGTAGATATGAGGTAGATCACGGGTGTCACGCACCAGCTCAGCGGATCCGCACGTTGGACATCTCATGTTCATGGCTCCTTAAATGAGACAATCAGCACGTCGTCGATCACGGTCAGTTTCAGGTAGACATAACCTGCCGAGGTTGTTGGGCGATACACATCTTGCCAAACTCTGTGGTCAGCATATGTGGTCATGCTTTTGTAGAAATCTGATGGTGACAGCGACAAGATGACCTCCACGATGTCGATGAGGCTCAAGCCTAGTGCAGCGCCACCCGTGAGTGCAGATGGAGTGGCGCGCACTTTGCCGGCAACGACTAGGCTTTGAATGACAGGCAGTTTGCAATGTGGTGTATTTTTGTTCATGCCAAATTTAACCTCTTAGGTTAAATTTGGCAAGTAGGTTAGTTCTACTAGTGATGCGGATGGCGTCTTCAGCCTGATAGTTGTTGGCGGGCCACATCTTTATGCGCATGATCACACTCCTTGTGCTTGATGCTGATAAAGCTAGTGCACGCACCAGCATTCCGCCACCCGGAGCACCTATGATTCTGCACCACTACGCGCTGTCTCCCTTCTCGGAAAAGATGCGCGCCATGCTCGGCACGGCGAATCTGCCTTGGCAATCTTGCATCACCCGCGAGTTGCCGCCACGACCTGTGTTGGCCGCGCTTGCCGGTGGCTACCGCAAGATTCCGGTGGCGCAGATCGGTGCCGACATTTTCTGCGACAGCCGTGTCATCGCCAGTGAAATAGCGGCGCTGAGCGGCATGCCGGAACTGGCGCTGGAGTCGGCGGACGACGCCACTCAGGCCTACGCGAACGCGACTGACCTGTATGTGTTTATGGATGTGCTGACCGCATCGGCCACGATGACCGCTGCCCGCAAAATGCTCGCCACCATGTCGATCCGTGACTTTATCGGCTTCTTTGTCGATCGCATCCGCATAGGTGCCAAAGCCAAGGTCACGGCGGGCAATCCGCGCCAGGCCAAACAGCGTGTGCAGGCGCATCTGGCGGCCACGGAGCAGCGTCTGCAACAGCAGCCCTACCTCTTCGGTCAGCAGGCGACCCACGCCGATTTCTCGACCTACCATAGTCTCTGGATGGCTCGCGATGTGGCGGAATGGCCAGCGCTAAAAGCCTACCCGCTAGTCACGGCTTGGATGGATAGGTTGCAGGCTGTCGGGCAGGGGCGTCGAGAGGAGATCAGTGCCGAGCAGGCGCTCAAGGTCGCTCGCGATGCCACGCCACGCGCCATCGCCAGTGAACATCAGCAGGATGTGCGGATCGGCCAATTGGTAGGCATTGCGCCGTCAGACTATGCCCGCGATGCCACCACCGGACGGCTGGTAGGCGTGACGCCGACGCGCTGGATCATCGCCCGCGACACGCCAGATCTTGGCACACTGCATGTGCATTTTCCGCAGGCAGGGTATGTGCTGCGTGTGCTAACTGAGAGTAAATAAGCGCTCTGTTTCATGCCGTATGTAAGCATCAAAATCACCGATGAAGGCGTCAGCAAGGAGCAGAAAGTTGCGCTCATTAAAGGCGTGACCCGGCTGTGGTTGTGATTGATGAGGTCAATACCGATAACTGGGGCATCAAGGGTGAGCAGGTTATGGAGCTGAGAAAGCAGACAGCTTCAGTTTGAGCACGGAAATGTGTTGGGCGTACTTATAGCTATTGGCCAAGAGCGGACTTTTGCGACTGACTCCTTTCGACCCGAAGCGGACGGATGGTGCGCGACACCTCTAAGCTGGTTGCTCCTCTGGCAACGTGCTGGCATGCTCAGAAGTGGTATTTATCGGCAGGGAGTGATTCGTCTGCTTTATCAAAACTTGGAAAGTCTTGGTCTTCTGCCACGCTCCTCCGCCTTATGCAGCAAGTCGAATTTTTTACACCGCACTAATGCGGTATAAACCAAGTTATGTTCTCCGGAGAGTTCAGTGGGTATAGCAAAAAGCATGTGGATGGACCGTATAGAGGATGAAGCTTGGGAAGACAGAGCCGAATGGATACGGGAGCAACTCAACGATCCTGAAGCCGATGAATTTACAAAAGGATGGGATGATTTGTCGGAGGATTATGATACCCAGCATCAGTTCGATAATTATGATCGTTACGAAGACGATTGGATTGTAGAAGGCAAAAATAGGCTTGAAATTTTTAACGAGAACATTGAGGCGACGCGCGAAATCCTAGCCACTGTGATTAATAAAAAGTACGAGAAGAATTTAATCGTGATGCTTTTCGGGCATGTAGTGGCGGCTGTCGAAGCATATCTCTCTTCAGCATTCATCCATTACGCCATATCCTCAGAGGATCATATGAGGAAGCTTGTCGAAAACGATCCGGAATTTGCAAAGCGAAAGTTTACAGTTAAGGAAATATTTACTAAGCGGGCTGAGCTAAAAAGCGATATTAGCGAGTATTTGAGAGGGCTAATTTTTCACGATATTGCCAAAGTGAAACCGCTGTACTCCTCTGTTCTAAGCATCGATATGGGAGATTCAGAATGGCTTTTTCGTGCTGTGCTTGTGCGGCATCATTGCGTGCATAGAGCTGGATACGATAAGGACGGGAATGAAGTTGATCTAACCAAAAAGGATGTAGTGGACTTGATTGATCATTCGACCAAGTTAATCCATAAGATTGAGTCTGACTTGATTGGTATGCCAGCCGATGATTATTTATTTTAGAAAATAACAAACTGGTAAAGATCGACAAAAATATGCCGGCATGCCTTTTGCAAAATTCGCAAAAGGCATGCCAAGCCAACATAATTTAGCGCCTTACCAGGGGCGTTAGGCAATCAGGAAGCATATGAGTAAGTTTAAGGATGGATTTTGGCATTTGGCTTTCGTCGTTGGAGAGCTAAAAGAGGGTGAAGCTGAGCCAATTACTAATGGTCCAAAGAAAAAGGGGAGCCCCACCAATCCAGCTCCTAGGATTCTCAAAGTCTAAACAACCCATAAATCTAGTGCCCGCTCAATTAATCAGAGTAATGGAGAAGAATGCACGGCCTATGCTTACCCGCTAACAAGCGGCGGCAGTCAGACCGCCGCGCCAGAACGCAGCGAAGGGTGGGCCTCGGCTTGATACTATGGTTATACGGGGTTGACCGCACGAAGTCTCCTCGCCTCATCTTTCGCAAATATTTCCTTTGAGCTTTGCAGTTGCTCTTCCGTCGGCTCTGGCATTTCTTTAAACACTCGCGACCATCGCGCGTCGATGGCATTTAAGGATACTTCGTCCATTCTTCCTCGATAGAGCTGCGCTTTGATAATTGGAAATAGCTCGGGGGCAATTTCCTTCCCCTCTAGAAACCTTTTGAATATCCAGAGGTAGCAATCGACCAGTTCGAGGCCCACGCACTCTTTGCTTGATCTAAATGCAATCGGAGCGGTTGGTATCTTCGATAGATCCATTTGTGGAAGGCCGGGGCCGCTGACCCATGGCACATCTCGCGCGTTGGCGTAGAACTCAGCCAGACTCCGTTGGGCCTTGTTGAATTGGGATTGCTGATCCACAGTGATGCTAGCGAATGCCTTCGGATTCTTCAGCCGCGATGCAATACCTTGCATTACAGTTTGAAAGCCTATGAGATTGGGCGTGACCGTAAGAACTTCTTTCGCCGATTTGCAGTTGTAGTGAAGCTCTCCGGGATGGTCTATGGCCCATCTAAGTGAGTCGCCGATTAGTTGGCGAGACCGAGCATCGGGGAGTTTGGAGATCCGAGAAAGCAAAGCCTGACATACGTCGACTAGCTCTGATTCGGCCGTTGCATCATTGGTGTCTATTCTGGCTTTCCATGCGCTTTTGGCGAGCTCCTTGTCGAACAAGGACGCCAATTTAATCAGAAGCACGTAGCGTAGTGGCGTCCAATATCCGGTCCATGTCATTGCTGGATTCATGCCTTGATCAAAAACCTGATCAAAAAAACAGATGATTGCGTGGTCCGCCTTTGCGATTCTGTAAATGTCAAAGCGCGGTTGGTATTTCTTTTGAATGGCCGTGAGGTACTCACTGATCTGTACGAGACCACCGAGGCCAAGCTCTGACGCATGGAGTCTTTCAACGCCTCTTATTTTCCTAGCCATCCGAACGGTTGGCTCCGCCAACACATCAATGTTCGTCTTGGAGCTAAGTACACCGTAATAAAGAATTGGCTGGTTCTCGTCGAACAGATTTGCCCCTGTGTGTCCGCTCTCATCCACGAAGAAGAAAATGACCGTCTCCCCTCTAGCTTGGCATCTACAGCAATCACTGCTGCGTAATAATTTCAGGTTGCTGCATAACGTCGGAGGGAGGAGAAAAACCTCCGTCAGTTCAATAGCTTTAAAAGTCTGCCTCAGTACTCACTGTCGACAAATGATTTAACTTTTTCATGACCTGAACATGCTCGAACTGGGCCCATTGGTCAACCAGCTAGCTATCGCGACCCAATCAGTCCGCTTCGGGTCGAAAGCAGCCGATGAAGAGCTCCGCTCCAAATCGAGCGATGTCCATACGAATGCGCGCAAACTAAATCTCCCTTCAGTCGAAAGGAGATGGTCATGGACACTGAAACCTCAAGTGCTGAGCGCCATGAGCCTTGGAACAAAGGCAAGCTCGTCGGGCAAAAGCCGCCGTTGAAACTCCGGGAGATTTGGGCGATTCGGACAAGGCTGCAGATAGCAGCGAATCATCGCGAACTGGCGATATTCAACTTGGCGATAGATAGTAAGCTTCGTGCATGCGATCTGACCCGACTCCGGGTGCAGGATATCCGTCATGGAAGCCACCTGGTATCTCGAGCCACGGTCATGCAGCAAAAGACACAACGACCCGTGCAGTTCGAAATCACGGAGCAGACCCGTCAGAGCCTGGAAACCTGGATTGAGCAGCGAGGCCTTCGATCGGCGGACTATCTATTTCCAAGCCGGCTGCAGTCGTCGCAACACTTATCGACACGACAATACTCACGGATGGTTCATCGCTGGGTCGCTGCCATTGGACTGGACGATACGGCGTATGGCACCCATACAATGCGACGCACGAAGGCTTCGCTGATCTATAGGCGCACGAAGAATCTGCGAGCAGTGCAGCTTTTGCTCGGACACACCAAGCTGGAAAGCACGGTTCGTTACCTCGGCATCGAGGTAGACGATGCCCTTGAGCTTGCGGAGCAAACCGAAGCTTAATAGAGGGGTCGGGTCGCAAGCCGACATTGAGCCCAAGAGGTGATGGCATCAGCGGCCTTGATGTGTGCGCGAGCCTGTAGCGGGCCGACCAGAAAATCATGTGGCAGATCAGGGTGCTGTTCGGCCAGTGTGCTATTCAGTCTGACCGCTTCTGTCTGACCATAGTCGTCACTCATGGCTGGCCCACAAATTCCGCGATCGCTTTTGCCAACGCCTCCGGCTGCTCCAGCGTCATCAAATGTCCGGTGTCTAGCTCTTTGAACGTCGCCCCGGCTATCTCGTCCGCCAGCACCTGTGTCTGCGCCCTGGGCACCATCTGATCCTGACTACCCGCGATGGCCAGCGTCGGTGCCTGAATCTGTGCCAGCTCAGCACGAATGTCCACGCGTGCATCGAGGTCGGCCTGCCGCGCCATGCCGGCCCAGTTCGTGTATTTCACAATAGCTGCCACGCGCTTCTCCAGCACCGCTGATGGCTGAGCGCTGAGCCACTGCGGGTTGCAGCCGGTGAGCAGGATGAAGCGTGCCATCAGCGCCTGATCACGGGCGATCAGCTCGCGCCAAAGCCCGAATTGCAGCTCGCTGCGGCTGTCGCTGCCACCGGCAAAGCCAGCCACCAGCACCAGCGAGCGCACCCGCTGCGGATGCCGTGCCGCCAGTGCCGCTGCAATCACCGCCCCCAGCGAGTAGCCGACCAGATCGAAGGTCGCCTGGCCGCAGGCATCAGCCACGGCCACGATTTGCGCCACCAGATCATCGAGCTGCAGCGGCTGGTCGCGGTCGGTGGTCTGGCCCGAGCCGGCATAGTCGGGGCAGATCACCGTGTGCGCGGGGGTGAGATGACGTAGCAGCTGGCCCCAGTGCGAAAAGCCATCGCCACCGGTGCCGTGCAGCAGCAGGAGCGCCGGGCCGCTGCCCTCGACGGTGTAGTGAACGCGGGCGGTGGCGGTGTTGGCGAAAGGCATGGAGGGCTCGGCTTTCAAATTGATGATGGAGTGAATAGTAGCGAGTTCCGAGCGAGATGCGGAATCGTTGTCTAAACTCTTGTGGTGGCATTGCAAGAGCGGATTATTGCAACTAATAATGGTTGCCAAGGCAGGAGGCTATCATGACAAAACTAATGCAATACAAAGGCTACTACGGCTCCATCGACGCCAGCCCGGAAGATGCCTGCCTGTATGGCAAGCTCGAATTCATCGCGCCCTTGGTGAGCTACGAAGCTGAGACAGTGCCTGCTCTGGTCGAGGCCTTTCATGCGGCTGTGGATGATTTTCTGGCGACCTGCGAGCAGCAAGGCCAAACGCCGGACACGCCCTGCAAGGGATCATTCAATGTGCGCGTGGGGCATGAGCTTCACATGCAGGCGGTGATTGCAGCGCGTGAGGCGGGGGTATCGCTTAATGATTTTGCACGGCGAGCCATTGAGCGGCAATTGTCTGCCAAACCCTCAGCGCGCCTCGTGCCACAGCGGAATGCGCCCGCTCGGTAGCCCAAGGCCTACCTGCGCTTCGGCATCCGATTCGACCCACAGCGGCGCACCAGCGCGCAGGGCGTTGATGGACTCAATGCCATCCACGAGTACATCCGCGAAGCGGCCGATCAGCGTGGCATCGCCGGGAAAGTGAATCCAGCGCGTGTTCTCGGCAATGCCGACCAGGTAGCCTGGGTAGCGCTTGGACGGTCGATCAACGAGCACGCGCTGGACGCTGCCGAGCAGGGCATCGGTCTTGCGGCCGGTGTTGCGCGCAATCTGCGTCTTCAGCGTGGCCAGGCGCTCTTTCTTGACGGCATCCGAGGTGTCATCGGGCATCTCGGCGGCGGGCGTGCCGGGGCGCTTGGAGTAGACAAAGCTGTAGGAGTGATCGAACTCGACGAAGTCGATCAGGTCCATGGTGTCCTGGAAGTCCTGATCGGTTTCGCCGGGGAAGCCGATGATGAAGTCCGAGCTGATGAAGATGCCGGGTTTGGCCGCTTTCAGCCGCGTGATGATGTCTTTGTAAACACTGATCTCGTGGTTGCGCTTCATCGCGGCGAGGATGCGGTTGGAGCCGCTTTGTACCGGCAGATGCACATGCGCGGCCAGCTCCGGCACGTCGGCATGGGCGGCGATCAGCTCATCGCTGAATTCCAGCGGATGCGAGGTGCTGTAGCGCACCCGACTGATGCCAGGGATGGTGGCGACGGCGCGCAGCAGGTCGGCGAATGAGCAGATAGAGCCGTCATGCTGCTCGCCGCGATAACCATTCACATTCTGGCCCAGCAGCGTGACTTCGCGCACACCTTGACGAGCGATCTGCGCCACCTCGGCGATGACATCATCAAATGGCCGTGAAACTTCTTCCCCACGGGTATAGGGCACAACGCAGAACGTGCAGTATTTCGAGCAGCCTTCCATGATCGACACATAGGCCTTGTGGCCTTCAACGCGCGGTTCGGGCAGGAAGTCGAATTTCTCGTTTTCGGGAAAGCTGACGTCGACTTGCGAGCGCTGCTGACTGAGGTGCTGATTGAGCATCTCTGGCAGGCGATGCAGCGTCTGCGGCCCGAAAACCATGTCTACGTAGGGTGCGCGATCAAGAATGGCGGCGCCTTCCTGCGATGCCACGCAGCCACCCACACCAATCACCATGCCAGGGCGGGCATTCTTCAAATGCTGCCAGCGACCCAGCTCGGAAAACACTTTTTCCTGGGCTTTCTCACGAATCGAGCAGGTGTTCAGTAGCAGCACATCGGCTTCTTCCGGCACGGTGGTGCGAACCAGTCCGTGCGAGCTCGCCAGCAAGTCGACCATGCGTGACGAGTCATACTCGTTCATCTGGCAACCCTGGGTTTCGATATAGAGCTTTTTGACCATGCTGCTGTACTACCGATTTTGCGTGAGGGCGTCATTATACAGGTATGCTTGAGTACGCGTGGATGCGCCGCTTTCGGGCCCAAAAACACGCTTTTACGGGAGACATCATGCGGGTTCAGTTGAAGCGTCTTGTACAAGTCGGGTGCCTTGCGTTGTCGCTCACCGGTTCGACGCTGGCCCATGCTGATGATGCCGATTGGCTGACCGCCCGCGCAGCGTTTCGTGCTGGCGATAATGCCGCGTTGGAGCAAGCTAAGGCGGCTCTGATCGGTTCGCCGTTGGCAATCTACGCTGACTTCTGGCAGCTCTGGCGGCAGTTGAAAGACAATGATGCCGCCACCATCGAGGCCTTCATCGCGCGTGATGAAATGGGCTATCTGAGCGATAAAATTCGCGGCGAATGGTTGCGGCAATTGGCCAAGCAGGGCGAGTGGCAGGGCTTTCGCACACAGTTCGCCAAGCTGCAGGACGCCAGCGATACTGAGCTGCAATGCCTGTACTGGCAGTCGGTGCTGGCCGAAAACAAAGATATCCCGGCTAGTAACGCGAAGGCGCTGAGAGTGTCTTTGTGGCTGACCTCGAAAGACCTGCCGTCAGCCTGCACGCCGGTGCAGTCGGCCTTGCAGGCTCAGGGCGTGATTACTGCCGAGGATCGCTGGCTGCGTTTGCGGCTGGCGCTGGAGGCCAATGCTCCGGGTCTGGCGCGTCATGTCATGCAGTCGCTGGATTCAGATTTGTCGCCTGGGGCGCTGAAAGCCTTGCAGGCGGACCCGCAAACTTATATTGCCAATGCAGATCTGTCGGCGCGTGATCAGCGCGAATTGACTGCATACGCCTATGGTCGCTGGGCGCGCATGGATCTGGCCGCGGCGAGTGCTCAGCTAGCGGAGCAGGCAGCGCCTCTGGCAGAGCAAGTAGCGGTGGCCTGGCGCCAGGTCGCACTGGCTGCTGCTCGCAGTTTCGACAGCCATAGCGAGACCTATTTTCAGCGCAGCGAGGCGGCGTTCTGGCCCGACAATCATCGTGAAGTCCGGCTGCGCCTGAGTGTGCGCGCTGGCGACTGGTCGCGCTATCAGCAGCTTTATGGCCAGCTTCCGGCGGCCTTGCAGGACAGCCGTTCGTGGCTGTACTGGCAGGGCGTGGCCCATGCCGAGCAAGGTCAAGCGCGTGCTGCCGGCTATCTCTTCAGGCATCTGGCGCAAGAAGATGACTACTACGGATTGCTGTCGACTGAGCGTCTCGGTGAGAGGGTGCGCAAGCCGATGGCTGCTGGTGTCATGACGGCACAGGCCGATGCCGAGCGGCTGGCGCAGCATGCCGGGTTTCAGCGGGCGTTTGCGCTGCGGGCACTGGGTCAGCGCTGGGAGGCCGTGAACGAGTTCAACTGGGCTTTGCGCACGGCCGATCAGGCACTGACATTGGCAGCCGCGCGCGCGGCTAATGACATCGGCTGGTATGACCGCGCCATCTATGCGGCGGAGCAGACGCAGGGCGCTGATGCGGCTCAGCTGCGCTATCTCATGCCCTACAAGGATGTTGCCATGGCACTGAGCGAGGAGCGGGCGCTGGATTCGGCATGGGTCTATGGCCTGATGCGGCAGGAGAGTCGTTTTGTGCCTAATGCTAGTTCGGTGGTCGGTGCCGGCGGCTTGATGCAGCTCATGCCGGCGACGGCACAGTGGGTCAGCAACAAGCTTGGCGTGCCTTATCAGGCGGAGGCCGTGAATGATCCCGAGCAGAACATGCGCATGGGCACTTATTATCTCAGCCATGTGCTGGCAGAGCTCGGCCATCCGGTACTGGCGACAGCCGGCTACAATGCCGGGCCACGTCGGGCGCGTGAATGGCAAAGCAATGCCGAACTGGATGCCACCCGTTATATCGAGAGCATTCCCTTTTCCGAAACTCGTGATTATGCGAAGAAAGTCATGACCAATGCTGTGCATTACGCCCTTGCACTGGGGCAGGGTGAGACGCGCTTGAGCGTGCGTCTGGGCTCGATTCCTGCGCGCCCTAGTACTGTGATTGAAGGCCCGTGAAATGAGCCAAGTGTTTCGTGTATTTGCGTTTTCGCTGGCGATCATGACCGGTTTGATGGGTGTTGCGGTGTGGGCCAAGAAGGCTTACAGCGAGCCGGAGGTGAGCCTGCCGGTGCTTCGGCTTGGCGGCAATTTCGAGCTGCAGGATGACACCGGCACATCCCGGCAACTCGGCGAGTGGCGCGGCAAAAGGGTTTTGCTCAGCTTCGGCTTCACGCATTGCCCCGACATCTGCCCGATGACGCTGGCGCGCTACCGTGCCGTGCTGAAAGCGCTCGGCGATGATGCCTCCGGGCTTCAGCCCATTCTTATCAGTGTCGATCCGGCGCGCGACAGCGGCAAGGTGTTGGGCGACTATGTGCGCTACTTTGACCCGCGCATTGTCGGGTTGACCGGCAGCTTGTCCACCTTGACGGCTGTCGAGCGTCTATATGGGGCGCAGGTTGTGCTGTCGGCCCCTGGGGAACCGGTATCGGTCAGCCATAGCGACTATTTGTATTTGATCGATGACCTTGGCCGTGTCCGTAAATTGTTTGATCAACAGGCGCCGGTCGCGGCGATTGTGCAGGATATTCGCTTGCTGCAGCGTGAGGCTGAGGCGCGTTGATTGTTGGCGCACAAACGCATGGCGCCAAGTCGCCATCATGGAGTTGTCATGACTGCTTGTTTTAATCGCGCCACTTGGCGTGTAGGTGTGCTGGCGCTGCTGTTCAGCATAGATGTGCAGGCCGCGGTAACGGCTGAGCAAGCCTGGATTCGTGAAGTGCCGCCGCAGAGTAAGGTAGCGGCGGCTTTTGTCGAGCTGAGCAATTCGGGGCAGAAGAGCGAGCGCATCGTGGCCATGTCCAGTCCGTTCGCAAAGCGCGTGGAGTGGCATGACATGAACCATGAAAACGGCCGCATGGAGATGTCGCAGCGCCTGAATCCAGAGTTGCCTGCCGGCAGCCGAACGAAGCTGATGCCGATGGCTAGCCACCTCATGCTGCTGGGTTTGAAACAGCCGTTGCGCGTGGGCATGTCTGTTCCGTTGACACTGACGCTGGCGTCGGGTCAGCGCGTTAGCGTGCTTGCAGAAGTACGCCCCAGCCTCTAGCCGCTCGTGTCAGTGACGGGCTGCTACCTGCAACTATCGCCATCAATTAACGCCTCTTGTGGCGTCAGGATCTTGTTATGGCTTTGCTGTTATTCCGCCCAGTATCCCTTCTTATGGCCTTGAGCCTGGCCTCGCTGGCGGCCTGTCAGCCGGCTGGATCTGCACCAGCGGCAGGGGCGAAAAAGAAGCCGCCGGCCAGCGTCGAGGTCATGCCGGTGCGTACTGGCGAATGGCAATCGAGCTTTGCCACGCTCGGCACCTTGCGGGCGAACGAATCACTGGCGCTGCGTCCTGAAGTTGCTGGGCGAGTCACCGCGCTCGGTTTTCGGGAGGGCGCATCGGTGCGTCGCGGCCAGCTCATAGTACAGCTCGATGATTCGGCCGCTCGCGCTGATCTGAGCCAAGCCCAGGCCAATCGCAAGCTGGCCGAGGCGGATCTGGGCCGTGCCCGCAGTCTGATTGCGCCAGGCCTGATTGCCGTCAACGAGGTCGAGCGCCTGCAGGCGCAGGCTGCCGTTACGCAGGCAGCGGTGGACAAGGCGCGTTCGGCACTGAGCAAGACGCGTCTGCTGGCGCCGTTCGATGGTCGTGCCGGTCTGCGCCAATTCAGTCCTGGCGAGCTGGTGCAGCCCGGTCAGGCGCTGGTCACGCTGGTGTCGCTGTCGCCCATGAAACTGGATGTGTCGGTGCCGGAGCGCGAGGCATCCAGCCTGCGCGTTGGGCAGGCGGTATCGGCGACCATTCCGGCTTTGAATAATCTGCAGGTGAGTGGCCAGGTGCTGGCGCTGGAACCGGCTTTGGATGGTGCTGCGCGGGCTCAGCAGGTGCGAGTTCTGGTGGCAAATCCGGCCGGCAAACTGCAGCCGGGCCTGAGTGCGCAAGTGCGCTTCCTGCAGGATGCGCCACGCCAGGTCTTGCTGGTGCCGGATCAGGCCATCGTGCCGCAGGGCGGACGGCAAGTGGTGTATCGCCTGCAGGGTGATGAGGCGGTGCTGACTCCCATTGGTGTTGGCGAGCGTCAGGCTGGCTTTACGGAAGTGCTGTCTGGCTTGAAAACGGGTGATGTGGTGGTGGTTTCCGGGCAGAACAAGCTGCCCAAGCCGAGCCAGAAAGTGCGTGCCGTGCCGTATGCGGACGCTGTAAAAGCCGCGCCCGCAGCGGCGGGGCGCTGACGCATGTCTTTTTCCGAGCTTTGCATTCGCCGGCCGGTGCTGGCCACCGTGCTCAATCTGCTGATCATGCTGGCGGGGGCGATGGCCTTCGACCGCCTGACGGTGCGCGAGTATCCCAATATCGACATGCCGGTGGTGACCGTGCAGGTCGATTATCGCGGGGCCAGCGCCGCCATCATCGAATCGACCGTGACCAAGGTGCTGGAAGACTCGCTGTCGGGCATTGAAGGCATCGACTTCATGACCTCGACCAGTCGTGCCGAGTCCACGCAAATTTCGCTGACCTTCAATCCGGATCGCGACATCGACAGCGCCTCCAGCGATGTCCGTGATCGGGTTGCGCGAGTGCGCCAGCGCTTGCCGGAAGAGGTCGATGAGCCGCGCATCAGCAAGGCCGAGGCCGACGCCAATCCCATCATCTGGCTGGCGCTTTCCGCCGAAAAGCAGTCGGCACCAAATCAGCCTCCACAGGAGCAGCTATCGTCGCTGGCGATCAGTCAGGTCGCCGACCGCGTCATCAAGGACAGGCTGCAGACGCTGCCCGGTGTCGCTGATGTTCGTATCAGTGGCGAGCGCCGTCCGGCCATGCGTATCTGGCTGGATGCCTCGCGCCTGGCCGCGCAAAGCCTGACTCCGGCCGATGTCGAAGCGGCCTTGCGGGCGCAGAACTTAGAAGTGCCGTCGGGGCGTATCGAAGGCGCTCAGCGCGAGTTTTCGGTGCTGGCCGAAACCGATCTGAATACGCCCGAGCAGTTTGCCGCCATCGTGTTGCGCAACAGCAACGGCTTGTTGGTGCGCCTCGGAGATGTCGCGCGTATCGAGGTTGGCCCGCTGGATGTGCGCCGGACCACGCGCTTCAATGGCGTTGAAGGTGTCGGCATCGGCATCATCAAGCTGTCCACAGCGAACCCGCTGACCGTGTCGCAGGCGGTGACCAAAGCGCTGCCGGAGATTCGCGCAGCTTTGCCGGAAGGCATGAGCCTGAAGCTGGCCTACGACTCCTCGGTATTCATCGACGCCTCCATTCACAATGTTGCGCAGACGCTGATCGAGGCCACGCTGCTGGTGGTACTGGTGATCTTTCTGTTCCTGCGCAGCGCCCGTGCCACGCTGATTCCGCTGGTCACCATCCCGGTCTCGCTGCTCGGCGCGATGGTCTTCATGCAGATCTTCGGCTTCTCGCTGAACACACTGACGCTGCTGGCGTTTGTGCTTGCCATCGGGCTGGTGGTGGACGATGCCATCGTGGTGCTGGAGAACATCTATCGCCACATCGAAGAGGGGCTGGCACCCATCGACGCCGCCATCAAGGGCATTCGCGAAATTGCCTTTGCCGTGATGGCGATGACGCTGACGCTCGTGGCCGTGTTCGCGCCGCTGGCGTTTACTACCGGCCGCACCGGCAAGCTCTTTACCGAATTTGCGCTGACGCTGGCGGCGGCGGTGCTGGTCTCCGGCTTCTGCGCACTGACGCTGTCGCCGATGATGGCATCGCGGGTCTTAAAGCCTGTGCATGGCACGCCGCCGCGCTGGTCGCAGGCCATCGAGCGCGGTCTCAATGGCATTACGCGAGGCTATCAGCAGGCGCTGATCCGGCTGCTGCCCTGGCGCAAGACCGTCGTTGTCGGTGCGCTGGGCTTGCTCGGTCTGGCGGTGATGCTGCTGACGGCGCTGCCGAAAGAGCTGTCGCCCATCGAAGATCGCGGCATCATCATTGCCGCCGGTTCGGCGCCGGAAGGTTCGACGCCGGCCTACCTCAGCCGCTACACGCAGCAGGTTGAAACTGTCATGCAGGGGGTACCGGAATGGGCATCGACCTTCATGATCATCGGCTTCCCGGACGAAACCCGTTTCATGAGTTTCAACCGCTTTCAGCCTTGGGAAGAGCGCGAACGCAAGGTGCAGGACATTGCGCCGATGCTGGCGGGCAAGCTCGGCAGCATCCCCGGCCTGCAGATTGCGCCGATTCTTCCGCCCTCGCTGGGACAGAGCAATCGCAGCAGCCCGATTGAGTTCGTGGTGCAGACCAGCGCCGATTACGAGACCTTGAGTCGCGTCGTCAATGCGCTGGTCGCGCAGGCCAATGACAATCCTGGCCTGACCAATGTCAGTTCCGACCTCAAACTCAACAAGCCGCAGCTATCCATACGCATTGATCGCGATCAGGCCGCGCGGCTGGGCGTGAGCGTGGCCGAGATAGGTCGCGCGCTGGAGTCCTTCCTCGGCGGCCGAGCCGTGACCACCTTCAAGCGCGATGGCTCGCAATACGATGTGCTGGTGCAGGTCGAAGACAGTCAGCGCCGGCAGCCCGACCAGCTCGCGCAATTGTTCGTGCGTGCCGGCAGCGGCGAGATGATCCCGCTCAGCAATCTGGTGCAGGTCAGCGAAAGTATCAGCCCGTCATCGCTGGGGCATTTCAACAAGCTGCGCAGTGCCACCATCTCGGCCAGTCTGGCGGATGGCTATTCGCAGGGCGAAGGCGTGGTGTTCATGGAACAGGCAGCGAAAGCGCTGGCCGATCCGTTGGTGAGCACCGACTGGAGCGGCCCGACCCGTGAGTTTCTGGCGGCCAGTGGCGCGTTGTCGATGACTTTTGTGCTGGCCCTCCTCTTCATTTATCTGCTGCTGTCGGCGCAGTTCGAGAGCTTCCGGCATCCGGTCGTAATCCTCTTCACTGTCCCTCTGGCGATGCTCGGTGCCGTGCTGGCATTACGCCTCACTGGCGGCAGCCTGAATGTGTATAGTCAGATCGGCCTCATCACGCTGGTCGG
This sequence comes from Pseudomonadota bacterium, assembly GCA_040384385.1. Classification (GTDB taxonomy): domain Bacteria; phylum Pseudomonadota; class Gammaproteobacteria; order Pseudomonadales; family Moraxellaceae; genus Perlucidibaca. Next base: position 149,871 of record JAZKJJ010000002.1, on the reverse strand, counting down.
CCTTATTACCAAGCATGGCATCCTTATTGTGGAGTTTGCCAACCAGCTCCGCGACCAAGGCGTGGCGCCGGCGCAGGCCGTGCTTGATGCCGCCGTGCAGCGGCTGCGACCCGTGCTGATGACCACCGCCACCATGGTGCTGGGTGCCTTGCCGCTGGCCTTTGCCACCGGTGCCGGTGCCGAAGCCCGGCATCCCATAGGCTGGGTGATTGTTGGCGGCATGAGTCTGGGCACTTTGTTTACCTTGTTTGTCGTGCCTGCGGTCTACCTTCTGGTGAGTGCGCGTGGGTCGCCTGGAGAGCTTCGTGGCGCATGAGAAAAATCCGGCGGAAGCGCTGCTGAAGCCGCTCAAGGAGCACTTGGATGTGCTCAGCCAGCCGCGCTTGAAGTTAGCCGAAAACGACCACTTCAATGGCAGCCGTTTCTTCAATCCGTGGTTGCGCACCGGCCACGGTCTGCGTGATGCCCTGCGCTGGATGCGTACGCGCAAGCCCGCCGAATGGCCGCAGTGGCAGGCCAACGACCCGGCGCAAGTGCCGCCGGCCTGCTTCAGCACGCGTCTCGATGATTGGCAGGTCACCTTCGTCAATCACGCCACCGTGCTGATCCAGATAGGCCCGTGGAATCTGCTCACCGACCCGGTTTGGTCCGATCGCGTCAGCCCGCTGCGTCAGATCGGTCCGCGCCGGGTGCGCAATCCGGGCCTGCGTCTGGACGAGCTGCCGACTATCCACGCCGTGCTGCTCAGCCACGATCATTACGACCATCTCGATGTGCGTTCGCTGATGTGGATTGCCCAGCGTGACCAGCCGCTGATCGTGACCGGTCTCGGCGTGGGTGCGGTGCTGCGCCAGCATGGCATCGAGCGCGTCAGCGAATGCGACTGGTGGCAAAGCGTCGAGCTGGGGCCGCTGACCATCCACTTTGTGCCGGCCCAGCATTTCTCCGGACGCGGTGCGCGGGACCGTAATCGCACGCTCTGGGGCGGCCACGTTGTCAGCTGTGAGGCCGGTAATTGTTTCTTCGCCGGCGATACCGGCTACGGCCCGCACTTTGCCGAAATCCGCGAGCGCCTCGGCGCACCACGCTTGGCCTTGCTGCCGATTGGTGCCTATGAGCCGCGCTGGTTCATGGGCCCGGTGCACATGAACCCGGATGATGCCGTGCGCGCCCATGTCGATCTCGGCGCTCGCCGCTCGCTGTCGATCCACTTCAATACGTTTCAGCTGACTGACGAGGCGATTGAGCAGCCGGTGCTGGATTTGCAGGATGCACTGCGGACGCACGGTGTGGCATCGGCCGCGTTTGCGGTGCTGAAAGAGGGGAGTGCGCTGCGGGTTTGAGCTGGCTCAGCTGAACCACCTCGCCATCGCCGCCTGCTCGTGCAGCACTCTTTCGGCACCTTGCGGCAGCCAGTTGCGATGCGAAACACAGGCCTGTTGCAGGAAATCGAACAGCGTGACATGACGGCGCAGCACGCGCTCATGGCGATGCGGCAGTAGTGGGTTGAACAGCCCCAGAGGGTCCAGCAGCTGACGCGGATTCTTCTTCATCCAGGCCCAAGAGCCCAGTTCCAGCGTGAACGGCAGGAACAACTTTTCGGGCTGCTTCTGGCGCGCCTCATCGTAGAGATAATCCCAGAGGTCGCCGTGCGTGGTGTAGTTCAGGCACTGCGGCTCCATCACATAAAAGCTGTGGCTGGGGTAGGTGCGATTGAACAGCGCGCGCAGGGCCTCGGCCTCGGCCAGATGCGGCAGCGGCTGCTGCGTGCGGGCATAGGGGAACCAGAGCTGATCGCGAAAGCCGAATCCGGAGTGGCAGTCCACTGCGAGTGAAAACCGATGCGGCAGCAAGCGTTCGCGCACGACCTTGAACACGGCCTCGGCTTCCGGCTGCAAGGGCGCGTTGGCGGCACCGCGATACCAGGGCAGATGGGGGCTCAGGCGCTGACCGCCGAGCGGCCAGCGCACATCGCCATCCGCTTCGATGGGAGCATGGCGCATCAGATCGACACCGGCCGGGTTGGCGCGCGTGCCTCGCAGAAAGCCGCCGGGATTGACGATGGGAATGAAGACCAGCCGCAGCCGCGTCAGCAGGTCATGCAGCGTGACATCCCATTGCAGGCGCTCGACGAGGTTGCTGAGGTGGGCGATCAGCACCTGACTGCCGATGCGCTCAACGCCATGCACGCCTCCGAAGAAGCCTATAGCCGGAACATCCGGGCTGCGATTGCCCATGCTCAGGCACCACAGCGGCAGGCTGTGACCATCAACATCAATACGGGTGACTACTTCGCTGACCAGCCGCGATCCGGCCTTGTCGATGAGAGCATCGAGCGCCAACAACTCGGGGCTGTTGGCGAGATGGTTCACAGCCAGTTGCGACGCTTGAAGTAGAGGAAGGGCGTGACGGCGGACATCACCATGAGAAAGATGGCAAAGGGGTAGCCAGCACTCCAATCCAGCTCCGGCATGAAGCGAAAATTCATGCCGTAGATGCTGGCGATCATGGTCGGCGGCAGGAACACCACCGACGCTACCGAGAAGATCTTGATGATCTTGTTCTGGTTGACGTTGATGAAGCCGAGCGTGGTGTCGAGCAGGAACTTGATTTTGTCGAACAGAAACGAAGTGTGCGCGATCAGCGACTCGGAATCTCGGATGATGTCGCGCAGGCGTTCGCTGAGCTCAGCGTTGAGCATGCCAGAGCGCAGCAGCAGATAGAGCATGCGCTGCAAGTCGACCATGGAGATACGCACCTTGCCGATGATGTCTTCCTGCTGCGCGATCTCGGTCAGCAGCGATTCCATGTCATCGGTCTCGGCATTGCCGAGCACCTGGCTGCTGGTGATCTCGAGATCGGCGGCGATGCGCTCGATCATGTCGGCGAGATTTTCCACCTTGGTCTCGAACAGGCCGATCAGAATCGATTTCGGGCTGCTGATGTTGACCAGACCCTTGCGGGCACGCAGGCGGAACAGGCGGAACGCGGCCAGCTCTTCTTCGCGCAGCGTGAACAGGCGGTCGCCGTTAAAGACAAAGGCGGCGGAGATGTTGGTTGATGACTGGTCGGCGTAATTCAGAAAATACGAGCTGATGTGCAGGCCGTCATCGTTCTCGTAGAAACGCGAGGTCGCCTCGATTTCGTAGAGGTCATCGATGCTCGGTAGTTCCTGCTGATAGGCCGTGCGTACCCACTCGCGTTCTTCGACACTGGGATTGATTAGATCAACCCAGAGGATGTCGGCAATAAGGTCTTCGGCCGCGTTGATGGCAACCGGTTCGAGCAGGCCCTTGTTCAGGGTAAAAGCCATCAGCATGAACGGTGCATCTCCCAAGTGTTGGCGCATTTTAGCAACGCCGCGCCGGCACTAGCTACCGACTTTACGGCTAATCGGTGACAGCTGCGTGAATGTCGGTGCTGGTGAGCTTAGGTCGGCAGTGTGCGCGCAATCACCAGCGCATGCACGGACTCTGCGCCGGCCTTTAGCAGTACCTCGCTGAGCACACTGAGGGTGGCGCCAGTGGTGAGTACATCATCGATGAGCAGAATGCGTTGCCCCGCCAGCGCCTGTTCGTGACAGCCAAAGGCTCCGGCGAGATTTTCCCGACGCGCATCGCGGTCGAGTGTTTTCTGCATCGGCGTATCGCGCAGACGCTGCAGTGTCGTGGCGTTGCAGACGATGCCGGTAAGCCGGGACAGCTCCCGCGCCAGCAGCAAAGTCTGATCGTAGCCGCGCTCGCGCAGCCGGTGCGGATGCAGCGGTACCGGCACGATCACGGTCGGCTGGGCATCGGGTGCGATGCGTGCTGCCATGAGATCGGCAAACAGATCGGTCAGTGCCAGCTGATGGTGATACTTGAACGCCGCGATCAGACGATCGATGGGGAATTGGTAGTGAAACACTGCCTGCGCCTGCTGCCAGGGCGGCGGACTCAAAAGGCATTCCGCGCAAATAACGATTTCACTCCCTTCAGGCAAGGGCAGGGCGCAGACCATGCAGGCATGGCCTTGCCAGGAGAGATCAGCCAGACAGGCCGGGCAAAGGCAGCGTTTTTCCGCCGGCTGCAAGCACAGAAAACACTGGTTACCCCGAACATTGTCAAATAATTTTCCAACAACAAGTTGACGATAGTGCCCCAGCGTCGCCAGAATCGGCCGCATCCGCCAGTAGCTTGACTGGCTAGTCAGAGTTTTCATGCCATGACCTCATCCTTGATTCGTCACGAGATTCGCTATAACTGGACCCGCACCGAAGTGCGCGCCCTGTTTGATCTGCCGTTTAACGACCTGCTGTTCCAGGCGCAGCAAGTGCATCGTGAGTATTTCGATGCCAATGCTGTGCAGGTCAGCACCTTGCTCTCGATCAAGACCGGCGCCTGCCCGGAAGACTGCAAGTACTGTTCGCAGTCCGGCCATTACGACACCGGCCTCGACAAGGAAAAGCTGCTCGCTATCGATAAGGTAGTCGAAGAAGCCAGAAATGCTAGGGAGAAAGGTGCATCTCGTTTCTGCATGGGCGCTGCCTGGCGCAGTCCGCGCGAAAAAGACATGCCCTATGTCATTGAGATGGTGAAGCGCGTGAAGGCGCTCGGGCTGGAAACCTGCATGACGCTGGGCATGCTCGATGGCGCTCAGGCCGGTCAGCTCGCCGAAGCCGGCCTCGATTATTACAACCACAACCTCGACACCAGCCCCGAGCATTACAACCAGATCATCACCACGCGCACTTACCAGGATCGCCTCGATACGCTGACGCATGTGCGTGACTCCGGCATGAAGGTTTGCGCCGGCGGTATCGTCGGGCTCGGCGAAAGCCGCGAAGATCGCGTCGGTCTGCTGACACAGCTGGCGACGCTGCCAGCGCACCCGGACTCGGTGCCGATCAACCAGCTGGTGAAAATTGCCGGCACGCCCTTGGGCAATGTCGAAGATCTCGATCCCTTTGAGTTCGTGCGCACCATTGCCGTCGCGCGCATCCTCATGCCGAAGAGCATGGTGCGTTTGTCCGCCGGTCGCGAGCAGATGCCGGAGTCGCAGCAGGTGCTGTGCTTCCTCGCTGGTGCTAATTCTATTTTCTACGGCGAGAAATTGCTGACTACGGCGAACCCGGAAGCTGAATCAGATCGCAAGCTGTTCCAGCGTCTCGGCCTCACGCCCAAAGTCGAAGAGGCCGTTACGCTGAATGCCGGCGAGGTGGGCCGTTTCGTGCCGGCCGCAGCGCCGACACAGCCGCTGTGGCGTGATGCCATGGCCGATGCTGTGCGCGTTTGAGTCGAACATGAGCGCCTCGTGAATAGCGGCCTCTCGCCCGGCTGGCAAAGCTGGCTGCAAGACACGCTGACGGCGCGGCGCGAGCAGCATCTGCTGCGGGTGAAACGGCCGCTGCAGTCGCCGCAAGGCCCGCAAGTCCGGGTCGATGGCCGCTGGCTGCACAACTTCTGTAGCAACGATTACCTCGGGCTGGCGAATGAGCCGGCACTGGCTGAAACGCTGGCCAGCGCCGCGCGCAGCATGGGCGTCGGTGCCGGTGCTGCCGGGCTGGTCTGTGGCCATCACCAGGCTCACGAGGCGCTGGCCGAGGAGCTGGCAGACTGGCTCGGCGTGGAGTCGGTACTGCTCTTTGGCAATGGCTATCTGGCCAATGTCGGCGTATTGCAGGCGCTGGCCAGCAAGGGTGATGCCATTTTTCAGGATCGCCTGAACCACGCTTCGCTACTTGATGGCGGTCTTGCCAGCGGAGCCGGTCATCAGCGCTATGCCCATGCCGATGTCGCCGATCTGGCGCGACGATTCGGTAATGACGCATCGCGGCGACGACTCATCGTCAGTGATGGTGTGTTCAGCATGGACGGCGACCTCGCGCCCTTGCCCGAATTGGTGAGTTGCGCCAATCAGCACGACGCCTTGCTCATGCTCGACGAGGCTCATGCCTTTGGCGTGATCGGCGAGCAGGGTCGCGGCAGCGTCGCGCATTTCGGCCTGGCAGCGGATGCCGTGCCGCTGCGCATCGGCACGCTGGGCAAGGCTTTCGGGGTTTACGGTGCCTTTGCCGCCGGCCCGAAACTACTCATCGATGTTCTGCAGCAGACAGCGCGCACGGCGATCTACACCACGGCTTTGCCGGCGGCACTGGCGGAAACCACGCGCCATGCCCTGCGCTTGTTACGGGCCGATGACTGGCGTCGCGAACGCTTGCAGACGCTGACCGCGCGGCTGCGTCAGGGCTTGCTGGCGCAGGGCTGGGCGGTGATGGCGAGCAGCACGCCGATACAGCCTATCCGCATCGGTTCGTCCGAGCGCGCCATGGCGCTGAGTGCTGCGCTGGCGACGCGTGGCTTCTGGGTCGGCGCCATCCGTCCGCCGACGGTGCCGGCAGGCACGGCGCGTCTGCGCCTGACGCTGTCGGCCAGCCATGACGATGCCTCGCTTGCGGCCCTGCTCTCGGCGATGGCCGAGCTGGCTCCCGAATTTGCTACTGAGATTGAGACATGACCGCGTTAGTGCTTTACCACGACACCTATGCCAGCACAGGGCCTGCAGGCGATGCGGCGCCAGATTTGGTGCTGCTGCATGGCTGGGGCATGCATTCGGTGGTCTGGGACCCGATTGTGCCAGCCTTGCTCGAGCACTATCAGGTCACCGTGATTGACCTGCCGGGCATGGGCCGCAGCCCGCTGCCGCGTGGCGATTACGATCTTGAGTACGCGATGCAGCATGTGCTGGCCGTGGCGCCGGCGCGTGCGGTCTGGATGGGCTGGTCGCTGGGCGGCGAGATCGCCACGGCCATTGCTGCGCGCCATCCTGAGCGTGTATCAGCCTTGCTGCTGGTGGCCAGCAACCCCAGCTTTGCGCAGCGCGACGATTGGTCTTGCGCGATGGCATCGCAGCAATTGCAGCAGTTCCGCGATTTCTACGAAGAGGATCCGGAAGGCACACTGATCCGCTTTTTGTCGCTGCAATGTCGGGGCTCGCGGCGCATGAAAGAAGATATCCGCTTTCTGCAGGAGATCATGTATCTGCAGGGGTTGCCGGCACCGCAGGCCTTGCGTGCCGGCCTGCGCCTGCTCGCCGAGCTCGATGTGCGCGCCGATTTTCAGCAGCTGACCCAGCCGGTGCAGGTCGTGCTCGGTGCCAATGATGTGCTGGTGCCGGCGACACTGGCACCGACCTTGCTGGCGCTGGTCGGCGGCAGCCAGCGCATCTGCCAGATCAGCGTGCTGGCCGAGAGCGGTCATGTGCCGTTCCTGTCCGAGCCGGATGCCTTTCTGGCGGCGGCGCTGCCGTTTCTGCTGACTCAGCGTGGCTGATCTCTGCGTGCGCGCCGTGGTGGCGCAGCGATGACAGCCTGGCAGGCCACGCTGCGCCGGCGCTTCGACCGTGCCGCGAGCGGCTACGAGGCGCTGGCGCAGTTGCAGCAGCAGAGTGGCGAGCGTCTCGCAGAGGCCGTCATGCGGCAGGCGGCTTTTCAGAAGACTCAGCGCATCCTCGACCTCGGCTGTGGCACGGGCTGGCTGCTGCGTCACTTGCTTCAGCAGTGGCCTGCCGAGCAGGCACCGTCCATGTTCGCGCTGGACCTCAGCGAAGGCATGTTGCAGGCCTCGGACTGGCAATCGCCGACTACGGCTGGCACCTGTGCTGGCGCTATCAAGCGTGTCTGTGCCGATGCATCTTCGTTGCCGTTCGCCAATGCCAGCATCGACCTGGTGGTGAGTAACTTCGCCTTGCACTGGTGCGATGATCCAGCGCAAGTGCTGGCCGAGATGCATCGCGTCAGTACCATCGATGGCCGTGCTTTTTGCGTGATTCCGGTGGCCGGCAGTCTTGGCGCACGCGGTGATCAGGCCGGGCAGGGCGCATCCTTGCGTGATCTGCAGGATTGGCAGCAGGCTGCTGCCCAATCGCCTTGGCAGCTGGTGAGCAGCGATGTCGAACAATGGGTCGAGCATCACGAAACCCCCGCTGCCTGGCTCAATACCTTGCGCGCGCTCGGTGTCACGGCGCGGCGGGCGGCAGCATCCGGTCTGTCCGGCCGGGCTGCTTATGCTGAGCTGCAACGCAATCTGGAGCTGGCCCGCGAGCCGGCCGGCATTCCCTTGCGCTATCAGGTCTGGCGCGTCCAACTGCAAGCCTGACTTTTCTGGAGATGACATGCCGGCCTACTTTCTTGCAGGCACCGATACCGATGTCGGCAAAACCACCACAGCGGTGGCGCTGCTAAGCGCGGCTGCCGCTAAGGGCTACAGCACGCTGGGCCTGAAGCCGATTGCCGCCGGTTGCGAGCAAACGCCCGAAGGCTGGCGCAATGCCGATGCGCTGGCGCTGATGGCGGCCAGCACGGTGCCCAAGCTGATCTATGAAGAGATCAATCCGGTGGCCTTGCCCGAGGCATGCTCGCCGCACATTGCCGCGCGGCTGGCCAATCGCCGTATCACTGTGGCGCAGCTCACTGGCTATGTTCGTGGCAGCCTGAGTCGGCGCGCCGAGCTGACGCTGGTCGAAGGTGCCGGTGGCTGGCGCGTGCCCATCAATGATCGCGAGCTGCTTTCTGGCTTGGCAAAAGAGCTGAATCTGCCGGTCATCCTCGTGGTCGGCCTGCGTCTGGGCTGCCTGAACTCGGCTATCCTCAGTGCCGAGGCAATCTTGCGCGATGGCCTCAAGCTGGCCGGCTGGGTCGGCAATCATCTGACGGAAGACTGGGCGCATGGCGAGGACAACATTGCCACGCTGCACAGTTTGCTGCCTGCGCCTTGCCTCGGCATCGTGCCGTGGCGACCAGCGGAAACGGCTGTTGAGCGCGGCCAGTATCTGAATCTTTCGGCCCTGGCCCTCCCATTGCGTGCTTGAGCAGTATTTGTCCTAGTGCGCGCTTGCGCGTTCAAGTCATAAATTTCGGCTCGAAGCAGGCGCGGTGCGGCGTTGAAAGCGTGAACCATCAGTCACACATCGGGCTGGGTTGACTACCTTTTATTCACTACACTTCAGGGCCTTGCTGAAGTCGGGTCGAGTTTCTTTGCTCGTCGTGGCTCGCTTCGCAATCCTTGCAGACGGGCTGATGCCCCTAATTTACCGAGGTCACACACCATGGCATTTCAATACAAGGCACCACAGCGCGACATGCAGTTCGTCATGCACGACATGCTGGGTCTGGAAAACCTGTACGCCGGCCTGCCCAAGTTTGCCGATACCAACCGCGAGCTGATCGACAGTGTTGTTGAAGCCGCCGCCCAGTTTTGCGAAGGCGAGCTGGCCCCGATCAACCGTTCGGGTGACGAAGAAGGCTGCAGCTTCAATAATGGCGTTGTGACCACACCGAAGGGCTTCAAGGAAGCCTATGCCAAGTTCGTCGAACTCGGCTTCGGTTCGCTCTCGGCTGAAGTCGAGCATGGCGGCCAGGGCCTGCCGCCCACCGTCGGTATTGCGCTCAGCGAAATGATGGGCACTGCCAACTGGTCGTTTGGCATGTACCCGGGCCTGTCGCACGGTGCCATCAACACCGTTGAAGCACACGGCACACCGGAGCAGAAAGAAGTCTACCTGACCAAGCTTATCAGTGGCGAATGGACCGGCACCATGTGCCTGACTGAATCGCACGCCGGTTCCGACCTCGGCCTCATTCGTACCAAGGCTGAGCCGAATGCAGATGGCTCCTATGCCATTACTGGCAACAAAATCTTCATCTCTGCCGGTGAACATGATCTCTCTGGCAACATCGTGCACATCGTGCTGGCGCGTCTCCCGGATGCCCCGAAGGGCACCAAGGGTATCTCGCTGTTCATCGTGCCGAAGTTCATGCCGAGCGGCGAGCGTAATGGCGTCGCTTGCGGCTCCATCGAACACAAGATGGGTATCAAGGCGTCCGCGACCTGCGTGATGAACTTTGATGGCGCCACTGGCTTCCTGATCGGCCCACCGAATCGTGGTCTGAACTGCATGTTCACCTTCATGAACACTGCCCGTATCGGTACCGCCGTGCAGGGTCTGGCCGCAGCCGAAGGCTCCTTCCAGGGCGCACTCGAATATGCTCGTGACCGTCTCGCCATGCGTGCATTGACCGGCCCGACCAACCCGGAGAAGGAAGCGGATCCGATCATCGTGCATCCGGCCGTGCGTCAGCTGCTGCTGACCCAGAAGGCGTTTGCCGAAGGTGGTCGTCTGCTCTGCTACTGGCTGTCCACGCAAACGGACATCCTGCAAGGTTCGTCTGATGAGGAAGCTAAGAAGAAGGCTGACGATCTGCTGTCCTTCCTGACACCGATCGCCAAGGCGTTCCTGACCGAAACTGGTTACGAAGCCGCCAACCACGGCGTGCAGGTTTACGGTGGTCACGGCTTCATCCGTGAGTGGGGCATGGAGCAGATCGTGCGTGATACGCGTATTGCTCTGCTCTATGAAGGCACCACGCAGATTCAGGCACTTGATCTGCTCGGCCGCAAGGTGCTGCAGACTCAGGGCGCGATGCTGCGCAACTTCACCAAGCTCATCCACAAGCTCTGTGAAGCTGAAGCTGGCAACGCTGCCATGGCAGAGTTCACTGGCCCGCTTGCCAAGCTCAACAAGGAGTGGGGCGACCTGACCATGAAGATTGGCATGAAGGCGATGTCGAACCCGAACGAAGCCGGTGCCGCCGCGACCGATTACATGATGTACTCGGGTTATATTGTGCTCGGCTACCTCTGGGCCTGGATGGCCAAGGTTGCGCAGGACAAGATCGCTGCCGGCGAAGGCGATCCCGCTTTCTACGAAGCCAAGATCAAGACCGCGCAGTTCTACTTCAAGAAGATTCTGCCGCGCACGCAGTCACACGCCGACATCATCGACGGTGGTGCGGATGTGCTCATGCAGATGAGCGCAGACGCCTTCGCTTTCTAAGGTCTGATGTAGCGGTTGCAGTACACGGAGGCCCGCAATCGCGGGCTTCTGTTTGTCTAATTCTGGTGTGGTGGCTGTGGCCACGCGCCTTGCTTGAGAGAGATTGATCATGCCCGTTTTCAAAGCTCCGCTGCGCGACATGCGCTTCATCCTCGATGAAGTATTCCAGGCCAGCGACCTCTGGGCGCGCTTGCCGGCACTGGCTGATCAGGTTGATCGAGACACCGTCGATGCCATTCTCGAAGAAGCGGCCAAGTTCAATGAGAACGTGGTATTCCCACTTAATCGCAGTGGCGACGAAGAAGGCGCGAAGTTCGACAACGGTGTGGTGACAACACCGGCTGGCTTCAAGGAAGCCTTCGCGCAGTACGGCGAGGGCGGCTGGATCGGCCTCGGTGCCGACCCGCGCTGGGGCGGTCAAGGCATGCCGAAGATGGTCACGGTGATGACCGAAGAGATCATCTTCGGCGTCAATCCGTCGTTCGCGCTGTATCCGCTGCTCGGCATTGGCGCTGCGCTGGCCATGTCGCAGCACGCCGGCGACGAGCTCAACGAGCGCTATCTGCCGAAGATCTATTCCGGTGAGTGGGCTGGCACCATGTGCCTGACCGAGCCGCATGCCGGTACCGACCTCGGCATCATCAAGACCAAGGCGCTGCCACAGGCGGATGGCTCTTACGACATCACCGGCACGAAGATCTTCATCACCGGCGGCGAGCACGACCTGACGTCGAACATCATCCACCTAGTGCTGGCTAAACTGCCGGATGCGCCGGCTGGCTCCAAGGGCATTTCACTGTTTCTGGTGCCGAAATTCCTAGTCAATGAAGATGGCTCCGTTGGCGCGCGTAATGCCGTGGCGGCCGGCAACATCGAACACAAGATGGGCATCAAGGCGTCCGCGACCTGCGTGATGAATTTCGACGGTGCCAAGGGCTGGCTAGTGGGCGAAGTCAACAAAGGCCTCGCCGCCATGTTCGTGATGATGAACTACGAGCGCCTGTCCATGGGTCTGCAGGGCATTGGCGCGTCGGAAGTGGCGTATCAGAATGCCGCTGCCTATGCCAAGGATCGTATTCAGGGGCGTTCGGCAACGGGTGCCAAGCAGCCCGAGAAGGCTGCCGACAGCATCCTCGTGCATGCCGATGTGCGCCGCATGTTGTTGAAGGTGCGTGCTCACAACGAAGCCGGCCGCTGCTTTGCCATGTATGTGTCGAAGTACCTCGACCTCGCCAAGTACAGCACCGATGCCGAGGAGAAGGCTGCCGCGACCAATATCGTGGCCCTGATGACGCCGGTGGCGAAAGCCTTCCTCACCGACAAGGCCTTTGAGGCCTGCGTCGAGGCGCAGCAGGTTTTCGGTGGCCACGGTTACGTCCGCGAATGGGGCATGGAGCAGCTGGTGCGTGACACCCGCATTGCCCAGATCTACGAGGGTGCCAACGGCATTCAGGCGCTGGATCTGGTTGGTCGCAAGCTGGTCAGCAACCAAGGCGCGTTCATCAACACCTATCTGGCGGAAGTGCGTGCGCTGGTCGCGGCCACAGCGGCAGATCCTGCCTTGGCCGGTTATGCCGCAGCAACCTCTGCAGCAGCTGATCAGATTGCCTCGGCGGCCGAGTGGATTTTGTCAGTGGCGCGTAGTCAGCCGAATGAAATCAGCGGGGCTTCGGTAGATTTCCTGCATGCCTTCGGTCTGCTTTGCTATGCCCATATGTGGCTGCTCATGGCCCAAGCCGCAAGCAAGCAGTCTGGCGATTTCTATGCCGACAAGCTGGTGGTTGCCAAGTTCTTCTACGCTCGCCTGCTGCCCGAGCTGAATGCGCGTGTTTCAGCACTTAAGGCCGGTTCGGACATGATCATGGCGTTGGATGCCGCTAGCTTCTGACGCATTCGGTGTGTGCTGCAAAGAAACCCGCTCCGGCGGGTTTTTTGTTGCTGGCAACCTTAATGACTTGTCTTGATGTCAGTTTGATGCAATTATTCATTATCAAAATGTTACATAAAGTAACAATAAAAATAATAAATGGATCATTCCTATGCATGCCTTTTCTGCCGTGCCGCGTCGTCTTTTCGGCTTATTGATGCCTGTGTCAGCCTTGGCGTTACTGCTTAGCGCCTGCAGTGAGCCTCCGCAAATCGACCAGCCTCAAAGCGGGCGCTTTATTGATAGCGCAGTGCAGGGCCTGATGTATCAAACGCCGGTGACATCCAGCCAAACCGATGTAGCCGGCCGCTTCCTTTTCCGTAATGGCAACAATATCCGCTTTGCCCTGCTGCCTGGCTTGTTGCTGGGTGATGCGCCAGTGCCAGCGAAGGCGGTCATGACGCCGCGCGATCTGTTTCCGGGAGCCAGTGCCTCTGATCCGCGCATCATCAACCTCGCACGCGTATTGCAATCGCTCGATGCTGACCAAAATACCGCCAACGGCATTGACCTCCGACAAGCGCAAGGTGAGCTGTCGAGCTTACCGACAGCCGATCGTGTCACGGCCCTGAATCTCAATGTCGCATCGTCAGATCTGGCGGCGGCTAATCCCAAGCTCATGAACTATCTGCAAAATGCCAACCGGCCTTTGGTCAGTGAGACCGTCGCTGCTCGCCACCTCGAATGTAGCGAGCAGGATGTGCAAAACGGTCAAAATCCTGATGGGCGGTGTGCCGCCGACCCGGTCGTTATTTCACCGAAAGCCACCACGCTGTCCTCTCTTGAAGGCCCGAGCGATCATGTTGAGCAGGTCGAGCTGATGCTGTCTGCTGCTAGCGATAAGCCGGTCACAGTGAGTTTCGCGACGGTTGCAGACACGGCCACGGCAGATAGTGATTTCACCGCTGCCAGCGGCACCATCACCTTTCCGGCCGGCAGCACTAGCCGTAGCATTCCGCTGACCATTCGCGGTGATGCCCTGACCGAGGGTAACGAGCGCTTTACCGTGCTGCTCAGCTCACCAGTGAATGCGACGCTGGCGAGTACGGTCATTACCGTCAATATTCTCGATGATGACACGGTGTCGGCACCGGCCGTGCTCACCCTCCAAGCCGCGACGCTATCTGAGTCGGCCGGTGATGCCAGCATCAAGGTCTTGCGCCAGGGTCAGCTTGATCGTGCCTTGAGCATCCGTGTGAAGGCGTTGAATGGCACTGCCAAGACAGGCGAAGACTTCATTCGCGCCGATGCGCTGTTGACCATCCCTGCGCAAGTCACCGAGTTTCTGATCCCGGTGACCATTGTTCAGGACACTGCCGTCGAGGCCGATGAAAGCTTCACACTGACCTTGAGCAGTGATGATGCCCAAGTCGGCATCAATGGCTCGCCGGCGATCATCACGATTACCGATGATGACCGTGTTGAGACGCTGCCGACATTGAGCCTGGCGGCATTGACCCTGGACGAAGGCAGTAGCGAAAAAATCGTCAATGTTGTGGCGACGCTGTCTGAACCTGCACCACGCACATTGGAACTGCACTACCGGACGGTTGCGGGCAGCGCGCGCAGCAGCGGTGAGCGTGCAGACTTCTTGGCTGTGTTCGATCAGGTCGTGATGGTGCCGGCCGGCGCCAGCTCCGTGCCCTTGCCCGTCACCATCCGTGGTGATCTCTTTGAGGAGCGGAATGAGTCGTTCATGGTGACGGCGCGCTTGGCGCAAAGTGCCGAGCAAGCGGCTCTAGTGACTCTGACCAACGATGAGGAACTGAAGCTGCTGCAGGTCGGTAGCGCGAAAATGGCGGCAGCACCGACCAATGCACAGATTGCCGGTGAAATGGAGTCGTATGCCGGTGGCATGCGCAAACAATTCTTCCATCTCGGCGGCTATGGCTTCGGCCCCTTCAAGCTGCTGCCCGGCTACGGCCCGGTGCCCGAGCTGCGCGTGGGTGAGGCGCCTCTTCCGGTGTCCAATCCGCCTGCCGGTGCACGTTGTATCAGCCCGGAGATCACCGCCACCAACACCACACCCATCAACTGTACCGACGTCATTAATATCCGCGTCATGGTCGTGCTTGATCCCAAGACAGCAGAGCGCATTGCCTTCGTTACGATTGATGCCATCGGTGCCGGTAACTTGATTCAAGATGCCGTAAAGGCGGCGGTGAATCGCGCCAGCTGTGACATGAACCTGTGCATTCCCACGCGCAATGTGCTGTTTGGCCAAACTCACAGCCATGCCGGCGCCGACTTGCAGGGGCTCTGGGGTGGCGTACCGGAAAGCTGGCGTCAGCAGGCGCTGGTCGGCGGTGCCGAGCAGGCCACGATCTTGGCGCTGCAAAACAGTCGCCCAGCACGCCTGAGCATGGCGCGTGGCGATGCCGACGAGTTCAACAACTACCGTCGCCCGAAATACCGCCGCGAAGCGCTACACCAGGCTGACCCGACCGTGACCTTGCTGATGGCAAAAGCGGATGACGCCGAAACGACCAGCGCCACGCTGGTGGGCAGCCTGATGCAATACGCCGCGCACCCGACCTCGATCGGCAATGACGACTACAAACTGCCGAATAACACGGTGGTGCGTGTGCCGCACCCGGACTATCCGCTTGGGGTTACCGAAGCGCTGGAAGAGCGCTTTGGCGCAGCCGGCCTCTATTTCAACGGCCCGATTGCCGATGCCTCACCGGGTGGTGCCACCGTGGGCAGTACCGAATACGAGCGCGTCAAATCGCGTGGTCGTGACTTGGCCGCGAAGGCTTTTGGTTATCTGGCCGCCAATACCGTGACGATTGATCCGGTGCTGGCCGTGGCGCACAAGGAAGCCGTGCTGCCGGTGTCCAACCCGCTCTTCCTTAGCTTGGGTGTGCTCAGTCAATTCAATGGCTATTACCAGTTCAGCCAGGTGCCCAAGGATGACATCCCCGGCTTCGATCAGCTGCCGCCGGATGCCGTCGCGCAATTTGAAGCGGTGCAAAATCAGCTGCCACAGCCTGCTCCGGTAGCACGTACGCTGGTCAGTCGTATCAGCCTGGGTAGTGACGATGCGCTTGATGCCAACAAGAATCGCCTCGAAATCGTTACCATTCCGGGTGAGGCCACCAACACCTATGGCCAGATGATTCGCCGCCTGGCCAACGAGTCACCGCTGACCGATGCCAAGCCCAAGCGCCACACCATGCTGCTCGGTCTGACGCATAACAGTTTTGGCTACATCATTCCCGAAGAAGAGTTCAGCTATGTTGACCCTTCGGGTGATGCCGGCCTGCTGTTGCCTGGCACGGCGTATGAGGAATTTGTTTCACTGGGGCCACTGACCGCGCCGTTGCTGCGCGCCCAAGCCTATGCGCCGTTGTTTGGCGTGAACCCACCAAACCCCAAATTTCTGCCGCCGGCCTTGACGGACTGCCAGATCGCCATGGACTTCGGCAGCTGTTTTGTCGGTGTCGGGCAAGATCGCCTTATGCAGCTGCTGGGCTTGCCCGAAGGTCTGTTGGCGAGCCTGAAAGATGGCTTCAGCTTTCTGGCCGAAGGTTGCCATGCCGTGGCTGCCCAGCTGGAGCCTGCCTGTGCACTGTTCGATGCCCTTGCTGAGGGTAGCGAGAGTGTGCCCGACTTGCCGACTGCGCCTGGCGGCGGCGGTACACCGGCTCCTGGCGGCTCGGGCAGCGATGATGCCGCTTTGCTGCCCGAGGTGCTGCGCAGCACCACGCTGGGTTGTGACTTCATTGACCCGGCAAATTGCCTGTTGCCGTTCCCGAACAATCACTTTACGAAAGCAGCCAATACGGAAACCGGCAGGCAGGTCAATTTCAATCTCTTGGCCATGCCGCGCAATGTTGCCGGCAAGCCGATTGACCCCAGTGACCAGAATCGTGCCGATGGCTTCTCGCCGGGGCAAACCATTCTGCTGCGAGTCCCCGGCCTGAGCCTGGACAAGACGGCGGCCGCCGGTGTGCCGGTGCCGCGTATTGGCAAGCCCGGTTCCGATCAGCGCATGGAAAACAGCTTGCATCCCGCTTCGGCGATTGTCGTTTATGACGTGACGGACAAGCAGCCGCACTTGGTCTGGGCCGAGCTTGATGCCAATCTCACGGCCTACACCGGCTGTGATATTCCGGCACCGTTGCAAACGCTGGCGGATCTTGGCGGGCAGCAGGCCTTCTTCGATGCCGTGCAGACATTCCGCTCTGGCTGCAACTCGGCCATCAAGCCGGCAACCGATGCGCAAGCGAGTAACGACCCGAGCAGTGATCCCGGCCCGCTCCTGATCATTCGTCCCGGCATCAACTTCGAGCATGGCCATCGCTACATCGTGGCGTTACGCCAGTTGCGTGACGAGCAGGGTGCGCTCATTGCTTCGATGCCGGGCTTCCGACTTTGCCGCGACCAGGCGAGCAGCCCGCTGCGTCAAATGCCCGCTGTGGCACAACGCTGTGCGGCTCTCAACGACGTTCTGCTGACACTTAAAAATGATGCTGGCATAGATTCGGCTACGCTCTACAGCGCCTGGGATTTCACCGTGGCCAGCGAGCGCAGTGTCACTGGCCGCCTGCTCGGCATGCGCGACCAAACGCTGCTGCCGGGCACGCCGGGCTTTGCCATTACGGCAGTTGAAGATCAGCCCTATGTCGCCAGTGCCGGTGACTGCCGCGATGGTGGTGCCAGCGACAACTGCATCGCCCGTGTTATTCGCGGCACCATGACCGTGCCCAACTTCATTGATCGGCCGGTGAGTTCCACCGGTCAGGGCGATGTGGACCGTCAGGTCGGCGGCAAGTTCTGGTTTGGCACGCCTAATCCCGGTCCTTACGATGTGCCTAAGCCATTCCCCGGCCAAGCCACGGTTGATGTGCCCTTTACCTGTCACATCCCGCGTGCGGCCTTCTCGGGCAGTCGCAGCACGGCCAGCGCGACCGACATGACGGTCAGACCGTCACGCGTGTCGCTCTATGGTCATGGCCTGTTTGGCAGCCAGGGCGAGATTGGCCAGGGTCAGCTGCGCCGCTTTGGCGGTGAGCACAACTACACCTTCTGTGCCACTGACTGGGTCGGCATGTCGGGCGTTGCCGATGTGGCCAATGCGGCGACTTTGCTGCTCGACCTGTCCGGCTTCCCAACGCTGTCTGACCGTGTTCAGCAGGGCATCCTCAACTTCGTCGTCATGGGTCGCTTGCTCAAGGCCGAGGATGGCTTCATTGCCGATCCGGCCTTCCGCAGTGCCGATGGCCGTCCGCTCATCGACAATCGCGAGGTCTTCTACGACGGCAACAGTCAGGGCGGTATCGATGGCGGTGTTGTCGTGGCCATTTCGCCCGATATCCATCGCGGTGTGCTCGGCGTGCCGGGCATGAATTACAGCACGCTCCTGCAGCGCAGCGTCGATTTCGACGGCTATGCCCGCCTGATGTATGCGTCTTACCAGAGCACGGTCGATCAGCAGCTGGCACTGAGCTTTATTCAGATGCTCTGGGATCGCTCCGAAAACAACGGCTACGCGCAGAATCTTGGCGATGGCGTGGCGGGTAGCATCAGCATCGGTGGTCGTACGCAAGTGATTGGCAAGCCCAACCACAGCCTACCTGGACTTGATGGCAAGCCGCTGCCGGCTAAGAAAATCTTGCTGACGCCGGGCTTTGCCGATCATCAGGTGAGCATGATCAGCGCTGAGGTGATGGCGCGTACCATGGGTGTGGAAGGTGCCGATATTTTCTTCAAGCGCCCGAGTCAGTGTGCTGGTGATGTCACGCATTGTTATGCCACGCGCGCCGAATTCCTCGCGCAGCGACACCCGGACGCGAGCCCGCTGCCAGGCCTGAGCTTGCTCGATGAGGCGGGCTATGCTGACAAAGAACGTATTGCGGGTTCGGCCATGGTGCTCTACGACGAAGGCAAGACCGCAACGCCGCCGGCTGATAACCGCCCACCCAGTGCCGATGATTTCGATCCGCATGAGTACCCGCGTAACACCATTATTGGTCGTTGCCAGAAGGCGAGGTTCCTGCGTAGCGACGGCCGCCTGATCTATGACGATTTACTGGCAGCGCCAGCTGCCTGTCCGCAAATGGATGGTGCCGGCGTCTCCTTTACGGGCGATGCACCGGCACTACCGGCACCCGGCACGCCGACTGAAGAACCGACGACTGCCGCTGCGTATGGTGGCGGCATCATCGGTGCATTGGCAGAGTTCATGGCCAGCCTGAATCAGTCGATAGTGGCGCTTTTCAATGGCGACCCTGAGGCAGCTTTGCTGGCTGGCCAGGCTGCTTTCACGCAATTCGGCAATGCGCTTGCCGATGCCTTCAGCGGTGATGACGGCCCGGTCGCTGCCATCGCCGATGCCGGTGGTGCAGCGCCTGATCCACAAGGCATGTTCGACCGTTTCATGAACGGCATCGGTCGTTTCCTAGGTCTGCAGGATGATCCGGGTTCAGCGGCGCTGGCGATGCGTCCGGCGCGTGCTGCTGAAGCTGTGATTATGACCGGCGCACAATTGCCGGGCTGGTCTGCCCCCTCGGCAAAAGGTCAGGGTTACCCTTACCCTTCCGGGGCCAACATTACCGGTCAGGCCGATGAGACCCAGCAGTTTTCGCCACTGAATCAGGTGCGCGACCCACTGCGTGTCGGCGAGGTCCGTGACGCGCACAATGGCGAGATGATCTACCCCGTTGCCGGTCAATCTGTTCCAGTCGGCGCACCTGTCGACGAGATTGCTGCGTACAAGTGGACGGGCTCCGGTTTCGAGGAAATTCCCGTACAAGTAGACGAGAAATTTCCATTCTTCCTAGCCAACGCCGGCTCGACCTTTTCCATCTACTCCGGTACCGACCCCGAGCTGACCTATGCCTGGGATAGCGAGAACTGGGACGCCCGCGATGCTAAGGACAATCCTTGCATGGCGACCTATCCAGACGGCAAGCCTGACCCGGTAGCCAATCTCGACGATGACGACGAGGTGGTGTTCATGGCCAGCGATGCCGGCACCATGGCGCCGACTGGCCAGCTGCCAGCCAAGGCTACTCAGGTGCAGATGGTACGCCTTCAGGATGCCACCGATCCGCAGGCTGAGCGCATCGTCTATATCGCTCGTCAGGCCGGCGGCTCCAGCTTCCGCAACAAATCGACCTATGTGCGCTACCAGCGCAATGCCAATGCCGATCAGTGGATTGATCGCTCCTTCTTCCGTGATGACGACCCTGAGATTCTCGGCTCCAGCAACACTAGCTATGGCCCGAATCGCAAGGGCACAGTTTGTCTCGATGGCCGTACGCCGAAGTCTTCCAACGACCGCTTCCCACGCGATGGCCTGGTCGTGGAAACCGATACCTATCGCTGGGAAGCGAGCGGGCGCTGGATGATCCGCGACATCCGCATCAAGGCACCGGGCGTGGCCAAACCGAACTGGGCGCAGATCAAGAGCACTCGTCCGGACTTACTCGATCGCTGGAAAGGCCGTGCCTTCCAACAGTCACCGGACTCGACCATTTCGCTGGTCGGCTTCGAAGATGAGCAAGTTAACTGGGAAGCCAACTCGAGCTTGCTCGGTGAGCGTTGCGGGCCGGTACGCTGCATGCGTGAAGTATGGGGTGCTGACTCCGGTACTAACGTGACCAAGACGGAAACGTTCTATCGCGATGCCGTCAGCTATCGTTACCGCATTCGCGTTCATCCGATTCCACCGGATGGCCTCTACACCAGCTGGGACTACAACCGCAGCGCCATGCTGCCAACGGCTGCCGAGCTGGCCAACGGCGTCGAGCCCGGTCGTTACTTCACAGCTCTGCGGCCTCAAGGTGTACCGGTTGACGGCATCAATGACGACATCGGCCAGGTCGACTCGGTGGCCCCTGTGGGCGGCCAGTGCATGACCTCCGATGGCCCGCGTCCGCCCGATGCCAAGGGTCGTTGCCCGCTGTTCTTGGATGCCGCGGACCCGACCTTCAACTTGCCGCTGGCCTTCAGCAACTGGGAGCAGATATCCGGCAAGGGCAACAGTGGTGCGCTGGTCTATACCTTTGCTTTGAAGGGCGCGACGTCACTGGCCAATCCATTGGTGGTGCCGTACTACCGCGATGATGCCTGTCTAGACGACGGTACCGGTGATGATCCGGTATTGCGACCTTGGCCAGGCGAGTCCAGCGCCGATGCGCGTGTCATCGCAGACTATGTTCGCAACGATGCGGTCGAGCGTGGCGGCAACGGCAATGGTCAGGTCGATTGTGCTGAGCAGCAGGGCGTTTATGGTGCCAATGGCATTCACTACTTTGCCACGCACGATAGCGACAACGCCTTTGTGCCGCTGACCACAACCGAGGTTGATGGCGAGCAATGGCAGTTCATGGTGCCGGCGGCTCAGCCGCGTAATGTCGGCGATGCCTATGCCAACATCATTCGCGTGCCGTTACAGGCGGTGGCGGTGCCGTTGACACCACCCTAGGCGCGGTCACTCAGAAACGCGTGGATAGCCCCATGCGTTTCTGCTTGCGCTCAATGGCGCGCATGGTGGCAAGTGCGCGCTGATAGCCCTCTTTAAGGCCTGCTAGCTTACGCACCGAGCTGGAGCTGTTCTGGTAATACTCGGCCAGTTGCGCGGCACTGGCGTAATCTTCCTGCGCCATGAGCACGGAGAGATCACGCATCAGGCGTACTTTCTGCTGTTGCACGGTGGCACAACTGACGGCGGGCACTGCGCTGCTATAGGCCCAGCTTGGGGCATAACCAGCACCGGTATCACAACGCCAGCGCTCAAGGCGCTGAGCGATCTGCGCATAAATTTTCGGCTTTTCCAGCAGCTTCGGGCCCAGGGTGGCACTGACTTTGGACTTCAGGCGCGTCACATTCTTGACTTGCGCCTGTGCCTCCGGTTTTGGCGGGAAGCGTTGCAAATCGGTGATGCGACGAATCTGTGCCTGCTGATAGAGCAGGCCGGCATCGCTGAGGCGGTCTTGCTTGATAGCTGTGTTGGCACCGACTAGCAAAGTCAGCGGATCGGCATACTGGCTGCTTTTGAGCAAGCTGTTGAGCTGACCTTGCTGAAAGCCGGTGCTGCCGATAAAGGCAGGGCTTTCGGCCGTCGCGTTATAGCGATACGCCGGTGCGCTGGATTTTATTGGCACGGGCTTGTTGCTTTTGCAGGCAGCCAGACTCAGTGCCACGGCACAGGCGATGAACAGAGGTGTTACCGAGGGCATTGCAGCCAGCTTCATAGTGTTAGCTCATTAGTATTATTTTAAGCAGATCATTCACGGCTGCCGGGTTGGCCTTGCCGCGTGAAGCCTTCATGACCTGGCCAACAAAGAAGCCGAACAGCTTGGCTTGCTTGGCCTCGTCACTGGCACGGTATTGCGCCACCTGGGCAGCGTTGCTGCCGATCACTTCCCGAATCACGGCTTCAATGGTGCCGGTATCGGTTTCTTGTTTTAGGCCTTGCGCGCTAATGATCTCATCAGCAGTACTACCTTCGCCAGCCATCAATGCGGCAAAAACCTGCTTGGCAATCTTGCCGGAGATGGTGTTGTCGTTGATGCGCAGAATCAAGCCGCCGAGCTGCTCCGGTGACACCGGCGAGTCGATGATATCAAGCTCGCTACGGTTCAGTGCTGCGAGCAACTCGCCAGTGACCCAGTTGGCCGCCGGTTTGGCTGCACCAACACCACCCGCAGCCGCCACAGTAGCTTCAAAGAAATCGGCCAGATCACGGCTCGTAACCAGCACGCCAGCATCATAAGGTGACAGGCCCAGCTCACTTTCAAAGCGCGTGCGCTTGGCTGCCGGTAGCTCCGGCAAGCTGGCGCGAATTTCGGTCAGCATGGCGTCGTCAATGATGACCGGCAGCAGATCTGGGTCGGGGAAGTAGCGGTAGTCGTTGGCCTCTTCCTTGCTGCGCATGGAGCGAGTTTCGTTCTTGGCAACGTCATAGAGCACGGTGTCTTGACGAATCGTGCGGCCTGACTCGAGCTCGTCCATCTGCCATAGCACTTCCGCTTGGATAGCCTTCTCAATGAACTTGAACGAGTTCACATTCTTGATTTCGCGGCGCGTGCCGTAGGGCTGGCCGGGCTGGCGGATAGACACGTTGCAGTCGCAGCGCATCGAGCCTTCGGCCATGTTGCCGTCGGAAATGTCGAGGTAGCGGATCAGCGCGTGGATAGCCTTGGCATAGGCCACGGCCTCTTTCGCCGAGCGCATGTCCGGCTCCGACACAATCTCCAGCAGCGGCGTGCCGGCGCGATTGAGATCGATGCCGGTCATGCCGGAGAAGTTCTCGTGCAGCGACTTGCCGGCATCCTCTTCGAGATGCGCACGGGTGATGCCGACGCGTTTCACCGTACCGTCATCGAGCGTGATATCGATGTGACCCTTGCCCACGATGGGATGATCCATTTGCGAGATCTGGTAGCCCTTGGGCAGATCGGGATAGAAGTAGTTCTTGCGCGCAAATACCGAATGCCGGCCGATTTCGGCATCGATGCCAAGACCGAAGCGCACGGCATGACGTACAGCGCCGATATTGAGCACCGGCAGCACGCCGGGCATGCCGAGATCGATCAGACTGGCCTGCGTGTTCGGCTCGGCGCCAAAGGTGGTGGCACTGCCGGAAAAGATTTTCGATTGCGTGTTGAGCTGAACATGCACTTCCAGCCCGATGACGATTTCCCAGGTCATTATCCGTGTTTCCTCAGGCGAAAGCGGTGGGCAGCTGGCGGTGCCAGTCAGTCACTTGCTGATAGCGATGCGCGACATTGAGTAGGCGTGCCTCGCTCCAGTACGGCCCGATCAGTTGCAAGCCCACCGGCAGACCGCGCACGAAACCGGCCGGAATGCTCATGCCGGGCAGCCCGGCGAGATTGGTGGCAATCGTGTAGATGTCTTGCAGATACATTGCGATCGGATCTTCCTGCTTAGCGCCGAGTGCAAACGCCGTTTCCGGCGCGGTTGGGCCGAGAATGACATCGCAGTGCTGGAAGGCGATGTCGAAATCCTGCTTGATCAGGCGACGAACTTTTTGCGCTTGCAAATAATAAGCATCGTAGTAGCCAGCCGACAGCGCATAGGTGCCGATCATGATGCGACGACGCACTTCGGCACCGAAGCCCTCGGCACGCGAGCGCTTGTACAAGTCTTCGAGATCCTTCGGCGCTTCGCAGCGATGGCCGAAGCGCACACCGTCGAAACGCGACAGGTTCGACGAGCACTCTGCCGGCGCAATCACATAATAGGCCGGCACTGACAGGCCGCTGTTGGGCAGGTCGATTTCCACCACCGTGGCACCGAGCTTCTCGATTTCCTTGATGGCGGTGTGAATCAGCGCAGCGGTATCGGCATTCAGACCTTCACCGAAGAACTGCTTGGGCAGACCCACGCGCAGGCCTTGCAGCGAATCATTGAGACTGGCGCGATAGTCCGGCACCGGATGATCAATCGAGGTCGAATCCTTGGCATCGTGACCGGCCATGACCTGCAGCAGCAAGGCGGCGTCTTCGGCGGTCTGCGTCATCGGGCCGGCCTGATCGAGGCTGGAGGCGAAGGCGATCATGCCCCAGCGCGAAATGCGGCCGTAGCTGGGCTTGAGGCCGGTGAGGTTGCACAGCGCGGCCGGCTGGCGAATCGAGCCACCGGTATCGGTGCCGGATGCAGCCGGGGCCAGTCGTGCCGCCACCGCCGCAGCGGAGCCGCCGGAGGAGCCGCCGGGCACGCGCGTGACATCCCACGGATTCTTCACCGACCCGTAGTAGGAGGTCTCGTTCGACGAGCCCATGGCGAACTCGTCCATGTTGGTCTTGCCGAGCATGACCAGGCCGGCGGCGTCGCAGCGGCTGATGACTTCGGCGTTGTATGGCGAGATGAAGCTGTCGAGCATCTTCGAGCCGCAGGTGGTTTTCACGCCCTGCGTGCAGAAGATGTCCTTCTGTGCCAGCGGAATGCCGCTGAGCAGGCCGGCACTGCCGTTGCTGCGTGCGGCGTCGGCGGCCACAGCCTGTGCTAGGGCGCGCTCAGGCGTCACCGTGATGAAGCTATTGAGGCCGCCATTAGTGGCGCTGTCATAGCGGGCGATGCGATCGAGGAAGTGCTGCGTTAGTTCCACGCTGGAAAATTCGCGACGCTCAAGGCCGAGGGCCAGGTCGGCCAGGGTCAGGGTATGCAAGGTCATTTAGGTGTCTGCTGCTTAATTATTCGACGACGCGGGGCACGAGGTAGCAACCATCCTGAACGGCGGGCGCAATACTCTGGAAGGCCTCACGCTGGTTCTGTTCGCTGACGCGGTCAGCGCGCAGCGGCTGGGTGGCATCCAGCGGATGCGCCATGGGCTCGATGCCCTGAGTATTGGCGGCTTGCAGATGATCGATCAGCCCCAGAATGTTGTTCAAACTGTCTGTGACGCGCGCATTTTCATCGGATGGCAGTTGCAAACGGGCAAGATGGGCGATACGCGCCACCTGATCGGTGGTCAGGGCCATGAGGGCTAACTCCGGACTGGGCCGCCAAAGGGGCAGCCACAAAGGATTGCGAGGTATTAAAGACTGCAACTTATCACAGAACAGAACTTGTCCAAAATGGTCTCTTTGTTTAACCTAGCGCGACTTAACGCCTGCCGCTCATCAGCTGCAGGCTCGGCTTCTTTCGCGCCACGCCACGCGCCCATCAATTCGGATACGCTCATGTTGTTCAAACGCCTCCTCGGGATGTTCTCCACCGATCTCGCCATCGACCTCGGTACCGCTAATACACTGGTGTATGTGCCTGAGCGCGGTATCGTGCTGGATGAGCCATCAGTGGTCGCCATTCGCACCTCGGGCGCGACCAAGACGGTAGTTGCCGTGGGTATGGACGCCAAGCGCATGCTCGGCCGGACTCCAGGCAACATCGCCGCTATTCGTCCTTTGAAGGATGGCGTTATCGCCGACTTCGAAGTCACGGAAAAAATGTTGCAGTACTTCATCAAGCGCGTGCACGACACCGGCTTCATGCCGCCGCGTCCGCGCGTGCTGGTTTGTGTTCCGTGCAAGTCGACGCTGGTCGAGCGCCGTGCCATCCGTGAGTCCGTGCTCGGTGCTGGCGCTCGCGAAGTACGTCTGATCGAGGAGCCCATGGCAGCTGCCATTGGCGCCGGTCTGCCGATCGAGCAGGCCTGTGGCTCGATGGTCGTGGACATTGGTGGTGGTACCACCGAAATCGCCGTGATCTCGCTGTCGGGCTCGGTCTATTCCGATTCTGTGCGCATCGGCGGCGATCTCTTCGACGATTGCATCGTGTCCTATGTGCGTCGCCAGCATGGCTGCCTGATCGGTGAGGCCACGGCCGAGCGCATCAAGCAGGAAATCGGCACGGCATTCCCCGGTGGCGAGCTGCGCGAAATCGAAGTGCGCGGGCGCAATTTGGCCGAAGGTGTGCCGCGTACCTTCACGCTGAACTCCGATGAAATTCTCGGTGCCATCCAGGATCCGCTGGCGGGCATCGTGACCGCGATCAAGAGCGCGCTGGAGCAGACGCCGGCCGAACTGTCCGCCGATATCGCCGAGCGTGGCATGGTGCTGACCGGTGGTGGCGCGTTGCTGCGTGACCTCGACAAGCTGCTGGCCAAGGAAACCGGGCTGCCGGTGATCGTTGCCGAAGACCCGCTAACCTGCGTGGCTCGTGGCGGCGGTCGTGCCCTCGAGTTCATCGACAACATCGCTTACGACATGCTGTTTCAGGACTGATCGTCAGCTGTATTGCGAGAGCCGGCCTATACGCCGGCTTTTTCGTATTTTGCGCGCACCACAGCTTGTCTCTGCGGCTAGGCCGTGTATAAAAACACAACGCAACGCGGTGCCCTCGGGAGGCCATCATCGACAATTCGTTGTTTACCCGCCAACGGGGCGAGCGCGTCCATTTGGCGGCCACACTGCTGCTGTCGCTGACCTTAGTGGTCGGCGACAACCTTCAGTGGCGCTGGCTGGAAAGCCTCCGGACCTGGCTTTATGCCGGCGTTGAGCCTATTTATCTGGCTATTGCCTGGCCTGGCACCGCATTCGATGATCTTGCTGACAGCATTCGCTTCGGTTCGGCGCTGAAGCGTGAAAATGCTCATTTGCGTCAGACCAACCTGGTACTTGCGGCGCGTGTGCAGAAGCTGTCTTACCTGACCAATGATAATGCGCGTCTGCGCGGTCTGACGGCGGCGGCGGGCAGCATTGCCGGGCGTGTCATCGTGACCGAGGTCATCGGAGTCGATCCGGAGACTACGCATCATGTCCTGATCGTCAATCGTGGCGCCAGCTCAGGTCTTTACAAGGGGCAGCCCATGCTCGATGCACGTGGTGTGGTAGGGCGGGTGCAATGGCTGGGGCAACATACGGCACGCATCATGTTGATTTCTGATCGCCAGCATTCGGTGCCGGTACGCATCAATCGTAATGGCATGCGTGCCATCTTGAGCGGTACTGGGGACCCGGCGGAGCTCAGCCTGCAATTCGTGCCGGAAACCGCCGGTATAAAAGCTGGCGATCTTCTGGTTACGTCCGGTCTTGGCAGGGACTTCCCGGCGGGCTACCCGGTTGGTCGCGTGACTCGCATTCGTAAGGTGCCCGGCGAGCAGTTTCTCGATATTTCTGCGCAACCAGTTGCTGCTCTGGATCGCAGTCGCTATTTGCTGGCGCTATTCGAGCAACCTTCCATGGCCAGTGCTGCGGCGCCACCGGCGCTGTCACCAGAGTTGGTGCCGGCCAATACTCCGGCACCGGTGAGTGCCCCCCCTCCGGGGCCGGCCATGAACGCACCTGCAGTGCCGGAGGTGCCTCGTGGCTAAACCGCGCAGTCCACTTCTGGCGCTGATGTGGAGTTTGGCCGCCGCGTTGCTGATGAGCATTCTGCCGCTACCGGATGCGCTGAAAGCCTGGCGACCCGAGTGGGTCACGCTGGTGCTGCTGTTCTGGGTCATGCATGCGCCCAACTGGGTCGGCCTGTGGTTCGGTTTGATCATGGGTCTGATGCTGGATATCTTGCTAGCCAACCCTCTGGGCATGCATGCCAGCACTCTGATTGTGGTTATTTATGTGGCACGCATGACGCAGCGCTGGTCAGGCATCTTTTCTGTGCGTCAGACCACGGCATTGGTATTTTTGTTGATTTTGCTAGGACGGCTTATGACTTACGCTCAACTTGCACTGCGTGGTGAGGCACCTGCAGATCTGACTTTCTTCCTGCCGGCGGTAGCGAGTGCCTTGATCTGGCCGACGGTGCTGCTCTCTCTGCGTCGCTGGACACAGCGCTAATCATGGCTGGGGGTTTGTATCTGGCTTCGGCCTCTCCACGCCGCGCTGATCTGCTGCGCCAGATCGGTATCACGGCTCGTTGCCTGCCCGCAGATGTCGATGAGTCGGTTCATGTTGGAGAATCTGCTTTCGATTATGTGCAACGACTTGCTGTTGCCAAGGCGGAAACAGTTGCTGCGCGACTCGGTCATATTCGTGAGCCCATTTGGGTTCTGGCAGCAGACACCACGGTTTTTGCAGCAGGAGAGATTTTGGCAAAGCCAGAAAATTTTACGGACGCCAAGCGCATCTGGGAGCTCTTGAGAAAACCTGACCATTGTGTACTCACCGGTATTGCTCTTTGGCACAACGGTGTTGTGGTGCAGCGCGTGGTCAGCACAAAAGTCGATTTCGCCGGCATTCCCGATGCTGAGCAGCGTGCCTACTGGGATAGCGGCGAGCCGCAAGACAAAGCTGGCGGCTATGCCATCCAAGGGCGAGCGGCGTTGTATATTCGCGGCATCGAGGGTAGCTACAGCAATGTGGTGGGTCTGCCCCTGGCCGAGACTGCGGCGCTGTTGCGCCAGGCCGATTATCCGCTTTGGCTGTAAAGGAGTTTCATGCGCACACTGACCACCGATGAAGTGCTGATCAATGTAACGCCGATGGAGTCGCGCGTGGCCTTGGTCGAAAATGGTGTGGTGCAAGAGCTCTTTATTGAGCGCACGGCCAAACGCGGTCTGGTCGGCAATATTTATCGTGGCAAAGTGGTGCGGGTATTGCCTGGCATGCAAGCGGCGTTCATCGACATCGGTCTCGAACGCACCGCCTTTTTGCACATCAATGAAGTACGGCTGGCACCACACGGTGTGCGCCCGCAAACCATCCAGGAATGCATGCACGACGGTATGTCGGTGACCGTTCAGGTCATGAAAGACATGATGGGCAGCAAGGGTGCGCGGTTGACCATGGATCTGTCGATTCCTTCGCGCTATCTCGTCTACATGCCTTACAGCGACCAGGTAGGTGTATCGCAGAAGATTGAGGGTGAGCCCGAGCGTGATCGCCTCAAGCAGTGGATTCGCCGCTTGCGCGAATCATCTCCCGATGAGCTCGGCGGCGGCTTTATTATCCGTACCGTGGCAGAAGGCGCGCACGATGCTGAGCTCGATCACGACATGGCGTTTTTGCTTAAGCTCTGGCGCCATGTTCGTGAGCGCGCCATTTATACCAATGGCCCGGCGCTGATTTACGAAGAGCTGCCGTTATCGCTGCGCACGCTGCGTGACAGCGTCGGTGCCAGTGTTCTTAAGGTGTTGATTGACTCGCGAGAAAGCTTTGCCAAGGCAGTCGAGTTCGCTCGGGAGTTTGTTCCCGGTCTGGAGGCTCGCTTGGAGCACTATCCTGGCGAACGCCCGCTGTTCGATTTATACAATGTTGAAGATGACTTACAGAAAGCTTTGCAGCGCAAGGTGCTGCTCAAGTCCGGCGGCTACCTGATCATTGATCAGACTGAAGCGATGACCACCGTCGACGTCAACACCGGCTCGTTTGTCGGCTCGCGCAATCTCGAAGACACCGTGTTTAAGACCAATCTGGAGGCGACGCATGCCATCGCGCGGCATTTGCGTCTGCGCAACCTGGGCGGCATCATCATTCTCGATTTCATCGACATGCAGGAAGAGGATCACCGCAGTCAGGTCCTGCGCTCGCTGGAAAAAATGCTCAGTCGTGATCATGCCAAGACTAAGATCACCCAAGTCTCCGAGCTGGGTCTAGTCGAGATGACTCGCAAGCGTACGCGCGAGTCGCTGGAGCATCTGCTCTGTGAAAGTTGCCCCATCTGCAGTGGTCGCGGCAGCGTGAAAACGGCCGAGACTGTGTGCTTCGAAATCTTTCGCGAGATTCTGCGTGAGGCGCGTGCCTATGATGCTGCCCACGGTTATTCTGTGGTGGCTAATCAGCGTGTGATAGACCGATTGCTGGGCGAGGAGTCGGCCGCCGTTGCCGATCTCGAGCACTTTGTTGGCAAGCCCATACGCTTCCAGGTTGAAGCGATGTATCACCAGGAGCAGTACGATGTGGTTTTGCTCTGAGCAGACCGGCGAGCGCACCCTGTGACACATGTCGTCTCGCGCTTCGACCTCATCCTGCATCGCAGTCTGGCGGTGCTGGCTGCGGTGCTGATCCCGCTTGCACTGATCGTTGGTCTTGGTCGTGAGCTGTTGCCCTATATTGGTGAGCAAAAGCCGCGTATTGAGCAATGGCTGAGCGCCAAGACTGGTCTCGACATTCGTTTTGGCTCGCTGGAAGGCAACTGGAATCAACTCAGCCCTGTTCTGACTGCCCGCAATATTGCCTTGCGTGATCCTGCGCACCCCGAGCGTGTGCTACTGACATTGCCCTCGATATCTACAACGCCGGACTGGTGGGCGACCTTGCGTGATCGCAGCCCGCGCTTGCGCACGACCGTGTCAGGTCTGCAGCTGACTCTGCTGGCAGACGCCCAGGGCAGTATCCGTGTGCGTGAGCTTGATGGTCTCGGTCGGTCTGATCCGGCCAAGGCATTGCGGACACTGCGCTGGCTGTTGGCGCAACCGGGCCTGTCCTTGCAAGACAACCAGCTGCACTGGCAAGTGGTAGATCAGCCGCCCCTGAAGATTCAGGACCTGCGTTTGACACAGTTTAACAGTCATGACGGTTACCGCTTGCAGGTCGCGTTTCGGCTAGTGCAAAGTCAGATTGAGCAGCAAGCCTTGCTGGTCATGAGCAACGACCCGCTGCAGTGGCGAAAAAGCCCCTGGCAGATCTATCTACAGCTGAATCATCTGCCGGCATGGCAACCTTGGTTGAGCAGTTTGAGCTCACTTTGGCCTTTGCCTACGGGTTGGGCTGCTCAGTTGCGTCAGGGCGATGTCAAACTTTGGCTGAGCAGTGGTGGCGGCGCACCGACGGAAGCGACGGCCGTGCTCAGTCAGGTCGCTGCTGCGCTGACACTGCCTCAATATGGCGAGCAGGTCGCTAGTGCACTCTCAGGCGTCATCAGCGCGCAGCGCAAGGGCGAGTCCTGGGTATTAGGTGGCGATGATTTATCAGGTCAGGTTAATGGCATGGCCTTGCCCTTGCGTCGTTTTGCTGTGGATTACAATCCGACACACATGACGCTGGCCGCCGCGCGCATGTCCTTGCCGCAGCTGCAAGCACACGCTCAGCGACTGCAACTGATTCCTCCGGCCTGGTTGGGTCGTGTCGCGGCGGCGCAAGTACAGGGTGTGTTGCCGCGTGTGCATGTGCAACTGCAGCGTGACCAGGAAAGCTGGGTGTTTCAGACGGCCGAAGCCGAGTTCAAAGCGCTCAGTCTGCAACCAGAAGGTAGCCGTCCTGGCGTAGAGCGCATGGCAGGCTGGTTTCGTAGCAGTACCAAGGCCGGCATGGCTTATCTCGATACGCGGCAGGCGCGCATTCTGTTGCCGAATGTCTTTCGCGAACCGGTTATGGTCGACAGCTTACAAGGCGGCTTGCGTTGGCAATATCGCAATGGCCTCTGGCATATCGATAGTGACGTTCTCAAGCTGGTCAATGCCGATGCCGAGGCAGATGCGCAGTTTGCCTTGCGCCTGCCGGTAGCCAATCCTGCCGATGGCCAGCTGGAACTGCTCGCTGGCTTGCGCAAAGGCCGGCTGGCCAGCGCGTATCGTTATGTGCCTTGGCATTCTGCCGGCGAGCATACCTTGGCCTGGCTGCAACGATCGCTAGTCGCGGGAGATATCGAGCAGGCCACCTTCCTGCATGTCGGCCCTCTGCGTGGCGGCGCCAATGGCGGCCGTCTGGATATGCAATTCAAATTGAAGAATGCAACCCTGGATTATCTTCCGGGTTGGCCCGCGCTATCTGCCCTGGATGCTGTGGTGGATATCTCAGGGCATTCGCTGAAGGTACGCGGTGAGCGTGGCCGGATCATGTCGGCGCAGGCGAGCCAGCTGGTGGCCGATATTCCTGATCTGAAACATGCCGTCTTGTCGGTTGATACTGACCTTGCCATCGATCTTGCCGATGTCGACAAGTTGTTGTCAGACTCGCTATTGCGTGAGCATAGTGCTGGGGTGGGGCAACGCTTGGCATTGTCCGGCCCGGCGCAGGCTCACTTAGCGCTGACAGTGCCGCTGGCCACCGGCCATACCGATATCCGTGTCGATGCGCTGCTGAAAAATGCCGTGCTGGCGTTGCCGGAAGAAAATTTGCGTTTCGAGCAAGTCAATGGCGCGCTCGCTTTTGACAGTCGTAGCGGCTTGCAGGCCAGAGGCTTGCAAGCCAAGCTCTGGCAGCAGGCGGCCACGATTCAGCTGCAAGGGGAGCGTCGCGGCGGGCGTTGGTGGCAGCAGAAGGTTCAAGTGCAAACATCGGTAGATATGTCGGCGCTGGCGCGTTGGTCCGGTGTGGATGTCTTGCGCTATGCGCGTGGCCTGGCGCCTGCGACAGTGGCTGTGAGCCTGCCCGTGATAGCACCCGGATTGTCTTCGCTGAAAATCAGTAGCAATCTGCTCGGCACGCAAATTTTGCTGCCTGCACCGTTGGGAAAAAGTGCTGCTACCGCGCAAGCTTTGCACTATCAGACGACATTGGGCAACAGTCCAGAACACAAGGCCAGCGTTACCCTCGGCAACGATTTGCGTATCGGCCTGGTGTCACGCGCCGGCAGCATCCATCGTGCCTTGCTGCGATATGGCGTGCCTGGCCTAGCCTGGCCAGCGCAAGCGGGGTTGATTGCCGAACTGCGTGTGCCACAGATCAATGTGGGCGCCTGGAAAACCTTTCTGGCACGGCCGGCCTTGTTGCAGCAGGGTCGAAAAGACCCTGCTGCGGGCTTTCCTGAGCTGCACCAGATCAGTCTGGAGACCGATAGTCTGCAGCTCGGTGATGAGCATTTTGCCAGCACGCGCGTCAAGGCGGTGAGGCAGGACAAAGGTTGGGATTTGCAAGTGAGGGGTCTGCAGCCGTTGCGGTGGCCAAACTGGCCTGTCACGGAAGTTACCACGACCTTGCAATCTCAAGGTGCCGCCTGGCAATTGTCCCCGCTAACGGTGAAACAGCCCTTGTTGAGCTTTTCCGGTAGTGCCGCCTGGGGGCAGCTGGGCAATGAGCAGACGCTCATCAAGGGTCAGTTGGATGCCGCCGATATTGGCGCGGTGATGGCGCAAATGGGCATCGCGCATGCCCTGAGCAGTGACTCGGTCGTGGCTAATGGCGAATTACGCTGGCCGGGAGCTCCCAACGAGTTCAGTCTGAGCGAAAGCGCTGGCACGGTTGATGCCACCTTGAAGCAAGGTCATTTGAAGGAAGTCAGTGGCCTTAATTTAGCCACCCGCGTCTTTGGCTTGATCAATGCCAGCAACCTGCTGAGGCGATTGCGTTTTGACTTCACGGATATCACGCGTAAGGGTTTGAACTACGACAAGATCACCTTGAAGGCAGATTTGAAGCAGGGCGTATTCAAGCCTGCCCAATTCGATCTGGAAGGGCCGACAGTGCAAATTCGAGGGCGTGGCTGGGTCAATCTGAATAATCAGACGCTGGATCAGCAACTGCGCGTGGGTGTTCCGGTCAGCAGCGCTGTGCCGGTGCTGGCGGGCTTCCTAGCAGGCCCGATTGTCGGCGGCGCGTTGGTTGCGGCTGACCTGTTGCTGGACAAGCAGCTGGCAAAGCTGACCTCGGTGCGCTATCGCGTCAGTGGCTCATGGGATTCACTGGCGGTGGATGACGAGACCTTGGAGTCACTGCCCGCTGCCGTGCTGAAGGCCGACAAGTCGGATGTGCCGGCAGTCGAGGCCAAGCCGTGACTGCGTCTGAGTTTCCGCGGATCGCTGCTTGGCAGATGGTCAGCACATCCAACTGGCTGGAAAATCAAGTCAGTCTGTCTCGAGGTTTCGCCCAGGCGTCTGCTGCTGGTGTGAAGCTGCTAGTGCTGCCTGAGAATGCGGCTGTCTTTGGTGCTGGTGCGCAGCTGACTCTGGCCGCCCGTGGCGCGGACATTTTGTCTTGGTTTGCGGCTCAGTCCGCCGAGCATCAACTGACCTTGGTGGCAGGTACGCTGCCCTTGGCCTGTCGCCCGGATGGCCTGCCGGTGCCGAATGGCCGGGTGCGCAGCGCCACCATGGTCTGGGGTCCGGCAGGCGAATTGCTCGGGCGCTATGACAAACGTCATCTCTTTGATGTTGATGTGGCGGATGCCCAAGGCCGCTATCAGGAGTCGGCGACCTATGAGCCTGGCAATCAAGTGGCAGTGATTGATACCGAGCTGGGTAAGCTTGGCATTCTCACCTGTTATGACCTGCGCTTTCCTGAGCAGGCGCGAGAACTGCGACGGCAAGGGGCAGAGCTTCTGGTCGTGCCCGCGGCCTTCACCGCTGTAACGGGCGCGGCGCACTGGCAGGTATTGCTGCGTGCCCGGGCCATTGAGAATCAATGTCTGGTGATTGGTGCCGGGCAGGGTGGGCAGCATAGCCCGCAGCGACAGACCTGGGGTCACAGTCAGGTCGTTGATGCCTGGGGCGTGGTGTTGGCGGAGCAGCAAGAGGATGGCGAGGGCCTGGTCATGGCCTCCTTTGATCGTGCCGAACAGGATAGCTTGCGTCAGCGTATGCCGGTGGAGCAGCACCGGCTCGATTGATTGACGCGCGTCCTGCTTTGTTGTCCGCCCGCGTTATAGAGACAGCGCGGCCAGCTCCCGCAGGTAAATCCACAGCTTGTGGCGAGCGGGTCGCGTGATCTCGTTGACTTCCGTGCTGTTGGCAGCTTCCGCGCTGGCAACTTCCTTGCGTGCTAGCCGCACCAATGTACGCAGGGTGTGGCGATCGGCATCGGGAAAACGCGACATGACCTCACCGAGCAGCTCATCCCCGTGTGTGATTAGTCGCGCCAGCAGCAGGTCGAGCTGGCGTTGCAATGCCGGATTGCGCAGCGGATTTAGTGCAGACAGCAGGGAGGTTTCATCAACTTGGCGCATGAGCTTGCCAATGAACTGGCGCTGACGGCGAATAGCCTCGTGCGCCTTGATGCGCTTGAAGTCGAGCAATGCCTTGAGCAGGATCTCATCAATAGGCAGTTTGCGCAGTTGCGCTTCGCTCATCGCTGCCAGACGTTCGCCTAGCGCCTGCAGGCGATCGGATGACTTTTTCTGGTCGCCTCTGCTCGGGCCGAAATCCTCATAGTCATCTTGCGGGGTCAAATAGCCACTCATGTCGCTCTCCGGCAGCCGCGGTCATGGGCTGGAACGGCGGGCATGATAGCAAGGTTGGCGCTACTCGGCTTCGTCAAAGCGACGCGCCACCAGACTTTGTACGGCTGCCAGGGCGGTATCGGCGTCATCACCACACACTTGCAGCTGCAATTGCGTGCCTTGGCCGGCACCGAGCATGAGCAGCGCCATGATGCTGCGGGCATCAATCAGGCGTTCACCACGGCCAATACGCACGCTCGCTTGGAATGGCGCCACCGTTTCTACCAGCTTGGCCGCAGCACGCGCATGTAGTCCCAACTTGTTGATGATGTCCAGCGTGACCAGATGCTCAGTCATGCTGACCTCGGCGGCTGAGTTCACGATGACGCAGCTGCAGGTTAGGCAGCTCATCGACCAGTGCGGCAAAAAGGCGCTCGGCCAGATACACCGAGCGGTGCTGACCGCCGGTGCAGCCAATCGCAACAGTGACATAGCTTCGATCACTGGCTTGCAACTCCCGCACCCAACGCAGCAGGAAGTGGAATATATCTAGGTATAGCTCTTCAACTAATACCTGGCCGGCGAGAAAGTTGATCACGGCGGCATCGCGCCCGGTCAGTTCGCGCAGCTCGGTTTCCCAGTGCGGATTGGGCAGGCATCGCGCATCGAAAACCAGATCGGCATCCAGAGGTACCCCGTGCTTGAAGGCAAACGATTGAATTTGTACGGCTTGATGCGCCGATGCAACGGGTTCCAGGCGCTGCTTAAGCACTTCACGCAGATCGTGCACAGACAGTGAGCTGCTGTCGACTCTGAGGTCGGCGCGCTGCGCCAGTGGCTCCAGCAGCTCGCGCTCATAGGCCAGCGCTTCCTCCAGAGAACGATCCTGATTACTCAGGGGATGCCGGCGTCGAGTTGAGCTGAAGCGCGCCAGCAGAATGTCGTCGCGGGCATCGAGAAAGACGATTTCAGGGTCGCAGCCTTGCTCGTTCAGCAAAGTTGCAATACTTTCGTAGCGGCTCAGGTCGCGAATCCGGTTGCGCGCATCAATGCCCACAGCCAAGCGTGCCGGCCGCTCTTCGACATCATTGCGGAAGGTGGCAACCAGCTCAGGCAGCAGTGCTACTGGCAGATTGTCGACGCAGTAGTAGCCTAGATCTTCGAGTTGATGCAATGCCGTTGATTTGCCGGAGCCCGAGCGTCCACTCACGATCACTAATTTCATGCCAAGGCTCACCCAATCAAAGTCATGGTCCTATCCTCACGGGCGAGCGCGAGCTTGGCAAGCGACAAAAACACGAATGCCCAGCTTTAGGCCGGGCATTCAGTTCAGGCGCAATAGCTCGGATGGAGCTCAGTGCGTTTGGTGCTTCTCTTTATGTCGCACAATTTGTCGGTCCAACTTGTCCGACAGGGCATCAATGGCGGCGTAGAGATCTTCGGACTCGGCGATGGCAAAGAGTTTTGCCCCCGACGTTCGAACTACCGCTTCAGCCTTTTGTACCAGCTTGTCGACGCTCAAAATGACTTGCATGCTGGTGATATGGTCGAAGTGTCGCTCGACCTTGGACAGCTTGCTGGCCGTGTAATCCTTCAGAGCGTGAGTGAGTTCAACGTGGTGTCCACTAATGGTCATCTGCATGAGACGCTTCCTCGCTTTCGTGGGTGACGACAGCGGGGGCCGGAGCTTCCAGCGTTCAGCGGGTCGGACGGGCAGAGTGGCCTTGCAGCCAGGGTGTCCGGGCGGCCTGTCGAGGTTGGAAGCAGAGGTCCCCAGTTAAAACTGAGTGACACGGTACGTACTTCGCTACATTCAACAACCGGTATGACTTGACTCTAGCACAGGGTCTCGGGATCAAAGCAAGCGCTTTCTATCGCTCGATGAGGCGATATTGAGTGACTCGCGGTATTTGGCGATGGTGCGTCTTGCTACCTCAATGCCCTGAGCCTGAAGGAGATCAGCAATTTTGTTATCACTCAATGGCTTACGTTGATTCTCAGCCGCCACGAGCTGCTTGATCATGGCGCGAATGGCCGTAGATGACGCCTCGCCACCGCTGCTGGTGCTGACATGCGAGGAGAAAAAGTACTTCAGCTCGAACAGACCGCGCGGGGTGTGCAGATACTTCTGCGTGGTCACACGCGAGATGGTCGATTCGTGCAGCCCGACCTCATCGGCAACATCGCGCAAGATCAGTGGCTTCATGGCTATCGGGCCGTCATCGAGAAAGCCGCGCTGATGCTCGACGATGCAGCTGGCGACCTTCAGCAGCGTCTCGTGGCGGCTCTGCAGGCTCTTGATGAGCCAGCGTGCTTCCTGCAAATGGTCACGGATGAACTGGTTGTCGCGGGTGCTGTCGGCACGGCGCAGCATGGACGCATAGCCGCTATTGACGCGTAGCCGCGGCGCCGCATCCGGGTTGAGCTCAACGCGCCAGCGACCGTGTAGCTTGCGCACCACCACATCGGGAATCAGCGCTTTGTCGTCGACCGTGGTCCAGCCCTCGCCAGGGTGCGGTGTGAGCTCGCGAATCAGCTTAAGGGCGCGATGCACGGCGGCTTCATTGAGCTTGCTCAGGCGCACCAGACCGGCCAGATCGCCATTGGCCAAACGGTCGCAATGCTCGCTAAGCAGCAGGCGGGCATCGGCTAGACCGGGGGTATCAACATCGCGTTGACCGAGCTGAATCAGCAGGCATTCAGCCAGATTGCGCGCGGCCACACCGGGCGGATCGAAGTGCTGAACACGATGCAGCACGGCGATGATTTCATCTTCCTCGGCTTCTTGCTGACGCCAGTGCATGGCGGTGGCGGCAAGCTCTTCGAGGCTGACGGTGAGATAGCCTCGCGCATCAAGGCCATCAATGATGGCATCGGCGATGAGGCGATCAAGGTCGGAAAAGGGCGTCAGGTTGAGCTGCCAGCGTAGATGGTCCTGCAGGGTTTCTGTGGGCGCATTGCGGCTCTCGATGGGGTCGCCGTCTTCATCGAGACTGTCGCCACCACCACTGCCGCTGCTGCCGACATAAATGTCGTCCCACGCGGTATCTACGGGCAGTTCGTTCGGTAGGTCGTTCTGGTGGTCTAGATCCAGCGCTTGGCCTGCTGCATCGGCGGTTTCGGGGGTGCCAGCGTTGACTTGCGTGATCGGGTCGGATGAGGCGTCGGAGCCATCGTCAAGCTCTAGCAGCGGGTTACTGTCGAGCGCCGCTTGCACCTCTTGCTGTAATTCCAGTGTCGATAGTTGCAGCAGTTTGATCGCCTGCTGTAACTGAGGCGTCATGGTGAGATGCTGTCCCAGCCCCATCTGGAGCCCGATTTTCATCACAGTGAAAATTGCTCCCCAAGATAAACTTCACGGACCAGCGGGTTGGCCAGAATTTCTGCCGGCGTGCCCTCGGCGATTTCCACACCTGCGCTGACGATGTAGGCCTTCTCGCAAATATCCAGAGTTTCCCG
This sequence comes from Pseudomonadota bacterium, assembly GCA_040384385.1. Lineage (GTDB taxonomy): Bacteria > Pseudomonadota > Gammaproteobacteria > Pseudomonadales > Moraxellaceae > Perlucidibaca. The sequence continues at coordinate 111,167 of JAZKJJ010000002.1, read as the reverse complement.
CACGTTATGATCGGTGATGAGCACGCCAATGCCGCGCTGTTTCAAATGCATGATGATGCCTTTGATGTCGGCCACCGAGATCGGGTCGACCCCGGCGAAAGGCTCGTCGAGCAAGATGAATTGTGGGTCGCTGGCCAGTGCGCGTGCGATTTCGACGCGGCGTCGTTCACCACCAGACAGGCTCATGCCGAGACTGCTGCGGATGTGGCCGATATGAAACTCAGCCAGCAGTGATTCGAGCTTGGCCTGCTGAGCGCTCTTGTCGAGATCCTGGCGTGTTTCCAGAATGGCCAGAATATTGTCTTCGACGCTGAGCTTGCGAAAAATCGAGGCTTCTTGCGGCAAATAGCCAATGCCTTTGCGTGCACGGCCATGCATGGGTAGGTGCGAGATGTCTTGGTCATCGAGGCGGATGCGACCGTTGTCCATCGGTACCAGGCCAACAATCATGTAAAAACTAGTGGTCTTGCCGGCACCGTTGGGGCCTAGCAAACCAACGATTTGTGCGCTCTCTACGGTCAGACTGACATCCTTTACCACGGTGCGGCCTTTGTAGCTTTTGGCGAGACCTTCAACGATGAGAATGCTCACGGTTTGCTGCTCCCATTGCTGACGGGCGTTTTGCCGCCACTTCGTGCCGAGGGCGGGAAGGTCAGTTGCACGCGCTGAGTGGAGTCGCCTGTGGCTTCAATCTGTTTGCGTACGGTGGAGTAGACAATGCGCGGGCCACTGAAATTGGCGTTGTCTTGGCGCAATACAGCATTGCCCAGCAGGGTGATGACGCCCGTAGTGTTATCAAAAATGATTTCGTTGGCATCGGCCTTCACCAAGCCTTTGGCAGGGTCTGTCTTCTGCTCGTAATGCGCTTGTTTACCAATGGTGCGTGCAGTTTGCAGGCTGCCTTTGGCATCAATCTTTAGGGTTAGTGAGTCGCCGCTCACACGCAGGGTGCCCTGCACGATCTGCACATTGCCGCGATACAAGGCCTCTCCGCTTGTTTCATCGAAGCGCGCGTTATCGGCGGTGATCTGGATGGGTTGCTGAGCATCTTCTGGCAGTGCTCGTGCCAAGCCTGGCAATGCCAACAGCAGTAGTAGTACGCGAGTCGTCAGCAACTTAGTAGGACGGTGCATAGTTAACCTCAACGGCAGAATTCAGTTCGACGGATTTGGCGCGAAGATCGACATTCATGCCAACACCCGTCATGGTTCCGCGTGGGCTGATCACGCGGACGGCAGCTGGGGTGTCGAGGCGATCACCGCGCGGATTAGCGTGCAGCCGGGAAGTTTCCAGACGCAGGGGCTCTGCGCTTTGCAGGCGCTGGGCAACAACATTGCCCGACAACCACAGGTCTGTGGCCGGATTGGGGCTGTCAGCTTGCGCCGCGGTCAGTCGCCAGAGCAATGCGCCCTGGCTATAAAGCTGTACATTGGGTTGCGTCAAATGGAAGCGCTCGGGCTGCGCATGGTGCGTCAGTTGTGTGCCTTGCATGCGGCGCAGCAAATTACCCTGGGCATCGGTTTGCCAGAGCTGGACTTGCTCAACGATATAGTCCGGGCCACTGCCATCGTCTGAGGCGACAGTGTCAGGAGTCAGTCCGCCCCAGCCGTAATACGCCCCTGCGCCGACGGCCAGCAGCACGGTAGACAGTTGCAGCAGCGGGCGAATATCCATGTCAGATGGCCAGGTAGGGCGCGAGCGCCGCGTCGTAGCGATCTTGCGCGTGCAGCAGCAGATCACAGACTTCGCGCACGGCACCGCGACCGCCGGTGAGCGTGGTGACATGGTCGGCGCGCGCGCGCAGCTCGCTATGCGCATTGGCCACGGCGACACCGAGGCCCGATGCCAGAATGGCCGGTAGGTCGGGCCAGTCATCGCCAACATAAGCGACTTCCTCAAGTTCGTAACCAAGCTCGGTGGTCAGCTCTTTCAGCGCCACCAGCTTGTCTTCGCGACCTTGCAGCAGATGCTTTATTTTCAGGTTGGCGGCACGACGCTCTACCAGCGCGGTGGTACGGCCGGTGATGATGGCAACTTCGATGCCGGCGCTTTGCAGCATTTTGATGCCGTGGCCATCTTGCGTGTCGAAGGTCTTCAGCTCTTGGCCATCTTCAGCGAAATAGAGCCGGCCGTCAGACAGCACACCGTCCACATCGAGTGCCAGTAGGCGAATACGGGCCGCCTTTTCCTTGATACGAACCGAGAGCATCAGACCACTCCTGCTTTCAGGAAACCATGCATGTTGACCGCACCTAGCGGGCGGCGTTGAGCGTCGACCACGACCACGCCATTGATGCTGCGTGCTTCCATCTCGGCCAGTGCCTGTGCTGCCAGAATGCCGGCGGGCACGGTTAGGCAGTTCGGTGTCATGACCTGCTCGATGGGCGTGATGCGAATATCGAGATTCTGGTCGATGGTGCGGCGCAAGTCGCCATCGGTAAAGAGGCCGACCAGGCTGCCATTGGCATCGACCACCGTGGTCATGCCCAAACCCTTGCGGGTGATTTCCAGCAAGGCGTCGCGAATCGGTGTACCGACCTTAACAATGGGCACCTGCTCGCCCTTGTGCATGATGTCATCGACCAGCAGTAGCAGGCGACGGCCGAGCGCGCCACCCGGATGCGACAGCGCAAAATCTTCGGCGGTAAAGCCGCGTGCCTCTAGTAGCGCCACGGCGAGGGCATCGCCGAGGACTAGAGTATTGGTGGTCGAGGAGGTTGGGGCTAGACCGAGCGGGCAGGCCTCCGGCGACTTGCCGATGGTCAGCGCGACATCGGCGTGACGGCCCATACTGCAATCGGCCAGCGCCGTGATGCTGATGAGTTTGGCGCGCAGGCGCTTGATGACCGGGATGATGGCGAGAATTTCGTGGGCTTCGCCGGAGTTAGAAATGGCGACCACCACATCCTGTGCAGTGACCATGCCGAGATCGCCGTGACTGGCCTCGCCGGGGTGCATGAAAAAGGCCGGTGTGCCGGTGGAGGCGAGGGTGGCGGCGATCTTGTTGCCGATATGGCCGGATTTGCCCATGCCGGTGATGACCACGCGGCCCTTGCAGGCCATGAGTAGTTCGCAGGCGCGGCGGAAGTCGTCGCCAATCAGTGGTCGCAGGGCTTCAATAGCATTCAGCTCGACCTGCAGCACGCGCTGGCCAGTTCCGACAAAATCGACATTGCTCATGACATTACCCTAGAAGCCCATACAAATTCAGTGCCAACTCTGTCAGGTAATTATGGCCAAGCCAAGGGCTTGCCACCAGCCCTACGCTTTGATTCCGCCGAAAAAGATCCGGTGCTATGATGCGCGCCTTTATTGGCTCGAAATTATTGCCATGGCAGATTCTTCCAGCGACTTGGTGCATATCCGCGATCTCAGCTTCAGCCGTGGTGATCGGGTCATTTTTGATCGCGTCAATATCCGCATTCGTCGTGGCCAAGTCACGGCCATCATGGGGCCATCGGGTTGCGGCAAGACCACGCTGCTGCGTTTCATTGGCGGTCAGCTACGCCCAGACAGCGGCGAAGTCTGGGTCGATGGTCAGAATGTACCGACGCTGTCGCGTGATGCTCTGTTCAAGCTGCGCGCACGCATGGGCATGCTGTTTCAGTCCGGCGCCTTGTTCAGCGACCTCACCGTGCACGAGAATGTCGCCTTCCCGCTGCGCGCTCATACCCAGCTCAGCGAAAGCCTGATTCACGATATCGTGCTAATGAAGCTGGAGTCTGTGGGTCTGCGTGGTGCCGAGCAGCTCATGCCGGCCGAGTTGTCGGGTGGCATGGCGCGTCGCGCTGCACTGGCGCGTGCCATCGCACTCGATCCCCACCTGATCATGTACGACGAGCCCTTTGCCGGCCAGGATCCGATGGTCATGGGCGTGCTCGTGCGTCTGATTCGCACGCTGCGCGAAGCGCTCGACCTGACCTCTGTCATTGTCTCGCACGATGTTAACGAGACGCTGTCGATCGCTGACTACATCTATGTGCTGGCCAATGGTGCCGTGGTCGGTGAGGGCTCGCCCGAGCAGCTGCGCGCGTCCGAGTCGCCGTTCATTCAGCAGTTCCTCAATGGCAGCGCCGAAGGTCCGGTGCGCTTTCACTATCCATCGCAGCCTTGGGCTGACGTGCTGGGAGCTTGAGATGCTGATGCGTGTGCAGGCACTCGGTGCCCGTGGTCTGGATGTGTTGCGCACCTTGGGTGCGGCTTTTGTCTTTCTCTGGCAGGCACTGGTGTGCTGGCCTCGCTGGCGGTTGGCCCTGCCGCTGCTGATTCAGCAAATTTATGCGGTGGGTGTGTTGTCGCTGGTGATCATTATTGTGTCGGGACTATTCATCGGCATGGTGCTCGGTCTGCAGGGTTACAACATTCTCATTACCTATGGCAGCGAGCAGGCGCTGGGCACGCTGGTGTCGCTGACACTGACGCGTGAGCTTGGGCCGGTGGTCACAGCGCTGCTATTTGCTGGTCGTGCCGGCTCGGCGCTGACCGCCGAAATCGGCCTGATGAAAGCCACCGAGCAGTTGTCGAGTATGGAGATGATCGGTGTTGATCCCTTGCGCCGCATCGTCGCACCACGCTTCTGGGCCGGCGTGCTGACCCTGCCCATGCTAGCGGCCATCTTCACGGCGGTAGGCATCCTCGGCGGACGACTGGTGGGCGTGGACTGGCTGGGCATTTTTGAAGGCTCGTACTGGGCCAACATGCAGCAGTCTGTTGAATTTGCCGATGACATTTTAAATGGTCTTATCAAGGCATTAGCTTTCGGTATTGCCGTGACTTGGATTGCGGTTTTCCAAGGTTACGATTGCGAGCCCACCAGCGAGGGCATTTCGCGTGCCACCACGCGTACGGTGGTTTATGGTTCTTTAGCGGTTCTGGCGCTGGATTTCATCCTGACCGCCGTCATGTTTGGAGGCGTCTGATGCGCATTAAATCCCTTGAATTGCTGGTTGGTGCCTTTCTCTTGCTGGCGTTTGGCGCACTGATGTTTCTCGCCATCCAGGTCAGCGGTCTGTCCGGCGAAACCAGCAAGGAATCGTACCGCGTACATGCCTTGTTCCAGAATGTCGGCGGCCTCACCGAACGAGCCAAGGTTACTATCGCCGGTGTCAGCGTTGGTCGTGTCGAGTCCATCACGCTCGATGCCAAGACTCAGCAGGCGCGCGTTGAGATGGCCATCAACAGTGATGTCAACGACATCAGCACCGATTCGGTGGCGGCGATTTTGACCTCGGGCCTGCTTGGCGAAAAGTATATCGGCCTGACCCCGGGCGCTGACGATACTTATTTGAAAGAAGGTAGTCGTATTGAACAGACCCAGTCGTCGCTGGTATTGGAAGATCTGATTGGCAAGTTCCTGTTCAACAAGGCCACGGAAGCGCCCAAGGCGGCACCGGCTGCGTCAGCCGAATCGGCCGATGCAGCGTTTTAAGCCTGACAACACACTTTAAGGATCGCGTTATGAATCGTTTGTTAGCAACGCTACTGGTTTCTGGTGCCTTGGTGCAGCCTGCGCTGGCAGCTACCGTGACGGCGAACGTTGCCGTTGCCAATGTGGCTGCGGTGGTGAATGCGCCTGAGGCCAACCCGCAGGTTGTCGTGCAGAAGTCCATCGACAGTCTGGTGGCGCGCATCGTCAAAGATCGCAAGGCCCTGCAGAAGAGCCCGGCGGCACTGTCGGCGATGATCGATCAGAACATCACGCCGTTTGTGGATATTCCCGGCATCGCCCGTGGTGTCATGGGGCAGTATTTCCGTCAGGCGACACCGGAGCAGCGTGACCGCTTTGTGGCCACTTTCAAGCAGAGCATGATCCGTACCTACTCTAATGGTCTGGCTGGCTACAACAACCAGAAAATCGTGGTCAAGCCTTATACGCCAGGTTCGGACATGAGCCGTGCGCAGGTGGATGTTGAGGTCACGCTGGAATCGGGCACGATGGTGCCGGTGACTTTCCAGATGGTGCGCGATGGCGCTGGTGTGTGGAAGGCGCGCAACCTCATCGTTAATGGCTTGAATCTGGGCCTCACGTTCCGCAAGCGTTTTGCCGATGTGGTTGAGCAGTCTGCCGGTAATATCGACAAAGCCATTGCCGCCTGGTCGCCTGATGCGGCAGCGGTTGATGTCGTCAAGGCCAAGCCATGAGCGTAAAAAGCCAAGCCATGACTGCAGTCGTCTCACGCTTGAGCGAAGGCAATGGCTTAGCGCTGGCCGGTGCCGTTGACAGCAGCAATGCCGGTCAGTGTGAGGCTGATGGCTTGGCGCTGATGGCGGAGCTCTCAGCAGGCGCTTTGATATGCGACTTGGCTGGCCTCACCACCGGCAACAGCGTTACCGCCGCCGTGCTGATGTCCTGGCGTCGTGCTGCAGCCAAGCGTCAGCAAGTGTTGACGCTGCGTGCTATCCCTGAGCGTCTGCAAGCGATCTTGCAGGCCAGCAACCTGCTCCCTGTTTTCACCTCTGCCACCCACGAGTCCCGATGAACGCTGCCGAGATCCAGTCCCTGCTGACTGCTGCTATTCCTGAAGCACCCCACATCGCAGTTACTGGCGATGGCGGAAAATTTACCGTCACCATCGTGCATCCGGCATTTGAAAGCCTCCGACCAGTGGCAAAGCAGCAGCTTGTCTACGCGCCGCTGCAGACGCATATTGCCAGTGGCGCAATTCATGCTGTCAGCATGCAGACGCTGACGCCGGACGAATGGCGCAAGATGAAGTTGTTCGGCTGATTATTTCGCTCATTTCTAAGGCAGAGCTTCATGGATAAATTATTGATTACGGGCGGTCTTGCGCTGAATGGCGACGTGCGTATTTCTGGCGCGAAGAATGCCGCACTGCCTTTGCTGGTGGCACCGCTGTTGGCCGACGGTGTGGTCAACATTGGTAATGTGCCGCATCTGCAGGATGTCACCACGATTCTGCAGGTGCTCGGTTGCATGGGCGTTACCGTCACCATGCAAGACAATAATCAGGTACAGATCGATGCCCGCACGCTGACCAGTGCTGTCGCACCTTACGAGCTGGTGCGCACCATGCGCGCCTCCATTCTCGTGCTCGGCCCGCTGCTGGCGCGTCATGGCGAGGCCACGGTGTCGTTGCCGGGCGGCTGCGCCATCGGCTCGCGTCCGGTTGATCAGCATTTGAAGGCGCTGGAGAAGCTGGGCGCGGAGATTCGCGTCGAGAACGGCAATGTGCACGGCAAGGTCAATGGCCGCCTGAAAGGCGCACATCTGGTTTTTGACATGGTCACTGTCGGTGGCACGGAAAACATCCTGATGGCCGCGACGCTGGCCGAAGGCACGACCATTATCGAGAACGCGGCGCGCGAACCCGAGATCGTCAATCTGGCCAATATTCTGATTGCCATGGGTGCAGATATTGAGGGTGCTGGCAGCGATACCATCGTGGTGCGCGGCGTTGAGTCGCTGCACGGCTGCAATCACAATGTCATTCCAGATCGTATCGAAACCGGTTCCTACCTCTGTGCCGGTGCCATTACCGGTGGTCGCGTGCGTACCACAGCAGTCGATCCCAAGCAGCTTGATGCGGTTCTGTTGAAACTGCAGGAAGCGGGTGCTCACATCAATACCGGCGCAGACTGGATCGAGCTGGATATGCAGGGCCGTCGCCCGAAAGCAGTGAGCTTCCGTACCGCCCCGCACCCGGCATTTCCGACCGACATGCAGGCCCAGTTCATGGCGGTGAATACCATCGCCACCGGCGTCAGCACGATCAGTGAAACCATCTTTGAAAACCGTTTCATGCACGTGCCTGAATTGAGTCGCTTCGGCGCCAAGATTGCGGTGGATGGCCATACTGCCATCATCACCGGGGTTGAAAAGCTGATGGCTGCACCGGTCATGGCGACCGACCTGCGTGCGTCGATGTCGCTGGTACTGGCCGGTCTGGCTGCCGAGGGCAGCACGGTGATTGATCGTCTCTATCACATGGATCGCGGCTACGAGCGTCTGGAAGAGAAACTGGTTGGTCTGGGCGCTGATCTGCGCCGCATCTCCTCGCGGAGCGGACGATGAGTCTGATTATTGCCCTGTCGAAAGGCCGTATCCTGAAAGACACGCTGCCGCTGCTGGCCGAGGCTGGCATTGAGCTGCTGGAAGATCCGGACAAGAGCCGCAAACTGATTTTCCCGACCACGCAGGAAGGCGTGCAGATCGTCATCTTGCGCGCTACCGATGTGCCTACTTTCGTGCAGAACGGCGCTGCCGACATCGGCGTGGCAGGCAAGGATGTGCTGGTCGAACACGGCGCTGAAGGCATGTACGAGCTTGTCGACTTGCAGATCGCGCGCTGTCGGCTCATGGTCGCCGGCAAGGTCGGTGCTATCAAGCCGGCGCGGCGTTTGCGCGTCGCCACCAAGTTCGTCAATGTTGCCAAGCGCTACTATGCCGAGCAGGGCGAGCAGGTCGAAATCATCAAGCTTTACGGCTCGATGGAACTGGCGCCGATCATGGATCTGGCCGATCGCATCGTGGATGTGGTCGATACCGGCAAAACGCTGAAAGAGAATGGTCTGGAAGCGCTCGAGCTGATCATGCCGGTGAGTTCGCGACTGATCGTGAACAAGACCGCCATGAAGCTCAAACAGGCTAGAATTCAACCCTTGGTAGATCAACTTCAGGCCGCAGTCACGCGCCGTGAAGTTGCCCACGCCTGAGACCTCCGTCGGCCCCGTCGTGACGATGCCGGGCCGAGAGTCCGGCAGTCAGCGATGAGAAAAGACATGACGGTGATGCAACGCTACAACAGCCAGGATGCCGACTTCGGTCGCACGCTGGATCAATTGCTGGCCTGGGAAGGCGTGTCGGATGCGGCCGTGCAAACCACGGTCAACGAAGTCATCGCCCGCGTGCGCAGCGAAGGTGATGCCGCCGTCGTCGATTACACCAATCGCTTTGATTATGTGCAGGTTGCCGACATGACGGCGCTGAGCATTGCCTTGCCGCGCCTTCAAGCTGCTTACGAAGGCTTGCCATCAGATCAGCAACAGGCGCTCACCATCGCTGCTGATCGCATTCGTCGTTATCACGTGCATCAGCGTCAGGGCTCCTGGCAGTACACCGAGGCCGATGGCACGGTGCTCGGCCAGCAGGTCATGCCGCTGGATCGCGTCGGCATCTATGTGCCGGGTGGCAAGGCCTCGTACCCGTCTTCGGTGTTGATGAATGCGATTCCGGCCAAGGTTGCCGGTGTCGCCGAGGTCATCATGTGTGTGCCGACGCCACGCGGTGAGGTCAATGAACTGGTGCTGGCGGCAGCGTGGATTGCCGGTGTCGATCAGGTCTTTACCATTGGTGGTGCGCAGGCCGTGGCCGCGCTGGCCTACGGCACGGAGTCGGTGCCGCGCGTGGACAAGATCGTCGGGCCCGGCAACATTTATGTCGCCACTGCCAAGCGCCAGGTCTTCGGCCAGGTCGGCATCGACATGATTGCCGGGCCGTCGGAAATTCTGATTTATTGCGATGGCAAGACCGATCCGGCGTGGATTGCCATGGACCTGTTTTCGCAGGCCGAGCATGACGAGCAGGCACAGTCCATCCTGCTCAGTTCAGATCCCGCGTTTCTCGATGCCGTGGCGGCTGAGGTCGAGCGACTGTTGCCGACACTGGAGCGCGAAGGCATTGCGCGGGTATCGCTGAGCGAGCGCGGTGCTCTGATTCAGGTGCGCGATGAAGCCGATGCCTTGGCGCTGATCAATCGTATTGCGCCCGAGCATCTGGAGCTGTCCATCGACAACGCCGAAGCGCTGTTGCCGGATATTCGCCATGCCGGTGCCATCTTCATGGGGCGCTACACACCGGAAGCGTTGGGCGATTATTGCGCCGGCCCTAACCATGTTTTGCCGACCTCTGGCACGGCGCGTTTTTCGTCGCCGCTGGGCGTCTACGACTTCCAGAAGCGCAGCAGCCTGATTGGCTGTTCCGCCGCGGGTGCCTCGACGCTGGCCAAGGTCGCCTCGGTGCTGGCGCGTGGCGAAGGCCTGACCGCGCATGCGCGTTCGGCGGAGTATCGTCTGCTGCCGGATGCCGTTGAGGAGTTGAATACATGAGCCGCTTCTGGAGCCCATTTGTCCGCGACCTCGTGCCCTATGTGCCGGGCGAGCAGCCGAAGATTGCCAATCTGGTCAAGCTCAATACTAATGAGCATCCGTTCGGGCCATCTCCGCGCGCTCTGGCCGCCATGCAAGTCGCCGTGGGCGACGACCTGCGCCTGTACCCGGATCCCAATGCCGACCAGCTGAAAGCCACGATTGCCGATTACTTCGATCTGGCCGGTCAGGGCGGCGACAAGTCCTGGGTGTTTGTCGGCAACGGTTCGGACGAGGTTCTGGCACATGCCTTCCACGGCCTGTTCCAGCACGAAAAGCCGCTGCTGTTTCCTGACATCAGCTACAGCTTCTACAAGGTCTATGCCGGGCTTTATCACATCGCCCACGAAACAGTGGCGCTTAACGAGCGCTTCGAGATTGATCCGGCGGACTACGCGCGGCCCAATGGCGGCGTGATTTTCCCGAACCCGAATGCGCCGACGGGCTGCCTGTTGCCGCTGGCTGCCATCGAGCAAATTCTGCAAGCCAACCCGGATGTTGTCGTGCTGGTGGATGAGGCCTATATCGATTTTGGCGGCGAGTCAGCCGTAAGTCTGGTGGGCCGCTACGAGAATCTGCTGGTTACACAGACGCTGTCGAAGTCGCGTGCGCTGGCGGGTTTGCGCGTAGGCTTTGCGATTGGCCAGCCGGCCTTGATCGAAGCGCTGGAGCGCATCAAGAACAGCTTCAATTCCTATCCGCTGGGCCGTGTTGCATTGGCTGGCGCGCAGGCAGCCATCGAAGACAAGTCACACTTCGCGGCCATGCAGCAGATGGTCATCATGCAGCGTGACTCGCTGGAGGTGAAGCTGCAGCGTCTCGGTTTCGAGGTCCTGCCCTCGGGCGCGAACTTCATCTTTGCCCGTCACCCGTCACACCGTGGTGCCGATCTAGCGCAAGCGCTACGCGAGCGCGCGGTGCTGGTACGCCACTTCAAGCTGCCGCGCATCGACGACTTCCTGCGCATCACCATCGGCACGCCCGATCAGCATCGCGCCCTGCTCGCCGCGCTCGAAGAAATCCTGACCTGATCAGCAGCGCAGCAGAGCTGTCTTAGAATACGGTGCACCGCTCACTTCTGGCTGTCTCTGCTGCGCTGCTTCGGCCGCTCGCCCATGGTGACCGTGAGCGTGCGCCGCTTACCATCACGCAATACCTCGATTTCGGCACTGGTCTTCGGCTTCAGGCTGGCAATCTGGCGGATGACCTGATCGGCACTCGTCACCTTCACATCCATGACCGTCTTCAACTCATCGCCAGCCTGCAGGCCCCCGCGCTCTCCCGGCCCGCCGGGCATGACACCGGCAATGATGATCGGCTGCTGTCCGTTCGGGCTGCGTGACTCATCGCCGCTGCTGCCAATCTCGATTCCCAGCCAGCCGCGCACGACATGACCCTGGCTGATGATGTCCTGCATGACCTGCTTGGCCAGCGGTGCCGGGATAGCAAAGCCGATGCCCATGCTGCCGCCCGAGCGCGAATAGATCGCCGAATTGACGCCGATCAGGTTGCCGCTGACATCGACCAGCGCGCCGCCAGAATTGCCCGGATTGATGGCAGCATCGGTCTGAATGAAGTCCTCGTAGGTGTTGATACCCAGCCCACTGCGGCCAATCGCGGAGATAATGCCCTGCGTTACGGTCTGACCAACGCCGAAAGGATTGCCAATCGCCAGCACCACATCGCCGACGGCACTTTCAGAGGTCTTGAAGGGCAGCACCGGCAGCTTGTCGAGCTGGACCTTGAGCACGGCGAGGTCGGTGTCCGGATCGGTGCCGATGACCTTGGCGGCGACTTCGCGGCCATCGCGCAGGGCCACCACGATGCTGTCGGCACTGGCAACAACATGATCATTGGTAAGAATGTAGCCATCGCTGGATACAATCACGCCGGAGCCGAGGCTGGAGGCTGTGCGTTCACGCGGCAGCTGTTCGCCGTGAAAGCGGAACCACGGATCCTCCAGCATGGAGTTGGTCATCGTGCGGATTTTTTGTGTGGTGTAGATATTGACCACAGCCGGTGCGGCACGGCTCACGGCAGGGGCGTAAGAGACCGGGCCGGTGCTGGCGCCGCCGGTGTTTGGCAGGGCATATTCCTGAGCCAGACTGGGTGCTGCAGACGTGCTGCTGCGTGGCCAGCTATCATGCCAGCTTACATAGCCGACAACGCCGGCGAGAGCCAGCCAGGGAAGAGCGGTTGCAACACGCATGTGCGACTCCTGACGAATGCTGCGCCGGGTGCGCAGAAACAATGACTTTCAATATGGGGCCGACCCCTGCCGCTGACAAGAGGGCAAAGCCGAGGTTAATGATGCAACTCAACGCTTTCTTGCGGGCACTGGATGATCTGCTGCAACCGGCGAAGTTCAATGATTATTGCCCGAACGGATTACAGGTCGAGGGCCGCGCTGACGTGCGTACCTTGGTTACTGGGGTCACCGCGAGCGAGGCATTGATCGACGCCGCGATTGCCTTGAATGCCGATGCCATCCTGGTTCACCACGGCTATTTCTGGAAAGGTGAGCGGGCCGAAATAACCGGCATGAAGCGTCGCCGCCTCGGCAAGCTGATCATGCATGATCTGTCGCTGCTGGCCTATCACCTGCCGTTGGATGCACATCCCGTGCTTGGCAATAACGCACAGCTGGCGCAGCGTCTCGGCTTTGTTCGCGATGGTGCTCTGTTTCCGCAGGATTCGCGTGCGGTCGGCGATGTCGGGACCTTGGTGCAAGCCATGAGCGCCGATGCCTTGAGCCAGCACATCGAGCAGGTGCTGGGTCGCAAGCCGCTGCACATCGCCGGCAGCGACAAGCGCATTCAGCGTGTGGCCTGGTGCACGGGTGGCGCGCAGGGGTTCATCGAGCAGGCCATCGCCATGGGCGTGGATGCCTATTTCAGCGGCGAGATTTCCGAGCCCACTGTGCATGCCGCGCGTGAGTCAGGCGTGCATTACTGGGCGATGGGCCATCATGCCAGCGAGCGTTATGGCGTGCAGGCGCTGGGCGAGTGGTGTGCTCGCGAGTTGGGTCTGATTCATCATTTTGTTGATATCGACAATCCGGCCTAGGCCGTTCAGGGCTGCAAGCGACTCAGCTGCCAGCCACCGTGCTCATCGGGCAGGTAGAGCACGCGATCATGCAGACGACTGGGGCGACCCTGCCAGAACTCGACACGATCGGGCGTCAAGCCATAGCCGCCCCAATGCGGTGGGCGCAGCACCTGTTCAGGAAAACGCGCCTTGAGCTCGGCTTCGCGTGCCATCAGCGTTTCAGCATCGGCCACGGGCTGGCTTTGCTCGGAGACCCAGGCACCGATGCGGCTGCCGTATGGTCGGGAGGCAAAATAGGTATCCGATGCGGCATCTGGCAGCTTGGCAATCCGGCCTTCAATGCGAATTTGTCGCTCTAGCTCGGGCCAGAAGAAGGTCAGTGCGGCAAAAGGCTGTGCGGCCAGTTGCCGGCCCTTTCGGCTTAGGTAGTTGGTAAAGAAGCAGAGCTGGCCGGCTTCGATGCCTTTCAGAAGGACGATGCGCGCACTGGGTCTGCCAGCGCTATCCACCGTGGCCAGATTCATCGCAGTGGCTTCGTTGACGCCGGCTTCAAGGGCGGCATTGAGCCAGTCTTGCAGCTGCTGCAACGGATCGGCATGGCAGTCGTCGGGAGCAAGGCCATGTCGGCCATAGTCGAGGCGAATGTCTGCCAGGTTCAGCTTGCTCATGCCGGTAAATCGCCGAGCAGGGCTGTGGTCTCCGGCGACGCAAAGAACGCCTCCAGATGTTCCTTAATACGGCGCTCGATATAACCCGACTCGACCCAGGCAGTTACCAGCGGCGAGCCGATGGCGATGACTTCACGCACGACCTGCTTGCGGGTGATGCCGAGGCCAAGCAATACATCCATGGCCGTCTGGTTGCCGGCATGGGCATACCAGCCTTTGATCAGATATGCCGCCTGCTGTTTCATGAAGTCGGTCTGGCGGATCTGGTTCCAAAACACCATAGCCATGTAACTCATGCCCTCAATCTCCAGATGACGACTGGCCTGGCCCAGCTCATAGGCTTCCAGATGTGGCCAGAGTTGATCGGCAAAGGCGCGCAGCTGATCTTCATTAAGCGCCTTGTTGACTAACGCCTCGCTGAACGCAGCGGTGCTGCGCACATTCGATTGCAGATAGTTTTTCAGTGTTGTCTCTACGGCCTGCTCGAGATTACCGAACTTGCCCATCATGCCCTTGCCAGCCTTCAGCAGAGATGACATTCCGGGCACATTGCGCGATAGCGGGTTTTCAGTGAGCAGGTAATCCTGGATGGCATGGAACAGCACATCCGAGAGCAGGCGGTGATAGATCGGACTGCCGAGCACGGCGTGAATGACATCGCTGCGCAAGGCCGGGCGCGACACCATGCGCTCTACCATGAAGTCATAGATCTGCCGGTTGATCAGCTGGCGCATCGGCATCTGCTGATGGCTGGGGTTGTTAAGACCCATCTCGACGAGCATGACGGCTTGCTGGCGCAGGGCTTCCGTAGGCTCGTAGCCGAGAATGTTGCGCTCGATCCAGCCGATGATGACCTCTTCGCTGAAGAGCTGGCGCACCGTGATGCGTTCGAGCAAATCGCAATAGGCGTTAGCCTCGGTCTTGAGATGGTTCTGGAGAGCCTCGCCGGATAACTCGCGTAGCAGGAACTGCAGCTGAGCGGTCATTAACTGGTGAGCAATGGGATGCATGGCGAACTCCGTGAGCAGCAAACTGATGCGCAACATAACGGGTTGAATCAGCAAAATCCATGCTGAAAGCCCGCTTCAGGTCAACGAATCGTTGACCTGAAGCGTACATTTTGAAATAACATTAACCTGCCAGCATGAGTTGCTGCGTTATTTACTATAAAAAGCGAGTCCAGCGGCATGATTTTCCGATTCGAGAGGCGACCCGTTTCCGGTCTTTCTACCTCACCCAAAGACTCTTTTTTGCGCCTGTCAGGCCTGCTGCTGCTGGCTGCCCTGAGCACGGCTGCAATCGCTTCACCTTTTAGCTACTTCACCGACAAGGACCCTGTTGAGAGCCTGCAGGTGGCGGTACCACCAGCCGCCGCCGATGATATGGCAATGACAGCATTGACGCTGATGGGTACACCTTACAAGTTTGGTGGCACTTCGCCCGAGGGCGGCTTCGATTGTAGCGGTCTGGTGCAATACATCTATCGTGATATCAGTACGGTTACCTTGCCGCGTACAGCTGCCGAAATGGCTAATCTGGCGGGTCGTGATGTCACGACGCGAGAGCTGGTTGTAGGCGACTTGTTGTTTTTCCGTTTGGGTAACTCTTCGCGCATTAACCATGTTGGCGTCTATATTGGTAAGGATCGCTTTGTGCATGCGCCGCGTACCGGCACGAATGTGCGTATCGACAAGCTCGATAATCGCTACTGGATGCGCTACTACGACAGGGCTCGCCGTCTCTTTACCGATGAGGGCAATCTGCACAGCTCGGCCAGTCTGTAACCGCAGCAATGCGCGCAAAAAAAACCGGCCTAGGCCGGTTTTTTCACGCTGATCCCGCCTTACTTCTCGACGAAGGCGCGCTCGATGACATAGTGCGCCTGCTGGCCGTGACGTGATTCGGTGAAGCCGCGCGCCTCCAGCATCACCACCAGATCTTTCAGCATGCTCGGGCTGCCGCACATCATCACGCGGTCGGTTTCCGGATTGAGCGGTGGCAAGCCGATATCGGTGAAGAGCTTGCCGCTCTCGATCAGGTCGGTGAGGCGGCCCTGATTGCGGAAGGCTTCGCGCGTGACTGTTGGGTAATAGATCAGCTTTTCGCGGGCTTCGGCCCCGAAAAATTCGTTGTCGTGAATCTTGTCGCTGATGTACTCACCGTAGGCCAGTTCGCTGACCTCACGCACGCCGTGGCAGAGCACCACATTCTCGTAGCGCTCGTAGACTTCCGGGTCCTTGATGATGCTCATGAACGGCGCCAGACCGGTGCCGGTCGACAGCATGTACAGGGTCTTGCCCGGCAGAAGGTTGTCCATGATCAGGGTGCCGGTCGGCTTGCGGCTGACCATGAGCTTGTCACCCGGCTGCAGATGCTGCAGCTTCGAGGTCAGCGGGCCGTCTTGCACCTTGATGCTGAAGAACTCGAGATGCTCTTCGTAGTTAGCGCTGACGATCGAGTAGGCGCGCATCAGCGGCTTGCCTTCAGTCTCCAGGCCAATCATCACGAAGTGGCCGTTGTGAAAGCGCAGGGCCGGATCGCGCGTGGCGGTGAAGCTGAACAGCGTGTCATTCCAGTGATGCACGCTGAGGATGGTTTCCTGACCGATCGAGGACATGGCATTTCTCTAAAAAGTAAGCCGCCCGTTGTGGGCGGTATGTCGCAAGGTATGTGTCTATTTTAGCGGTTCAGCTATATCAGCACTAACGCATAAATTTGATTTTACATATCAGCTGAGCTGAATTTAGTCGGAGCGCTCGCTGAGCCAGTTCGCCATCAAGCGCCAGGCTTCTTTCGGTGCTTTGCTACCGGCGAGGATGCCCATGTGGCCACCGGAGATATGCTCGAAACGGCTGTCGCTACTGCCGACCAGCGCGAGCAACGGGCGCACGGCATCGGCAGTGACCATGGTGTCGCTCTTGCCGGCAAAGGCCAGCAACGATGCTTTGATCTGAAGCAGATCGGCGGTTTGCTCGCCGATGGTCATCAGGCCATCTGCCAGATCGTTGTCGATCCAGACGCGGATCAGCATGTCCTGCACGATGCCGCCGGGGTAGGCCACCATGTTGTCGAGAAAGGCGCCATTGGTGGCGTGATTGATCACATATTCGCGGTCACCGAGCTGCTTCAGCAGATCCCAGTAGCCCATGATCGAGCCCACCGGGCTGAGCATCTTGAACGCCAGTACATTGGCCCAGCCCGGCGTGTGCAGCCAGTTCGGATTCAGGTTGTGGACGCGGAAGCTGGTGTTTTTGCGCACCCAGTCTGCCTGCTTGGCGAGCTGTTGATACATCTTGCCGATGACGCCGGAGGCATGACCGTCAACGGGGGTGCCAACAATCACCATGTTGCGGATATGCGGGTCGCGGCTGAGCGCGCTGTAGCCCAGCGTGAATACGCCGCCGAGGCTCCAGCCGTGCAGCGTCAAATCCTGCACGCCGGCATGCTGGCGTACGCGCTCAAGAAACAGCGGCATGAATTCGGCAATATAGGTGTTCAGGTTGTAATGCGTGTGCTTGCGGCCGGGCACGCCCCAGTCAATCAGATAGACCTCGTAGCCGCGGGCGAGCAGGTACTTGACCAGGCTACGATCGGGGAACAGGTCATAAATGCTCATTTTCACTGCGAGTGGCGGCACGATGACCACCGGCACGCGATGCCGCCGCTTTTCCACCTGCAGCGTCTCGCCATCGACCGGAATGCGTTCATCAGTCAGTGGCGTGTAGTAGCGCAGCTTGATCAGGCCATCATCGTGCAGTATCTGATAGGGCGTCTGGTCAGCAAGGGTGAGCTTTTCGGCGCGCAGGAAGCGGTCACCGGCATTGCCCAAGGCGACCTCGGCGCGCTCGCGCAACTCCTGTGAGCGGGCGCTGAGCACGGCGGTTTGCTCGCTCACGCGCTGGCGAATCTGCTGGGTCAAATCTTGAATTTTCATGTGCTCTCCTGACATTCCGGTGCATCACCGTAAAGGTGTGCGGCCACGTGTCTTTCATGGCGCGAAATATAGCCTAGGTGATGAAAAATGCACTGACCATGATGATCAAAATCACTGCCATTTCGGACAATAAGGCGAGTTTGTGGCAGAGTCTGCGCCAATCAGCAAACGCATGTTCAGGAGCGTGTCATGTCTATTGGTCATCAGTTGCACGTCGTCAGTTCCGTCTTCGCCTCAACATTTGCAGCCTGGCGCGGGGCATCGGTATTCAAGCAGAAGAAAACACCGGCCGAACGGCCCATCCTTTTCGATATTGAAGCATCTCCCTATTGCCGTCTCGTGCGTGAAGCCTGCACTGCGTTGCAGTTGGATATCGAAATCCGCCCCTGCCCGAAAGGCGGCACACGCTTTCGCCCGGAAGCCGAGCGTCTGGGCGGCAAGCAGCAATTTCCACTGCTGATCGACAGTAATAGCGGTGTCGTGCTCTATGAGTCGGCAGCCATCATTGATTACCTGTTTAAAGCCTATGGTCGCGGTGAGACGCCGAGCCGCTATCGCGGTACGGCGCTGAACAAGGGTGAAAGCTATGCCGCCACGATTGCGCGTGGCCTCAAGGGTTTGAAAGTGAAGCCATCGCAAGCACCAGCGCAGCCGCTGGAGCTGTGGAGCTTCGAGGCCAGCCCGTACTCGCGTTTGGTGCGTGAGCGCATGTGTGAGCTGGAGCTGCCGTACACGCTGCACAATCTTGGCAAGGAGCAGTGGGCCGATGTGGGTCCGGCTACGATGCGCGTCAAGCCCGGCCCCTATGTGCCGGTTCCCGGTGGCAAGCGCGATGCTTTCTTGAAACAGTATGGTCGTGTGCAAGTGCCTTATCTGGAAGATGCCAACACCGGCGCAGCGCTCTTTGAGTCTGAAGATATCCTCGCCTACCTCGACCAGACTTACGCGCGCTAAGCGCAACGGAGCCGCCTCATGACGACCCTGAAAAACCCTGTTGTGGCCGCGCTCTTTGAAGCGCACGTGCAGCACAGCCACGAGCTGCTCACGGGTGATGGCCTGATCCCGCATCTCACCCATGAGCTGGATGCCGATCTGGCCAATGCCGCCTTGCTCACGCTCAATACCGTGGTCACCCGCGACATGATCAAGGCCACGGTGCAGGCCTATGCCGTGGACATGCCGATGTCTGGTGGGATCCCCGAGCTGGTGGGTGATATTGCCCGCACGCTGCATGCCCACCCCATGCAGGAAAGCACACGCTTGGTCGATGTCATTTCCGATCAGCAAGTGCGCGAGATCGTCGCCAAGGCCGTGGAAATGCGCGAAGTGCGCGAGCGCATCATTCACGAAGTGCTGGGCAATCCGGTGTTGGCCGACATGGCCGGCGATCTGATTCTGCGCGGCATCAAGGGCTATCTGGCGCAGGGCAATGAGGCTGCAAAGAGCATCCCCGGTGCGTCGGCGCTGATGGGCTTCGGCAAGTCCATGCTCAGCAAAGCCTCGCCTGATCTGGAAAAGAAGCTTGATGAAGGTTTGCAGAGCTATGTCCACAAGAGCACGCAGGCGACATTGCGCAGCAGCGAAAAGGCATTGTTGGAGAGGCTCAGCGACAAGGCTTTGCAACGCATCGCGCTGGACTTCTGGGCTGAAGTGAAGCATCAGCCGGCCAGTTCGCTGCGCCGCTTTGTCAGCGCTGAAGCGCTCGAGGAATGTTTTGTCATTGGTTACGAATATTGGCGCAGCGAGCTGCGTAAAACGCCGTATTACAAGGCCATCATTGATCTGGGTATCGATGCCTTCTTCGACAAGTACGGTGACAGTTCACTGGCCTTCATCCTTGAAGAAGTGGGCGTGACGCGCGACATGATCTTGCGTGAGATTGTGCGTTTTGCGCCGCCGATTCTAGCCACGCTGCATGAGCAAGGCCTGCTCGATGGCATCATTCGTCGTCAGCTGCTGCCGTTCTACGCGTCGGGTCGTATCGAAGCAGTGCTGGCGGCACACGGAGCGTAACCGGTGGCGATTTCCCTGAAAGACCAACTCTTGAAAGCGGGTCTGGCCGACAACAAGCGCGCCCGTCAGGCCGATCATGCCAAGCGCCAGGCGGCGAAGGGCAAGACCGATGGCGAGAGCGCGGCATCCGCTGTGCAGAAGGCACGGGAAGCTCAGGTTGAGAAAGATCGTGAGGCCAGTCGCCAATTGATATTGCAGCAAGAGCAGAAGGCCGTTGCCGCTCAGATTCGTCAGCTGATTGAGGCGCATCGTATCGAGCGCAAGGGCGGCGAGCTGAGCTATCAGTTCAGCGATGAGCGCAAGGTCAAGAAGCTCCTGGTCAGCGAGCCGCAGCAGTATCAGCTGATTCATGGCCAGATCGCGATTGTTCGCCTCGACGAGCGTTACGAGCTGGTGCCTGCGGCCATCGCTGAGAAAATCCAGCAGCGCGACCCGGCGCCGATTGTCTTGCTTAATACGCGCCAAGTGAGTGCAGTGGCCGATGACGACCCCTATGCCGACTACCAGATTCCTGACGATTTGATGTGGTAGTACGCTGTCGCATTCATATTGATGGCGCGACGCATTAGAATGCGCTGCGTTTTTAACCGAGGTTCGCTGCAATGTTGAAATGGATCATCCTGGTGATGTTCATCGTCTCCGCGCTTTATGTGCAGCGCCGTGGCAAGGTCAAACACAAATTCTCGCGCCAGCTTTTCGATCACTCCACGATCATGGCGCCGATCAACGTCATCATGTACTGGTGGTCGAAAGTGCCAACCACACCGTATCTGTCTAGCGACCACTTTGCTGATCTGAAGGTGCTGGAAGCGAATTGGGAAGTCATTCGCGATGAGGCTCAGGCGCTCGCTGACAAGGGTTTGATCAAGGTCTCCGCTGAGTATAACGACGTCGGCTTCAACTCCTTCTTCAAGGTCGGCTGGAAGCGCTTCTATCTGAAGTGGTACGAGGATGGTCATCCGTCTGCCGCCGAGCTCTGCCCGAAGACCACCGCATTGGTGCGCAGCTTAGACTCGGTCAAGGCCGCGATGTACACCGAGCTGCCGCCGGGCAGTCGCTTGGTTAAGCATCGCGACCCGTTTGCCGGCTCATTGCGCTACCACCTTGGCTTGATCACGCCGAACGATGACCGCTGCTTCATTGATGTGGATGGCGAGCGCTACAGCTGGCGCGACGGCGAAGGCGTGATGTTCGACGAGACCTACATTCATTACGCCGAGAACATGACCGACCAGAATCGCATCATCTTGCTCTGTGATATCGAACGCCCGATGACCGCGCGCTGGGCGCAGGCGTTCAATAGCTGGTTCGCGCGCAATGTCATGACAGCGGCCAGCTCGCCGAATAGCGATACCGACAAAACCGGCGGCATCAACAAGGCTTTCCGTTATATCTATCAGTTGCGCCTGCGCGCGAAGGCGCTGAAGAAGACCAATCGCACGCTGTATTACGTGCTGAAGTGGCTCATCCTCGGCGGGCTCGCCGCCTGGATCTTCATTTTCTGATGCAGATCTCATGACCAACCAGCACGCCGGGCAATCGTTCAGCGACTACGCCCGGCTGTCGCCGGACTTGGTCATCGACGCCATCGAGCACACGGGCCGTCTCTCCGATGCCCGCGTGTTTGCGCTCAATAGCTACGAAAATCGGGTCTATCAGGTCGGTATCGAAGACGAGCTGCCGTTGGTGGCCAAGTTCTATCGGCCCGGACGCTGGAGCGATGCGCAAATCCGCGAAGAGCATAGCTTCACGCTGGAGCTGGCGGCGGCTGAGTTACCGGTCATCGCGCCGATAGCCAATGCCGATGGCGAAACCCTGTTTGGCTATGGCGACTACCGGTTTGCGCTGTTTCAGCGCAAGGGCGGGCAGGGCCTGGAGGCCGGCGATCTGGATCAGCTGCATCGTGTTGGCATGTTGCTCGGCCGTGTGCATCAAATCGGCCGCCAGCAGCCGTTCAGCCAGCGCCCGGTTCTCGACATCGAGCGTTACCTGACTCAGCCCGTGCGTCAGGTCGAAGCGCGGTTGCCGACGCATTTGCTGGCGGCCTATCGCACCGTCATCACGCAATTGCGCACGCTGATACAGGCCAGCGGTCTGGCTCAACTGCGTCATATCCGCACGCAGGGCGACACCCACCCCGGCAATATCCTCTGGACGCGTGACGACGGCCCCTGGCTACTCGATTTCGACGACTGCCAGTCTGCTCCTGCCGTGCAGGATTTGTGGATGCTGCTCAGTGGCTCGCGCCCCGAGCAGGAGCTGCAGCTTGCCGAAGTACTGGATGGCTATCAGATGTTCTGCGATTTCGATGTCCGCGAGTTGGCTGGCATCGAGGCGCTGCGCAGCCTGCGCATGATTCATTATGCAGGCTGGCTGGCCTTGCGCTGGGAAGATCCGGCCTTCCCGGCCGCATTCCAATGGTTCGACACTCCGCACTACTGGCAAACCCATATTGGCGAACTGCAAATGCAGGTCGAGCGCATGGGTGAGCCGCCGCTGCGCATGCTCTGAGTTTCTGGGTCAGAAGGCTGCCACTCGTCGCGTGATTTGGTTGACGCCAGTCAGCGCCAGACGAGAGGTAGTGTGCGTAGCCGGCGGACTGGCGTATGGTCATTATTGACCTGACGACTGTCGGGTTGACGATACCGGAGGCCTGTCGTGACGCCCAACACCTTCAACGACCTGCTGAAAGACTGGACTGCGCGAGAGCTCTCGCAGCGGCAGAAAGTTACTCGTACCATCAGCTTGTACGACACTGACATGGTCAAGGTGAAAGCCTTGGCTGCCGTTTTTGGTCTGACCGAGCAAGAAGTGGTGGCCAGTATCATCCATCACGGCCTGTTCGAGCTGGAATCGAAGATTCCGTATGAGCAGGGCAACAAGGTTATTCGCGTCGAAGAGGGTGAGGATATCTACGAAGATATCGGCATGATGCCGCGTTATATCGACAAGATCAGAGATATTACGCGCGGTCGTTGAGGGGCATTTCTGCCCTAAAAAACCGAGGCAAAGGTGATGTTCGCGCTGTTAATGAACTGGATGCGTCGCAACAAGATACTGCCGAAAATCTCCGATACCGAGCGCCAAGCCCTGGAGGCCGGCGATGTCTGGATCGAAGGTGATATTTTCGCCGGCAAGGTCGACTTCAAGCGCCTGCTCAGTGAGGGTTACCACCAGCTACCGCCGGATGAGCAGGCCTTTCTCGACGGCCCCTGCGAAGCGCTGATGCACTTGGTCAGCGACTACGAGCTGTCGCGGACCCGGCGCCTGCCGCCCGAAGTCTTCGACTTCATCGCCCGCAATGGTTTCTTCGCGCTGCAGATCCCCAAGGAATATGGGGGCCACCCCATGTCCACGCTCGGCAAGTCCTGCGTCATGGCCAAGGTTGCGCAGCACTCCAGCTATATCAGCACGCTGATCATGATTCCCAACTCGCTGGGCGCCGCCGAGCTGCTGCTTGAATACGGCACGCCCGAGCAGAAGCAGCACTACCTGCCCAAACTCGCCAGCGGTGAGTACATCCCCTGTTTCGGCCTGACCGAACCCACGGCTGGGTCGGATGCCGCCTCGATCAAGGCCGAGGCTGTGGCTTTCCGTGACAGCGATGGCGAGATCAAGTTTCGGCTCAATTTTCGCAAGCGCTACATCACGCTGGCGCCCATTTCCAATCTGATCTCGCTGGCTTGCCGCGTGCACGATCCCGAGAATTTGCTGGGGCTGGGCGAGGATGTCGGCATCACCGTGCTGCTACTGGAGAAGGGTGTTCCGGGTCTGCACATCGGCGACCATCATGACCCGATCGGCAACAGTTTCGAGAATGGACCCATCGTTGGGCGCGATGTCATCGTGGCAGCGGCCGACATCATCGGCGGGCCGAAATACGCCGGGCAGGGCTGGCGCATGCTGATGGAGGCGCTGGCGGGCGGACGCATGGTGTCGCTGCCGGCCGGTGGCGTCAGCTGCATCCGCAAGGCTGCAGCCGTCGCTGGTGCCTACTCCATGGTGCGCCAGCAGTTCGGCATGCCCATCGGCGTTATGGAGGGTATTCAGAACAAGATCGCCCGCCTCAACGCCATGAGTTACAGCTTCGAGGCTGCGCGCGTGTTCGGCTGCTCGGCGCTGGATGCCGGCATCAAGCCGCCGGTGGCTTCGGCCATCATGAAGGCCTACGCCACTGACATGGGGCGTCAGGCCAGCATCGATGTCATGGACATCATGGCTGGTGCCGGCATCATGCAGGGGCCAAACAACGTTTTCGGTCGCGTCTACACCTCGGCGCCGATGCCGATCACGGTTGAGGGCGCCAACCTCATGACCCGCGACCTGATGATCTTCGGCCAGGGCGCAACGCGTTGTCATCCTTATGCGTTCAAGGTCGTCGAGGCGGTCGAGCAGAATGACGTTGCGGCTTTCCGCAAGAGCCTGCTGCTGTGGCTGTGGCAGTTCGTCACTGGCTTCGTCGTGCTTATGCTGCGTGGTATCACGCGTGGGCACTTCACCGTCAGTATCCCGGATGTTGAGCCGCAGACCAGGCGCTATTACCGCCGTCTTGGCTGGGCCGCCTCGCGTTTTGGCTTTCTCACCAATCTGGCGATGTTTTTGATTGGTGGCAAGCTCAAGGCCCGTGGCAATCTGACCGGGCGTTACGCCGATGCCGTGGCCTGGCAATTCCTCGCCCAGTCCACACTACGCCGCTTCGAGGCCGAGGGCCGCAAGCCTGAAGACCTGCCGCTGCTGCAGTACAGCTGTGAGTACGCACTGACTCAAGTACAGCGCGCCTTCGAGGGCATTTACGAGAATTTCGACGGCCTCTCCGGCCTGGTACTGCGCAGCTTTGGGCGCTTCTGGCTGGTCATCAATCCGCTCGCCAAATTCCCGGGTGACGCCCTCGCGGCACCCGTGGCCAAGATCAGCCAGAGCTATAGCGAACAGTACCGGCGCCTGACGGCCGGCGATTTCCTGCCCGTGGATGGCTCACCCGGCATCGGCCGTCTGATGCAGGCTTTTGCGCTGACCAGTGCAGCGGAACCGATACGCATAAAGATCCGGGCTGCCCAAAAGCTGCGTACGCTGAGTCGTGGGGCAGTAGAGGATGTTGCGGCAGTCGCGGTTGGGCTAGGCGTGATTAGTGCAGCGGAATCTACCCAGCTATTGGAGGCTAGGGATGTCTGTTTGGCGGCTATCGAGGTCGATGTGTTTACCAACGAGGAGTATTACGGCGCCACAGCGGGTGTTCAGGGTTTGCGGGCGACGGGGGATGGCGATTTGTAGCGTTGACCACGGCCAGTGCATTTCACACACAGCCGTGGGTTTTCGAGTTAGCCCTTGCTGAACGTAAAGTTTCTGAAGTTCGGCTTACGCATCTTCATCCAGTATTTCCAGGTGAAACCGGGCCAGATCGTGTAATTCCGCCCGGTTTCCTTGTCGAGATACCAGCTCTTGCAGCCACCTTCACTCCAGACCATCTTTTTCAATTCTTCCTGAATCCTGTCGTTATAGGCATCTTCGGCAGCAGGTTTCACTTCGATGATATGGGTCTGCTTGCGGTCCATCTCGTCCAGACAGGCAATGACATACTTGATTTGCTGCTCGATCATGAAAATGATGGAGTTGTGACCCAGCGCCGTGTTTGGACCGAGCAGCATGAACAAATTAGGCAGATCCTTTAGCGTGGTACCGAGGTAAGCGCGCATGCCGCCGGTGGTATCGCGGGTCTCGATGCCGCTGCGACCGTAGATTTTCAGCGGGCCCAGCGGATCAGCCACATCAAACCCGGTGCCGCAGATGATGGCATCGACTTCATGCTCAACGCCGTTGGCATCAATCACGCTGTGTGCGCGTACTTCCTTGACACCGGCCGCGACGACTTCGACATTGTCACGCGCCAGCGCCGGATAGTAATTGTTGGAAAACAGCACGCGCTTGCAGCCGATGGTGTAGTTCGGCGTCAGCTTTTCGCGCAGCACCGGGTCCTTGACCTGATTGGCGAGATGCCAGCGTGCCAGCTTCTCGATCACCACCATGAGCTTGGGATTGACGAAGCCGAGCGCGAAGCCTTCGGCCTGCCAGTAGATGCTGCTGCGAAATAGGCGCTGCGAGACCGGAATGAACTTGAACAGCTTCTTCACATTGTCGTGAATCAGGCCATCCGGCTTTGGTACCAGCCAGGGTGGCGTGCGCTGGAATAGCACCAGCTTGTCGACCTTTGGGGCAATTTGCGGCACGAACTGGATGGCGCTGGCACCGGTGCCGATGACGGCGACACGCTTGCCGCTGAGGTCGTAGTCATGGTTCCACTGTGCGGAATGGAAAGTCGGGCCTTCGAAGCTGTCCAGACCTTTCACATTCGGCAACGCCGGGCGGCTGAGGCCGCCAATGCCTGAAACGACAACGCGAGCGGTGTATTTGTCACCGTTGCCGGTGGTCAGCTGCCAGCGTTTGTCAGCTTCGATCCAGCGCGACTCGACCAGCTCGCTGTTGCCACGAAAGTGCGGCATCAGGTCGTATTTGTTGGCGCATTTTTTCATGTAGGCGAGAATTTCGGCCTGACCGGAATAAAAGCGCGACCAGTCCGGGTTCTGCTCGAACGAAAACGAATACATGTGCGATGGCACATCACAGGCCGCACCCGGATAGTGGTTGTCGCGCCAGGTGCCACCGATGTCGGCGGCTTTTTCGAGAATAATGAAGTCTTTACGGCCGGCTTTCTTCAGGAAAATGCCCATGCCGAGGCCGGAGAAACCGCTGCCGATAATGGCCACGTCGTAATGAGGAATAGTCACTGGATGCTCCCGTCGCTGTTGCCGGTTGGAGCCGGCAAATGGTGTGACGAAAGGCTATCACGAATATGACAGTGTGTGATGTAACGGTTTGGCAAAAAACGGCCTGCGAGGCAGGCCGTTTGTCCGATTAACGCTTGATTTTGGAAATCTTGCTGCCTTCAATGCTGAGGCTGGCCATCAGGCCTTGCTGGTCAAAAATGAAGGCGTAGGCATCGCCGGTGAGGGTGGTGGATGTCAGGCTTTTCGCCACACCCTCATTAACTACGACTACATTGGGGCCAGCACCGACTTCCCAGCCTTGGCTGGTTTCCAAGTAGCTTAGCGACTTGTCGTTCATGAGAAACATGACATAGCCATAAGACTGTGCGCCGGCTTGCAGGCCCCACGAGGCAGAAACGGAGTTGTAGTAACCGCTCGCCGTGCCACTCTTGAGCAGTACGCCTTCGCCGTAGCTGCCGCCGAAGATCAGGCCGGCTTTGACCACATTGGGGAATACCAGCACGGCACTGGCTTGCTTGCCCATCGCGGCCGCAACGGGATTGCTGCGATAAAGCTTATCGAGCGCTTGCGTGGCAGAACGGTTCAAGTCTTCCGCGCTGGCTGCTGCGGCCGTGGGGCTGACCAGCGCTAGTGAGAGTGGGGCAGAAATACCGAGGAGGACGGACAGGGTCACGCTTCGTAAGTTTTTCATGGCAGGCTTCTTTTCACTGAATGAGCAACTCATAACGCTTGAGACGGTATTTGGTGCGCAGAGAGAAAGCGTGCTGCCAAGCTGTCGTGAAGCATCCTGAATAGACTGGCCCGGAGACTTGGGAGAGATCGGCTTCTATCTCGCTGAGAGCTTTCTCCGGCGGATTCCTGTTTTCTGTTCTAGAGTTTTGGCTTGGTCGTCGCAAGTTGCTTGGTCGGCTGCGTTACCGTACACATTTAAATAAACAAAATTGTTTGTAATTCGCATTGAAAGGAAACAATTCTGTTTATAATTTACCGGTCATCCAAGGAGTGGACGACATATGAAGGCGAGTGAGTTCAGGCGCTGGTTGGCCGAGCAAGGTGCGACTTTCGAAGAGGGAGCAAAGCACACAAAGGTCTATTTGAACGGCAAGCAAACCACCTTGCCTCGACATGCCAAGGAGATTGGTGAAGGCCTGAGAAAGGCCATCATGAAACAACTGACATTGAAGTGAATGCAGCTCAGCTTGCTCACAAACTCCATAGGTGAGAGAAAAATGCGATACCCATTAACGATAGTGCCGGACACGACCGGCTACCTAGTGACCTTCGCGGATATTCCGGAGGCCATTACTGCTGGAGACACACTGCAAGAGGCGTTGAGCATGGCTCATGATGCGCTGTTCACCGCGCTGGAGTTCTACTTCGATGACAAGCGCCCGGTGCCTATGCCGAGCACGCCTGTAAAAGGGCAGGACTTTATTGAGCTGCCTGCCAGCTTGTCGGCGAAGATCTTGCTATTGAATACCATGCTGGAGCAGAAGCTGCGCCCAGTGGATCTGGCCCGTTTGCTGAAAACTTCGCCACAAAGTGTGAATCGCCTCACTGACTTGCGTCATGTCACACGCATCGACAGCGTGGCAGAGGCTTTACTCGCGATGGGCAAGCGTTTGGATGTGGTGTTGCGTTAGTTTACTGCCTAGTCAAGCTGTTGGTGAGAGCATAAGCTCAGCAGCCTTGAAACTGAGCCGCATCTTCACTAGGAGCTAAGCCGCATGTCGAACACCCGCCAAGCCACTGTCGGCACCATCAGCATCGATGGCAAAGACCGTTACCACGAGCCCGCGCCGGACCATATTGATGTTGAAGAGTTCCGCAAGGTCGTCATGAGTCGGCGTTCGGTGCGCAAGTTCACCGACAAGCCTATCCCGCAGGCCGTGATGGATGATTGCTTGGACATGGCACTGCTGGCCTCGTGTTCGTCCGGCCTGCAGCCGTGGGAATTCTATGTGGTACGTACGCCGGCGAAGAAGGCCAAGCTGGTCAAGGCTTGCCTAAGCCAGCTCGCTGCCAAGACCGCATCCGAGCTGATTGTCTGCGTCGCCCGTACCGACCGTGTTGACGAGTTCTCGCGCAAGATGCTGCGTGAATGGCCGATGCCGGATGTGCCAGCGCTGGTCAAGCGCTACTACCAACTCATCCCCTATAACTACGCACCGGGCCCGCTGAACAGCTTCGCCATGGTGAAGAAGGCGGCGTTTACGGTGGGTGGCTTGGTGGCGCCGGTGCCGCGTGGCCCGTTCACCAGCTCGGAAGTGCAGCTCTGGGCCGCGAAGAGCACAGCACTGGCCTGCGAGAATCTAGTGCTGGCCTTCCGCGCCCACGGCTTTGACACTTGCATGATGGAAGGCTTCGACGAAGTCCGCGTGCGCAAGCTGCTTAATCTTGATGATGCAGCCTTTCCGGTCATGGTCGTTGGTGCTGGCGAGCGTGCTGATGACGGCGTGTTCTGGCCGCAAGTGCGTTTCGAGCGCGAGCTGTTCGTACACGAAGTCTGATGCGATGAAATCGTCTCCGCTGGCCGAAATCACTGCGCAAACGCTGGGTCATTACAACGACTCAGCCGATGACTTTCGTGATGGCACGCGTGATCACGATGTCAGCCAGAACATCGAGGCGCTGCTACGGCATCTCGATGCTTCTTCAGCGCTGACCATTCTCGATTTTGGCTGTGGCCCGGGGCGTGATCTGCGTGCTTTTGCGGCGCGCGGCCATCACGCCATCGGTCTCGATGGTGCCGAGCGCTTCGTAGCCATGGCGCGCAGCGACAGTGCTTGCGAAGTCTGGCATCAAGACTTTCTGCAACTGGATCTGCCGCTGGCCCGCTTCGATGGCATCTTTGCCAATGCCTCGTTGTTTCATGTCCCGCTCAGCGAGTTGCCGCGCGTGTTGAGTCAGTTGCATGCCAGCCTGAAGCCTGGCGGTGCGCTGTTTAGCTCGAACCCGCGCGGCAGCAACGAGGAGTGCTGGAATGGCCAGCGCTACGGCAGCTATCATGATTTGGCTGCGTGGCGGCGCTTGCTAACGACAGTCGGGTTTGTCGAGCTGGAGCATTACTACCGGCCGGCCGGATTACCTCGTGAGCAGCAGCCTTGGTTGGCCAGTGTCTGGCGTAAACCAGCAGGCTGAACCGTCGCGTTTAACTGCATATAAGGTAAGCTTGCCGCCACATAAGGCGTGCGCCCGACGAAGTCTCGCTCGCATCTGAATTTAATCCAGAGAAAAAACATGAAAAAGCTGTGGGCAGTTTTTGCGATCTTGTTGGCGTTCACGCTGACCACCGAAGTGGCTCACGCCAAGCGTTTCGGCGGCGGTAAATCTTTCGGCCGCACCTACCAAACCACCCCGTCTCAGCCGAGTAAATCCAGTGCTGATGTTCCTGCGCAGCGCCAGCAAATGGCTGGCCAACCCGCCAAGGTGGCAGGCAAGGGCATGATGGGTGGCTTGCTTGGTGGTTTGCTGGTCGGAGGTTTGTTTGCAGCACTCTTCGCCGGTGGTGCTTTCGAAGGCTTGCAGTTCATGGATATCCTGATTGCGGCGGCACTGGCTTTTGTCGCCTTCAAGATTTTCCGGCTCTTGCGCCAGGGCAATGCCTCAGTGGGTGCACCGGTCCGCACGCCGCAACCTGCTTATGCCGGCACACCGAACTCCGTGCCGCCGGTTTTTGGTAGTCGTCGCGATAGCCTAGTCAGCAGCGCCCCGGTCAGCGCCAGCAGCGATGCCGTGCCCATGAGCTTGCCGCTCGGCTTCGACACCCCAGCCTTCCTTGACGGCGCGAAAGAGCATTACCGCACCCTGCAAGACGCCTGGAACCAGAATGATCTGGCCAAAATCGAAGAGTATGCGACGCCTGCGTTGTATGCCGAGTTAGTTGCCGAACGCGCCAGCCTGCCCGGCGCTCAACACACCGAAGTCATCCGGGTCGATTCCGAGCTGGTGCGTGCCGATGAAAAATTCGGTCTTGCCGAAGTCAGCATTCGCTT
This sequence comes from Pseudomonadota bacterium, assembly GCA_040384385.1. GTDB lineage: Bacteria > Pseudomonadota > Gammaproteobacteria > Pseudomonadales > Moraxellaceae > Perlucidibaca. The sequence continues at coordinate 80,623 of JAZKJJ010000002.1, read as the reverse complement.
CAGCGGCCGTTATCGCGACACCGTTGAAGGTGTTGAAGAAGACTTCACTGATGTCTGGCATCTTGAGCGTGACGGTGCCAAGGCTGAAAACCCATGGCTGATTACGGGCATTCAGTCGGCTTAAGCGGCAGTAGCATGACCCGTTACGCTGTCCTCGATTTTGAAACCAACGGCCTCATGCCCGACCAAGGCGGTCGCGCCTTGGAAGTCGCTGCCGTCTTGCTGCAAGACGGCCAGATTATCGACTCCTGGCAGAGCCTGATGAACCCCGGTGTGCGCGTACCGGGGTTCATCACCTCGCTAACCGGCATCACCCCCGCCATGATCCGCACTGCGCCATCACCCGAGCGTGCTATGGCCGAAGCCGCCGAATTTGTCGGTGATGCCACCATCGTCGCCCACAACGCCAGCTTCGACCGCAAATTCTGGCAGCACGAACTCTCGCGAATCGAGCGCGCGCACCAGCACGAATTTCTCTGCACTGTTCTCATTGCACGCCGCCTCTACCCGTGGGCCAGCAACCACAAACTCGCCACCCTCGTAGACCTGCATAACATCCCCGTCGACGGCCGCCACCACCGAGCCCTCGCAGATGCCAGCATGACCGCGCACCTCTTCCTCCGCATGCAAGCCGACCTGGTCGCGCTATATCAAGGCGCCGAAACCGCTCCCGGCTTCCTGAGCACCTACCAGAAAACCATCAAAACCCACGTCAAATCCGTCCCCGAATCATCCCGAGTGAGTGCCTGGTAGCGGTTGCTCGTCGAGCTTTTTATGCACTAAAGCAGGTCTGGCGCGGGGGGAGGATGGTGTAGGAAACGTTCGAGGCATGGATGCCGAGAAGAGCGCCCATGGAAGGGTTCACCGCGTTTTCCAACACCATCCTCCCCCCGCGCCAGACCGTCGTTAAGGCGCATAAAAAAGCCCGGAACAAGTCCGGGCTTTTCCTCACAACAGCGCGGCTTAAGTCAGCTGAGCCATGTTGATTTTGTCAGCTTGGGCCGTGTACTCGGGCATCTTGTCGAAGCTCAAGTAACGATAGATATCACCCGACATAGCATCCAGCTTACCCGCGTACTCCATGTACTCGGCCACAGTCGGCAGCTTGCCCATCACGGCGGCGACAGAAGCCAATTCTGCCGAAGCTAGGTAGACATCGGCGCCTTGACCAAGACGGTTCGGGAAGTTACGTGTCGAAGTCGATACGCAGGTGGTGTTCGGCGCGACGCGGGCCTGGTTGCCCATGCACAGCGAGCAGCCCGGCATTTCGGTACGGGCACCGGCACGGCCGTAGATGTTGTAATAGCCTTCTTCCATGAGCTGGTGCTCATCCATGCGCGTCGGCGGAGCCAGCCACAGACGGGTGGCGAGCGAACCGCCTTCCACCTTGTCGAGCAGCTTGCCGGCAGCACGGAAGTGGCCGATGTTGGTCATGCACGAACCGATGAAGACTTCATCGATCTTCGTGCCCTGAACCTGCGACAGCGGCTTGGCGTCGTCCGGATCGTTCGGGCAGCACAGGATCGGTTCCTTGATGTCGTTCAGGTCGATCTCGTAGATGGTGGCGTATTCGGCATCCTTGTCGGCGCGCAGCAGCGACGGGGCGGCCAGCCACTTCTCCATGGCGACGATACGACGGGCCATGGTGCGGGCATCGCCGTAGCCGTTCGAGATCATCCACTTCAGCATGGTGATGTTCGAGGTCAGGTACTCGGCAACCGACTTCTCGCTCAGAGTGATCGAGCAACCGGCGGCGGAACGCTCAGCCGAGGCATCCGACAGTTCGAACGCCTGTTCCACGGTCAGGTCTTCGAGACCTTCGATTTCCAGGATGCGACCGTTGAAGACGTTCTTCTTGCCCTTCTTCTCGATGGTCAGTTCGCCTCGCTGGATAGCTGCGTAGGGAATGGCATGCACGAGGTCGCGCAGGGTAATGCCAGGCTGCATCTTGCCCTTGAAGCGAACCAGCACCGACTCCGGCATGTCCAGCGGCATGACGCCGGTGGCAGCGGCAAAGGCGACCAGACCGGAACCGGCCGGGAAGGAGATGCCGATCGGGAAGCGTGTGTGCGAGTCGCCGCCGGTGCCGACGGTGTCCGGCAGCAGCATGCGGTTCAGCCAGGAGTGGATGATGCCGTCGCCCGGACGCAGCGAGACGCCGCCACGGTTCATGATGAAGTCCGGCAGGGTGTGATGCGTGGTGACATCGACCGGCTTCGGGTAGGCGGCGGTGTGGCAGAACGACTGCATGACCAGATCGGCGGAGAAGCCGAGGCAGGCCAGATCCTTCAGTTCGTCACGGGTCATCGGACCGGTGGTGTCCTGCGAGCCGACGGTGGTCATGTGCGGTTCGCAGTAGGTGCCCGGGCGCACGCCCTGGCCTTCGGCGAGACCGCAGGCGCGGCCGACCATCTTCTGAGCCTGGGTGAAACCCTTGCCAGTATCGGACGGTTGCACCGGCGTGCGGAACAGGGTCGACGGAGCCAGACCGAGGGCTTCGCGAGCCTTCTTGGTCAGGCCGCGACCGATGATCAGGTTGATACGGCCACCGGCACGCACTTCGTCGAGCAGGACCGGAGTCTTCAGCGGAGCCTTGGCAATCTCGGCACCATTCTTGGTGGCGGTCACTTCAGCCGTGTCGTGATTGATGTGCAGGACGATTTCGTCGCCCATGTTCATCTGACCGACATCGAGTTCGATCGGCAGCGCGCCGGCGTCTTCCATGGTGTTGAAGAAGATCGGGGCGATCTTGGTGCCGATGCAGACGCCACCATCACGCTTGTTCGGGATGTGCGGCAGGTCGTCGCCAGTGAACCACAGCACCGAGTTGGTAGCGGACTTGCGGCTGGAGCCGGTGCCGACCACGTCGCCAACATAAGCAACGATGTTGCCCTTGGCCTTGAGTTCTTCGATCAGCTTGAGCGGACCGACTTCACCCTGCTTGGCCGGGACGATGCCGTCGCGGGCGTTCTTCAGCATGGCGTTGGCGTGCAGCGGAATGTCCGGACGGCTCCAGGCGTCTTGCGCCGGCGACAGGTCGTCGGTGTTGGTTTCGCCGGTGACCTTGAACACGGTGACCTTGATTTCGCGAGCGACTTCCGGACGGCTGGTGAACCATTCGGCGTCGGCCCAGGACTGGATCACGGCTTTGGCGTAGGTGTTGCCGCCCTTGGCCTTTTCTTCCACATCGTGGAAGGCGTCGAACACCAGCAGTGTCTTCTTCAGCGCTTCGGCGGCCGTAGCGGCGAGAGCGGGGACATCGAGCGCGATGACCAGAGGTTCGACGTTGTAGCCGCCGAGCATGGTACCGAGCAGGTAGGTTGCACGTTCTTTGGTCACGAGTGGCGAGCTGGCTTCGCCCTTGGTGACGGCAGCGAGGAAGGCGGCCTTGACGTAAGCGGCTTGGTCAACACCGGGCGGAATACGGTTTTCCAGCAGGTCGACTAAAAAGGCTTCTTCGCCAGCAGGCGGGTTTTTCAGTAGTTCAACCAGCGAGGCAACCTGGGCTTCATCCAGGGGCTTCGGGGGAACGCCGAGAGCGGCGCGTTCGGCAACATGTTGACGGTAGGCTTCGAGCACGGGATGTGTCCTCTACGGGGGCGGCGGAATGCTGACCCAATGGGCTGCCGGCACCGAAGCACACAGCATGCCAATCTGGGAAAGTACGGAATTCGGTTGAAAATTGTAGCGGAAAGGCCTGCTGAAAGTAAGGCTGTTCATCCTTTGCAGCGGCCCCCGTTAGTCGCAAATCCTTCGCGACCGGCAAATCGGCTTATTTGAAGCCGAAGCGCTCGTCCAGCGTGCCTTTGTCCTGCGGACTTTTGGTGGCGTAGTCGCGCGGCGGCTCGTAGCCGACCAGATCGGTTTCGCTGTACTGATCGAAAGTGTGCGGAGGGCGTACTTCCGGCGTATTCAGGCTAGTGAAGGCCTTGGCAGGGTTGGCATCCTTGCTGCGTTTGGGGTCGTCGCAGAGCAGCTGAGCACCTTGCACCAGATGCTGATGCACTTCGCGATAGCGCTGAGTCAGCTCGTTGACGCGCTCGGCAGTTTCGCTGAAATGATCGCTGACATCGTTCTGGTAACGGTCATGGCGTGCTTGTAGATCCTGCAGCAGGGTCTCCAGCTCTTGCACGCGCCGATCCGGTGCATGGCGCTTGGTGATGACCACCCCAGCGGCTGCGCCCAGAATAAAAACCAGCAGATAAACCAATACACCCATGTCCAGCATCTCCTGAAGCGCTGCGCTAAAGTGGCATTGGCGCAGCTTCTTGCTATCTATACCATCTGGCCCCACTCGTTTCAAAGCGCAGAGTACAGGAGAGCCCATGTCTGAGGCCATTGTTGTTTCACCCGGCGAGCATCGCGTGCTGGTATCGGGGCCGATCGGGCAGATCGAAGTGGCCCTGAGTGTACCTTTGGGTACGGCCAGCGGCTTTGCCATCATTTGTCATCCGCATCCGTTAATGGGTGGCACCATGGGCAATAAGGTTGTGACAACCCTGGCACGTACTTGTCGTGATGCCGGCCTGGTCGCTATTCGCTTCAATTTTCGCGGCGTGGCGGCCAGTGCGGGTAGCTTTGATCGGGGCATCGGCGAGCAAAGTGATGTGCTGGCGTTAGCTCAATGGGCTCAGACGCAACTTGCACTGCCTTGGCGCGTGCTTGCCGGCTTTTCCTTCGGTGCCTATGTGTCTGCGCAAGTGCTTGTTGGTTTGAGTGCGGATGCTACCGTCTCAAGGCCGCGGTTGTTATTGGTCGCACCCCCGGTAACGCGCTTTGCGCTATCGGCGCAAACTTTGCCGGCTGGCACGCGAGTCATTTATGGCGATGCCGACGAGGTGGTCGACCCGGCCGCCATTGCCGATTGGCTAACGGCTGCATCAAGCGATGTGCAAATCACGGTAGTGCCGGACGCAGGGCATTTTTTTCACGGCCAACTCAGTGTGTTGAAAGAATGGGCACAAAGCGCCTGCAGGGAGACGAACGATGCAAGTTGAGCCGGGCATGACCCCGCTGCAGTGCTACGAGCGCGACATCGCCAGTGGCCAGTTCCAGTTTGATCCTGCCCAGAACAGTGCCGTGGTGGCCCTGACGGAAGTGCATGCGGCACTGATTCAGCGCTTTGATATCGCCAAAAAGGTGCGTGGGCCTGCACGTCTGCGCGAAATCAAGCGCCAAAAAACACCAGCCCAAGGCCTCTATTTATGGGGTGGGGTAGGGCGCGGCAAGACCTATCTGATGGATCTGTTTTTCGAGCAAATTCCGTTTCGCCGCAAGATGCGCGTGCATTTTCACCGCTTCATGCAGCGTGTGCACCGTGACCTGACGGCCTTGCAAGGCACCAAAGACCCCTTGAAGGCAGTCGCTGAGCTCATTCACGACGAAGCCGTAGTGATCTGCTTCGATGAGTTCTTTGTTACCGACATTGCCGACGCCATGATCCTTGGTGGCCTGTTCGAGGCATTGTTTGCACGCGGCGTAACGCTGGTGGCCACATCCAATATCGTGCCTGATCGCCTCTACGAGAACGGCCTGCAGCGTCAGCGCTTTATGCCGGCGATTGCTATGGTTAAGCAATTCTGTCAGGTCATCAATGTCGATTCCGGTGTCGATTACCGCTTGCGTGTGCTGGAGCAGGCCGAGCTCTATCACGCCCCGCTGGATGCCGCCGCGCAGGCGTCCCTGTCGCGCAGTTTCCGCGAGCTGTCCAATGCTTCGCCCGCTTTGCAAAGCCCTATTGACATTAATGACCGTTCAATCGAGGTTATTGCCCGCACCGACGATGTGCTCATGTGTCGCTTCGCCGAGCTTTGCGAAAAGCCTCGTAGTGCCCACGACTACATCGAGATTGCCCGCGAATACCACGCGGTCTTGCTGGCGGATGTGCCGGCACTGGGCGCATCCAACGATGATGCTGCGCGGCGCTTCATCAACTTGGTCGACGAGTTCTATGACCGTAGCGTGAAGCTGATCATTTCAGCCGAGCTGCCGATTCTGGAGCTTTACGATCAGGGCAGGCTGAACTTTGAGTTCCAGCGCACCCAAAGTCGTTTGCAGGAAATGCAGTCGCGAGAGTATTTGGCGCGTGCACATCGGCCCTGAGTATCTCGGTGAAACACTCGATCGTGAATTTTTATTCGCTTGGGCGTTGTCAAAGTCGATGACCTTGGGTACTATTCGCGACCTCATTGCGACAGCCTGAATTTCAGGGGTCGCGGACTCTGTTTTTATGAAGGCATGTTGACATGAAGACTTTCAGTGCCAAGCCCGCAGACGTTAAGCGCGACTGGTTCGTCGTTGACGCCAGCGGCAAGACTCTCGGCCGTTTAGCGACCGAAATCGCAAGCCGCCTGCGTGGCAAGCACAAGCCGGAGTTCACTCCGCACGTTGATACTGGCGACTACATCGTAGTCGTGAATGCAGCCAAAGTTGCCGTTACTGGCAACAAAGCGCACGCCAAGGTCTATTGGCACCACACCGGCTTTCCGGGTGGTATCAAGGGCGTGAATTTCGAGAAGCTGATTGCTGCCAAGCCAGCTGCGCCGATCGAAATTGCTGTCCGTGGCATGCTGCCGAAGGGTCCGTTGGGCCGCGACATGCTGAGCAAGCTGAAAGTTTACGGTGGCGCTGAGCACCCGCATTCTGCACAGCAGCCCAAAGAACTGATCATCTGAGCCGAGCGCCATGACAACAAATTACGGAACTGGCCGTCGCAAGACTGCGACTGCACGCGTTTTCATCAGCCCCGGTACTGGCAACATCGTTGTCAATGACCGTCCGCTGGACATCTACTTCGGTCGCGAAACTGCGCGCATGGTTGTTCGTCAGCCACTCGAGCTGGTTGAGCTGCTGAACAAGTTTGACATCATGGTCACCGTTGCTGGTGGTGGTATTGGTGGCCAAGCTGGCGCCATTCGTCACGGCATTACCCGTGCCTTGGTTGAGTACGACGAAGAGCTCAAGTCGCCGCTGCGTAAAGCCGGCTTCGTGACGCGTGATGCTCGTGAAGTTGAGCGTAAGAAGCTCGGCCTGCGCAAGGCACGTAAGCGTCCACAGTACTCCAAGCGTTAATTTTGTCCGCCTTCGGGCGGGCAGCTATTGGGGAATCATCTAACGGTAGGATTACGGTCTCTGACACCGTCTGTCTAGGTTCGAATCCTAGTTCCCCAGCCAATTTAAAAGCCTGCAGCGAAACCTGCAGGCTTTTTTGTTTTGTGCCGGAATGAGTGTCACTTCGTCGGGACAAACCTCCTGCAATACCGGCACTTCAGGCGATCAATCACCTTGTCACTGGTAGGTGATTTCATTACCATTACTCGGTTTTCCATGCAGTGCCGAAATGCCCGTGAAATGCGCATGTTCGGTTGCCATTAGCTGATTCGGAGAGTGCGTCAATGAGTACTGACGGCGTAAATGTCGATCGCCGGCGCCTGTTGATCGGTGCCACTGCAGCCATGGGCGCAGTTGGCGTCGCAGCGGCTGCGGTTCCCTTCGTGAAGTCCTGGAATCCGAGTGCCAAGGCGAAAGCTGCCGGTGCGTCGGTCAAGGCAGACATTAGTCAGCTTGAAGTTGGCCAGCGTGCTGTGTTCGAGTGGCGCGGCAAGCCGGTTTGGGTGGTGCGCCGCACACCGCAAATGCTCGCGGATCTGCCCAAAAATGACGGTGACCTGAAAGATCCAGCATCGTCAGAGGAAAGTCAGCAGCCGGCGTACGCACGCAACGCGGTGCGCTCGATCAAGCCTGAATTCTTGATCCTGACCGGTATTTGCACACATTTGGGTTGTTCGCCGCTATTCCGTCCGGAAGTGGCGGCTGCGGATTTGGGTGCTGATTGGAAGGGCGGGTTCTTCTGTCCTTGCCATGGTTCGCGCTTTGACTTGGCGGGCCGTGTTTTCAATAACGTCCCTGCACCTACGAACCTGGTTGTGCCACCGCACTTTTATGAGTCCGATGCCATCGTCGTGCTAGGCGAGGAGAAAGCATAATGGCCAATATCGGCAAGAGTTTGATGGGCTGGGTAGATGCGCGCTTCCCAGCGACTGAAACTTACGAATATCACATGTCGAAGTACTACGCCCCGAAGAACTTCAACTTCTGGTACTTCTTCGGCGTGCTGTCCATGATTGTGCTGGTCAACCAGCTGGTCACCGGCATTTGGCTGACCATGTCCTATAACCCCTCGGGTGAGGGCGCGTTCGACTCCATCGAATACATCATGCGTGATGTCGAATATGGCTGGCTGCTGCGCTACATGCACTCCACGGGCGCTTCGGCCTTTTTTGTGGTGATCTACCTGCACATGTTCCGTGGCCTGCTCTATGGCTCCTACAAGAAGCCGCGCGAGCTGGTTTGGTTGTTTGGCATGGCGATTTACCTAGCACTGATGGCGGAAGGTTTCTTCGGCTACCTGCTGCCTTGGGGCAACATGTCGTATTGGGGTGCTCAGGTTATTCTCAACCTGGCCGGCGCTGTTCCGGTGGTGGGTGAAGAGCTAGTGACCTGGGTTCGCGGCGACTACTTGATCTCTGGTATCACGCTGAACCGCTTCTTTGCACTGCATGTAGTAGCGATCCCGCTAGTGCTGGTGGCTTTGGTGTTCATGCATCTGGTGGCCTTGCATCACGTGGGTTCGAATAACCCCGATGGTGTCGACATCAAAAAAGTGAAGGATGAAAACGGCATTCCGCTCGATGGCATTCCGTTCCACCCGTACTACACCGTGCATGATCTCGTGGGCATTGTGGTGTTTCTAGCGGTATTCAGTTCAGTGTTGTTCTTCTTCCCGGATGGTGGCGGCTACTTCCTTGAGCGTCCGAACTTCGAGCCTGCTAATCCGCTGAAGACACCTGAGCACATTGCGCCAGTTTGGTACTACACGCCGTACTACGCGATTCTGCGTGCGGTGCCCTCCAAGATCGGTGGTGTGATTGCCATGGGGGCGGCCATCGCGATTCTGTTTGTGCTGCCTTGGCTCGACAAGAGCCCGGTCAAGTCGATGCGCTATAAAGGCACGCAAAGCAAAATCTGGCTGGCTTTGTTTGTTATTAGCTTCATCGGTCTGGGCTATTTGGGCGCAGTGCCATCGGATCCGGTCAAGACGCTGATCTCGCAGATCCTGACAATCATTTACTTCCTGTTCTTCTTGCTGATGCCGTTCTATACATCGATGGAGTCCGTGAAGGCGGTACCTGATCGCGTTACTGGGGGAGCACACTGATGAAAAATTTGATTCTTGCGCTTTTTCTGGTGTTTGCGCCCTCGGCTGTGTTGGCTTCGGGTGGTGGCTGTGGCGAATTGCATGAGTGCGAAAAGGCGCCCGTGGATCTCCGTAACAAGGAATCCTTGCAGCATGGTGCACAGTTGTTTCTTAGCTACTGTGCGGGTTGCCACAGCGCCAAATACCTGCGTTACGAGCGCATGTCGCAGGATCTGGGCATCAGCCCCAGGCTTGTCGAGAAGTACATGATGTTCACTTCCGACAAGATTGGTGACCCGATTGATCCGAAGGTAAACTTGAAGGATCAGGCCAAGTGGTTCGGTAACGCCCCGCCTGACCTGTCTTTGGAAACGCGCTTTCGTTCGCCAGACTGGGTCTATACCTACCTGCTCAATTTCTATCCGGACGACAAGCGCCCGTGGGGCGTCAACAACCGCGTATTCAAGGATGTTGGCATGCCGCATGTGCTGGACCCACTGGAGCAGGAGCTGGGCCCGGAAGATTTTGAGGCTGCAGTCGGCGATCTGGTGAACTTCATGACTTACATGGCAGAGCCTAGTCGTCTGACGCGTGAAAACATGGGTATATGGGTCTTACTATTCTTGGCGCTGTTGATGGTGCCGGTCTATCTGCTCAACAAAGAGTTCTGGAAAGACGTCAAATAAGCTGACTGGTGATTGCCATTGGCGATGGCCGGTTCTTGATAAAGGGGGGATGCCTGGATAGGTGTCGCCCTTTTGTCTTTTTGTTGTTAGGAGGGTTTCATCATGGCAACCGCTGCGCGTCGCGCTTCAATGACGTTTTATTCGGATGCTGCTGATCACTACAGCCATCGTGTGCGTATCGTGCTCGCCGAAAAAGGCGTTTCGGTCGATGTGATCAATGTGCGCGATAATAATCGCCCTGCGGATCTCGCTGATCTGAATCCGTATAATCAACTGCCGGTTCTGGTTGATCGCGAGCTCTCGCTATACGAAACCAAGATCATGATGGAGTATCTTGACGAACGCTTTCCGCACCCGCCCTTGTTGCCGGTATACCCCGTGGTTCGTGCTCAGGCACGTTTGCTGGCGTATCGTATCGAGCGTGACTGGTGTGTGCTCGTGGATGCCGTTCTGGCTGGCAAGGGTAAGGAGCTGCTGATCCAGAAGGCGCGTAAAGACTTGCGCGATAGCCTGATTACCATCTCCCCAATCTTTCAGGAGAAGGCGTTCTTCATGAGCGACGAATTCTCTTTGCTGGATTGCATGCTGGCACCAATTCTGTGGCGGTTGCCGATTTTGGGTGTTGAGCTGCCGGAAAAGGCTTGTACGCCGATGCTGCGCTACATGGATCGTATCTTCCGGCGCGATGGTTTCCTGGCCAGCCTGACCGATGTTGAGCGTGACATGCGTCGCGGAGTTTGAGTGATGGCACTGAAAGGCACGCGGCCGTATCTCATCCGCGCGATCAACGAATGGATCATTGATCAGGGTTGGACGCCGCATTTACTCGTAAATGCTGTCTGGCCCGGTGCCCAGGTGCCTGAGGCCTTTGTCGAAGATGGTCGTATTGTGCTGAACATTAACCCGTCAGCTGTGCGCGAGTTATTACTGGCCAATACCGAGGTGTGTTTTTCTGCGCGTTTTGCTGGCATGCCGCATTGGGTGCAGGTGCCTATGGGCGCTATTCTGGGTATTTACGCGCGTGAGAACGGTGAGGGCTTGTTCTTCGAAGAGGATGAGTACTCCCCGGATACGCCTGTCGCAGAGGCAACCTTGAAGGCTGTGCCCTCATCGCCGTCAGCGGCGAAGAAGGCACGACCTAGCCTACGTGTGGTGAAGTAGGCGAAAGGCCTCTCAGGATGCGGGATTGCTCGCAGTATCTGGCAGCACATCCACAATTTTCACGATACGCGTGACGCTATCAAGTGCTTGCAAGCGAACGATGGCGCGATCGGTCTCGCGCTGTGTCAGCTTGCCCATCAAATACAGCGTGCCATTGATTGCGGTGACGTTGGCCTGGTTGCTGCGCAGGCCATCGGCAGCAAATAGGCTGAAGTTGGCTTTGCGTTCCAGCAGGTCATCGCCCAGGCGCTCGCCTAAGCTGCGATTGATGCCGATGGCCAATTCGTTATGCACGATTTTGACGTCGCTGTAGCGCTTCGCCACCTCGCCGACCTTGGCTTTCAGGTCTTCATTAGGCACTTCGCCGACCAGCAAAATGGACTGATAGAAGCTGATGACTTCAATGCGCGCATCTTTGGCGGCGGGCACCGTCTTATAAATATCGACGCGGACGGATTGTGCCAGGCTGAAGTCGGTCATGCGCGATGCTGTGGTGCGTGTGCCGGGATCGGCAACGCTAGGGCCGACGCCGACTTTGGCTAGGGTGGTGCAGCCACTGAGGATGGCCATCGCCAAGGCAAGGGCGCTCAGACTACGAATGCTGCGGCGCAGCGATAGGGCGTTAGGCAAGGTCGGGATCTCCGAATAGTGAAGCGTCGATTAAGGCGCAACAGCAGTGCAATGTAAACAACTGTGCTTCATGTACCCGATAGGCGCGATGCTCAGGTATTTGAATGAGCGCATCTTCGGGTTTCAGTAGGCGGGCGATCTCTCCTCCACTAGCGCCAGTGATGGCAATGATGGGGCAGTCGCGCTCATGAGCAGCTTGCACGATAGCGAGAATATTGGCTGCGGTTGCAGTGGCGGACAGCACCACCAAGACATCGCCCGGTTGTGCGAAAGCCAGAAAGGGGCGCGAGAAGGACTCTGTGAGGCGATTGTCTTGTGCCAGGGCGCTTAATGTCACGCTGTCTGGCGCCAGCGCTAGGGCAGGTAGTGCCGGTCGCTCGTGCTCAAAGCGGTTGAGCATCTTGCTGACAAACGACTGTGCGTTGGCACCTGATGCGCCATTGCCGCAGCAGATGATTTTGCGCTCATGAATGAGGGCATCGACCATGATCATGGCGGCCTGTGAAATGGTATCGGCTTGTTCTTCAGCCAAGCGCGTAAGCATACTCGTGCTGTCGTGACACATTTGCGTGATTTGAGCGTGCATCAACTCTCTCTAAAATGCGGTAAAAGCGGCTTGTAGCCAGCGCTGTTGCCAGATGGCTGGCGGGCCTTCAAACAGCATGACATCAAACCGTATAAAGAATTGCTGCCAGCTCGTTTGGCGGCTTAAAAAATAGCGCGCGGTGGCAATGATTCGCTGCTGCTTTTGGCGCGTTACCGAGCTGGCCGCACCGCCGAAGTCTGCTCGGCTGCGCCAGCGCACTTCAGTAAAAACTAGCCACTGACCATGTAAGGTTATCAAGTCAATCTCGCCACGGCGACAATAAAAATTGCGCGCTACCAATTGATGGCCCTGTGTATGCAGGAATACCAAGGCAGCATCTTCAGCCAAGCGCCCGGCGCGCTGGCGGGGCGACTGCGCACGCAGGGCAGGTTTGAGGGTTGGCATGTCATTGTCTCTATAGTGTATGCCTATGGTGTAGATCAGTATTCCGGCTTTCGCCACTTTGTCTTGGTTCGCGTTGCGCTATGCCCTGATAATGCCGGCATCTTTAAAGAGGGCCTCTGGCCATGTCTGCATGCATCAAGCCCGGCTGTTTATATGTGGTAGCAACGCCTATTGGTAATGTCGATGACCTCAGCCCGCGTGCACGCGCTGTGCTGGCGGGCGTCGATCAGGTGGCAGCAGAAGACACGCGCACCTCGGCTCGCCTGTTTGAGCGGCTCGGTCTGCGTACGCCCTTGACGGCCATGCATGACCATAATGAAGCGCATCGGGTGCCGGGCCTGATTGCTCGTTTGCAGGCCGGTGAGACCTTGGCACTAGTGTCGGATGCCGGTACGCCGTTGATCAGTGATCCAGGCTATCGCCTGATTGCCGCAGCGCATGATGCCGGGGTGACAGTGGTGCCGGTGCCGGGGCCGTGTGCTGCCATCACGGCTTTGAGTGCTGCCGGGTTGGCATCTGACCGATTTCATTTCGAGGGCTTTCTGCCTAGCCGTCAGGGGCCGCGCGTAGCACGCTTGAAGCAGTTGGCGGAGGCAACACCGACGCTGATTTTGTATGAAGCGCCGCATCGCATTGTGGAAACACTGGAGGATCTCGTGGCTACATTTGGCGCTGATCGCCTAGCGACTTTGGCCAGAGAGCTGACCAAGACCTTCGAGACCATACGCCGAGCGTCGCTGGGCGAGCTGTTGACTTGGGTCATGGCGGACAGCAATCAGCAGCGTGGTGAAATTGTGCTGGTGGTTGCTGGCGCGCCAGAGCGTGAAGCGGCGGATACGCGGGCATTGTCTGCCGAGACTATTTTGCGGGTCTTGGTGCGTGAGTTGCCGGTCAAGCAGGCTGCCGGTTTGGCGGCAGAAATTATGGGCTTGAAGCGCAATGCACTCTATGACATGGCTCTGGCGTTGAAGCTGGCAAGCGAATCACCTTGAGTTCAAGGGCCTGCGCCCGTAAGCTGCGCCCCGGAGTCGGCTGGGCGATCGCTGCCATGCGTGCATGGGGGAGGAAAGTCCGGGCTTCACAGGGCAAAGTGCCAGGTAACGCCTGGGCGGCGTGAGCCGACGGAAAGTGCAACAGAGAGCAGACCGCCGAACGGTCTTGGCTCGCTTCGGCGGGTTGAGACGCGTGGTAAGGGTGAAACGGTGCGGTAAGAGCGCACCACGAGTCTGGTAACAGACCGGTACGGCAAACCCCACTTGAAGCAAGACCAAATAGGTGTCCATACGCGCGGCCCGCGCGGGACACGGGTAGGTTGCTCGAGCCCATCGGCGACGATGGGCCTAGAGGAATGATCGTCCACGACAGAACCCGGCTTACAGGCCGACTCCACCTATTCTGTTGCGCGTGTATGGTTTGTATGACTATTTCGCTTATAGCGAAAGAATCTAGGCAAGCTTGATACTTAAATATTTGCGCAAGATACTGGCGTAACTAATTGATTTTATGGCTAACAACTTCTTTTCTGTTCTTCGTCAATAGCTTTAAGTCATTGTTTTAAATAAAGAAAATGCTACTTATAACCATGGCCTTTGCAGGTTGACTGCATGAGGTCTGCTCTCTATATTTGCCCGCAGAGTGGGGAAAAGTGTGACTTTGTGGTTTTTTATGTTTTCAAGCGCCCTCTCTAGGAAGAAAACACATGTTTCGCGGCTACGACGAACTGACCATGGACGCAAAGGGACGCATCGGCTTGCCGACGCGCTACCACGAACGCGTGCAGTCGGAATGTCAGGGCAAGTTTGTGCTCACCGTGGATATCCGTGAATCCTGCCTGGTGCTTTACCCGCTGACCGAGTGGGAAGCGATTGAGGCGCGCTTCAATGCGCTGCCCACTTCCAGCACTGCCATGACGCAACTCAAGCGTCGCATCCTCGGTTACGCCACGGAAATCAATCTCGACAGCGCCGGCCGCTTCCTGGTCAGCCCGGAGCTGCGTCAGTTTGCTCATCTCGACAAGTCGGTGGTGCTCGCCGGCCAAGGCAAGAAGTGTGAAATCTGGCACAAGCCATCCTGGGATGCATTGCAGGCAGACTTGTTGAATGCGGACTTCTCCGCGGCCGAGTTGGCGCAAGCCATCGACTCTCTGGCGCTTTGATCATGACTGATTTTCAGCACCTGACCGTATTGTGTGACGAGACCGTGGATGCGGTACTCACGAACACGGCTGGCTGCTATATCGATGCCACTTTCGGGCGTGGCGGCCATGCGCGCAAGCTGTTGGCCGGGCTTGGCCCGCAGGCTCGCGTTATTGCCTTCGACAAGGACCCGCTGGCGATTGCCACGGGCGAGGCGCTGGCCAAGGCCGATCCGCGCTTCAGCATCGTGCATGATTCGTTTGCCAGCATGAAGGCGCATGTGAGCGCTCTGGGCTTGTTGGGTCAGGTTGCCGGTGTGCTGGCTGATCTTGGGGTGTCGTCGCCACAGATTGATGATGCTGAGCGCGGCTTCAGCTTCATGAACGATGGCCCGTTGGACATGCGCATGGATCCTACGCGTGGCCAGAGTGCGGCCGATTGGTTGGCGAAGGTGAAGGAGACTGACCTTGCTGATGTGCTCAAGACCTACGGTGAGGAGCGCTTTGCTAAGCGCATTGCTCGAGCCATTGTGGCAGCGCGCACTGAGACGCCGATTACGCGCACGAAACAGCTGGCTGAGATTGTTGCGGTAGCGCATCCGGCCTGGGAAAAGCACAAGAACCCCGCTACACGCAGCTTTCAGGCTATTCGTATTGCAGTAAATCGTGAGCTTGGAGATCTGGAAGATTTTCTCGAGCAAAGTCTGGCTGTACTTGCGCCGGGCGGTCGTTTGGCAGTGATTAGCTTCCATTCGTTGGAAGATCGCATGGTCAAGCAATTCATCAATCGCGAAGTCAAAGGCGATGATTTTCCACCGGGCTTGCCGGTGACCTGGCAGCAGATGAAGCCGGGCCTGAAGAAGATTGGCAAGGCTGTTGAGCCAAGTGCTAGCGAAGTAGCCATGAATCCGCGTGCGCGCAGTGCGCATTTGCGCGTGGCCGAGCGCCTGCAGGTGTTCTCGTGATGTGGTCTACGCGCTTGAGTGCAGTGGCCCGCATGGTCATGCAGCCGGATCTGCGTCAGGCTGCGGCGATTCTGTTGGCGCTGATTGCAGCCTCGCTGGGCGTTGCCTACAGCGTGCACAAGTCGCGTATTTATTTGAATCAGCTACAGACGCTGCAAGTTGAGCGTGATCATCTCGAAGTCGAGTGGGGCCAGTTGCTGCTGGAGCAGCAGGCTTGGGGCGCTTACGGCCGCATCGGTAAGGTCGCTACGGATGAGCTCGGCATGCGCACGCCGGCCCCCCATGAAGTCATGATGGTGCGGCCATGAATCAGCGCCCCTTGATCGACAAGGCAGGAAAAAACAATAAGGCAGGCGCTGCTGCGCTGCAGTTCCGGCATCGCCATTACTTTATGGTTTTCGCGTTGTCGCTGCTGTTTGTTGGCCTACTTGGTCGGGCGGTCTATCTCACCGTGGTCGACAGCGAGTTTCTGCGCAAGCAGGGCGATGCGCGCTCGTTGCGTATTGAGCCGGTGATGGCCATGCGCGGCATGATCCTCGATCGCAATGGCGCGCCGCTGGCGGTCAGCACGCCGGTGATCTCGATCTGGATAAATCCTCGTCAGGCGCTGGCGGGCAAGGCCTCTATCAGTACGCTGGAGCGTGATCTGGCCTTGCCGGTCGGCAGCTTGGTGGCACGCGTCAAGCGTAATTCCCGCAAGGGCTTCATGTACGCCAAGCGCCATCTGTCACCGGCGGCGGCCCAGCTAATTCTGGCGAAGGACATGCCCGGCGTGTATGGCATGACGGAATATCGCCGTTTTTACCCTGAGGCCGATGTAACCTCGCACATGATCGGTTTTACCGATCTCGATGGTCGGGGCAAGGAAGGTCTGGAGCTGTCTCTCAATGGTCAGCTGGCTGGTGAGGCGGGTGCCAAGCGTGTGGTCAAGGATCTCAAGGGGCATCGCGTGCAGGATGTGGCGCTGATCAAGGCCGCACGCCCAGGCAAGGACATCACGCTGAGTTTTGATACGCGTGTTCAGTATGCAGCTTACCGCGAGCTGGCACGCGGCGTTGCTGAGCATAATGCATCGGCGGGGGTGCTGGTTTCGCTGGATGTGGATACCGGCGAAGTGCTGGCCATGGCCAATCTGCCATCCTACAACCCCAACAACCGCAAACAGTTAACGATCAATGCGCTGCGCAATCGCGCGGTGACAGATCAGTTCGAGCCAGGCTCGACGCTCAAGCCATTCACAGTGGCAGCTGCCTTGGAAAGCGGCAAATTCAATGTTCGCAGTCATTTCAATACTAGCCCTGGCACTTACAAGGTGCTCAACAAGCTGATCCGCGATCACGAGAATTATGGCGTGATTGATATGCCGACCGTGCTCACCAAGTCGAGCAATGTGGCGTCGGCACAAATTGCTATGGCACTGCCGCGCGATACGCTGCCACTGCTGCATCGTCGCCTTGGCTTTGGTCGCAACACCGGCAGCGGTTTTCCGGGTGAGAGTGCGGGCAGCATGCAGCCGTCGAACCGCTGGAATCCGGTTGAAGTGGCCACCATGTCGTATGGTTATGGCGTCACGGTGACGGCGCTGCAATTGGCGCAGGCCTATGCCGTGATCGCTAGTGGTGGCATTCAACGCCCGATCAGTTTTATCAAGGTCACCGGCCCGGTGCCAGGCAAGCGCATTCTTGACGAAAAAATTGCGCGCTCGATTATTCCCATGATGGAAACCGTGGTGACACAGGAGGGTACGGCGCTGCGTGCCGCGGTGCCGGGTTATCGCATTGCCGGCAAAACTGGCACTGCACATAAGGCGCAGGCGGGTGGCTATGCCAGTGATGCCTATATGTCCCTGTTTGTCGGCATGGCCCCTGCGAGCGCACCGCGCGTAGTCACCGCCGTCATTATTGATAACCCGCGTCAAGGGGGATATTACGGCGGCCTTGCGGCAGCGCCGGTGTTCTCGCGCATGATGTCGGACACGCTGCGTTTGATGAACATTGAGCCGGATCGCAGTGCTGAGCGTCTGGCTGAGCAGCATCGCTTCCCGCACCCGTCAACCTGGGTTCGCCCGGGTCGGGAGGGCTGAATGAAGACACTGGCTCAGATCTGGTCGGAAGTGCCTTCGCAGTGGGCTCAGGTAGCGGTGCCGGCCTTGGTGTCGGATTCACGGCAGGTTAAGACGGGTAGTATTTTTGTCGCGCTGGCGGCCCTGCATCACGATGCCCGCAGCCATATTCCGGCAGCCTTGGCTGCGGGTGCCGGCGCTGTGCTAGCAGAAGCCGGTGGTGACTGGTTGACGCATGCCGAGGTCAAGGGCGTGCCGATTCTGGTTGTTCCGGATCTGACGCAGCGCTTGGGTGAGTTCGCGGCACGCTTTCATGATCAGCCGGCGCAAGCCATGACTGTGATGGCCGTTACCGGCACCAATGGTAAAACCAGTATTGCCAACCTGATTGCCGGTGCCGCGCTTGAGCTGGGCCAGCGCAGTGCCGTCATCGGCACCCTCGGCAATGGTTTTTATGGCGAACTGTCCGCGTCGCAATTCACCACGCCGGATCCGTTGCAGTTGCAGGGCTTGCTGGCCGGCTTCCGCGATCAGGGTGCGCAATTGGTGGCCATGGAAGCCAGCTCGCATGGCCTTGAGCAGGGGCGCATGGTCGGCACGCCGATTCACACGGCGCTATTCACTAATCTGACGCGTGATCATCTCGACTATCACGGTGACATGGCCAGCTATGCAGCGGCCAAAGGTCGCCTGTTTTCCTGGCCGGGCCTGAAGGCTGCCGTGATCAATGCCGATGATGCGCAAGGTGCCCTCTATCAGCAACAGCTCGCAGTTGGCGTGCGCTGCCTGCGTTACAGCCTGCAGGCTGATAGTGATGCCGAGATTGTTGCCGAAAGCGTGCAGCCATCGCTGGATGGTTTGCTGCTGCAAGTACGTACCCCGTGGGGACGAGTTGTTTTAAAGAGCGCGCTGCTCGGCCGTTTCAATGCCAGCAATCTTCTCGCCGTGATGGGCGGCTTGCTGACGTTGGGCTACAGCTTGGAGCAGTCGGCACAGGCGCTGGCTGCCGTGGCACCGGTTGCTGGCCGCATGCAGTGTTTGCGCGAAGGCCAATCACCGTTGGCGGTGGTTGATTACGCACATACGCCGGATGCGCTGGAGCAGGCTTTGAGGGCCGCGCGCGAGCACACTGAAGGCAAGCTCTGGTGCGTCTTTGGCTGTGGTGGCGGACGCGATACTGGCAAGCGTTCCGAGATGGGCCGTATTGCCGCCACGCTCGCCGATGTGCTGGTACTGACCACCGATAATCCGCGTGAAGAAGCGCCGGAAAGTATTCTGCGTGACATTCAGCAAGGCCTGAATGGGCGGCCGGCAACGATCCTTGTCGATCGTGCCGAGGCCATTGCCCATGCCCTGAAAAACGCTGCTTCTGATGATGTCGTACTGATTGCCGGCAAGGGTCACGAGACTTATCAGGAAATCATGGGGGCGCGTTATCCCTTCAATGATGTGGAACAGGTAAGGCTCGCGCTGAACGCCAGGAGTACAGCATGAGACTGTCGGAAATCGCAGTAGTGGTCGGCGGTGAGTTGATTGGTCTGGATGCCGATGTTGGCAGCTTTTCCAGCGACACCCGCACGCTCCAGACCAATGATGTTTTTATCGCGCTGTCGGGCCCAAACTTTAATGCCAATGCCTTGGTGCATCAGGCGGCGGAAAAGGGTGCCGTGGCTGCTGTGGTGTCGCGCATGGATCCGAATGCTGGCATTCCGCAGATCATCGTCGCTGATTGCCACCAAGCGCTTGGCCAGATTGCGGCGGCCTGGCGTGCACGCTTCCCTAGTCTCGTGCGGGTGGCCATGACCGGCAGTGCCGGCAAGACCTCGACCAAGGAAATGACGGCGCGTATCTTCGAGCAGCAGGGCGAGACGCTGGCGACGCTGGGCAATCTCAATAATGACATCGGGGTGCCACTGACGCTGCTGCGCTTGCGTGACGAGCACCAGTTCGGTGTCTTTGAGCTCGGTGCCAACCATGCTGGTGAAATTGCCTACACCTCGGGTCTGGTACAACCCCGTGCCGCGGTCATCATTAATGTCGGCACGGCGCATCTGGAAGGCTTCGGCAGCCGTGAAGGCATTGCTCGGGCCAAGAGCGAGATATACGACGGGCTGGCTGCGGACGGCACGGCCATTGTTAATCTTGATGACGATTTTACCGATCTCTGGCTAGCGAAATTGGCTGGGCGCAAGTTGCTGACCTTTTCCGAACGCCAGAGCGCCGATATCTATGCCACGGATATCGCTTCCGGCGACATGCCGCAGTATGCCTTTACCTTGCACATCGGTGCGCAGGTCATGCCGGTGCAGTTGCAGTTGCTCGGTCGCCATCAGGTCATGAACGCGCTGGCGGCAGCCTCGCTGGCACATGCTTGCGGTATTTCGCTGGCGCGCATTGTTGATGGCCTGCAGAAGACGCGTGCCTTTTCTGGCCGCACGGTGCCGCACAGCCTGGGCCAGCAACGCTATGTCATTGATGACACTTACAACGCCAATCCGAGCTCGATGAAAGCAGCCATTGATCTGCTTGCTGAGCTGCCAGGCCGTCATGTGCTGGTGCTGGGTGACATGGGGGAATTGGGCGGTGCCACGGCATCGGGCCATCTTGAAGTCGGAGAGTATGCACGCATGAAAAATATCGACGCTCTTTATGCTACAGGCCAGCACAGCGCTCAGTACGCTGCCGGCTTCGGCCCACAGGCGCAGCTGTTTCCGGATCATCAGGCACTGCTGAAAGCTCTGGAGGCCGAGTTGCAGGGCGTGGTTACCATTCTCGTCAAAGGTTCGCGCAGTGCACGCATGGAGCGTGTAGTGCAGGGCCTGACTGGCGAAGCAGGAGCGCACTGACATGCTGCTATGGCTCGCGGACCAATTGGCACAGCACTACAAGGGCTTCGGCGTTTTCAACTACCTGACCTTTCGCTTCATGCTCAGCATCGTCACGGCGTTTGCCCTGTCGCTCTGGTGGGGGCCGCACCTGATCGAAAAGCTGAAGGAAATGAAATTCGGTCAGGCGATCCGCAATGACGGCCCGCAGACGCATCTGGCCAAGACCGGCACGCCGACCATGGGCGGCGTACTAATTTTGCTGACGATTGCCGTCAGTACGCTGTTCTGGGCACGTCTCGACAATATCTATATCTGGATCGTGCTCGGCGTGATGGTGATCTTCGGTCTGGTCGGCTGGGTCGATGACTATCGCAAGGTGGTCGAAAAGAACCCGCGTGGCCTGCCCAGTCGCTGGAAGTATTTCTGGCAGTCCGTGGGCGGTGTTGGCGCTGCTGTGGTGCTGTTCTACACCGCGAAAACGCCGATTGAAACCAGCTTGATCGTGCCATTTTTCAAGGATGTGATTATCCCGCTTGGCCTCTTCTACATTGTCTTGAGCTACTTCGTGATTGTCGGTGCCAGTAATGCGGTGAACCTCACGGATGGTCTCGATGGCCTGGCCATCATGCCGACGGTGATGGTTGCCGGTGCGCTGGCGATCTTTGCCTACCTCACCGGCAACATTAAATTTGCCACCTACCTGCAAATTCCGTTTGTCATCGGTGCGGGCGAGCTGATCATCATTTGCGGCGCCATCATCGGTGCCGGCCTCGGCTTCCTCTGGTTCAACGCTTACCCGGCGCAAGTATTCATGGGCGATGTCGGTGCGCTGTCGCTGGGCGCGGTGCTCGGCACCATCGCTGTCATCGTGCGTCAGGAGATTGTCCTGTTCGTGATGTGCGGCGTCTTCGTCATGGAAACGGTGTCGGTGATGCTGCAGGTGGCGAGCTTCAAGCTGACCGGCAAGCGCATCTTCCGCATGGCGCCTATTCATCATCACTACGAGCTCAAGGGCTGGCCGGAAACGCGTGTGGTCGTACGTTTCTGGATCATCAGCTTCATGCTCGTGCTGATCGGTCTCGCAACCCTGAAGCTGCGGTAAGGAGAGACGAGCATGCTGATTCAGCGCGACGGTTTGCGGGTGGTCATCGGTCTGGGCAAGACCGGGCTATCGTGCGTCCGTTACCTCAAGCGCCAAGGCTATCCGGTAGCGGTCAATGATACCCGCGCGCATCCACCGGGCCTGGCCGAGCTGCGTGCTGAGTTTCCTGATGTTGAGGTCAGTTTGGGTAAGCTGGATGCGGCGTTGCTGTTGCGTGCCAGTGAAGTGATCAGCAGCCCGGGCATCTCCATTCGCGAGCCAGAAATTGCTGCAGCGATGGCTGCCGGCGTGTCAGTGGTGGGCGATGTCGAACTGTTCTGCCGCGCGGTAAAGGCGCCGATCATTGCCATCACCGGATCGAATGCGAAGAGCACGGTGACCACCTTGGTCGGCCTCATGGGCGAAGCTGCCGGCAAGCGTACCGGCGTCTGCGGCAACATCGGCACGCCAGTGCTGGATATGCTCGCCGAGGGCGAAAAAGATCTTTATGTCATGGAGCTGTCGTCGTTCCAGCTGGAGACCACGCACTCGCTGAAAGCCGCGGTGGCGATTGTGCTCAACATCAGCGAAGACCACATGGATCGCTACACCGGCATGGTCGACTATCACCAAGCCAAGCATCGAATTTACCGCAACTGTCAGCGCTTCGTATTCAATCGCGATGATGCGCTGACCATGCCCCTGATTGCTGATGATCTGCCGCGCGCTAGCTTCGGTTTGAGCACGCCGGATCTGAATAATTTCGGCGTGCGCGTTGTTGATGGCAAGCCGTTTCTGGCGCGTGGTCGTGACACGCTGATGCCTGTTAGCGAGCTGCAGATTTTTGGCGACCACAATGTCGCCAACGCACTGGCTTGTCTTGCGCTCGGTGAGGCGGTAGGGCTGCCACTGGATGCCATGCTGAACACACTGCGTTCATTCACCGGCCTTAAGCATCGCTGCCAGCGTGTCGCGCTGCACAATGACATCGGCTGGTACAACGACTCCAAGGGCACCAATGTTGGCGCCACTTTGGCCGCCATCAATGGTCTCGGCGCGGCCGTTGGCGGCAAGATCCTGCTGATTGCCGGCGGTGTCGGCAAAGGCCAGGATTTCACGCCGCTATCGCCTGCGATGGCGCAGTTTGGCAAGGCACTGCTGCTGATTGGCGAAGATGCCCCAATCATCGACCTCGCCATTGCTGCTGCACTGCCGCGTCATCACTGCGGCAGCTTGGACGAAGCTATCGCCAAGGCGCTGAGCATTGCCAAGCCGGGCGATGCCGTATTGTTGTCACCGGCCTGCGCGAGCTTCGACATGTTCAAGCACTACGAAGATCGCGGCGATCAGTTTGTTGCCGGCGTTCGGCGTCTGGTCGAGGTGAACTGATGACCAGTCAGAGCCTGAATCATCCTGTGCTGTTGCTGCGAAATATCGTGGCTGAGCTGACCGAGCGCCAGGTACTGGTGGTGGCTGCCGGCTTTCTGCTTTGCATCGGTTTGATTATGGTGGGCTCGGCGTCCATGGGCGTTGCAGAGGCATCCTATGGCAATCCGTTTTATTTCCTAACGCGTCATGCCATTTACCTGATGATTGGTCTGGTTGTTGCGGCGTTGGTGCTGCAAGTGCCAATGCAGTTCTGGAGTCGTTACAGCTATTGGGTGTTTCTGCTGGCCTTGATCCTG
This sequence comes from Pseudomonadota bacterium, assembly GCA_040384385.1. GTDB lineage: Bacteria > Pseudomonadota > Gammaproteobacteria > Pseudomonadales > Moraxellaceae > Perlucidibaca. The sequence goes on along the minus strand of JAZKJJ010000002.1, from coordinate 57,204 downwards.
ATTGCGATCGTGCTGATCCCGGGCATTGGTCGTCGTGTTAATGGCAGCATGCGCTGGATCGGTTTTGGCGGCATTACGCTGCAGCCTTCCGAAGTCATGAAGCTGGCTGCGGTACTGGCCATGGCGGCGTATCTGGTGCGTCGCCAGGAAGAGGTTAGAAGTAAGGCACTGGGCTTTATTAAGCCGCTGGCGGGGCTCTTTTTTGTCATCGTCTTTCTCATGGCCGAGCCGGACTTTGGTGCCAGCATCGTCGTCACCATGGCGACTACTTCCATGCTGTTTTTGGCTGGCGCTAAGCTCAAGCAGTTTTTCGGTGTGATGCTCGTATTGGGGTTTGCCAGCATTCCAGTAATCATGATGGAGTCGTATCGCATGAAGCGCTTGCTGGCCTTCACCGATCCCTGGGCTGATCAATACAACACGGGTTATCAGCTGGTACAGAGCCTTATTGCCTTCGGTCGTGGCGACTGGTTTGGTGTTGGGCTTGGCCATAGTGTGCAGAAGCTGTTTTATCTGCCGGAAGCGCATACCGACTTTGTTTTTGCGGTTTATGCCGAAGAGTTCGGCTTGCTCGGCGTGCTGGTTCTGCTGGCCGCGGTTGCGGCACTGGTGACAGCGGCACTGCGCATCGGTCAGCGTGCCGAACGTGCCGGTCAGTTCTATTCCGCCTATGTTGCTTACGGCCTTGCCGTGATGCTGGGCGTGCAATCCGCCATCAACATCGGTGTCAATATCGGCTTCTTCCCGACCAAGGGCCTAACCCTGCCGCTGGTGAGCTACGGCGGCTCCAGTCTGGTCATGGTGTTTGCCGTGCTGGCCATTCTCTTGCGTATCGACGCTGAGTCCGGCCAAGTCAACGAGCGTGGCGTGCGCCGCGCAGACGGAGGCGATCATGGCGCTCGTTAAGTCCGTGGTGGTGATGGCGGGAGGTACCGGCGGTCATGTCTTCCCTGCGTTGGCTGTCGCACATGCTTTGCAGGCACAGGGTGTACGCATCCACTGGTTGGGCACACGCGCCGGAATCGAAGCTGATCTCGTGCCCAAGGCTGGATTCGACATCACCTATCTGGATGTGGGTGGCCTGCGCGGCAACGGTCTGAAGCCGTTGCTGAAGGCTCCGACGAAACTGCTGCGTGCCGTCTGGATAGCCACTCGCGTGTTCTCACGGGTGAATGCCGATGCCGTCATCGGTCTCGGCGGTTATGTCACCGGCCCCGGTGGACTGGCGGCGCGCCTGTCCGGACTGCCGCTGTATATCCATGAGCAGAATGCCATTGCCGGCTTCACCAACAAGGCCTTGTCGAAGTTTGCCACGCAGGTGCTGCAAGCCTTTCCGGATGCCTTTGATGCCTGCACGAAAGTGACCTGGGTCGGTAACCCGGTACGTGACGAGATTGCCACGCTGGCACAGCCGAGTGCGCGCTACGGCGCTCGTCGTGGCGCACTGCGTGTGCTGGTTATGGGCGGCAGCCTCGGTGCTGTGGCCTTGAATGAACTGGTGCCCGCTGCTTTTGCCGAGCTGCCGCCGGAACAGCGCCCGGTCATTCGCCATCAAGCCGGTCGCAAGCATGCCGACAAGGCTGCGGCGGTTTACGCCAAGCTCGGTGTGCAGGCAGAAATCCTCCCCTTTATTGATGACATGGCCGCTGTTTACGACTGGGCCGATTTGGTGATTTGTCGCTCCGGTGCGCTGACGGTTTCCGAGATTGCTGCTGCGGGTGTGGCATCGATCCTGATTCCGTTCCCGCATGCGGTTGATGACCACCAGACTGCCAATGCCAGATTTTTGAGCGACATCGGTGCCGCGCGCCTGTTTCAGCAGCGTGATCTGACGCCGGCCGCGTTCGCTACCACGCTGACTGAGCTGCTTGACCGCAAGGCGTTGAAGGTCATGGCTGAAAAAGCCCGCACGCTGGCCAAACCTGACGCTACAGCGCTGGTCGTCAATGCCATTTTGAGAGGTAATGCATGAAAGCAATTCCGCGTACGCGTTTAATCGAAATTCCGGAAATGCGCCGCATTCGCCGTATTCATTTTGTCGGTATCGGTGGTGCCGGCATGTGTGGCATCGCCGAAGTACTGCTCAATCAGGGCTATGAAGTAGCCGGTTCCGATGCCAAGGCTGGCAAGACCACCGATCGTCTGAAGTCATTCGGCGCTGAGATTTTCATTGGCCATGATGCCGCCCATATCGCCAAGGCCGACGTGTTGGTGGTATCGACCGCGATTGATTCGAGCAACCCGGAAGTGAAGGCGGCGCAGGAGCGTCGTCTGCCCATCGTGCGTCGTGCCGAAATGCTCGCCGAACTGATGCGCTATCGCCATGGCATTGCCATCGCCGGCACGCATGGCAAGACCACTACGACCAGCCTGATCGCGTCGATCTTGGGCGAGGGCGGTTTCGATCCGACCTATGTCATCGGTGGTCTGCTCAACAGCGCCGGCACCAACGCCAAGCTCGGCAGCAGCCGCTACTTCGTCGCCGAAGCCGACGAGAGCGATGCCTCCTTCCTGCATCTGCAGCCCATGGCCTCAGTCGTCACCAACATCGACGCCGACCACATGGACACCTATGGCGGCGACTTCGAGGTGCTCAAGCGCACCTTCATCGAGTTCCTGCACAACCTGCCGTTCTACGGCCTCGCTGTGGTTTGTGGCGATGACCCAGTAGTGCGCGAACTGCTGCCGAAGATTGGCCGTCCGACCATCACCTATGGTTTCGATGCCGACAACGATGTGCGTGCCACCGATGTGCATCAGGAAGGCCTACAAACGCATTTCACCGTGCACCGTAAGGATTGCGCGCCATTACGCATCACCTTGAATCTGCCGGGTCTGCACAACGTCCTGAACTCGCTGGCAGCGATTGCCATCGCTACCGATGAAGAAGTTGAAGACAGCGCCATTGTCAGCGCACTGGCCAGCTTTCAGGGTGTTGGCCGCCGCTTCCAGCGTCTGGCTGAAGCCGGTGGCGTGCAGCTGGTGGATGACTACGGGCATCACCCGCGTGAAGTTGCCGCAACGATTGCCGCTGCTCGTCAGGCCTTCCCGGGTCGTCGTCTGGTGATGATGTTCCAGCCGCACCGCTACAGCCGTACCCGTGACTGCTTCGAAGACTTTGTGCAGGTGCTGTCGACCGTGGATCAGCTGCTGCTGCTCGATGTTTACAGTGCTGGCGAAAAGGCCATTGCCGGTGCCGATAGCCGTACGTTGGCGCGCAGCATCCGCACCCGTGGCCTGGTTGATCCGATTTTCGTGGAAAAGGCTGATGAATTGGCACAGCTGTTGCCTACGCAATTGCGCGCGGGCGATGTGCTGTTGACGCAAGGTGCCGGCACGGTCGGCGCGATTGCGCTGGAGCTGGCCCAGAACGGTCTGTATCTGAGCGCTGCGAAAAAGTGAGATTGATGATGAATATGCTTGATGTGAAGCGTTTTGGTCGTGTTGCGGTGCTGCTCGGTGGCACGGCGGCCGAACGCCCGATTTCCCTGATCAGCGGTGCTGCGGTGCTGAAAGCCTTGCAGGCTGCCGGCGTTGATGCGCATGCCTTTGATCCAGCCGAGCGCGACATCGTGGAAGTGCAGGGCTATGACCGCGCTTTCATCGTGCTGCACGGCCGTGGTGGCGAAGATGGCGTGATGCAGGGTGTGCTCGAACAGTTCGGCGTGCCCTACACCGGCAGTGGCGTCATGGCTTCGGCCATCGGCATGGACAAGGCGCGCACTAAGCAGCTCTGGCTTGGCTGCGGTCTGCCGACGCCGACCTATCGTCGTCTCTCGACCGATTGCGACTTTGCGGCTGTTGTTGCCGACCTCGGTTTGCCGCTGATGGTCAAGCCCTCGCGCGAAGGCTCCAGCATCGGCATGGCCAAGGTCTACAGCGTGGACGATCTGGCCAAGGCTTATGCCGTGGCCGCCGAGCACGATAGCGAAGTCATCGCTGAACATTTCATTGAAGGTAGCGAGTACACCGTGAGCATGCTCAACGGCCAGGCGCTGCCGGTAATTCGCATGATTCCCGCTAACGATTTCTATGATTTCGAAGCCAAGTATCAGCGCAACGACACGCAGTACAAGGTTCCCTGCGGCTTGATGGCCGAGGAAGAAAAGCAGCTGCAGCAGATCGCCGAGGAAGCTTTTGAAGTGTTGGGCGCGCGCGGCTGGGGTCGTATTGATGCCATGCGTGACAGTCAGGGCCGCTTCTGGCTGCTCGAAATCAACACTGTGCCGGGCATGACCGATCACTCGCTAGTGCCGATGGCTGCACAAGCTGCCGGCATGGATTTCACGCAGCTGGTGCTGGCTATTCTGAGCCAGACCCTGCAAGCGGAGACCGCCGCATGAGCAGCCAGGTCACGCGTCGTCCGGTAGCCCGCCAGGCTGCAACCCGTCCGGGTCTGCTGGCGGCTCTGGCTGCGCGTTGGCAGCCGCTGTCTTTGCAGGGGTCGCGCTGGTTGAACGCGGGTTTGTGGCTAGCCTCAGGTCTGGCGTTGTTGGTGGTGGTCAGTGGTCTCAATGTGCTGGCGAAGAATTGGGCTTTGGAAACGCCGATCCGTCGCGTGCAAATTGCGGGTGATCTCGTGCAGACCCAGCGCGGCGAATTGCAATCTGCATTGGAACGCACAGTGCGTGGCAACTTCTTCACCGCCAATCTGGATGAGCTGCAAGTGCTGGCGCAGCGCTATCCCTGGGTTGCTCAGGTGCGTGTCAGTCGCCTGTGGCCAGATCAGGTTCGCGTCACGCTGAGCGAAAAGCAGGCGCTGGCGCATTGGGGCAACGACGGGCTAGTGAGCCGTGCCGGTGAAGTGTTCCGGCCGCAGCGTGTCATCGGTCTGACGCAGTTGCCGCATCTGAATGGCCCGCGGGCGCAAGCGCGCTTCGTGTTGCAGCAGTATCAGGCCATGGATCGCGTCTTGAGCCGTGTCGGCTTACATATTGAGTCACTGCAATTGACCGATCGCATGAGCTGGCTGGTCATGCTTGAGGGTGGCATTGAAGTTTTGGTCGATGCTCAAGACACCCTGGCAAAACTGGAACGCTTCACGGTGCTCTACGACCGTCAGCTGGCGGCAGACATCGGCAGCATCGCACGCATTGACCTGCGCTATCGCAATGGCGTTGCCATTGGCTGGCGCCAGAGTTGATCTGAATTTTTTTTGATGAGGTAAACGGTCGTTCGCGACCAGGAAGGCAGAGATGGCAAATATGACACAGGCACCCATGATCGTTGCGGTAGACATCGGCACCTCCAAGGTGGTCTGCATGGTCGCGCAAATCAACCAGGCTGAGCAGAGCCTGGAAATTGTGGGATATGGCATGAAGCCTTCACGCGGTATGCGCAAGGGCGTCGTGGTCAATATCGACCAGATGCAGGAAGCCATTCAAAGTGCCGTGGCCGAAGCCGAGCTGATGGCCGATTGCCGCATTCATTCTGCCTACATCGGCATTGCCGGCAGCCATATCGGTGGCCGCAACTCGCAGGCGGTTGTCGCCATCCGCGATGGCGAAGTCACGCAGACCGACATCGAGCGTGTGATCGATGCTGCCAAGTCCGGCGCCAACCCGGCCGATCAGCGCATCCTGCATGTGCTACCGCAGGAATTCATTGTGGACGACCAGGGCGATGTGCGTAATCCGCTGGGCATGGCGGGCGTTCGTCTCGAAGGCCACATCCACCTGGTGACCTGCTCGGCCAACGCCGCGCAGAACCTGGAGAAGTGCGTGCGTGGTGCCGGTCTGGCCATTGATGACATCGTGCTGGAGCAGGTCGCGTCCAGCCACGGTGTGCTCACTGACGATGAAAAAGACCTCGGCGTCTGCCTCGTCGACATCGGCGGTGGCACCACCGACATCGCCGTTTTTGTCCGTGGTGCGATTCGTCACACGGCGGTCATTCCCATTGCCGGCGACCAAGTCACCAACGATATCGCGATGGCGCTGCGTACGCCTACACCTGCTGCCGATGAGATCAAGGTGCGCTATGCCTGCGTTGTTCCGCAGATGGTCGATCCGGAGCAGACCATCAGCGTGCCCGGTATGGGCGATCGTCCGGCGCGCACGCTGGCTAGGCAGACGCTGTCGGCAGTTGTTGAGCCGCGCTACGAGGAACTATTCAGCATCGTACAGATGGAGCTGGAGCGTTGCGGTTATGCCGATCAATTGGCGGCCGGCGTGGTAATGACAGGCGGGTCGTCAAAAATTGAGGGGGCCGTGCAGTTGGCGGAGTCCATTTTTCATCTGCCGGTACGCATCGGCATGCCCAAGTCTCTCAAGCTGGGCGGCATGGAAGAGCTGTTGCATAACCCGATTTATGCCACCGGCATTGGCCTGCTGTTCTATGGCATGCAGCGCACGCTGGCCTCGGGGCAGAACGCTTCGACACGCGCGATTCGTCGTGAAGATGAAGGTGCGAGCTTGATGGGGAAAATGAAGGGCTGGTTCGCCAGCAACTTCTAAAGATTTTGCTCTCGCGAGCGAAGGTTTTACCGATGACCAGGCGGGTCATCGGCAAGGGCAGGAAGCCTCACGGCATGTAACTTATAAAAATCGGCGGAAGCCCTTTGGGGCTGGAGAAATATCATGGCGAACATTTTTGAACTGGCAGACAACACCCCGGAGCTGGGCACGGCAATCATCAAAGTGATTGGTGTGGGTGGCGGCGGCGGCAACGCGGTCGAGCACATGGTCAACAGCGATGTACAGGGCGTGGATTTCATCTGCGCTAATACCGACAAACAGGCGCTCAACAAGATGAACGCCAAGACCCTGCTGCATCTCGGTGATAACGTCACCCGTGGTCTGGGTGCCGGTGCTAACCCGGAAGTCGGTCGTCAGGCGGCAGTCGAAGATCGTGACCGCATTCGCGAAGCGCTGGCTGGCTCCGATATGGTTTTCATCACCGCTGGCATGGGTGGTGGCACGGGTACTGGCGGCGCTCCAGTCGTGGCCGAAGTCGCTCGTGAAATGGGTATCCTCACGGTTGGTGTGGTCACCAAGCCATTCCCGTTCGAAGGCAAGAAGCGCATGGATGTAGCTGAGCAGGGCATCGAGGCGCTGTCGCATCATGTTGATTCGTTGATCACCATCCCTAATGGCAAGCTGCTGCAGGTGCTCGGTAAGGTCTCTCTGGTCGATGCTTTCAAAGCTGCCAACAATGTCTTGCAGGGTGCCGTACAGGGCATCGCTGACATGATCCTCAATCCGGGCGTGATCAACGTCGACTTCGCCGACGTCCGCACCGTGATGTCCGAGCAGGGTCTGGCCATGATGGGCACCGGCTCCGCCAAGGGTGAAGAGCGCGCGCGCATCGCCACCGAAATGGCCATCCACAGCCCGCTGCTCGATGATGTGCAGCTCAAGGGTGCGCGTGGCGTGCTGGTGTCGATCGCTGCCAATGAAAGCCTCGGCCTGGATGAGTTCTCCACCGTCGGCGACATCGTCTCCAACTTTGCTTCGGAAAGCGCCACCGTTGTCATCGGCACCATTCTCGATGAGACCCTGGGCGATGAAATTCGCGTTACAGTTGTTGCCACCGGGTTGCCGAAAGCGAGTGCCATGCGTGCCATGCAGCCCAAGGCTGGCATGAGCTTGGTGGCAGCCGCGCCGACCGTCCAGGTGGCTCAGCAGCCGCAGATGGCAGTTCCGGCTCAGCAAGTAGTTAATGGCGGTAGCGTGTCGATGCCGGAGCAGGACCCGTATGCGAAGTACGACCGTCCGACCTGGGAGCGTAACGAGAAGGCGGGCAATACGCGTCGTGGCGACACGAACTTGCTCAACATCCCGGCGTTTTTGCGTCGTCAGGCCGATTGAGCAGTCAGGGCGGCTCTGCTACCATGAGCCACCTTTGACATGATTTGTTACAAATGCTCAAGCAACGAACCGTCAGACAAGTCATCCGCGCCAGCGGTGTCGGCCTCCACAGTGGCGAGAAAGTCTTTCTCGCTCTGCGGCCTGCGCCTGTCGATTCGGGCATCGTGTTTCGCCGCACGGACCTCGAACCGCCAGTCGTGATTCCGGCACAAGCTTTGCTGGTGCGCGAGACCATGATGTCATCCAACCTCGTGATGGGTGATGTCCGCGTCGGTACCGTCGAGCACATCATGTCGGCTCTCGCGGGCCTTGGCATCGACAACGCCGTGATCGATGTCAGTGCCCCCGAAATCCCGATCATGGACGGCAGCGCCGGGCCTTTCGTGTTTCTCATTCAAGCCGCCGGCATTGTGGAGCAGGACGCGCCCAAGCGTTTCGCCCGCATCAAGCGTCGTGTTGAAGTCAGAGATGGCGACAAGATCGCTGCTTTCGATCCTTACGACGGTTTCAAGGTTTCCTTCACCATTGATTTCGACCATCCGGCTTTCCGTGAAGAGCATCGCTGGGCCAGTGTCGATTTCTCCACGACCGCCTTCGTCAACGAAGTCAGCCGTGCTCGTACTTTTGGCTTCCTGCGTGACATCGAGTACCTACGGGCCAACAACCTGGCTCTAGGTGGCAGCATGGACAACGCCATCGTGGTCGATGACCAGGGCGTGATGAATGAAGACGGTCTGCGTTTCGAAGATGAATTCGTGCGTCACAAGATGCTCGATGCCATCGGCGATCTGTACTTGTTTGGCGTGGGCATTCTTGGTGCCTATGAGGGCTTTAAGTCCGGCCATGCCCTCAACAACAAGCTGCTGCGTGCGCTGATTGATGACCCGGATGCTTGGGAAGAGGTGACTTATATGGATGAGCGCCTGACACCGATCAGCTATGTCAAAGCCGATGCTGCGCACTAAGTAATCAATTCATTCTGGCTCTAAGGAGCTGGAAATTGGCATCAATAGTGCATTTTTTATGCAATTGTACTCTTGCGATTTTTCAGGGTATGCCTTGCCAAACGACGGAAACCTCCGCTAAGCTCCGAATTCTCCAAGGAATCTGCCATTTCAAGCAGGTGCCTTGCTGTACTCTCACTGAGACTTGGCAGGGTTTTTGCTTTGGCAGGTAAGAGTGGAGACGCTGGCTTGATGAGAATGCGCAAGCGCTGAACGGAATGAAATTCGGCGTGTTGTTTCAGTTGCTGCAGCAGAATTTTCTGCAGATAGCGCAACTGACTGGCGGTGGTCGCATGGTCTGCGCAAACCGTGAGTGTGTCTTCTCGCAGCGACGTTAACCGGCAAGAAGACCGGATGGATTCATCAACAATTTGCTGCCATATCGCTTCATGCATTGCGCGCAGGGCATTGCCCCGCAGTAGTGGCGTAAAGCTGCCAAGCTTGAGCAGGTCTCTGAGCGCGGTTGGTTGAGCGTTACGTGTCATGAGTGTTAGGTCGCAGATCAAGGCGTTCAGCATGCGCAAAGTGCGCGCGTTCGCCAAGAGGTAAACGAGATGAACATTATTTTTTTCAACCGCAAACACAATCGTCCGATTCGTTTGCAGCTGAATCCCAGATTGATCGGTACAGCAGCCATAGGCTTGTTTGTGCTGGCCAGTAGCATTGGTGCAGGCAGCTATTGGGCTTACACCCGGCTGACCACATCACCGGCATCACAATTGAGTGCCGCTGACCTCGCCCAGCAGGAAGAGCTGGCGGCTATGTCGGCACGCATGGCCGACATTCAGGCACGAATGATGCGTATTGATGCGCTGGGCGCTCATCTGGCCGAAAGCGCCAAGGTCAAGGGCGACGAGTTTGATTTCTCGCACAAGCCGCCTATGGGCGGGCCCGAGGAAGCGATTGCCTTGCCGGCTTCAAGCTCTGAGCTGGATCGCACGCTGTCGTCACTGGGTAGCGAGTTGCAGTTGCGTGAGGCTCAGTTGCTGGCGCTGGACAAGGTTTTGCAGAGTCGCCGTCAGCAGGTGGACCTGAATAATATGCCGGTGCATGACGCCTACATCAGCTCCAGCTTTGGCTATCGCGCCGATCCGATGAGCGGTCGCACGGCCTTTCATGGTGGCATCGACTTTGCCGGCACTGAAGGCAGTGATGTGTTTTCAGTTGCGGATGGCGTGGTTACTTATGCAGGCCTTCGGGCCGGGTATGGCAATCTGGTCGAAATTAATCATGGCGACGGCCTATTCACTCGTTATGCGCATGCCCGCGCCGTGGTGGTGAAAGTGGGCGACATGGTAAGCAAGGATCAGCTAGTGGCCTACATGGGCTCAACGGGTCGTTCCACCGGCACGCATCTGCATTATGAAGTGCTTCGCAATGGCAAACAGATCGATCCTGCCAGCTTTATCCGGGTGGCGAAACGCTAACGCGGCAGCTATTTTCTGATGTTCAACAGCCCGGCCCTTGTGCCGGGCTGTTGCTTTCTGCGTCAGTCGCCCATGCAACCCTTTCACGCCGAGGGAAAGCAGGTAGAATGTTGCGCTGATTTGCCCATCTTCTGAGTAGTGATCATGTTTTCTCGCCTTGTCAGTGGCTTGTTCGGTACCAAAAATAATCGTGAACTCAAGCGCATGCGCCAGATCGTCGAGCGTATCAATGCGCTTGAGGCGGCAACGGATGCTTTGACGGATGATGAGCTGCGCGCTCGCACAGTGTCGTTCCAGCAGCGCTTCCAGGCTGGGGAAAGCCTTGATGCCTTCTTGCCGGATGCTTTTGCGGTCTGCCGTACGGCAGCGCAGCGTGTGCTCGGCATGCGCCATTACGATGTGCAGATGATCGGTGGCATCACCCTGCATGAAGGCCGCATTGCGGAAATGCGTACGGGTGAGGGCAAGACCCTGACCGCCACGTTGCCAGCCTATTTGAATGCCTTGTCTGGCGAAGGCGTGCATGTGGTCACGGTCAACGACTACCTTGCTGCGCGTGATGCTGAATGGAATCGTCCGTTGCTGGAGTTTCTTGGTCTCAGTGTTGGTGTGGTGCGTTCGCAGCAGCCGCCGGAAGAGAAGCGCGCGGCTTATCGTGCCGATATCACTTACGGCACCAACAACGAATTCGGCTTTGACTATCTGCGCGACAATATGGCGTTCCGCCTTGAAGATCGTTTCCAGCGTGGTCATGCCTATGCGCTGATTGACGAAGTCGACTCCATCCTGATTGATGAAGCGCGTACACCGCTGATCATTTCCGGTGCCAGCGAGGACTCATCGCGTCTGTACACGCAAATCAACCTACTGATTCCTCGATTGACGCGTCAAGCCGAGGAAGAAACGGTGGACGGCGGGCACTATTGGATCGACGAGAAGAGTCGTCAGGTCGAGCTGACCGAGGCTGGCCACGAGTTTGTTGAACAGTGTCTAGTGGAGATGGAGCTGCTGGCGGAAGGTGAGAGCCTGTATGCGCCAGCGCATTTGAATTTGCTACATCACGTGCATGCTGCCCTGAAGGCGCATGTGCTGTTCCAGCGCGATGTGCATTACATCATCAGCGGTCGCGACGTGGTCATTGTTGATGAGCACACTGGCCGTACTATGCCGGGTCGACGCTGGTCGGAAGGCCTGCATCAGGCTGTGGAAGCGAAAGAGGGCATGCCGATTCAGGCTGAGAATCAGACGCTGGCGACCACCACTTTCCAGAACCTGTTCCGTCTCTATCGCAAGCTGTCTGGCATGACCGGTACGGCGGATACCGAGGCGCCGGAGTTCCACCAGATTTATGGTTTGGATGTGGTCGTCATTCCGACGCATCGCCCGATGGTGCGCAAGGATCACGACGATCTGGTGTACCTAAGCCCGGTGGAGAAGTACCAGGCTATCGTGAAAGACATCAAAGATTACCGTGACAAGGGTGCGCCGATTCTGGTTGGCACGGCCACGATTGAAACCAGTGAGTTGCTCTCGCGTCTGCTGCAGCAGGAAGGCATCGAGCACCGCGTGCTGAACGCCAAATTCCACGAGCAGGAAGCCGAGATTGTGGCGCAGGCTGGCCGCTCCGGCACGGTGACCATCGCCACCAACATGGCGGGTCGTGGCACAGATATTCTGCTTGGCGGCAACTGGAAGGTTGAGGCAGCAAAACTGGGCGATGCCATCACGCCGGAGCAGACCGAAGCGCTGCGTCAGGGCTGGGAAGATGATCATGCCCGCGTCATTGCGGCGGGTGGCTTGCATATCATCGGCTCCGAGCGTCATGAATCGCGTCGTATCGACAACCAGCTGCGTGGCCGTTCCGGGCGTCAGGGTGATCCTGGCGTGACGCGCTTCTATCTGTCGCTGGAAGATGACCTGATGCGCATCTTCGCCAGTGATCGCGTGAAAAGCATGATGAAGTCGCTGGGCATGAAGCCGGGCGAGGCGATTGAGCATCCGTGGGTGTCGAAATCGATTGAGGGTGCGCAGCGCAAGGTCGAGGCGCGCAACTTCGATATCCGCAAGAATTTGCTGAAGTACGACGACGTTGCCAACGAGCAGCGTCGTGCCATTTATACCCAGCGCGACGACATTCTCGGCTCTGCCAGTATCAGCGAAAATGTCACGCTGATTCATGCTGATGTGGTGGATAGCGTGATCAATGCCTACATTCCGCCACTGAGCCTGGACGAGCAATGGGATGTGCCGGGCCTGGAGCAGGCTTTGCAGACAGACTTTGGTCAAGCGCTGCCCTTGCAGGTCTGGCTCGATGAAGACAGCAAGCTCGATGAGGAGGGCCTGCGTGCGCGTGTGCGCGACGCCATCCTGCAAGCCTGGCTGGACAAGCGTGAGCGTATGGGTGATGACACCGCCAACCAGCTCGAAAAGCAGGTCATGCTGCAGATCATCGATCGCCACTGGAAAGACCATCTGGCGGCCATGGACTATCTGCGCAAAGGCATCCACCTGCGTGGCTATGCTCAGAAGAATCCGGAGCAGGAATACAAGCGTGAAGCCTTCCAGCTCTTTGAGCAGCTGATCAATGCGGTCAAGCTCGAGCTGATTCAGACGCTGGCTCGCCTGCATGTGCCGACCGCTGAAGAAGTGGCGGCGATGGATGCGCAGCGTGAAGCCGAGGCCAAGTCCATGGCCCTGCATTTTGACCATGCCGATGCTGCACAGGCGGAAGCCGAAATGGCGGCGATGGAGTCTGGCGAGCCGCTGCCGATGCCGAAACCGACTGCTGCCGAAGAGCCGCAGACCTTTGTGCGTGATGGTGCCAAGGTTGGTCGCAACGATCCCTGCCCCTGTGGTTCGGGTAAGAAATTCAAACAATGTCACGGTCAGCTGGCCTGAATCGGCCAGCCACCAAGCAAGGAGTTCGTCATGGCCGTGGGTGATCTGTCGCTTCCTGTCATGCTGCCGGTCAACGGTGTGCGTATTGGTATTGCCGAATCTGGTATTCGCTACAAGAGCCGTCGCGACCTGGTGGTTTTCGAGATTGCCGAGGGAGCCAATACGGCGGCGGTGTTCACCACCAATGCCTTTTGTGCCGCGCCGGTGCATGTCGCCAAGGCTCATCTGGCTGCCGGCTCACCGCGCTATCTGGTGATTAATACCGGCAATGCCAATGCCGGTACCGGCGAGCCAGGCATGGTCGCTGCGCAAGTCTCCTGCCAATCGCTGGCAGGTTTGACGGGTGTTGCTGAAACGCAGGTGCTGCCGTTCTCTACTGGTGTGATTGGCGAGCTGTTGCCGGTGGCACGCCTGCAGGCGGGCTTGCCTGCTGCGCTGGCGGCTCTTGATGCCGACAGCTGGGTCGCCGCCGCGCATGGCATCATGACCACGGATACGCTGCCCAAGGGTGCCAGTGAGCAGTTCACGGTGGCCGGCACGACCTATACCGTCACCGGTATCTCCAAGGGTGCCGGCATGATCCGTCCGAACATGGCCACCATGCTGGGCTATGTTGCGACGGATGCTGCTGTTGCGCCGGCGCTGTTGCAGTCACTGCTGCGTGAGGTGGTCGAGGGTTCGTTCAATCGCATCACCATCGACGGCGATACTTCGACTAACGATGCTTGCGTGCTGATCGCCACCGGCAAGGCCGGCAATGCGCCGCTCACCGCCGCCGAGGGCGAGCTTTACACGGTGCTGCATGCTGTGCTGACACGCGTGTTCCTGCGCCTGGCTCAGCTCATCGTGCGTGATGGCGAAGGTGCCACCAAATTCATGACTGTGCACGTGGAAGGCGGCGGCAACATTCAGGAGTGTTGCGATGTCGCTTATGCTGTTGCCCATTCACCGCTGATCAAGACCGCCTTCTTTGCCTCCGATCCCAACTGGGGCCGCATTCTCGCCGCTATCGGCCGCTCCGGCGTGCCGGCGCTGGATGTGTCGAAGATCAATGTCTGGCTCGATAGTGTGCTGATTTGCCAGAACGGCGGCGCAGCGGCATCGTATACCGAAGCGCAAGGCGCAGCGGTGATGCAGCAGCCAGAAATCACCATTCGTATTGATCTGGGTCGCGGCTCGTGCAGTGATACGGTGTGGACCTGCGACTTTTCCTACGATTATGTGAAGATCAACGCAGACTACCGATCCTGAGCCGGCATGACTCGTCAGCGTGTTCAGGTGGTGGCAGCGGTCATTCGCGCTCAGGATGGCCGTGTGCTGTTGGCGCAACGCCCGCAGTACAAACATCAAGGCGGGCTCTGGGAATTTCCCGGCGGCAAGGTCGAGCCCGGCGAAACTGAAGTTGAGGCCTTGCAGCGTGAGCTCCACGAAGAGCTGGGCTTGTGGGCAGAGACGCTTTCGCCGCTGATCCGCATTCAACATGACTATCCTGATAAATCCGTTGAGCTTTCGGTCTGGCAAGTAACGCAGTGGCGTGGTGAGACCTATGGCGGTGCGGCTTCAAGCACTGCTGCCGGCGCCATGCAGGGTCGCTCTATGCAGGGTCGCTCTATGCAGGGGCATGAGGGTCAGCCGGTTATGTGGGTTGCGCCGGATGAATTTTTGAAACTGCCGTTTCCGGCAGCAAATGGCCCTATTGTGGCAGCGGCGCGACTGCCGGCCATATGGCGTATCACACCGGCGCTGGGCTCGCTGGCGGAAGTACAGCGCTGGGCTGAACAGCGTTTGCGCTCCGGCCTAAATGCGCCGGCCGATGCGCGTGAAGGCTGGCTTTTGCGCTTGCCGGAATGGTCACTGGACAACTATGTGCTAGCTGCTGAAGCCCTTGTCGAACTGAAGGCCGCGGCTAAGCAAGCCTCTGGTGTGGTGCGTGCGCCGATTGCGCTTTGCCTGCACGGCGACCTTAGCGTCTTGCAGCGCGTGCCATCGGCCGATGCCTTGCACCTGAATCATCATCAAGTTCAACAGCTGATCGACAATGGCCAGACGGTTGCGTCTCTGCGCAGTCGTGCCGGTCAGCTGGTGTCGGCCGCAGCGCATAGCGAGGCAGAGCTTGCTGCCTCGCTGGCAGCGGGTGTGGATAGCGCCTGGCTATCCCCGGTATTGATGACTCCCTCACATCCTGAAGCTGCGCCTTTGGGTTGGGCGACATGGGCACAATGGCTGGCGAAAGTGCCAATGCCGATTTACGCCCTAGGCGGTGTTACCGCCACAGATGTCCGCATAGCGCGCTCGCTGGGTGGTCAGGGCGTGGCCGGCATCAGCCAGTTTTAATCCCGTTTAGCCCCGACTTTCAATCACGGTCAAACTCGTCCAAATCGGGTGGCGTGGCCGCAGGAATGGCGTACTTTTCTGATGCCCAGGCGCCCAGATCGAGCAGGCGACAGCGATCGCTACAGAAGGGCTTGAATGCCGAGGCAGGCCCCCAGATCACCGGTTTGCGGCAGCTCGGGCAATTCACCACGCGGGTGATGTTGGTGTCTTTCGTGGTGTCATTCATTGCGTTGCTGATCCTTGTGTTGCTAGCACTACATACTGTTTATGCAGGGCATCGAGCTGCTGATAAAGCTCGGTCAGACTGCCTTCATTGCTGACCACATCATCGGCGCGTGCCAGGCGCTGCGCGCGTGACCACTGAGCCTTCATGATGGCCTCGATTTGTGTCGGCGAAACGCCATCTCGGCGGCTAGCGCGTTGCACCTGCGTGGCTTCGGAGACATCAATCAGCAAGGTGCGCTGGACGAAGTTGACCTGACCACTTTCCCAGAGCAAGGGCGACGCGAGCACGGCATATGCCGATGGTGCGGCCATGAGCTGCTGTGCCAGAGCTTTGCGAATAGCGGGGTGGGTGATGGCCTCTAGAGTCAGGCGCTGGGTCGGATCGGCAAAAACACATTGGCGCATCCAGGGGCGGTTCAACTGACCGGCGTGTGCGCCATCACTGATGATGGCCTCGGGGCCGAAGTGTGCGGCGATGGCGGCCAGCGCCGGCGTGCCGGGAGCCACGACTTCGCGCGCTACCACATCGGCATCGACGACGGTGACGCCGAGTTGTTGCAGGTAGTCTGTGGCGGCGGTTTTGCCGGAGCCTATGCCGCCGGTCACGCCGAGTATCCAGGTTGCCATGTCAATTCCGTGTTTAAAGCGGCAGCGGGTGCCAGAAAAGGATCAGGCCCGATGCTGCCAATGCCGGGCCAAAGGGGAACTCGCCTTGCTTGCCTTCGCGCAGACGAAACCATAGCGCGATGCCCAGGCCCAGCAGCGACGACATCAGCAACAGTTGCGGCAGCACAAGGCCGCCGAGCCATGCGCCAAGCGCGGCCAGCAGTTTGGTATCGCCGCCGCCGAGGCCATCGCGCCCAGTGACCAGGCGAAATACGGTGGCCATCAGCCAGAAGGTCAGGTAGCCCGCCATTGCACCCCAGAGCGAATGGCTCAGGCTCAGGCCCAGCGGATTCTGGCCGATGCTGGCGAGAAAAAGGCCGCTCCACATCAACGGCAGCGTGATGCGGTCGGGCAGCCATTGGCTATCCCAGTCGATGAGAGCACCAACCACGAGGGTCATGGAGAAACCGTAGATGGCCGCAGCCAACAGCGGTGTTTGCACCTGCTGCCAGGCGATGACGGCGAGTGCAGCGCTGATCAGCTCAACGATGGGATAGCGCAGGCCGATACGGCCCTGGCAGTGCGCGCAGCGACCGCGCCGAAATAGCCAGCTCAGCACGGGAATCAGGTCACGATAGCGGATCGGCGTTTGGCAGTGCGGGCAGTGCGAGCGCGGCAGACTCAGCGATAGCGACTGCGGCATGGCTTTGGCGGTCAACGCGTTGTCGGCGGTCGTTGCCATTGGCGGCGAGATGCCCTGCTCTTTTAAGTAAGCATCCAGCTCGGCTTTCCACTCTTGCTCGATGATCCGTGGCAGCCGATAAATCACGACATTGGCAAAGCTGCCGACGACCAGCCCGAGCAAGGCAATCAGCGCGATAAGCAGCGAGTTATCCATCAGATCGCATTTCCTAGTTCAAACAGTGGCAAATACAGCGCCATGACAATGGTGCCCACCAACACGCCGAGACCGGCCATGAGCGTGGGTTCAAGCAATTTCAGCAAGAGCGCGCAGCGGCTTTCGAGCTCGGCTTCAAACTGTTTGGCGAGCTCATCAAGCAGGCTAATGAGCATACCGGATTCCTCGCCAATCGCGATCATTTGCGTGCTCAGTGCAGGGTAAGTCGGCCATTTCGCGATACTTTCGGAAAGGCGCTGACCTTGTGAAACTGCATTGGCAATGTCGGATTGCGCTGGCGCCAGTGGTGACTCCCGAACCAGCGCGGCGGTCTCGCTCAGGGCATCGAGTAGGGGCAGGCCGGCGCGCAAGGTTTCATGCAGCGTGCGATGCCAGAGCCCGAGCCAGTGCGCCTGAGTCATCGCACCAATTAGAGGCAAGCGCCAGAGCACCCGAAACATGCGGCTGCGGAAAATGGAACTTGCGCGCCATTGCCGTCGTGCCATAAAGAACAGGCAGCAGAGGGTGAGCAGACACGGCAGGCCTAACCATTGCACTAGCTGGCTCAACGCCATGATCTGCTGTGTTAGCCAGGGTAGCTCGGCACCGAAACTGCGATAGAGCTCGGCAAAGCCGGGCACCACGCGCCAGAGTAAAAATACCGTGACCGCGAGTGCGCCGATCAGCACAAACAGGGGGTAGCGCATGGCGCTGCGCACCTGTTTTTGCAGCTGTAACCGTCGAGCCTGCCCGTGGGCCAGCCGCTCCAGTTGCACATCAAGCTGGCCGGAAAGCTCGGCGACGGCGATGAGCTGTATATCGCTGGCTCGGAAGCCGGTTTGTTGCGCCAACACGGAAGACAGGCTCTGGCCTTGCTCAATGCCGGTGATGACGGGCTGCCAGTAGCTCTGCTGTGCTGTTGGCTGCTGGAGGCTTAACAGTTTAAGCGCCGGGTGCAAGGCAATGCCGGCTTTCAGCAAGGTTGCCAGTTGTTGCAGCCAGTGTTGCTGCTGGAGCGCGGTGGCTGATTTTGACTTTGGCCTACTCATTGCCTAGCACGCGCAATAGCTCGCTACGGCTGACTTCGCCTTGCTGCCACATCGCCTCGGCACTGCTGCGTAATGTAGGCCATCCAGCTTGGGCAGCACAGGCTTGTAGCGACTGCCGATCTGCGCCCTGAATGCATAGTTGGGCCAGTGCGGGTGACATTTCTATATGCTCGAAAAGGCCCAGGCGCTGATGATGACCTTGCTGACAATGGATGCAGCCATGGCTGGCGATAAAGCCATCTGTATCCGCCTGCTTGCAGTGCGGACACAAGCGACGTATCAGGCGCTGTGTGACCACCAGCCGTAAGCAGTCGGCGAGCAGGTAGCCAGGCAAGCCCAAGTGGCGCAGTCGTGTCAGTGCTTCGGTGGCAGAGCCCGAATGCAGCGTTGAGAGCACCAAGTGGCCGGTTTCGGCGGCTTGAATGGCCATTTCGGCCGTATCGCGATCACGAATTTCACCGACCATGAGCACATCGGGATCTTGTCGCAACAAGGCTTTCAGCACTTGCGCAAAGCCCAGGCCGATACGCGGCTGTATCGGAGTTTGATTGATGCCCGGCAAGAGTCGCTCGACCGGATCCTCCACGGTAGCGATGTGGCGATGCCTGACGTTGAGATGTTGCAAGCAGGCATAGAGCGTTGTGGTCTTGCCGGCACCGGTCGGGCCGGTGATTAGAATCAAGCCTTCCGGACGGGCCAGGCTCTGTAGCAGTGCCGCCTGTGTTGAATCGGGCAACTCCAGTGCTGCCAGGGTTGGCATTTGCCCTGAATCAGCTAGCCGTAGGCAGAGCTTTTCGCCATGCAGCGTGGGCAGGCTGGCAACGCGAATATGGCTCAGACCTTGGCCGCCATCGACTAGGCGACCATCTTGCGGCAAGCGTTTTTCAGCGAGATCCATTTGCGCCATGACTTTCAGGCGCGATACCAAGCGTGGCTGCCAGGCAGCAGGCACATCCAGCCAGTCTTGCAGCAGACCATTGATGCGCAAGCGCAGGCAGGCGCCTTGGGCTTGCGGATCGATATGCAGATCAGATGCCCCAAGCTGCTGCGCGCGTTGCAGTAGTGATGTTACCCACGGCACCACTTCCTGATCTTGTCTCGGCAAGACCAGCCCTTCCGACAAGATCAGAGTCATGGTGATGACCTTAAGTTGGTAAGCCCGTTTGTTGTTTTGTACAAGGAGTTGCGGTGCCATTGGCGACGGTCTTGCCTGTCCAGATGGCATCTCCAGAGCTGGTATCGACCTGCATTTCGATCTTGCAGGAACCTGCCTCGGCATTGCCGGTCATGGACACTGTCAGGGTGGTACCGGTGCTGCTCAGCGTGACGCCATTACTAGTCACATACTTGGGTTGTGGCAGTGTTGTCTGGATCTCGGCACTGCTGTCACAGGCCGTGCTGGTCATGCCGTTTTCCAGCAGACACTCCGAAATGGTCAGCTTGAGCGGTTCGATTTGGCTCAGGTTCACGGACCATTTGGCGCGTGCCACATAGTTTTGATATTGCGGGATGGCCACTGCCGACAATACGCCGACGATGGCCACGACGATCATCAGCTCAATCAAGCTGAAGCCTTTTTGTGCTGCGAGGTTTGCATAAGTCATGGGATGGCCTCCTTGCCATGGTGCAGCGCCGAGATGGCATTGCACAGAGCGCCTTGCTCTGCACAAAAGATTAGGAATCAAATGACGTTTTCGCTAGGGCAGCTACGAAATATTTATGGGTCGGGCAAAGCGGTTACGGATGCTTGTCAGTACCGACCCAGCTCGTTATCATCGCCGCCCACACAGACGCCAGTCTGCGGTGCTGCCGGCATAGCTCAGTTGGTAGAGCAGCGCATTCGTAATGCGAAGGTCGGGGGTTCGACTCCTCTTGCCGGCACCATATATTTTCTTCAAAAACAGTATCTTAGCTAAAGCAATGTCCGGGAAAAGTTGACCACTACTACCTTGATAAGTGCTGCGTATTTGTCCCTTAGCATTCACTGGAGTACACTAAATAGCACTTATTGATCGTGCTATTTGGAGTTCGCTATGCAAGCTATCACTGCCAATGACCTGAAAGTGAAAGGCGTTCCCTTACTGGATGATGCGGTGAGCGAATATGGCGAAGCCATCATCACCGTGCGTGGCCAGGCTCGCTATGTGGTGTTGACGATCGATGCCTACGATCGCCTGCGCGAGCTGGAGCTGGACGCCGCCCTAGCAGAAGCTAAGCGTGATCTGGAAGCTGGTCGCGTTCATCGCGAAAGTGTGGCTGACCACATCAAGCGGATCACCGCATGAGTCGGTACCGCATCACCTATACCGACGCCTATAACCGTCGAGCGACCAAGTTCTTCAAGCGGCACCCGACTTTGCTTGCCCAATATGAAAAGGCTATGCGCTTGGTGGAGCTGGATCCATTTCATCCGTCACTACGCCTGCACAAACTTGAAGGCCGGATGAGTGAATTACACTCTGTTTCGATCAATCTGAGCTATCGAGTGGTCATTCACTTCTTGATTGCCGGTGATGAAATTGTGCCGGTGGAAATTGGCGATCATGACAAGGTGTACCGCTGAGCTGAATTGTCCGACCTAGCCCGATTGGGAAAAGCCCGCTCAATTTGGAGCGACTGATTTTTCTTCCGCTACCGCCGGTGCCAAACCATCGTTGAGCTGATGCGGTCAGTCTGGATTTCGCTACACTTCTAGCATCGCTAGGGACCCTTCAAAATAAGCAGGAACGCAATGCAAGAGATCAAATTGCCCGAAGTTAGCCGTGAGTTCATCGACATGTACATGGCGGCCCGAAAGCATCTTCAAATTACAGGTGAAGATCAGCTCGACTGGCTGCGGACAGATTTTAACTTTCCATTCCGTGATCATTTATCGTTCCGTATCGGTAATCGGATCTTTTTCATCTTGGTCGCAACGGCTGATGAGGATGTGGAAAGTCCTGGATCTCTTGAAGCGTTGGAGGAGCTTGCTGCCGAGGCAAATGGGATTGCTTGCTTGATGCTAATGAAGCGTGACAGTGCCGGAAACTGGTTGCCATTCGGTGTTGGCTTTAGCCTTTACGCCTTGGATTTCACCACTGCACTTGACCCGGCGGCATTAGTCGATGATGAAGAGGTTGTGATTTCAGATTGGGAGCTGCAGCGCTGTGCAACGCAAGGTATGTTGATGCATTTGCAGAAGCATGAACTTGAAGTACTTGCTTCAGAAGTAGATCCACAAGGAGCTCCTGCCATTTGGTTCAGAGGCGCTGAGGGTCACCCTAACTGGATTGTCATAAAGGGGCTGCGTTCTCCTCATCTGGATGCGCCTATGCCAGAGGGCTGGAATGAAAAAGTGAAATTCATGTCAGAGAAAGTGCCCAACAGCAAAGGCTTTTTCGGTTTGGTGAGTATTGCCTCGCAGGCCGACGCCTTTGATGCTCAAGAAACCGAGCAGCAGTTGCCGCTCTATCGTGGCCAGCAATTTCCCGTGAAAGTAATCGGTCTGAAAGGTCATCAGCCACTTTGAGTAACGGCAAAAACCATAACTGTGATACCGCCGTAATTTTATTTCTATTCGCATGCTCATAAACCGGCTCACGATCTGACGCCACCACTTGCTTGCATCAATGGTCGCCATTGATGCAATTTTTGAGTGAGGCTCAGGTGGGTTTGGATTTCGAATCAGCGTCGTCTGACTCTGGCTTGGCTGCGAACGGATAAGCGCTGCCACTCTTGCCGCGTGGCTTAATGTACAGCGACAGCAGCATGGTCGCAGTGAGGATAAGCAAGGTGAACAATAGCGACCAGACGACCGGGATTTTGTAAATGTCGATGATCAACATTTTAATGCCGATGAAGACCAGTACCAACGCAAGGCCATAGCTCAGCAGGTGGAATCGTTCGTGCACGCCGGCGAGCAAAAAGTACATTGCACGCAGCCCGAGAATGGCGAATACATTCGAGGTCAGCACAATGAAGGGGTCGGTGGTGATCGCAAAGATCGCTGGAATTGAGTCGACCGCGAAAACCATATCTACAACGCCAATCAGTACAACGACGATAGCCAGCGGCGTGGCTACGCGGGCACCATCGATCCGGGTGAAGAACTTCTCGCCATCGTAGTTTGGGGCTATGCGAATCTTGCGGCGCAGCCATTTCAGCGCGGGATTGGCCTCTAAGTCGGGCTCCTTGCCTGCCGCCCACCACATCTTGATGCCCGTGAACAACAGGAAAGCGCCGAAGAAATAGAGAATCCAGTGGAACTTGGCGATCAACCAGGCACCCGTAAAAATCATTAACGCCCGCAGCACCAGCGCGCCCAGCACGCCCAGCACCAGCACGCGTTTCTGGAGTTCCGGCGGTACGGCGAAGTAGGTAAACAGCATTAGGAATACAAAGATATTATCTATCGCCAATGCTTTTTCGATCAGATAGCCGGTGATGAATTCCACTGCCTTGGTGTTGGCTAGCTCGCGGCCGACACCATCGCTGTCGAGGCCTCCTAGGTGCCACCACATCCAGCCGACGAAGACGAAGGAAAGCGCCACCCAGGCCAAGGACCAAATGCCGGCTTCGCGCATTGAAACTTTGTGTGCGCCTTGGCGGTTGAGTACCAAGAAGTCAATGGTCAGCGCCAACAGAACGAACAGTCCGAACAGGGACCACATCAGGGGAGTGCCAATTGTCGTCATTTTAGATGCCTGCCTTCATTTTGACTTATCGCCACTTGTAGAGGCATTTCGGCCCAGCTTGACGTTAACTTAAAATTGCTCCACAGGCTCTGCTGACCAAGCTACGTCGTTGGGTCAGCCAGCTGCAACTTGAGCTCGAAAGGATATTTTAAAAAAAGCTACCGCGCTCAAATTACTACGCCACGTTGCCAGCGTGGTGAGCGCAACTACCACAATTACGCCATGATCTTGTTCGTGAGCAGTATCGACGTGCTACGGCCAGAAAAATTCTAAGCGAGAAGGATAAAGGGCGGTTCGAAAGGGCGTTGTTGCATAACTGCTGTCGGCGTGTAGCTTGGCGCGCTTGGGCCCCGCCTGCACTTCAATTGCTGTGCAGGCGGGGTCTAGGCAAGGCCATCGAAACCTATGACAAATCGAAGCGATCCGCGTTCATGACCTTGGTCCACGCCGCCACGAAGTCCAGCACAAACTTCTCGCGGCTATCGTCTTGGGCATAGAGTTCACTGTAGGCACGCAGCACGGAGTTGGAGCCAAACACCAAATCCACTCGTGTGGCGGTCCACTTCACGTTACTCGTCTTGCGATCCACGATGTTGTAGCTGTTTTTCCCTGTTGGCTGCCAGAGGTTTGCCATGTCAGTCAGGTTGATGAAGAAATCGTTGGTCAGCGCCCCCACGCGATCGGTAAAGACCCCGTGTGATGTGTTGCCATGATTGGTGCCGAGCACGCGTAAGCCACCGATGAGCACAGTCATTTCCTTCGCACTCAGCCCTAACAGTTGAGCTCGATCGAGCAAGAGCTCTTCAGGCTTGACGGTGTAGTGCTGCTTCAACCAGTTACGGAAGCCATCGGCGACAGGCTCAAGTACTCCGAAGGACTCGATATCAGTCTGGTCTTGGCGTGCGTCACTGCGTCCTGGCGCGAATGGAACACGGATGTCGTGACCTGCCGCGCGCGCAGCTTGCTCAATGCCGATATTGCCAGCGAGCACGATGACATCGGCGACACTGGCACCACTATCAGCGGCAATGCCTTCGAGCACACGCAGTACGCGTGCCAGCCGCTCCGGCTCATTGCCTGCCCAGTTCTGCTGAGGCAAAAGCCGAATACGCGCGCCATTGGCGCCGCCGCGCTTGTCAGAGTCACGATAAGTACGGGCGCTATCCCAAGCAGTGCTCACCATGTCACTAACAGACAAGCCGCTGGCGCTGATCTTGGCTTTCAGGCTAGCCACATCGTAGTCGCGGTTGCTGGCGGGCACCGGGTCTTGCCAGATCAGGTCCTCCGACGGAACCTCGGGCCCGACGTAGCGACTCTTCGGCCCCAGATCACGGTGAGTCAACTTGAACCAGGCGCGAGCGAAGGTCTCCGAAAAGTACGCGGGGTCCTGGTAAAAGCGTTCGGATATCGCGCGATATGCCGGATCCATTTTCATGGCCATGTCAGCATCGGTCATGATCGGGTTGCAGCGAATGGACGGATCCTCAACATCGACCGGCTTATCCTCTTCCTTGATGTTGACCGGCTCCCATTGCCAGGCACCCGCCGGACTCTTCTTGAGCTCCCACTCATAGCCCAGCAGCAGCTTGAAATAACCGTTGTCCCACAGCGTTGGATGCGTGGTCCAAGCGCCTTCGATGCCGCTGGTCACGGTATCGCGACCGATGCCACGGGTGGTGTGATTGTTCCAGCCCTGGCCTTGCTCATGTACATCGGCGGCCTCAGGTGCTGGCCCGAGGTTGGCGGCACTGCCATTGCCATGCGCCTTGCCAACGGTATGTCCGCCAGCCGTCAGTGCCACGGTCTCCTCGTCGTTCATGGCCATGCGTTCGAACGTTACCCGTATATCCTGCGCTGTCTTGAGCGGGTTGGGCTGGCCGTCCACGCCTTCCGGATTGACGTAGATCAGCCCCATCATAACCGCCGCCAGTGGGTTCTCTAGGTCGCGTTCGCCCGAGTAGCGGCTGTTCTCGCTGCCACTAGGTGCCAGCCATTCCTTCTCGGCACCCCAGTAGATGTCTTTTTCCGGGTGCCATATGTCTTCGCGACCGAAGCCGAAGCCGAAGGTCTTCAGACCCATGGATTCGTAGGCAACATTGCCGGCGAGAATGATCAAGTCGGCCCAGCTCAGGCTGTTGCCGTACTTTCGCTTGATCGGCCAGAGCAGGCGTCGAGCCTTGTCGAGGTTGGTGTTGTCTGGCCAGGAGTTCAGTGGTGCAAAGCGCTGGTTGCCGCTACCGGCACCACCGCGTCCATCCGCCACGCGGTAGGAGCCAGCCGAGTGCCAGGCCATGCGGATCATTAAGCCGCCGTAGTGACCCCAGTCTGACGGCCACCAGTCTTGGCTGTCGGTCATCAATGTGGTGAGGTCACGCTTGAGCGCGGCGACATCCAGCTTCTTGAGTTCTTCACGGTAGTTAAAGTTTGGCAGCGGATTGGTCTTGCTGTCGTGCTGATGCAGAATGTCCAGATTCAAGGCTTCCGGCCACCAAGCTGTGGCTGACTGGCCGCTGATCGAGTTGCTGCCATGCATGACCGGACATTGGCCGGACGTATTTGAGGGAGTATTCATATGATGTAGCTCCTGTAATGCTGGTCTTCGTTCGCCACGGGATGTTTAAGCCGCCTCCACTTTTCAATAATTACGATATGAAGCAGTCATCTTATACAGTTTCTGCACAGGGAAACTAAATGTCTATGTGACATTAGCAGTCGTTACAGCACGCCGCGATGAACGGTGAGCCGACCAGCGAACCCATACGATACGGCCTCACTTTCCTAGGCAGGTTCATGAGGCTACTACACTACTTAGCGACAGGGCTGACTCAGCAAATTGCCACAAGCTGGAGCTGGCGGTACGTTGGGCGCTGCTTCCACGCGACCTAATACTAGTTTCGATGGCTGTTCCTTGGCGTGATAAATTGTGTTCACGCTAGGAATGAGTGAGATTAAAAACCCCCAGTCGCCTGTGATTGGGGACGGGGTATCAATAATCAGGCGTAAGGCGCTGCCTTTGCGTATGCGGTGAGCAAACGGCAAAACTTCAGCGCGAACCTCAACCACTTCGCCGGGGGTGAGTACCGCGCCATCCTGGCGAAGGAAGGTCGGTACGGGATGTGTAGCCGTTGAGAGCTTGTCATCGAGCTTTCGTTTCGACGCCCGCTGCCAGCCGCGCTGGATGTAGACCTCTTGGCCATCGGCCCGTATTTCAGAAAGCGTCACTTGCACATCGATTTCGTTAGAGGTGCTGCTCAACCATAAATCGGCACTGCCAGCCCCTAGGAATTGCTCATCCTGAGTGAAGGGCTCGGTCGTAAAAACGGCTTGATGCAATGGCGATGCGGGCACTTGCCATAGTCCATCGAGGATTTCCACCGGAATTAAACTGGGCAGCAGTGTGGGGATGGGCAGCCCGCCCGGAAAGGGATTTATGCCGGGTGAAAGTGAGGGGTGCAGGTAGTTCGTGGAGGCCGCATTTTGGGCTTTTGGACGGGTCAACGTGCCGTTAGCACCGAGATAGAATGTGCTGGCTTCAGGCTTGGGCAGCTCGTTATAAGTGGTGATCCAATTCGGCTTCTCATCGTCTACTCGAACTTCGTGCAGGATTTGAATGTGTGGCGTACGTTCCCAGCCATTTGTCTGTCCGCGCAAATAGTGGTCGAAGAATTTCTCAGCAAGGTCGATGTAGGTCTTGTTGTGGTAGGTAAAGTCGTGATTGCCGTTGGACCATAACGTCCAGACATTGGCGAGCTTGGTTTTGTCGAAAAAGCCCCCGGGTTGGATAAAACCTCCCATGCGCGAACCGGTTTGTTCGTCCTGCCAATACAGCACATTCAGCATGGGTACGGTGATCTTCGATAAGTGTCGACTTACGCTGCGTTTGTCGTAGTCAAAGGCATCATCGCGATAGGTGCCGTTGAGCAAGCCCTCCACCGCAAATGAGCGGTAGGAAGCAAGGTTTGTGATGTGATTGGTGGCGCACTCAGCATCACTCGCGAGCACGGCGGTGGGCACGGCGGCAAAACTGGGTGCCTCTTGTTGTGCGGTGAACAAGCTGGCAAAAGTGGCGTTGAGAATGCCGCCGGGCGCGCCCACATCGGCATACAAATCGGTGAGGACATTAGCTGGGGCAATGGCCTTCAGGTGAGGTGGCTGCTCTGCCGCCGTAAACAGTTGCATGATTCCGGGATAAGAGTAACCGAGCATGCCGATCACGCCGTTCGACCAGGGCTGTGCAGCGGCCCATTCTACGATCTCGGCACCATCTTTGGCCCATTGCGGCGAGAACAGATCAAAGTTGCCACCCCCGGAGCAACCAGTGCCCCGTATCGATACCCCTAAAAAGCGATAGCCTTTGGGCAGTAGCCTAGCTTTGAGATCCGGCAACGAGCCAAAGTCGGGGCCGGTCCCGGCGCTATAGCCATCATATTGCAGAAGCACCGGACCTTTTTCCGCGCCCTCTAAGTACTCGAGGTAATAGCGTAGTCGAACGCCATCGCTAACTGTCACATAGTCTTCTTGAATGACCGTTTTCGCTGCTGTCGGCGCGGGTGCAGGGGTTGCTGGCGCAGAAGAGCTCTCTTCTTTGTTAAAGCCGCAACCACTGAGTAGCAGGGCTAGCAGCAGTGGTTTGATTATGTTCATAAGGCCAACTTTAGTTATTTTTATTGTTAGATTTGACTCAGTCTGAATCTGCCGTTCAGCCTAGAAAGGCTTGCTGCCGCACTTAAAAAAGTAGGGCAGCGAGTTCAGAGGCGCCGGTACGGTGACATCGGCTGGCCCCTTAAACTCTCGACCGGTATCAACATGTTGCCAGCAGCCCTTGGGTAAATAAACCTGCCGTGTGACCGCGCCTTGGGTAACAACCGGCGCGACGATCACATCTGGCCCCAGCATCCACTGTTGGTCTTCTGAGCGCGCGCGGGCATCGTCTGGGTAGTGGAACCAGAGACCGCGTGTCGGTGGAATGCCGGTCTCTTGCGCTTCCTTCCACAAACGCATGATTAAGGGGGCTGCAGCTAGGTGTAAGTCGGCTGCTTTGCGCCAATGCGCTAAGGTTTGATCGCCGTAGAACCAAGGCATGCGCACGCCGTTGCTGGATGAGTTATGCACTCGGAAAACAGGCGATAACGCGGCCCAGAATGACCAGCGGGTAAACAGTTCCGCATCCGCAGCGCCCACATGGTAGTCAAAGTAGCCGCCAATATCGGTATTGAAACCATAGGAGCCCGTCGCGCTTCGGCTCAACATGTCGGTGGTGAGTGAGGCGATGCCGGAGGCGCGTGACCAGTCACTGGTTTCATCGCCAGGGAAGTTGGCCGACTCATAGGCAGAGCTGCCTTTGCGACCGGAGTAACCTGCGCGAGTCCAGAAAAACACCTTGCGGCCTGTCTTTTTCTCGACTTCATCCAGCACTTCACGCGTGGTTTTATGGAATAACGTGGGGTAGTGGTTATGCATGGTTTCGCCGGTGCTGCCATCGTGAAAATGCATATCCAGCGCAATGTGTTCGCCAAAGTCTTGCATGAATCCATCGGCGCTTAGGTCAAGCACCATTTCACGGATGCGACCTTGCCACCACTTCGCCGCTTCCGGATTAGTGAAGTCGATGGCAGCACCGACACCACCAAATGGCGTGCCAAAGAGGTAGGGCAGGCCCAAGCGGTCTGTGGTGACATAGCGGTTCGTAATCGCCTCCAAAAAGGTTTCTTGGCGCTCGGTATTGGCGGGGTCAATGCCCACATAGTTGCGAATATACAAATAGGCGCGAATGCCGCGCTTATGCAATGTTTGGATGATTTCTCGGCTGGTCTCACGGGGAAGAATTTCCCAGCCTTCAAAGACGTAACCCTTAATCGGCAACTTGTCTGCGTCAATGCGCTTTAAGTCATCGCGTATCTTGGCTTCATAGGTCTCGGCGGTATCAGCCTCGGCAGAGAGTACGCGCACGGCACGAGACAGCGTTGGGCCTAGGTCGGCTGGGTCGGGCACTCGGTGCCGCCCTTGAATGCTCGATAGACTTTTTACAATCCCAGGCAAGCTGCCGGGAATGACCAGATAGGTCATTTCAGAGCCCGCAGTGTTGACTTGCCAGGCATCTGGATTCGCGGCGCCTAGGTTGTAGCGCGAGGGTTTGGTGCTATCCAAAAAGAAGCCATAACCCCCGGTTGAAGCAAAGGCAGTGGAGATGTAATAGGCCGAGTCTTCACCGGAGGGAAACATAAACGAATGGCCACTGCCGGAGAGTGGGTCCGCAACAGGCGCCGCGGGTCCAGCACCCACATTTTGTGCCTGAATGAAGTTGGTCAACGACTTGCCGCGCTGGTTAACCGCGTTGTGGCGGCCGCCAAAACCATGAAAGGACTCATCCGCTTTCAGGGCAAAGCTGTCGGCGATAAATGCTACGCCGGCAGAAGGCGTGACGGAGACGCTCACTGCGAAACTGGAGGCTTCGTCTTCAACAATGCGCGCGGTAATGATGCGACCCGTCGGGTCATTGGTGGCAATGGTGAGTTCAACGCCGCGAGGAATAGCCTTCGCCGCAGTGACTTGGGTGCCGTGAAACTGAACGCCGACCAGTGCTTGAGTGATGTAGTTCCCTACCCACGGCGTGGCGCGTAACTGGGGCGATACGGAGGCGCCCAGCAAATAACTGAACGGGGCATGTAAGAGTTGGTCTTGAATCAGATTGCCGCCTGCGGGTTGATCCAGTACAAGCCCGGGTTGCAACGGGCCAGCGGGGGAGCTTGCCTGTTTAAGCACCAAGGCATTTTGTGCATTAAAAAATCGGACTTGCAGGGGGTTGCGATCAATTTCGACGCGACCCGACGCGGACTTGAGCGTGAGCATTTGCTCACCCATGACCAACTGCGACGAAGCGGCTTGGCGACTGGCAGCGGTCTCTTTTTCGCTATTACAGGAGCTTAAAGCGAAGGGAAGCAGTGACGCGCAAAAGAGCAGCGACCAACGCATGGTTCGTATTTTTGGTCGCAAGGTTGCAAGAAAGGTCGGGCTCATCATTTTACGCTCCGCTAAATAAATTCAAATTTACGCAATCGGCCATGGCTGCATAGCCCAGCGGACTGGGGTGCAAGTTGTCGCCACTGTTGTATTGAGGTGCTAGATAACCCGGCCGATCTGGATCACTAAGGCAGGCCTCGAAATCTACTACCCCGTCACTCAATTTTTGCTGACGAATCCACGCGTTGGTTTCATCACGGCCCCGGCGAGCCTCTGCGCTGCCGTGCATGATTTGCACATGCAAAGGGGTCGCGCCTAAAACGGGGAGGCCGTCCCAGACTGTGCCTTCTGCTGGCGGGATGGTGCCCAACACAATTTTTAGGCCAGCCGCTTGAACGCGCTCCACCACAGTTTTCAGGCCCGCAATTAACTCCGCCGAGGTGGGGGCCGCGCCAAGATGCGGGTTGCCAAAGTCATTCGTGCCAATCATGAGCAGGACATGACTGACGCCGGCGGTTTCCAGTACATCAGTATCCAGTCGTTTCACGAGGGCTGGCCCAAACTGTGGCAACCAGCCATCGTTTAGCAGCTCGTTACCGCCAATGCCTGCATTGGCGACAGCGATGGGAAGCCCTGCTTTGAGAATGCGGCGCTGTAAATGATCCGGATAGCGTTGATCGGTGGCGGTCATGCCAGGGCCTGGGTTACCGAGGAAGCTCGTGGTGGAGTCAGAGCCATCTGTAATCGAGTCCCCCACAACGACCAGTGTTTTCACGCTCGGGCGACTCAACACCTCTAGGGCCTCAATGACCAGGAAGTTGCTGGTATAGCCCTCAGGCGATTGCTGATAGGCGGCACCGCTAGCGTCGGCGGCATGATCCCCGGGTGTACTGAGATAAACAAACTCATTTGCCCCCAAGTGGCGCGTGACTTGCGGCGTGAGGCCTGGAGCATGAAAACTGATGCTAATTCGTTCAAAGGGGGTAATCGCATAGTGGGTCCAATCACTGACGCGCGTTTCACCGGGCTTCAGGGTGACTTGGGATTGGCCATCAAACGTTAACAAGCACTGACTGTCCGGAATTACATCGGCGCTGCCCGGCGTGCGTTCGCGAGCCACATGCACGCGATCAAGCACTACCGGCAGGTTTGAGTAGCGATTGGTGATGCGTAGGCGTACGGTCTGTCCTGGCCAGTGGGGTGCGAAGGACTGGCGAACTGAGAGCCCTGAAATCGGGTGGGTGATTAGGGCGTCACTGGGGGCATTTTTCCAGGACGTCACGATGGTTTGTCCGTTGGTATCCGAAACAGGCGTGCAGGGCTTCGCGAGCGATGGCGCAGGGCGATTTTCGGAAGCCTGGTTTTGACTGGGGCGATCGCTACACGCCGTTAGTAAAGCAAACGCCAGCGCAGGAAAGATCAGCGAGCTGAACGTTGAAACTCGAGAAGTCATGATGGCTTGAATACCTACTTATTCGGATGCGTTGGGCCGTTGATTTATTATTTTGATACGCCGAAGTGTCAGAATAAATGTGATACTTTCCAGTGTCAACTTTCTTTATGTAGCCGCTATGACAGTTCCTATTGCTGAAACGGAATCCAATTCGCCCGCCGCTACAGGCAAGCGTGGGCGTCCTTATGCCGGCATGGCGGCAGCACAGCGCCAGCTTGAACGTCGGAAAAAATTGATTGACGCCGGTGTGGCACTGATTGGCCGCGACGGCTTTGCGGCGGTCACCATTGATGCCGTTTGCGCTGAGGCTGGGCTCACCAAGCGCTACTTTTATGAGGCCTTTTCGAGTCGTGAAAGCCTGCTCATGGCGGCTTATGAGTCAGTCACTCAAGAGTTCCTGCAAGCCATATTGATAGCGACCCTGCCGCACCTGCAGGATGCGCGACAGCTGGTTCGCGCTGGGCTTACTGCGACTTTTGGTTTTGTGAAGCGGCACCCCGAAAAAGGCCGTTTGTTGATGATTGAGGCTATGTCGGTGCGCGGGCAGTTAAATCACATCTTTGGTGAGCGCTATGACGATTTCGTGAAGTTATTGATCGACTTTACGAGACCCTTCCTGGTGCAGGATGCTCCTTCGGATATCGTCTTCAGAATCATGGCAAAAGGTATGGTTGGCGCCATTATTCATCTTTGCCATGGCTGGATAGCAACCGACTTTAAGCAGCCTGAGCAGGAGCTTATTGAAGGGATGGAGCGGATCATGGCGGGTATAGGCAAAGAGCTGGGGGTCAAGGGTTGGGCTGTCCTCTAATCGGACTCTGTGTGGGGCGAACCAAGGCCGCCCCACACAGAATCGCCCCATTACCTTAGGCGAGAGCCGCGATCTTCTCGCGCTGTGCCGCCAGTGCCGCTTGAGCACGCTGGTTGTCGGCGATTTTCTCGCGCTCTTTCGCCACAACATCAGCAGGTGCGCGTGCCACAAACGACTCATTGCTGAGCTTGGCTTCCACGCGGGCGACTTCCTGCGCCAGTCGAGCAATTTCTTTGTCTAAGCGCGTCATTTCGGCGGCCACATCAATCAGCCCGGCCAAGGGCACGCCCAGCGTCATATTGCCGACCAGTGCCGTCGATACCGGCGGAAGCTCCACCTCACTGGCGACCACGCTAATGCTTTCGAGGCGACCCACAAAACGCAGCAGAGCAGCCTGGCGGTCGAGGCGGGCGGCATCCTCCGTGGAAGCATTGGTCACCAGCAGCGCCAGCGGTTTACCCGGTGATATACCGAGCTCGCCACGGATGTTACGCACCCCGGCGATGACCTGTTGAATCCACGCCACTTCGGTCGCCGCCTCGGCATCTACTCGTGACAGATCAGGCTCCGGGAAGCGCGCCAGCATGAGGAACTCGCCCTCGATGCCGGCCAGCGGCTTCACACGCTGCCAGATCTCTTCGGTGATGAAGGGCATGAGCGGGTGAGTGATGCGCAGGATGGCTTCAAGCACGCGCACCAGAGTGCGGCGAGTCGCGCGCTGCTCGTCGGCGCTGGCGGTTGTTTCCGCTGCCAGCACTGGCTTGGTCAGCTCCAGATACCAGTCGCAGTATTCGTTCCAGACGAAGTCGTAGATGGTCTGCGCGACGTGATCGAAGCGGTACTCCTGCATCGACGCGATGACGGCCGCCTCGGTCTCCTGCAAGCGCGAGATGATCCAGCGGTCGGCTACGGAACGTGCCAGAGGCAGCGACTCATCTAGGCCTACGTCCTGGCCTTCGGTCTGCGACAGCACATAGCGCGTCGCGTTCCAGAGCTTGTTGCAGAAGTTGCGATAGCCCTCGACACGGTTCATGTCGAACTTGATGTCGCGGCCGGTAGAGGCCAGCGCGCAGTTGGTGAAGCGCAGGGCATCGGTGCCGAAAGCGCGGATGCCGTCCGGGAATTCCTTGCGCGTCGCCTTCTCGATCCGATCAGCCATCTTCGGCTGCATGAGGCCGGTGGTGCGCTTGGCCACGAGGTCATCGAGCGCGATGCCGTCGATGATGTCGAGCGGGTCGAGCACATTGCCCTTGGACTTAGACATCTTCTGGCCTTCGCCATCGCGCACCAGGCCGTGCACATAGACGGTCTTGAACGGGACTTGCGGCGTGCCATCCTCATTCTTCATGAAGTGCATGGTCATCATGATCATGCGTGCGACCCAGAAGAAGATGATGTCGAAGCCGGTGACCAGCACATTGGTCGGATGGAACATGCTGAGGTCTGGCGTCTTGTCCGGCCAGCCGAGCGTGGAGAAGGTCCACAGTGCCGACGAGAACCAGGTGTCGAGCACGTCGTCATCCTGACGCAGCGCGAAGTCGGCGGCGAGACCGTGCTTGGCGCGCACCTCGGCCTCATCGCGACCGACGTAGACGCGGCCTTCGTTGTCGTACCAGGCCGGGATGCGGTGGCCCCACCAGAGCTGACGCGAGATGCACCAGTCCTGAATGTCGCGCATCCAGGCGTAGTACATGTTCTGGTACTGCTCGGGCACGAACTTGATGCGGCCGTCCTCGACGGCTTCCAGCGCCGGCTTGGCGAGCACGGCAGCCTTCACGTACCACTGGTCTGTCAGCCAGGGCTCGACGACCACGCCGGAACGGTCGCCGGTCGGCACCTTGAGCGCGTGCGGCTTGATCTCTTCCAGCCAGCCCTCGGCGTCGGCCAGCGCCACAATCTGCTTGCGCGCCACGAAGCGGTCGAGGCCGGCGAAAGCAGCCGGGCAGGTCTCGGCAGGCAGCGGCGCGAAAGTGCCGCCGGCCATGATTTCAAAGGTTGCGAGGATGGCGGCATCGCGGTCGAGCACGTTGATCAGCGGCAGGTCGTGGCGCTTGCCGACCTCATAGTCGTTGAAGTCGTGCGCCGGCGTGATCTTTACGCAGCCGGTGCCGAAGTCCTTGTCCACATAGGTGTCGGCGATGATCGGAATCAGGCGGCCGGTCACCGGCAGGCGGATCATCTTGCCGATCAGGTGCGTGTAGCGCTCGTCTTCCGGATGCACAGCGACGGCACTGTCACCAAGCATCGTTTCCGGACGCGTGGTGGCGACCACGAGATGGCCGCTACCATCAGCTAACGGATATTTAAAGTGCCACATCGAGCCGGTTTTTTCTTCCGACAGCACTTCTAGGTCGGAGATCGCCGTGTGCAGCTTCGGGTCCCAGTTCACCAGACGCTTGCCGCGATAGATCAGGCCATCTTCATGCAGGCGCACGAAGGCTTCCTGCACGGCCTTTGACAGACCGGCATCCATGGTGAAGCGCTCACGCGACCAATCCACTGACGAGCCGAGGCGACGAATCTGGTTGGTAATAGTGCCGCCCGACTGCTCCTTCCACTCCCAGATTTTCTCCAGAAATTTGTCGCGGCCGAGGTCATGGCGACTGACGCCGTTGGCGGCGAGCTGACGCTCCACCACCATCTGCGTGGCGATGCCGGCGTGGTCGGTGCCCGGCTGCCAGAGCGTGTTGTGGCCGCGCATGCGGTGGAAGCGCACGAGGGCATCCATGATGGCGTTGTTGAAGCCGTGGCCCATATGCAGCGAGCCGGTGACGTTCGGTGGCGGGATCATGATGCAGTAAGGCGTGCCGGTACCGGACGGTTTGAAGCAGCCTTCGGCTTCCCAGCGCTCGGCCCAGTGGCGTTCGATGTCGGTGGGGTTAAAAGTCGGTTCCATCATGATCTCGCAGAAAACAGGTCGGCTGCCTCGGCACGGACGGCGGGGCAGCGTGGAAAAACGCCGATTATAGCGGGGCGATGGCCTTGCGTGTGACGCGTGCGCGCCAAACTTGCAGAAGCGCTACCGGATACATGACGACGCCGAAGGCACAGAGTGCGGTCATTACGCTGGCTGCGGCAGAGAGCTGACTGGCTACTAGCGTTGCGGCGGTCAGGTTACGAATCACCACCATACTTTCCAGACCCTGATGCGGCGCGGTGGCTCGGCGGCTGACAAGGCCCAGCAGCAGTGCCAGAGCGGCGGCAGCGAATGCGATATCCGGATGCTCCGGCAGCCGTGGTAGCTCCTGCCAAGCGATCAGCGCGATCAGCAGCAATACCGACAGCGAGGCCGTGCGCTCGAGATTGGCAGCAAGCGCCGGTGTTGCGGCATGACGCAGGAACCAGGCCAGACCGAGCTGGAAGGGCAGCCATTGCGCCAGCACCAGTGCGGCCAGTACGACAAAGGCGCTGAGCGCGGCTTCCTGACCACCGAGCAACATCAGTGTTGCTAGCGGCATGGCAATAATTGCGATAGCGGCACTGGCCACCATGAGTTCGACGACGCTACCCGATGCGGTGCCGGTGTTGCGCGCCAGGGCTGCGCCGGACGTACCGCAGCCCGAGAGCAGGCAAATGAGCAGACCGAGGCTGGCTAGATGGTCAATCAGGCTGAAGTGTTGTAACAACAGAATGAACAGGGCGGGCAGGGCGTAAGCCCAGAGCAGGTGGCGGATTGTCAGCAGTTGTCGGAACGGCAGTTGGCTCTCACCGGCAGCGCGAGCGCTGAGTGCCAGCATCACCAGCCAGGCACTCAGCGGTGACAATATCATCAGCCAATTCATCTCAGGCCTTCAGTTCATGCGCCTGCACGGCATAGCCCAGACGCTTGTATTCCTTCCAGTGCCCGCGTGCCTGCTCGCGCTCTTCGCTGCTGCCGGCGACGATCTCGATCACGCGCTGAAAGCGCTCGAAACCTGCTGGAATGTCAGCGCCGAGATTGATCAGGATGTCGCGGCTGTCACTCGGCAGCGCCTCCCAGCCGATGCGCACTGGAGGTGGCGGCGTTGGGCCGTCACCGACCAGATGATGCGGAATGAACGCCTCGGCTTTGAAGGCCCAGAGCAGCTCATCCAGCGCTTCCGCCTCGGCACGATTCGCTGCCTGCAGCAAGATCTTGCGATTCTGCTGCCAGGCTTTGTCGACGAGTCGGCAGGCGGTGGTCAGGCGCGCCGACAAGGGCGCGTCAGCCGCGAGCACATAGAAAGTGATTTCCACGAGCGCCTCAGACCGCCGCGCGGGCGCGCAGGAATTCCAGCAGCAGCGGCACCGGGCGACCGGTCGAGCCTTTCTGTGCACCACTCAGCCAGGCCGTGCCGGCGATGTCGAGATGCGCCCAAGGGTAAGCCTTGGTGAAGCGAGCCAAGTAGCAGGCCGCGGTGATCGAGCCGGCGGTCGGGCCGCCTATGTTGGCGATGTCGGCAAACGGTGAGTCCAGCAGCTCCTGGTAATCGTCCCAGACCGGCATGCGCCAGGCGCGGTCATCGACGCGCTGGCCGGCGGAGAGCAGTTCGTCGGCGAGGGCGTCCTGCGTGGAGAACAGGCCGGAGGCAACCTTGCCAAGCGCGACCACGCAGGCACCGGTGAGGGTGGCGATGTCGACCACCGCGGCTGGTTTGAAGCGCTCGACATAGGTCAGCGCATCGCAGAGCACGAGGCGGCCTTCAGCGTCGGTATTGAGAATTTCCACGGTCTGGCCGGACATGGTTTTCACGATGTCGCCCGGACGCGTGGCTGTGCCCGATGGCATGTTCTCGGCACAGGCAATGACGCCGACCACATTGAGCTTGAGCTTGGCGAGCTTGATTGCAGCCATCACGCCCAGCACCGAGGCCGCGCCGCACATGTCGTACTTCATCTCGTCCATGCCGGCACCCGGCTTCAGGCTGATGCCGCCGGTATCAAAGGTGATGCCCTTACCGACTAGCACCACCGGAGCATCTTTGGCCTTGCCGCCGTTGTAGGTCATGGTCACCAGCTGGGCTTCGTGTGCGGAGCCGGCCGACACCGAGAGCAGGCAGTGCATGCCGAGCTTGTGCATTTCAGCCTCGCCGAGCACTTCCACGCTAACGCTGCCGTCATCACCGAGTGCGCGCGCCATCTCACTGAGGTAGCCAGGGTATGCGACATTCGGCGGCTGGTTGCCGAGGTCGCGCGCGAAGCTCTGGCCGGTGCCGATGCACTGGCCCCAGACCAAAGCGTCCTTGGCGATTTTCAGATCAGCTTTGTCGGCGATGGCCAAGGTCAGTTTGGTGAGCAGGTCGCCAGCCTCCGGCTTCTTCGACTTGTAGTTATCGAAGCGATAACTTGCTTCCAGCGCAAAGCGCGCGAGATCGCTAATACGACTCTCCAGCGAGCTGCCAGCCACCGGCAGTTCGGCCAGCGTCGACAACGCCTTGCCGATCTTGCCCGGCACTGCCTTCACGCTGGCCATCGCGACCTTGTGCCAGACTTGCAATGACAGCTCGCCGCTCTCCGGCAGCGCGCCGGTGCCGACGACCAGCACCAGGCCGGCTTTGATGCCGGGCAGGCTGTACAGCGGTAGGGTCTGGCCGGGTTTGCCGTCGAAACCGGCATGCGTCAGGGCTCGTGATAGAGCACCGTCAGCGGCGGCATCGAGTGCCGTAGCACTGGCACCGAGGGTCTTGCCCGAGACGGCAACAACAATAGCGGGATGCTTGTCCAGCGCGAGGGCAGAGGTGGCAATAGCGACGACGGCGAGTTCCATGAACTTCTCCAGACAGAATGCAGGGTTATGGCGGTAACATCATGTGGCAAGACAAAGCCGGGGCGATGTTTGATAATCTCGCGCTAGTGTAATAGACATCTATCCACCTGTAATCAAGGATGCCTGTGTGATCATCCGCCGATACCTAGCCACGCAAGTGCTGGCGACCAGTTTTGCCGTGGCCGGTCTGCTCACGGTTATTCTGATGAGTAGTCGCGTCATCCAGTTCTTCGAGAAGGCGGCGAACGGCAAGATCGCCGTCGATTTGCTCACGGCCGTGCTCTGGTATCGCCTGCCGGGCTTTCTGGAGCTGATTCTGCCCTTGGGCTTGTTCATCGGACTGCTGCTGGCGCTTGGCCGGCTTTATCTCGACAACGAGATGGCGGTGTTGGCGGCTGCCGGTGTGGGCCCGAGTCATGTCATTCGCTGGTTGCTGCCGACCACTCTTCTGATGACCGTGCTGACCGCGATGATGGTGCTGTGGTGGTCGCCCAGCGGTGTTGCCGAATCTGATCGCATTTACGCCGAACAGGCCAATCGCAGTACCTTCGAGCTGATTCAGCCGGGGCGCTTCCAGCGTGTCGGCGAGCGCATGCTCTATGCCGACATGAGTCCGGACAAATCCACCTTGCGCTCGGTGGTTTTGCTAGAGACGCGACCGGCCCCAGTCAATGCGGCGGCTGAGGGCGAGCGTCAGATTATTGTGCGAGCCCGTGAAGGGCGCCGCGTGAATGACCCTGTGCTCGGGCCGGGTACCGTCGAATTGCTCGATGGTGAGCGCTGGTTCTTGCGTGCAGGGGCTGCGGATTACCAGCGGGTGACCTTTGAGCGTTATCGTCTGCGTTTGAAGCAGACGGAAGTGCCTGTTACGGATAACAACTTGGCAGCATTGTCGACACTCTCCCTGTGGCAGATACGGGAAGATAGCCCGCAGGCGTCAGCCGAATGGGGCTGGCGTATATCGCTAGTGTTCATGGTGCCTATCATCGCCTTGCTGGCGTTGCCGTTGGCGAAGGTCAATCCGCGTCAGGGCCGCTATCTGAAGCTGCTGCCCGCCATCGTCTTGTATCTGAGCTATATCGTGTTGCTGGCGGCGGTTAAGAACGGTGTTGAGAAGGAGTCGCTGACGGTCAGCGCAAATTGGGGCGTGCATGCCATCTATCTTTTTCTGGCTTTGGTCATGTTGCATGGCAAACCGCGCCGGAATGCAGCGGTGAGTGCCACAACATGAGTCGTCTCGGGCGTTATGTGAGCCTCACGGTGCTGTCCAGCATGTTGCTGGTGCAAGCACTGTTGCTGGGCCTTGATTTGGTATTCAGCTTCATTGGTGAGCTTGACAACGTCAAGGGCAGTTATGGCGCCTTTGATGCTTTCCGCTACACGCTGTATGTGCTGCCACGCCACGCCTATACCGTGTTGCCGATGTCGGCACTGATTGGCGCCCTGGTCGGCCTCGGTGCGCTCGCATCCAGCTCTGAGCTGACCGTCATGCGTGCCGCTGGCATTAGCATTGCACGCATTGTGGCTTGGGTCATGGCGGGTGCGCTTTCCATCATTCTCATGGGCTTGGCGTTGGGCGAATTCGTGGTGCCGGTTACCGATCAGCGTGGAGAGACTCTGAAGGCACGTGCTCAAGGGCAGGACTACACGCCTGGCCGCATCAACGGCTACTGGCAGCGCGAAGGTCAGGAGCTCATCAATATTCAGTTGGTCACACCGGAAGGGCAGTTGTTGGGTGTCAGTCGTTATCGTTATGACGATCAAGGCCTGTTGCAGGAAGCGAGCTTTGCCGCCACGGGCGAATACCTCGGCAAGGCTGGCTGGCAGCTGCGTGATGTGCGAGCAACACAATTCCAAGCGGATGGCAGTAGCAAGGTCGCTGCACAGGCGCAGGTTTTGTGGCCGGTTCGCCTAACACCCAATTTTCTGCGTGTTGCCGCTGCTGATCCCGAGCAACTGGGGCTGGCCGACTTGCGCTTGTATTCACGCTATCTGCACAAGCAGGGTTTGGATGCTGGCAACTATGAACTGCAATTTTGGAAAAAGGCGTTGAGCCCACTGGCGGTTTTTTCCATGGTGCTGATCGCTTGTTCATTCATTTTTGGCCCCTTGCGTTCGGTCACGCTGGGGCTGCGCATCATTACCGGTGTGCTGGTTGGCCTGGTGTTTCGCTACGGGCAGGATGCTGCCGGTTTTGCCAGCCTGCTGTTTCACGGCTCGCCATTCTGGGCCACCTTGCTGCCCATTGTGCTGTGCCTGATGGCCGGCTCATACGCCATCTACCGAGTGCGATAACGATGACCAGCTGGCACCGATGGTCCGCTACCGATATTGGTAATCGGCGGGCACAAAATGAAGACGCTCTGGTCTGTCGTGATTATGACGGCCTTTGGGCGGTCATTGATGGCATGGGCGGCATTAATGCCGGCAATGTCGCTAGTGCCGCGCTGGCACATGCCATTGAGCACATGGAGCTGAAACTGTCATTGGCGGATGCTGTTGATCAAATCGAAGATTTGATTCTGGCGGTACATGATCAGCTGCACGAATTTGCCCAGCAGGAAAGCCCGCGCGGTACGCTGGGCTGTACGCTGGGTCTGATGCGTCTGACGCAGACTTGGGGGTTGCTGGCCTGGGTTGGCGATGTGCGCACTTATCGCTGGCGTGAGCAAGAGCTGACGCGCCTGACGCGGGATCATCTTGACGCCGAACAAGAGCTTACGCGACTGATTGGCGATGGTGAGCTGCTGCCTGACTTTGCCATCGTGCGTGTGCAGTCTGGCGACCGCTATCTGCTCTGCAGTGATGGTTTGCATAATGAAGTTGCGGATGAGCGACTAGCTTACTGGCTGGCGCACGAACCGGAAACTGCCCAACGCGAGCTGGTTGCTGAAGCGTTGGCGGCCGGTGGTCGCGACAATTTGAGCTTTGTTATTCTGGATGTGGATAGCGACGGCGATAACCAAGCACTGAGGGCGAGGTCATGACGGCAGCGCGGGATGATCTCAAGGAAGTCAACGCAGCCTTGCGTGAACTGGTGCGGTTGCAGCTTGCGGGAGAGTTGCCGGCGCAAGAGGCATGGCAGACGCGTCGGCAAATGCTCGACTCTGTTGAAGTAGCGTGGCATGACCTAAGTCAGGATGTGACGGCGGAGGCGCTCGCCAGCAAGCAGGTGTTGAAGACGCCGGTGCCGCCACGCCGGAGTTTGCGTGAGCGGCTGCAGCAGCGGCCCAAGCTACAGCTGCCTCAGTTACAGCTGCCAAGCTGGCACCTGACGCGTCTGCCGAGCCTTCGCTGGCAGCCATTGCTCAGGGCCTTTACGCATCTGCCCTGGTGGTCGCTGTTCCTGGTGGGCGCGCTTGCCACGTTCTACTATGTCAGCACGCTCTGAACATCGGCTTAGTGCTGTGATTTGTCGCCAAACAGGCCGAGAAAGCGATATGGCTTTCTCGCTACCGCCGGTACGCGCAATACATCCGTGTGAGACAGCTGATCGTGAAGGCTGCGGCCAACCCCGAAACTGAGCGGCAGCAATGCCCACAGGTAGTTGGCTGCCAGGCCAGCGAAAACACTGATGATCAGTGCGCGTAAATCATGCGGATGCAATAACCATGAAGCCATCGCGCACAGCAAGGGCAAGGCACTTGCGGCGATAAAGCGTTGCAGGCTTCGCCCCCAAGTCAAACGTTGACCATTGAGGTCGCGCACTTCCAGGCGCCAAGTCTGCATGCCCAGAGTTTGCCCGCTGCGCGTCCAGCAATAGCCATAAAAACAAAAGATTGCAGCCAAGCTGAGCGGAAACATCAGGCCTTGGCGGATGGCGGGCGAGAGCAGTACGGCATGGTTGCTGGTCGAGGCCGCTGAGGGCGTGAAAATCGCAATCACAATGACATTAATGACGGCGACCAGTGCGATCAGCAGCAGGCTGTCGTACATCAGGGCAATCAGGCGAACACCAACGCCGGCGCGCGGCAGTGCTTGAATGCTGGGGGTTGGAGCGGAAGGTGTGCGTTTCTTGCGACCGAAAGCGGTACGACGAGACATGACTCGAACTCAAGAATTGAGGGAATTATATGTTAACAGAGAGGGGGGGGTAAAAAATGGTGCCGAGAAAGGGAATCGAACCCTTACGATGTCTCCACCGGCGGATTTTGAGTCCGCTGCGTCTACCAGTTCCGCCATCTCGGCCCGAGAAGGTGCGCGCAGTATAGCGATGCCGTGATGATCGTCAATAGGGTCGTCAAGCCCTGCTATACTGCGCGCCCTTATTTCCGGCAGAGCGCAAGTTGGCATGCAGCGCAGCGATTTTCATTTTGACTTACCCGATGAGCTGATCGCGCGCTATCCGCTGCCCGAGCGCAGTGCCTCGCGCCTGCTTTGCTTGGGCGCCGACAGCGGCACCGTGAGCCATCAGCACATACGCGACCTGCCGTCACTGCTGCGTGCCGGCGATCTGCTCGTGTTTAACCAGTCGCGCGTGATGCCGGCGCGCCTGTTCGCGCACAAGGCCAGCGGGGGTCAGGCGGAAATTCTGATTGAGCGCCTACCCTCGCCGCAAGAGGCGCTGGCGCATGTGCGTGCCAGCAAGTCACCCAAGCCCGGCAGTGAGCTGATTCTGGCCGATGGCACCCGCGTACGCATGCGTGAGCGCGCTGGCGACCTATTCCTGTTGGTTGCCGACGAGCCCTGGCAGGGCCTGATGGCTCGTTTGGGCGAGATGCCCTTGCCGCCGTATTTCGGTCGCGCCGCCGAGGCCTCGGACCAGGAGCGCTATCAGACCGTGTATGCGCAAGAAGCGGGCTCCGTAGCAGCACCCACGGCCGGCCTGCATTTCGATGAGCCGTTGCTGGCGGCCTTGCGTGCAAGCGGCATCGAGACTGCTTTTGTGACACTACATGTTGGGGCTGGTACCTTCCAGCCGGTGCGTGCCGACGACCTGCGTGATCATGTCATGCACGCCGAATGGCTTACTGTCAGCGCCGAAACCGTGGCGGCGGTGCAGGCCGCGAAAGCCCGTGGCGGGCGAGTTGTTGCGGTCGGTACCACTAGTGTTCGTGCGCTGGAATCAGCGGCGTGGGCCGGGCAGGGCGCGGATCCTGGCGCTTGGTCATTGGCTAATGGCATGCCAGTCGAGCGTGATCCAAGCAACGCTGTGACCCGACTCAAGCCCTTTGCTGGCGACACGCGCATATTTATCACGCCCGGCTACCCTTGGCAGCTAGTGGATGCCTTGGTGACTAACTTTCACTTGCCGGAGTCGACGCTGCTTATGCTGGTATCGGCGCTGGCCACGCGCGAAACGGTGCTGGCGGCGTATGCCGAGGCCATCGCTCAGCGTTATCGTTTTTTCAGTTATGGCGATGCCATGTTCATTGCCTGCGATGCCAATGACAAGGCCCAGCCTTCGGAGTTCTGATGCAATTCATCCTGAAAGCCACCGACGGCAAGGCGCGTCGCGGCGAGCTCACCTTTGATCGCGGCACCGTGCAAACCCCGGCGTTCATGCCGGTCGGCACCTATGGCACGGTCAAGGGCATGCTGCCGCGTGACATCCACGCCATTGGTGCCGAGATTATTCTCGGCAATACCTTCCACCTCTGGCTGCGTCCCGGCACCGAGGTCATCAAGGCGCATGGCGATCTGCACAATTTTACGCAGTGGCAGGGGCCCATCCTCACCGATTCTGGCGGCTTCCAGGTGTTCAGCCTCGGCAAGCTGCGCAAGATCACCGAAGAAGGAGTGAAGTTCCAGTCGCCGGTGGACGGCAGCAAGGTTTTCCTCAGCCCGGAAGAGAGCATGCGCATCCAGCGCGACCTTGGCTCCGACATCGTCATGATTTTCGATGAGTGCACGCCGTATCCGGCCACGCATCAGGAAGCTGATAAGTCGTTGCAGTTGTCGCTGCGCTGGGCCAAGCGCTCGAAAGAGGCGCATGGCAATAACCCGAATGCGCTGTTCGGCATCGTTCAAGGCGGCATGTACGAAGACTTGCGTCTGCAGTCGCTGGCTGGCCTCGAAGCCATCGGTTTCGACGGCTATGCCATCGGCGGATTGTCAGTGGGCGAGCCGAAAGAGGACATGATCCGCATCCTCGACTTCCTGCCGGAGCATCTGCCGGCAGACAAGCCGCGCTATGTCATGGGCGTCGGCAAGCCCGAGGACTTAGTCGAGGGCGTGCGTCGCGGCATCGACATGTTCGACTGCGTCATGCCCACCCGCAACGCGCGCAACGGTCACTATTTCGTCACCGATGGCATCGTGCGCATCCGTAACAGCCAGTATAAGACCGACACC
This sequence comes from Pseudomonadota bacterium, assembly GCA_040384385.1. GTDB lineage: Bacteria > Pseudomonadota > Gammaproteobacteria > Pseudomonadales > Moraxellaceae > Perlucidibaca. The sequence continues at coordinate 13,039 of JAZKJJ010000002.1, read as the reverse complement.
GGCTCGCTCGATCCGCACTGTGATTGCGAGGCCTGCACCGGCTTCACCCGAGCCTATCTCTACCACCTCGACAAATGTGGCGAGATGCTCGGTGCCCAGCTCGGCACCATCCACAATCTGCGCTATTACCAGCGCCTCATGGCGGGTTTGCGTGAGGCTATTGAAACCGGTAGATTGCAGGCCTTCGTGGATGACTTCTATGCCCGACGTGGCCTGCCCACGCCCCCGCTAAACCCTTAAAACTGGAGTGTTGCAATGAGTTTCCTAATTTCTGATGCCATGGCTGAAGGCGGCGCTGCCGTTGCTGGTCAGCCGTCCATGACGGGTCAGTTGGTCATGCTGGTCGGCTTTGTGGTGATTTTTTACTTTCTGCTTTGGCGCCCTCAGGCCAAGCGCCAGAAGGAAGCCCGCGCGCTCATCGACAACCTGCAGAAGGGCGATGAAGTTGTTTTCGCTGGCGGCTTGCTCGGTCGTATCGTCAAGCTCGAAGGTGATTTCGCCGTGGTTGCGCTCAATGATTCGCTAGAAGTCAAAGTACAAAAAGCCTCTGTGGTTGCCAGCCTGCCCAAAGGTACGCTGAAAAGCCTCTGAGCTTTCCCGCGCCCGAGCTGATCGGGCGTTTTCTTTTTTTGTGTCTGCAGGTGTTCGCATGCGTTTCCCCGCCTGGAAATATGCCCTGATCTTCGTGGTTATGCTGGTCAGCACGATTTATGCCATTCCCAATTTTTATCCGGATGAGCCTGCGTTGCAGGTCTCCGGCGCGCAAGCCAGCGTGCCGGTGGATGCAGACCTGCTCAGACGCGCAGCGTTTGCGCTGGATGAAGCCAAAATTGTTCATCATGGCGATGAGGTTCAGGCCAAGGGCGTGCTGTTGCGCTTGAAGACACCGGAAGCACAGGTGCAGGCACAGGCCGTTTTGCGTCGCGCTCTGGGCGAGAATTATGTGGTGGCGCTGAACCTGGCGCCGACCACGCCGGACTGGCTCAGCAGCATCGGCGGCAAACCCATGAAGCTCGGCCTGGATTTGCGTGGCGGTGTGCATTTCAAGCTTGAAGTGGATGTCAACAAGGCTCTGGAGCAGCGTCAGGAAGGCTATGTTGTTGATATCAAGAAGCTGCTGCGTGACAAGCAGCTGAGCTATCGCGCCGTGTCGGAGTTGGCCAATGGGGCCTTGGAGGTGCGCTTTGCATCCACGCCTGACCGAGATGCAGCACTAGCCTTGTTGCGCACGGAACTGCCGGATTTTCAGGGCACAGCAGTCGAAGGCGCTGAAGGGCCGACATTGGCATTGGATTTCACGCCCGCCAAGCGTCGTGAAATTACCGACTATGCCATCGGTCAGAATTTGACTACCTTGCGCAATCGTATCAACGAACTCGGCGTTGCCGAGGCCGTGGTGCAGCGCCAGGGTAGCAATCGTATTGTGGTGGAGCTGCCGGGCCTGCAAGATACCGCTGAAGCTAAGCGTATCTTGGGGCGTACAGCCAGCCTTGAGTTCCGCTTCACCAGCACGGAGTCGGCCGAGGGCTTCTCCGCACCGCCCGGCACAGAGCGTTTCGAGCGTAGTCAGGGCGGCACGGTCTTGCTCGAAAAGCGCAAGATCGTGACCGGTGAGCGCGTCACCAATGCGCAGTCCAGTTTTGATGAACTCTCACAGCCACAGGTGAATATCAATCTCGACTCCCGCGGTGGTCGCCTCATGGCAGATGCCACGCGTGACAATGTTGGTCGGCAAATGGCGGTGTTGTTTGTCGAGAACAAACAGCGTATTCGTTTTGATACCGATGCTGCTGGCAAAGTCACCGAAGTCCGTGAGCCTTATATCGACAAGCGCGTGATCAATGTGGCCACTGTGCAGTCCGTGCTGGGCTCGCAATTCCGCATTACCGGTCTCGATTCGCCGGCGGAAGGCCAAGAGCTGGCGCTGCTGCTGCGTGCCGGTGCATTGGCTGCCCCGATGTACTTCGTAGAAGAGCGTACGGTGGGGCCAAGCCTGGGCCAAGATAATATCGACAAGGGCATGCTCTCGACCCAGGTTGGGTTCGCCTTGGTTGCCCTTTTCATGGTGATCTTTTACCGTGTTTTCGGCTTGGTGGCGAACATTGCCTTGTTCTTTAATGTCGCGGTGCTGATCGCGGTCATGAGTACCCTTGGCGCCGCTCTGTCATTGCCCGGCATAGCCGGAATCGTGCTCACCGTGGGCATGGCTGTGGATGCCAACGTGCTGATTTTCGAGCGTATTCGCGAGGAGCTTGGGCGAGGGCTATCGCCGCAGTCATCGATTGTGGCAGGTTACGATCGAGCCTACGGCACCATTCTCGATGCCAACCTGACCACCCTGATTGTCGCCATCATTCTGTTCTCGATCGGCTCCGGGCCTATCAAGGGTTTTGCCGTGACGCTGGCCATCGGCATCCTAACTTCCATGTTCACGGCGATTACGTTTACGCGTGGCCTCGTGCAATTAATTTATGGTGGCCGTCGCGTCACCCGCTTGAGTATTTGAGGACGCGTCATGTCTGAGCCCCGGATTATTCGTTTCATGCGGTTTCGCCGCGGCATGGCCATTTTTTCGGCTGCCGTGGTGTTGGTTGGTCTTGTTTCGTTGGTTACCAAGGGCTTGAACTTGGGCCTCGATTTCACCGGCGGTACATCCGTTGAGCTTCATTTTGAGCAAGCGGTAAAGCAGCAAGAAATTAGCCGTGCTCTCGCTGCGGCTGAGGTCGAGGATGCTGTTGTGCAGTATCTTGGCGATGCCAATTCGGTGATCGTGCGTCTGCCGCCACAACCGGGTGATGCCACCACTCTGGGTCTGAAAATTGCCAGCCTAGCTAGTAGCGCAGGCAATCCGGCCGAAGTTCGGCAAGTTGACAGTGTCGGTTCGCAAGTCGGTGATGAGCTTTATGCCAATTCCCTGATGGCGATTGCGCTTTCGCTGATCATGATGATGTTGTACGTCGCCGTGCGCTTCCGCTTCAAGTTTGCCGTCGGTGCCGTGATTTCGCTGTTCCACGATGTTTTGTTCACCGTGGGCATGTTTTCGCTCTTTGGCTTGCCGTTTGATTTGACGGTGCTGGCGGCCGTACTGGCACTCATTGGCTACTCACTCAATGACACCATCGTGGTGTTTGACCGTATCCGTGAGAACTTCCGCAAGTTGCGCAAAGCCGATCCGATCGAGATTGTTGATATCTCGCTGACGGAAACGCTGCGCCGTACCATCATGACCGTTGCGACGGTAGCGCTGGTGGTCCTGGCCTTGCTGCTAGTGGGCGGACCTGCACTGCACTGGTTCTCCGTAGCCATGCTCATCGGCCTCTTTGCCGGCACCTACTCGTCGATTTACATTGCGACCAGCTATGCCTTGAGCATGGGCTTGTCCAAGGAAGACTTCATGATTGAAGTCACAAAAGAAGAGGGTGACCGTCCATGATTCGCGTCCACCACCTCAATAATTCGCGCTCGCAGCGCATTCTTTGGCTGCTCGAAGAACTGGGCTTGCCCTACGAGGTGGTGCGCTATCAGCGTGATGCCAAAACCATGCTGGCGCCGCCTGAATTGCGTGCGGTGCATCCGCTCGGCAAGTCTCCGGTGATCACCGATGACGATATTACAGTCGCCGAATCGGGCGCGATTATCGAGTATCTGATTGATCGCTACGGCCAGGGCCGTTTACAGCCGGCAGCCGGCACACCGGAGCGCTTGCGCTATACCTACTGGCTGCATTTTGCCGAAGGCTCGGCGATGCCGCCGCTGTTGATGAAGTTGGTGTTTTCGTTCTTGCCGAAATCGCCTGCCTTGCCGGCATTACTGAGGCCGCTGGTGCGAAAAATTTCGCAAGGCGCGCAGAAAGGCTTCATCGATCCACAGATCTTGCAGCATCTAAACTATCTCGAAGGCGAGCTAAGCCGATCCGAATGGTTTGCGGGAAACGACTTCACGGCAGCCGATGTGCAAATGAGCTTTCCGATTGAAGCGGCCGCTGCGCGTGGCGGATTGGATGCGAGATGGCCAAAAGTCTCCGCATTTTTGCAGCGCATACAGGCGCGCCCAGCGTATCAGCGAGCATTGGAGCAGGGTGGTCCGTATCAACTCATGAGCTGATTGCATCACCAAGCAACAACAAGGCTCACACAAATGATGCTTGTTGTTGCTTGAAATTTGGGCAATTCTTAACATATTCCTCACCAAGTGGTCGCACTGGGTATGAAAAAGAAGCTGGTACTGGCAATTTCCATGACAGCAAGCTGCGCTCACGGCGTTGAACTGAGGCCTTGGCTATCGCTTAAAGACTTGTTTTCGCGGCTGCCCATACCCTTGCAGCCGCTCACCGCCGATGAAAAGAGACTGCGCAGTGCTTTTGATTCTATTGAAGGCGGCATACATGCGCCCGATGCCGGTTTAAGCCTAGTCAGTAGTGAGTCGAAGCTGGATGGTGTGGCCTGTCAACTGTCTGGTTGCCAAAATGGCAATGCCGTTAGCTTTAGTCAGCAGCGCAATGGTTTGTCTTGGAATCTGCCGAATTCGGGCGATTTTCACATTTCACCGCGCGCCGAAGTCGTGCGCTACCAATGGTCTAATCCCACGCAAAACCTAGTAGAAACTAGTAGTTTTGGCATGGGTGTGGGCGTTGATAGCCTATACAAACTCAATGATACCTACTCTGCCTATGCCAGTGCCGGCATGATGCAGATGACGCGGGGCAGCGCGTATGAGGGGTTATTTGGCGTGCGCCGACAGTTCCATGATGCCAGTTTGTTTATGGAAGCTCGTTGGGCCGACATGAGTCAGCCCAATCAAATTGAAAATGCTTACGACTTCAGTAATTTGCGCATTGGCCTGTCGCATCAATTCAAAAGCTTGTAGTAGCTACAAGCCTACTAATATCAGCGCTTCAGCGCTTCTGGCAGATGTGGCGCCAGTGTCGTCAGCAAACCCTTGAATACCTTGGCGTTGCCTGCAACGATATTGCCGCTTTCCAGATAGCCGTGGCCACCGACAAAATCGGAAACCAAGCCACCAGCCTCGCGAATGATCAGCTCGCCTGCAGCAATGTCCCACGGGGCCAGCCCAAACTCGAAGAAGCCATCAAGACGGCCCGCAGCCACATAAGCCAGATCCAGCGACGCCGAACCAGCACGACGCAGACCGGCAGTCTGACTGGCGACAGCCTTGAACATGTTCAAGTAGCCATCCATTGCGTGCATCTGATCCGGGCGGAACGGGAAGCCGGTACCGATTAGCGCGCCTTCCAGGCCACGACGCTCGGACACGCGCAAACGGCGACCATTCATGGCGGCACCGCCGCCACGGCTGGCACTGAAGGCTTCGCGACGCATCGGATCCAGTACCACGGCATGTTCGGTGACGCCGTTGTGCTGAATGGCGATCGACACCGCGTATTGCGGGAAGCCATGGATGAAGTTGGTGGTGCCATCGAGCGGATCGACGATCCAGAGCCATTCCTGCTCGCCGCCCTTGCCCGCCTGAAAACCCGACTCTTCAGCCTGAATCGCATGGCTTGGGTAGGTTTTGCGAATGAACTCGATAATGGCGCGCTCGGCGGCTTTATCGACTTGCGTTACGTAATCATTGAGGCCTTTGGCTTCGACATCGACGAGGTCGAGGCGGTCGGCGGCCTTGGCGATGATGTCGGCGGCCAAATTGGCGGCGCGCAGCGCCATGGTCAGCATGGGTTGCATGGAACAGACTCTGATAAAGAACGGTTGAGGCGCATAGTGTAACATGCGCGCCCTATGAACATCTCGACTCGCATCATCCTCGTCAACACCTCATTGCCGGCCAACATCGGTGCCGCTGCACGCGCCATGAAAACCATGGGTCTGCTTGACCTCGTGTTGGTTGCGCCTAAGCAGTTTCCCCATGCCGACGCCAGCGCGCTGGCTTCCAGTGCCTCCGACGTGCTGGCACAGGCGCGCGTTGTCGCTACGCTGGAAGAGGCGATAGCCGATTGCCAGCTGGTGCTCGGTGCCAGTGCACGCAATCGCACCATTGGTCTGCCGCAGCTTGATGCGCGCAGTGCCGGCCATGCTGCAGAGCAACATGCTCGTATTGGCGCCAAGGTTGCCTTTGTCTTTGGCCGTGAAGATCGTGGCTTGACCAACGATGAGCTCATGCTTTGCCATGCTCATGTCTTTATTCCGACTAATCCGGAGTATGGCGTGCTTAATGTGGCGGCGGCGGTGCAGGTGTTGGCTTATGAGGCGCGCATGGCTTCGTTGCTCGCTGAGTCCGAGGTCGCCGCTGGTTCCTCTGGGGAGGAATCCAGTCTGTGCGATCGCCGCGAGTACGTCCCTGTAGGCTCGACCACCCACCAGACATTGGTGCATGAGCAAGCTGTTGCGGGTGCGGATCTGACTCAGGCAGGGGCGTCGCTCGCCATGGATGGCGAGCGAGAGCTTACAGGGATGTACTTGCAGCGTCCCCAGCCTGAGTCAGATCCGCACCCGCAGCGGAGCATGCCCATGACCCTAGTGCCGTGGGATGAAGAACTGACCAATGGCGAAGACATGACCCTGTTCTACGCCCACTGCGAACGTACCCTGATTGCCATCGGCTTTCTCGATCCCGAGAATCCGCGCCAGATCATGACCCGTCTGCGTCGCCTGTTTGGCCGCACACGCCTTGATCGCCCGGAGTACAATCTCTTGCGCGGCTTCTTCAAGCGCGTGCTGGCGCTGAGCGGCGAAAAAGTCGGTCGCGGCGGCGTGTCCCTTACCGCGAAGTCTTCGGGGAAAACCGATGTTTGATCGCATTTGTGAAGATATTGATTCTGTCTTTGCCCGTGACCCGGCGGCGCGTACGCGTTTCGAGGTGCTACTGAACTACCCCGGTCTGCATGCTGCGATGGCGCATCGCTGGTCGCATGCTTTGTGGAATGCGAACTGGAAGGGGCTGGCTCGATTCATCTCGACGCTGTCGCGATTTTGGACCGGCATTGAGATTCATCCGGGCGCGAAAATCGGCAGGCGCTTTTTTATCGATCACGGCATGGGCGTAGTCATCGGTGAGACGGCCGAGATTGGCGATGATGTCACGCTTTATCATGGCGTCACGCTGGGCGGCACGTCCTGGGATGCCGGCAAGCGCCATCCCACCCTGGAAAATGGTGTGGTGGTTGGGGCAGGTGCGAAAGTGCTGGGGCCAATCACGATTTCGGCGGGCGCACGCATTGGCTCCAATGCGGTGGTGGTGAAATCGGTGCCGGCTGGGGCGACGGTGGTGGGTACGCCGGGCCGCATCATCATTCGCACCGAGGTGGATGCCGAAGAGCAAGCGCGCCGCGACTATGCCGCGAAGATCGGCTTTCAGGCCTATGCTGCCAATCCGGATCTGCCGGATCCGGTGCTCGATGCCATGCGTGATCTGCTCGATCACATGCAGGCCAACGAGGTACGCATGGACATGTTCTGCAAAGCCTTGAAAGAGGCTGGAATCAATGTCTGCGATCAAAAGCCCGATGCGCTGCTGGCGACCACTCTGGCCACAGTCAAGCCCGACTAGCAGGTTGGGTGGCATTCGGGAGGTCAGCATAAAGCAGGCTGGCAAAGTCGGTTCGATCTCCCTACAATCCCGACCGTTCCGCTAGGTCTAATACTTGACTATTCCACTCGGAATTAATACCCTAGTAAAACACTAGGATAAATGCTGGAGGGTGCGCATGCGATTGACTACCAAAGGCCGCTACGCCGTGACTGCGATGCTGGATCTGGCGTTGCATGCGCAAAAAGGACCGGTCAGCCTCAGCGATATTTCCGAGCGGCAGTCGATTTCCGTGTCGTATCTGGAGCAGTTATTCGCCAAGTTGCGCAGGGGCTCGCTAGTTAGCAGCGTGCGTGGACCGGGCGGTGGCTATCAGCTGGCGCATCTGGCGGACCAGATTTATGTCGCCGACATTATTGATGCGGTGGATGAATCGGTAGATGCCACGCGCTGTGGCGGCCAGGGCGATTGCCAAAAAGGCGTGACCTGTCTGACGCATGAACTATGGACTGACCTAAGCGAACAGATCCACCATTTCCTCGCCAACATCAGCTTGCAGGAATTATTAACGCGGCGGCAGGTGCAGGCAGTGGCCATCCGCCAGAGCGAGGCGCAAGTGCGTCGTCGTCAAGGTATTGAAGCTGGCGCCAGTCTGGCGGCAGTGAATTGAATTTGAGTGCTAGGGGTTATTCATGAAGCGTCCGATCTATCTCGACTATTCCGCGACCACACCGGTGGACCCGCGCGTGGCCGAAGCCATGATGAACTGCCTGCGCGTCGAAGGTAATTTCGGCAATCCGGCATCGCGGTCGCATTTTTACGGCTGGCAGGCAGAAGAGGCCGTTGAGGATGCGCGTGGCCATGTTGCTGCGCTGGTCAATGCCGATACGCGTGAGATCGTCTGGACTTCCGGTGCTACCGAATCGAACAACCTCGCCATCAAGGGCGTGGCTGGCTTCTACAAGAGCAAGGGCAAGCATATTGTGACCTCGAAGATCGAGCACAAGGCGGTGCTCGATGCCTGCCGTCAGCTCGAGCGTGAAGGCTTTGAAGTCACTTACCTCGATCCGGAAGCGGGCACGGGCTTGATTCATCCGGCGGCTGTTGAGGCCGTGCTGCGTGATGACACGCTGTTGGTGTCGCTGATGCACGTCAACAACGAGATCGGCACCATCACCGACATCGCCGCAATTGGCGAGATCACGCGTGCTCGCGGCATCTTGTTTCATGTCGATGCTGCGCAGTCGACCGGCAAGATTGATATCGACCTCGACACCATGAAGGTCGATCTGATGAGCTTCTGCGCGCACAAGACCTACGGCCCCAAGGGCGTCGGTGCGCTGTATGTGCGTCGCAAGCCGCGTGTGCGTCTGGAAGCACAGATTCATGGCGGCGGTCACGAGCGCGGCATGCGTTCGGGCACGCTGGCCACGCACCAGTTGGTCGGCATGGGCGAGGCGTTTCGCATTGCCAAGCTCGAAATGCACGCCGAGCAGTTGCGATTGCTGGGTTTGCGCGAAAGACTTTGGGCTGGCCTGCAGGATCTTGAGCAGGTCTTCCTTAATGGCGATGCCGTGCAGCGTATCGCCGGCAACCTCAACGTCAGCTTCAACTTCGTTGAAGGCGAGTCGCTGATCATGGCGCTGAAAGATCTCGCCGTATCGTCCGGCTCGGCCTGTACGTCGGCCTCGCTGGAGCCGTCCTATGTGCTTCGTGCTCTGGGCCTCAGCGATGAGCTCGCGCACAGCTCCATTCGCTTCACCCTCGGCCGTTTCACCACCGAGGAAGACATTGATTTCGTGATTGGCCACGCCAGCCAAGCCGTCAACCGTCTGCGTGACTTGTCACCTCTGTGGGACATGTACAAAGACGGCGTCGACATCAGTTCCGTGGAATGGGTCGCGCACTAAGCGTCCCTCTGCAACCAGGAGAAATATCATGGCTTACAGCGACAAGGTCCTTGACCACTACGAAAATCCGCGCAATGTCGGCAAGCTCGACAAGCTCGATGCCTCCGTCGGCACCGGCATGGTCGGCGCGCCGGCCTGCGGCGACGTCATGCAGCTGCAGATCAAGGTCAACGACGCCGGCATCATCGAAGATGCCCGCTTCAAGACCTATGGCTGCGGTTCGGCCATCGCTTCCAGCTCGCTGGTGACTGAGTGGGTCAAGGGCAAGACCCTGGATCAGGCGGCCACCATCAAGAACACGCAGATCGCGCAGGAACTGGCGTTGCCGCCGGTGAAGATTCACTGCTCGGTATTGGCGGAAGATGCCATCAAAGCAGCGATTGCCGATTACCGCCAGAAGCACGGCGCGTAAGCCGGCTTTTTGCTGAAGAACTGGAGAGGCAAGTGGGCATCACCCTGACTGAATCGGCCGCGCGCCATGTGCAAGCTTGCCTCGAGGGTCGTGGCAAAGGCGAGGGTGTGCGTGTCGGCATCAAGACTTCCGGCTGCTCGGGCCTGGCCTATGTGCTCGAATTCGTGGATTCGGTCGATGCCGGCGATCAAGTCTTTGATTCCTTCGGCGTGAAAGTCATTGTCGATGCCAAGAGCCTGGCCTATCTCGACGGCACGCAGATGGACTTCGTAAAAGAAGGCCTGAACGAAGGCTTCAAGTTCACCAACCCGAATCAAAAGGGCGAGTGTGGTTGCGGTGAGTCTTTCACCGTCTGAGCGGAGTGTTGGCGTGAACCTGAACACCGATTACTTCAGCTTGTTCGGCTTGCCCGTGGCTTTTGCACTGGATGCCAATGGCTTGCAGCCGACTTGGCGCACCTTGCAGCAACAACTTCACCCTGATCGAGCGGCGGCAGACGATGCTGCGGCTCAGCGTCATGCGCTGCAAATGACTTCACACCTGAATGCGGCTTACGACACCTTGCGTGACCCTGTTCGCCGGGCTCGCTATTTGTTAGCGCTGGCCGGTCATGGCGCCGATAGCGAGCGCGTCAGCGTCATGGACACTGACTTCTTGATGGCTCAGATGGAGCTGCGCGAGTCGCTCGAAGAGGCGGTCGCTCTGCATGAACTTGATGCTATCGAAGCGGAAGCGCAGGACTGGCTAGACTCGTTGCTGCGTGAATTTCCGCTGGATTACGCGGCAGAAGATTGGCCGGAGGCCACCGACTGTTTGCGTAAAATGCAATTTATGACACGTTTGCTGGCCGAGATTCGCGAGCAGCGTGAACGCCTCGAAGACGAATTGGACGATTTCTGATGGCCTTGCTGCAAATTGCTGAACCAGGCCAGAGCCAGGCTCCGCATCAACATAAACTCGCCATCGGCATCGATTTGGGCACCACGCATTCGCTGGTGGCCACGGTGCAAAGTGGCTTGCCGCGTGTGCTCCCAGCTGCGGATAGCAGCCTGCTTTTGCCATCGGTGGTGCGCTATCTGGCCGATGCTTCCGTGATCGTCGGCGAAGAGGCGCGTCAGGCCGCCGCCAGCGATGCGCTGAACACGTTGGTGTCGGTAAAGCGCTTCATGGGTCGTGGCCTCGAAGCCGCACACCAGCTTGGCGAGCAGCTGCCCTACGAGCTGGTCATGCACGATAACGGCATGCCCTATTTCAATACCATCGCCGGTCTGAAAAGCCCGGTGGAAGCCTCGGCAGAAATTCTCAAAGTGCTGCGCGAGCGCGCTGAAACGGCCCTCGGTGGCGATATCACCGGCGCGGTCATTACCGTCCCGGCCTACTTTGACGAAGCACAGCGCCAAGCCACAAAGGATGCTGCTACGCTGGCCGGCCTGAAGGTGCTGCGTCTGCTCAACGAGCCTACAGCGGCGGCTGTTGCCTATGGGCTCGACCAGCAGCACGAAGGCATCCACGCAATTTACGACCTCGGCGGTGGCACCTTCGATATCTCCATTTTGCGTCTGCATCAGGGTGTGTTCGAGGTGCTGGCCACCGGGGGTGATTCAGCGCTGGGTGGCGATGACTTCGATCACGCCATCGCGAGCTGGATCATGGCCGGTGCCGGCATTGTCAATCCGGATGCCGAAGTGCAGCGCCGCCTCCTGCAGACCTCGCGTCGCGTCAAGGAAGCGCTCAGTTCGCGCGAATCCGTGCCGCTGTCGTTGGCGGCCGGCACCGGCGGCGCTCCCGCCGATTGGCAGGCGACGCTGACGCGCGAGCACTTCGAGTCACTCATTGCTGTCCGTGTGGATGACACGCTGAAGGCCTGCCGTCGTGCCCTGCGCGATGCTGGCCTGAAGCCAGCTGATTTGACCGAAGTGGTCCTGGTTGGCGGGTCCACGCGCGTACCGCTGGTGCGTCGTCGTGTTGCCGAGTTTTTCGGCAAACCGGCGCTGGATCATCTCGATCCGGATCAGGTCGTGGCGGTGGGCGCAGCGGTGCAAGCGAATATTCTTGCTGGCAACAAGCCCGACAGTGATCTGCTGCTGCTCGATGTTATCCCGCTCTCGCTAGGCCTTGAGACCTACGGTGGTCTGGTTGAGAAGATCGTGCCGCGCAACACCACCATTCCGGTCGCGCGCGCGCAGGAGTTCACCACCTTCAAAGATGGCCAGACCGCGATGAGCCTGCATGTGCTGCAAGGCGAACGCGAGATGGTCAGCGATTGCCGCTCGCTGGCGCGTTTCGAGCTGCAGGGCATCCCGCCGATGGTGGCTGGTGCCGCGCGTATCCGTGTGCTGTTCCAGGTTGATGCCGATGGCCTGCTCAGCGTCAGCGCCGAAGAAACCATCTCCGGCGTACGCGCCGAGATTGTCGTGAAGCCGTCCTGGGGTTTGCAGGATGACGACATTTTGCGCCTGCTGCGCGAGTCGCAAGCCACCGCCGTGCAGGACATGCAGGCACGCACTCTGGCCGAAGCCCGTGCCGAGGCCGAGCGCCTGTGGATTGCTACTGAAGCGGCATTGGCGCAGCAGAGCGATCTGCTCGATGCGTCCGAACTGGCTGAATTGCAGGCTGCCGTGCAGGGCTTGAAGACGCTCACTGCGGCGGATGATGCCGCTGCTATCACCGCCGCTGCCGAAGCACTCAACCACGCCAGTGAAACTTTTGCTGCCCGGCGCATGGACGCCGGCATCCGTCAGGCCTTCACCGGCAAGACGCTGACTGATTTTGAGGAACACTGACATGCCTAACATCATCCTGCTGCCGCACCACGAGATCTGCCCGAACGGCGCCGTGATCGAGGCCGAAGTCGGCGAGACCATTTGCGATGCCGCGCTGCGTCAGGGTTATTCCATCGAGCATGCTTGCGAGAAGTCCTGCGCCTGCACGACCTGCCATGTGGTGGTGCGCGAGGGGTTTGATTCGCTTAATGAGCTCGATGAGCTTGAGGAAGACATGCTCGACAAGGCTTGGGGGCTGGAGGCGGAGTCTCGGTTGTCGTGTCAGGCGGTCATGGGTACTGAGGATCTGGTTATTGAGATTCCCCGCTATACGCTGAATCATGCTTCGGAGAAGCATTGATAGGGCGGCCGGCGCTAACGGGTGATACAGGTGCGCGCACGCCGCAAGTACATCCCTGTAGGCTCTCATGCGCCATCCATGGCGCATGACG
>JAZKJJ010000001.1:0-438810 GCA_040384385.1 Pseudomonadota bacterium | reverse complement strand
ACCCGGGTCAGAATTGGATGAAAACCCTGGGTCAGTTTTAAATGGAAATCAACACGCAGATAATGTATCGCTCTGCCCATGCGACATTGGCAACTTTGATGCAGGAAGCACTTCAAGTAGTCGCCCCGCTTTTGAGCGCACTTTCATACTTTTCCCTCCTGCATCATAACGAGCCAGGCAGTAATTTTCGAATTCGAAAATGCAACTGGTGATTGCTTATGCTTCCCCTCTTTTAGTGCTATGGGAAATTTTTCCTCATGCTTCTTCCGGTACCTGTCAAATGTGCTTACACTTTTTCCAAGTCGCTGCGCTGCCCTCTTCTTCGGAATTAAAAAATCATCATCTTTGTCAGTCATCAACTTTCTCCTAGCCATCATTTTTCAAAGAGCATCTGTAATGCTTCTGGTGAAAAATGAGTAACGATTGCTACTGCGGAAGTTGTCAAGCATGGGCGAAGCTATACTTAGTTGAAAACGCTTAGCTGCCATCCGTGAAGAAATGCTAATGACTCCGCTTGAGCTTGCTACTCGACTAGGGCTGTACTCTTGAGCATATGCAAACCGCGAACGCGGTTAATCACATGTTGACCTAACGAAAATGATCGCTTTGAATCTTGGAGTAAGGCTTTAAAGTTAACTTTTGATAGCGCATCATTGTCTTTATGACTGCAGGCCACCCAACTTACTTTCAAAGACCTACTGCTGTGTATGCCAACTTGTATGCCAGTAAAAATAAATAGGCTAATAAATTGATAAATATAGGGAAATAAGGTCCTCTTCTGGCACCAAATTAAAAAGGCCGATCATTGATCGGCCTTTTTGCTTTTCTGCAACGCCTATACGCTTACAGCATGAAATGAACCTGAGCCTCGCCAACCAGGAAGCCCAGAGCTGCACCCACTGCAATCAATGACCACTCATCTTCCTTAAAGGCCGGGCGCAACATGCCCTCGAACTCCTGAGGAGTCAGATCCTGCATGCGAGTGACCAAGGTGTTGCGCACATCCATGGCATCTTCGGCATAGGCCTCAACATACTTCATGGTCTCTGGCATTTTCTCCAGAATACGGTCAGCCACAACATTCTTCATTTCAATATAGCGCTGGCTGCCCACGGCATAGACCACGAGCGGGCGCGCGACACCAGCCTGCTCATCGACTAAACGCTTCACATTCTTGTGCACCAGCTCCATGATGCGATCCGAGAAAGCACCCCGAAACAACTCTTCCATCATGTTCGCCGGCGTTAGCAACTGCTTTGAAATTAGCGCCGCATAATCGGCTGCCACTTCCTTTTGACGCTTCAGAAACAGGCCCTGGAAAGTCATGCCAAAGAACTTAGTCGGCAATTGCGGACGGAACATCATCTGCAAGGCGATCCAGTCACTGAAGAAGCCAACAAAGCCGCCAAACGCCGGCAACATCCAAGGCTGCTTGAACAGTAACCAGCAAACCATCTGAATCAAGCCAATACCGAAGCCAAAATAAAAGCCGGCATTACTGAAAAACTTAAATTCCTGCTTACCGACCTTCTTGAAAATATCATTCAACAAGGCTTTATCTTTCATCAGGTTAGTCAGCACCATGTGCCTAATATCGAAATACTTATCGGTATTATCTTTGACTTCCTGCATGATCGCTGCGACCACTGCCGGTGACTCTGCCTTCACACGGTTAATGATTTTCTGACGCGCAAACTCCGGCATACCTTCCCACAGCCCAGGCTGATATTGCTGCGCAACTTCGCGCACCACATCTTCTGCCGCCGCCATCATGGGTACTTCAATTTCTTTCGCGATACGCTTGGGGTCGAGCCGGCCAAAAATTTCCGACGGTTTTATCAATTTGCTGGTCATGAGATCGACCGAGATCATGGCCATTTTTTCGGCCTTGCGCGGCACAATGCCCTGCCAGCCGAGGAAAGGCTTGATGCCGACGAACTCCATCGGCGCAAACATCATCTGAATAGCCACCACCTTGGTGACATAGCCGATGATGCCGCTAATGAACGGAATCGAAATGTATAGCCACATGTTGGCTTGGAAATCAGCTATTGCTTGCTCAAACATGACACCAATCCTTGAGTAATTCGCATTATTCTTATTCTGGAAGTCAAGCTTCCCTGCTTACTATCATGCCGAATTCATTGGCAATAACAATGTATTACAATATCTACTCAGTAGTTCTTAAGCAAAATCTGACGACTGACATCGGCATTGACGGCCGCTTTCTGCTGAATATCCTCAGCAATCAACGACGCCAGCTTGCCGCCCACAAACGGCACATCGCAGCTCACATTCCACGAGATGGTATTGGTGGTGACGCCGTCGCACTCCTGCAAGCGCATGGTCGCCGAGATCGATACCGCCTTTACGGACTGGTTGACGATCTGCAATGACCCTGTTGCGGCTTCGCGATCCCAGCGATCTACCTGATCAATCTCGATGGCCTGATCCGACTTTACAAACTTCTGCGCGATCGCCGGCAGCTTGATGCTGGGCTTGCTGAGCACGCGTGCAGTGATGGCAAAGTGACGGCCATCATCTTCATGCGCAATCACGGTAAAGCCATCGTGATTTGCCAGCTCAGCCTTGCGCACCACATAGTCTGGCGATGTCAGCATCGCCAGCACACGCGCCAGCGGTGCCTCCCAGGTTACCGAAGTTTCAAATTTCATGCGCCAGGCTCGCGGTTAGCAAAAAATTACTGGAAAGGATGTCGCAACACAATCGTCTCTTCGCGGTCAGGGCCGGTGGAGATAATATCGATCGGACAGCCTACCAACTCTTCGATGCGCTTGATGTAAGCGCGCGCATTGGCGGGCAGCTTGGCTAGATCCTGCACGCCGACGGTCGAATCCGACCAGCCCGGCAGCTCTTCGTACACCGGCACCACGCTTTCGTAGGCGACGGCATCCGACATCATGCCTTCGATACAGCCCGGCGCACGCGTTTCATAGCCGGTACAGATCTTCACGGATGTCAGGCCATCAAGCACATCAAGCTTGGTCAGGCAGATACCGGAGATGGAGTTGAGCTCAACGGCACGACGCAACACCACGGAGTCGAACCAGCCGCAACGACGGGCACGCCCGGTGGTGGAGCCGAATTCGTGACCGACCTTGGCGAGATGCGCACCAGTTTCGTCGAACAGCTCGGTCGGGAACGGGCCACCACCAACGCGAGTCGTGTAAGCCTTGGTGATGCCAAGCACATAATCCAAATAGAGCGGGCCGAAGCCGGAGCCGGTCGATGTGCCACCAGCGGTGGTGTTCGACGAGGTCACATACGGGTAAGTGCCGTGGTCGATGTCGAGCAGCGAGCCTTGCGCGCCTTCGAACATGATGCGCGCGCCAGCACGACGGAAGTCATGCAGGATGCCCGGCACATCGGCAACCAGGTCACGCAGCTGCTCGCCCCACGACAAAGCCAGATCCAGCGTTTCCTGGAAGTCGATGGGATCAACCTTGTAATACTGGGTGAGCTGAAAGTTATGGTAGGCGATGATCTCGCCGAGCTTAGCCGCCAGCGTTTCACGACGATACAGGT
Organism: Pseudomonadota bacterium; assembly: GCA_040384385.1. GTDB lineage: Bacteria > Pseudomonadota > Gammaproteobacteria > Pseudomonadales > Moraxellaceae > Perlucidibaca. The sequence goes on along the minus strand of JAZKJJ010000001.1, from coordinate 435,264 downwards.
CGGCTAAGCGCAGACCGCGACGCGCCACCTTATCTTCGTATGCAGGGCCGATACCGCGACCGGTAGTGCCAATGGCCAATTTGCCGCGAGCCGCTTCACGCGCCTTGTCTAGCGCGACATGGTAAGGAAGGATCAGCGGGCAGGCAGCAGACACCTTGAGGCGCTCGCGCACGGGCACACCTTTGGCTTCGAGATAGGCCATTTCCTTAAGCAGCGCATCCGGGGCCAGCACCACGCCATTGCCGATTAGGCACTGCACACCAGCGCGCAGAATGCCCGACGGAATGAGATGCAGCACAGTCTTTTCACCGTCGACCACCAGCGTGTGGCCAGCATTATGGCCACCCTGAAAGCGCACGACTGCCTGTGCGTTGTCGGTCAGCAGATCAACGATCTTACCTTTGCCTTCATCACCCCATTGGGTACCCAAAACCACTACATGCTTGCCCATGACTCAGTCTCTAATTTGCAGTATCAGGAAGCGATAGCGCGCACTTGCCAGCGCCCATCGTCAAAAAGGAATTCACGGTCGCAACCGGTCTCAAGCGCCGTCAATGGCGACCCGGGCAATTGCTGTACGACACGCTGGCCGCTGGCACGCGCCTCGGCAATCGCTGCCAACAGGGCCGCAGCTTCGCCGGCCGGCGCAAGAATGCCGCGCGCAACCACCAGCTGATTGTCAAAATCCAGCCATTGCTTCAGGTCGGCACTAAAGCCGGTAGCCGGTCGTGCACGACCAAAGGCTTCGCCGACATGATCATAGCGGCCGCCTTTGGCAACCTCGCTACGCTGCCCTGCCACATAGGCGGCAAATACCAATCCGGTGTGATAGTGGTAGCCACGCAACTCGCCCAAGTCGACATAAAGCGCCACCTGCGGGTGCGACACATGCAACGCAGAAATCACCATTTGCATGTCCGCCAGGGCATTCGCGACAGCAGCCGGAGCAGATGCCCAGGTGCGAGACGCGCGCGCCAGCACACTGGCGTCACCACAAAAGCCAGGCAATGGCGCCAAGGCCTCCACAATTTCTGCTCTCGCAACCAGAGCCGACAGCTGCTCATGCCATTCAGGCAAGGACTTGCGTGCCAGAATGCTCTGCAATTGGCACTCGGCCAGCTGACTTACATCGCCCGCCTGCATGAATGTACGGAAGATGCCGACATGCCCCAGATCCAGAGTGATGTTTCTGGCGCCCGCCAGCAGCAAGCCATCCAGCATTAACCGAATCACTTCAATATCGCTTTCAACGCCCGCATGACCATAAAGCTCGGCACCAATCTGTACCGGGCAACGTGAAGCGGACAAACCTGTCGGACGAGCTTGCAGGACGGTTCCGGCGTAGCAGTATCGGGCAGGGCCAGTGACTGGCAGGCAATGCGCATCGAGACGCGCCACCTGCGGCGTCATGTCGGCGCGAACACCCATCATGCGGCCGCTGAGCTGGTCGGTAATCTTGAATGTCAGGTCATCGAGATCACGCCCCGAGCCTGTCAGCAAGGAATCGAGATATTCCATCAGCGGCGGAAAAACGAGGGCATAACCCCAGCTGGCAAAGCGATCCAGCAAGCGGCGGCGCAACGATTCCAAACGAGCCGCCTCAGCAGGCAGCACATCCGCCACCCCATCGGGCAGCAACCAGGCATCGACCGGTTTGACCATGATTTCTCACAAGCTCAGACACAAAAAAACCGAGTCAGCACTCGGTTCGCAGCAGTTTAACACAGGATGGCCAGCGTTGCCCAAGGTCGCAACAGGGCGCGCGCTGCGACCTTGGAGGCACTTACTTTCCGGGACTCTGCATGTAACGCAGGAAGTCACTGTCGCCCTTCAGCACCATGACATCGCTGGGCTTATTGAAGGTGTTGCGATAAACCTGCAAAGAGCGATAGAACTTGTAGAACTCCGCATCCTGACCAAAAGCCTTGCGCGAAATCGATGCTGCCTCAGCATCGCCTTGGCCACGTAGCGTTTCAGCCTGTCGATAGGCCTCGGCCAACAGAACACGCTGCTGACGCTCGGCTTCCGACTTGATGCGATCTGACATTTCCGTACCTTGCGAACGATGCTCACGCGCTTCGCGCTCACGCTCGGTACGCATACGATTGTAGATCGACTCGAGGGTGGAGTTCGGGAAGTCGACACGTTTAACGCGCACATCGATGACCTGAATACCGAACTCGCGACTAGCTACCGCATTAGCCGCCTTGGTCAGATCAAGCATGAGCTGTTCACGCTGCCCCGAAACTACTTCCTTCACTGTGCGCTCGGAAACGCGATTCTTCAGGCCATCGCGCACTAGGGGCAACAGGCGCGACTCGGCCTGCTTGAAGTCCCCGCCCGTGGCCGTGAAGAAGCGCTTCACATCATCCACGCGCCACATAACATAGGCATCAATAATGAGGAACTTGCTTTCCTTGGTCAGGAACTCGGTGCGTTCGGCATCGCTGACCTGCAAACGCGCATCAAAGCGACGCACTTCATGCACCATCGGGATCTTGAAATGCAGGCCTGGCTGCAAATCGGCCTCGACAACTTCACCGAAACGCAGCAATACAGCGCGCTCGGTCGCACTGACGGTAAAAAATGCACTATTCACAATAAACAGCAGAAAGAGAACGACGGACAGTGCCGACACATTACGCGGACCCATTACCGTGCTCCTTCCAGATTACGACCACTGCGGACAAAGTCACGCACACCTGACGTTGCCGCCGGCTCAATCACCGGGCCCGTTCCAGCTGCAGGCGCAGCGGGCACGGTTACTGCCGGCAAGCCGAGCTTGTCCATGGGCAGATACAGCAGTGGCGCCGCGCCCTTGGGCTCGACAACAACCTTGCTGGTCTTGCTCATCACGGCATCCATCATGTCGAGATACATGCGCGAACGCATCACACCCGGATTCAAGCGATACTCGCTGAGCAAACCTCTGAAGCGCGAAGCATCACCCTGAGCGCGGTCAACCACCTCCTGCTTGTAACCTGTGGCATCAGCGACCAGCCGTGCAGCCTGGCCACGCGCCTCCGGAACGATACCGTTAGCGTAGGTTTCCGCTTGGTTCTTCAGACGCTCCTTGTCTTCCTTGGCGCGAATCACGTCATCGAAAGCAGATTTCACATCCTTCGGCGGTAAGGCCTCGAGAATATTGACATTACGCACGCTCAAGCCAGTCTTGTAGCGATCGAGGTACGACTGCAGGCGCGGCTGAATGTCTTGCGCAACACGGGCACGGCCCTCGTTGAGCACCTGCGTCATGGTGCCATTGCCAACGACATGACGCAGCGCAGATTCTGTGGCATGTGCCAGCGTGGATTCCGGACTGGCTACCGACAAGGCATACAGACGCGGATCGGCAATGCGGTACTGAACCGACAGCGAGATATCAACAATGTTCTCATCTGCAGTGATCATGCTGGCATTAAGCGGCATCTGCTCCGTACGCTCAACATTGATCTTTTTCACCGAATCCATCAGCGGCGGATGCCAGTGCAAGCCCGCCGTCTGGATGCTCTGATAGGCACCAAAACGGAACAGCACAGCTCTCTCGGCCTGCTCGACACGATAAAAACCGAATATGACCCACAAGGCAAATGCGCCGAACAGCAGCAGTTTCGACAACTGCTTTTCGCTGGAAGGATCCGAGCCATTAAACATATCGCCGATCCGGTCCGACAGTGACGGCCCTTTAGTTCCGCCAGTAGCAGGGCGACGTCCCCACGGATCAGGCTTGTCGCCTTCCGGCTTTTGCCCGGGGCCAGGTTGATTCCACGCCATCACAAACTCCTCTTAGGCAGCTGCAGGGTCAATATCGACCACCACATCTGCTCGCGTTAACCCCTCGCGCGCCAGCCACTGCGCCAAATCGGGTGTTTGAATTCTTACTTGCACACGACAGCCACCGGCGTCGTTACTGATTTCTTCCTCAACCACGCCTAAGCTGTACAAGCGTGAGCGCAAACGCGCCAGCCGTGGCGGCAAATCCAGCCACAGCCATTCCCACGGTGTGGCCAAGCAAGTCTGCATAGCCAACAGCAACTCATTCATACCGACATTATCGCGGGCCGAAACCCAGACCGCCTGCGGACGCCCTTGGTCATCACAATCCACGCGCGGCACGCAGTCATCGAGCGCATCGATCTTGTTGTAGACCATTAGCACGGGCGCTGTTGCACCCACTTCCTGCAAAACAGCCTGTACCGCCTGCAGATGAATATCGCGGTCCGCACTGGCCGCATCAACCACATGCAGCAGCAGATCGGCTTGCGCCGTCTCTTCCAGCGTGGCACGGAAAGCATCCACCAACTGATGCGGCAAGTGACGCACAAAGCCTACCGTATCGGCTAACACCATAGTGCCGATGCCATCCAGATTCAGTCGCCGCAAAGTCGGGTCAAGAGTAGCAAACAAGCGGTCATCTGCGTAGACATCGGCACCGGCCAGACGATTAAACAAGGTTGATTTTCCAGCATTGGTGTAGCCCACCAGAGATACCGTGGGCATACCTGCCTTTTGCCGGGCAGCTCGCCCCTGCGCGCGCGTTTGCCGGACCTTCTCTAAACGCTCTTTCAAATTTTCGATACGGATGCGCAACAGGCGTCTGTCTGTTTCAAGCTGCGTTTCACCAGGTCCTCGTAGACCGATGCCGCCCTTCTGACGCTCCAGATGCGTCCAGCCGCGAACAAGCCGCGAAGACAAATGATCAAGCTGGGCCAGCTCGACCTGCAACTTGCCTTCATGCGTGCGGGCCCGTTGCGCAAAGATATCCAGAATCAGGCCGGTGCGATCCAATACGCGACACTTCAGTTCGCGCTCGAGATTACGCTCTTGCGCCGGACTCAAAGCGTGATTGAAGAGCACGACCTCCGCCTCAAGCTCAGCGACCAGCAGCGCAACCTCGGCCACTTTACCGCTGCCGGCATAAAGGCGGGCATCTGGCCGCTGACGCGAGCCGGTGACAATACTGAGCACCTGCACATCTGCTGAAGCCGCGAGCAGCTCAAACTCGTGCAGGTCTTCATCCTGACCGTGCTGCTTCAGCTCAAGATGAACCAGGATGGCGCGCTCGCCACCCGCCGGGCGCTCAAAGTACTCCATGCCGGACCTCAGGCGAAGCTAGGCTGATTGTCATCATCCTCTTCATCGAAGTCTTCCAGGCTGGAGCTGGCGCCTGCAACAGCACCACCCACCAGCACTGTGCTGCCCGGCATGCTGGTGCGCGGGTTACGGGCTGGCACAACCGTGGAAATGGCATGCTTGTAGACCATCTGGCTGACAGTATTTTTCAACAACACAACATATTGATCGAAGGATTCGATCTGGCCCTGCAATTTAATGCCGTTGACCAGAAAAATGGATACCGGAATACGCTCTTTGCGCAGGGCATTCAGGAATGGATCCTGCAGCGTTTGTCCTTTCGACATGAAAATATCCTCTATGGCTCAAGCTGAGCCTTCCAAAACGGACTAGCCCTTGGCTAGCTCTCTGCAAGGCAGAAATGGCAAACCCAAAAACAGGCTGACTTACTGATCACTGTGGGGGCAGAAGATATTTATTTCAAGCGAACGCCGACAGAAGAGTGATGACCTGCTCGACCAGATGAGGCTGCGCAGGGTCCCGCCAGGTTGCACCTGGAAAACTGCGTAGCCAGGTCAGTTGCCGCTTGGCGAGCTGTCGGGTGGCGGCTAAGCCGCGCTCACGCAACGCCGACCGATCAAACTCGCCATCCAGATATTGCCAGACCTGACGATAGCCCACCGAACGCATGGAGGGCAGGCCCAGATGCAAGTCGCCACGCGCACGCAAGGCTTGCACCTCTTCAATCAGGCCGCCCGCCAGCATTTGGTCAAAACGCAGAGCGATGCGTTGATGCAGCACGGCACGATCCGGTGGCGCAATCGCCAGCCAGTGCATGCGCCAGGGCAGCGCTTCGGCCGGGGCCTGCTCGGCATGGCATTGTGACAGCGTCTTCCCGGTCAGCATCCAGACCTCAAGAGCTCGCTGCAAGCGCTGACTGTCGTGCGGGGGAATGCGCGCCGCCGCCACCGGATCAACTTGTTGCAAGCGTGCATGCAGCGCCGGCCAGCCATTTTGTGCCGCCTCGGCATCCAGCGCGGCGCGAATATCGGCATCGGCTTCAGGCAATGTCGCTAGGCCATCGCGCAAGATCTTGAAGTACATCATGGTGCCGCCGACCAGGATCGGCACGCGGCCAGCAGCGGTAATGTCATGCATGGCAGCCAAGGCATCACGGCGGAAATCGGCGGCGGAGTAAGCCTGTGCCGGGTCGAGGATATCGATCAGCCGATGCGGCGCCTGCAGCAGCTCGTCCGCCGAGGGCTTGGCGGTGCCGATGTTCATGCCGCGATAAATCATGCCGGAATCGACAGAAATGATTTCACCGATGCCACGCGCCACGAGCGCCATGGCCAGCGCCGTCTTGCCAGCCGCCGTCGGCCCCATCAGGCACAAGGCGGGTGGCAGATACTCAGTGGCAGACATCAGCGACCTCGCAGAAACAGACGGTCAAGGTCCGCCAGCGTTAGCCGCGTCCAGGTCGGACGCCCGTGATTGCACTGACCGCTGCGCTCGGTCGCTTCCATATCGCGTAGCAGCGCGTTCATTTCGGTGATGCTGAGCTGCCGATTGGCACGCACAGCGCCGTGACAGGCCATGGTCGCCATCAGCTCATTGCGTTGCTCTTCAACACGACGCGTCTGGCCATGCGTGAGCAAATCTGACAGCACATCTCGCACCAGCGCTTCCGCGCCAGCCTGGGCCAGCAATGAAGGCACGGCACGAATCAACAGGGTTTCCGGCCCGAGTCGTTGCAGCGCAATGCCCATCTCGATCAATGCAGCTTCGCTTTGCTCGGCCAGATCCGCTTCACGCTGGCTCACCGCCAGACTGATGGGCACCAGCAGCGGCTGAGCGACGATGCCAGTGCCGCCCTGCGCGGCTTTAAGGCGCTCATAAACGATGCGTTCGTGCGCCGCATGCATATCGACCAGCACCAGGCCATCGGCATTTTGCGCGAGGATGTAGACGCCATGAAGCTGACCGAGCGCGTAGCCCAAGGGCGGCGGCCCGTCAGCTGCTGCTCCAGCCCACGGCTCAGCAGAGGCTGCCGCACCTGCCCCAAGATAGTCGGCGAAGGCTTCGCGCGCTGGCGTGCCGGCACTCCAATCCAGACCGGTCTGCTGCGTCGGCGCGGAATAGGCCGGCATCGCACTCTGCCCTGACCATGCCGAGGATTGCGCCGCTTCATGATTGACCGGCGCTGCATCCTGCGGACGCACATTGGCCAGGGCGCGATGCAGACCCCGATAAATGATGTCGTGGACACTGCGCTGCTCGCGAAAGCGCACCTCATGCTTGGTCGGGTGCACATTGACATCGACAGCCGCCGGGTCAATGTCGAGATACAGCACAAACGCCGGGTGGCGGCCATGAAACAGCACATCGGCATAGGCCTGACGCACTGCGTGCGATACGATCTTGTCACGCACCATGCGGCCATTCACGAAGAAATACTGCAAATCGGCCTGCGCGCGCGAAAATGTCGGCAAGGCAATCCAGCCGTGCAAATGCACACCCGCCGACTCGATCGACAGTGGCTGCGCAGCATCGACAAAGGCTGGCCCGCAGACCTGGCTCAGACGCCGCTTGAGCGACACATCATCATGCGCTGGCTTGAGCTGCCAAAGCTGGCGTTGGTTATGACTCAGGCTGAAACTAACCTGAGGCGCCACCAGAGCTAGGCGTCGGACTACTTCTTCAAGATGCCCGAATTCGGTATTTTCACTGCGCAGGAATTTGCGCCGGGCCGGCGTATTGAAAAACAGATCACGGACTTCCACCGTAGTACCACGCGGATGCCGCGCTGGCTCAACCACCGCAGCCATATCACGCCCCTCGGAGCGCACCGCCCAACCAAGGCCATCTTCTTCCTGGCTGGATGTCATGGTGAGACGAGACACTGACGCAATCGACGCTAACGCCTCGCCACGAAACCCCAGTGTCGCTACCGCTTCCAGATCATCCAAATGATGAATTTTGCTGGTGGCATGGCGCGCCAGTGCAAGCGGAAGGTCATCTTTGGTGATGCCATCACCATCATCGCGAATGCGCAAGCCGGCGATACCGCCCTGCTCGACCTGCACATCAATGACACGAGCACCAGCGTCCAGAGCATTTTCGATTAGCTCCTTGACCACGGATGCCGGGCGTTCGACCACTTCACCTGCGGCAATTTGGTTAGCCAAGCGGGCATCGAGCAAATGAATACGAGCCACGAAGCGTCCTCAGCCCTGATCGAAATAGGTGCCGGGCACCGGAAACTGACGGCAAAAGTTGATGATGCCGGCCCCGATTCTTTCCGCCAGACCACGCTGATAATCGCTATCTGAAAGGCGCTGCTCTTCGTCAGGATTAGAAATGAACCCAGTCTCTACCAATAGCGAGACCATGCCCGGCTCCTTCAGTACAGCAAAGCCGGCTTGCTCAACGCGCGGACTATGCAGCTTGCCGACCAGGGGTTGCATCTCGGCCAGAATCATCCGGCCCATTTCCAGACTGTGCTTGAGCGTGCCCTCTACCAGCATGCCCGCCAGCACACTGGAGATGTCGTCGCTAACAGCTACCGCGCCACCAATTAGGTCAGACTTGTTTTCCTGCTCCGCCAGCTGCTGCGCAAAGCGCGAAGTAGCACTGTTGACACCCTTGATAGACAACGCAAAAACTGATGCGCCATGAGCCTGGCGGTTAGGGGCAGAGTCAGCATGAATAGAAATGAAAATATCGGCACGATGCTCATCACGGCCAATTTTGCGACGCTGCTGCAACGGAATGAAGAAGTCAGAATCACGCGTCAGATCGGCTTTGATGCCATCCTGACTGTTCAGGTACTGCGCCAATTCACGAGCAATGGCCAGCGTCACGACTTTCTCTCGGGTGCCGAGGCTGCCAATGGCGCCCGGGTCTTCGCCACCATGGCCCGGGTCAATAGTGACAATGATTTTGCGCCCACTCGACTTAAACAAACCGGCCAAGCCACGCGCCGGCCTTTCGATCTGAGCAGGCTCAGATCGCGTAATCACTTTCGGCTCCGACTTCAGCCTGCCCGATGGCTGCACGGCAATCACGACATTGGTCGCCGCGGAAGGCTGTAGGTCGATCACCAAACGATGGCTGTACTGACCATTCGGACTCAACAAAAAAACTTTCGCCTCGGCCTCCTGCCTCAAGTCAAGAATCAGGCGCGGCGTCCGGCCATCGACCTCCAAGCGCATGGCATCCAGCGCACCAACCTGCGCTGGCCAGCGCGGCCCCTCAATGTTGGTGCTGGCTTTGGGCATGAGCACAATGAGGCGGCCTGGCGTGCTGTCTTCGCTGACGCGGAACTCGGAAGCACTGTCCAGCTCAAGAACCAGCCTGGTGGTATCGCCGCCGCTCCATGAACGCACACCGACAATTTGTGCTGCCAGGCTCATCGAAGAGAATAGCGCAGCGACTGATAACACAACAAAACGAGTGAAAAATATCGCCTGCTTCATGCAAAACATCTCGACATAATATCGGCAGCAGAGGCCGACAACGATGAAATAGTGGCGACACGACCTGCACCCTGATCAGGCACATCCAGCGCTATGGTCCAATCCGGCGGAGGCAGCAACGGCTCGCCCTGCACCGGCCACTCGACCAGCGTCAGAGCATCCTCGCGGAAATACTCGCGATAGCCCATGAGCTCCAACTCTTCCGGATCCAGCAAGCGATACAAATCAAAGTGAAACACGGTGACGGCGTCCAGCTCATAAGGCTCAACGAGCGTATAGGTCGGGCTCTTGACCGGGCCGGCATGACCATAAGCCTGCAGGATACCGCGCGTCAGCGTGGTTTTTCCGGCACCCAGATCACCCAGCAGATAAACCACACCCTGGCCTGCAAAAGCGGCACCGAGGCGGCGACCCAGGGCCACGGTAGCTTCCGCATCCGCCAGTACCAGCTGCTGTATTTTACCGACACTGCTCATGACACAGCCACATCCGGATTAAGAAGACGACGCAACGGAGCCCACAGCTCCGACGCCAGCAAACCGCGCTCACCGCACTCGGCAGCCATGTCGCCGGCGCGGGCATGCAGGCTGACACCCAGTGCTGCCGCCTCAAACAACGACACACCTTGCGCAAGCAAGGCTCCGATCAAACCGGCCAAGACATCGCCCATGCCGGCCGTCGCCATGCCGGGATTACCTGCCGTGCACTGCCAGCAACGCGATCCGTCTGCAATCAACGAACCAGCACCTTTAAGGATGACCACACCGCCGTAACGCAATTGCAGAGCACGGGTCGCAGCCATGCGATCCTGCTGAATCTCAGCAACAGAGCACTGCAACAACCGAGCCGCCTCGCCGGGATGCGGCGTGAGAATACGCGCCGGGTGCGGCTGCGGATTCTGTGCCAGCCAGGTCAGGCCATCGGCATCGAGCACCTGTAGGGGGCCAGCCTGCGCCAGTGTTGGCCAGAGCATTTGCGCCCAAGCACCCAAACCCAGACCAGGCCCGATGACAACGACGCGTGCCTGACTGAGCACGGGCATGAGCTCGGCACGCTGCCTGACCGCGAGTGCCATCAATTCAGGACGATGCAGCCACAAGGTCGCTGCCGTGAGCTCGGCACAGGCGACAGTGGTTACTCCAGCGCCCGCGCGCAAGGCCGTTTCAGCCGCCAGCAGGATGGCGCCGCTATAGCCGGCATCGCCACCGACAAACAACAGGGGGCCGAAATCGCCCTTGTGGGCATCGCGCGCGCGCGGCTGCAACCAGCGCTGCGCCAGTTCGGCATGCAGGGCATCGTTAATTACGCGGGGGCTTGTCATGGTGGTCATCGGCCAAGGATGGCAGAATGTGCGCCATGAGGCGACTACCTGTGCAGCAAGATCCTGCCAATTCACTCGATCTGACCACACTCGCCACCGACATCAAGCGCTGGGGGCGCGAGCTCGGCTTTCAGCAGGTGGGCATTACCGACACCGACCTCGGCGAACATCCGGGGCATCTGGCGAAATGGCTGGATGACGGCTATCAGGCCAACATGGAGTGGCTGCGTGAACCCAAGCGCGTGGATCCGCAGGCGCTGATTCCGGGCACGCAACGCATCATCAGCCTGCGCATGGATTATTTGCCCGCCGAGCCGCGCATCCACGAGATTTTGCAAGATGGCCGGCGCGCTTATCTGGCTCGCTATGCGCTCGGTCGCGATTATCACAAGATCATCCGCAAACGCTTGCAGCAGCTCGCCGATCGAATTGTCGAAGCGGTCGGGCCATTCGGCTATCGCGCCTTTGTGGACTCGGCGCCGGTGTTGGAAAAAGCCTTGGCGAGCAAAGCGGGTCTCGGCTGGATGGGCAAACACACCGTCATTATTAATCGCAGCGCTGGCTCGTACTTTTTTCTCGGCGAGCTGTTCACGGACTTGCCATTGCCGGTGGACGAACCGGTCAGCAACCACTGCGGCAGCTGCCAGGCCTGCATCGACATCTGCCCAACAAAAGCCATCGTGGCGCCTTACACGCTCGATGCCGGCAAATGCATCAGCTATTTGACCATCGAATATCGCGGTGTGATTCCGCTTGAGTTGCGGCGACCCATCGGCAATCGCATTTTTGGTTGCGATGACTGCCAACTGGTGTGCCCGTGGAATCGCTATGCGCAGGCCAGCCAGGAAGCCGCGTTCACGCCACGACACGCCTTTGATGGGCCGGATTTGCTGGATTTGTGGACCTGGGATGAAACGACTTGGCTGAAGCAGACCGAGGGCATGCCACTAAGGCGCATGAACTATGCGAGCTGGCTGCGCAACCTATCGATTGCGCTCGGCAATGCGCCCAAGTCTGAAGCCATTTTGGCGGCATTGTCTACGCGCCAACAAGAGCTCCAAGCACTCGGCCAGCTCGACGAAGTGCTGGCCGAGCATCTCGAATGGGCTATTGCCGAGCAGTCAATCAGTCCTCGCTGAACCCCGGCAGCTTAAAGAAATACTGGCGGTAATAGCGCAGCTCTTCGATCGAGTCCTTTACATCATCGAGCGCCAGATGTGAGCTTTTCTTGGTGAAACGCTGCAGCAAATCCGGGTACCAGCGTCGCGCCAACTCTTTCACTGTGCTCACATCCAAGTTTCGGTAGTGGAAGAAGGCTTCCAGCTTGGGCATGGTGCGGTACAAAAAGCGGCGATCCTGGCAAATCGAGTTGCCACAGATCGGTGACTTTTTCGGGTCAACAAAACGGCTGAGAAACTCCAGCGTCTGCGCCTCGGCATCCGCTTCGCTAACGGTGCTGCGCCGAACGCGCGCGATCAAGCCGGAGTTGCCGTGCTGCGTGGTATTCCACTCGTCCATGGCATTGAGCACGATGTCTTTCTGATGGATCGCCAGCACCGGGCCTTCGGCCAGAATATTGAGATGGGCGTCGGTGACAATCGTCGCAATCTCGATGATGCGATCAGTATCGGGATTGAGGCCCGTCATCTCCAGATCAATCCAGATTAGATTGCCGGCTTTGTTGTTGTTCATGAACACTCCCCGCGCACGCCATCAGTGGCACAATGGTGGCAAGCATAGCAGACCGCGACCGCGCGCCCCGACAGGAATTGCATGAGCCAACGCCGTATTAGCCGTCAACAGAGCTTTCGCATTGATCGCATTCAATCCGAGCGTATTGCCCGCGCCGAAAAGCGCGAGGCGAAGACCGATGCTTTGCTTGCCGGCGGTGACCTCGGCGCTGAACAGCGTGGCCGCGTCATTGCGCACTATGGCGTGCAGCTAGCGATCGAAGCGCTCGAAGGCGAGCTGCAGGGTCAGCGTTTTCGCTGCCATCGCCGCAGCAATATCGATGCGCTGGTCACTGGCGATCATGTCATCTGGCAGCCCGCAGCCGATGGCCTGACCGGCATCATCACCGCGCTAATGCCGCGCCATTCAGTGCTGGTGCGCCCCGACACCTACAACAAGCTCAAGCCCGTGGCCGCCAATATTGATCGCATTTTGCTGATCATCGCGCCCGAGCCTACGCCATCGCCCGAGCTAATTGACCGCTATCTGATCGCCTGCGAAACCACCGGCATTCGCCCCGTCATCGTGCTCAACAAGGCGGATGTGATGACGCCGGAGCAAGCCACGACGCTGGGCGCGCTGCTCGCCAGCTTTGCCGCGTTAGGCTATGAAACTCGAACGCTGTCTGCTCATGGCGATATGGGTGACCTAAATGCCTTGGTCGCCACCCGCACCGTAGTTTTTGTCGGCCAGTCCGGTGTTGGCAAGTCTTCGCTGATCAATGCCCTGCTACCGGATGTGAATCAGAAAGTGCATCAGCTCTCGACCGGTTCCAAGCTCGGTCAGCACACCACCACCACCGCGATCTGGTTCGACCTGCCCGGCGGTGGTGCACTCATCGACTCACCCGGTATCCGCGAATTTGGCGTCTGGCATATGGATCGCGAGCAGCTGCTCGAGGGTTTCATCGACTTTCAGGAGCATCTCGGGCAATGCCGCTTTCGCAACTGCAAGCATGCCCGCGAGCCTGGCTGCGCACTCTTGCAAGCGGTTGCCGACGGCCATGTCCAAGCCCGACGCCTGGCCAGCTTCCAACGCCTTATTAGTGAATTGGAAGCGCGCTAAGCGCGGGGTATACTCCGGCACTTTCCGCCACCCCAGATCGAGTTGAACATGGATCGCGTTTTTGATTTTATCGGCAATCACCCCATGCTGTTCAGCAGCTTCATTGCGCTGCTGATTGCCTTTGTCGTGACTGAAATGCAGCGCGGCGGTCGTCGCATCAGTGGCAATGAGCTGTCGCGCTTGGTCAATCAGGCCGATGCCAGCGTCATTGATATTCGCAATGCCCAAGAGTTCCGCGAAGGCCACATCACCGGCAGCGTCAATGTGCCGTACAGCCAGATCGGCGAAAAATCGGCCGAGCTGGTGAAGGCCGGCAAGCCGATTGTTGTGGTCTGCGCGCTCGGTCAGGTTGCCAGTACAGCCGCCAAGACTCTGAAACTCGCCGGCGCTACCGACATCAGCTTCCTCGGTGACGGCATCTCCGGCTGGCGCCAGCAAGGCCTGCCGCTGGTTCGCTAATCCATTACCGCTTGCGAGAAACCGCCATGACCGATGTCGTGATTTACAGCACTAAAGTCTGCCCCTATTGCGTGCGTGCCAAGCAACTGTTCCAGCGCAAGGGCATCAGCTATCGGGAAATCGATGTCAGCTTCGACCAGGCTGAGCGCATGGCACTCGTGGCCCGCACCAAGCAGCGCACCGTCCCGCAGATTTTCATCAACGACAAGCATATTGGCGGCTGTGATGAACTCTATGCGCTAGAGCGTAACGGCCAGCTCGACCCGCTACTGCAAGCCTGACCATTCCAACTTTGTTTTCGAGAACCATCATGACTGAAGCTGTCCAACCACAATTCGCCCTGCAACGCATCTATCTGAAAGATGCTTCCTTTGAAGTTCCCGGCGCTCCGCGCGTGTTCCTACAAACTTGGAGCCCAGAAGTCAGCATCGAGCTGTCCACCACGCATGAGCGCCTGGAAGATGGCAGTCACTTCGAAGTCACTCTCGGCCTCACCGTCACGGCCAAAAACGAAGGCCAAGTGGCCTTTCTGGTGGAAGTGAAGCAGGCCGGCATTTTCCAGGCTCAAGGTTTCAATGACGCCGACCTCGGCCCGCTGCTCAATGCCTACTGCCCGAACCTGCTGTTCCCGTATGCGCGTGAAGCCATTTCCGACATCGTCGGCAAGGGCAGCTTCCCACAGCTGCTGCTGCAGCCGATCAACTTCGATGCCGTTTACGCCGAACGCCAGCGTCACGAAGCCGAGGAAGCAGCTGCTGCCACTGCGCACTAAAGCTGCTTAACTGCCGTTGCAAAACCCGGCCTGCCGCCAGGCCTCGTACACCATCACGGCAACACTGTTGGACAGGTTCAGACTGCGACTGCCCGCTTGCATGGGCAGTCGCAGGCGTTGCGATGCTTCAAACTCATCCAAATACTCAGCGGGCAAGCCGCGCGTTTCCGGGCCGAAGACCAACACATCGCCCGCCTGAAAAGCCACTTCGAACGCTGATCGCGAGCCTTTCGTGGTGCAGGCAAACCAACGCTGCACGGGCAGCGCCTGGCGTAAAGCCGCCCAATTCTCGTGCACCTGCAAGCTCGCCCACTCGTGATAATCCAAACCCGCGCGCTTGAGTTTGCTGTCATCGAGATCGAAGCCCAAAGGCTTGACCAAATGCAGATGCGCACCGGTATTGGCGCACAGCCGAATGATATTGCCGGTGTTACCCGGAATCTCCGGCTCAAACAAAACAACATTCCACATGTCAGCACTCACTCAAGTTGTACATATTTTGACTGGCTGCGCGTCAACCGCTACTGCTATTTCCCGTTCTTGATTGCGTAATGATCAGACGAGCATGTGAATATGGATCTTGTCGCCGACAGCGCTCTCGCCTATGGTGTGCAGTCTCGAAAACTGACACCTAAAGCCATGACTGCGCGCCGACCCGCACCCAACTCCATCGACGTGTTTCTGCGTGATGTGAGCCGCCGTGCCCGCCTTACCGCGGAATTCGCTACACGCGACCGCGATGTGGCCCAGGACATCGTGCAAGAAGCCATGCTGACCCTCGTCTCCAAATATGGCCAGCATGACCCTTCAAGCTGGGGACCGCTGTTCCACCGTATTTTACACAGTCGGCTGATGGATCATTTCCGGCGCGAAACACGGCGCCGAAAATGGTTCACCTTTCTCGAATCTCCGGATGAGGAAGGCTTGGAAGATCCCTGGCAACAGATCCCCGATACGGTCGATCACAACCCCGTCACGCTACTGCAGCGTGCCGACAACATGGATGTGGTACTGGATGCCGTGCGTGACCTGCCGATGCGCCAACAGCAAGCCTTTCTGCTGCGCGCCTGGGAAGGTTACGACACTGCACAAACTGCTGAAATCATGGGTTGCGCAGAGGGCAGTGTAAAAACGCACTACTTCCGCGCGCTGAACAATATACGCGCGAAACTCGGTGCCATCGGCACCACTGCGGAGGACATGTCATGAAAAACGAACTGACACTCGATGATGCCAGGCTCGCCGCACGCATTGCCGCCACGCTTGATCAGGCCGCGCAAGGCAGTGACGAAACCTGGGATGCCCGCATCAGCGACATCGCTGCCGGCCGCATCAAGGCACCCGCACGTTCGCATCGCCTGCAGTGGTCTGGCGGTCTGGCACTGGCTGCCAGCGTCACCTTCATGCTGGCCATGCCGGGCAGCTGGCTGTTCAAAATGAGCAACGGGTCGGCGAGTACCGCACAAGTAGCCACCGTTGATGGTCAAATGCTGGAAGAGATTGACTGGCTCATGGCAATGGAGGAGGCAGCGAGTGAACGCCGCTAAGCTATTGATGCTGGGCTCAAGCTTGCTGATTACGTTCGGCCTAAGCGGTCATGTATTGGCCGACCCGCCAACCTGGGAGCAGCTTGAACCTCAGCATCAAGAAGTGCTGAGCACCTTCCAGCATGACTGGGACAGTCTGTCGCCTGAGCGCCGTGAAAAGCTCATGCGCCGTGCTGAAAGCTGGCAGCAGCTGCCTCCGGACTGCCGTGAGGCACTGCGCGATCGCTGGAGTGAGCTGCGCGGTTTGTCACCGGAAGTGCGAGCATCGTTGCGACAACGCTGGCAGGGCATGTCACCGGAAGAACGTCGCGAGGCTATGCAAAGCCGCCCACAAAAGGCTCGCTGCCCGCAAGGCAACTAACGCTTCATGAGTGCGTGGGCCACGGCAAGCTGTCTACCGTGGCCCACCCTGAATCGCTCAATCCTCTTCGTCATCACCACCGGCAACACTCAGCCCCAGCTCCTTGATCTTGCGCGTCAGCGTATTGCGACCCCAGCCCAGCACCACGGCAGCATCACGGCGACGACCACCGGTGTACTGCAACGCCTCCAGAATCAGGATGCGCTCGAAGGCCGGCCCGGCAACATCCAGCAGCGGCACAGCCGGCGTACTTTGCAGCGCACGCTTAGCCCACTGCGCCAGTGACTGCTCCCAGCCCGTGGACACCAGCTGCGGCTCCTGCTCGCCGCCCGGCTGCAGCTCCGGCGGCAAATCCGAAATCAGCACTTCACGACTGGATGCCATGACGGTCAGCCAACGGCAGGTATTCTCCAGTTGACGGACATTGCCCGGCCACGGCAGCTGCTGCAGATAAGACGATGCTTCTGGCGTCAGCGACTTCGGCTCAACCTGCAACTCACGCGCCGCGCGCGTCATGAAAAAGGCAGCAAGACGGGGGATGTCCTCACTACGGTCACGCAGGCGCGGAATGTGCACGCGAATGACATTCAGGCGATGGAAAAGATCCTCACGGAACTTGCCCTCGGCGACCAGCTTTTCCAGATTCTGATGCGTGGCCGCGATGATGCGGACATCGACACGCACCGGCACATGACCGCCAACACGATAAAACTCGTTATCGGACAGCACACGCAGAAGACGCGTCTGGGTATCAATGGGCATATCGCCGATTTCATCGAGAAACAGCGAACCGCCATTGGCCTGCTCGAAGCGTCCGACGCGCTGCGTGGTGGCTCCGGTAAACGCACCTTTCTCGTGACCGAACAGCTCCGACTCCATCAGCTCCTTGGGAATCGCCGCCATGTTCAAGGCGATGAAGGGTTTGCGCGAACGCGGCGAATGCTGATGCAGCGCGCCGGCCACGAGCTCCTTGCCCGTGCCCGACTCGCCATTGATCAGCACCGTGATATTGGAATTGCTGAGACGGCCAATTGCACGGAAAACCTCCTGCATGGCAGGCGATTCGCCGATGATGCCGGTGCTGCGTGCCGTTTCCGTCAGATCCGGCACCAGCTCAATCTGCTGCTCTTCATGATGCGCGATGGCACGCTTGACCAGCGCCACCGCCTCGTCGACATCAAACGGCTTGGGCAGGTACTCGAACGCCCCACCCTGATACGACGCCACGGCCGAGCTCAAATCGGAGTGCGCCGTCATGATAATGACTGGCACATCCGGGAAACGGTCGCGAACCTTGGCGAGAAAGCTCAGGCCATCCATGCCAGGCATGCGAATGTCGGTGACGATGACCGCCGGCTGCTCGTCATCGAGCTGATCGAGGGCGCTGCCGGCATCCTCGAAGCAAGTCGCCTGCAAGCCCGCTTGCGTCAGCGCGCGCTCCAGAACCCAGCGAATGGCGCGATCATCATCAATGACCCAAACTTGCTTGCTCATCATCTTGTGGCATCCAAAGGCAGGTAAATACTGAAGGTGGTTTCACCCGGCCGTGACTCGCATTCGATGAGGCCGTGGTATTGATGAATGATGTCCTGTGCAATCGACAGGCCAAGCCCGGAACCGCCCGCGCGACCACTGACCATGGGGTAGAACATGGACTCGCGCAGCTCGGCGGGAATGCCCGGCCCGTTGTCGCGAATATCAATGCGCAGCACCAGCCGGTGGCGCTTGGCACCAATGGTGAATTGCCGCACAGGGCGCGTCTTGAAGGTCAACGTCGGCTCATTGCCATTGGGGTTTTCCAGCAACGCCTGCAGCGCATTGCCACCAATATTGAGCATGGCCTGAATAATCTGGTCGGGATCAGCGGTGATGTCTGGTAGCGACGGGTCATAGTCACGCACCAGCTTGATGCGCCCATCCGCCTCGGCCGTCAGCAACCCGGCGACACGCTCCAGGCACTCATGCACGCTCATCGCACGCAAGGTCGGCAGGCGGCGCGAGCCGAGCATGCGGTCCGCCAGCGAACGCAGGCGATCCGCCTCTTCAATGATGATCTGGGTATATTCGCGCAAGTCCGCGGATGGCAGCTCGCGTGCCAGCAGTTGCGCCGCGCCGCGAATACCACCGAGCGGGTTCTTGATCTCGTGGGCAACACCGCGAACCAGCGTGCGCGTGGCGCGATGACTAGCCAGCATGGCCTCTTCACGGGCAATGCGGAGCAGGCGATCACGCGGCTGAATTTCGATGAGTAGCTGGGTTTCCTCTTCCGGCGACTGCATCAGCGACACCGAGTAATCCACCACAACATCGCGCAAGCCAACGCGCAAGGTGGCCTCGCGCTTGGTGAAAGGGTGACCGCTGCGCAAGGTTTCCTGCAGCGCTTCTTCAGTATTGCGATGCGTCTCCACCAGCACTTCCGCCAGTGCCGCACCAATGGCACGCGTATGACTGACCGCCAGCAGACTCTCCGCCGACGGGTTGAGATAGCGCAGACGCAATTCGGTATCGCAGAGCAGCACGGCCGTGCTGAGATTATCGAGCAATCGCTTGGCGATACGGGCTTGGGACATGTCGCTCTCAAACGGGTTCAAAGGCATGCGTTAGACCTGCAAAAAATGCACCTAAAGTGCGCAATGCCATGAAATATCAGCGCGAATGGCCGAACGCCCTGCTTTAACCCATGCCGGAACGGCATCTTCGGGTGTCATCGAAAGCGCTCGCACCAATATAGTGCACTATTGCGCATGCCTTTAACAGCAATGCGCTAGAAACGCCCAAACAGCAGTGCTCAGGTTTTACGCTACAATACGCGCCAAAGTTTCTACCTGCGGTATCGCCCCATGTCTGCTGCCAATCCCAAAGTCGGTTTCGTGAGCCTCGGCTGCCCGAAAGCCCTCGTCGACTCCGAGCGCATCCTCACCCAGCTGCGTATAGAGGGTTATGAAATCTCGCCCAGCTACGACGGCGCCGACTTGGTCGTAGTCAATACCTGCGGTTTCATCGACTCGGCTGTGCAGGAATCGCTGGATGCCATCGGCGAAGCGCTCGCGGAGAACGGCAGGGTCATCGTCACCGGCTGTCTCGGCAAGAAGGCGGATGTGATTCGCGACGTGCATCCGAGCGTGCTCAGCGTCACCGGCCCGCACGCCTACGAGGAAGTCATGAGCGCGGTGCATATGCATCTGCCGCCCAAGGCCGATCACAACCCGTTCATCAATTTGGTCCCGGCGCAAGGCATTAAGCTCACGCCCAAGCACTACGCCTACCTGAAGATTTCCGAGGGCTGCAACCACCGCTGCACCTTCTGCATCATCCCCTCGCTGCGTGGCGATCTGGTCTCGCGCCCGATCGGATCAGTGCTGACTGAGGCCGAGAATCTGGTCAAGGCCGGCGTGCAGGAGATCCTCGTGGTCTCGCAAGACACCAGCGCCTACGGCGTGGATCTCAAGTACAAGCTCGACTTCTGGGGCGGCCAGCCGGTGAAGACGCGCATGCTGGAGCTGTGCGAAGCACTCGGCACCCTCGGCGTATGGGTCCGCCTGCACTATGTTTACCCGTATCCGCACGTCGACAACGTGATTCCGCTGATGGCCGAAGGCAAGATCCTGCCGTACTTGGATATTCCTTTCCAACATGGCAGCCCGAGCGTGCTCAAGCGCATGAAGCGCCCGGCGCACGCCGAGAACACGCTGGAGCGCATCAAGAAATGGCGCGAGATCTGCCCGGATTTGATCATCCGCTCGACCTTCATTGTCGGCTTCCCCGGCGAGACCGAGGAAGAGTTCCAGGAGCTGATGGACTGGCTCAAGATCGCTCAGCTCGACCGCGTCGGCTGCTTCCCGTACTCACCGGTGGATGGCGCGGTAGCCAATGATGTGGCCGAGCCGGTACCAGAAGAGATCAAGCTAGAGCGCCACGAGCGCTTCATGAAGCTCGCCGCCGAGATCTCCGCCGAGCGCCTTCAGCGCCGCGTCGGGCGCATCGAAGAAGTACTGATCGACGAAATCGATGAGGAAGAAGGTGTCGCAGTCGCGCGCTCGAAGGCAGATGCCCCCGAAATCGACGGCAATGTGTTCATCGAAGGTGAGGGCGCGGCTGCACTAAAGCCGGGTCAGCGCGTCATGGTGCGCATCACCGAGGCAGATGAGTACGACTTGTTTGCGGAGCTGGTGGTCGCGAGCTGAGCTGGCACCGGCGGCAACTCAAACTCAGGCGAACTGAATGTCGCCGCCATCCTGCTCAGCAATGACACGACGCAGCAGCACCGCCAAGGCTTCCTTGGTGGTGTTGCAAATCCACTGGCCGTCGCGCCAGCCGCAGTGATAGCCTCCCGAACGTGCCGCCACCCAGATTTCTTGCGTGGGGCGCTGTCGGTTGATGATGACTTTGCTGCCATTGACCAGCGTCACGGTGAGCATGCCGGAGCCCGCCTCGAGATCAATATCCTCATCGAACGCCTCGATGCGGGTCTCGATGTCGAGCAAGGTGGCATCCACCAGATCCAGATAATCGTTTTCGTTCATGGCGGGCTCCACTCCAATAGCACTTGCGGGTAGGGCCAACTGAGTGACCCGGGGCATGGCCCCATTTTGCAGGATAGTTCGGCATGATGAATCAGTTTTCCGCAGGTATTGTTCTCCCTCGCTTGCGTTTGGCGCTATTTCTGGGGACGGCACTGATGCTGACGGGCTGCGGCCAGAGCGGCAATTTGGTGCTGCCACAGAAAACCGGCCAGAGTAGCGGCGATAATGGCTACTCTGCTCCGACACAGCCGGCGCAGTAACAGGAATTTTTCATGTCGACCTTGAATTTGCGTCACGGCCAGCTGCACCTCGAAAACCTGTCACTGGCAACGCTCGCCGAACGCTTTGGCACACCACTTTATGTCTATTCGCGAGCCACGCTGGAGGCCAACTATCTGGCCTTCGACACGGCCTTTGCCGACATCGAGCATCAGGTCTGCTTCGCCGTGAAAGCCAATTCCAATCTGGCCGTGCTGAATGTGCTGGCGCGTCTGGGCGCCGGTTTCGACATCGTGTCTGCCGGTGAGCTTGAACGCGTGCTCGCCGCCGGTGGCGACCCGGCCAAGATCGTGTTTTCCGGTCTCGGCAAGACTGCAGCAGAGATGCAGCGTGCCCTGGAAGTCGGCATCGCCTGTTTCAATGTGGAGTCGGAAGCCGAGCTGGAGCGCCTCAACGCCGTTGCCGCGACGCTGGGCGTGAAGGCCGCCGTGAGCCTGCGCGTGAACCCCGATGTGGATGCGCAAACGCATCCCTACATTTCCACCGGGCTGAAAGAGAACAAGTTTGGCGTCGCCATCGAACGCGCACCGGCGGTGTATCGTCACATTCAGTCGCTGAGCCATCTCGACGCGGTCGGCATTGACTGCCACATCGGCTCCCAGCTCACCAGCACGGCACCGTTTTCGGATGCGCTGGATCGCGTGCTGGCCATGATCGATCAGCTCGCCGCCGAAGGCACCACGCTCTCGCACATCGACATCGGTGGCGGCCTGGGTGTTTGCTATCGCGACGAGACCCCGCCGACGCCGGCCGAATATGCCGCCGTGCTGCTGCCACGCCTGAAGGCGCGCGGCCTCAAAGTCTATATGGAGCCGGGCCGGGCCATTGCCGCTACCGCTGGCGTGCTGCTGACCCGCGTCGAATTCCTGAAGCCGACCGAGCACAAGCACTTCGCGGTCATTGATGCCGCCATGAACGATCTGATTCGTCCGGCCCTGTACAGCGCCTGGATGGACATCGTGCCGGTCACGCCCCGCGGCGACGACACGCCCAGCGAGTGCTATGACATCGTAGGCCCGGTCTGCGAAACCGGCGACTTCCTCGGCAAGAATCGTGATCTGCGCCTGGCAGCAGGTGATTTGCTCGCCGTCACCGGTGCCGGCGCCTACGGTTTTGTCATGAGCTCGAACTACAACACGCGTGGCCGCGCCGCCGAAATCATGGTCGATGCCGACCAAGCCTGGCAGGTGCGCCGTCGTGAAACGGTCGCCGATCTGTTGACCCTTGAATCGCTGCTGCCCTGAACCCAGAATAGTCTTTATTAAGCTTGCCGATCGGTCACAGCCATCGGCAGCGTCAATCGCCTTTCAGGAGACCGTTCATGCGTCTGGAATTCACCAAGATGCACGGCCTCGGCAACGATTTCTTGATGCTCGATCTGGTCTCGCAACGCGTGCGTCTGGATGAAGAGTTGATTCGCCGCCTCTCCGATCGGCACTTTGGTGTCGGCTTCGATCAACTGCTGGTGGTCGAGCCACCGCACCATCCTGATGCTGATTTTCGTTACCGTATTTTCAATGCTGATGGCTCCGAGGTTTCGCAGTGCGGCAATGGCGCGCGCTGCTTCGCTCGCTTCGTGCGTGATCGTCGCCTGACCCGCAAAGACACGCTGCGCGTGGAAACCGCCAGCGGCATCATCACGCTGCAAATTGATAGTCAGGGCGGCGTCACCGTGAACATGGGGCCACCACGCCTGAACCCCGCCGACATTCCCTTCATAGCGGATGCCGCCGCGCTCGATTACCGCATTGAAGTGGATGGCGCGCTCTATCAGATCGCTGCCGTGAGCATGGGCAACCCGCATGCCGTGCTGCGTGTCGATGATGTTGATACAGCGCCCGTGGCAATACTGGGCCCGCGCCTAGAGTCACATTCGCGCTTTCCAGAGCGCGTCAATGTCGGCTTCATGCAGGTCTTGAACCGTCAGGAAATCAAGCTGCGCGTGTTCGAGCGCGGCACTGGCGAAACGCTGGCCTGCGGCACCGGTGCTTGTGCTGCGGCCGTCGCCGCCATGCGCTGGAATCTCGTTGATCGAGATATCAGCGTGCATCTGCCCGGTGGCGCGCTGCGCATTCGCTGGGATCACGACAGCGCCAATGTGATGATGACCGGCCCGACAGCACGCGTGTTTGAAGGCGTGCTACGCGTGAATGATGTCAATGATGACTGAGGCCGCCATGAGCAGTTTGAGTGCCGAACAAGTCGCCCTGTGGCTGCGCAAGCACCCACACTTTTTCGATGACCATCCGGCACTGCTCACGCATTTGCATCTCAGCCATGACACCAATGCTTCATCGCTCATCGAGCGCCAGGTGGCACAGCTGCGTCGCCGCAATGACGAGCTGGAAGAGCGCCTGAACGATCTGATTGCCATCGCCAGCGATAACGATCGCCTGTTCAGTCAGCTACGCGAAGTCATGCTCGGCGTGCTCGATGCTGAAAGTGCAGCGCAACTGGGCACACGCCTGCACAGTGCCCTGCGCGAACCTTTCCGCTGCGAGCAGCTGGCCTTGCTGCTGTTTCGGGAGCACTGCGAGCTGCCTTGGCACTCTTTGCAGCAGGCTGAGTTTGAGCAGCGTCTGCCCGGATTATTGCGCCATCATCATGCCCTCGCCGGCAAATGGCGTCGTGACGAACTGCGCTATTTATTTGGCGATGAAGGCCTGCAATTGAGCTCGGCGGCGCTGATCCCGCTGCTCATCGGTGACCAAGCCATTGGCGTGATTGCCCTCGGCAGCACGGAGGCCAGCCACTTCCGCAGCAGCATGGACACCCTGTTCATCACCCATCTGGGCGATGTCATTGCGCGCCTGCTGGCTCGCCTTGATCGCGGCAACAGCGCCTGACCATGGTCGGCCGTGACCGTCTCGAGCACTTCCTCAACTACCTTGCCAGCCAGCGCCTGAGCTCCCCGCACACGCTCACAGCCTATCGCCAAGACATCACACGCCTAGCCAATTACTTGGACACACTGAGCATCGAGACCTGGGGCGACTTCCAACGCAGCCACCTCGAAGGTTGGATAGCCGAGAGCCGCGATGCCGGCCTGGCCATTCGCAGCGTGCAGCGCCAACTCTCGGCCGTGCGCCGCTTTTACGACTGGCTGGCACGCAGCGATGAAGCCGGCGCACACCCCACACATGGCTATCAGCTCAAGCGGATACGCCAAGACCTGCCACAGGTGCTGGATGTGGACCTGATGAAGCAGCTGCTCGACGCACCGGCACCGCAAGACGAAAAAGCCCAGCCATTATGGCGCCGCGACAAAGCCGTGCTGGAGCTGTTTTACTCCTCCGGCCTGCGTCTCGCTGAGCTGGCACAGACCCGCCTCAGCGATATCGACTTGGCTGGCGGCCTGATCACCGTGCTCGGCAAAGGCCGCAAAACCCGCGTGCTGCCGGTCGGCAAAATGGCACGCGCAGCCATTCTGGACTGGCTGGCCATACGCCCCGACTTTGTTCGCACCGGCAGCGACAACTGGCTGTTCCTGAGCCAGCGTGGCACGCGCCTTAGCGAACGCAGCATCCAGATGCGACTGTTGCATCAGGCCGAGCGTATCGGTCTGGATCGACGCCTGTATCCGCACTTGCTGCGCCACTCGTTTGCCTCGCACATGCTCGAGTCCAGCCACGATTTGCGCGCTGTGCAGGAGTTGCTCGGTCATAGTGATATTCGTGCCACACAGATCTACACTCACCTCGATTTTCAACACCTCGCCTCGGTTTACGACCAAGCACACCCGCGCGCGCGCCAGCGCAAGGACAACAAGACATGACGGCCATTTCCCTGCTCACGCTCGATCTCGACAACACGCTCTGGGATGTCGAGAGAATCATCGTCAAGGCCGATGCCGACATGTATAGCTGGCTGGATCAACAATATCCGGCCTGGCGTGCACTGGGTTTGGTTGGCTTCAATGCCATCCGCCAACAGGTTCTGGCCGAACGCAGCGACATTGCTCACGACTTCACGGCGCTGAGACTAGCCATGTTGGAGCAGCTGCTGCTCGCCACCGGCTACGACAACGAGCGCGCCAAGGCCGGGGCAACGGAAGCTTTTGAGGTGTTCTACGCAGGTCGCAATCGCGTCGTGCTGTTTGATGGCGTGGCCGATACGCTGACGCATCTGGCCGAACGCTTTCCGCTCTATGCGCTGAGCAATGGCAATGCCGACTTACAGCGAGCCGGCATTGCACCGTGGTTCAAGGCGCACTTCTCTGCTGCCAGCGTCGGGCAGGCCAAGCCACATCCACGGATGTTTGAGCAGGCATTGGCAAAAGCCGGCATACATGCCCAGCAAGCGGTGCATATCGGCGATCATCCTGGAGAGGATATAGCCGCCGCACAGGCAGTAGGTCTGCGTTCCGTCTGGGTGAATTTGACGAATGCCGAATGGCCGTTGTCGCGACGGCCGGATGCCGAAATTCGACACTTCAGTGAACTGCCGCAAGCATTGAATATCTTGATCGAAAATCCGGAGGCCAGCTCGCGCTGCTATCTGAAAGGCCTGCTTCAGAGATGACGCGCGCGCTCATGTAACGGCGCCACATGCAGCGTGATGTCGCAAGCGCTCAGCGTGGCTCGCATGGCGTCTTCGATGCGATCACAAAGCTCATGAGCTTCAGCCACTGAAAGCTCGCCAGGCACTAGCAGGTTGGCATCCACAAAGCGACGATGGCCTGATTTGCGCGTACGCAAGGTGCTCAACTCCACATTTGCTGGCAACAGAGCAGCGGCGGCTTGGCGCAAGGCCTTCAATTCAATATCGGGCAAGGCTTCGTCCATCAGACCGGCCAGTGACGGTGCCAACAGCTTTATACCGGTCAGCAGCAAATGCAGCGAGACTGCGAGCGCAATAGCAGGATCCAGCCAAGCCTGCGTCGGCCACAACCAGAGCACAACCAAACCACTAATCACAGCAACGGATGTCCACACATCGGATAGTAGATGTTCGGCACTCGCTCGCAGCGTCAGGCTGTCTTCCTGCTTCGCCACAGCAAACAACTTCCATGCCGTAAAGCCGTTGCACAAGGCCGCTGCAGCCGCGATGTACAAGCCCCACGACAACGCTTGCAACAGTTCAGGTGCAAACAGTCGATCCCAAGCCGTGAGGGCTATGCCAACAGCCGCCAGGATGATCAGCAAGCCTTCCGCAGCCGATGAAAAGTACTCCGCCTTGTCATGGCCAAATGGGTGGTCGACGTCCGCGGGGCGTGCCGCAATGGTGAGCACCGTGAATGCCAACAAGGCTGCTGCAAGATTTACCAGTGACTCAATCGCATCAGACAACAAACTGACTGAGCCGCTGATGTGCCACGCCCAGAATTTCAGCGCCATGGTGACCAAAGCTGTCACCACAGACAGCAATGCCATGCGCTGGAGGCGTGACAGGGTGCTCAGCACGATACCTGCCTCAAAGTGAGGGCTCGGCATCGGGATCCGGCGGAACCTCTTGAATTCGGCCACCAGATGCCAGGAAGCGCTCCATTTCCTCTTCCAGCTGACGACGCAGAGACTCCTTGGCCGAAGGGCTCAGTGATTCTGCTTCGGCCACTTCGCTGCGAGCCTTCGCCACGACCTCAGGGTCGACCTCTACCTCAACTTCCGGCTCAGCATCCGAGGCCTCCTCGGCATCATCTTCCGGGCCTTCGTAGTCATAATCGTTATCTGCCATGTTGCATCTCCACACCAGCGTTTGCGCCCGTTTTTGGGCATGTTGAGCAGGCTGCTATTGTTAGCAGCTCAAAGGCTTTTGAACAGCCTAGTATTTTACAGATGGTCTATGTTAGCCCAGACCACAGACAAAAAAAGAGGCTCTTGCGAGCCCCTTTTTTGTGTAATTGCGTTACCGCAGCGATCAGCTGTTGTAAGCGCGCTCACCATGCTCGGCCAGATCCAGACCTTCGCGCTCGGCTTCTTCCGAAACACGGATACCCATGATCAGGTCGAGTGCCTTTAGGATGATGAAGGTAACGACTGCCGACCACACTACCGCAACCACCACACCGGTGAACTGGCTGGTGAGCTGAGCAACGAGATCGTAGGCTGCAGTACCGGCTGGATCAGTCGAGTAATCGACCACACCTGCGCCACCCAGTGCCGGATTGACGAACACACCCGTCAGCAGCGCACCCACAATACCGCCCACACCGTGGATGCCGAAGGCGTCCAGTGCATCGTCGTAGCCCAGCTTCGACTTCAGCCACATCACAGCGAACAGACAGACCACCGCCGCAGCTGCACCGATGACCAGCGCACCACCGAGGCCGACGAAACCACAGGCTGGCGTGATACCGACGAGACCGGCGATGGCGCCAGACACCGAACCCAGCAGCGATGCCTTGCCCTTAATGGCCCACTCAACCACAGTCCAGGTGATGGCAGCAACCGCAGTAGCAAAAAGCGTGTTGGCAAAGGCCAGAACAGCATAGTCATTGGCTTCGAGGTTGGAGCCGGCGTTGAAGCCGAACCAGCCGACCCAGAGCATGGCTGCACCGATCAAGGTCATGGTCAGGCTGTGCGGAGCCATGGAAACCTTGCCGTAGCCTGTACGCTTGCCGATCATGATGGCAGCAACCAGGCCAGCAACACCGGCGTTGATGTGCACCACAGTACCACCAGCGAAGTCGATTGCGCCTTTGCCGAAGAGATAACCGGTAGCGCCATCGTAAGCGCTGGGGCCGCCCCAGTACCAAACCATGTGCGCCATCGGCAGATAGGCAAAAGTGAACCACAGAGCCGTGAAGATCATGACGGCACTGAACTTCATGCGCTCAGCGAAGCCACCCACGATCAGGGCGCAAGTAATGGCCGCGAATGTAAGCTGGAACATGGCGAACAGCAGCTCAGGAATAACCACACCCTTGCTGAAGGTTTCAACCACGGCACCAATACCTACGCCATTCATGAAGACTTTCGAGAAGCCACCGATGAAAGGATCAAGTGCTGCGTTCGAATTGGTGGTGAATGCCAGCGAATAACCGTAGAGCACCCACAGTACTGCGACCAGCGAGAAGATGCTGAACACCTGCATCAACACTGAGAGCATATTTTTGGAGCGCACTAGGCCGCCATAAAACAGCGCAAGGCCAGGCAGCGACATGAAAATGACTAGCACAGTGGCCAGCAACATCCAGGTCGTATCGCCTTTGTCTGGCACAGGTGCTGCGACAGGAGCAGCCGCTTCCTCGACTACCGCAGCAGCTTCGGCCACCACAACGGCGGGCACTTGTTCAGCAACGACCACATCAGCAGTAACAACTGCGGGGGCCGCTTCTTCAGCATAAAGTGGGGCAGCGCCCAACATCGAGGTGCTCAAAGCGAGCGCCATTAATAATTTCTTCACGGTCATACTCCCGTTTCAGCGAATTGAGATGACTTAAATTGCATCCACGCCGGATTCACCGGTGCGAATACGAATAGCCTGTTCCAGCGCCGTCACGAATATTTTGCCATCACCGATTTTTCCGGTATTGGCGGCCTTGGTAATGGCTTCGATGACTTGATCGAGCTGCTCATCACTGGTGGCAATATCAATTTTCACCTTAGGGAGAAAATCAACGACATATTCTGCGCCACGATATAGTTCGGTATGGCCCTTTTGACGACCAAAACCCTTTACCTCGGTCACGGTGATGCCCTGCACCCCGATATCCGACAGCGCCTCTCTTACATCATCAAGCTTAAACGGCTTGATAACGGCAGTTACCAGTTTCATGTGGGTACTCCTGGGGTGGGGTGAACTGCCCCGAAGGGCAGTTCATTTTTCATTTAAAACAGCACTTTAAAACGATTTTGTAGCCGTCAGAACAGCGACGCCTTCACCAAGATTTGTCGTATCATCTGCTGAGGCGACATCACTACCGATATACGCCAGCTCAAACCCGATACCTTCGACTGATTTGGTCACGCCAACTTTATAATCAAGATAGCTATCTTCATTGCTTCCGCTATTCGGAATACCTGCTTTTTGTAGTCCGGCAGCGTCATCAAATTGATTCAAGCCGACACTAGCAACTACACCAAAGCCCTTGTAAACCTCTGTAGCATAAGAGCCGTAAACATAAAGAAACTTGCCAGACTCAGCGTAGTAGTCATCCGAGTAGGCAACGCCAAGCTTTGCCCCTTTGGCACTAACGGAACCATATACTTCGTTGTAGCTCAATTTGCCGGCCGAGCCATCGTTACCTGGATAGTTGTAACGCATAACACCAACATCATAACCAATGTCACCCGAAGTGCCGGCGTAACCGAGCAAAGTATCCAGCTCCATGCCGCCATTAGCATTGGCAATGCTGGAACCCCAAGCCGTGAAGTAGACACCAGAATCATGTGCCATTGTCATGGAGCCCTGAACGGCTGCATTGGTATTGGACTGGGAAATACCGCGGAACTTGTAATCAGTCGTAAAGGCAACCGAACCAGTGGTTGCTACTGCGGCCTGTGCAGCACCGGCAGCCATCAAAGAGGCAACAACAACAGCGTAAGACAGTTTGGACAGCTTCATGGTTACAGCTCCAGTTTCTTTTTTTGGGTTAGCGCCGCGATCTTTGCCGCGGACTACCACAAGTTATTAGCAGATGTCGTGCCAACTCTTTTCAAGAGTGGCGACCAATGGGTCATTTAGCCGATTAACGGTATGCGCATCATGAGTAACAGGCAGACTTCACCGTACCAACTCAGACAATCTCGGCATCGGTGCCTGCATTCGAGCCGAAAGCCATGGCACAGCCCGCATGACCTCTTGATACGCGAAGATAAGTGCACTGTTTTCGTGCACCCCTTAATGGAAAGCACTGAGACGGCAATAAACTCGTATTTTTTGCGCCAAATTGGTGCCGCAATAAAGTTTGCAGCCGCTCAACACATCATCCCTTGAACGCTGAGGTATGATTTACTTCTCTAAAGGGAGCTCAGCATGGCCATCGAACAGCTAATCAATCGCTTGGGGCAACAATTTGGTGACCGCCTGCCAAGTCAGCTCACTACAGCACGCCATGAGCTCGAGGATCATCTCAAGGTCATTTTGCGCGATGCTCTATCACGCATGGAGCTGCTAACCCGTGACGAATTTGATATCCAGCAGACACTTTTGGCCAAGACGCGGGCCAAAGTTGATCAGCTTGAGCAGCAACTGCGCAGCCTTGAAGCACAACTGAACGCACAGGCATCAAAGTAGCCCCGTACGATTTTTCCCCATAAAAAAACCGGAGACACGGCTCCGGTTTTCTTATGCTGAACTGCTTACTTCTTTTTGCTCTTGGGCTTCGCTGCCGGCTTCTCGATACTCAGCAGCTCAATCTTGAATTTAAGCAGCGTATTCGGCGGGATCGGCCCAGCACCAGCTTCGCCGTAACCCAGTTTGGCCGGCACGAACAGCTCGGCCGTGGCACCCACCGGTAAAAGCTGCAAGGCTTCGGTCCAGCCAGGAATCACTTGGTCCAGCTGAAAAGTAGCCGGCTCGCCACGATTGTATGAACTGTCAAAAACAGTGCCATCAAGGAAGCTTCCCTCGTAGTGCACCTTGATCGTGTCTTTCGCTTTGGGTTTGGCGCCTGTGCCTGCTTTCAGCAGCCGGTACTGCAGCCCAGAGGCTGTCACAACAACGCCTTCAGCTTTTGCATTGGTCTCTAGAAATGCTGCGCCTGCGGCTGCATTTTCCTTGCCCAGCTTTTCCATGTCGGCCTGCAAGGCGGCAAGGCGCTGCTCTTTGTAACGACTAATCGCGGCCGTGCGTTCCTGTGGTGTCAGCAGGCTCTCCTTCTTGGCAAAGGCATCCCGAAAACCACGAATGAATGTCTCAATGTCGAGATCAGAAATCTGCTCACCACTACCTTGCCCATTAAGGTAGCCGATGCTGTACGCAAATTGCTCACGATCCACGACCGGCTTTTTGCCTGTATTCGGAGCCAATGCCGGCGCTTCAGCAGCCGCTATTGTCTGAGGCTCTTCTGCCCAAATATTTGTAGAGGAAATCAGCAGTGTGCCTGTCACGGCCAAAGAGAGTGCGAAGCGACGCATGTGCAACTCCGATGCGGAAGAAATTTAAGTTCGCCCGCAGCATAATGGCAACCTAACGACGAATACCACCCTGCAACAGATCATTGACCGACAAAATGCGCTAAATCACTCCGTCTTGTTCTCGCTTTTTTAAAAGTCATCAGATAACTTCAGTGATGCATAAACCAAGAGAGGAAATCTCCATGCCCGCTGCAAAAAAGAAAGCCTCGCCGGTCAAGGCCAAAGCTGCTCAAGCAGCGAGTGCTGTTGAGACCAAAGTAGACAAAATGAGAGCCGATGTTGAGAAGCAAGCCGCAAAACTTCGCGATCAAATCCAGAAAGTTGTCGAGCGCGCGCAACACGAAGCCGAGCAATATGTTGAAGCGGCTCGTAAGCTCGCCGACAAAGCTGAAGCCAGCTACAAAGATGTTCACGCCAAACTGCAACAGCAAATGAGCAAGGTAAAAGCGTCTGGTGACAAAGAGTTGGTCAAACTCATCAACGATCGTACCAAGCAAGCTCAAACCGAAGCCAAGGCGGCTGTTTCTGCTGCCAAGAAAGACTACGAGCAAGCCCGCAAAGCTATCACGCTGCTGCAACAAAAAAGCGAACTGAAAGCCTATGTTCAAGCCAAGCTGAAGGGTGATGCGCTGGCCGCCAAGAAGGCTGTTGCACCGAAGCCAGTCGCAAAGGCTGCTCCCGCCAAATCGCCAGCCAAAGTTGTTGCCAAGCCAGCTCCTGTAAAGGCTGCTCCTGCTAAAGCTGCACCCGCAAAGCCGGCAGCTGCTAAACCTGCTGCTGCTAAACCTGCTGCTGCTAAACCGGCAGTGGCAAAGCCAGTTGCCACAAAACCTGCGGCCAAGCCGGCCGCTAAACCAGCGGCTAAGCCTGCGGCGGCAAAGCCAGCGACAGCAAAGCCTGCCGTCAAGCCAGTCGCAAAACCGGCTGCAAAGCCTACGGCCAAACCAACAGCTAAACCAACGGCAAAACCCGTTGCCAAGCCGGTTGCTAAGCCTGCGGCGGCCAAACCAGCAGCAGCTCCCGTTGCAGCCCCTGCAACAGCCACTGCTCCGGCAAAGGATGCACCATCGGCTACATAAGTCCGGTAAACTCTGCATCAGTCAACGGGCCTTCGGGCCCGTTGTTTTTTCTGTGCCCGAATACCCTGATTGCTGCGAGCCCACCATGATTTTTGCCGAGAACCTCAGCCTGCTGCGTAGCGGCCGTCCGCTCTTCGAGAAGGCCAGCTTTACGCTTCATCCCGGCTGGAAGATCGGTTTAACCGGCAACAACGGCTGTGGCAAAAGTTCGCTTTTTGCACTACTGCGTCGCGAGCTGCAGGCGGATGCCGGCACACTGACACGCCCGGCAGTGTGGACTGTGGCGCACATGGCACAAGAAGTCGAAGCGCTGGATCAGGCTGCTATCGAATATGTTCTGGATGGCGATGCCGAATGGCGTCAGCTTGATGTTCGCCTCGGTGATCTGGATGGCCTAGATGGCACCGAGATGGGCAATCTGTTCGCTCGCTATGAGAGCATCGACGGCTATACCGCTCGCTCGCGTGCAGCGCAGTTGCTTGCCGGTCTGGGTTTTGCCGAGGGTGATCAGCAACGCCCGGTGGCAGAGTTTTCTGGCGGCTGGCGCATGCGCATCAATCTTGCGCAAACAT
Source organism: Pseudomonadota bacterium (assembly GCA_040384385.1). Taxonomy (GTDB): domain Bacteria; phylum Pseudomonadota; class Gammaproteobacteria; order Pseudomonadales; family Moraxellaceae; genus Perlucidibaca. The sequence goes on along the minus strand of JAZKJJ010000001.1, from coordinate 401,985 downwards.
TGATGTGTCGCTCCGATCTGCTGCTACTCGATGAGCCCACCAACCATCTTGATCTCGATGCCATCATCTGGCTCGAAGACTGGCTACGCGCTTACCCTGGCACGCTGCTGGTGGTCTCGCATGACCGTGACTTTCTCGATGCCGTGGTCGAGCATATCCTGCACATTGAGCATGGTGTACTCACGCATTATCGCGGCAACTATTCGACCTTCGAGCGCACGCGCGCTGAGCGCTTGGCACAGCAACAGCAGTCGTTCGAAAAGCAGCAACAACAGGTCGCACATTTGACCTCGTTCGTTGAACGCTTTCGTGCCAAAGCCACCAAGGCTCGGCAAGCGCAAAGCCGCTTGAAAGCACTGGAGCGCATGACGCTGACTGCGCCCGCACAGGTCGACTCCGGTTTGGATATCCGCTTCAAGGCACCGGAGCGTCTCGCCAGCCCACTGATGCGCTTGGACGAAGCGGATATCGGCTATGACCAAACACCTTGGCTGAAGCAGGTTGCCGTCGGACTTTATCCGGGTGCACGCATTGGTTTGCTTGGCCCAAATGGTGCTGGCAAATCCACGCTGGTGAAGGCCATGGTTGGTGAGTTGCCATTGCTCAACGGCACACGCCTCATCAGCGAACATACCCGCATTGGCTATTTTGCCCAACATCAGGTGGATCATCTCGATGTGAAAGCGACGCCGCTGCTGATGTTGCAGCGCATCAGCCCGAAAACAGATGAGCTCACGCTACGCAGCTTTCTCGGCGGCTTCGGCTTTGGCGGTGAGCGCGTGACCTCGGTGATCGCGCCATTTTCAGGCGGTGAAAAAGCCCGCTTGGCGTTGGCACTGATCATCTGGCAGCGGCCGAATGTGCTGCTGCTCGACGAACCGACCAACCACCTCGATCTGTCGCTACGCCATGCCTTGCTGGTGGCGGTGCAGGCATTTGAGGGCGCTGTGGTGCTGGTGTCGCATGATCGCAACATGGTCACGGTGATTTGCGATGAGCTGTGGCTGGTATGCAACGGTCGCGTCGAACGCTTCGATGGCGATCTGGATGATTACACGCAGTGGCTGCGCAAATGGCGCGCTGAAACGGCCCGTGCGGCCGTTACCGCTGCCGGGCAGGCGGCTGGTGCAAGCGCCAAGGCTGGCTCGGCAGCGAAAGCAACTTTAGCGCCGGAGCCCGCTACAGCACCGAAAAAAATCGTTCGCTCGGCAGACATCCGCGCGCTGCAGCAGCAGCTGGCCAAGCTGGAAAAGCTGATGGCCGATCAGCAAGTCATGCTGGATCAATGCAGCACTGCGTTGAGTAGCTCTTCTCTCTACGAAACTGCCCGCGCGGCGGATCTGAAGAAGACGCTCGCCAGCCAAGCAGCAGCGCAAGCCGCGCTGGCCGATGCCGAAGCTGAGTGGCTGATGAAGAATGATGAGCTGGAAGCTCTGACTGGCTAAGGCTCAAAAATGAAACACGGCGTTGCCGGTGGCAATCAGCACGTCGTCCTCATTGCGTAGTTCCATTTGTGTCGCGCAAATCTTGCTGCCAATGCGCACAACGCGGCCAATGGCGATGAAGTGCTTGCCACGTCCCGGCCTGAGATAATCAATGCGCATGTCGATGGTGCCAAGCTGGCCCATCCGGCGCATTTTTTCTTCGCGCGGCTCACCTTTCAGGCGTCCATAGGCGGCGGTCATTGCCGCTACACCGCCAACATTGTCCAGCAAGGTGGCAATAACGCCGCCATGAAGAATCTGCTTGAACATATTGCCGACCAGGAAAGATTGCATGGCAATTTCCGCACGCACTTCCTCGTTGGTCACCGACACAATTTTCGCGCCGATATGTTGGTTGAACGGCGTCAGATTAAAGCCGTTCATGAGCTGGGCTTGCAGCGCCAGCAGTCGTTCCTGCTTAGCTTGTAAAGCTACTGCGTCTAACTCTTCAATCGCCATGCATGCATCATCCGGTAAAAAATTTTCCCGACTCTAGCATGCAGCCACGATGCTGCCATCGTGTCGGCAGCAACGCATTGCGCTAAGCTTGCCGTCACTTACCCGTTCACTCGTTCGAGAGTTGCCATGCCCACCGCCATGCCGTTGCGCGCACTGTATCCCGCCACCCGCTTGCGTCGCATCCGCGCCAATGCCTGGGCGCGCCGTTTGGTGCGCGAAAATAGCCTGAGCGCCAACGACCTGATTTACCCCGTATTCGTGCTGGATGGTGTGGATCGTTGCGAACCGGTGGCGTCGATGCCCGGCGTTGAACGGCTGTCGATTGATCGGCTGGTTGCTGCTTGCGCAGAATGGGTCGCGCTCGGCATCCCGGCGCTGGCACTGTTCCCGGTCACACCCGCAGAGGCGAAATCGCTGCAGGCCGAAGAGGCCTGGAACCCCGACGGTCTGGCACAGCGTGCGACACGGGCACTGAAAGCGGCCTATCCGGACCTGGGCATCATCACCGATGTCGCGCTCGATCCGTTCACCGTGCATGGTCAGGATGGCATCCTCGATGACAACGGCTATGTGCTCAATGACATCACTGTCGCTGCGCTGGTGAAACAGGCAGTCTCGCAAGCCGATGCCGGTGCCGACATCGTGGCACCGTCAGACATGATGGACGGCCGCATCGGCGCCATCCGCGCGGCGCTGGAAGCCGCTGGGCATGTCAATGTCAGCATCCTGTCTTATGCTGCCAAGTATGCGTCGAGCTACTACGGCCCGTTCCGCGATGCCGTTGGTTCTGCCAGCAACCTCAAGGGTGGCAACAAGAACAGCTATCAGATGGACCCGGCGAATGCCGACGAGGCGCTGCACGAAGTCGCGCTGGATATCGCCGAGGGTGCCGACATGGTCATGGTCAAGCCCGGCATGCCGTATCTGGATGTGGTCAAGGCGGTCAAGGATCAGTTCGCCATGCCAACTTTTGCCTATCAGGTCAGTGGCGAATACGCGATGCATGTGGCGGCCTTCCAGAATGGCTGGCTCAACCGCGAGGCCGTAATTCTGGAGTCGCTACTGGCCTTCAAGCGCGCCGGGGCTGACGGCATCCTGACCTATTTCGCACCGGAAGCGGCACGCCTGCTGCGCGCACGCGAGCTAGACGGCACACGCTAAGCCGCGTGACATTAAGCTGACATCAAACTGAGATGTAATGTCATGAAAGCTAAAAGGATGAGTCCCATGACAATCGCACCGGAGCCGTTTGATCTGCAAGATCCCTCGCTGTATCTGAATCGTGAATTAAGCATTCTCGATTTCAATTTACGCGTACTGGAGCAGGCCACGGATCGACGCCATCCACTGATTGAGCGACTCATCTTTCTGCTGATTTTCTCGCGCAATCTCGATGAGTTCTTCGAGATTCGCGTCGCCGGCCTGCTGCAACTGGTGTCTTTCGGCCGCAACGCGCCCGGCCCTGACGGCCTGATGCCGCAGGAAGTGCTGGAGCTGATTTCCAAAACTTGCCACGCCGCTGTCGAACGCCAATATCGCATCCTCAACGACGACCTGCTGCCGGCTTTAGCCGCCGAGAAAATCCGCTTCCTGCGTCGCGAAGAATGGAATGAAAAGCAGTCCGTCTGGGTGCGCAAGTACTTCAAGGAACAGGTGCTGCCGGTGCTAACGCCGATCGGTCTGGATCCTGCGCATCCGTTCCCGCGCCTGGTCAACAAGTCGCTGAACTTTATTGTTTCGCTCGATGGCAAGGATGCTTTCGGACGCCAGATGTCGCTAGCCGTGGTGCCGGCACCACGCTCGCTACCGCGCGTTGTGCGCCTGCCTGACGAGATCACCGATGGTGGCGACCAGCATGTGATGCTGTCGTCGATCATTCACGAGCATGTCTCCGAGCTGTTTCCGGGCATGACCGCCAATGGCTGCTTCCAGTTCCGCGTCACTCGCAATGCCGACATGAATGTCGATGAAGATGCCGAGGATTTAGCCATCGCGCTCAAGGGTGAGCTGCTCTCGCGCCGTTATGGCGCGGCGGTGCGTCTCGAAGTCGCGGACAACTGCCCGCGTAGCATCATCGACTATTTGTTGCGACAGTTCGGCCTGACCAACGAGGCGCTGTATCAGTGTAACGGCCCGGTCAATCTGGCGCGCATGCTGTCTGACTTTGATCGACCCCGCCTGAAATACCCGCCGTTCCGGCCGCGCATCCCCGCAATTTTGCAAAAAATCGACAGCATCTTCGAAGCCATGCAGCAGCAAGACATCCTGCTCATGCATCCGTTCGAGTCGTTTGCCCCGGTCATTGATTTCCTGCGCCAGTCTGCCCGCGACCCGAATGTGCTGGCCATCAAACAGACGCTGTATCGCTCCGGCCCGGAGTCGGAGATCGTCAATGTGCTGGCCGAGGCCGCGCGCAATGGCAAGGAAGTGACGGCGGTGATCGAGCTACGCGCGCGCTTCGATGAGGAATCGAATATCGAGGTCGCGAACAAGCTGCAGCAGGCCGGCGCCATCGTGGTCTACGGCATCGTTGGCTACAAGACACACGCGAAGATGATCCTCGTGGTGCGTCGCGAGGGCCGCAAGCTCATGCGTTATGTGCATCTCGGCACCGGCAACTACCATGCCGGCAACGCCAAGCTCTACACCGATTACGGTCTGCTCACGGCCAACCCGGAGATGAGCGAGGATGTGCACAAGATCTTCCAGGAGCTGACCGGCATGGGCCGCGTGGTGCGCCTGAAGCAGCTGCTGCATGCGCCGTTCACGCTGCATCCGCAACTGCTGCTGATGATTGAGCAGGAGGCACGCAACGCTCAGGCCGGGCTGCCGTCGCGCATCATCGTGAAGATCAATGCGCTCACCGAAAAGCACATCATGCAGGGGCTGCTGAAAGCGTCACAGGCCGGTGTCCGCATCGATCTCATCGTGCGCTCAGTGTGTTGCCTACGACCTGGCATTCCGGGCGTGTCGGAGAACATTACCGTGCGCTCCATCGTCGGGCGATTCCTAGAACACACGCGTATTTTCTATTTCGAGAATGGCGGCGATCCCAAGGTATTTTGTTCGAGCGCCGACTGGATGGATCGCAACCTGTTCCAGCGTGTGGAGACCTGCTTCCCCATTCTCGACCCGGATTTGCGCAATCGCGTTATTGAGGAAGGTCTGAATACCTATCTACTCGACAACACTCAGGCTTGGCTATTGCAGGCAGATGGCCAATGGCTGCGCGCCGATGTCGGCGATGAGCCGGCGCATATCGCCCAGCAGGTCCTGCTCAACAAGCTGACCTAAGCCCGGCGCTGAGTAGCGCCATCGCGCTTAAGCAAAGTCGAGCGTCAGATTCATGCCGGCAAAATAGCCCTGCTCTTCCTCCAAGTCAGCTTGTGTCAGCGGATGAGCATCCAGCCAGCCACGCGGGAAGCGTAGCTCGAAGCACTGACCATCCGTCTTCAACTTCAAGCTCGGCAACGGTTCGCGACTGCGGCTGTGATGCAACAACACGGACAATCTCAGCAGCAGGCAGAGACGGAAGAGAGCAAGCCCGCCGATGCTTATTAATACGCTGTAATGCTCAGGCTTGAGACGGCGCCGATGACAGGCTACCAGCTGTGCCATGGACTCCTGCTCGGGGCGTGAAAATCCGGGCATATCGGAGTGCTGCAAAAGATAGGCGCCGTGCTTGTGATAGCCCGAATGCGAGATCGCTTTGCCGACTTCATGCAAGCGCGCCGCACGCAACAGAATGCCGGCATCTTCCTCTCGCAAGGCCAGCGCCGCTTCAGTCTGCTGGAACAGATGCCAAGCTGTTTCGGCGACCTGGTCACCCAGCCATTGCTCCACGCTGTAGCGCGTTTGCAGCGAGCTGACCGTGTAATCGCGAATATCGCCCTGCTGAAAACGGCCGAGCAAATCGTGCAGCACGCCCTCACGCAGGGCACCATCGGAATAGTCCAAGGTATCGAGCTTGAAGGCCTCGAAGATGGCACTGACAATGGCAAAGCCCGCCGGCATGATGAGTCGGCGATCCTCCTTCAAGCCGGGCAGATCTATATCGCGAACATCACGCGATTGCAGCAAGCGCTCGCGCAGCTTCGCTATGCTATCCGCTGTAATACGACCATCCGTTGATGCCCAACCGAGCTGCTGTACCACCGTGCGAACTGCCTTGATGGTACCGGATGAGCCCACCGCACCATCCCAACCCAAATCTTCGTAGGCCGCTTGAATACCAGAAATTTCCTGCTTGGCCGCCGTGATGGCACGATCCAGCACCTTGGCGCTGATGTAACCATCGGGAAAGAAGCGCTGCGTAAAACTGACGCAACCCATTTGCAGCGATTCGGTCAGTAGCGGCTGGATGCCGGTGCCGATGATGAACTCCGTGGAGCCACCGCCGATGTCCATGACCAAACGCTTGCCATCGCCCGCGAGGGTTTGTGACACGCCGACATAAATCAGGCGTGCCTCTTCACGACCGGCAATGATTTCGATGGGGTGGTTCAGAATTACCTCTGCCTTGCGCACAAAGTCACGGGCATTCTTCGCCACGCGCAAGGCATTGGTGGCGACAACACGCATGCGTTTCGGCTCAACACCATGCAATTGCTGGGCAAAGCGTGACAAACAGGCGAGACCACGCTCCTGCGCCGCCTCGTTGAGATTGCCATCAGCATCCAGACCGGCCGCCAGCTGCACTTTCTCGGACAAGCTTTCGGTGACACGAATAACGCCATGATCCAGTCGGGCAATCGCAAGATGAAAACTGTTCGAACCCAAATCGACGGCAGCCATGAGGCCATCGTCCAAGCGCAGCGGTCTGGTCATGCGCGGCATGCTCCCTTTAAAATACAGATGCCTGATGTTGAGGCCCTTTCCCAGGCTAATAGTCTCGAGACCATTGCCTTCGAGTTTACCCAGCGCACATTGCGTCTGTCTTGCATGCATTTGCGATAGACGGTGCTATTATCACCGACCACTTGATCCCACCTGCGGAGTGCCGCGATGAGCAGCGAACTGATCGTCAACACCAGTGACGCCAATTTTGAAGCCGATGTTTTGCAATCCGACCTGCCTGTACTGGTGGATTACTGGGCGCCTTGGTGCGGCCCGTGCAAAATGATTGCACCCATTCTCGATGAGATCGCCGGCGAATATGCCGGTCGCATCAAGATCGTCAAGGTCAATGTCGATGACAACGGCGCTACTGCTGCCAAGTTTGGTGTTCGTGGCATTCCAACCCTGACACTGTTCAAAGGCGGCGCTATTGCAGCCACCAAAGTCGGCGCTTTGTCGAAGTCACAGTTGACAGCCTTCATCGACTCCACTATATAAGTCAGGTCGGTGGCACTCATTCGGGTGCCACCGCTTCACGACACGCAATCTTCGCTGCACCCGTTCTCCTCGATCTCTGCGCCCAGTTACTCGTTAGCACCTTCCAACGCCAGTGGTCCCTTGCCGAACGACAAAACCTTTATGGTTCAGCCAAGATGCGCTTACTCCTTTTATTTCTGATTGAAAGCACGGTATGAATTTAACCGAACTGAAGAAAATGCCGATTGGCGAACTGATCAAGATCGCCGAAACGATGGGCCTGGAAAGCATGGCCCGCAACCGTAAACAAGACATCATCTTTGCTATCCTGAAAACTCACGCCAAGAACGGCGAAGAGATCTATGGCGACGGTGTGCTGGAAATTCTGTCTGACGGCTTCGGCTTCCTGCGCTCATCGGAAGGTTCGTACCTGGCCGGTCCGGATGACATCTATGTCAGCCCGTCGCAAATTCGCCGCTTCAATCTGCGCACCGGCGACACCATTACCGGCACGATTCGTCCGCCGAAAGAATCCGAGCGCTACTTCGCGCTGCTCAAGGTCAACCAGATCAATCTGGATTCGCCGGAAAGCGCCCGCAACAAGATTCTGTTTGAAAACCTGACGCCGCTGTTCCCGACGGTGCGCATGTTCATGGAACTGGGCAACGGCTCCACGGAAGATGTCACCGCGCGCACTATTGATCTCATTGCGCCGTTCGGCAAGGGTCAGCGCTCGCTCATCGTGGCACCGCCGAAAGCCGGTAAAACCATGCTCATGCAGACACTGGCGCAATCCATCGCACGCAACAATCCGGACTCGTACCTGATTGTGCTGCTGATCGACGAACGCCCGGAAGAAGTTACGGAAATGCAGCGCACCGTGCGCGGTGAAGTTGTGGCCTCGACCTTCGACGAGCCGCCGGCTCGCCATGTGCAAGTCGCCGAAATGGTGTTGGAAAAGGCCAAGCGCCTGGTCGAGCACAAGAAGGATGTGATCATCCTGCTCGACTCCATCACGCGTCTGGCTCGCGCCTACAACACCGTGATCCCGAGCTCCGGCAAGGTCCTCACCGGCGGTGTCGATGCCCATGCGCTGGAGCGTCCGAAGCGCTTCTTCGGTGCTGCCCGCAATATCGAAGAAGGCGGCTCGCTGACCATCATCGCCACGGCGCTGATCGAAACCGGCTCGAAGATGGACGAAGTCATCTTCGAAGAGTTCAAGGGCACTGGTAACCACGAAGTCAACTTAGATCGCCGCATCGCCGAGAAGCGCGTGTTCCCGGCCATTAACATCAAGAAGTCCGGCACGCGTCGCGAAGAGCGTCTGATGGGCGAAGATGAGCTGAAGAAGGTCTGGATTCTGCGCAAGCTGCTGCACTCCATGGACGAAATTGCCGCCATCGAGTTCCTGCTCGACAAGCTCAAGGACGCCAAGACCAACGAAGAGTTCTTCGACATGATGAAGCGCAAGTAAGCGCCTCATCGGCATGAGTTACCGGGCTGGTGTTCTTTCAGCCAGCCCAGTACCATGCGCCCCGCAACACCCTCGCAATACCGCAGTAACGCGCTAGTAGCTCAGCTGGATAGAGTACTGCCCTCCGAAGGCAGGGGTCGTGGGTTCGAATCCCGCCTGGCGCACCAAACACCTCGCTGCACAAAAATCAGACCGTTCATTCACACAAAAACGACATTCGTCGGAATAAAAAGTTTGTTCCTTGCATGGCACAGCGGCTGACTCAGGATAGGCTTAATTTAGTTTCAGGTAGCTTTAACCATGAATTCACATCTCAAATCCCTCTTTCTCGTCGGCATTACACTCTCGCTCGTGGCCTGCGGCAGCAATAGCTCATCTTCGGGTGGTAGTGCTCGCGTCATGGGCAGCGCACCCATTCAGGATGATGCCTGCGCGGCTGACCTGCAAAGCACAGTAGGCTGCTTTACCCAACCCTTCGTGGAGCCTTGGGGCCCTAGCGCGATGAAGGCGATGGCCGCCGAACCCACTGCCGATAGCTCACCGCTGGACAGTCTGCTAACCCCGAAAGGCAATGCAAAAAATCCGCTGCGTCAGCTTCCGCAAGATGATCGCTGTCTGCGTATGGCCGACGGCCGACCTACGGAATGTAAACCGGCGGCTGGCTCCATCGCCTTGCTGCCCGATGACCGTGTGCTCTACTTCAATGCCCTGGAAGGTACGGAAGATGCCGAGTTTTCCATCTTCTTCGAAGCCGGCACCGTGGTCACCAATGACCAGACACGCGTACTCTCGCTCAGTGGTAACAATGCTGGCTGGATGCAACCCAGCCCAGTTGATGGCGGCGCCAATCCCGATGGCTATGAAGCTACTCTGATTTTGCCGAAAGGCTTGGTTGATAACACCGACGCCAGCACCGGCAACGACGGCGCGCTGTTTTGTGCCGACTTGGAAATGCTTGCTGATGGCCGCGTGATGGCCGTCGGTGGCACAGACTACTACTTCGAGCCTGGCATTCAAAAGCCCATTGCCATTGGTGTTTCAGAGCTAGAAGGCGTACGCAATGCCCGTATTTTTGACTACCGCGACAACAGCTGGAAAAAGACCGGCGACATGACTTATGGCCGCTGGTACCCATCGCTGACGACGCTGGCCAACGGCGATATTCTGGTCTCATCCGGCGTCACCAAGCTGGTCAAACCGATCTATCCGGAGCGCCCGGAAACCTCGGGGCGCAACGTCACTCAGACAGAGACCTACGATCTCGGCTGCGGTACTTGGACAGAAAACGGCGCCCTCGGCGAACGCTCGCTGCCGCTGTATCCGCGCCAGCATTTGCTGCCCAACGGACACGTGCTCTATAACGCCGGTGGCCAAGCTTTCAATCCGTTCGGCCAGTCTTATGACCAGGCACTGTGGAACATCGTTGCCGCCTACGATCCCGACCAGAAATTGTGGACGGATCTTGGCTATGCCGGCTTGCCACTCAAACTCAATCAGGTCGGCCTAGATCGTTTGGGCTCGGCGCTGAACCCAACCAACAGCGAGGCTGGCAGTGATATTCAGAAAACCCTGACGGGTCTGGCCGGCAGCCTGATGTCTGACCCCATGAGCCTGTTCGCTCCCCTTATGGCCAGCTTCTCCGGCGACCCACAGGCCGCACTCACCAGCGCCTTGGGTTCGGGCTTCCGTGGCTCCACATTCTCGATCCAGATGCCGCTGCGCGCGAACGCGCAAGGTCGCTATGACGCTGCCGAATTCCTCACCGCCGGCGGCGTCTTCGGTGCCATCACAGCCAATAGCCCTGGCTCCTATATCACCACGGATCTGTCGCGTATTGATCGCATCAATATCGCCAGCGATGACAGCATGAGTTACGAGTCGCGTCTGACTGGCAGCCTTACGAAGCCACGCTGGTACGGCACCGGCGTGTTGCTGCCAACGGGTGAAGTCATGGTGTTCTCGGGTGCAGATCGCGACGAGGTTTTACTGCCCGGCAGTGGCTCAGCCATCCTCGACACTGAACTTTATGACCCCAAAACTGAAACCTGGCGTGTCATGGCCCAGCAGCACAACCCGCGCACCTACCACAACACTGCCATGCTGCTACCCGATGGCCGTGTGCTGGTCGGTGGTCATTCGCCGATCAACACCGGCTATGCCTTTTCGCTGGACCTGAGCGCGCTCGGACTATCGCCGAACCAAGGCCGCGATCCCAGTTTTGAAATTTATAGCCCGCCTTACATGTACGCTGCCAATCGCCCGAAGATCACCTCGGCACCCAGCACCGTGGCGCCGGGTAGGAGCATCAGCATCGGCACCAGTGGCGGCAATATCAAGGAGGTCATCCTGGTTAAGCGCACTACACTGACGCACATCATTGATGGCGATCAGCGCACCGTAGTGCTGCCGCATACTGGCAATGGCAACCTGACTGCAACCCTGCCCACACAAAAGGGCGTACTGCCGCCAGGCTCCTACATGCTCTTTGTCATCAGCGAAGATGCTGCCGGCAAGCGCATCCCTTCCGTGTCGGTACCGATCATGGTGGAGGGTGCCGACAATCGTGCCGTTGGCTGCAGTGTGCCGGCAGCGCGCGTGGTCAAGAATTGAGAGCAACGCGTTGAGCACCATGCGACTGGCAGGCGTGTACCGCCCTCTGATAATGCTGGCACTGATCAGCATCAGTGCTGCATCAGGCGGGGTGCAGGCACATGTCAACCACAGTGGTGGCGTCAGCCCGACGCTATCAGCACTGCCACCCACCCTGACTGGCGTGCAAGTACAGCTAACGGAAACATTGGCGCCGCAGTTGCTGGTGGCAAATCCGACGGGCAAAACTCTCATCATTCTGGGTCAGGATGGCCAGCCTTTCCTACGTATGGGACCGCAAGGCACCGAGGCCAATACGCGGCATCCTGACTGGCTGAAGACTTATTTACCCGGCGGCTTGCCAGGTCGCAAACCAGAGGTCGGCACAACACCGCTGTGGAAAGCCGTGAAGAGCAGCCCGAACTGGGGGTGGTTTGATGCACGCCTTCAGCCCTCTGGCCAAAAAGCCGGGCAGTCATGGCGCATTCCCGTGCTGCTCGATGGCAAGGCCAGTGAAATCAAAGGCAGCTTTCAGCCCACCCTTCGGGCCGGTTACTGGCAGGCGAGTTGGACGCGTTTGCCCGCGCTGCCGGCCGGTGTCAGCCTGATGCTGATTCCGGGCCAGCCCTACGGTCTGATGCTGAACAACCAAAGCGCGAGCGCTGTTACCGTGTTGGGCCGACAAGGCGAGCCTTTCATTCGTGTTTCGGCACAGGGCACGGAAGTCTATCTGGCCAGCCCGTTATGGCAGGAAACGGCTGCTCAACAAGGGCTCCGACAAAGCCAAAAAGACAAGGCAGCATCGCCCTGGCTCAAGCTCAACAGCGCACAACGCCACACTTGGATCGAGCCACGCACCCGTGGCCGCAGCGGCCAGACTCAGCCACTGCACTGGGAGATTCGCCTGCAAATAGGCTCACAAAATCTGGTCGCTCAAGGCGTGAGTCGCTGGGTGTCAAAGCGCTAGGATTTGCACCACCAGTGGTTCAAGTTTGGTCAGACCGTAACGACGGCCAACGGCTAGCGCTTCGACAGCCGGCAACCCCTGCAGCCAATGTGCCCGCAACGCAAACAACGCACCAACACGATTGCCGCTCATGCAATGCACCAGCACCGGGGTATCGCCACTGGCCGCCAGCAAATTATGCAGCGCTTCCGCATTGGTACGATTCAGGTCATGACCGCCAATAATCGGCAGATGCGCGTAATACAGGCCCAGTTCGGCTGCCAATGCCGCCTCATCAAAGCCGCCATGCTCGTGCTCCGGCAACATGTCGATGACATGCGTAATGCCAGCAGCCTTGACCTCGGCCAGCGCTTCCGGGCTGACAAAACCGCCAGCGTAGTGATTAGGTTCAACAAACAGCAGATTGGGGATGGGCAGGGCCATGACATGCTCGCAATGACGAGGAAAAGAGGGCTTTAGCCTAGCATGCAGAGCTCGCGAATACCGAGCGCGGCGGCGACAGCCAGCATCAAAACCGCGAAGCCCTGCTGCACCCGTTGCGCCGGCACCTGCGGCGCCAGCCAGCGCCCGCAGAGCAGGCCGAGCAGCACCGCGACCATGAATGGCCACGCTGGCAGCCAGGCGTTTACGGAAAGATGCCCCATCGCCATGAACACGCTGAAGCTGCTCACCATGGCGACGGTCATCAGCGAGGTTGCCACGATGGCGGCCATGCTCAGATCGGTGAAGAAGCGCAGCACCGGCACCATGATGAAGCCGCCACCAACCCCGAGCAGGCCCGTGAGCAGGCCGGATAATGCGCCGAAGCCGGACATCGCGACGGCGCGTTTGGGCGTCCACAGAAAGCGGCCGGTATCCGGGCTGACCGGGCAGATCAACATGTCAGCACCTTCGCTGGCCTGTGCCCCGGAGTGCAGCAAGCGCGCCGCCGCCAGCACCATCACCAGAATGAAGAGTGCTGTGAGCCAGTGCGGCGAGATGTGGTGCGACAGCATCAGGCCAAGTGCGCTCATGGGCAGAGCCGCCAGTGCCATGACGATCGCGGCACGATAACGCGCGAGACCTTTGCGCAGGCCATCGAGAGCCCCGACGCTGGCACTCACGGCCACGGCCATGAGCGCGACGGGAGCGGCCTGCGCAACTGTCCAATGCAGACTGAAGACCAGCGCCGGCACCGCCAGCATGCCGCCGCCAGCGCCGGTCAGGCCGAGCAGCACGCCCACCATCCAGCCGAGAATAATGAGCATGGCGGGCTCAGGCCTGGCCGCAGGCGAGATTGGCCGGGATGGCAATGTCCATCATGGCCGGGTCAGGCAGATTCAAGGCGCGCATGATGGCGACATATTCAGCCTCGCTGCGACCGGCCACGCGCGGGTTCCAGCGCTTCTCCTCGGCAATGCTGGAAACGCTCCAGCCCTTGTAGTCGTGGCCGGGATAGACCAGCGTTTCATCCGGCAGGCGAAACAGTTTTTCGGTAATCGAATGCCACGACTTGTGCGGATCGCCGCCCTGAAAGTCGGTACGGCCGGTGCCGCGAATCAGCAACACATCACCGGTAAACACGGCTTGCGGCCGCTCGGGTTGCAGCACGAAACTGAACGACTCGTCGGTATGGCCGGGCGTATAAAGGGCTTGCAGCATCAGGCCATCCACCGACAGCAGCTCGCTGTCGCGCAAGGATCGCGACACGCACTCAGCACGAGTGAACTCGCCCATCAGCGTCACACAGGCGGTGGCATCGCGCAGATCACCCAGAGCCGTAATGTGATCGGCATGGGTATGCGTGTCGATGGCATAGACCAACTTCACCTGCAGCTCCTGCAACAGCTGCAGGTATTGCGGCAGATGCTCCTTGACCGGATCGATAAGCACCGCTTCGCGCCCCGGACCGGAGGCCAACAGGTACGAATAAGTACTCGACTGACGATGAAACAGCTGGCGAAAAATCATGCTTCAGCCCTTTTGGAAGAAACGGTCATGCAGCCAAGAACCGAGCAGCATCGCCACGACAAATGCCACGATACCCTGGCCGCCTTGCACGACACTGACCAGCGCTGGCCCCGGACACAGCCCAGACAACCCCCAACCGATGCCAAACAAGGAAGCACCTGCGAGCAAGCGCAGATCGATATGCACCGCTTTCGGCCAGTGAAATACCGGTGCAAACACCGGCTGTGCACGACGCCGCCACAGCCAGAACGCCGGCAGCGAGACCAGAATGGCGCCACCCATGACAAAGGCCAGCGTCACATCCCAAGCACCGGCCAGATCGAGGAAGCCCTGGACTTTCAGTGGATCGGTCATGCCCGATAACGCCAGTCCCAGGCCAAAAATCAGGCCGCAGACAAACGCAGACAGAAGGTTCATCTCACAGCCCTCCGTGACGAACGATAAAGACGGTGACAAAGCCCGCCGTCATGAAGGTCATGGTTGCCACCAGCGAGCGCCAAGACAGCCTGCTGATGCCGCAGACGCCGTGCCCTGAGGTGCAGCCATTGCCCAACCGCGTGCCGAAGCCGACCAGCAAGCCAGCCACGATTAGTGTCGGCAGGCCGATATCCGGCTGCATGCCGGGCGCCGGACCCAGCGTCAGAGCTGCGATCACGCCCGCCGCCAGCAAACCGCCGATAAAAGCGCGGGCCACCGGTGACTCCGGCGCGCCGACGCGCAACGCACCTGCCAGCAAGCCACTGATACCGGCAATACGCCCGGTGAGCCCAAACAACAAGGCGGCCGCGAGCCCGATCAAGAGCCCGCCTTGCAACCCTGCTTGCCACGCCACTGGAAACTCAGACATAAAATCACCTTGTCGTTTTCGATGAAATTTATACTACCCCCAGTATATGGAGTACACAAGTCAGATGCCTTGTCGTAGCATGAAACCTGATTCATGTTTGCGGACCCATCATGCCAGCCAGAGACACGCATCAACGCGCACTCATCCTTCGCCTGCGTCGCGTTGAAGGCCAGATTCGCGGCATTCAGGCGATGATGGAAAACGGTGACAGCTGTGATCGCATCGCGCAGCAGCTCTCCGCCGCGCGCAAGGCGCTAGACAAGACCTTCCACGAAATGGTGGCATGCCACCTGCAAATGGAAATTGCCGACAACCCCGACGCCGCGCATGTGCTTGCCGCCACCGAACATATGACGCGGCTGCTCAGCAAATATGGATAAACTCATGACACCCGGAAAAACCGTTGCCACCAGTGCCGTTACTGATCAAGTTTATTGGGTGTTTCCGAACGATCTGAACGCCAACGACACCGTCTTTGGCGGCATGATCATGGCGCAGATGGACAGGCTCTGTGCCGTCGTCGCCTGCCGCCACAGCGACAGTGTCTGCGTCACCGCCAGCGTCGATGCCGTGCACTTTCTGGCCCCGGCCAAGCGCGGAGATGTGCTGATTTTTGCGGCGTCGGTGAATCAGGTCTGGCGCTCATCCATGGAGGTCGGCTGCCGTGTTGATGCGCAGGCCATCAATGGCGAGCGCCGGCATATTTTGTCGGCCTACCTAACGTTTGTTTCCGTGGATGATGCCGGCAAGTCACGCGCTGTGTCGCCGCTAATCGCCGAAACGAGCGCCGAAGTCCGACGCGCCTCCGAGGCCAATTTGCGCCGCAATCAACGCCTGCGTCATGCCGAAGAGCTGAAGGACTTTCGTCTACAAGCCCAGCAGCAACGGCAATAAATCAGCGTGTGATGGTACGGACCCCGGCGCTGCCGCCGAGCAGCAAAACATCCGCCGGACGCCGTGCGAAGAGGCCGTTGCAGACCACGCCGACGAGATTATTCAAGCGTGTTTCCAGCGCCACCGGATTGCTGATGTCGAGGTTGTAGGTGTCGAGAATGACATTGCCGTTGTCGGTGACAAAACCAGTGCGATAGACCGGGCTGCCGCCGAGCTTGACCAGCTCGCGAGCAATCATCGAGCGTGCCATGGGAATGACCTCGATCGGCAGCGGGAAGCTGCCGAGCTGCTTGACCCATTTGCTGTCATCGGCGATGCAGACGAACTTGTCGGCCAGCGCCGCCACGATTTTCTCGCGCGTGAGTGCGCCGCCGCCGCCCTTGATCATCTCCAGCGCGGCATTGATCTCGTCGGCACCATCCACATAAACACTGATGTGATCGACTTCGTTCAGGCTCACCACTTCGATGCCGATGGCTTCCAGACGCTGCTTCGTGGCTTCGCTGCTGGCCACGGCAGCCTTAACCTTGTGCCGGATCGGCTTCAGGCCGTCGATGAAGAAGTTCGCCGTCGAGCCGGTGCCCACGCCTAGCACTTCGCCATCCCGCACATGGGCGAGAGCCGCTTCGGCAACGGCACGCTTGAGGGCATCGGCAGAAAGAACGGTGGACATGATCGGCTCCAGAAGCTCAAGGTTGGCGCGATAGGCTGAAGGGCTGCGCGCCGCAATCGGGGCGCGTAGTATACTCGCTGGCAACACTCCGGAAGCAGCCCGCCATGCTCGATGTCCCCGCTCTTGATGCAGTCGTTAAACGCATACTTCAAGCTCGTGTCTATGATGTCGCCATCGAAAGCCCGCTCGACGAAGCGCACCTGCTCTCGCGCCGCCTGAAAAACAAAATCCTGATCAAGCGCGAAGACCTGCAGCCGGTGTTCTCGTTCAAGCTCCGGGGCGCTTTCAACAAGATCGTCAAATTGAGCGAAAGTGAGCGCGCCAACGGCGTCATTTGCGCCTCCGCCGGTAACCATGCCCAAGGCGTTGCACTGGCAGCGAAGACACTCGGCATCAAGGGCGTGATCGTGATGCCGCAAACCACACCAGACATCAAGGTCAATGCCGTACGCACACTGGGTGGCCAGGTCGTGCTCCACGGCGACAGCTATGACGATGCCTTCGCGCATGCGCAGATACTGATGGCCGAAAAAGGCTACACCTTCGTGCACCCCTTCGATGACCCCGAGATCATCGCCGGCCAGGGTACCGTCGCCGTCGAAATTTTGCGTCAACATCAAGGCGCTATCGATGCCATCTTTGTGCCGGTTGGCGGTGGCGGCCTGATGGCTGGTGTCGCCGCCTACATCAAGTATGTACGACCCTCGGTGCGTGTCATCGCGGTCGAAGCCGAGGATTCGGCCTGCCTCGCGGCCGCCATGAAGGCCGGCAAGCGGGTGACTCTTGAGCAAGTCGGACTCTTTGCCGATGGCGTCGCCGTCAAGCAGATCGGCAAGCACAACTTCGACATCGCCAAGGTCTGCATCGACGAAGTCATCACCTGCTCGACCGATGAGATGTGCGCCGCCATCAAAGACATTTTTGATGAATGCCGCTGCATCAGCGAACCCGCCGGCGCGTTGTCGCTCGCCGGCCTGAAGAAGTATGTGCAGCGCGACGGCGTGCAGGGCCAGACCCTGATCGCCATCAACTCCGGTGCCAACATGAACTTCGATCGCCTTCGCCACATCGCCGAGCGCACCGAGATCGGCGAAGGCCGCGAAGCCGTGCTGGCCGTGACCATCCCGGAACAGCCAGGTGCGTTCAAGGCTTTCTGCCAGGCCATTGGCAAGCGCAATGTCACCGAATTCAACTATCGCTACAGCGACCGCAGCGAGGCTCATGTCTTTGTCGGCGTGACCGTGCGCAACGGTGCCGAAGAGCGCGGCGAGCTGGTCGGTGGCTTGCATCGCAAGGGCTATGCCGTGCTCGATTTGTCTGATGACGAGATGGCAAAGCTGCACACCCGCCACCTCGTCGGCGGTCATGCCGGCCTCGCGGATGAGTGCCTGTTTCGCTTCGAATTTCCGGAGCGGCCGGGCGCGCTCATGGCCTTCCTGACTCAGCTCGGCACGCAGTGGAACATCTCCTTGTTCCACTACCGCAACCATGGCGCAGCCTATGGTCGCGTGCTCGTTGGTTTCCAGCTCGGCGAGCAACCGCTGAAAGCCCTGAAGGCCTCTCTCGATGCCGTCGGCTACCCGTACTCCGACGAGAGTGCGAACCCGGCCTACCAACTTTTTCTGCGCTGAGACGACGCCATGTTGCCGCGCCTGCCGACTCCCAACGCCGCCGTGCTCAAGCGCATCCAGGCACAACCGCTGGACTACTGGCAGCATGTCGGCGATCCGCTCGCGGATCTGCTCGCCACCATCTACCCGATTGATGATGCTGAGACGCTGCTCAAGCTCATCGAATACGAGGCCGAGCAAGAGCAACCGCTGTGCCTACAATTTCTGGCACAGGAAAGCGCCACCGCGCGCTGGCAGGAGCCGCGCTACAAAGCTGAGCTCGCCGCCTGGCAAGCCTATGTGCAGCAATTTCCGCTGGCGGTACGACTGGCCTGGCAAGCCGGTGGCGGCTTGCGCCTGCTCAGCCAGGCGCGCTGGGCCGGGGCCTGGCCGGGGCCGCTGAGCCCGCTGCAACGATTCATGCAGCATCTCGATGACGCCCTGCTCTGCGAACATCTGCCAACTGCGGAAACGCTGCGGCTGATGCGCTTGGAACTGGCCATCCTGCGTCGTGATGCCGAGGCAGCACTGGGCAAGGGTCATCTCGGCGTGGTGCTCGCGCAAAGCGATCTGGCCACGCTGGTGATTTGTCTGTCGGAAGAAATGATGCGCTGCCTCGATGCCCTCGGCGTCGGCCTCAATAGCGCGCAGCGCGCCGGGCTGCGGCACTGGGCCATCGGCTTCGGTCAGGGCCTCGGCGTAGAAGCGCTGTGGCTGGCCAGCAACGACGAAGAGGCACATGCGCTCCGGCATGTGCTGCTGCAACCACCATCGCCACTGGGTGCGCCACTGGTGCTGCCGTGGCTGCGCATGGTGGCATCCGCCGATACCTTGCCGGCGGCCGAGCGCCGCACGCTGGCGCTAGCCCGCAGCCTGCTCGATCCGCTTACCGCCGATACGCTAGGCCTGCCGCACGATGCTCTCGGCAGCCTCTGGCGCAAGGCCAGCGGCTGGGTGGTCGAGAAGGGACGACCATTGGCCGGGCAAGCACCGGCAGTGCTTAATTTGCAGAAGAAGGTGATGGCGCGCTGGCACTAGCGCAGCATGGCTTGCGCCAGCCGCCATCCTAAATCGGCAACACCCGCGCAAACACCGCCTTCAGGTATTCCGTCTCTGGAATCGCCGGATGGATCGGGTGATCCGCACCCTGATGGCCGTGGTGCAGAATCTGCGCCTGACGGTCGATGTGACGCGAGCTGGCCCGAATCACATCCACCAGCTCTTCGCGCGCCAGATGCATGGAGCAGGATGCCGACACCAGCAGGCCGTCACGCGTGAGCAGGCGCATGGCCAGTTCGTTGGCACGACGATAGGCCTGCAGGCCTGCCTTGTGATCCTTGCGACGAGTGATGAAGGCCGGTGGATCGAGCACGATGACATCGAAACGCTCGCCGTCTTGCTTGAGCCCGGTGAGCGCCTCGAAGGCATCGCCCTGCAAGGTCTGCACTTTGCCCTCGACGCCGTTCAGCTTGGCATTGTGCATGACCTGATTGAGCGCCTTCTCGGAGCCATCCACACAATGCACTTCGGCGGCACCAAAGGCCGCTGCCTGCACGCCCCAACCACCGATGTAGGAGAACACGTCGAGCACGCGCTTGCCGGTGACCAGACCCTTGAGCTTGGCGCGAGCTTCACGATGATCGTAGAACCAGCCCGTCTTCTGGCCGTCGCGCACCAGCGTTTCAAAGCGCACGCCGTTCTCGGTCAGCGCCAGACGCTCGGGCACTTCGCCGTAAGCGACTTCAACATAGGAATCGAGGCCTTCGACCTGACGCATCTTGCCGTCGTTCTTGAGCAGAATGCCTTGCGGCTTCAGCACCTTGACCAGAGCATCGATCAGCGCCGCTTTTTCACGCTCGATGCCGGCGGTGGAAATCTGCACCACGAGATGATCGCCAAAACGATCCACCACTAGGCCTGGCAAACCGTCGCTGTCACCGTAGACGAGGCGGTAGAACGGTTCGGGATACCAGGTCTCACGCACGCTGAGAGCAATCTGCAGACGGTGCACGAACAGCGAGGTGCTGAGCGGGTGCGCGATGTCGCGATTGAACAGGCGGGCGCAGATCAGCGTGTTCGGGTTGACGATGGCAATACCTAACGGCTTGCCCTTACTGTCTTCGACCACGACCTGCTGACCCGGCTCGAAGCCCTTCAGCGGCGTGGCGGCAATATCAACTTCATTCGAGAAGACCCAGACATGGCCCTCGCGCAGGCGGCGTTCTTCACTGGCCTTCAGGCGCAGGCGGGGCAGGTCGGTCATGGCAATATCTCGTTAAGTGGCGTGCCCATGTGGGCAATGTGTTGCGGGGAGATTCACACCCCCGCCATAAAGTTACGCGGACTGGGCAGGCTTCCAAACCAAGTCCAGCTCTCTGGCGGCACGCACATCATCCAAGCGACGCACCGGCATGGTGTGCGGTGCGCCTTTGACTAGCTCGGGCTGCGTGCGGGCCTCTTCGAGGATTTTCACCAGCGCATCAGCAAAGCCATCGAGCTCGTCCGGCGACTCGGTCTCTGTCGGCTCGATCAGGAAACACTCCGGCACCAACAGCGGGAAGTAGGTCGTGGGTGCGTGGTAGCCGTAGTCGAGCAGGCGCTTGGCGATGTCCATCGCCGTCACACCCAATTCCTTGGCTTCCTTGGCGAAAGTGATGATAAATTCGTGCGAGGCACGGCGCTCCGGATAGGCGAGCTGGAAGCCCTCCTTGACCAGACGCTGCATCAGGTAGTTGGCGTTCAGCGTTGAGTACTCGCCAACACGATGCAGACCTTCGCGACCCAGGGCATAGGCGTAATAGGCGGCACGCAAGAGCACGCCGGCATTGCCCATATAGGCAGACAAGCGACCAATGGTCTGCGAGATGTCCTTTTCAGTCAGCCAGCGATAGCTGCCGTCGGCATCACGGCCGGCAATCGGCGTCGGCAGATACGGCAGCAAACGCTCGCCAACACCCACGGGGCCGGCACCGGGACCACCACCGCCGTGCGGCGTGGCGAAGGTCTTGTGCAAATTCATGTGCAGCACGTCGAAACCCATGTCGCCCGGACGCACCTTGCCGAGGATGGCATTGAGGTTGGCACCGTCGTAATAAAGCAAGCCGCCGGCCTGATGCACAGTCTCGGCGATTTCCTTGATCTGCATCTCGAAGACGCCGCAGGTGGACGGGTTGGTCATCATCAGACCTGCCGTCTGCGGGCCGACCGAGGCCTTCAGCGCCTCTAGGTCGACGTCGCCATTGGCTAGCGTCGGCACTTCGCGAACCTTGTAGCCGCACATCACGGCCGTGGCCGGGTTGGTGCCGTGCGCCGCCGACGGAATCAGCATCTCGGTGCGCTCGAAATCCTTACGGCCCTCGTGGTAGGCACGAATCATGGCGACACCGGCGAACTCACCCTGTGCGCCGGCCATCGGCGTCAGCGACACGCCCTTCATGCCGGTGACTTCCATCAGCGTCTGCTGCAGGTCATGGATACAGGCGAGATAGCCCTGCGAGTGCGATTCCGGTGCCAGAGGATGGCGATTGAGGAAGCCCGGCAGCATGGCAGCACGATGCGCGCCACGCGGGTTGTACTTCATGGTGCAGGAGCCGAGCGGATAGAACTGCGTGTCGATGGCGAAGTTCTTGCGCGACAGATTGGTGTAGTGACGCACCACCTGCAGCTCCGACACCTCCGGCAGCAGCGCACGCTTTTTGCGCAGGAAAGTCTCTGGAATATCACCTAAGTCTTGGCGTACGGCAGGGGCTTGCGAGGTGGCACGTCGACCACTTTCCGAGCGTTCAAAAATCAATGTCATGTCTTACTCCGAACGCAAAGCGTGGGCGAGCGCATCGGCATAGCGCTGAATATCGTGGGCGTTCTTGGTTTCGGTGGTGCACACCAGCAGGGCATGGCCGAGCTCGGGATAATCTGCGCTCAGGTCAAAACCGCCGAGCACACCTTGCGCAGCCATGCGTGCCAGCACCGGCGCCACGGGCACAGGAAGACCCAACACCTTTTCATGAAACACCGGTCGGTTAAACACACGCAAAACACTGCCACTCTTGCTCGTTGCCTGCGAAAGCTCACGGATGTTTTTGTGGCTGGCCAGCGCCACCCGCTCCAGACCTTCCGCCCCAAGCAGGCTCAGGTAGATGGTCGAGGCCGTCATCGCCAAACCTTGGTTAGTACAGATGTTCGAGGTTGCCTTGGCACGGCGAATGTGTTGCTCGCGCGCCTGCAAGGTCAGGGCAAAACCCGGCTTACCTTCGAGGTCGACGGTGCGGCCGATGATGCGACCCGGCATCTGCCGAATGAACTCCATCTTGCAGCACATGAAGCCGCAGTACGGACCGCCCGATGACATCGGAATACCGAATGGCTGAGCTTCGCCAACCACAATGTCGGCACCTGTCGCGCCCCAGTCGCCGGGCGGTGCAAACAGCGTCAACGCCAGCGGATTAACGCAGCCGATGACTAGAATGCCGTGAGCGTGAGCCCAGTCAGTGAGCAGATCAACCTCTTCCAGCACACCAAAAAAATTCGGCTGCGGAATCACCAACGCGGCAAAGTCTTCACCCTCATACGCCTTCAGACTGGCCGGATCGAGATGGCCGCCCTGACGGTGATAATCCAGCTCAACCAGCTCGATATCCTGGCCCTCAACAATCGCACGCACTGCAGCGCGATACAGCGGCGACACCGTGCGCGGCATCAGAATGCGACGCGACTTCGATTTTTTGTTGGCGCGAATGGCCATCAGCACCGCTTCCGCCAGACCGGATGCACCGTCATAGACCGAGGCGTTGCTGGCATCCATGGCAGTCAGGTGCGCCATCATGGACTGGAATTCGTAGATGACCTGCAGCGTGCCCTGCGACGCTTCCGCCTGATACGGCGTGTATGCCGTGAGGAACTCGCCTCGCGATGCCAAGTCCCATACCGCTGCCGGGATGTGATGCTCGTAAGCGCCGGCACCGATGAAGCAAAGCGCACCGGCATCTTGCTCGCTGCGCTCACGCATAAGGCGAGTCACATCCATTTCCGACAGGCCATCCGGCACGCCGGTCAGTGGCTGGCAACGAATCGCCGCAGGAATTTCATCGAATAGCGAATCGAGCGTGTCGGCACCGGCACCATCGTTCAGCGTGTCGAGCATGCGGCGAACATCACCGCGCGTATGGGGAATAAAAGGCATATCAGGCTCAGCTCAAAAGGGCATTCAGGCAGATGAATCAGTGGGCTTGGGCAGTGTATTCATCGGCAGACAACAACTTGTCGAGCTCGCTGACATCGCTAATACGGATGCGATACAGCCAGCCGTCGGTGTAGGGCGCACTGTTGACCGTTTCCGGGCTGTCCGCGAGGGCTTCGTTGATCTCAACAATCTCGCCCGATACCGGCGCATAAATATCCGACGCCGCCTTCACCGACTCGACTACACCGGCTTCGTCGCCAGCTTGTACCGAATCACCGACGCTGGGCAATTCGACATAAACCAGATCACCGAGCGCATCTTGCGCATGATCGGAAATGCCCACAGTAACGATGTCGCCGTCAAGACGGGCCCATTCGTGACTAGTGGCGTACTTCAACTCTTCTGGCGTGTTGCTCATGGTATTTACTCATGCGGCACGAGGCCGCTCACAGGGTTAACGTTAGATCAGGGCTTTACCGTTGCGGGCAAATACCGGCTTCACAATGCGTGCAGGCAACAGCTTGCCGCGAATATCGACCAAGGCCTCGGTCGCCGTGCTGGCCGGCACACGGGCAAAAGCGATGGCTTTTTCCAGTGTTGGCGAGAAGGTGCCGGAGGTAGTTTCACCCTCTCCAACACCGTCAATCACTACGCGCATATGCGAGCGCAGCACACCACGACCCTCCAGCACGAGACCCACGAGCTGATGCGTAACACCGGCTTCGCGCTCGGCCAGCAGCGCAGTTTTGCCGACGAAGTCGTGATCCCAGGCGATGCTCCAGCCCAGATTGGCGGTCAGCGGCGAGGTGTCGTCATTCATGTCATTGCCATAGAGTGGCATGCCGGCTTCCAAACGCAATGTGTCACGCGCACCCAGACCGCAGGGCAACACACCTGCTGCCAGCAAGTCGCGCCAAAACTGCGGGGCCTGCTCCGCCGGCAACATGATTTCGTAGCCATCTTCGCCGGTGTAGCCGGTCCGCGCGATGAACCAGTCTTGCGCCACTTCCGCGCCCTGAAACACCACCAGTGCCTGCAACGCCACGGCATGCTGCGGCAGCAAGGCGTCTACGGTGGCGCGGGCTTGTGGGCCTTGCACGGCCAGCATCACCAGATCCGTACGCTCGACCAGCGCCACACGAAAGCTCGCGGCCTGCGCCTGCATCCAGGCCAGATCCTTGTCGTGCGTGCCGCAATTGACGATGACGCGCCACAGCTCGGGCTGTTCCGGCGTGGGCGCGTAGACGATCAGGTCGTCAATCACGCCGCCGCGTTCGTTGAGCATGACCGAGTACAGAGCCTTGCCGGGCAGGCTCAGTCTGGCCACATCATTGGCCAACAAACGCTGCAAATACGGCACGGCATCAGGGCCAGTGAGCTCCAGTAGCGTCATGTGCGAAACATCAAACATACCTTGTCGCCGACGCACAGCATGGTGCTCATCGAGCACCGAGGTGTACTGCACCGGCATGTCCCAGCCACCGAAATCGACCAGGCGAGCGTTTAATGCGACATGTTCGTCATAAAGAGGCGTACGCAGGCCCATGGCAACTCCGAAGGGATGAGTGGATAAATCGTGGCGTATTTTACATGGCCGCAGTGCTTCATGGCGAGCGACAGCTAGCAGGCGATTTTTGACCTAATTTGACATATAATATCCGCAAATTGCTCGTCTAACCGTGCGTAAGTACCTGATTTAATTCATAGGTAATGTTTACGCACCTGCGCAGCAATCCCCCAATTCCACCTATAGAGAGTTGTCATGACCCAAGCTGCAGTGCAAGCTCCCGCCTTTGTCAAACACCCGCGTCTGATTGCCTGGGTTGCCGAAATGGCAGCACTCTGCAAGCCCGCTGCCATCCACTGGTGCGACGGCTCGGAAGCTGAATACGACCAGCTCTGCGACCTGCTTGTTGCCGCCGGCTCCTTTAAGAAGCTGAACCCGGAAAAGCGCCCGAACTCCTATCTGGCCTGGACTGACCCATCTGATGTGGCTCGCGTTGAAGATCGCACCTTTATTTGCTCCGAAAAGAAGGAAGACGCCGGCCCCACCAACAACTGGATGGCACCGGCCGAGATGCGCACCACGCTGAATCCGCTATTCGACGGCTGCATGGCCGGCCGCACGATGTATGTGGTGCCGTTTTCCATGGGTCCTCTGGGTTCGCCAATTGCCCACATCGGTATCGAACTGAGCGACAGCGCCTATGTTGCCGTTAACATGAAGCACATGACGCGCATGGGTGAAGCTGTTTACGACGTGCTCGGCACAGATGGCGAGTTCGTGCCCTGCATGCACACCGTCGGCGCGCCGCTGCAATCGGGCCAGCAAGATACGGTGTGGCCGTGCAACCCGACCAACAAGTACATCGTGCACTACCCGGAAACCCGCGAAATTTGGTCCTACGGCTCCGGCTACGGCGGCAACGCCCTGCTCGGCAAAAAGTGCTTCGCGTTGCGCATCGCCTCGACCATGGGTCGCGACGAAGGCTGGCTGGCCGAGCACATGCTCATCCTCGGCGTGACCAACCCGCAGGGCAAGAAGTACCACGTCGCTGCCGCTTTCCCGTCGGCCTGCGGCAAGACCAACTTCGCCATGCTCATCCCGCCAGTTGGCATGCCGGGCTGGGGCGTTACCACCATTGGTGACGACATCGCCTGGATCAAGCCGGATGCCCAGGGCAACCTGCGCGCCATCAACCCGGAAGCCGGTTATTTTGGCGTCGCGCCGGGCACCAACATGCAGACCAACCCGAACTGCATGCTGTCGCTGAACAAGGATGTGATCTTCACCAACGTCGCGCTCACCGATGACGGCGATGTCTGGTGGGAAGGTCTGGGTGATGCCCCGGCGCATCTCGTGGACTGGCAGGGTAACGACTGGACACCGGCAGACGGCAAGGCCGGCCGCAAGGCTGCGCACCCGAATTCGCGCTTCACCGTTTCTGCCACCAACAACCCAGCGCTCGACAGCGAGTGGGACAATCCGGAAGGCGTCGTGATTGACGCCTTCATCTTCGGCGGTCGTCGCTCCAACACCGTGCCGCTGGTGACTGAAGCCCGCAACTGGGTCGAAGGCGTATACATGGCCGCGACCATGGGCTCGGAAACCACCGCTGCCGCCTTTGGCGCCCAGGGTGTGGTGCGTCGCGACCCGTTCGCCATGCTGCCGTTCGCCGGCTACAACATGAGCGACTACTTCCAACATTGGCTGAACCTCGGTGCCCGTCTTGAAGCGGCCGGCGCCAAGCTGCCACGCATCTACAAGACCAACTGGTTCCGCAAGGACGCCAACGGCAAATTCATCTGGCCGGGCTTTGGCGAAAACACGCGCATCCTGAAGTGGATGATCGATCGCATCGAGAACGAAGCCCAGGGCGTAGAACATGCCGTGGGTGTCAGCCCGCGCTACGAAGACATCCGCTGGAATGGCTTGGACTTCAGCCGCGAGCAGTTCGATCAGGTTAGCGACATCAATGCCGCCGACTGGGCCGAAGAGCTGAAGCTGCACGATGAGCTGTTCGAGAAGCTGGCGCACAACCTGCCGAACGAGCTGAAAACCGCAAAGGCTGAACTGACTGCGCGTCTAGCATCCGTTTGAGGCTCTGAAGGTCTGAGCACTCAGACCTTGGGGGTCGCGAACATAAAAAGGGCGCTATCGAAGCGCCCTTTTTATTGTCTGCACATGCGCGCCGGTAAAGTCCCGACATTCAGTTCAGCGCTTTAGCGGTGCCAACGATGCGTCAATTACAAAGCGTCCCGCCGGCACACGCACTTTCAACTGACCCTCCAGCAGCCCGCCAAGCGCGCCTAGCCCAGCCGTCAACCAAACTGGCTCAATATTGGACAGCTGAATGGTCAGGCGACCATCCTCCAGGAATCGCACTTCACCGCGAACTTTCACGGAGCCGGAGCCACTCACTGGCTGGGCACCGGCCGTCAAATCATTATTGCTGCGAACCTTGTGCTCGATTGGAATCAGCGGCAGACCAAGCACGGTAGCCGTGGCATTGACTTCCGGAATGTCCGTGTAGAGATCCAGCTGGGTTTCCAGCACCAGCTTGCCATTTCTGCGGAAAATGAAGCCTTTTATAGGGCCGTTCCCAGCCGGATGACGCATGCGAAATACCAGAGGTCCGGTATACACCTGATTTTCCGGCAATTCCGTATTCGTTGAATCCCTGACAGCTATAGGCAACAACGGGCCGATAAAGCCTGCACCGGTATCAAGCGCTGCATTGATCAATGGCCCCAACACCGGAATTGCGCCCAAAGCGGCAAAAAGAGCTCCGGAAACCGGGGTTGCATCTTTGGTAATACCTAATGTGGTAAAAAGATTGGTGCCGGATGTCACCACCATGGCCGGGTTGATGAACACCTGAACCTTGTCCACGCCCTGATCATTGATGGAGCTGCCGAGGCGCGCACCCAACGCTGCCGATATGAGCAGGAACTGCTGGCCCTGACATTCCTTGCCTTGCGCGCTGCCCTCATCCTCTGCGCCGATACCGGTCTTGCAACCCAGACTGAGGCTGGTGGCCGCACCGGTGAACGATTTACCCGTGGTCAACCGATCCGGCTGCAACAGGGCACCATTCGATGCCAGGCACGTCTTGCCGAAGCTCTCGGGGTCGGTGCTGCTGTTCGTGCCGGCACCACACGTCGCCCCAAGGCTGGCAACCGGCACGCCATTGACAAAGCTCGCCTCACTGGCACGACGCTCGCTCGGGTCAAGCCGGAAATTAGCATTCACATCCAGTACCGGCAACACACGCAAGCCGATGTTGCTGCCGCCGAGATCTGCGCCACCCTGGAAGAATATCTCCATGGCAGGCCCGCCGCGCTGCGGATTAATAGCGTCCGGCAACGTACGAGCAATCAGCTGTGTTTGCAGGGGCAGACCATTGATACCGCAAATGGCTTGGGTGCCCGTGCAATTTGCCGATGAGCTGGTGAGGTCGTTATTCGAGTGCAACACATAGCGATAGAGCTGGCCGACAGCCCAAGGCTGATCCGGCACAAAACGCAAGTCGCGCGGCCTGAGCTGCAATTTGCCCGACACAGTGCCGAGGCAATTTCCCGAGGCATCAATACGCTCGACGCGCAGGCTGCCAGCACCATTACAGGCCGTTGCCAGCTTCACACTGGTGGCACTCAGTGATTGTGAGAATACCGCCTCGATGGCACGAGTCGGCTCGATCAATGGCAATGGCAACAGATCATCACCAGACTGACCGCCGGCACAACGCCCCTGAATACTATTCGCGACATTGCGTGTACCTGCCTCGATAGCACAAGGAAAGCCAGGATAGTTCGACAGCACCACCGGTGGTCGCGTTTTCGTATTGGCCAAGGCGGGGATGCTGAAGTCGAAATTCTGCAACAGACTCTGAGCGTTTATGTCAACCAAGCTATTACCGGCCATGTCGGTCAGGCTGGGAGCCAAGCTCAAGCGATAGCTGACACCATGCTGCCACGGCGCGACAGGATTGACGATGAGCGATCCGCCATCCAGACGCGAGGTGAATGACACCGGGTCAGCGCCTGCCATGAGCGTGATGACACCCGGCTTGAAGGACTTGATGTCCATAGCTTCGCTGAAATTGATGATCATGGGATCGCCCGGGCGGATGAATTCGCCGCCCGGCAGGCCGTTCACTGTCTGGCCCGGCACCCACGACTGCACCGTCGGCACAATAGTATCGACAGGGGCTGTGCCAGGTGCCTGCTTCAAGTCGGAGCGCATCTTCAGCGCCAGCACACCTACCGCATTATCGACACCCAGCACCTTCAGTTCGATGGTGCCGATCGCTTCGATATTGAGAATCTGATTAGCCTGATCCACCGTGGCAATGCCAGCCACCTGGACATGCGTGATGTCTTGCGTGAACGCTCCATTGGAGGTGTTGTTGGCGGCTGACACATTGATGTCCAGCTCCAGCATCACCAAGGCTGGCGCCACATTCGAGCTGCTGTAGCGATTGGGCAGCAGCAAGCCGTTGGCATCGGAAATCAGGGTGATGGTGAGGTCGCCAGTATCCAGGCCGGCAGGCACTTTGCCATCGAGCTGAACGCTCAGGTTGCCCGCCGTGAGAATATTGCCACGCGGCACACGCAGCGGCGTCACCGTAGGACTGAACGGCAAGGCCAGATCAGCAAACAGATTGCCACTGGCTTGCGGCTTGGGTGCCCGCTCACCTTGACCCAGCAGTGGCGACGCCACCGGCACCTGATTCACATTGCTGCCGAGCAAGCTTGACGTACCCGTGGCGGGCACTTCGACGGCGATTCGGGAAGCCTTGCCGGTGGTGATGCCGGAGTCCTGTGGCGTGAAGGTGAACGCAGCATAGTCGCCGGGCACCAACGCGCGATCCAATGTACTCCTCAAGCCCGTACCCAAAGACAGGGTGTAGAGCTTGGACGGATCCAGATCTTGCTCAGGATCAATACTCAGGTGATTACCTTGTGCAATCACTCGTGCAGGCACCAGCGTTGTGTTCTGCATCAAGCGGATGGTATCGCTCACGTCCGTGCCGTAACGCAGCGTACGACTGTCGATCGGCTGCGTCATCAGCAAGCGAATCGTGGAAAAATCGACCAGACCAAACGGCTGACTGCCAATCAGAAAGCCCGTAGGCACCGGCGTTACTTGTGCCACCTGAAAGGCTGGTGTCAGCGCTTGCAAGTCATTAGGGCCTTCAAAGGCCGCTCGCGTGGTAAAGCTGAGTGCCGGGGCGCCCGGCGGCTGCAACGTAATATTGGCTACTGTGCCAGGGTTGTCGCGCAAGGCCAGCGGAATTTGCGGAGCAATAATTTGGTACTCGGTTTTATCACTCAGCGCCAGCTTGGGTTGCAGCACCACACCCAAGCCACCATCGACCAACTTGATATCGAAATCGACTCCGGTCGTGGCTGTCTTCGCCTTCACCGTAAACAAGGATTTGAGCGTGGTGCCTGGCGGTAATGTGGCAACCGGATGCGAGAATCGCAGCACAATCGGCGCTGTCGGCACCACATCCGTCTGCCCCATTGCAGGATAGGCAAAGACCAGGCTGCGCTGATGATCGGAGACATTGGCATTCGGCCCCGGCAGATCCGGCAATACCGGTCGCTGCTGATTGCCGCTGCCACTGCAGCCCGCTGCAAGTGCCGCAATCGTCAATAATGTAAGAAGGCGCATGGCAAAAATCCTTTAGAACGTCAGATGCACGGCAGCATTGACGACATGGACATCGCCTCCGGCAGTGACACCCTCGCAACGCATGGGTTTGTTGTCCGGAGCCGGCGTGGTGCGGCCATTACAGTCCTCCGCCGCCGCATTGCGTGTCGTGGTCAAGAGAAAGTCACGATCCTGCAAAAGATGGTACTGGTAGGCAAAATCCAGACGTACCGGCTGCGATAGAAACAGAGCCTTCTCGATCATATAGGAAAACCCTAAGCCCATGACAACTTTGTCATTATCAACATAATTCACATCCAGTGACTCAGTGCTCTCCAGTGGCGATTGCTCATAGCTGACACCACCGAGAACGCTGAAGACATTGTTAAGGCGGTATTCGAAACCTGCTCGTGGAATCACTACATCCTTAAATTTGAGCAGTGCCTGATCTTTCACCGTATCGCTCTTGAATTTATCGTTCAGGCCAGACCAGCGCTGATAATCTGCCGATGCTCCCAGGCGCAGCTTGTACAAGTTGTATTGAATGCCCGCTGAAAAGGTTTCCGGCTGATAGGAATCAATCGTGCTGATGAGCAGTGGCAGATTTGAGATCAGATTGGGCACCAGCGCATTGGCATCCACATTGGCACTGAAATCAGACTCGTAGCGCCAAGTCGCCGCAGTCTCCAGGCCTTTTGCCCAGCAGTATTTGTCATTAGGACAAAGCAGATCACCCCAGTTCAGGCTCCCGCTGAGCACGGGCTGAATAGACGGCTTGGCGGCAACCTGCAGACCTTCAAAGCTGGTATCCCCATTCACCTGGGCATCTGCTGTGAGCTTGGCATCGGCAGCCAGCGTGATTCGCGTAGAGGCTCCGACATCAAAGCCCGGCACGATATTCAAGCCCACGCCCAGGCTCAGAAAGAGAGATTGTTGCCCGTACTTGAGCGATTGTGCGGTTTGACTCGCCGTCGAATTGAATGACAACAAGCTGAGCCCTGTGCGCTCAGCACCCAGCATGAAGCCAAGCACAATCGCACGGTCGTCCTTGAGTATTTTACTCAGATCGGTTTTGAAGCCGAGCAAGATGTTGTAGTTGGAGTCGCCCTCCACTACATCGTCCACCACAATTTCATCCGGCTCTTTCCAGCCCTTGGCCGTCAGCTCCTGCTCGGTAAACAGAAATGCTGCCGATAGCGCACCTTTCCGGTCTCGTGCCAGATAGGCCGGGTTGTAATACACCGCCGATGGCTGATTGCTGAACATGGATAAAGCTTGTGCCGTTGCAACATCGTTGGGCATAAGCCCGAAGTTGGAACCGACATTGCCCAAGCTGGCGAAAGCCGCTGATGACGCCAGCGCCACCGCTAGTGACATGCCAACGCGCATGATTGGTAGACGCATAGATTTACCCTCATTTTTTTTATGTCATCGAATCGTGTTCGACGTGTATTTTTATGTTGCTGCGACGTTACCCGATCTTTCGGTCACAAGGCCAGCCAACGGTTGTACCGTTTTTGTAATTACCATGAAAAAAGCCCCCCGAAGGAGGCTTTTTTCAAACAAAAAACGACTAGCGAAAAACCGCAACGCTGGCGAGTTGGACCAGTTCGATGGCCGGCTCCGGATACACGCCAAGCAGCAACATCAACGCCGCCATGGCTATCACCATGATGCCACCGAGACTAACACCCCAGAAGGTGTCAGCTTCCATGCGGCGCATGCCGGGCGTTGGCATGAACAACGCCACCACCACGCGCAAGTAGTAAAACAGACCGATGGCGCTACCCACCACCAATGCGCCGAGCAGCCACCAAAGCTGCGCATCAACACCAATGGCGGCAATATAGAACTTGCCGATGAAGCCCGCCGTGAACGGAATGCCGGCCAGAGACAGCATCATCACCGTCAGTACCGCCGTCAGATACGGGCGACGCCAGAACAAGCCACGGTAGTCGAAAATGGCATCTGCATCCTTGCCGGTGTAAGGGCTGGAAGTCAGCGCCACCACACCAAAGGCACCGATGGTGGTGACCACATAGGTCAGCAAATACATGTTGATGGCTTCAAGCGACAAGGCACCACCGGCAATAATGGCGACCAGAATGTAGCCAAAATGGGCAATCGAGGAGTAACCGAGCAAACGCTTGAGATTGCTCTGGTTCAGAGCCAACAGGTTACCGACGGCGATGGACAAGAAAGCCAAACCTGACAGCAGATTTACCCAAATACCCGTGTGCGCCACCGGCACTTCCACAAACAGACGCAACAGCACTGCGAAGACCGCGACCTTGCTGACCGTTGCCAGATAGGCACCAACGGGAGCCGGAGCGCCTTCGTAGACATCCGGCGTCCAGAGATGGAACGGCGCCAGCGACAGCTTGAACGCCAGCGCCATCAGAATCATGCTGAAGCCGGCCAGCGCGAATGGGCTGATGATGCCTGCTGTAGCGAGCTGCGCACCGAGCGCACCAAAGTTCAACGCGCCAGACTCGGCATAGAGCAGCGCCATGCCGAAGAGCATGAATGCCGATGCGGCAGCTGACAGCACGAGGTATTTGATGCCGCCTTCCAGTGAGCGCTTGTTGCGGAAGGTGTATGCCACCAGGCCATAGACCGGAATCGACAGCAGCTCCAGGCCGATGAACAGCGATGCCAGATGGCGCGACATGATGAGCACAATCGCACCCAGCGCCGATAGCACCAGCAGCAGATACATTTCTTCCTTGTTGCCGTCATAGCCCTTCAGATAGGCATGCATCAGCGTGCTGCAGGCCAGTGTGGCAAACAGCACCAGACCAATGAAGAAGCTGGCATGACCATCCATTTGCAGCAATGGCGTGATCAGCTGCGGCCCCACGGCATGCGCAAACGGCACTGAGAGCAGCGCCAGATTGAGGCCGATAACGGTCATGGTGGCATTGAAATTATGCTGGCGGCGAATGGCGATGGACAGCATCACCAGAATGGCCGTGGCACCTGTGATGAGCAGGGGCAGCATCGCGAAAATCATTTGAGTATTGATCGTCATGGCGGATTACAAGGCCGGTTGCACAGGCAGCGACGCCTGCGAGAACAAGAAATGAAGGTTCTGCATGCTCACCACCGAAGTATCGAGCACGGTCTGCGGGTACAGGCCGAGCCAGAGCAAGGTGATGATCAGGCTGAGCATGATGAGCTTTTCACGACCATTCAGGTCGACCAGCGCATGCTCCGACTTGGCCGGGCCGTAGAAGGCTTTCTGCATCATCAGCAAGCCGTAGATGGCGGCGAGAATCAGGCCACCGGCCGTGACCATAGCCACTGCGGCATTGGCCTTGAAGCTGCCGAGCAGAATCATGATTTCGCCGACAAAATTGCCCATACCCGGCAGGCCCAGCGAAGCGGCGGCAAAGAACAGCATAATCGGTGGCAGGAAGCTCATGCGCGACCAAAGCCCGCCCATCTCACGCAAATCGCGGGTATGCAGGCGCTCGTAAAGCTCGCCACAGAGAATGAACAGCGCACCGGCCGAGATGCCGTGTGCCAGCATCTGCACGACCACACCCTGCAAGGAAACCATGTTGCCGGAGTAAATGCCGACCAGCACGAAGCCCATGTGCGAGACCGAGGTGTAGGCAATGAGGCGTTTGATGTCGGTCTGCGCGCAGGCAAGAATCGCACCGTAGAAAATGCCGAACACGCCCAGCCACATGGCAATCGGCGCGAACTCGACCGATGCATTCGGGAACAGTGGCACACCGAAGCGGAGCAAGCCGTAACCTGCGGTTTTCAGCAGCACACCAGCAAGGTCGACCGAACCGGCCGTGGGTGCCTGCGCATGAGCGTCGGGCAGCCAGGAATGGAAAGGCACAACAGGTAACTTCACGGCGAATGCAATGAAGAAGCCCAACATCAGCACCATTTCAACGGCAGGCGCCATGCTGGTTGCCAGCAGGTCATCGTAGTCGAAGGTCAATACACCCGTGTTTTGTGCATGCACCAAAACCAGACCGATGATAGCCAGCAACAACAGCAAGCCGCTGGCCTGGGTGTAGATGAAGAATTTGGTGGCGGCACTGATGCGACTGCGGCCGTTGGCTCCCTTATGCCCCCAGAGGGCAATCAGGAAGAACATCGGGACCAGCATCATTTCCCAGAAGAAGAAGTACAAGAACAAGTCAACGGCGAGGAAAACACCGATCACACCGCCCAGGTTCCACAACAAATTCAGATAGAAGAAGCCGACATGGTTCTCGATTTCTCGCCAGGAACAGGCCACTGCCAGCACGCCGAGAAATCCGGTGAGCAGCAGCATGAGCAT
The DNA here is from genome assembly GCA_040384385.1 of Pseudomonadota bacterium. GTDB lineage: Bacteria > Pseudomonadota > Gammaproteobacteria > Pseudomonadales > Moraxellaceae > Perlucidibaca. The sequence goes on along the minus strand of JAZKJJ010000001.1, from coordinate 367,084 downwards.
GGACAGGCCATCCAGCGCGAGATGGAAGGTGATGCCGAAGCGCGGAATCCATTCGCGCTGAAACTCCAGCTGCCACTGCGGGTGCCCACTGACCGCTGTCGCCAATGCATCGCCGTGATAGTTGCCTTGCAACCAGACCATTACGGTCAGCACAAAGAAAGCCAGCATGGTCGCCAGCGCAATCCAGCGTGGCGTATTCGGGCTTAGGCGCTCGGCCTGCCAGGCCAGTAGGCCGCCGACAAACGGGATCAGGAGCAGCCAGAGCAGTATGGATGAATCAAAAGTGATCATGGCTTACACCAACACGAGCAAAGAAAGAATGACCAGGGCCGCCAGCGCAAACGACGCGGCATACCAACGAATCTGACCGCTCTCGGTCGGCACCAGCATGCGATTGCCGAAGCGCGCCAAGCGCGGCAGCAGGCCCACGCCTTGATCGGCGGGATCGTGACGCAGCAGATGCACCAGGAACATGAATGGCTTCACGAACACGCGGTCATAGAGCCAGTCGAAGCCCCAAGCGTTGTACCAGAGCTTGCTGATGGCACGTGCCGGCGCAAACTCGGCCAGACGGTTAACCAAGCGACGTTCGCCGAGGAACAGGAAAGCGGCAAGGATAATGCCAAGAATAGCGATGCCACCGGAGACCATCTCCAACTCATGCTTGCCGTGCTCGCCCGCCGTGGCTGACGGCATAGCGGGCAGAACATTGGCCAGTGGCTGCTGAATCAGGGCACCGACACCCGTGGACAGCACCAGCAAAATCGCCAGCGGCAGCCAATAAGTCACGCCCTTGAGCTCATGAGCATGCGTCTTCTCTTCGCCATGGAACACGGTAAAGATCAGGCGGAAGGTGTAGATCGAGGTCAGGAAAGCACCGAGCAGGCCTGCCATGAGCAGGTTCGTGTGCCCACCCGCGTAAGCCTCGAAGAGAATCTCGTCTTTCGAGAAGAAGCCGGAAGTGACAAACGGCAAAGCCGCCAGCGCACCACCACCAATCAGGAAGCAGGCATAGACAAACGGAATTTTCTTGCGCAGGCCACCCATCTTGAAAATGTTCTGTTCATGGTGGCAAGCCACAATAACAGCGCCTGCCGAGAGGAACAGTAGCGCCTTGAAAAAGGCATGCGTCATCAGATGGAAGATCGCAGCCGACCAGGCGCTGACACCCAGTGCCAAGAACATGTAGCCGATCTGGCTCATGGTCGAGTAGGCGAGAATGCGTTTGATGTCGGTCTGCACCAGTGCGGCAAAACCCGACAGCACCAGCGTGACTGCGCCAATAACGCCAACCAGCGCCAGCACATCCGGTGCCAGTTCGAAGAGGCCGTGCGTACGAGCAATCAGGTAGACACCGGCAGTGACCATGGTCGCGGCGTGAATCAGCGCAGAGACGGGTGTCGGACCGGCCATGGCATCGGCCAGCCAGGTCTGCAGCGGCAGCTGCGCGGACTTGCCGACGGCACCGCCGAGCAGCATCAGCGTGGCCATGTTGATCCAGAACGAGCCGCTGGCGAAGTGTTGCGGAGCCAGCACCATCAGCTCCTGAATATTCAGGGTACCGAGCTCACGGAACAGGATCATCATGCCGATGGCAAGGAAGGTGTCGCCGACACGGGTGACGATGAAGGCCTTGCGCGCGGCCAGACCGTTGGCAGCATCCTTGTAGTAGAAGCCGATCAGCAGGTAGGAGCAGAGGCCAACGCCTTCCCAGCCGAAGTACAGGAACAGCAAGTTGTCGCCGAGCACCAGGAAGATCATGGAGGCGATAAACAGGTTCATGTACGAGAAAAAGCGCTCGTAGCCGTCTTCACCGCGCATGTACCAGGACGCAAACAGGTGGATCAGAAAGCCGACACCGGTGATGACGCCCATCATGGTCAGCGACAGGCCGTCTAGGCGCAGGGCGAACTGGGCATTGAGGCCGTCAACCGCGAGCCAGGTCCAGAGCACTTGGGTATAGGCACCACTTGCGGGGGTATTCGTCAGAAAGTCATAGCCAACCCAGGCGGTCGTCGCCGCCGACAGGCCGAGCGAACCAACACCGATCAGCGCCGCGACATTTTCGGAAATACGCTCGCGCGACAGCGACAGCAACACATAGCCGAGCAGGGGAAATACAAAGGTCAGAAAGAGCTGGTTCATCCGCGCATCTCACTGGCAGCATCAATGTCGAGAGTTTTGAAGCGACGATATAGCTGCAGCACGATGGCCAGACCAACCGACGCTTCTGCAGCTGCCACCGTGATGACAAAAATGAACATGACCTGGCCATCAGCCTGACCCCAGCGTGCACCGGCAACAACAAAGGCCAGCGCCGTGGCATTCATCATCACTTCCAGTGACATCAGCACGAACAAGATATTGCGGCGCACCAGCACGCCGGTCAGGCCGAGTACAAACAAGATGGCGGCAAGTGCCAAACCATGCTCCATGGGTATTCCGGTCATTACACTGTCCATCCCGTCAAAACCTGTAGCAGCCATTTACGGCTGATCATCCGAACGACCAAGGTGGTATGCCGCCACCATAGCGCCTAACAATAAAAATGAGGCCAGCTCTACCGCGAGCAGATAAGGGCCATACAACGCGACACCCACTTCTTTCGCTGAAACAACGGTTAGGCCCGCAGGGTGCTGACCCATGCCAGTCAGCACATAGCCCAGCGCGGCCAGCAGCGCAGCGGCCAGCAGCGATGGCAGCAGCCAGATGCGCGGCGTCATCCAGGCCTTTTCCTGCTCAATGGCAGCATCGCCCATGTTCAGCATCATGATCACGAAAACAAACAGCACCATAATGGCACCGGCATAAACGATGATTTCCAGCATGCCGGCGAACGGCGCGCCGAGGGCAAAGAAAATCACCGCCACCGCAAGCAGCGACACGATGAGATTGAGCAACGCATGCACCGGGTTGGTGTGCGTGATCACGCGCAGCGTGGCCAGCACGGCAACAGCAGCAGCAATGTAGAAGGCATATAGCACGGCATTCACTCTCTTCATGCGCCAACCGAAGTCGGCGCCGTTGTTATCCGCCGATTACGGCATCAGACCCTTGACGCTGACCGGCTCGGCTTCATGCTGCGCCGCGCCTTTCGGCTTGCCGGCGATGGACAGGCCGGCAACACGGTAGAAGTTGTAATCCGGATTCTTGCCAGGCCCGGAGATCAGCAGATCTTCCTTCTCGTACACCAGATCCTGACGCTTGAACTCGGCCATTTCAAAATCCGGCGTGAGCTGGATGGCCGTGGTCGGGCAAGCCTCTTCGCACATGCCGCAGAAGATGCAGCGCGAGAAATTGATGCGGAAGAATTCCGGATACCAGCGGCCATCGTCCGTTTCGGCTTTCTGCAGCGAGATGCAGCCCACCGGGCAAGCCACGGCACAGAGGTTACAGGCCACACAACGCTCTTCGCCGTCCGGGTCGCGGGTGAGCACGATACGGCCGCGATAACGCGGCGGCACATAGATCGGCACTTCCGGGTACATGAGCGTGTCACGCTTGCGGAAAGTGTGCGAGAACACCATCACCATGCTGCGGATCTGGGTGAACGCGCCGACGATAATTCCAGTCAATGTCATCTTCAGTTCCTCAGGCGGCCGGGGCGTTAAGCAGGACAACCGCAGCCGTCACCAACATGTTCAGCAGACACAACGGCAGGCAAACCATCCAGCCGAAGGTCATCACGCGGTCATAGCGCGGGCGCATGAGAGCGCCACGCACGAGTACAAAAATCATGATGAAGAAGCCGGTCTTGGCGGCGAACCAGAAGAACGGCGGAATGTTCTCGACATAGGGGATCGGCAGCGGCAGCCAGCCGCCGAGGAACAGCGTTGCCAGCAGGGCCGAAATGACCACCACAGAGACATATTCACCGACGAAGAACATGCCCCACTTCAGGCCGGAGTATTCGATGTGATAACCATCGGCCAGTTCCTGCTCGGCTTCCGGCTGGTCGAAAGGATGACGGTGAGTCACCGCGATACCAGCCACTAAGAAAGTACAGAAGGCAAAGAATTGCGGCACGATGAACCACATACCCTGCTGCGCCAGCACGATGTCGCGCAGGCTGAACGAATCGGCCTGGATCACCACGCCCATAAGCGCAATACCCATGAACACTTCGTAAGACAGCGTCTGTGCTGAAGCGCGCATGGCCCCGAGCAAGGCGTACTTGTTGTTGCTCGACCAGCCGGCAAAAAGCACGGCGTAGACCGCCAGACCGGCCATGGCGAGAAAGAACAGAACGCCGACATTGAGGTCGAAGACACCCCAGGTTGGCGTGATAGGGATAACCGCCATCACCGCCAGCAAGGACGAAAAGGCAATCGCCGGGGCCAGCCAGAAAATGAATTTATCGGCAAACGGTGGCGTCCAGTCTTCCTTGAAGAACATTTTCAACATGTCGGCGACGAGCTGGAACAGGCCGAACGGGCCGACCCGGTTGGGACCGTAACGATCCTGCCAGAGCGCCAGCAAACGACGCTCGACGAAGCTGAGGAAGGCACCCGAAAGCACGACCGCGAGCAGGATGACCACGGCCTTCATGACCGCGATGAGGATCTCGACGAGATCGGGTGTGAGCCAAGCCATATTCATGCTCAAAGCCCTCCCTGCAAGGCAATCGTGGCCCAGCCCTGACGAGCCACCAGCGGCTGATCAGCGAGCCCTACAGGCAGGCCGAGTGTGCCCAGCGGCAGGCTGTCATCAATACGGACCGGTAGTTTCGCCGAACCGGCGCCGGCACGAACCAGCACCACGACATCAGCACCCAAGGTGAGCTGGGCGGCGGTGGCACTGCTCAGCGCGACATAGGCAGTGGCGTTGCGTGACTCTGTGACCGGGGCTTTGGCGGCCATCTCGTCGCTGCCGAAGAGATGATAGATCGGCAGCACACGCAGCTCATTGGCACGGGCAGCAAAAGCGGCCGGCACGAAGCCGAAATAATCCATGGCATTCGCAGAAGTGAAGACACGCACGCCCTGATCACCGCCCTTCAGGCTGCCACCAACTTCATCCTGGAACTTGTTCCAGGCCGATGGCGAGTTCCAGCCCGGCGCAGAGGCAAACGGCACGATGGGCGAACGCTCGTTCGGGCCGGCATAGCCTTCCATGGAGAACGCCAGCGCCGAATCCGGGTCTTGCGAGGCGCGTGGTTCGTGCACAGAAATGTTAGCGCGCATGGAGGTGCGCCCCGAGTAGCGGCGTGGCTCACGGGCAATTTTCAGGCCGTGGATGCGGAAGCCGGCATTCGGTGCAGCAGCGCCAATCATGGACAATGCCGGGATGCCGGCAGCGGTGGCTGCAACAGCATCATCGAGCAGCGTCCACACAATATCGTTGCCGGCGATGGTGCTGTGCAGGGCATGCAGCCAGCGCCAGGATTCCTTGACCAGCACGGCCGCATCGTAATAGCTGGCGTCGAAGGTCTGGAAGTAGCGTTGGGCACGACCTTCTTGGCTGATTACGGTGCCATCGCCTTCGGCGAAAGTGGCCGCAGACAACAGCCAATGCGCCTTGTCGGTGGTGGCAGTCTGTTGGTGATCAACAACGATGACGCTGCGGGCAGCGCTCAGGGCAGCATCAACTGTTGCCGTATCGGCACGACGGTAGAGATCGTTTTCCAGCACGATGACGCTGTCTGCAGCACCGCTGGCGAGCAAACTCAGCGCCTGATCCAGCGACTCGCCGCCGATCAGGGTGCTGCCCACGGAATTGACTTCGCTGAAGGCGAGCACGATGCCGGCATCTTTCTCACGCTTGAGCAGCGCCTGAGTGATGTTGGCCGCAGCCTGCAGCACGGCGGCATCGCCAGCACCAACGCCAGAGACGACCAGCGGCTTCTTGGCGGCCAGCAGATCCGCGGCAATGGCCTTGACCAGCGCCTGCGTGGCGGCATCGAGATCGCTGACGGCAGGCGCCGAGGCATCGATGGCATGGGCGACGGCGAAACCGAGGCGAGCCAGATCTTCCGGCGCAGCGCGGTGGGTCGCCAGCGCGACATCATCAAGACGGGTGCTGCTGACGCTGGCGATGAACAACGGCGATAAGGCGCGCTGGCCGATATCGCGAACACCGAGAGCGTTCCAGTCCTGAATGCGCTTGTCGGCGCTCATCTGCACCGGCTTGTTCTTCACCGACTGACGCAGCGCCAGCGCAAGGCGCGCCGAGGTTTGCGTGACATCTTCACCGAGCACGAAAACGGCATCGCTGGCTTCGACATCGCGCATGCCGAGTACACGCTCGCCATGGCTCTGCAGAATGCTCACCGCGAGTTGGTCGAGCGCCTGATCAGCGGCATTGACGCCGGCAAAGAAATTATCGGCGCCGACCAGCTCACGCAAGGCGAAATTGGCTTCGAGGCTGGCGCGCGGCGAACCAATGGCGATGGTGCGCTTGGCGGCCTTGACCGCTGCAGCAATGCCATCCAATGCCGCATCCATACCGCGCTTTTCAAGACCGGCAGCAGTGCGCTGCAAGGGCTGGCGCGGACGATCTTCGCGATTGACGAAGCCGTAGCCGAAGCGACCACGGTCGCAGAGGAAATACTGGTTCACGGCACCATTGAAGCGGTTTTCGATGCGACGCAGTTCGCCGTAACGCTCACCCGGGCTGATGTTGCAGCCGGCGGCGCAACCCTGGCAGATGCTCGGTGAAAACTGCATATCCCACTTGCGGTTGTAACGCTCGCTGTGGGTCTTGTCGGTGAACACACCGGTCGGGCAAACCTCGGCGAGGTTGCCGGAGAATTCGCTTTCCAGCGTGCCATCTTCAACACGACCAAAATAGACATTGTCATTCGCGCCGAAAACGCCGAGGTCCTTGCCGCCGGCGTAATCATTGTAAAAACGCACGCAACGGTAGCAGGCGATGCAGCGATTCATTTCGTGGCCGATGAACGGGCCGAGATCTTGATTCTGGTGCGTACGCTTCTGGAAGCGATAGCGACGGGTGTTGTGGCCCGTCATCACCGTCATGTCCTGGAGATGGCAGTGGCCGCCTTCCTCGCACACCGGGCAGTCGTGCGGGTGGTTGGTCATCAGCCACTCGACCACCGAGGCACGGAATTCCTTGGCTTCGGCATCATCAATGGAGATGAAGGTGTTGTCGGTGGACGGCGTCATGCACGACATCACCAGACGCCCGCGCTTGTCATCGGCGTTGGCGTACTGCTTGACCGCGCACTGGCGGCAGGCACCGACGGAACCTAGCGCCGGATGCCAGCAGAAATAGGGAATATCGAGGCCGAGCGAAAGACAGGCACGCAACAGGTTGTCGCTGCCGTCTACATCGTACTGCTTGCCATCTACATGGATCGTTGCCATTTCAGACCGTCTTCAAATTCGCGAAATGATAACGCTCAGGCCGTCAGGGCTTGAGCGGGCTGCAAGACGACACCGGCGTCGAACTCGCTGCGGAAATACTTGATGGCACTGCCCAAAGGCTCGACCGCACCCGGCGCATGCGCGCAGAAGGTCTTGCCCGGGCCGAGGTGACCGACCAGCTGCAACAGCGTCTCGACATCACCGGCTTGACCTTCGCCACGCTCCAGCGCGCGCAGGATCTTCACGCTCCAGGGCAGGCCGTCGCGGCAGGGTGTACACCAGCCGCAGGACTCGCGGGCAAAGAACTCTTCCATGTTGCGCAACAGAGAGACCATGCTGACGCTGTTATCGATGGCCAGTGCCAGGCCCGTGCCCATGCGCGTGCCGACCTTGCCGATACCGGCGGCATACATCTGCGCCTCCAGGTGTTCCGGCAACAGGAAGCCGGTGCCGGCACCGCCCGGCTGCCACGCCTTCAGCGTGTAACCGTCGCGCATGCCGCCAGCATAGTCTTCAAACAGCTCGCGGGCACTGATGCCGAAAGGCAACTCCCAGACGCCGGGACTCTTCACCTTGCCGGAGAAGCCCATGAATTTGGTGCCGTGATCTTCGCTACCGGGACGCGCCAGCGACTTGAACCAGTCCACGCCATTGGCCACGATGGCCGAGACATTGGCCAGCGTTTCGACGTTGTTGACGCAGGTCGGCATGCCCCAGACGCCCACGGCGGCCGGGAATGGCGGCTTGGCGCGAGGATTGGCACGACGGCCTTCGAGCGAATTGATCAGCGCGGTTTCTTCGCCGCAGATGTAACGACCGGCACCGGTATGAACATAAAGTTCGAAGTCGAAACCGGAACCGAGAATGTTCTTGCCGATGAAGCCGGCGGTCCGCGCTTCATCCAACGCGGCATTGAGAATGCGCGCGGAATCCACATATTCGCCACGCAGAAAGATGTAGCCGGTGGTCGCAGCCAGAGCACGCGCGCTAATGACCATGCCTTCAATCAGCAAATGCGGCAGCTGCTCCATAAGCAGACGGTCCTTCCAGGTGTTCGGCTCCATCTCGTCGGCGTTGCAAAGCAGATAGCGCGGCGACTTGCCATCGCTGGGCGGCATCAGGCCCCACTTCACACCAGTCGGGAAGCCAGCGCCGCCACGACCCTTGAGGCCGGAGTCCTTGACCTGCTCGACGATCTCAGCGGGGCTGAGATCCTTCAGCGCCTTGCGCAGAGCGGCATAGCCGGCCTTGGACTGGTATTCGGCGAGACCGACGGTGGCACCGTCATCACGCAGACGCCAGGTAAGCGGATGTGTCTCGGCGCTACGCGCGATGGTGTTGGCCGGACCGAACGAAGACAGGCTCATTTGTATTTCTCCAGCAAGGCCGGGACCTGATCAGGGGTCATGCCGCCGTAGGTATCGTCATCGATCATCAGCGTCGAACCCTTGTCGCAGTTGCCCAGGCAGCATACCGGCAGCAGCGTGAAGCGATCATCGGCACTGGTCTGGCCAAGGCCACAGCCAAGTTCGGCGCTGAGCTTTTCCAGCACCTGTTCGTGACCGTTGATGTAGCAGGTCATGCTGTCACAAAGACGAACCACATGACGGCCGACCGGAACACGGAAGATCTGGCTGTAGAACGTCGCCACGCCTTCCACATCCGGTGCCGGGATGCCGAGCACCTCGGCAATGGCCGGGATAGCACCATCAGGCACATAGCGATAGTTGGCCTGGACGATCTTAAGCGCGTCGATGCTGGCCGCGCGCGCGTCCGGGTAATGCGACATGGCATGCTCGATGTCATGTCGCTCCTGGTGCGACAGCTGAAATTTGCTGGTCGCGATGAGCTGGGCGCCTACTGTCGGGGTTGCTGTAGTCATGTTATCGGTCAACATTTATCGGTCAACATCGGCCATCACAAAGTCGATGGAAGCGAGATAGGCAATCAAATCCGGGATCATGGATCCACGAATCACCGAGGGAATCTGCTGTAAATGCGCGAACGACGGCGTACGAATACGCGTGCGATAGCTCATCGTGCTCTTGTCGGACGTCAGGTAGTAGCTGTTGATGCCCTTGGTGGCTTCGACCATGAAACTAGCCTCGCCGGCCGGCATCACCGGGCCCCACGACACGCTGGTAAAGTGGTGAATCAGCGTTTCGATATCCTGCAGCGTGCGCTCTTTCGGTGGCGGCACACTGAGCGGGTGATCAGCTTTGTACGGGCCGCTCGGCATGTTCTTCAGGCACTGCTCGATGATCCGCAGCGACTGGCGCATTTCTTCGATACGCACCACGGCACGATCATAGGCATCGCCATTGACGGCCAGCGGTACGTCGAACTCGTAGTTCTCGTAACCGGAGTACGGGCGCGCCTTGCGCAGGTCGAAGTCGATACCGGTGGCACGCAAACCAGGGCCAGTAACACCCCACTCGATGGCTTCGGCACTGTTGTACTGGGCCACACCAATAGCACGCGCCTTGAGCACGCTGTTGCGCATCGCAGCCTTCTCGTATTCCTTCAGGCGCGACGGCATCCAGTCAAGGAATTCACGAACCAGACGCTCCCAACCCTTAGGTAGGTCGTGCGCGACACCACCGATGCGGAACCAGGCCGGATGCATGCGGAAGCCGGTGATGGCCTCGATGACATCGTAGGCGCGCTTGCGATCAGAGAACATGAAGAAGATCGGCGTCATACCACCGAAATCCTGAATGTAGGTGCCGAGGAACAGCAGGTGCGAAGTGATACGGAAGAACTCGGACAGCATCACGCGGATAGTTTCAACACGCGCCGGCACCTTGATGCCAGCAAGCTGCTCGACCGCCAGCACATAGGGCATGTTGTTCATCACGCCACCGAGGTAATCAATACGGTCGGTATAGGGGATGAAGCTGTGCCAGGTCTGGCGCTCGGCCATCTTCTCGGCACCGCGATGGTGGTAGCCGATGTCGGGCACGCAATCGAGAATCTCTTCGCCATCAAGCTGCAGCACGATGCGGAAGGCGCCGTGAGCGGACGGATGGTTGGGACCGAGGTTGAGGAACATGAAGTCGGACTCATCCGAATGCTTCTTCATGCCCCACTCTTCCGGGTTGAAGCGCAGGGCCTCCTGTTCGGCATCCTGACGCAATGCGGTCAAGTGGAACGGATCGAATTCGGTGGCACGCGCCGGATAGTCCTTGCGCAACGGATGACCGACCCAGGTACGCGGCATGAGCAAGCGGAAAGGCTGCGGATGGCCGGCGAAATTGATGCCGAACAGATCCAGCACTTCGCGCTCGTACCAGTTCGCGTTGGCGAAGACCGGGATCGATGTGGGCAGATTCAGGTCACTCTCGGAGAGCGCAACCTTGATGCGCACATCCGAATTCCGCTCGATCGAGAGCAGGTGGTAGAACACTGAGTAATCCGCCGCCGGCAGGCCGTAGCGATGCTTGCGCAGGCGCTCGTCCACGGCCGACAGGTCGTAGAGCATGGAATAGGGCTTGGGCAGCTGCTTGAGGAAGCGCAGCACATCCAGGATCTGTTCGCGCTTGACCCAGAGCGTCGGCACCTTGTCGAGCGTGGCCTGGAAAACCAGATTTTCCGAACCAAAACGCGCGTTCAGCTCGCGCACTACCGCGAACTCGGCACCCGGGGTCATTTGTTGTGCAAGGACGTCGTCAGCCATCAGTCTCGTCGTCAGCAAAAAGTGAATGCAGTAGTTGGGCGCTAGGCGCTCAACGGAAAAATCTCAGACCTGGTCTGGCGTACGTAGATTGACCACCTGGATGCGTTCGTCGTGCTTGCGCTCGCGCATCGGTTCCAATTCCGGTTTGTACACGCCCTGATCGCCCACCGTCCATGACAGCGGTCGGCGCTCTTTGCCGACCTGCTCCTGCAGCAGCATCAGCGCCTGCAGGAACGCCTCAGGGCGCGGCGGGCAGCCCGGGATGTAAACATCGACCGGCAGAAACTTGTCCACGCCCTGAACCACGGAGTAAATGTCGTACATGCCACCGGAGTTAGCGCAGGCACCCATGGAGATGACCCATTTCGGCTCCAGCATCTGTTCATACAGACGCTGCACCACCGGTGCCATTTTCATGAAGCAGGTGCCGGCCACAACCATGACATCGGCCTGACGCGGCGAGGCACGGATGACTTCGGCACCGAAGCGGGCAACATCATGCGGCGCGGTGAAGGCAGTAGCCATCTCCACATAGCAGCAGGACAGACCGAAGTTGTACGGCCACAGCGAATTCTTGCGGCCCCAGTTCACGGCACCGTGGATCATGTCTTCGAGACGACCCAAGTAGATATTCTTGTTGGCCTGGTCTTCGACCGGATCCATCACCCCCGTTTCAGTCTGCTGAATCGGGTAGCTGTCGTTGGCGGCATTGGGGTCAATGCGGGTCAATGTGTATTTCATGAGCCAGAGCCTCAGTGATCGGAGAGATCAGCTGCGCGACGCGCAGCACGACGACGACGAGCTTCCGGAGCCCAGTCCAATGCGCCAATACGCCACAGGTAGAACAAACCGGCGAGCAGTACCAAAACGAAGAAAGTCACTTCAAAAAAACCCAGCCAACCCACTTCTCTTACAGAAATGGCATAGGCATAGATGAACAGGGCTTCAACATCGAAAATCACGAAGAACATCGCGACCAGATAGAACTTGGCGGAGACACGCAGGCGCGCACCGCCACGGGAGACGATGCCGGACTCGAAGGGCTCGTTCTTGGCACGCCCCCAATCACGGCCGCCGAGCAGCCAGGGCACGAAAAGCATAAAACAGCATATGCCGACAATGCCCACGAGGAAGACACCAAAGGCCCAGTAACTTGCTGTTTCGGCCACGCCAGTCGTCATGGCGAACTCCTTGAAAAATCGTCGCGGGAATCTGCCTGCCTGAAAAAGAGGCATTTCACTCGTTTAATCGGGCGGAGGATACTCGCTGAAGCGCCCGAATTCCATACTCAAGACACGGCTAATTAGCCTAAGTCCACGCTTTCAGTCACGCTACCACGCCGTAGACCTGCTCCAACTCGTCCAGCGCGTCGCCCAGATAAACGGCCAGCTTCTGCACACTCGGCAACGCCACACGGCAGGCCGTGAAACCGAAATGCATCTCGCCGTCATACGACAAAATGGTGATGTTTAACGCCTGACCATTAAAAATCAGCGACACCGGGTAGGCACTGACCAGACGCGCGCCATTGAGATAAAGCACATCCGACGGCCCCGGCACATTGGAGACCATGGTGTTATACATCGGACGACGGGCACGCGCAGCCAGGCCGGTCATCTGACCGAGCAGAAACGGCGCCATCAGCAAATTGGTGTAGAGCGTCATGGCCGGTTTTGACAGCGTAGCCAGCAAGTTCTTGTTAGCCTGCATGGATGCCTTGATGGACTCGAAGCGCTGCTTCGGATCGGCGATATGCGTGGCCAATGACGATAGCGCAAGACTGATGCCATTGCCTTCGCCGGCCTCTTCGCGCGTACGCAGCGAGACCGGAATGGAAGACAACAAGGGTTTTTTCGGCAGGTCGTTGATCTCCAGCAGATAACGACGCAGCGCCGTGGCACAAGTCGCCAGCACAACATCATTGAGCGTACCGCCGGCACGCTCGCCAACGCGCTTCATGCGTTCAATCGACAAGCTTTGCGTGGCAAATCGGCGCTGCGGGCTGATGCCGGCATTGAGTGCGCAGGCAGGCGTACGGTAGGGGCCGATCAGACCACTGGCCGGCGACGCACGCAGCATTTTGAACCAGGCTGAAAAAGCTTGAGCGAGCACATTAAGCACCGTTGGCCGCGCCAATGCCTGCGCGGACTCAATCAAAGCCTTGGGAATACCGCTGACACCGCGCGGTAACGGTGGCATCGCCCAGAATGCCGGCATGCCACGCTCATCCGGATTCGGGCTCAGGCAACGGCTCATGGTGCGCGAGCCGGACATGCCATCCATGAGCGCATGGTGAATCTTGAAATAGAGCGCGAAGGTGCCGTCGTTCAGACCTTCAATGATGGTGCACTCCCAGAGCGGGCGGTTCTTGTCTAACGGCTGGCTGTGCAAACGCGACACCAGAATGCCCAGCTCACGCTCGCCGCCCGGCTTGGGCAGTGCGGCATGACGCAAGTGGTAATCGATGTCGATGCTGGTATCGACCTCCCAAGCAGGTAGCACTTTGCCGACCATGCCCGGCGTCAGGCGCAAATTGAACGGCTGCTGATCGACCGGGAACTGACGCATGCTTTCGACCTGCTTGCCGACCCAATCATCGCCAGCAGATTCAGGAATCCGGTAGCGATGCAGCATGGCCACATGCATATAAACATCGCGCGATTCAGCATTGAGAAAAAAGGCATCTGCCAGGTTCAGGCGCTTGGCCATGGGGAGTCCGTCCGGATCTTGTTGTTATTGTTGGCGAGATTATGCACTGGCGTGATCAGAAAGTGTGCGTCCCGTGCGACAGAGGAGTGACTCTGCAGTCACCCGTGTACCAAGCCCATTGCGGCACGCATGACCCAGGTTTTCAGCGGGCCGCTGCGATCGAACAGGCGCATGCCGGTATTACGCAGGATGCGCAGGTGCAGGTCATCGCTGGCGAACAGGCGTTCGAAGCCGGTCATGCCGTGCAGCATCAGGGCATTGTCGCCACGCCGTTGGCGGCTGTAGCGCGACAGTGCGCGCGCATGCCCGGCCGGCAGGCCGCTGCGTAGCGCCGCCAGCATCTCGTCGGCGAGCGCGCCGGCATCGAGCAGGCCGAGATTGAGGCCCTGACCTGCAAGCGGGTGGATGCTGTGCGCGGCGTCGCCGATCAGCGCCAGGCCATCCTGCGTGTAGCGCTCGGCGTGGCGGGCGTGCAGCGGGAAGGCGGCACGCGGGCCGACGGCGGTGATGGCGCCAAGCTTGTGCTCGAAGGCGATGCCGAGACGCGTGGCGAAGTCGGTGTCGGATAGCGCCAGCAGCTCGGGCAGATCAGCCGAGGGCTGCGTCCAGACGATGGAGCATTGCTGCGGGTCGGCCAGCGGCAGGAAGGCCAGCGGGCCCGTGCCGAGGAAGCGCTGCCAAGCCGTGTTCTGGTGCGGACGCTCGGTGCTGACGGTGCAGACCAGGCCGTGCTGGTCGTAGTCGCGGGACTGCACGGCGATGCCGGCAGCAGCACGCACGCGGGACTGTGCGCCATCGGCACCGATGAGCAAGGGTGCGTGCAGGCACTGACCATCCGCGAGCGTGACCTGCCAGCCGCTGAGTTCGCGCGACAAGCTCTGCACGCGCGCCGGACAGAGCACGGTGAGCGCGGCGGGTTGGGCTGTCGCCGACGAGGCTGATGCCGCCGCGAACAGGCGATCGGCCAGTACGGCTTGCAGGATGCGGTTCTCGATCAGCGTGCCGAGATGGCTCGCACCGGCATCGCCAGCGCTGAAATGGACATCGCCGGTGCCGTCGGCATCCCAGACCTGCATGTCGGTGAAGCGGCAGTGGCGCTGGCTGATGAGCGCGTCGCCGCAGCCGGCACGGGCGATCAGCGCCTCGGAGGCACGCGTGAGTGCGGACACGCGCAGGTCAAAAGCAGCATCGGTGGCGGGCAGCGTGCTGCGTTCACCGTCGATGATGGCCACGCGCAGTCCTTGCGCGGCGGCATCCTGCACCAGCAGCAGAGCGAAGAGGCTGCCGACCATGCCGGCACCGACGACGATGACATCGAACTCGCGGACTGGCTCAGACATGACTCAACCCCATGGCATAGCGCGCCACCAGCGGCTTGGCGCCGGGCAGCAGGTCGAAGCCGAGCAGACCGATATTGCGAGCCAGCTGCAACACCGGATTGGCATTGGAAAAACCGCGCACCAGGCTGTCGGAGAAGCGGATGATCTGCTGCTGATCGGTCTGACGTTTGGCCTCGTAGGCTTGCCAGCGCGCCGGCTCGCCGAGATCAGCGCCAGCCACCAGCGCCTCGCGCAAGGTCTCGACCAGCACCAGCACATCGCGCAAACACAGGTTGAAGCCCTGACCGGCGACCGGATGCAGGCTGTGTGCGGCATTGCCGAGAATCACCGCACGCGGCACCGTTTGCTGGTGCGCAACCATGAGCTGCAAGGGATAGGCATGACGCTGACCGACACGCGTGAAGCGACCGGCGCGGCGGCCGAAGGCGCGCTGAAACTCGGCCAGAAAATCGGCATCGGATAATGCGCGGACGCGCTCGGCTTCGGCTTTCTTTAATGCCCAGACCAGCGAGCGGCGCGTTTGCGCGGGCTGATTGGCGGTATCCGGCAGCGGCAGCAACGCAATCGGGCCGTCCTCTGTGAAGCGCTCGAAAGCTTCGTGCTGATGCGGCAACGAAGTCGCGATCGTGGTCACCAAGGCAGTCTGGCCGTAATCGTGCCAACGCGCCGTCAGGCCCAGCCAATCGCGACTGCGCGACTGCGTGCCATCGGCCGCGATCACCAGCGGGGCCGACAACTCAGTGGCCGCGCCATCGCCCTGCTGCAAGGTGACAGAGGCGGCGGCAGCAGAGGTCTTCAGCGCGGTCACTTGCACGCCGTCACACAGCGTCACCGACTGGCATTTCTTCAGCGCCGCCAGCAGCACCACGCCGAGCCAGGCATTCTCGATAACCTGACCAAAGCTCTCCACTTGCTCCTCAATGGCACGCAGGCGCGACAACCCGAAATGGCCTCGATCAGAGATGTGAATCTGCTGAATCGGGGTAGCATGCGGCTGCAACTGCGGCCACAGGCCGAGGTCGCTGAAGGCCTGCACCGTACGGCGCGACAAAGCCGTGTTGCGGGCATCGAAACCGGCGGTGTAAGGCAAGGGCTGGGATGGATCGAGCGCCGGAAAACGCTGGGCTTCGAGCAGCACCACACGCAGTTGCGGCAACTGCTGCGCCAGCATCAGCGCCAGCGTGACGCCAACCATGCCACCGCCGATGATGACTACATCGGCTTGTGTCGGCAGTGAGCTCATGCGCTACCCACCAGCGCTTCGATCTCGGCCACTGCCTTCGGCGCTTTCGCGCTCAGCACATGATGCCCTTGCGCCGTCACCACCACATCATCCTCGATACGAATGCCGATGCCGCGCCAGTGCGCCGCCACCGTCTCGTCGTCCGGCGACACATACAGCCCCGGCTCGACGGTGAGCACCATGCCTTCGCTCAGCGGACGCCACTGGCCGTCAATCTGATAGTCGCCAACATCGTGCACATCCATGCCCAGCCAATGACCGGTGCGATGCATGTAGAAGCGGCGGAAGGCATTGCTTTCGATGAGGCCGTCAACACTACCCTGCAACAGACCGTGATCGACCAGACCCTGCGTCAGCACGCGCACGGCGGCATCGTGCGGGGCTTGCCAGCTGGCACCGGGGCGCACGCTAGCGATGGCCGCGAGCTGTGCCGCCAGCACGACTTCGTAGAGATCCTTTTGCGGCGCCGTGAAGCGGCCATTGACCGGGAAGGTGCGGGTGATGTCAGCCGCGTAATGGTCGAGCTCGCCACCGGCATCGATCAGCACCAGATCGCCGTCCTGCATGCGTCGGTCGTTTTCGCCGTAATGCAGGATGCAGGCGTTGGCACCGGAGCCGACGATGCTGCCGTAGGCCGGAGCCTGGCAGCCGTGGCGCGTAAAGGTGTGCAGCAGCTCGGCTTCCAGTTCATATTCGTAACGGCCCGGCGCTGCCAGCGCCATGGCGCGACGATGGCCTTCGGCGCTGAGATCGGCGGCGCGCTGCATGATGGCCAGTTCGGCTGCCGACTTGATCAGGCGCAACGGATGCAGTGCGGCATCGAGCAGATGCAGCGCACTCGGCGCACGCACACCCGCCCGGGTCTTGGCGCGAACCGAGCCCAGCCAGCCTGCCAGCCGCTGATCGAAGGCCGGCTGCACGCCCATCGGCGCGTAGACACGATCACGGCCGGCGAGCAGCTCGGGCAGGCGCTGATCCAGCTCATCGATGGTGAAGGCTTGCTGTGCACCAAAGTCGTTGATCGCGCCTTCAGGGCCAGCACGGTAGCCATTCCAGATTTCCATCTCGCGATCACGCGGACGGCAGAACATCACGAACTCACCCTCGGCGCGGCCGGGCAGCAACACCAGCAGCGCCTCCGGCTCGGCAAAACCGCTCAAGTAATAAAAGTCGGAGTCCTGGCGAAAGCGGTATTCAGTGTCGCGATTGCGGCGGTAATGCAAGGCCGCCGGCACGATAGCGACGGCATCGGCACCCATGTTCTGCATGAGCTGCTGGCGGCGCTGGGCGAATTCAGCGGCGGGGATGAGCGACTTCAGGGTGGCGGTCATCAATCAATGCACCGTCGGTGGCAGATCGGCGGCATCGTGCGCATGCTCTTCGCGCGGCGCCATTTCCTCGAACAGGTGGATGACGCCGAGACGGACAAATTCGTGCAGCTCGGCATAGGCCAGCTCCCCCTCTTCATCGGCCTCATCGACGGCATCCACTTGCGAGATGTGCACGAGGTCCTGCAAGGTTTCGCGCACTGTCTCGCCCGCCAGTGCGGGATTGTTGGCCGGCACGGCAAGGCCGAAGCCGGTGAGCAGGCCGCGGGCGAAGTCAGACAGCGCCGTGACGCGCAGGCTGAGGTCATCGTCGTCATCGGGCAACAAAGGCTGAAACTGCAGGTCATCAGCGCAGAGGTCATCCAGCGTCTTCAGCTGCAGCTGCCAGAGCGAGGCGATCATGTCATCGGCAAAGGCATTGGCGACATCGGCATGAGCCTCCAGCGACTTCACCAACGCCAGTCGGTTCATGCGTGCGCCACCGGCGAGCATGCCAACCATAACGCCATGCAGCTCGGCCGCAGAGCAATCCGCCTGCACCTGATCAAGCGCCAAACTGAGGGTGTCGTGGTTCGGTACATCGGCAGCTTGCATGGGATTCTCCTGTTGGCATCGCGAAGGCATCGCCCTATATTAGCTGCTCGATTACTTAACGGCGAACAGGACATGCTCGAACAGGATTACCAGGCGCTCAATCGCCAGGTCGACACCCTGCTGACGCACTTGCGCTCCTTGCATGCCGAGAACCTGCGTTTGCAAAAGCAGCAGGCCGGTCTGCTCGCCGAACGCGATGATCTGCAGCGTAAAAATGAACTGGCGCGCGCGCGCGTCGAAGCCATCATTCTGCGTCTGCGCGCTCTCGAAGCCCAGGTCTGATTCTTTCTCACTCGCGAGCCCTGCCATGAACCCGGACGTCAGCACCCTGGATGTGTTCATCCTGGACAAAGCCTACAAGATCGCCAGCCCGCTCGCCGAGCAGGACAATCTGCGCCGCGCCGCGCAATACCTTGATCGCAAGATGCGCGAGATTCGCGGCAGCGGCAAGATTCTCGGCCTAGAACGCATCGCCGTAATTGCCGCACTCAACATTGCCCATGAATTGCTCAGCTTGCGCCAGCAAACCTCAGGCGAAGCTGTCAGCCCTGCCGATATCAGCCTGTTGTTGCAGCGCATGCAGACCGCCATCGCAGACACGGCTGAGACAGAAATACGCTGAGACAGCGACGTTTGATAACAGATTGTTCAGTTCAATTTACGAAAAGCTGTTTTATACTGGATACCTCTCTGGGGTGTTCGCCAGTTTTTCAGAGCCCCTGAGCCGATGCTTTATCCTACGGGATGCGTTTGTCTTTCGTGGTGTGCATGTCCGCCCGTCGGAAAGCCTTAAACGATAGCGCCGTATCCCCCTTGAACCCGCTGGGTTCAAGGGTGACGATGGACAGCGGCACCTCCGGAGAATTTCTCTCGCATGATCTGCGAACCGCTCCCCGCATCCGAACTTCAGCATCGCAAAAGTCTGCGCCGCACATTGCGCCAGCGTCGCCGTGCCCTGAATCATCGCCAGCAGCGTCAAGCTGCACACCAACTATCACGCGCGCTACAAGCCTTACCCCACGTTCAGCAGGCCCGACACTTGGGTGCGTATGTCGCGACTGATGGCGAAATTGATCCGTCCGTGTTTCTGGCCTGGGCGCAACAACGCGGCAAAACGGTCTGGCTGCCGGTCGTTTGCGATGATCACCCACTACATCCGCCGGGTCTGCGCTTTGTCGCAGCACCCAAGCCGAAACAGCGGGGCGGCTGGCGGCGCAATCATTACGGCATTCGTGAACCGCGCGCGCGCCTGCAGGTGACTCCTACCAAGCTCGATCTTCTGCTGCTACCTCTGGTCGGCTTCGATCGCCAAGGCAACCGTCTTGGCATGGGTGGCGGCTATTACGACCGTCTACTGCTAAAGCTCGAGAAGTCACCATGCCGTCCGCATTGCGTCGGGCTCGCACACCGCTGCCAATATGTACCTCAGCTCACGAGCGCAGCCTGGGACAAACCGGTTGATCGCGTCATCGTCATCTAGGCCGCTGCCTAAAATTTATTCAACCGGCGCATCTGACATGTGTTGTTTTCAAGTTTTCAGGCTGCTAGCCTTGCCCGACAAAATAAAAAGGCTCCCGCGCTTCAGCAGGGAGTGGTTGCCCTAACCCACCGGCCAACACCATGCTTGCTTTGCTTTTACGCGCTCTGCGCTCGCCGCTAACCCTTTTCCTGCTCTTCGGCTGTGCCTTGTTTGCCGCCGATCGCCTGCTCAATGGCGCCACCATAGACAACAGCGCAGGTGATCGCGAGATTCGCATCACCCGCTCCCAACAGCTCGCCCTGCGCGAAGCCTTCCAAGCCGAACACGGCCGTCAGCCCAGCAATGCCGAGCTGCGCGCCAGTCTGAGCTTCTGGATCGATGAGCAAGTGCTTTACCGCGAGGCCATGGCACTCAATCTGGATCGTGCCGATGTGGTCGTGCGCCGCCAGCTCGCGCAGAAAATGCGCTTTCTGCTGGAGCAGGGCACAGCGCTGACAGCGCCTTCCGATGCCGACCTGCAAGCCTGGCTGACGCAGCATGCAAGCCAGTACGGCGCGCCGCCCAGCGTCAATTTCGAGCATGTCTTTCTCAGTCGCGGAGGCCACGGCAATGACCTGCTCTCGGATGCCGAACGCATCCGGCAACAACTCAAACGCGACCCGGATGCTTGGCAAGCCTTGAGCGACCCGTTCGCCAGCGGCCTCATCCTCAAGCAAGTCACGCCGGCCATGCTGCGCGCCGAATTCGGCCCGACATTCGCACCGGCCATCAAACATTTCCCGGAAGGGCAATGGTCCGGCCCTATAGCCTCCAGTTTCGGCCTGCACCTTGTTCGCATCACGGCTCGTGCCGCCTTTCAGCCAGCAAGCCTGCATACCGTTCGCGCACAAGTACTGACCGATTACGAGATAGCCGAGCGCAAACGCCTGAGTCAGGAAGCACTGGCTCGTCTGAAAGCCAGCTATCGAGTTCGCTTTGACGATGCCCCCTCATGAAATGCCTACATCTTTTGCACCATCTCATACTCGGCATCATGGTCTGCACCACAGCCGCTGCTCATGAGCTGAAAACCGCCACACTACGTCTGGATGAATCAGCCGCAGGGCGGGTACAGGCCACGCTGATGGTGCCGATGGCCGGTGAAGAGTCACCGAGGACCGTGGTGCCGCAATTTGACCCACGCTGCCAAATTCAGGGCGATCTGGTGGCAACGCGCGAGCCCGACAAGATTGTGCGCAGCTGGCGTCTGCATTGCACAGGTGGCTTGGCGAACACACAGATTCGCTTCCTCGGCCTCGATCCGCGCATGCCGGAAGCCTTGGTGATTGCCAACTTTGCCACCGGTAAGACGCAAACGCTGGCCATGGATCGCCATGATCCAATGGCATCACTGGGCAATGGCCTGGCTGACAGCAGCCATGATCTTGGCGATTACTTCCCGATCGGCGTCGAGCACATTCTGCTGGGGCCGGATCACCTGCTTTTTGTTTTTGGCCTGATGCTGGTGGTCGCTGTTGGCTCCGGCAGCGCCCGGCAACTGCTGGCCGCTATTACCGCCTTTACCGCCGCACACAGTCTCACGCTGGGTCTGGCACTGTTCGGCATTTGGGGCCTGCCCACGAAACCGGTGGAAATGCTAATTGCCGCCAGCATCCTGCTGTTGGCGCTGGAATTGGCCTGGCAACAACGCGCAGCGACACCTGCAACCTCGCTGACCTTTCGTCAGCCCTGGCTGATTGCCTTCGGCTTTGGCCTTTTGCATGGTTTTGGCTTCGCCGGCGCGCTCAGCGCTGTCGGCTTGCCAGACGCTGCACGCGGCTGGGCATTGCTCTATTTCAATCTCGGTGTCGAAGCCGGTCAGCTGCTGTTTGTGCTACTGGTCTGGCAAGTCATGAAATACGCCCGCATTGGCTGGCCACTGAACAATACGCGCTCGCGCGTCGCCGTCTATGCACTCGGCGGCCTGGCCACTTACTGGCTGCTCGACAGAACTGCCCTGTGGCTGCACAGCAGCCATTTGCTACCCCTACCCGGAGGCCTGACATGAGTCCGTCCCGTCTGATCATGCTGCTCGCCACGCTCCTGATGCTGAGCAGCTGCGGCAGTGACAAACCCGCAACAGCTCGCGTTGTGGACACGCCACCGAGCAGCCCACCGATTGCCGACAGCGCACCTTGCCCGGGCGCTCGCGGCGATCGAAAACAGGCCTATTTTGGCGACCTGCACACGCACACGTCGTACTCGCTGGATGCCTATTTCTTCAATGCCATCAACGATCCGCGTGCCGCTCACCGCTTTGCCAAAGGCGAAGATGGCGGCTTGCCCGGCCTCGGCACCGACGACCCGTACACTCAGCAGCGCAAGGTTAATATTGGTCGGCCGCTGGACTTCAATGCCGTCACCGACCATGCCGAATTTCTCGGTGGCTTCGTCAATACCTGCGGCCGCAATGCCAGCCTGCAGGCACAGTGTGATGCGCGCATCGGTAAGGGCATTCGTGATGATGTGGTCAACATCGCCGCCGGCAACACCTCGTTGCAGCAGCAGTTACTGCAGTCGCTGATCGCGATCAGCCCGAGCAATATTTCAGCGTGGAACACCACCAAGCAGATCAATGACGAAGAGTACGAGCCCTGCAAGTTCACTACGCTGCACGCCTACGAATTCACTTCCAACGAAAACTCGCAGATGTTCCATCGCAATGTCATTTTCAAGGGTGACACCGCACGTACTCCGGCCATCGTGTTTCCAGCCGTACGACCGGATACCGCACTGAATCCGCAGAATGGCAACGATGACTGGGATCTCTTCGACCACCTGCAAGTCATCTGCAAATCGATACCGGGTTGCGATGTGCTGACCATCCCGCATAACGGCAACCTCTCTGACGGCCGCATGTGGCTGCCGATGGAAGCAAACGGGGTGCCGCTTGGGCGCAAGCTCGACTCGACGGATGTGTACATGCCGATGACCGAAGCTGATGCCACCTTGCGCCGCAAGATGGATGTGGCCGTGGAGATGACCCAGCACAAGGGTCAGTCTGAATGCGCTGTCGGCCTCGAAGGCGATTACCTGCAAGGCGAAGAATCGGCCTGCTCGTTCGAGATTTTCAAGACCGTCTGCCATGGCCGTGCCGATGACCCCGCGACCTGTGCAAAATTCTGCAAGGGCGATCCGCTCACCGATCCGAATTTCTGCAATCACCGCAGCCTTGGCGACAACGTAGTCGATACCTGCCTGAATCCCGGCCCCGATGGCCGCTCACGGCCATCGCGCAACCCTGCGGCGACCGGCACCGGCAACTGCACGGGCCCGCTCGATTACTACCGCAATGCCATGGCCGAAGGTCTGGCTATTCGCAAGACACTGGGCATCAATCCCTACAAGACCAACATCATTGCCTCTTCGGATACGCACAACGGCATCTCCGGCAATGTTGGCGAGAAAGGCTTCGTCGGCCACGGCGGCGTGCTCGACGATGATCCACGCGAGCAGCTCGGCTTCTGGAATTGCTCGGGCGGCGGCGATCCGGCCGACCCAACCAAATGCTTGGGCCGCAAATTCCAAGACTTTGCCCGCAGTTTGAATCCGGGCGGCCTGGCTGGCGTCTGGGCAACACAGAACAAGCGCAACGATATCTGGGATGCCGTGCATCGCGGCGAAACCTGGGGCACCTCAGGACCGCGCATCAAGGTCCGCACGGTGGGTGCCTGGAACCTGCCGACCAACATCTGTGACCGCTTAGCGGCGGGCGAAAACCCGGTAGATACTGGTGAGATACCGGGCGCACTCATGGGTGGCGACCTGCCCTTGCCGGCGAAAGGCGCACCCAAAATTGCCGTTTGGGCACAACAGGATCCGGAAAACTATCCTCTACAGCGCATCGATATTGTGAAAGGCTATGTCGATGCCAGCGGCAAGCCGCGCGTCAGGGTTTTCGAGAATGTCGCTCGCACGAAAGCACCGGTGAAGCGACCGTCCATGAGCGATTGCAGTGTGGAAATCGGTAATCACCCCGAACAGCTCTGCGCGACCTGGACCGACCCCGACTTCAGCCCGAATCAGGACGCCTACTACTACGCTCGCGTGCTGGAAGTGCCGTCCTGCCGCTGGTCAGCCTACATGTGCAATGTCGACAAAAAAGTCGATTGCAGCCTGCTAAATCCGGTCAATGGCATGTTCCCGGCCAGCACCGGCTTCAGCGGCTATGAAGGCTGTTGCGCGACAACGGGCGACACCGGCACCTTCAAGGGCCGCAATACATTCAGCACCATCGAAGAACGCGCCTGGGCATCGCCCATCTGGTACGAACACAAACTCAAATAAGAACGAGGCAAGACCGTGAAGAATTTCAAGAATAAAGTCGCCCTGGTCACCGGCGCGAGCAGCGGCATCGGTGAGGCAATTGCCATTGCACTGGCCAGTGCAGGTGCCACCGTCATCCTCACCGCACGCGATCAGGACAAGCTCGATGCTGTGCGTCTGAAGTGCATCAGCGCCGGTGGCAAGGCCTGGGTACATGTCGCCGAAGTCAGCGATGAGGCACAGATGCAGACTCTAGCCGACACTGTGCATGCCCAGTTTCCGGCCATCGACATTTTGGTCAACAACGCCGGCGTGGTCATGGGCGGTTTCACCTGGGAGGTCGAGCCCGCTGACTGGAAGCGCCTGCACGACATCAATGTCATGGGCGTGGTCTACGGCATTCGCGCCTTTGTACCGAAAATGATTGAGCGCGGCCAAGGCGGGCATGTTGTGAACATGGCGTCGGTTTCCGGCCTGTTCGGCGCACCCGGCATGAGCACCTATAGTGCCAGCAAGTTCGCCGTGGTCGGCTTGTCGGAATCGCTGCGACTGGAGCTGCATCGCCACAAGATCGGGGTCAGCGTGATCTGCCCCGGCTTCGTCAACACGCCGATTCAAACCAAGGTGAAGATGGTCGGCAGTCTCGGCAGCGAGAAGGCTCGCGCTCGCGTCGCCAAGGATTTCGAGAAAACCACACTGACACCGGAGCTGGTCGCGCAGCGCGCCTTGCAGGCGATTCTGCGCAATGAGGCGGTGGCCGGCATTGGTAAGGAAGCGATGCTGGTGGGTGCGCTGAAGCGCTGGGCACCGTCAGTGCTGGAACGCTTCATGCGTGCCTCGGGCTGAGGCTCAGCGCGGAAGCAGGCGCGCAGCGGCAGCCCGCTATCGGCGCAAGCTGATGCAAGGCCAGCCGCGCTCGCGGGCAATGGCGGTCAGCGTGTCATCGGCATCGACGGCGACCGGGTTCGCGACAATCTCCAGCAACGGCAGGTCGTTGCGCGAGTCGGAGTAGAACCAGGCACCGTCCAGCGACTCGCCGCGCTCGGCCATCCATGCCTGCAAGCGGGTAATCTTGCCGGCCTGAAAGCAGGGCGTGCCGGCGAGCTTGCCGGTGAAGCGGCCATCTGGCGTCTGCTCAGGCGTAGTTGCAATCAGGTGCTCCACGCCCAATCGCTGCGCGATCAGCTCGGTGACGAAATGATTGGTCGCTGTGATGATGACCAGCGTATGACCCATCTCGCGATGCTTGGCCAACAGCTCGAAGGCCTTGGGCAGCAGCAACGGCGCTATGCACTCGGCCATGAACTCGTCACGCCAGGCCTTGAGCGTGGCCGGCTCGTTACGCGCCAGCACGGCAAAGACGAACTCGCAGAAGGCGCGGATATCGAGCGTGCCGGCGCGGTAGTCGGCATAAAAGCCGTCGTTGGCGATGCGATACGCCTCGGCATCGACATGCCCGCGCGACACCAGAAATTCGCCCCAGGCATGATCCGAGTCGCCGCCCAGCAAGGTGTTGTCGAGATCAAACAGGGCAAGCGTCATCGCGAGATGCTCCAGTGCAGGTGGAAAGTGGTGATGATACCGAGCCGACACGAAAAAATCCGCCGTCAGTCTTGCTCCATCTCGGGGCGTCAGGTAGTAATGGCAGCAATAACAATTTGTTTTTCAAGGAATCACCGTGATTGACGAGGATGGCTTCCGACCCAATGTCGGCATCATCGTAGCCAATGCCTCCGGACAAGTTCTGTGGGCACGGCGCTACGGCCACGACGCATGGCAATTTCCCCAGGGCGGCATCGCCGATGGCGAGTCGCCGGAGCAGGCGATGTATCGCGAGTTGCATGAAGAAGTCGGCTTGCTGCCTCAGGATGTGAAAATTCTGGCGCAGTCGCGCGGCTGGCTACGCTACCGCCTGCCACGACGCTTCATTCGCCACGACAAGCCGCCAATCTGCATCGGCCAGAAGCAGCGCTGGTTCCTGCTTCAGCTCGTCGGGCCGGAATCGCATGTGAAACTGGACTGCCAGAAGCCGGCTGAGTTCGACCGCTGGCGCTGGGTCAGCTATTGGTATCCGTTGGATCAGGTGGTGTCGTTCAAGCGCGAGGTATATCGCCGCGCCTTGAAGGAATTACTGCCGCGCCTGCCGGTGCAGAATGCGCCGGCACTTGCTGGCTGAAAACAAGCAGACTGAAATGAGTGAGCTGACATGCCTTTAGTGCCGACCGAACCGAGCATGCTGGAAGTCCTGCGCCGCATCGTCCAGGAAGTCGACAATGCGCCCAGCTTCCAGGCTGCGCTGGATGTGCTGGTGGCGTCCGTGCGCGAAGCCACCGACACCGAAGTGTGCTCGGTGTATCTGCTCGATGACCGCACCGAACGCTTGGTGCTGATGGCCAACGAAGGCTTCAACCCCACCTCTATTGGCGTGGTCAGCCTCGGCTTCGGCGAAGGCCTGGTCGGCCTCTGCGCTACCCGCGAAGAACCCATCAACTTGCAAGATGCCGCCACGCATCCGCGCTATGTGTATTTTCCGGAGACCGGCGAAGAGCGCTACAACGCCTTCCTCGGCGTGCCCATCATGAATCGCCGCAAAGTGCTCGGCGTGCTGGTGGTGCAGCAGCTGGAAAATCGCCGCTTCGATGAAGGCGAAGTGGCCTTTCTGGTGACGCTATCGGCACAGCTGTCTGGCGTGGTTGCGCATGCCAAGGTCATGGGTCAGCTCGAGGTGGTACGCGGCTCGCGAGCCACACCGACACAGATTTATCAGGGCATTACCGGCGCTACCGGCGTCACCCTCGGGCGTGCCGTGGTGCTCTATCCAAAAGCCGATCTGGAGCAGGTGCCGGATCGCGCGGTTGATGACATCGACAGCGAGTTGGCGCTGCTGGCAAAGGCGCTAGAAGCCGTGCGCGAGGAAGTAAAGGCACTGGATTTGCGCATGGCCGGCACGCTGATGCCGGAAGAGCGCGCGCTGTTTGAGGTGTATCTGCGCATGCTCGACGATAACGCGCTCGGCGGTGAAGTCGCCGAACGCATCGAGGCCGGCAACTGGGCGCAGGGGGCCTTGCGCGCCGTCATCGACGAGCACATGCAAAGTTTCTCGGCCATGGAAGATCCGTATCTGCGCGAGCGCATGTCGGATGTCCGTGACCTCGGCCTGCGCCTGCTCGCGCAATTGCAGGATCAGGAATCGGAAGAGATTCGCGAGTTCCCTGAAAACAGCATTCTGGTCGGTGATGACATCTCCACCGCCATGCTGCTGGAAGCGCCACTAGACAAAGTCTGCGGCGTGATTTCCGCCACCGGTGCGGCGAACTCGCACATGGTCATCGTGGCGCGTGCGCTCGGCATTCCCACCGTGGTCGGCGTCAGCGACATTCCGGTCACTTCGCTCGACGACGCCGAGATGATTCTCGATGCCTACCTCGGCCGCGTCTTCGTGCAACCCTCGCGCGTGCTGCGCAAGCGCTACAAAGAAATTATTCGCGAAGAGCAGCAGCTGGTGGCCGGGCTAGATGCCTACAAGACGCGCGAAGCCGTCACGCCCGATGGCCATGCCGTGTCGCTGTGCGTGAACACCGGTCTCATGGCCGATGTTGCCCGCGCCAAGGACAGAGGCGCCGAGGGCGTGGGCCTGTACCGCTCGGAAATTCCGTTCATGCTGCGCGAACGCTTTCCCGGCGAGGAAGAACAGCGCCAGATCTATCGCCAGCAGCTCGAAGCCTTCGCACCCAAGCCGGTGACCATGCGCACGCTAGACATCGGCGGCGACAAAGATCTGCCGTACTTCCCGATTGAGGAGGACAACCCGGCGCTGGGCTGGCGCGGCATCCGCATCACGCTCGACCATCCGGAAATTTTCATGGTGCAGGTGCGCGCCATGCTGAAAGCCGCGTCCGGCCTGAACAATCTACAAATTCTGCTGCCCATGGTCACCACCGTGAGCGAGGTGGACGATGCCGTGGCGCTGATTCATCGCGCCGTGCATGAGCTGCAGGAAGAGGGTGATTTCGAGGTCACGCTGCCGCGCATTGGCGTCATGGTCGAGGTGCCCGCCACTATCATTCAGATTGCCGATCTGGCGCAGCGTGCCGACTTCATCAGCATCGGCTCCAATGACCTGACCCAGTACTTGCTCGCGGTGGACCGCAACAACACGCGCGTGGCCGACCTGTATTCGCCGTATCACCCGTCGGTGCTGCGAGCGGTGCGTTATGTCGTCAACGAGGTGCATCGCGTCGGCAAGACCGTGAGTATTTGTGGCGAGATGGCCGGCGATCCCGGCACCGCGATCCTGCTCATGGCGATGGGCTTCGATTCGCTGTCGATGAGCGCCAGCAACCTGCTGAAAGTACGCAAAACCGTGTGCATGACGCCACTCAGCGATGCCAAGTTGCTGCTCGATGAGGTGCTGGCCTACGACAATCCGGTGAAGATTCGCACCACGGTGGAAGCCAAGCTGACGGCGCTCGGCTTGATCGATTTGATCCGGCCTCAGGGCACGCGCACCAGCACATGATCGCGGCGTTCGTCTTCGTTATAGTCCTGCTCGTGCCAGCGAATCATCGTGCTCTCCACGCGCAGCCAAGTCGAATTGCGCGTGCCGTAATGCGGCGTGCGGATGCAAATCGGCGACAGCAGACGCTCCATCATCAACCCAACACCCGTATCAGGCAGCGCATCATCTGAGGCGGGAGTCATGTCGCCGAGCATGGCCAGATGCGGCTCGGGAGCATCCACCTGTTGCGCTACCAGTCGCTGCGCGCCGTTGAGCAGATGCTGCAACTTCGGCCAGGGTGTATCGAGCTCAGCATTAGACAACCCGTGCCAGCCCGGCGTGACCAGCACAGGCTCAGGCTGGTGACTGCCCACGCACCAGAGTTCGTCAGTATCCGCCAGCAGCAGACTGAAACCGCCATAGTGGCCACGATCCGCCTGTACTTGCCGAGCAAAAGCTGCGGCTGACAAATCACCTTGCAAGTACTCAGCCGCGAGCACGCCACGCGAACGCGCCGCCGTGACCATGCTTGGGTCACGATAGTTAGTGAGTGCCGCAAAACGACCTTGCGTAGTGACGCCCATCCACGTACCGCCGCCCTGCACATCGCGCCCCGCCAGTACTGCGGGGGTTTCCGGCCAGAGCGCCGTGGCCAGCGCCGGGCGCGCCATGAATTCATCGCGATTGGCCCAGACCTGCAAGGGTAAGTCGGACCGTGGCTGCCAGTTGAAAACGATGAGACACATACATCACAGCTCCAAGAAACTCGCCTGATGATGCCCGACGCGGCTATGATACGTCAGCGCTTTTCAACAAGATGACTCTGACTATGAGCATGCCATGCTGATCTACCCACACATCGATCCGGTCGCCCTGAGCTTGGGTCCGCTGAAAATCCACTGGTACGGCCTCATGTACCTGTGCGGCTTCGCCACCGCCTACGGCCTTGCATTGTGGCGCGGCAAACGCATGGGCTGGTCGCAAGACCAAGTCGCCGACCTGATTTTCTACGGCGCCATGGGCGTGATTCTCGGTGGCCGCATCGGCTATGTATTCTTCTACGGCTTTGATCGCTTTCTCAGTGACCCACTCTGGCTCTTCCGCATCTGGGAAGGCGGCATGAGCTTCCACGGCGGCCTCCTCGGCGTGCTTGTCGCTGGTGCTGTCTTTGCTCGCCAGTACAAAACCCCTGTCATGGAAATCACCGACCTACTCGCGGTCATCACGCCACCAGGCCTATTTTTCGGCCGCATCGGCAACTTCATTGGCGGTGAGCTCTGGGGCCGGCCAGTGACCGACCCCAACTTTGCTTGGGGCATGGTCTTCCCGCATGTAGACGCCTTTGCGCGCCACCCGTCGCAGCTTTATGAGGCGGCGCTGGAAGGGCTGGTGTTGTTCATCGTACTCTTCGTGTTCACCCTCAAGCCGCGTCCGCGCATGGCAGCATCGGCCCTGTTTCTTATCGGCTATGGCTGCGCCCGCTTCACCGTCGAATTCTTCCGCGAGCCCGACGCCGACCAGGGCTTCATGCTGTTCGACTGGATGACCAAGGGCCAGATGCTCACCGCGCCGATGATTCTCAGCGGTCTCGTGCTGCTGGCGCTAGCCTATCGCCAAGGCGGCAACACGCCGGCCACGAGGTAATCATGCGTCAGTATCTCGACCTGCTGGCCCGCGCTCGCAACGAAGGCACTTTCAAGAGCGACCGTACCGGCACCGGCACAACCTCGGTGTTCGGCCACCAGATGCGCTTCAATCTGGCCGATGGCTTCCCGGTATTGACCACGAAAAAGTTGCACTTGAAGTCCATCATCCATGAGCTACTGTGGTTTCTGCAGGGTGACACCAACATCGGTTATCTCAAGGAAAACGGCGTTCGCATCTGGGATGAGTGGGCTGACGAGAACGGCAACCTAGGGCCGGTTTACGGTTACCAGTGGCGCTCCTGGCCATCACCGGACGGCCGTCATATTGATCAGATCAGCAACGTCCTGGAAATGATCCGTACTAATCCGGATTCGCGCCGGCTTATCGTCAGCGCCTGGAATCCGGCACTGGTCGACGAGATGGCGCTGCCACCGTGCCACGCCCTGTTCCAGTTTTATGTGGCTGACGGAAAATTGTCCTGCCAGCTCTACCAGCGCAGCGCCGACATCTTCCTCGGCGTGCCGTTCAACATCGCCTCCTACGCGCTACTGACGTTGATGGTGGCGCAGGTCTGCGGCCTGCAACCCGGCGACTTCGTCTGGACTGGCGGCGACTGCCATCTTTACAGCAACCATGTTGAGCAGGCGGATCTGCAGCTGGCACGCGAGCCCGGTCCATTGCCCGTCATGCTTATAAACCCGGAAGTCACCGACTTGTTTGCCTTCCGTTTTGAAGATTTCACGCTAGAAGGCTACGACGCCCAGCCACACATCGCCGCCAAGGTGGCCGTATGAGCCAACCCAGCGATCACATGCTCACCGGCACCGCCGGTGACGACTACGCGACCCTGCCCGACGACACCGTGCGCCTCGCGCTGATCGTCGCCATGGACAGCGGCCGCTGCATCGGTGTCGGTAACAATCTGCCCTGGCGCCTGCCCGCTGACCTGCAGTACTTCAAACGCATCACCAGCGGCAAAGCCATCGTTATGGGTCGCACCACTTACGACTCGCTGGGCCGACCGCTGCCGAATCGCACCAACATCGTCGTCACGCGTAACCCGACTTGGGACGGCCCTATCGGCATCCGTCTGGTGCATTCGCTAGAAGCGGCACTGGCGCTGGCCGAGGCTGTGGCGGTGGTGAATGCGCAGGATGAAGCACTGATCATCGGTGGTGCGGAAATTTATGCGCAGACGCTGAGTCAGGTATCGCGGATGTACATCACCGAAGTGGAAACCACGGTGGATGGCGATGCCTTCTTCCCGGAATTTGATCGCAGCGAATGGCAGGAGCTCAGCCGCGAGCGGCATTTCGATGAGGCCAGCGAGCTCTGGTTCAGCTTCGTGGTGTATGAGCGGGATTAAATAAAGACACCATGCGTTACGTGAAGTAGACGCATGGTGTTACCAGCTACGCCTACAAGCGTTGGAACTGCAGGTCAGTCAACTGAATACGAGCGGGCTTCATGCTCTCGATCTTGATGCTCTTTATCATCGTTAAATCGATGCTGGAAAATGCTTTTAAGGGCACGTTAACCATATTCAGTACGGTTTTTGCCCCCTCCGTATTAGAGTTATCACCTGGTGGCAAATACAGCGGTGTGTCATTGTCATACAAATCATCGATCATGACTGTCTGCCCGTGATTAAACACGTCCACTAGCGTTACTTGTAACTTAGGAGCAACGACCAGAGGACTGGCTGTGCTAATCGGCACGCCCGCTCTAAAGGTTAAACTACTGAAGTCATGTACATTTTTTGCCGTTAAGAAGTCTACGCTGTAAGCCGCTACGCCCGTGGTATGGGCCATGTAAAGCTGGCCTGCTGTTGCAAGTGTTCTAATGCTGTCCGCACCACATGCAGCAGGTCTATGCCCTTCAGCACCGGCGGCTGTTACTCCTGTATCGCAGAACTCAAACTGAGTTGTACCTGTGGCTTTTACTGGCCCCAAAGCGCTTTGAGTCAGCGATGTACTGGTCAGCACTTGATCAATCAGCAAGCGATCCTTCTTAGGAGCTTGAATCGAAAGATGGACACGATCATCGCAAGTTTTACCTTCACCGGCCGTTTTCGTGCCACACGCTTCGCTGGGTAGTCGCGCATTGCCAGACCAGTATGATTTGAACTGCTGTTCGCCGCCCACAAATAATCTGAAAAATGATGACATTAAGAACTCGCCGTGCCTGCGCTGATCTAACGGACTATCGCGCCCAGATGTTGCGGCTCCCTGTTCACAGTAGCTATCGGCATTGCTGTAATCATCCGACACCCATGTGGTGTTATAAAAATTATGATTTGTACCCATCGTAAGTACTTGGAACTTGGAGGTTTGCTTGGCCTCATCGATGTAACGACTCTTATCGAACATAAACGCTCCCTGCAAGTTCGACACATCGCCATCGCAATAAGGCAGCAGTACAGCGAAATTAGTACTTGGTGCCGATATAAAACCAAAATTGGTTGGCGCCAATGCGAATACTGCGGAAATATCATGGGGCGCGGTAAATGCCCCGCTGAGTTGGCCGGCATCACTTAACTCGATCGTTGTACGGGGTGTTGTACGCGAAGCATCGTTAACCAAAATAGTATTGGTCACACCTTGTCCGCCTCGCGAATGCCCCATCAAACCAATTCGTGACATGTCTATTTTTCCGCGAAGCAGTGATATCACATAAGGATCACTGAAACGCGAGTAGCTACCCTCATTATTAATCTCTCTTAAAATGTCTAAATGGTGCAAAACGAGTGCACTTCGCGCGCTCACTCCCGCGTCACCAATCAGATCCTTATCATTGATGTCATTGGCATTAATAGAGATCACAATATAGCCGTGAGAGGCTAGGTTTTTAGCCATGTAGTCATAGCCTTTGTAGCTATCAACTGGACTCAAAATTTTATTAAACGGCTTACCTACTTGGCCCGGCAGCTCTAGGTCACACTCGCCAGTGCTTAATGACTCTGTGAGACCGAGATAGTTGCAGGTTACATGGCGACCATGTAAGTAAAGTACAACAGGAAATGGTCCATCCCCATCGATTGGATATCTAACTACCGCATCAACATCGGCGGGATAACGCTGACCCATTGGGTCGCTTACCAAAATAGGTTTTGATAAGTATGTAGTGGCAGGTGACACACGATATTGGCCTAGCGTCGTTACGCTTGGGCTTACTGCAGAAAGAACCTTCACGGGCGGCACAGGAGGCTCTGGCGTGCTCTCATCGTCATTAGTGTCAGGCTCGTCCTTGATCACATCCTCTTTTGGAGCATCCTGCTTAGGGGTCCCCATCATTGACGAGGCTAAGGATGAAGTGTCCCCGCAAGCCACTATCATTATAGAAAAGCCAATTATCGATAAGAATTTTGTAACATTAGTCGCGCTCATTGTAGTGTTCCTGTTAATTGATGAATGACCTCCTGCAGTTGCTATGCCAATTTCCTCAACCTCCTGTACAAATGCGTACAATGGCTTGAGACTATTTTTAAGCCCTGCTAGACATTGCGAATATGTCCAAACCGATTTCCTGCCACATCTTCTGCTCCGTCATCGATAACTTTGGTGACATCGGCGTTTCTTGGCGTCTGGCACGACACTTATCAGCACGGCCTGATGTTAGTGTTGTGTTGTTTGTTGATGACTTGATCAGCTTTCAGCGACTGGCTCCGTCACTACGCCCAACGCTTCATACGCAAACATTGGGCGATCTTATCGTTCACCATTGGACTGCATGTAGAGACCTGCCAACGCCTGCAGATATTGTGATTGAGGCGTTTGCGTGCTCGTTGCCAGCACACTATGTCGCAGCAATGGCCGAGCGAAAAGTGACGCCTGAGTGGATAAATTTGGAGTACTTGAGTGCGGAAGACTGGATTGAAGGCTGTCATAGACTTACATCAGTTGAGCCTCAGTTTGGGCTTAGCAAAACCTTTTGGTTTCCGGGCTTTACCCCCAAATCGGGGGGCTTATTGCTGGGCCCGGAAGAACGTTTTGAACTTTTAAGCACCCATTCGAGAACCACATTAGGTCGGCAAGTCACCTACTTTGGTTATGACCAGCCCGGTATTTCCAACTTGCTAGATACGCTTGCGCAGGACTCCGTACCAACCTTATTTATCGTTTTTACAGGTCCCCATGAGGCTCATATTGAGCAATGGTTAGGTGCGTCGCTCAAGATTGGTGCAGATGTCATTGTTGGCGCACTCACCATCCGTTTGATCCAATTTCTGTCACATGAAGCCTACGACCGTCTACTCGCTGAAAGTGATTTAAACTTAGTGCGCGGCGAAGACTCCTTCGTTCGTGCGCAGTGGGCAGGGCAGGCCTTGCTTTGGAATATTTATCCGCAAGAAGCGAAAGCACACCTCGTTAAGTTGGCTGCATGGCAAAAGCGTGTTTTGGCACTAACAGCAAAAACCAGCACTCCTATGCCTGAGAGTTGGTCAACGCTGTTAATAAAGTGGAATACCTACGAAGAACCGATCCCTATGGAAGATTGGGCACAATTCCTCGCCGACCTGCCCGACATCCGCGCCGCCCTGCAATCCTGGCGGCTGTACCTACTGACGCAACCGGATCTCGCCACGCAGCTGATGCGTTTTTATGCAGATCGGGTAGAATCCACGCCAAAATAACCCCCCATACACTCAAACACATCCCGGAAATACAAGATGAAAACTGCTCAGGAAATCCGTGCTGGCAACGTAATTAGCGTCAACGGCCTGCCCATGATTGTGCTCAAGGCCGAGTTCAACAAGTCCGGTCGCAACTCGGCTGTGGTCAAAATGAAGATGAAGAATCTGCTCACCGCCCAGGCTCAAGAGTCCGTGTACAAGGCCGATGACAAGTTCGATCAAATCATTCTTGAGCAAAAGAACGCCACCTACTCCTACTTCGCTGATCCCATGTACATTTTCATGGATGAAGAGTTCAACCAGTACGAAGTGGAAAAGGAAAACCTCGGCGACACGCTGAGCTTCATCGAAGACGGTATGGAAGAAGTCTGCGAAATCGTTCTTTACGAAGGCAAAGCCATTTCCGTAGAGCTGCCGACCGTGGTCGTGCGTGAAGTGGCTTATACCGAGCCAGCCGCCAAGGGCGACACCTCCGGCAAGGTCATGAAAACCGCCAAGCTGCACAACGGCTTCGAGCTGCAAGTCGCCGCCTTCATCGAAATCGGCGAGCGCATTGAAATTGATACGCGCGACGGTTCATTCAAATGCCGTGCCAAGGGCTGAGCCTTTGATAGCAGCGACCAGACTCATCTGACGCTGCAACGAACGGTAAAATAAAAAGCCGACACTTTTGTCGGCTTTTTATTCACTTCAAATTAATGCCAACGGTATTAATGCAGAAAGTTGAACTGAATAAGGTATACAACTGCGCCCGCTATATATCCGGCAAGCGCCAGCAAGCTTATATTTTTCACATACCAAATGAATTCAATTTTCTCAAGACCCATGGCTGCAACCCCGGCCGCAGAACCAATAATCAGAATAGATCCGCCGGTACCGGCACAGTAGGCTAAAAACTCCCAGAGGAAGCTGTCAGCAGGGTATTGCTCAAGGCTATACATGCCCATGGATGCAGCAACCAGCGGCACATTATCAACAATCGCACTGGCAATACCAATCAGGAAAACAATAATATCCAGTCGGCCAATGGTTTCATCAAGATATCCTGCCAAGTCAGTCAGTACATGTGAGTGCTCAAGCGTGGCAACTGCAAGTAAAATACCGATGAAAAAAACAATCGATGACATATCAATTCGTGTTAACGCATGCACCAGCGTGAGCTGGCTCTTCTCGTCATCTTCCTTGTTTTTGTGCATCAGGTCGGCCACCAGCCACAACAAGCCAAGACCAAAAAATATGCCCATGAATGGGGGTAAATGCGTGATGGTCTTGAACACTGGTACGGCAACCAGCACGCCCAGGCCCAGAAAGAAGACTACGTTCCGCTCGTAATCGCTGGTGGAGTCGCGCCCGGCATCGGCCAAAACAACCGGCGCCTGGACCCGCCTGCCGCGCAGCGTGAAGCTGATCATCAGCATAGGCACAATTAGATTGGCCAATGACGGCAAGAACACGCCCTTGATGATCGCGACCGGCGTGACCTGACCGCCGATCCACAACATGGTTGTTGTCACATCCCCAATCGGCGACCATGCGCCTCCAGAATTGGCGGCAATAATGATCAAACCTGCGAATAACAGGCGATCGGTACGTTTATCAAGAAGCTTCTTGACTAGGGAGATCATAACAATCGTTGTAGTCAGGTTATCCAGAATGGCACTCAGAAAAAAAGTAACCAAGCCAATCAGAATAACCAGAGATGATAATTTGGTTGTTTTTATTCTTTGGGTAATTACATCAAATCCGTTATGTGCATCAATGACCTCAACAATCGTCATTGCACCCATCAGAAAGAAAACAATCTGGGCTGTTCCAGCTAGTGTTTCCGATAACTCATGGGAAACCACACTCGGATTATTGGTGGCAACTGCGTATATCGTCCAAAGTAGACCGGCACCCACCAATGCAGAAGCTGATTTGTTGACTTTAATAGGGTGTTCAAATGCAATCGCAGCATACGTCAGAGTAAAAATAATAATCAGTGCAGTTATCATCATAATTTCCAGACAAGAACTTATCTTGTCACTATTTATTTGCGTTCGAGTCTACCCGCGATCCTTCGCAAAGACTATCCGAGACAGTCCGCCTTCAATCACCATTCGTCATTAAAATTACTGACCCATCAACAGACTACAGCACCAACGCCTCAAGCCGACGCTTGTGGCCAAGCGCGACTGACCAACAGTGCCAGCAGAATGATGGCGCAGCCAAAAAGCTGCTGCTGCGACATGCGCTCACCGAGCCAAAACGCCGCCAGTGAAGCAGTCCATACCGGCTCAATGATCATGATCACCACACCATGGCTGTGTGCCGACAGGCTCTGCGCATACGTCTGAATTAGAAAGCGCGCAGCTGAACCGAGCAGGGCACTGGCCAAAACCCAGATGACCATCTCACCGCTGATCGTCTGCAAGGTCGGCAACCAAGGCTCATAGATCGCAGACAAGAGCGTCGTCAACGTACCCACCGTGAGCAGCACCACCGCCGTCAAGGGCAGCGCCGGCACCTTGGTCACAACATCGCCAACAGCAAGCGCGCGATGATTCGCCGCCCGCGTATTGAGGGAGTAGTAGAGCGCGAACAAAACCGCAGCGCCAACATAGAACAACTGCCCGGATGCCAGTGTGAAGCCATCCTGCAGTGATAACAGCGCAAGCCCGGCGGCGGCTACCGGCAAGGCCAACCAGGTGCTCAAAGGCGCACGCTCACCAAAAACAAGACGACTGATGACCGGCACCAGAACCACCCCTAGGCTAGTCAGGAACGCGCCTTCGCCGACATGCGTGCCACGAAACAGGCCCATGATCCACAAGCTCATGCCGGCACCGAAGCATAGCCCAACACGCAGCCCTCGCCGCCATTGCAGCGCATTTAGCGCGCGCAACTGTGGCAGCCCCCAAAGCGCCAGCACAATACCCGCGAGCGTGAAGCGCACGGCCATGAATAACAGCGGCGGCATTAAGCCCACCGCCTCCTTCGAGAATAGCCAGCTCAAGGCTGCGAGCAGGGTTACGATAACCAACAAGACATCAGCTTTGCGTGCGTTCGATAGCGCCACCAGAAACCCCAGATGCCATAATGTCTGCCGCACAGTTTACGGCAGAATCTCATGCACGCGCCTCACTCCGCAGCACCCGCGAACCCAAAAAATCGCGTGCTGTTCGCCAGCCTGATCGGCACCACTATCGAGTTTTTTGATTTCTACATTTACGCCACCGCTGCCGTGCTGGTTTTCCCGATTCTGTTTTTCCCGGCTGATGACCCAGCGGCCGCCACGCTGCAATCGCTAGCCACCTTCGCCATTGCCTTCTTTGCCAGACCGCTGGGTTCTGCAGTATTCGGACACTACGGCGACAGGCTCGGGCGCAAAGTCACGCTGGTGGCAGCCTTGCTCACCATGGGCCTGTCCACCGTCGCCATCGGCCTGCTGCCCACTTACGCTCAGATCGGGGTCTGGGCACCGTTGCTGCTGGCCCTGTGCCGCTTTGGTCAAGGTTTGGGACTGGGCGGCGAGTGGGGCGGTGCCGTGTTGCTCGCCACGGAAAATGCGCCGCCCGGCAAGCGCGCCTGGTACGGCATGTTTCCGCAGCTGGGCGCGCCCATCGGCTTCATCTTATCAACCAGCCTGTTTCTGCTGCTGACCAGCCAACTCAGCAATGCCGACTTCATCGATTGGGGCTGGCGCATTCCTTTTCTAGCCAGCAGTCTGCTGGTCATCGTTGGCCTCTATGTGCGCCTGCGCATTACCGAAACACCGGCATTCCTGGCCGCACAGGCTCAGCATGAAGCCGTGGCGGTGCCGCTGGTAACCGTATTCCGCGAGTATAAGCAAGCCATGCTTGCCGGCACCCTGATTGCCATCAGCGCCTTCGTGATTTTCTATTTGATGACGGTATTCACACTGAGCTGGGGCACCACGCACTTGGGCTATGAACGCGAAGCCTTCCTGCGCCTGCAACTTATTGGTGTGGTGTTCTTTGGCCTGGCTATTCCCTGCTCGGCGTATTGTGCCGATCGCTTCGGCTGGCCGCGCACCATGCGCTGGGTGGCTTTCGCCATCATGCTTTTTGGTGCCGTATTTGCCTCGCTGTTTGGCTCTGGCCACGAGCTCGGCGTCATCGCCACATTGGTGCTGGGCTTCACCTGTATGGGCCTGACCTATGGTCCGCTGGGCACCTTGCTGGGCGATCTATTCCCGACTCAGGTGCGCTATACCGGCGCCTCACTGGCGTTCAATCTGGCCGGCATTCTCGGGGCATCGCTGGCACCATTCACCGCCACCTGGCTGGCCACGAATGTCGGTCTCGGTGCCGTCGGCGGCTATTTGGCGCTGGCCGGCGCACTCGGCTGGCTTGGGCTGAACAGCCGCGTGGTGCGATACTCGCGCGGCGACTGACCCATCCAGCGCCGAAACGCGCGGCCAAAATTGGACGGATCGAGATAGCCCAGCTCAGAGGAAATCTGCTCAACCGACAAGGTGCTGTGCAGCAGCAGCTCAACAGCGCGGCCTCGGCGCAACTGCTCCAAAATCATCTGGAAGCTGGTGCCGAGTTCCGCCAACCTTCGGCGCAAAGTCCGTGGTGACAGATGCAGTGCCTCGGCAACACACTCCAGCGAGGCTTGTTCGGCCAGATGCTGCTTTACCAGACGCCGCACCTCGGGCAACAAACCACCTTCATCATGCAACCGCTGCAGCTCGGCCTCGCACTGCGCCTTGGCCATTTCCAACAATTGCGGATCGGGCAGCCCCAGCGGAATCTGCAGCCCGATACGCGGAAAACGCACCTGTGTAAAAGCGCAATCAAAGCTCAGGCGCTCACCGAGCAACGCACGCAGTTCGGCATGATGTGGCTGCTCGGCATAGGCCAGCCGCATCTCGGCATTGAACTTGCGCCCCGTCAGCTGCTGGCCGCAAACAATGAACAGGCTCATCAGCGCATCCAGTATCAGAGTCTGCAGCGGCCCCAGCGGAATACGCTCATCGAGCTGGATAACAGCCATCTCGCCCTCACGGAAAAGGCGAATTTCGAACAGGCTGGTGCGCGTACGGAAATAACGCACGGCGAGGTCCGCCGCCTCGCCAATGGTTCGGCTGGAGAGCACGGCATAACCGAGGAAGCCGTGGCTGCGGATATTCAGTAATTGTCCGAGACGCAAGCCCAAGCCAGGGTCTGGTGCGAGCTGCTGGGCATTCGCAAAAACCTTAAGGCACAACGGCAAAGGCACCTGGCGACCCGGCTGCTCCAGCTCAGCCAAGCCGAGTTCGGTGCCGGCAAGCACCTGCTCCGAGGTAAACCCGCGTGACTGCAAATGCTGGCAGAGCAGCATCAGGTAATGCGCCGACAAAGTTTCTTCCGTTAATCTGCGTGCAGCCGTCATACCCGCTGGCCCCCAATGACCGATTTACGGCTGAAGATAACCTTCACCCACGGCGACCAGCAAGTCACATTTCAATGAGTCGCAGCTCCCGACTACACCGAGGTACTGCTTATGAGTCATCCCGCCCAAAACAAGACGCCACTGCGCATCCCTGTTCGTCGCATGGATTTCGCCATTCCCGCCATGGCGCGCTACTGGTACAACGGCAACCCGTGGATCACGCACTTCCTCAACGGCATGTCTGCCGTCTTCCCTGATGGCGAGCGCTTCTTTATTCACGCCGTGCGTAATTTTGAATCGCAAATCACTGACCCTGTGCTGCAACA
Organism: Pseudomonadota bacterium; assembly: GCA_040384385.1. GTDB lineage: Bacteria > Pseudomonadota > Gammaproteobacteria > Pseudomonadales > Moraxellaceae > Perlucidibaca. Next base: position 326,601 of record JAZKJJ010000001.1, on the reverse strand, counting down.
GCAAATTCGAGCCTTTATCGGGCAGGAAGCCAATCACGGCAAAGAGCACGAGGCCTTCAACAATGCTATGGGTGCGCAGCATCGTGGCGTGCCGCTAGACAAAATGATGAAAGGTGCTCGGCACGGCCTGGAGTGGATCAAGAAAAAGGCCTCGCCACGCCGCCAACTGGCGATGACGGTCGGCTTCGAGCACTTCACCGCCATCCTCGCGCATCAGCTGCTGGAACGACCGGATTTCGTGCGTGAAGTGGGCGGCATTTATGCTGATCTGTTTCTCTGGCACGCCGTCGAGGAAACCGAGCACAAGGCTGTTGCCTTCGATGTTTATCAGGCCGTCGATGGCGGCTACTGGATGCGGGTAAGCACGATGGCCGGTGTCAGCGCCATGTTCGTGACGGTCCAGCTCTACCTCATGTACCTGCTAGTGAAGAGTGACGGCAAGCTCAATGACTGGCGTGCGGCGCTCGGATTTGCCAATTTCATCTTGCACAAGCCGGGCCTGTTCACGCGCATCATTCCGGAATATCTCGATTTCTACCGCCCGGGCTTTCACCCATGGCAGCACGATAATCGCGCACTGGTGAGCGAGCGTATTGAGCAGTTAGCGGAATATGAATTGCAGGTGGTGAAGGTGGCCTGAGGCTTACGCAAAGTTATCAGGCAATAAAAAAGGCCCAACCGATTAAGGTGGGCCTTTTTTACATTTAATCATGATGGTGGCCGGGGGCGGAATCGAACCGCCGACACGCGGATTTTCAATCCGCTGCTCTACCGACTGAGCTACCCGGCCACGCAAGGCGCGTATTAAAGCGGGGCATGGGGGGTGCGTCAAGCGTTGCTTGGCGGTTGTGGTGATTTTTCTGCTGTTTTTGCTTTGCGGCGCGCCGACAGACCGAAGAGTCGCAGCCAGTCACGACGCCATTGCCGCAAAAACCAGCGCTCGATCAACACAATCTGCACCACGAACCAAAGGCTGATAAACCAGCACAAAGCGGCCAGCGTCAGGCTCATTTCTACCGAGGTTGTGCCCCAGCTGATCAGCACATAGCCAGGGTCTTGTCGCAAGGCGACGGCAAGCAGCACCATCAACACAATAATGCTGAACAGCGTGCCAATATGCCGGCTCATAACCGTGTCTCTGTCGATTGCAGCAAGGTATCAAGCGCAGATCGCGTACTCAGGGTCGGCAACGGGATCTGGACTTGCAGGGCCTGCAAGGCGGCAAGCTCATTCAGCAACGGCATTAGGGTGGCACTGGGCAACGCCGAGAGCTGATGCTGAATACGAAGACTGAGCGACTCCAGCGCTGCACGATAGACCACGCCATCAGCACGCAGCAAGGCAAGCTCGGCTTGACTGACCAGCAGGCCGAGCTGATCGCGCACCAGTTGCAGGCGTGAGGCATCAAGCAAAGGCTGCAGGGGCTCGTCGTAATCACGAATAACGATTAAAGCCCGGAATTTCTCCAACCCCTGGGCCCACAAGGCTTGGGCTGCATCACTGACCGGCGGTTTTGGCGCAGATGAAGCAGGCAGGAAACGTTGGCCGGTTTCACGCGGCAAAGCCAGGGTGGCAAAGCGCCGATCGAGGTTCTGCAAGCGCAGATAGACTCCCGCGACATCCACACGCGGCAACCCGACGAGCACAGCCAGATCCTGCTTCAACGCTCGTCGCAGCGGCAGCAGCGCAATATCGCCCTGAGCCGATAATAAGCGGTCGGCCGCCAACAATGCCTGCTGTGCCTGAGCCGGATCGTGGCTAATGATAAGGGCTTGTTCGGCCACTGCCGTGGCATCAGCAACACGGCTGATCAACCAGCGCTGACGCACTTGCGGGCCTTGCGCAAGCAGACTGTCGAGACGCTGTTGCTGCAACTGCAGCAGCTGCTTGCTCAGTGCCTGCTCGGACTGCAGAGCGTCCAAGCGCTGAGCCAAACCGCCATGCTGAATCGTCAATGTCTTTACAACATTCTTGGCACGACGATGCTGCTTTTCGCTATGCCAAGCCACGGACGCCGCAGCTACCGCCAACAACGTGACAAAACCGAGCAGCAACTTGAAACCCAACGTCAGCGGACGCTTGATGGCGACAGCGGTAATCAGCGATTGGCGACTCTTGCTGCCCAACATGTGCATTTCCTGTCTTAAAAGTTCGTCACGGACGGTTTCGGCCGTCGCATTAGCCACTGCTGCAAGGCTTGCAGCCACGCTTGAGGTGTTGCGCCATCGCTGCAGAGAACCCGCTCCGCACCTGCGGCGCGAACCTGTGTCGCGAGCCGCTGGCTGACCGCAATCAGCACAGGCTGCAGCGCCGCAGCACCGGCAATTTGATGCCAATGCTGCCATATCAGCGTACTGGAAAGCAGTACCACATTCGGCTTCGTGGAACACGCCTGCCAACGCGCTAAGGTATCGGATGGCAAGCGCCGGGTATAGAGCGGCAACACATCCACCTGCGCGCCGCGAGCACGCAGTGTTTCCGGCAGCAATTCCCGGCCTTCATCGGCGCGCAACAGCAAAAGGCGCTGACCAGCAACATCGGTCAGGCCGGGCAGCGCCAGCAAACCTTCGCTGTCTTCCTGTTCGGGAGCGACGGCAGATAGCCCAGCGTCATCCAGCAAATTCTTGGTGGCCGGCCCAACAGCATAGGCCGGCAAGGCATGCGGCCACTGTGGCCAGTAGTCGGCAACCGCTGCTAGCCCGAGACGGGCAGCATTGGCGCTGACAAAGATCGTGGCATCATAGCGATCCAAACTCAGCACCTGCTCACGTGCCAACGCCGACAGCTCCAGCGCGACAATCTCCAGCAACGGCAGCTCAAAGACATCGGCACCGGCCTGAATCAGCGCCGCCGTCAGCGCATGCGCCTGCCGGGCCGGTCGCGGATTGAGCACGCAAAGGCCGGCCAGATTCACGCTGGCATCAGCTGGGGCCATGCCCGGCCTCGCCATAAACCGCAGCCAGAATCTCAGCCGCGCCAGCCGCCAGCAGGTGTTCGGCAACTTGCTCACCCAGCGCTACGGCATCCGCTGCTGCACCACTGGCTTCAGCCTGCAAGAGCTGGCTGCCATCGAGGCTGCCAACACGGCCCTGCAATCGCAGCTGGCCATCCTGCAAGGTGGCATAGCCGGCAATCGGCACCTGGCAACCGCCTTGCAAGCGCGTATTCATAGCGCGCTCGGCACTGACACAGGTCGCTGTTTCAAGATGGTTCAGCGGTGCCAGCAAGGCGCGCGTGCGCGCATCATCGAGCCGACACTCAATACCGACAGCACCCTGACCGACGGCGGGCAGCAGCAGTGCTTCCGGCAATGCGGCACGAATGCGCTCGGGCATGCCGAGGCGAATCAGACCGGCGCAGGCCAAAATCAGCGCGTCGTACTCAGCATTGTCGAGCTTGGCCAGACGCGTATTGACGTTGCCGCGCAAGTCCTTGATGACCAGATCCGGGCGATAGCGGCGCAGCTGACACTGACGGCGCAGACTCGATGTACCAACCACCGCACCGACCGGCAGTGCATCGAGATCAGCAAAATGATTGCTGACAAAGGCGTCGCGCGAATCTTCGCGCACGCAGATAGCCGTCAGGCCCAAGCCGTCGGGAAAGGCCATCGGTACATCCTTCATGGAATGCACGGCGAGGTCGGCACGGCCTTCGAGCATGGCTATTTCCAGCTCTTTGACAAATAGGCCCTTGCCACCAATTTTCGCCAGCGGCGTATCGAGAATTTTATCGCCACGCGTGACCATGGTGACCAACTCCACCGTCAGGCCGGGATGATGTGCGCGCAGAGCATCGGCAACGAAATGTGCCTGCCAGAGTGCCAGCGGGCTTTGCCGCGTGGCGATACGCAGCAGGCCAAGATCGGCAGGGGGTAAAGCGGGAGATGTCATGAAAACCTCAAGGCTAGCCACTGCTCGCAGTGTAACCAGCCCCGACGCACCTGCAACCAGAGCAGTGCAACAAAATCAGCGCATCAAACGCGATGCAATGTTTCACGCAACTCCGGCAAGTGACGACGACTGACCACCAGACGCTCATCGAGCCCACGGATGCGGACGCGATACTGGCCGGTGGCAATCAGCTCCAAGCCTTCCAGATAAGTCAGTGACAGCAAGGCATTGCGATGAATGCGGATGAAGCGGTCGCCAAACTCCTCTTCCAGTTCCTTCAGTGTTTCATCAATCAGCACTTCGCCATGCTCATGACGCACCGTGACGTATTTGTGGTCGGCGAGGAAGTAGCGAATTTCATCAATCGGAATCAGCTCAATGCCACGGTGCGTGCGTGCCGTGATGTGACTACGGCAGCTGGCAGCATGCTCGGTCGCGACCGGCTGCTGACGCAGATTCTCCAATTGCAGCTGATTGACGCGGCAGGCACGCGCCAGCGCTTCACGCAGGCTTTCACGGCTGACCGGCTTCAACACATAGCCCGAGGCCTGCACGGAAAATGCTTCCAGCGCATGCTCATCGAAGGCCGTGCAAAAAATGATCGCGGGGGGAGCATCCATTTCAGCGAGTTGACGCGCACAGCTGAGACCATCCATGACCGGCATGCGCATATCCATAAGGATGATGTCGGGCTGATATTCCTGCACCAGCTTCAATGCCGCCTCGCCATGCTCGGCAAGTCCAACCAGTTCATAGCCGCCAATGTCTTCCAGTAAACGCACCAGACGCTCGCGAGCCAGGCGCTCATCATCACAAATCACGACTCTTGGTTTCATCTGCATTGCCCTCGTTATTCTTCTTGTTGCCAGGTGATTCCTATCCCCGGTTCTTCTTTTGTGCCGGGCTTTGCCCGTGCGGGTAGCGCAAATGCGTAACAAAGACACCATTATGGGCACTGGCCTGCAAGCTGGCCTGAGCACCAAAACGGGCTTTCAGTCGCTCCGTGACATTGCGCAGCGACATCTGATTACCGCTGCGCGGGGCTCCCTGACCAATCGGATTGGTCAGCTCAATATCCACCCATTCATCGTCACAAACAACCTTGAGCGTAATGTCGCAGCGTACGGCCGAAAGTTCAACACCATGTCGAATGGCATTTTCCAGCAGCGGTTGCAGCGAAAGATGCGGGATGCGCAGCTGTTCCACCGCGCCGGAGATCTGCCAATCGATAGCCAGCCGCTCGTCCAGACGCAATTTTTCGATATTGGCATAACGCCGGCACAAAGTGATTTCCTCGGCCAAGCTAACATCCACGGTATCGCGCAGGCTGGCCCGAAACAGCGTGGCCAAATCCTCGACCGCCTGCTCGGCCTTGTCAGGATCAATCGCGATGAGGCTGGCAATAATGTTCATAGAATTGAACAAAAAATGGGGCTGGATGCGTGCCTGCAAGGCCTCGAGACGCGCCTGCAGCGCCGTCTTCTCACGAATACGCAACTGCGCCTGCAAGGCCAAATAGCGCAGAAATAGGCTGGCGAATAACGCCACGATGATCAAATGCCGCGCCAAGGTGCTGTATTCGTTGCTGACAAACGACAGCATCGGTAAGTCCAACCAGCGCAGCATGAAAATGCCCAGCACGCTTAACCAGACCAGGTTAAACATGATCAAGGCCACCGATGCCACGCCAATCAGTAAATGCGACCAAGACGCCATGGCTTTGCGCCAGCGGCAAATCAGGGAGAAACTGGTCGCAATGACGGCGCCAGACAGGCTGGCCAGCAAGCAAAAATCCCAGATCGGCAGCGGCCACAGTACCGGGGCCTGAGCCACCAGCAGAATGAGTGCAATGAGAATAGCCAAACCGGCCAAGCGACGCGCAGCAGCCGTTGAACAGAAATCAGGTAGCCAAAAGTCGTTGAGATCTTCTGTGTTGTTGGCGATCTGCGTCATGCGCTCACAGGCTTTGTTGTTTTTGTTGACATATCGCGAGTCTGCACGGACACGAGCAGCGCGGCAAGCCTCGTGGTGCTGCTATAATGCGCGCACTTTTTGACCCGTCGCCCTGATCGCAGGCGACACAGCATCGGGTTATTCCATGAGCAATACATCTTCTTCCATGTGGGGTGGTCGCTTCTCCGAAGCCACCGACCAGTTCGTTGCCGAATTTACGGCCTCCGTGCGTTTTGACCAGCGCATGTATCGCCAGGATATTCGTGGCTCGATCGCGCACGCCACCATGCTGGCTCGCGTTGGCGTGCTCAGTGTCGAAGATCGTGATCTGATCATCGGCGGCCTTGAGCAAATTCAAGGTGAAATCGAAGCCGGCCAGTTCGAGTGGCGTGTCGATCTCGAAGATGTACACATGAATATCGAGCACCGGCTCACCGAGCGTATCGGCATTGCCGGCAAGCGCCTGCACACTGGCCGCAGCCGCAACGACCAGGTCGCCACCGACATTCGCTTGTATGTACGCGATGAGGTCGATGCTATCCGCACCGAGCTGAAGCGCCTGCTCACCGGCCTGATTGATCTCGCCGAGCGCGAAGCTGACACCATCATGCCCGGCTTCACGCATCTGCAGACCGCGCAGCCAGTGACCTTTGGGCACCATTTGCTGGCTTGGTTCGAGAACATCAAGCGTGATGATGAGCGCCTCGTCGACCTGCGCAAGCGCGTCAACTGCCTACCGCTGGGCGCCGCTGCGCTGGCCGGCACGACCTATCCTATCGATCGCCATTACACCGCCGAGCTGCTCGGTTTCGATGCGGTCTGCGAGAACTCGCTGGATGCCGTGTCGGATCGTGATTTTGCCATCGAGTTCAGTTCGGCAGCGGCGCTGATCATGATGCACCTGTCGCGCTTCAGCGAAGAGCTGGTGCTCTGGGCTTCGGCGCAGTTCCAGTTCGTCGATCTACCGGATCGTTTCTGCACCGGCTCGTCGATCATGCCGCAGAAAAAGAACCCGGACGTACCCGAGCTGGTTCGCGGCAAGGCCGGTCGCGTCTTCGGCCATCTCATGGCACTGCTGACACTGATGAAGGGCCAGCCGCTGGCCTACAACAAAGACAATCAGGAAGACAAGGAACCGCTGTTCGACGCCATCGACACCGTGCGTGGCTCGCTGCGCGCCTTTGCCGACATGGTGCCGGCGCTGCAGCCTCGTCGCGACATCATGCGCGAGGCGGCTCGTCGCGGCTTTGCTACTGCCACAGACCTGGCCGATTACTTGGTCAAGCGCGGCGTGGCCTTCCGTGATGCCCACGAAGTCGTTGGCAAGGCTGTGGGTTACGGCGTGCAGTCCGGCAAGGATCTGGCGGAAATGTCGCTGGCCGAGCTGCAGCAGTTCTCGTCCATCATTGCTGATGATGTTTTTGCCGTGCTGACCCTCGAAGGTTCAGTCAGCGCCCGCAACCATTTCGGCGGCACCGCACCGGCTCAGGTTCGTGCTGCCGTTGAGCGCGCCCGCGCTCGCCTCATTTAATTTTGGAGTTGTTCATGCGTGCTTTATCGTTACTGATGTTGACCCTTGTACTGGCTGCTTGCGCCACCGCACCTGCCGGCAACAGCTCGGCATCCAGCTCCAGCAACACCGCCACGGCGACGCAGACACAGTCGTTTGTGGCCGCGCTGGAAGCCAAGCGCGGTTCTGCCCTGACGCTGGCCGAACGCGTGCAAGTACAAGGCCTGACCGGCGCCACCAAGGTCGGCCTGAACAATGCGCAAAGCAACTTTCTGAACAAGGTCGGCGCACAAGTTGGCCTGAATGGCGCGGTGATTGCGGCCATGTTCCCGGAAGCCGGCAAGCCGCTGAGCGAAAATGCCGTGGTCACGAGAATTGAAAGCAGTCTGGGCAAGAAGCTCACCGTCGCTGACCAGACCGCCGTCAAGGCTGCGGCTGCGCTGCGTAACAACTCACTGGCTAGTCTCAAGACTGGCCTCGCTGCCAGCATCGGCAGCCGTATCGGCATGAGCACGGAAATCGTGCTGGCGCTGATGCCCATGCTCGGCCTGTAAGCTGAGCAACCCCGGAGAAACAACATGGCTCTGCCCTCAGAAAAAGTCACCGTCGGCATGCAGGATGCGCCTCTGCTATTCGGCTACGACCGTTACTGGGCGGAGTGCTATGGCACGGCTCCGTTTTTACCGATGTCGCGCGATGAAATGGACCAGCTCGGCTGGGACAGCTGCGACATCATCATCATTACCGGCGATGCCTATGTCGATCACCCGAGCTTCGGCATGGCTATCATCGGCCGCCTGCTCGAAGCTCAGGGCTTTCGCGTCGGCATCATCGCGCAGCCGGATTGGCAGTCGGCCGAACCCTTCAAGGCGCTGGGCAAGCCCAACCTGTTCTTCGGCATCGCCGCCGGCAATATGGACTCGATGATCAACCGCTACACGGCCGATCGCAAAATCCGCTCTGACGATGCCTACTCACCGAACGACGAGGGTGGTCGCCGCCCCGACCGTGCCAGCCTGGTCTATGCCCAGCGCGCGCGCGAGGCTTATCCGGATGCGCCGCAGGTACTCGGCGGCATCGAAGCCTCGCTGCGTCGCATCGCGCATTACGACTACTGGCAAGACAAGGTTCGCCGCTCCATCCTGCTCGATGCCAAGTCCGACATCCTGCTCTACGGCAACGCCGAGCGCGCCATCGTTGAAATCGCGCACCGCCTCGCGCGCGGCGAGCAGATCCGCGACATCACCGATGTTCGTGGCACCGTGTTTCTGCGCCGCGACACACCTCAGGGCATGTTCGAGCTGGATTCGACGCGCGTCGATGCGCCGGGCAAGGTCGACCGCATCCTCAATCCGTATGTGAATACGGCCGATCTTGATGCCTGCGAGATCGAGCAGAAGAAACCAACGCCAAGCTTCAGCGGCGGAGCCAGCTTTGCCGGCGCTAGCTTTTCGGATGGCTCCGCGCTCCCTGAAAACAGCGGCTTTACCATGCCCGCCGCGAAAGACATCGGTGCGCCGATCGAAGTAACGCCCGGTGCCTGGGGCGAACTGACGGCGCTGCCCGAAGACACCACGGTGGTCACGCTGCAGCCAGCCAAGTTCAAGATGCCGCCACGCGACAAGACCGTCATCCGCCTGCCGTCCTTCGAGAAGGTCAAGGCAGATCCGGTGCTTTATGCCCACGCCAACCGCGTGCTGCATTTAGAGACCAATCCGGGCAACGCGCGCGCGCTGGTGCAGCGCCACGGCGACAGCGATGTCTGGCTCAATGCGCCGCCGATTCCGCTGACCACGGAAGAAATGGATTACGTCTTCGACCTCGAATACGCCCGCGTGCCGCATCCGTCGTATGGCGATGCGCGCATCCCGGCCTACGAGATGATCCGTTTCTCGGTCAACATCATGCGTGGCTGCTTCGGCGGCTGCACCTTCTGCTCGATCACCGAGCATGAGGGCCGCATAATCCAGAATCGTTCGGAAGACTCGATCATCCGCGAAGTGGAAAAGATGCGTGATGTGCCGGGCTTCACCGGCATCGTCTCCGATCTTGGCGGGCCAACCGCGAACATGTATCGCCTGGCCTGCAAAACGCCGGAGATTGAAGCTGCCTGCCGCAAACCGTCCTGCGTCTATCCGGGTATTTGCGACAACCTCAACACTGACCATTCGCATCTGATCAAACTCTACCGCCGCGCCCGCGAACTCAAGGGCGTGAAGAAGATTCTGATCGGCTCTGGCCTGCGCTACGACCTCGCCGTGCGCTCGCCAGAATATGTGAAGGAACTGGTCACGCATCATGTCGGCGGCTATCTCAAGATCGCGCCCGAGCACACCGAAGGCGGCCCGCTGTCGATGATGATGAAGCCGGGTATCGGCAGCTATGACCAGTTCAAGCAGCTGTTCGAGAAGTTCTCGAAAGAAGCCGGCAAAGAACAGTATCTGATCCCATACTTCATCGCTGCGCATCCCGGCACGACCGATGCGGACATGATGAATCTAGCGATCTGGCTGAAGAAGAACGGCTTCCGCGCCGATCAGGTGCAGACCTTCTATCCATCACCGATGGCGACCGCGACCGCGATGTACCACAGCGGCAAAAACCCGCTGCGCAAGGTCACGCGCGATTCGGAAGATGTTGATATTGTGAAGGGCGATCGTCGTCGCCGCCTGCATAAGGCCTTCCTGCGCTACCACGATGCCAACAACTGGCCGCTGCTGCGTGAAGCACTGAAGGAGATGGGCCGCGCCGATCTCATCGGCAACAGCAAGCAGCACCTGATTCCGACCTGGCAGCCGAAGAACGAGGGCGAATATGTCAGCCCGCGCAAGAAAAATTCGAGTGCGGTGGAAGGTGTGTCGGTGAAGGTCAAACCTGGCGCCCCCGGCAAGAGTCCGCCGAGCAAAGACGCGCCACGCAAGGATGCACCTCGCAAAGGTAGCATTCAGACCCAGCACACCGGCTTGCCACCGCGTGATGATGGCAGTCGTCGCCCATCGGGCAAAAACTCGCGGCCCCAGTAATAGACTAAGACTATCAAAGCTAGTCATTCAATTCATTGGATGACTAGCTTTAGCTCGACTAGATTGAAACTCCAGACAACAAAAGCGTCGGAGAACAATCATGTCAAACGCATTCAAACCTTCCATCCTGACCTTGGCCGTGGCACTCGCCATGACCGGCACAGCCAACGCCGCTCTGACTCGCGATAATGGCGCCCCGGTGGGCGACAACCAGAACTCGCAAACGGCGGGCCCGACCGGGCCGGTCCTTTTGCAGGATGTGCAACTCATTCAGAAACTGCAACGCTTTGATCGCGAACGCATACCAGAGCGCGTGGTACACGCACGCGGCACCGGTGCTCATGGCGAATTCGTTGCCAGCGCCGACATCGGCAATCTGAGCCGCGCCAGCGTATTCAAGCCGGGTACGAAAACGCCGGTATTTGTGCGCTTCTCGACCGTGATCCACGGCAACCACTCGCCCGAAACCTTGCGCGACCCACGCGGCTTCGCCACCAAGTTCTACACCAGCGAAGGCAATTGGGATCTGGTTGGCAACAACCTGCCGGTGTTCTTTATTCGCGATGCCATCAAGTTCCCGGACATGGTGCACTCGCTGAAGCCAGGCCCAGATACCAACTTGCAGGACCCCAATCGCATCTTCGATTTCTTCAGCCATGTGCCTGAAGCGACGCACATGTTCACGCGCCTGTTCACCGACCGCGGCATTCCGGCCAGCTATCGCAACATGGAAGGCAATGGCGTACATGCCTTCAAACTGGTCAATGCCAAAGGCGAGTTCGCTTATGTGAAATTCAACTGGAAGCCGCAGCAGCCGGAATTGAATCTGACCGTTGCTGAAGCCGCAGCCATCCAAGCCAAGGACTTCAATCACGCCAGTCGTGACTTGCAGAGTGCCATCAGCCGTGGTGACTTCCCGAAATGGGACTTGATGATTCAAGTGCTGAAACCGGAAGAACTGAGCAAGTTTGATTTCGACCCGCTTGATGCCACCAAGATTTGGCCCGGCGTACCGGCCATCAAACTCGGCACCATGACGCTCAATCGCAACCCGGACAACATTTTCCAAGAGACAGAACAGAGCGCCTTCGCACCCTCTAATCTGGTGCCAGGCATCGAGCCATCAGAAGATCGCCTGCTGCAGGGCCGTGTCTTCTCCTATGCCGATACACAGTTCTATCGCTTGGGCACCAATGCTATGCAATTGCCGATCAATGCGCCGCGCGCCAAGGTCGACAACAACAATCAGGATGGCTCAGCCAACATGGGTAGTCGCAAAGGTACGGTGAATTATCAGCCCAGCCGCATCCAGAACCGGGCCGACAATGCTGACTACAAGTACAGCCAGCTGCCATTGAGCGGGACTACGCAACAAGCGCGTACAGCAAAAACGCAGAACTTCCGCCAAGCCGGCGAGTTCTATCGCGGTCTGCCGAAGCAGGAGCAGCTGAACCTGGTCAGCAACCTTGCTGGCGACCTCGGAGCGGTCCGTGATGAAGGCACGCGCATCACCATGGCGTCCTACTTTTACAAGGCCGATGCTGGCTACGGTGAGGCCGTGGCAAAAGCCGTGAATGTTGATCTGATCAAAGTGAAATCTGCCGCCGCGGCACTGAACGAGTAACGCTGGACTTGCCTCGGGCATCTTGCCCGAGGCTTTTTTTCAGGAGACACGATGATGCGAATCCTACTCGCGCTCTACCTAATCATGATGAGCCTGGCCAGCAACCAGGCCCTCGCTGCCGACACCGGCTACGGTTCGGAATATCACCCCGAAAATACCAGCCTCAGCGTTGAGGCACGGCTCGACCAGTACTTCTTCCGCGCCGCCCGTGAAGGCAATCTGGCCGTATTACAGACCTTCATTGATGCTCGCCAGAATCTCAATCGCCAGGACAGTAAAGGCTATACCGCGCTGATTCTGGCGGCCTACCATGGCCATCGCGAAGCCGTCGAATTACTGCTGAAGCAGGGTGCCAATGCTGATTTGACGGACAAACGCGGCAATACAGCGCTGTTTGGTGCCATTTTCAAAGGCGAGCTGGGCATCGCCAAACGCCTCATGCAGGCACAAGGCAATACCGATCAAGCCAATCGTGCTGGCCAAACGCCAGCGATGTATGCCGCATTGTTTGGTCGCGCGGAATTACTGGCCGAACTGCAACGCAAAGGTGCTGACCTAGATCGCCAGGATGCCTTTGGCAACAGTGCTCACACACTGGCTGCCGGTCAGATTAAAACGGTGAGTCAGACCTTACGCTGATCCGCCAGCACGGTGGCAATACTGCGAAACACTTCGGAATCGTGCACCAGACCAATGTGCGAGCTGCGCACCTCGACATGACGGGCCTGCGGGGTCAGACGATCGAGCGTGGCTGGCCAGCTGACAATACCGTCGACCTTGCTAAATAGCACCGTCAGCGGGCAGAGAATCGGGATGGCATCGCGCTTGGCCATTTCAGCCTCGATGGCATCCAAATCAAAGCCTTTTTTGCGATACGCTGCTGCCGTGATGGTGTATTTCGGGCCACCGACGGCGGGCGAACCCAGCGTGACCACGCCAGCAATCGCGTCAGGCAAGTCACGCGCCAGCTCACGGGCGATATAGCCGCCAAGACTCCAGCCCACCAGCGTGATGGGCTTGCCGGTACGCGCCACGATACTTTCGACCCGCTGCTTCAGCTTCGGCAGCAACTTGTGCACCGCGCCCGTATTCTTGCCTTGCTCCCATTGCAGCGCTTCATAGCCCAGCGCACTCAGGCGCTGAGCCAGCAGGTGCATGTTTTGGTCACTCGCGCCGTAGCCCGGCAGCAGCATCACGGTTTCGCCATCGCCTCGTGGCAAGCCTTGCACCACACGATCACCGAGCCGCTTGCTGCGCAGCCATTCCAGCGCAAAGCGGCTTTCCGCAACGACATCTCGCCAGCTCGGCGGATGCTCTGGCAGGTCCTCGGGCAAATCGGACAAATAGGTCATGGCAAGCTCGTTTGTGCGCTGGGCAGCAGAATTAAGTCAGCGCAGAATGCAGATTCTACTGACGATGTGCAAGCAAGGGCAAAATCATGAAAGAAGCTCAACTCACTCTCGGCGGCGGCTGCTTCTGGTGCTTGGATGCGGTCTATCGCGAAGTCCCCGGCGTGCTCGAATGCATCTCCGGCTACGCGGGTGGCGCAAGACCCAACCCAAGCTATGAACAGATTTGCAGTGGTGCCACAGGTCATGCCGAAGTGGTGAAACTACGCTTCGATGCCGAGCAGACCAGCCTCGAGCGCCTGCTCGAAATTTTCTTCACGATTCATGATCCAACCACGCTCAACCGCCAAGGTGCCGATACCGGTACGCAATACCGTTCCGTGGTTTTCTGTGCCGATGAAGAACAGCACGCCGCCGTTACGGCCTTCATTGACCAGCTTACGCAGGCCCGGATATTTGACGATGCCATCGTCACCGAAATCAGTGACGCCGTGCCGTTCTACGAGGCCGAGGAGTATCACCAAGACTATTTCCGGCGTAATCCGGGGCAGGGCTATTGCCAGATGGTGGTCAGTCCGAAAGTGAGTAAGTACCGCAAGCAGTTTGGGCCCAGCGTTTAGCACGTCAGCGCATAAGCTCAGAGCAAAAAAGTCTTTCCTGAAACCGGCGCTGACCCGTACTGTCAGGACATCTTCAATGCAGGGCATAGCGCTCGGGAGTTTGATCATGACACTGCGCCTAGGTGATACCGCGCCCGACTTCGTGCAAGCCTCATCCGCCGGCACGATTCACTTCCATGAATGGCTGGGCGAGAGCTGGGGCGTGCTGTTTTCGCATCCCGCCGATTTCACGCCGGTGTGCACCACTGAGCTGGGTCTGACCGCCAAGCTCAAGGATGAATTCGCCGCACGCAACGTCAAGGCCATCGCGCTGTCGGTGGATCCCGTGGATTCGCATCATGAATGGATCAAGGACATCAACGAAACGCAACACACGGTGGTGAATTTCCCCATCTTGGCTGATGCCGATCGCAAGGTCAGCGAGCTCTACGACATGATTCATCCGAACGCGAATGCGACACTGACCGTGCGCTCGCTGTTCATTATCGATCCGGCAAAGAAGGTGCGGCTGATCATCACCTATCCGGCCAGTACCGGGCGCAACTTCAACGAGGTGCTGCGCGTCATCGACTCGCTACAGCTAACCGAATACCACAAGGTGGCAACGCCGGCTAACTGGCAGGCCGGGGATGATGTGGTGATCGTGCCGTCACTACAGGATCCGGAAGAAATTGCCCGCCGCTTCCCGAAAGGCCATACCGTGATCAAGCCTTATCTGCGCTTGACCCCGCAACCCGACCGCTAGTAACGCCGGTCATAAACTGACGCTGCCTGAACAACAGCGTCCGTCAGCCGCGAATACCGTTGATATAGGCCGCCGTGAGCGCCTCTGCTGGGGCATCGAAAAGCTGCTGGCAAGCACCGAACTCGATGAGCTGACCGACCTGATCCTGCATCCAGAAAAATGCCGTGTAGTTCGCGATGCGCCGCGCCTGCGCCAGATTGTGGGTAACAATGACCACGGTGTAGCGCCCGCCGAGACGCTGAATAAGATCCTCAACCACGCCCGATGAAATCGGATCGAGCGCGCTGCAAGGCTCATCCATGAGCAGAATTTCTGGCTCCAGCACCAAGGCACGAGCAATGCATAAGCGCTGCTGCTGACCGCCAGACAGACCCAGCGCCGGCGCATCCAGCCGATCACAAACTTCCTGCCAGAGCCCAACATCACGCAAGGCCTGCTCGATGCGGCGGGCGCGGTCGGCCTTGTCCTTGAAGCCATGCTCCTGCAGTGGCATGTCAAGGTTGCGGCGTATCGATAGCGGGAACGGATTTGGGCGCTGGAAAATCATGCCGATACGTCGGCGCAGCATCAGCACATCGGTAGACGCCGTCAGGATATCTTCGCCATCCAACGCGATGCTGCCGCTGACACGGCAACTCGGCACCATGTCGGCCATGCGATTCAGACTCGATAAAAAGCTGGTCTTGCCGCAACCGGAGGGGCCGATTAGCGCCGTGATGCAACCACGCTGAATATCCAGACTGACGCCTGTCAGCACCGTCTTTGTGCCATAACTGACACTCAAGTTGGCAATCGCCAGATGCGCCTGCGGCACGCAGCACGCGGCCTCTTGCTTAAGGCCAGTCAGCGTGTAGCTAGTCGATTGGATTTTCATGCGTGTGTGATTCTCCGAGCCAGCCAGCGATCCGACAGGGCAATCGCCAGCCCGTTGACGATCAGCAGCAATGCCATCAGCACCAGTGCCGTTGCGTAGGCCGCCTGGTCACCGCCGGTGACATTCATCGACAGATCAAAAATGTGTACCGCCAGCACGCGCCCCGAGTCCAGCCAAGATTCCGGCATGCGATCAACATAGCCGCTAGTAAACAGAAGTACCGCCGTTTCCGCCAGTGCTCGGCCGATGCCCAGCATCAGACCCGCCGTGATCGCCGGAGCCGCTGCTGGCAGCAACAGATAGCGCAACGCCGCCCACTTGGTCAGCCCCAGAGCCGCAGCGCCTTGACGCCAGTCTTCCGGCACGGCGGAAAGACCGGCCTCGGTGGTGCGAATCAGAATCGGCAACACCATGCAGGCCAGCGTCAGGCCACCGGCCAGCAGCGAATAACCCAAGACCAGCCAGACACAGAAAAAGGCGCTGCCGAACAAGCCGTAGACAATCGAAGGCACACCCGCCAGCACATCAAGGCTGAAACGGATGCGACCTGCGCTACGCTGGCTACCAGCGGTGAACTCGCTCAGCCAGACCGCCGTCGCCAGCCCCAATGGCAAGGCTACCGCCAGCATGATCAGCAATACCGCCAGCGTCGATACCAGCATCGGCGCAATACCGCCACGCCGACCCGAGCGCTCGGGTTCACTGATCAGAAAGTCCCAGCTCAGCCGCTCCCAGCCATGAACAAGCATGTCACCGAGCAGGCAGAGAAAAAACCCGGCGATGGTGATGGCGCACAGCCATACCGCAACCGCAAGCAGCTGATCCGTGGCACGACCTGAGCGCTTAGGCATGCCGGCCCTCCACACGCCGACCAATACCGGCAATAGCTACCACGACCAGCGTCAGCAAAAGGCTGGTGACATAAAGACTGGCGCGATGCTCGCCGGTGGCATAGGCCATTTCCAGCGCAATATTGGCCGTCAGTACGCGGACCGAATCGAAGACGCTGCCCGGCATTTGCACGACATTACCAGCCACCATCAGCACGGCCATGGTCTCGCCGAGCGCACGCGTCGTCGCCAAAAGTACACCGACCGCAATGCCGCGACCGGCAGCCGGGATAGCGATCTTTAACAGAATCGTCTGCGCCGACAGACCCAGCGCTTGGCCACCACGCCAGTAGCTGACGGGCACTACGCGCAATGCCGCTTCACTAGTCAACGCCACTGTTGGCAGGATCATCACCGCCAGAATGACAGTGGCTGCAAGCAAGCTCGCACCCGGCGGTGAAAATGCAGCAATGATCGGCACCAGCACTGTTAGCCCCCACAGGCCGTAAACCACCGAGGGGATGCCGGCAAGCAGCATGATCAGGCGGCGAAACAGCATAGACAGATAGGGTGGTGCAAAAAAGCGGATGAACAAGGCTGATGCTAGGCCCAGTGGTACCGCCAGCAACAGGGCACCCAATGTCGCCAGCAGCGTCGCGACTAACATCGGCCAAAGATTGAATTGGCCGGCACTGGGGAACCAGCCGGCGCTATCGAAAAAGCGTAGCCAGTGCCCGTTTGCCAAGGCCGAGCCAGATTCGCTGAAGAGAAATATGAAAATCAGCGCCAGCAGCGCCACAGCACTACTGGCCATAAGCCAGAGTGCCTGCGACAACCAAGCTTCAGTGCGCGACGGGGACAAAGAACTGATCCTGAATCAGATCATAAGCCTGACGGCTTTGGGCAAAATCGAGGAAACGCTTGCTCAAACCAGTGGCCGGCGCTTTG
Source organism: Pseudomonadota bacterium (assembly GCA_040384385.1). Lineage (GTDB taxonomy): Bacteria > Pseudomonadota > Gammaproteobacteria > Pseudomonadales > Moraxellaceae > Perlucidibaca. The sequence goes on along the minus strand of JAZKJJ010000001.1, from coordinate 309,232 downwards.
GTGACAAAGTTCAATGACCGCGACAACGGAAAACTGCGATTGCGCACATTCGCCACTGTCGCCGCTACACCCTGCACCGGCAGTAACTTGATCGGCGTTCCGTCTTCCGCTTCATACTCGGCGGCGCCAATCGAAACATAGCCTATCGCGCCCGGATTGCCGGCCACCGTCTTGATGCCCTGCTGGTTATCGCCAATGACGACCTGAGCCTTCACCTCGGGCGCCTTGAGCTTGAAGTAGTGCAGAAATAGCTCCAGCGTCGATCGACCTTCGGCCTTGTTGACCACGGTAATCGGCAAGTCTTTGCCACCCACCTCTTTCCAGTTGCGAATCTGACCTGTGTAAATCCCGATGATCTGCTCGTTGCTCAAGGCTTGCACCGGATTACTCCGATGCAGAATGACCGTGATGCCGTCGAGAGCTACTACATAGGCCGTGAGGTCAGCTTCATCCGGCTTCAGCGCACGCGACACCATGCCAATGTCTGCTAGTCCGCTGCGTGCATCCGTGATGCCACGCGACGAACCGCCAGCCTGCACATCCACGCGCACAGCCGGATTCAGTTTCTCGAAGCGTTTGCCCAGATCCAGGGCAAGCGGAGCAATGGTACTGGAACCGGTCAGGGACAATTTTCCGGGATCAGCCGCCAGTACCGGCACAGATAAACATAGGGCAAGAAAAAAAAACGGTAAGCGCATTGCTCGGGCCTTTTAATGAGTGCACCGAGCATAGACGCAATGCTTAGTAAGTTGTTACAGCCACATTTTTACAAACATTAGTCGCCGACGAGCTGTCGCCATTCTTCGGGCGTCAGGCCTGCTGCCCGCGCCAGTTTGGCAAAATCACTTTGCATGCTTTTTTGCACTTTCTCTTTGTGCTGGCTGAGTAGTGCCTTAGCCTCTACTACAAGAGCCTCAAGCTCTTCCAGCGTCATAGTTTCTAAATTCATCACGGATTAAAGCGTACTCATCAGTAATTGATATAAATGGCCGGCAGATTTGGAACGAAGCCTGAATAATGCCGTAGGATTTTAAGGCATGCCACCGAAGGCAATGCAAGCATGAGTTCCAACGCACACTGCGCCAACGAGATTTGTCCGCTCATCGGCAGCACCCTCGCTTGTTGGCAGTTTGTCCGGGAGCTCAGTCTTTTTAGACTGCACGAATGTGTCTATACTGCGCGCAAACGTGGGATACACCTACAATATCTCTGGTTTAAAGCGAGGTTATCGTGAAAAAGATTGTAATGCTGATGGCTGGTCTCCTATTGGCCGCTCCTGTCATGGCCAAGTCCACCCAAGAAATTTCCGATCGCCCGCTGGGTGAGCGCTCTTTATTTTCCGAGCGAGCAATGATTGAGCGCATCACGCTGGCCGGTCATGTCTGCCTCGAAGGCGAGCCTTGTGCCGCAGCGATTGTTGCTGCGCCGGCAGCCGGCGGCGCGCCACGCTCGGGTGATGAAGTGATCGCGGCAGTCTGCGCTGGTTGCCACAACGCTGGGGTCATGGGCGCTCCGGTCATTGGCAACAAGGGCCAGTGGGGTTCGCGCATTGCTCAGGGCAAGTCCACACTTTATACGCATGCTATCGGTGGTATTCGTGGCATGCCGGCCAAGGGCGGTTGCGGTACTTGTTCGGATGACGAGATTAAGGCGGCTGTGGATGTGATGATCGCAAAGGCTAAGTAAGCGTCCGTAGTACCCCCAAGCGCCGAGGCCGGGGATAGTCTGCTAACCACGCCGTGAATCCGTCCTTGGAGGCTACACTCGCCATCCATGGCTCGTGACGGTTTGCAGACTATCCCCGGCCTCGGCGCTTTCGTTTGTGCGACGCTTCTCTGGCGTATGTCGCTTCAGCCGAAGAGGTTCTTTAGGTTCGAGAGATGGGCGTTGCCTAGCGCTTGCTTTTGCTCGACGCTGCGGCCGCTGCTACGGCCTTCCCATTCAAGTTCGTCGGCGGGGAGCTCTTCGAGGAAGCGGCTGGGCGTGGTCGGGAGCGATTCGCCGCCGAATTTGCGTTTGGAGGAATAGGTCAGGGTCAGGGTCTGTTTGGCGCGGGTGATGCCGACATACATGAGGCGGCGCTCCTCTTCGACCGTGCCGGATTCTATGCTGTTGCGGTGCGGCAGCAAGTCTTCTTCCATTCCCATCATGGTGACATGCGGGAACTCCAGACCTTTGGCGGCGTGCAAGGTCATGAGCTGAACCTTGTCGCTGTTGTCTTCTTCGGCTTGTTGTTCCAGCAGGTCGAGCAACACCAGCTTGCGAATCACCGCTTCAATATCGCGATCTTCTTCATCTTCGACCTTGTCCCAGAGCCGCTGTACCGAGGCGAGGAAGCTGTTCACCGACTCCATGCGGCGTTCTGCCGTTTTCGGTGTCGGAGACGAGTCGAGTAGGTAGTCCTGATACTGAATGTCGGAGAGCATCTGCTTGATGGCGGCGAGCGGGTCATCGCCATCAATGATGGCACGCGCGGTGGCTTGCAGCCATTGCGTAAAATCCTGCAAGCGGCCGTGGGCGCGCTCGCCAACATGGAGACCGAGGCCCATTTCGTCGCAGGCCAGGAGCATGGCGCAGTCGCGCTGCTGAGCGTAGCCACCGAGCTTCTCCAGCGTGGCCGGACCAATCTCGCGCTTGGGCGTGTTGATGATGCGCAGGAAGGCGTTGTCATCTTCCGGGTTGATGACCAGGCGCAGATAGGCCATGACGTCCTTAATTTCCGAGCGCGCAAAGAAGGACTGGCCGCCGGAAATCTTGTAGGGAACCTGCAGCTCACGGAGCTTGGTCTCGAGCACACGCGCCTGGAAATTGCCGCGATAGAGCACGGCGTAATCACGGAACTCGGTGCGCTGCATGAGCTTGTGATTGAGAATTTCGGTGGCGACTTTTTCCGCCTCGGAATCCTCGCTGCCGCACTGGATGACGCGAATCGGCTCGCCCATGCCATGCTGGCTCCAGAGTTGCTTCTCGAACACATGCGGATTGTTGGCGATGACCGCGTTGGCGGCCTTGAGGATGCGGCTGGTGGAGCGATAGTTCTGCTCCAGCTTGATCAGCTTGAGCTGTGGATAATCCACCGCCAGCTGCGCCATGTTCTCCGGCCGCGCACCGCGCCAAGCATAGATCGACTGGTCATCATCACCCACGGCAGTGAACGCGGCGCGGGCACCGACGAGATTCTTCACCATCGAATACTGGGCGGCGTTGGTGTCCTGGTATTCGTCCACGAGCAGGTAGTGCACGCGACTCTGCCAATGCTCACGCAGGGTGGCGTCGTTTTGCAGCGCCAGCGTCGGGCGCACGATCAGGTCATCGAAATCGACGGCGTTATAAGCACGCAGATGGCGCTCGTATTGCTCGTAGACCGTGGCCGCGAAAACATCGACATCGGTTTCGGCGCGGCTCATCGCTTCCGCTGGCAGCATCAGCTCGTTCTTGTAGCCGGAGATGAGATTGCGCACGAGGTCGATTTTATCACTGGCATTCTCCTTGTGCAGCAGCTCACCGAGCAGCGTGCGGGAGTCTTCGGCATCGAAAATGGAAAAGTTCTTCTTCAGGCCGAAAGTTTCCGGATGCCGCTTGAGCATGGTCAAGCCCAGCGTGTGGAAGGTCGAGACCATGAGGCCGCGCGCTTCCGGGCCATGCACCAGCTTGGCGGCACGCTCTTTCATTTCGCGCGCGGCCTTGTTGGTGAAGGTGACGGCGAGAATCTTGTGCGCCGGTACACCGCAGTCCTGGATCAGGTAGGCGATCTTGCGGGTGATGACCGAGGTCTTGCCCGAGCCCGCGCCGGCCAGCACCAGCACCGGCCCGGTGATGGCCAGTACAGCTTCGCGTTGACGCGGGTTAAGGTTGTTCACAGAGGCATCCGACAAGCAGTTCAGCAGGTCGGCGATTGTAGTGAGCCGGCCTCGGCGAGGCCAGCGTCACGAACAGCTTTAAACGATGCCGTAAACCTGCTTCCAGTGGTTCATGGCGCGGTTGGTGTCGCGCTGCCAGGGGTGAAAGCTCGGCTTGTAGTAGGCGAAATAGGCTTTGCTCATCTTGCGCAGCCAGCCAGGGTTGGTGCCGATCATTTCGTTCAGGCCCTTGAGGTGCATGCGCCAATCACGCTGGATGCCACGCGCCTTGAACAGATGGTAGGTATGCAGGCCGGTGAAAAAGACGAACTCGATGCTGTTGATGGCCATCTGCGAGCTGCGAATCCAGTAGCTGCCGACCTGATCCTGAAAGACATCAAAGGCCACTGCCTTGTGCTCGCTTTCCTCGATGGCATGCCAGTACCAGAGCGGCTTCACACGGTCGTCCATCGGCCCGAAAAAGTCGGGATGCTCCAACGCCAGCTCGGCCAAAATAGCCGTGAAGTGTTCCAGCGCGCAGGTCATCGCCAACTGTCGCTCGGGTGACAGGCGCTGGCGCATGAATTTCATACCCCCTTCCACGAACTTCTCAATTCGATCCATGGGCAGGCCTTTGCGCTGCATGAGCTGATTGAAGGCATCATGCTCACGGCCGTGATGCGCTTCCTGACCAATGAATCCGCTGACCTGCGCGGCCAGCGCCGGATTCAGATTCTTCTGATAATGGCGCACGGAATCGACAAAGAAACGCTCGCCCTCGGGGAAAGTGCCGGACAACGCGGTCAGCACCATGGTCTTGAACGGATCGCCGCCAAACCAGTCCATCGGAATGCTGTCATCGAAGACAAAGTCCATGCGGCGCGGCTGTGGGCGCTTGAAATTATCGAGGGCCGCGTTGACGACGGTCATGTTGCATCTCCAAAACTAAAGGCTCTGCTCAAGAATTAAACACACAATGTCAGCATTGACAACCGTTGGTGTCAGAGTGCTGGTTGCGCGCCAGCGGCTGGAGCCAGCAGATAACCCGTAATCATGTCGATCAAGCCTTCTGCCACGGCATCTTCAGTAATCCAGGCGCTGTGCTGGCCGACTTGTCGCACCATGGTAAACAGCGTGCTGTTGGTGATGATGAACAGACGCACCTGCAAGTCGGCAATCGGGTACTCACGGTAATGCTTGAGAAAATACAGACGCGCCAGCTCCAGAAAATGCTGCTGTAAAACATCCGCCACTTTCTGCGTCGGCAGGCGATGCCAGTTGCGCACCAGCTCCAGATAAAGGCCGTCCTGCGAATGCAGCGTGGCAAAGCCGAAACGAATGGCGCCACCGACCAGATCACGAAAGCTTGCTTCGGGCGCGATCGGCAGACGCGTCAGCCCGGTGCCGATATCTTCCGCCAGCTTCGCGACCATGGCTTCGATCAGGGCTTCTTTGCTGCTGAAATACTGATAAAGCGAACCGACGCTAACGCCGGCGCGCTCGGCAATCAGCGGTGTGCTGGTGTTGTCGAGACCGCGCTCGGCAATGCAGCGCGCGGTGGCTTCGATCAGCGTTGCCACCATCTGGCGTGAACGCTCTTGCTGCGGCTTCTTGCGCATGACTAACGCTCCTTGACTTGCTCGTCGAGAAAATGCGAATTGAATACGAATAGATATTCACATTATGGTCGGTATCTCGCAATGACTTGAGCTCTGCCATGACCGCGTCCTGTGCTGTACCGACCCGCGTTCGACCCTTCGCCAAGACGCAGCAAGCTACGCCGCCACTGCTGAAGCTCATCCTTGGCCGCGACATAGCACCCAGCCGCAGCGAATATGATGATGCCGTGGCCGGCCTGCAGGTTGGCGATCCGCTCATGGATGCTGTCGCGGAATGGCTGATGCAATCGCCCAAGGACAACCGTGCCCTGTTCCAGCAGGCGCTGACGCAAGGGGTGGATAGCCTGACTGACTGCCCGCCAGCCTTGCGCGCACTCTTTGCCGAGGTCGACAGCATTCCGGCCTGGCTCGATCGCGCTCTGATGGCCGACGGCCTGCGCTTCATCCACGCCAGCGGCCTGACGGCGCTGCAAGTCATGCGCGATCTGGCACTGATGGGCGGCTATCTGCTGTCCGGCTTCAATCAGGCACTGGTGATGACCGGCGCACTCACTAACGGCACCTCGCAGCGCGTCGCCGAGACCGGCAAATGGTGGATGGATTGCACAGAGATCGGCGGCCTGGAGCGCTTCGGGGCCGGCGTGAAGTCGACGCTGCATGTGCGCCTAGTACATGCCATCGTGCGGCGTCAGCTGAATCACCGCGAGGACTGGGATCATGCCCAATGGGGCGTGCCGCTAAACCAGATCGACATGGCGGCGACTTACCTCGGCTTCAGCGTGGTCATGCTCGGCGGCCTGCGCAAACTCGGCATTCAGGCCACGCCGCAGGAAGCGCGCGGCGTGATGCAGCTGTGGAGCTATACCTGCTGGCTCATGGGGGTCGATGAGAAATGGCTGCGCTTCAACGAAGCCGAGGGCATGGTGCTGCTAAACACGGCCTTGATGACGCAAAGCCGCGCCGACTGGACCAGTAAGGCGCTGGGCAAGGCGCTGTCTGAAGAGCCGCTGTTACGCCACTTTCCGACGCTGGCGAAATATGGGCTGGAGCAGCCCATGCGACGCTTTGCCTATCAACAGCATTTGAGCGTGAGTCGCTACTTCCTCACGCGTGAGCAATTCGAGCAGCTCGGCCTGCCGAGGGATGTCAGCGCTTGGTACCCGTGGCTGACGCTGGCACCACGGGCACTGACCTACACCGCACAACGGCTGTTGCCACGCTGGCATCAGCGTCAGATCGTGCGCGGTCGTCAGGCTCAGCACACTGCCATCGGCGAGGTCTTTGGCAAGAAGCCGCAGCAGCTCACAGCGATCGTACCCGGAGCACACCCATGACTGTGGCTACGACACCCATTGCTGCGCCACCCATTGGCACAACACCACTGGGGCTGAAAGACATCCCGGCAGTGGGCGGCATGCCCGTTATTGGCCAGACGCTGAATTTTCTGTTTCGTCCGGTGAGCAGCGGGCTGGACATGTATCAGCGTTTTGGGCCGATTGTTCGTGGCAATGCCTTCGGTTTGAACTCACTGGCGCTGGGTGGCCCCGATGCCGTCGAGCTGGTACTGCGCAACAGCGATCAAGCGTTCTCGAATCATCAGGGCTGGGCCTTTTTCATTGGTAAATTCTTTCATCGCGGGCTCATGCTGCTGGATTTTGACGAGCACAAATTCCATCGTGGCATTTTACAAACAGCGTTCAAGAAACCGGCATTGGCTGACTACTTGCAACGCATGCAACCAGCCATCGCACAAGGTTTGACGCGCTGGCAAAAGCAGACTCAAGGCCTGCGCAACGATAGCTTTCTGGTGTACCCGCAGCTCAAGCGCCTGACGCTGGATATCGCGACTGAGGTCTTCATGGGCGAACCGTTGGGCAAGGGCGCCGACAAGATCAATGAAGCCTTCGTGGATTGCGTGAAGGCCGGCACCGCCATCGTGCGCTACCCCATTCCGGGTGGGCGCTGGCATCGCGGCCTGCGCGGACGCGCCACACTGGAGGCCTTCTTCCGATCACGCATCGCCGCCAAGCGCCGCCAGTCAGGCTCGGATTTATTTAGCCGGCTTTGCGTTGCTGAAGATGAGCAGGGCAATCGCTTCAACGATGACGATGTGGTCAATCACATGATCTTCCTGCTCATGGCCGCGCATGACACCAGCACCATCACGCTGACCAGCATGATTTACCAGCTCGGCAAACACCCGGACTGGCAACGACGCTTACGCGAAGAGGCCTTGGCACTCGGCAAGACCACGCTGGTACACGACGACTTCGGCCAGCTTCCGCAGATGGAGCTAGTGCTGAAAGAGTCGCTACGCCTGCTCTCGCCAGTCCATGTGCTGCCGCGCAAGACCGTGAAGCCGGTGGACTTTGCCGGCTACCGCATTCCGGCCAATACCTATGTGATCATCAGCCCCATCGTCACGCATCACCTGCCGCAGTACTGGACCGCGCCTGAACAATTTGATCCAGAGCGCTTCGGCCCCGAGCGGCGCGAGCACAAGCAGCATCCCTATCAATACCTGCCGTTCGGTGGTGGGGCGCATATGTGCATCGGGCTGCATTTCGCCGAAATCGAAATCAAGACCATCCTGTATCAGCTGCTGCTGCGCTTCCGCTGGTCGGTTGCCGATGATTATGTGATGCCGATCAATTTCACCTCACTTCCTACCCCGCGCGACCACCTGCCGGTTAAGCTCCAAACTCTTTAAGCACTATTTACTCTAGGACTTTTCACATGACTGCAAGCGCCCAAAACTGGCAAAACCGCACGCTGTTCATTACCGGCGGCAGCCGTGGCATCGGCCGTGAGATTGCCCTGCGCTTTGCCCGCGAAGGCGCCAACATCGTCATCGCCGCCAAATCGGACCAGCCCAACCCGCGCCTGCCCGGCACCATTCATTCCGTAGCCGAGGAAATTCGTGCCGCTGGCGGCCAGGCGCTGCCGATTGTCTGTGATGCCCGCGATGAGGCTCAGCTGACACGCGCCATTGAAGAGTCTGTCGCGCACTTTGGCGGCATCGATGTGCTGATCAATAACGCCGGCTTCATTGGCGTCACGCCGATTGCGGCTACCAGCACCAAGCATTTCGACCTCATGCACGCACTCAACACCCGTGCACCAATGATCACCATGCGCGAATGCCTGCCACAGCTAATGGCACGTCAGGGCCAGGTGCTCAATCTCTGCCCGCCAATCAATTTGGATCCGGGCTGGCTGGGTGCATTTGCCCCCTACACATCCACCAAATATGCGATGACCCTGCTCAGTCTGGGCTTCGCTCAAGAAACAAAATCACGCGGCATTCGTGTCCACACCCTGTGGCCGGCCACACTCATCGCCACCGCGGCTGTCGGCATGACCGCCGGTGAGTCAGGACTGGCTGCAGCTCGCAAACCCGCCATCATGGCCGATGCTGCCTTTGCTTTGCTGGATCAGACCGCCACCTTCAGCCATGAAATCTGCTGGCTCGATGAAGATGTGCTGCGTCACTTGGGCGAAACCGATTTCACGCATTACGCCAATGTGCCGGAAAACGCTGCCAACATTCAGCGCGACTTTTATGTGGGCAGCCTCTGAGACTTCGGCCTGAGAGCGGACCAGACCAAGCCAGAAGCCGTGGCCTAATCCGTCAGCACACTGCCGCGATAACACAGCGCCTCAGCCACATGGGCGCTGTCGACAGCATCGGCGAGCGCCAGATCGGCCACCGTGCGTGCCACCCGCAAGACACGGTGGTAGGCGCGGGCCGACAGCCCTAAACGCTCGCCGGCTGCTTGCGCAAACCGCGTCACGGCGGGCACCAACATCTGGCTCAATTCATGGCCGGGCAAATAGGCATTGGCGCGACCCTGCCGAGCCTGCTGACGCGCACGACTAGCGCAAACCCGAGCTCGCACCATCACACTACTCTCATTGCCACTCGACTCCGCCGCCAGCGCCGACAACGGCACGGGCTGCACAGGCACACGCAAATCCAGCCGATCCAGCAACGGCCCGGACAGCCGTGCCTGATAGCGCGACATTTGTTCCGGTGTACAACGACAACTACTGCCAGCCTGGCCGCGCTGACCACAAGGGCAGGGGTTCATCGCCGCCACCAATTGGAATCGCGCCGGATAACTCAGTTGCTGACGCGAGCGCGCCAACACAATTTCGCCTGACTCCAGTGGCTCGCGCAACGACTCCAAAGCCTGTCGATTGAACTCCGGCAGCTCATCCAGAAACAACACGCCGCCATGCGCCAAGCTGATTTCGCCAGGCCGAGGAACGGCCCGACCACCACCAATCAGCGCTGCCATCGAAGTCGAACTGTGCGGCATTCTCAAAGGCGGCAGATGATCCTGCGCACGCACCAGGCCACGCAAGGAGTGCAGTGCAACTGACTGTAACTGCACCTCGGCTGACAAGGGTGGCAGCAAGCCCGGCAAGCACGATGCCATCAGGGTTTTGCCGGCACCGGGCGGACCATAGAATAAGATGGAGTGCGCGCCTGCAGCGGCCACCTCCAGCGCACGCCTCGCCAACGGCTGACCACAGACTTGCGCCAGATCCGGCAAGGCAAACATCGGAGGCGGCTCAATAAGCTCAAGCAGCGGCATCTGAGACAGCGCCTCAATACCGCGCAAATGCCGCACCAACGCGAGCAAGTTCGGCGCTGCCAATACGGGCGTTGTTTTCGCCAGCCGCGCCTCACGCGCATTGGCCTGCGGCACGACAAGCGTCTTGCCCGAAGCCGCACTGGCCAGACTCGCCGACAGCACGCCAGTAACAGCCGTGAGTTCGCCAGACAACGCTAACTCACCCATCACCACCAGACGCTCAAGTGCTTGCGAAGGTACTTGCCCACTAGCGGCGAGCAAGCCCAGCGCTATCGGCAAGTCATAACGACCGCCTTCTTTCGGCAGATCGGCGGGGGCAAGATTGATGGTGATGCGTTGGGCCGGAAACTCAAAGCCGCTATTGAGCAGCGCCGAGCGCACACGATCCTTGCTTTCGCGCACAACCGCTTCGGGCATGCCGACAATGGCAAGGCCAGGTAGCCCCGCCGACAAATGCACTTCGACGCGCACACTCGGCGCAGCCAGCCCAAGGCTGGCGCAGGTTTCTACCGTCGCCAATGACATCCTGTCGCGCTCCCGAGCATCCTTGCATCAGGTATAGGACAGGTTTTGCCAATTCGCCAATGCCGGCGCAGAAAAAATCAGCTCGGGCGACGAACTACCTGCACAAGAGCGACCAGCAACAGGCCGGCAAACAGCATCAGCGTCCACGCCGGCAGGCTCAGGCCGAGCAGTATCCAATCTACCTTGGCGCACTCGCCCGAGCCTTGAAACACTTGCTGGATGACTTGCTGCCAGGGCAGCGCGGCAATCCAGAAATCCAGACCAGGGCCGCAGGATGGCACTTGGTCGGCCGGCAGATGCTGCAACCAGACATGGCGGCCGGCGACCACAACGCCAGCAAGTGCGCTCAAGCTCATCAGGCCGGCATAAACTCGCTGGCCCCAGGTACGCGGGCCATGCAACGCGGCCAGCAAGGCAAAGATACCGAAGCAGATCACGGCCACGCGCTGAAACACACATAAGGGGCAGGGCTCAAGGCCATCATGATGCTGCAGATAAAGCGCAAACAACATCGCAACTAACGCCAGCAATGCCAGCAATGCATTGCTGATACGAGCATTCGGCAAACTCGGCATATCACACCTCAAATAATGTTAGTTCAGGCGAAATACGCCGCCAAAAAGTCATCGAACGGCAACTGAGGCAAAGCCTCCATCGCCGCCTGATCGTCTAAGGATTTTGCCGCCAGCGCTTGCAGTTCGCTCAAGCGCTGATCTGGCAGCGGTCGTGCCAAAAAGCTTTCGCGCATGCGATCCGCACAGTCTTGAGCAAAGTTGTAGAAGCAGCCATCGTGATCTTTCAGGCTGCGCAGCACCATGGCCGAACCGGTCATGGCCGGCTCCTTGAGCTTGTCAATTTGCAGTGCCAACGCCGAGGAGTAACCGCCCGTGGTATGCGCCGAATCGAGCAGCTGCGCCACCGGCAGCAGCTCGCCAAAGAGCTGCGCTGCCAAGCTGCGGAAATCTTCTTCGCCAGCCTTGCCATGCAGACGCAGCGTGGCATCACGGCCACGCTCGACCATAGCCTGCTGGTTCAATGGCAGGCGGCGATAGTCTTCGTCGGCAAACAGCGGGCTGTCGCTGAGCAGGCAATGCAGCGCAAACACTTCGAGGAAATGTGCGCTATCACGGCTGATGCCCAGTGGCTCGAACGGGTCGAGATCGACGCAGCGCAGCTCCGCATACTCCACGCCACGACGCGCCAGCGCCTGCGTCGGACGCTCGCCGCTGCGAATGGTGCGCTTGGGGCGAATCAGGCCGTAATACTCATTTTCGATCTGCAGGATATTGGCGTTGATCTGCTGATAGACGCCGTCCTTGACCACCCCCGCCGCCGCATAAGGCGCATACGGTGTGCGAATGGCACGATCGAGGTCGTGGATGTACTCACCCAAGGCGTTGTAAGACACCTGCAGATCGGACTGGGCATCGTTCTGATAGCCCAGCGAGCTCATCCGCAACGAGGTTGCATCCGGCAGATACAAAGTACCCGAGGGCATGGCTTGCAAGCCGTGATCGCGACCCTCCAGAAACGTGCCGCAAACGGCCGGACTGGCGCCCAGCAGATACAACAGCAACCAGCTGTGACGCTGGAAGTTGCGCACCAGATTGAGGTATTTCTCGGATTTGAAATCCTGCAACGAGCGCGGGTCGCCGGCTTGCTGCTGCCAGCGCTGCCAGAAGCTGTCTGGGAACGACAGGTTATAGTGAATGCCGGCGATGGTCTGCATGCGGCGGCCGTAGCGCAGGCCAAGGCCATGACGGTACAGCGTCTTCATGCGGCCGATGTTGGAGCTGCCGTACTGCGCCAGCGGAATATTGCTGTCCGGGCCGAGCTTGCAGGGCATGGAATTGACCCACAGGCGCTCACTGCCGATGTTGGCATAGACATAGCGATGCACGTCGTCGAGCCAGCCCAGCGCCGTGGAAATGCTGTCACAAGGCGGCGTGATTAGCTCGATCAGCGCCTCGGAATAGTCCGTGGTGATGTTCGGATGCGTCAGTGCCGAACCGAGTGCGGCGGCATGCGGCGTTTGCGACAGCCAGCCATCCGGCTGTACGCGCAGCGCCTCCTTTTCGAGGCCGCGCTGCATGCCTTGCAGGCACTCGGGCTCGCGCTCCAGCCAGGCCAGTTGCTGCATCAAAGTCGCATCCATCAGTATCTCCCTCGCGGTGTCGAAATCATCGTGACACGCCAGCTTTGCGGAACAGGTCGCCGAGTGTACCGCCAACCTGGCCGGCGGATGTCGGGGTTGCAGCACGCTGGCCGCCACGGGCTGGCGGTGCACCGCGCGAGGCGGGCTGTCCACCACGGTTGGCGAGCTTGCTGTCATCACGACCGGCGCGAGCCGCTGGCACCGGCGTGTCATTCAAGCAGCAAGACAGGGCAATGCGCTTACGTACCACATCCACTTCCACCACCTTCACTTTTACGATGTCGCCAGCCTTCACTGCCTCATGCGGGTCCTTAATGAATTTGTCGGACAGCACCGAGATATGCACCAGACCATCCTGATGCACCCCAATGTCCACGAACGCGCCAAACGCCGTGACATTGGTCACAACGCCTTCGAGAATCATGCCCGGTACAAGATCGCGAATTTCAGTGACAGTCTCGCTAAACACCGCCGCCTTGAACTCAGGCCGCGGATCGCGACCCGGCTTTTCCAGTTCGCGCAAAATATCGCGCACGGTCGGCAAACCAAAGCGCTCATCGACAAACTGTTCGGCATTCACCGCCCGCAAAACGCGGGGGTCAGAGAGCAGCTCAGGCAAGCTCTTGCCAGTGCTGGTCAGCAGCTTGTGCACAATCGGGTAAGACTCGGGATGCACCGCCGACGCATCCAGCGCATTGCTGCCACCAGACACGCGCAAGAAGCCGGCGGCCTGCTCAAAGGTGCGCTCGCCAAAACGCGGCACCTGCTTCATGGCATCACGCGAGGCGAACACGCCATTGGCGTCGCGGAAATTCACGATGTTCTGCGCCAGCGTCGCATTCAGCCCGGCGATGCGTGCCAGCAGCGGTGCCGATGCCGTATTCACATCCACGCCGACCGCGTTCACGCAATCTTCGACGACGGCATCGAGCATGCGCGCCAGCTTCACCTGATTCACATCATGCTGATACTGGCCGACGCCAATCGCCTTCGGCTCGATCTTCACCAGCTCCGCCAGCGGGTCCTGCAGGCGTCGCGCAATCGACACCGCGCCACGGAAGGTCACATCCAGATTCGGGAACTCGCGCGCCGCCAGCTCGGATGCCGAGTACACCGACGCCCCCGCCTCGCTCACGACAATCTTGGTCAGACTCAGCTCGGGATGCTTCTTCATCAACTCGGCCACGAGCTTGTCGGACTCACGCGATGCCGTGCCGTTGCCAATCGCCACCAACTCGACTTTATGTTCGGCGCAAAACTTGGCCAGTGTATGCAGTGAGCCATCCCAGTCCTTGCGCGGCTCATGCGGGAAGATAGTGGTATTGGCAACGAGCTTGCCGGTGCCGTCCACAACCGCCAGCTTGCAGCCCGTGCGCAAGCCGGGATCAAGACCCAGCGTCGGGCGCAAACCGGCCGGCGCCGACATCAGCAAATCCTTCATGTTGCGCGCAAAGACGCGAATGGCCTCTTCCTCGGCGCGCACTTTCAGCTCGGTCAGTAACTCGGTTTCGAGATGCGTGAGCAGCTTCACACGCCAGGTCCAGCGCACCACCTCGCGCAGCCAGGCATCGCCCGGACGGCCCTGATCACTGATGCCAACCGCACTGGCAATCACTGCCTCGCAGGGATGCACGACGCTCTCGGCGGCATCCGGCAAGGTCAGGCTCATGCTCAGAAAGCCCTCGTTGCGGCCGCGAAAAATCGCCAGCGCACGATGCGACGGCGCATCCGCCCACTTCTCGTCATGCTCGAAATAATCGCGGAACTTCGCGCCTTCGTTTTCCTTGCCGACGATGACGCGCGCGCTGATCTGCGCTCTGTCTTTCAAATACTGACGCAGCGTAGCCAGCAGATCGGCGTGCTCGGCAAAGCGCTCCATGAGGATATGACGTGCGCCCTCAAGCACCGCCTTCACATCGGGATACGCCACGCCGCCTTCATCTGCCACCGGCTTGAGGAATGCCTGTGCTTCCTGCTCCGGCACGCGCACCGGCTCCGCCAGCAGCATGTCCGCCAACGGACCGATACCGGCTGCCAAAGCCTGTAAACCCTTGCTGGTGCGCTTAGGCTTGAACGGCAAATACAAGTCTTCCAGACGCGATTTGGTGTCGGCCGCGAGAATCTGAGCCTTCAAGGCATCATCGAGCTTGCCCTGCTCCTGAATGCTTTTCACGATGGCGGCGCGGCGATCTTCCAGTTCACGCAGATAGAGCAGACGCTCTTCGAGATTACGCAGCTGCGTATCATCCAGCTCGCCCGTCACTTCCTTTCGGTAACGCGCGATAAACGGCACGGTAGCGCCGCCATCGAGCAGGGTAATGGTGGCTTCGACCTGCTCGGTACGGACGGATAATTCGCGGGCAATCTGTTGGGCAATCGATGACATGAACATACTCGGCAAATCAATAAGCAGCATCGCAAGGGTGCTTGAAGAGAGCCGGATTATACGCAGAATGGCTGACGCTACATCTGCTGCGCTGACATAGGCAAACGCGCAGGCGCTGCGTACACTCGGGGCTTGCCTGCCACCGCTCAGCTCGCCCGAGGACACGCATGGAATCTGCCAGCAGCGAACAACCGAAAGAACAGCACCGAATTCTGGTCGTCGATGACGATGTCCGTCTGCGCAATCTGCTGCAGCGCTTTCTCGAAGATCAGGGCTATGCCGTGCGTACCGTCGCCGACGCCATCCAGATGGACCGCACACTGGCGCGCGAACTCTTCGCCCTGATCGTGCTCGACTTCATGCTGCCCGGCGAAGATGGCCTGACCATCTGCAAGCGTCTGCGCGAGGCCGGCAACAACACGCCGATCATCATGCTCACCGCCCGTGGCGCCGACAGCGACCGCATCAGCGGCCTCGAAGCCGGCGCCGACGACTACCTGCCGAAGCCGTTCAATCCGCAAGAATTGCTGGCGCGCATGAAAGCCGTCATGCGCCGACAATCCCGCGAACTGCCCGGTGCACCCTCGCAAACCGCCGAGACCGTCAAGTTCGGGCCATGGAGCCTCGATCTGTCCACGCGCCAGCTCACCCGTGATGGCGAAACCGTCAACCTCACCACCGGCGAATTCGCCGTGCTCAAGGCCTTGGTGCAGCACCCGCGTGAGCCGCTCACCCGCGACAAACTCATGTCGCTCGCTCGTGGTCGCGAATGGGGTGCCATGGAGCGCTCGATTGATGTCCAAGTCTCGCGCCTGCGCCGCATGATCGAAGAAAACCCGGCACGCGCTCGCTATATCCAGACGGTTTGGGGCATAGGCTATGTTTTCGTCCCCGATGGCCAGGGCTGACATGACAAGCACACCGGCACCTCAACGCAAGCACGGTTTTTTGCAACGCCTAAAGCCACGCTCCAGCTTCATGCGCACAACACTGGTTATCGGCGTGGTGGTGCTGGCAAGCCAGACTCTGTCCATCGCTTTTTTCTGGAAAAACCTGTATTTGCCGGAAATCAAGCAGCACGCGCATACCTCAGCCCTGCGGCTCGACCTGCTGCGACGCGCCGATCTCAGCGGACAGCCCTCCGCAGCATTTATTGATACCGAGCTGCGCCAGTTCGGCAATCTTGTCGTGGTGCGCGACCCGGCCCTTTTTCCAAGGCCGGTAGACAAATGGTTTGCTGAACTTTTCACGGATCGCTTTGAAAAGCAGCTGGAAAAGGAGCTGAATACATCCGCGCGGGTCTATTTTGAGTTCAAGCCCATACCAACCCTGTGGATTCAAGCACCGACAAAAACTCCCATTTGGGTGTCCGAAGAGCTGCGCTTCATCCAGCAATACAGCCCTGGCATCATCATCGGCTGGGTATTCGGCGTGCCGCTGCTATCGATCATGGCCATCGTGGTGCTGGCGAGACAGCTCAATCGCCCGCTGAAGCGCCTGCAATTAGCCGCCATTCGCGTCGGTCGTGGCCTGCACAGCACACAGCTCGACATCCATAATGGTCCCAGTGAAATCCGTGCGGTAAACCGCGCGTTCAATCTGATGACAGAGCAAATTCAACAAGCCGAACGCGAACGCACCGTCATGCTCGCAGGCATTTCACATGACCTGCGCACACCGCTGACGCGTCTGCGCCTGACCGCTGAAATGCTGCGCGACCCTGAGCTTGCCGAAGGCATGATTCTCGACATCGAAGACATGGATGCCATCCTCGACCAGTTCATTGCCTTCATGCGTGATGGCTCGGAAGAGCCTATGGAGAGTGTAGATCTGAACGAATTGCTGCACGAGGTAGCACACCAGGTGCAAAGCCAGCTCGACACCGTTCTCGATCTCGGCGATTTGCCCGTAATTGAACTACGCCGCCTGTCATTCAAGCGCGTATTGGCCAATCTGATGCAAAACACACTGCGCTATGGCACAGGGCCGTTCGAGGTTCGCACCTGGGCGCTGGCAGATCGCATCTGTTTGCGTTGTCGCGATCACGGCCCCGGCATTGACATGGCCCGAGCCGAAGAGCTCATGCAACCCTTCCAGCGTGGCGACCAGGCACGCACGACACAAGGCTCCGGACTCGGTTTGGCCATTGTCGCGCGCATCGTGCGGCAGCATCGGGGTCGCATTCAGCTCGGAAATGCCAGTGACGGCGGCTTGGAGCTGCTCATTGAGTTGCCCCTGAAAGCTAATCTCAAGCTATCGCGCTAATATTTATTGCAGGCGTTCCCTTATTGCAAGCTTTCACTGCTGACAGCCACCGGCAGATGCAGCTGGCGCAGATCAATTTCATCGAAAATATAGTGCTGACGGCAGAACTGGCAATCGACCTCGATCTTGCCGGCTTGCTCCGCCGCAATTTCCAACAGCTCATCAAGCTCAATGGCGCGCAAGGCATTGCCACTTCGCTCACGCGAGCAACTGCAGTGAAAGCTCAGGTCATCGGCGGGGTACAGCTCGACTTCTTCTTCGTGAAATAGGCGGTACAAAACATCCTTCAGTGAAAGCGCCAGCAACTCTTCCGGCTTCAAGGTTTGCGACAAACCCTGGGCACGATCCCACAAATCGATATCGTCATTCTCAGAGGTTTGCGGCAAGACCTGCAACATGAGGCCGCCAGCACGAACACCATCTGCCATTAAATTGAAGTAAGTCGGCAGCTGCTCAGACTGAGCGAAATAACCCGCCAAGGCGACCCCCAAGGTCTCACCCTCCAAAGCCACAATACCTTGATAGCGCTCACCCTCTTCAGGGTCCAAGGTCAAAATCACTTGGCCCTCACCCGCCAGAGCAGTCCACGTAAAGTCCGTCTGCCGAGCCATGAGCGCTTCGTCGTAACGTGCGATACCACGCATCTCGCCGCGATGATTGCACTCCACCATCAATACTGACATCGGCCCATCGCCCTGAACCTGTAGAATGAGACTGCCCTCGAACTTCAAATTAGCGGCCATGAGAGACACGCCGGCCAATGCCTGCCCCAATAAACTCTGAATGGCAGCAGGATACTCATGACGCGAAAGAATGGCTTGATAAGCCTCGTCGAGCTGGCAAATCTCGCCGCGCACGGGACCTTCGAGGAATTGAAAGCGCTGTAAATGATTACTCACTGGTATTTCTCGGGTATGTTACTGTTTGTATGTAAACGACACTGAAATCTTGTCGTTTTTGTTTTTCTCGTCGGAATTTGTTTGACGAATTTGGCGCGGGTTCTTACCCTAGCTCAGTATTATACAACCTGCAAAAGGACTAAATGACTATGAAATTGCATCAACTCGCTGTGGCCACTATCTTGGCTTCGTCTGCCATCGCAGCTCATGCCGAATTCACCGTTAGCCCCATGGTTGGCTATCACATGTTTGATAACGACAACGGCCTGGAGGATGGCACTAACACCGGCTCCATCGCTTTAGGTTACCGCGTAAACCCAAATGTTGGCTTGGAAGCCCGCTTAGGTCAAACACTAGCTGATGTTCAAAATTCGGTTGGCGATGCTCGCTTTCAGAATACAACGTTAGATGCTTACTACCGCTTCAACACCGCCAATAACTTCCAGCCTTATGTGTTGATAGGTGGTGGCCAGTCACGCATCGAAGTTAGAAATGCCGGCTCAATGAGTGGCACATTTGACACCACCATCGTCAATGCTGCCGTGGGTGCTTTCTACCAGCTCGCAAACAACCTGTCCTTGCGTGGCGAACTGCGTGGCGTGCAATATGTTGAAGACTCCCAGCAAAACAACGTTGACGGCATCGCCTCTGTGGGCGTGCTCTACGCTTTCGGTGGCTCCAAGGCAGCTGCTGTTGCTCCGGCCGTTCTCGCGCCAGTTGCTATCGCTCCGGTAGTAGATGGTGATGACGACAAAGACGGCGTTGCCAACAGCGTTGACAAATGCCCAGGCACGCCAACAACAGTTGTTGTCGACGCTAACGGCTGCCCGAAAATGCTGACCGAAACTGTTGCCAAAGAAATTCGTGTGTTGTTCGACACGAACAAATCCATCGTCAAGCCTGCCTTCAACGCTGAAATCGAAGCCGTTGCTAAGCTGATGAAGGAATACCCGACAGCCAAGGTTGAAGTTCAGGGCCACACCGACTCGCGCGGTAGTGCCCAGCTCAATGACCAGCTCAGCCAAGATCGTGCAAACGCCGTGGCTGCCGTGTTGACCAACAACTATGGCATCGCTGCTGATCGTATCTCCGCCAAGGGCTACGGTGCTGCTCAGCCAGTTGCCGACAACAAGACTGTTGAAGGTCAGACCAAGAACCGTCGCGTTGTTGCGGTGGCTCAAGGTGAAGTAAAGGTCATCATCAAGAAGTAAGTCGATGCTGCCAACGCAGCACTGACAGAATCAGGAAAGGCCGCTCAATGAGCGGCCTTTTTTGCTTTCAGGGCCAGACAAAAGCACGCCAACACTTAATCACATTTTTCGGCTATACTTCGCGCCCAAATTTTGACCGCTGTCAGAGACCCACTGTGTCCATCAAACAAATTCGTAACATCGCCATTATCGCCCACGTTGACCACGGCAAAACCACCCTAGTGGACAAGCTTTTGCAGCAGTCCGGCACCTTCGGTGAGCGCGGCAACGACGTTGAACGCGTGATGGACTCCAACGATCTGGAAAAAGAGCGCGGCATTACCATTTTGGCCAAGAACACCGCCATCCGCTGGACGGATGCCCGTGACGGCCAGGAATATCGCATCAACATCGTCGATACCCCGGGTCACGCCGACTTCGGTGGTGAGGTTGAGCGTGTGCTGTCCATGGTCGACTCCGTTTGCCTGCTCGTCGATTCCGTCGATGGCCCGATGCCGCAGACCCGCTTCGTAACCATGAAGGCGTTCGCCCGCGGCCTGAAGCCGATCGTCGTGCTGAACAAGGTCGACCGCCCGAGCGCCCGTCCGCACTGGGTCATGGACCAGGTCTTCGAACTCTTCGACAACCTCGGCGCCACCGATGAACAGCTCGACTTCCCGGTGGTCTACGCCTCCGGCCTGAACGGCATCTCCGGCTTTGAAGCTGACAAGCTCGGCACCGACATGACCGCGCTGTTCCAGACCATCATCGACCGCGTCAGCCCGCCGCCGGTGAACAGCGACGGCCCGTTCCAGATGCAGATTTCCTCGCTGGACTACAACAGCTATGTTGGCGTCATCGGCATCGGCCGTATCACCCGTGGCCGCGTCAAGACCAACACCCCGGTGGTAGTGGTTGATCACGAAGGCAACAAGCGCAACGGCCGCATCCTGCAGATCATGGGCTACCACGGCCTAACCCGTATCGAAGTGCCAGAAGCTGAAGCCGGCGACATCGTCTGCATCACCGGCATCGAAAAGCTGGGCATTTCCGACACGCTCTGCGACCCGACCTGTGTTGAAGCCATGCCGCACCTCACTGTCGATGAGCCCACCGTGAACATGACTTTCCAGGTCAACAACTCGCCATTCGCCGGTCGCGAAGGCAAGTTCGTGACCTCGCGCAACATCAAGGATCGCCTGGAGAAGGAACTAATCCACAACGTGGCACTGCGTGTTGAAGCAACCGACAGCCCGGATCGCTTCAAAGTCGCCGGCCGCGGTGAGTTGCATCTCTCGGTACTGATCGAAAACATGCGTCGCGAAGGCTTCGAAATGGGCGTGTCGCGTCCGGAAGTCATCATGAAGCTCATTGATGGCGTTAAGTCCGAGCCCTTCGAAAACGTCATTTTCGACGTCGAAGAGCAGCATCAGGGCGGCGTCATGGAGCAGATGGGTTCGCGTCGTGGCGACATGACCAATATGGTGCTCGACGGCAAGGGTCGCATCCGCATCGAAGCCACCGTGCCATCACGCGGCTTGATCGGTTTCCGCTCCGAATTCCTGACCATGACCTCCGGCACCGGCATCATGACGTCGAGTTTCTCGCATTACGGCCCGGTGAAGTCCGGCGACGTGGCGAAGCGCCAGAACGGCGTGCTGGTCTCGATGGTACAGGGCACGGCCCTTGGCTACGCGCTGTGGAACTTGCAGGAGCGCGGTCGCATGTTCATCGGCCCGCAGACCGAAGTTTACGAAGGCATGGTCATCGGTCTTTGCTCGCGTGGCGACGACATGGCTGTGAACCCGACCAAGGCCAAGCAGCTGACCAACGTACGCGCCTCCGGCACCGATGAAAACATCGTACTGACCCCAGCCATTCGCTTCACTTTGGAGCAGGCGCTGGAGTTCATCGAAGACGACGAGCTGGTCGAAGTCACGCCGCAGAACATCCGCATTCGCAAGCGTCATCTGACTGAAACCGATCGCAAGCGGGCGGGCCGCAACTGAGCCTGTGTGGAGAGATATTGTCCACTGCGGGCTAGGATGCCCGCCGCGGAGAATATCTCTCCACACCCACGTACCCGTTGAGGGCAGCGTACTGTCTGAGGGTTTCGTTTAGCTGGAGTGCTAGTAGTCGCTGGGCCAGTCACCGCAGTATCTGATTGAAACTCTCCGAATGGTTACACACCGCTAGTGCGGTACTGCTCACCAGACGGTTGCATGCAAAAAGGGGTTTATCGTGGTTGCGCGCATCTTTTAGCGCGCAACCACGATAAACCCCTTTTTGCTATCCACAGCTCAGGTCAGGCGGGAAAGCGACTCCCGGAACCACTCTGGCATGGCGGTTTTGCGGCCGTTTTGCGGGCTCACGCAGACCTGGATGGTTTCAGCTTCAGCGGCGACGCGCTGCAGGCTTTCGCTGAACAACGCGTAGTGAAAGCGTACGCGGTCGTCGCCAATGAGCTCGGCGCGGACGGCGATGTGCAGCGTATCGGGATAAACCACGGGCGCCTTGTAGCGGCAATGAGCATCGGCGATGACTAGTCCGGTGCCTTCTTCGAACAGACGCGGGAAGATGCCCAGGGACTCCATCATCGTCAGACGGGTGTTTTCCAGATACTTGAAATAGACCACGTTATTGACGTGGCCCAGCGCGTCCATGTCACCCCAATGCACTTTAGTAGGGGCGATGTATGCGTATTGGCGCGCCAGCTCGACCAAGGAGGTCGGGCCGCGCGTTGGGACTGCTTGCGCTGTACTCATTTCTCGGGAACCCAGCCTTTCGGGCGCTCGTAGTCATCACCACTGAGAAATTTCTCCAGCTGCTCTTCGAGAAACTGGCGCGATGACGGCTCCATGACCTTCAGGTGGTTTTCGTTGATGAGCATGGTCTGGTGCTTGAGCCACTGCATCCAGGCTTCTTTGGAGACAGTGTCGAAGATGGCCTGGCCCTTGGCTCCGGGGAATGGCGGGAAAGCGAGGCCTTCAAGCTCTTGCTTCAATTTTCGGCATTGCACCAAACGCGTCATGTCTCGGTCTCCACTAGCGCTTGCAGGCGCTGTAACAACTGTTGGACGGGGGTCGGCAAGCCCAAGGCAGGCAATGCCGCCGGCAGGGGCGGAAGTGTAACCCACTGGCCATTGGCTTCGTTAACCGCCAGTGCGTCATCTCGATTCACGCGCTCGATGACGGGGTGAATATGCAGACGGAAATGGCTGAAAACATGCCAGAACGCAGGCCAGGATTCGGCGGCGGCCGGCAGCGACAGCTCGACCGGCTGCTCGGGGAAGCTCCACAAGCCGCCCCAGATACCCACCGCCGGGCGCTGCTGCAGCCAGACCTGTCCTTGCTCGTTGAGCCGCATCACGAAACGCACCGATTTCTCGGGCACGGCCGCTTTGCGCACTTTCTGCGGATATTGCGTGGGGCTTCCGCTCAGCCGTCCCTGGCAGCTGTCATGCAAGGGGCAGATGCCACAGGCCGGCTTGCTGCGCGTGCACAGAGTCGCGCCCAGATCCATCATGGCCTGATTGTAGTTGGCGGTGCGCAATGCCGGCGTGTGGGCTTCGGCGACGGCCCAGAACTGTTTGAGCACATCGGTCTTAGCGGGGTCACCAGCGAGAGCTTCATGGCGCGCAAGCACGCGCTTCACATTGCCATCGAGAATGGCGGCGGGCAGCCCATGGCCCAGCGAGCGGATAGCACCTGCGGTGGAGCGGCCTATGCCCGGCAGAGCGCTCAGGTCATCCACCGACTCCGGCAGCTCACCGCCATGCTCGGTCAGAGCTAGGCGCGCGGCCTTGTGCAGGTTGCGGCCACGGGCGTAGTAGCCGAGACCGGTCCACAGGTGCAGCACATCATCCAGCGGCGCTTGCGCGAGATCGGCGAGGGTCGGGAAGCGCAGCATGAAGCGCTCGAAATAGGGGATAACCGTAGCCACCTGCGTCTGCTGCAGCATGATCTCGGAAACCCAGACGCGATAGGGCGTGACGGCCTGCTGCCACGGCAGATCCTTGCGGCCGTGGCAGTCGAACCAGTCCAGTACGCGCGTCGCGAAATCAGCGTTTGAAGAGATCAAAGATCTGCTTCACGGCTTCTTGCTGCTGCGGATTGAGCTTTTCACCCAGCTTTTCGTTGAGCTTGGTTTCGAGCTTGGCCTTGCCCTTGTCGACCTCTTCGTTCAGACGCGCCTGCGCCATCTGCGCAACAAGCCCTTGCATGCCCTGCTGATCGAGCCCGCAGAGCGTGGCAAAACTGCCCTTCAGGTTGCCGTTGCAACGCACGGGAATCGGGTACTCGGCCATCTTGGCGTACTTCGTGCCCCAGAACTTCTTGTCGAGCTTGAGCTGGAAACGGTAGTCCACATCCTGCGTGACCAAGTTGTAGGTACCGTTGCCACCGACCTGAATGTCCTTGAGATCAGCTTTCATGGACTTGTTGCTGACCACACCCTGATTCAAGCTGGTCTCGCCGAGCATGCTGACAATTTCGGTATCTCGCACCTTACCTTTCAATGTCGTGACATCGCGGCCAGTCAATGCCGGCAGAAAAGCCTGATACTGGCCAAGAGCATTGAACAGGGCATCGGTGACATTCACGCCTTTGATCAAACCGTTATCCAGACGCAGAGTGTTCGGGCCTTGCGCGCTCTTGATCCAAGCATCGGTATCATTGCCCACAACCTTGACGGAGCCATTGAAATTCATGCGTCCGGTGAACACATCTTTTTTCAGTGCCGACTTGGCGATAGGGCCAAGGTCGATGTTCTGGATGTTCGGATTCAGGCTGATCACCGGCTGGGCACCACGCACATCAATATTGGCAGGCACGCTGAAGCTGCCGTTATAGATGCTGCCGCGCAACTCGCTGACATTCACTACGCCGCCACGCGCCGTGGCCGCCACGCGGAACTGACGGATGGGATAGGTCATGATGTCGAGCGCACCGGCCGTCAGTGCCACATCGATGTTCTGACTGCGCAACAAGGCTACTGGCAGTAAGCCAGCCACCGCTTTCTTCGTAGCCTCGGCATCTGCCTTAGCCGCAGAAGGCGCGGCTGATGGCGGCAGATAGTTGTCAGCATTGAGCTGATCGAGGTTCAGGCGGGCATAGAGACGGGCATTCGGCAGCTCGCGCACGCCAGCCTCGCCGGTGATATTGCTGCCATCGAGCGCGATACGCAGATTGCTGGCCAGCACCTGTGTCTCATCGCCAGAAATGGCCGTGCTGATGCTGACACGCTGCAAGACCTTCGGATCCTTGGTGACTGGCGCGGCCATGCCCAGCGTCGCCATGAGCTGACGCGGATTGAAAGTATTCGTCTGCAGCGAACCATTGATGCTCATGCCCTTGCTGACCGGGCTGGCGCCACTCGCCAACGCCGGCAGTTTCACGGCGACCTGGCTATCGACACGAATGCCAGCCAGCTGCGCGACCAGCGAGGGCAGGCGCACATCCCCAGTTTTCCAGTTCGCTTCCAGCGAGGTATTCACGCTCACCGGCATGGCTTTCGGCAAGGACTTGTCGGCCAGCGTGGCAGCAATATTCAACTTGGACAGACTGGCCTGACCACTAGCCAGATTGACCTGCCCTTGCGTGGTGATTTTCGCCGTGATCGGCATGGGGCGACCGGCATCCTGATACTGCACATCCAGCGTAATGCCGGTGAGCTGAATGATCTGCTTGGCCAGATCAGCATTGATGTCGCCGGCAAACTTCAGCGTCGCCGGCTGCTTGAGCTTGGCATCGCGATAATCCACACCCAGCGTCAAGGCCTTCACCTGATGGCGCTGCGCCGGCAGGTCAAGCTTCACTTCGTCAGCCTTAGCGACGATATCCACCGGCGCCGGCAGCGCATTGCCACTGAGCTGGCTGCTAACACTGAGCGCGCTCAGCACATGCTGCTTGGCCTCCAGATTCAGCGCCACGGTGGTTTCAATCTGGTTGTCAGCAAGCAGGGTCTTGCCGGCGGCATCCTTTTGCGCGAACTGGAACTGCGCCTTGATCGGAAATGCCTTGTCCGGGTCGATACCCTGAGCCTGCACGGCCACCTTCGACACCGTGCGCGTCACGCCAGCCTTTTCATCCACCAGCGTCAGCTGCGTGTTTTTCACATCCAGCGTATCAATAGCGAACGAGACTTTCTTCGACTCTTCCTCATCCGGGCTCTTCAGCTTTTCCAGCAGATGATCCCAGCTGGTCTTGCCATCGGCGTACTGCACGAAGCGCACCGCCGCACCATCCAGCAGCACAGCATTGACGCTGACCTTGCCGGCCAGCAGCGGCATCAGCTGCACCGACACGGCGGCCTGCTGCACGGCCAGAAGCGTTTCTTTCAGCGCCGGATCGGTCAATGTGGTTTCACCGAGCTTGATACCGATGTTCGGATAGAGCTGCCAGGCCAACTGACCGGTCAGCGTCATATCCATGTCGGTTTTCTTTTTCACGGCCGACGCCAATTCCTGCTTGTAGTCATTGGGGTCGAGCACCAGCACGATATAAGCCGCCAACGCCGACACAGACAGCAGCAAAACAGCGAAAATGGCGCCAATAACCAGCAAAATGCGTTTCATGACCTGATCCCTCATGCGTGTGCGTGAAATGTAGCGCGCCCATTGTTTATTTGACAGCTGACGCACGAAACATGAGAATAATTCTCATCTTTATTCCGAGTCTTCTGTGCCCGTGCGCCTGTCCGACCTGCCTCGCTACACCACTGCCACCGTGCAGCGCGTGGAAGCTGCCTACAGCAATGATGCCATTGCTCAGCGCCTTGCCGATCTCGGCTTTGTGCCGGGCGAATCCGTGCGCCTGACCGCCACAGGTCCGGTCGGCAATGACCCCTTGCTGGTACAAATCGGCTTTACCCGCTTCGCCCTGCGTCGCGCCGAGGCCGATCGCGTGCTGGTGGAGATCAACGCATGAGCAGCGAACTCGCGCACCGCATCGCGCTGGTCGGCAACCCGAATTGTGGCAAGACATCGCTATTCAACCAGCTCACCGGCGCTCGCCAGAAAATCGCCAATTACGCCGGCGTCACCGTGGAACGCAAGGAAGGCCGCATCATTCTGCCATCCGGGCGCTCCCTGCATGTGCTTGATCTACCGGGTGCCTACAGCCTGAACAGCACCAGCCCAGATGAAGCCATCACGCGCGCGGTATGCCTCGGTGAACAGGCTGGCGAAGCAGAGCCGGACCTGATCGTCTGCGTGGCCGATGCCACCAACCTACGTTTGCATCTGCGCTTCGTGCTCGAAGTTCAGCGCCTTGGCAAGCCCATGTTGCTTGTTCTGAACATGATGGATGCCGCCAAGCGTCGCGGCATCCGCATCAATACCGCCCAGCTCGCTGCTGACCTCGGTGTGCAAGTCGTGGAATGCATTGCCGTGCGGCATGATGGCGTGGCCTCGCTTTCGGCAGCGCTGGATCAGCCTTTGCCAGATATCACGCCTCCCTTGCTGGCACCCGATGCCGATCTACACGCCGAGGTGCGTCGCCTGCTCACCACCAGCGTCGTCATGCCGACACAGACCGATGCCCGCGACGATGCCCTCGATCGCGTGCTGCTGCACCCAGTCTTCGGCCTAGTCTGGCTAGCGCTGATTATGTTCTTCATTTTCCAGGCCGTGTTCTCTTGGGCCGAACCGTTCATGAATGGCATCGAGCTCGGCATAGCAGCGCTGGGTCAAGCCACGACCGCATGGATACCGCCGGGCATCCTGCACAGCCTAGTCAATGACGGCATTTTCGCCGGCGTTGGCGGCGTGCTGGTGTTTCTGCCGCAGATTCTGATCCTGTTCTTCTTCATTCTCATGCTGGAAGAGTCGGGCTATCTGCCGCGCGCTGCCTTCCTGCTCGACCACCTGATGCACAAGGCCGGCCTCACCGGGCGCGCCTTCATCCCGCTGCTGTCGAGCTTCGCCTGCGCCGTGCCCGGCATCATGGCCACGCGCAGTATCTCCGACCCGCGTGACCGCCTCACCACCATCATGGTCGCCCCGCTGATGACCTGCTCGGCGCGTCTGCCGGTATACACACTGCTGATCGCCGCCTTCATCCCGGCGCAGAGCCTCTGGGGCCTGTTCAACCTGCAGGGCATCGTGCTCTTTCTGCTGTATTTCGGCGGGATATTCAGCGCGCTGGCCGTCGCCACCGTGATGAAGTGGATGCAGAAAGATCGCAGCGAGCATGCCCTGCTCATGGAGCTGCCAAGCTATCGCCTGCCGGACCCGAAGAGCCTGCTCATAGGCCTGAAAGAGCGCGCCCTGATCTTCATCAAGCGCGTCGGCGGCATCATTCTCGCGGTGACGATTCTGCTCTGGTTCATGGCCACCTTCCCGTCACCGCCGGCAGGTGCAACGATGCCGGCCATCAACTACAGCTTCGCTGGCCAGCTCGGGGCCTTGCTCGCGCATGTGTTTGCACCGATCGGCTTTGGCTGGGAGATATCGATTGCGCTGGTTCCGGGACTGGCGGCTCGCGAAGTCGCCGTGGCGGCGCTGGGCACGGTCTACGCTATCTCCGGCAATGAAACCATCGTGGCCAATCAACTCAGCTCGCTGATTGCCGCACAGTGGACGCTGCCGACGGCATTGTCGCTGCTGGTCTGGTTCATCTTCGCGCCACAATGCCTGTCGACACTGGCCACGGTGCATCGCGAAACCGGCTCGTGGCGACTGGTCGGCATCATGACGGGCTATCTGTTTGGGTTGGCGTATCTGGCCTCGTTCATTACCTATCAGACGGCTCTTTGGCTAACCGCATGAGGCTGACATGACGCCTGATTTAACCCTCAGTGCGTTGATCCAGAATGTGCTGGTCGGCGCGCTGCTGAGCTGGAGTCTGTGGCGCTTCCTGCGCACGCTGATGCCGACGCTGATGCGCAATCTGCAGAATCGACTGGCACAGGCCGTAGCCAAAGCCGGCTGGCTCAAGCTGGGCAGCTGGCTGCAATCGGGTGAGGCTGGGGCGGGTTGTGGTAGCGGCTGCAATGCTTGCGGGACGTGTGCCACACCAGCATCTGCCACTCCGGCTGAAACCGAAGCGCCTGTGCAGTGGCGCGACCCTTCACGCTAAACGCGCTAGTCGTAATCGCCGCAACGCACAATGTTGCCAAGCTCATCGGTAATGCCTCTGAAGCCGACGCCATGCGCCTCAAAGCCCAATCGTGGCCAATGCTCACGATAGTCGCGACGGTCATGGTGATGGCCATGAAAGCTGCGCTTCACGCCCAGATGCTGCGCCAGCTCATCCAGCGGCTGAAAGCCATGCGGATGCGCGCTCGGGGCTTCATGCGTGATCAGAATATCGGCCTGCTGCACGGCCAGCCGGGCAATCTCGATGGGGAAAATCGTGCTGCGATGCTTGCGCGGCAGGCCGTCGCGCCAGTGCTCATCTGACCTGCATTGGGCAAGAAAATCCTCGGGCGACACATGCCGCCACGGCTCTGGTGGGAACCAAACCTGGCCGCGAAACACGCCACCGAGACCGGCAATTCGGTAGCCCGCAACGTCTACCACGCGGCCATGCAGATTGCGTGATGCCAGCTCGCTGGCAAAAAGATTGTCGTAGTGCGTATCGCTGCCGGTATCGTGATTACCGTGGATGAACCAGATTTGCGTCTGCTCGAGGATAGCTTTGAGCTGATCGTGCAACGGCTGATTAGCCTGCAAGTCGCCGAGGAAAATCACCGCCGTAGGCTTGTGCTGACGTACGGCATCGATGATGTGCTCGAAGCTACCGTGGGTGTCGCCGCAGAACCAAATCTTAGCGCTCGTCATATCGCGCTCCTACTTTCGGCGACTTCTGCTGTTGTCGATATTGGGATGGCGTCATGCCCTGCCAGCGCTTAAATGCCAAGGTAAAGCTGCGCCGCTCATTAAAACCCAATTTCAGCGCAATACTTTCAATATCCAATGCTTGATCGCGCAGCATTACAGATGCACGCTCATGGCGCGCCTGCGACAGTAAGGCCGCATAGCTCGTGCCGGCCGCCTGCAACTCTCGCTGTAAGCGCCGTGGGTGGCACTGCATGGCCGCCGCTAAAGCGAGCAAGCCCTCACTCAGTAATGACATTTTAAGTTGTAATAATTGTGCCGCCTGCATGTGAATCGTTTGACTAATCCCATTGCCCAATATTTTCACGCGCACCGTCTCCTCGGCGCGCTCAAAAGCCTGTGGCAGGCTGCCGGGCAAGGGTTGTTCGAACTGACTTACATTACCGATCAACGCATTTTCGTTAGCGTAAAAAATGACCGGACAACCAAAATACGCCTCATACACCCCTGTATCGCCAGCAGGTGCATGATCAAAGTGAATACGCTCGACTAACGGCAAGTTCGGCGCAATGCGTTTGGCTAAGCGCAAGGTCACCGCGGTCATGAGCTCGATCAATAAAGGATGGTCTTTTAAGCGAGGATCCACTGACTGAACAGTAGGGCGAATATGCATATAGCCTTGTGTTTCCTCTTCACTAAAGGCGAGCTCCGGATGCAGCACCTCAGGCACCCAATGTAAGAGCTGAAGAAGCTGCCGAAGATCATGGGCACTGGCCAAGAGTGCTGAAATAGCCGGTTGATCATCAAAATTAAAGGCGTCTGCTAACGCAAACACAAAACGTTGTTTTCGTGACCTTGCCGCTAATTGCTCGAACAGCGACACCAGAATATTGAGCGGCAAACGTTCGGCCCGGCCTTCGCGAGTGTGAACGCTTATGTTGAGCGCAACTAATACAGCGCGCAAATCACTGCCACTGCGTGCTGCCGCCTGGGTCAGAATACTGACAAAGTGCAAGCCAATCTCTATTGCCATGCTGTCGTCTTTTTATCCATTTTTGTCGCGTATTTATCCTTAACATATTCCAGTGGCTCATACCATGATTTCCAGCCCATTGTTTCAGGAGCATTCATCGTGGCAAAGCCGGAATACCAAGAAGATATCGTTGTACGTAAAAATATGAACTTTCAGCTAGATGCCGATGACATTCCGCGCTACTGGATGGCAGGTGACGCCTTCAAAACGCGCGTCTTCGATGCCGTGCAGTCGACCTTCCCCGATGGCGAGCGTTATTTCATTTCTGCCGTGCGTGCATTCCGTGATCGCATCACTGACCCTCAGCTGCTTCAAGCCGTTAAGGATTTTTCCATGCAGGAAGGTCAGCATGGGCAAGTACACACCAGCTATAACGAGCGCCTACGTCGTCAAGGGATCTCCATTGATGCCTTTACGCGCCATACCAAAGAGATCACGGAAAATCGCTTACAGACGCTCTCCGCTGAATACAACATCGCCATGACAGCGGCGTTAGAACATTTCACCGCCATGATGGCGGATTTGTTTTTTGCAGAAAAAGACATGCTGGAAGGGACCGACTCGCGGGTACGTGCCATGTTTGCTTGGCATGCCATTGAAGAAATGGAGCACAAAGCCGTTGCGTTTGACGTCATGCAAAAAGTGGCGAATGTTGGCTATGGCCTTCGTGTCACTGCAATGACTCACGCCACGCTAGCCTTCAGCCTCTATACGGTGATTGCACCGTGGCATATGTTGAAGATGGATGGCTTCACCACGCGTCAACGCCTGACTATGTATGTGAAAGGTTTGCCTTGGCTGGCTGGCCCCCGCAAAGGGGTACTGGGTCGACTTTTGCCGATGGTCGGCAGCTACTATAAGCCCGGCTTTCACCCGAACCACATTCCCACCGTACACAACTATCGTGCGTGGCTGGACGCCTTTGTGGCAACGGGCGACCCTATGCTGGCTGCTGATGCGATGCACCGTGCGGCGGCCTGAGTCGGTCTTAGATTCGAGGATGATCAGTTGGAGCGGGCGATGGGAATCGAACCCACGGCTCTAGCTTGGGAAGCTAGGGTATTACCATTATACGACGCCCGCATGCAGCAGACCGGCATTGTAGCGGCAGCCGGCAAAGTCACAACCCGTTTCTGCAGTGCCGTCGCCATCAGTCCAGCGTCGAATAATCATCTGCCGACAGAACACGATGACCACTGCTGTTCTCCAGCTCGCGAATTTCCTGCGCCAGCCGCGCCAGCACGCCACGACCACGCGTCGCCGGGTGGATGGCAAAGTGACTGAGCTGGCGACCTTCCGCGATGCCGCAGGCCCAGGCTGCGGAAATCGGCTTGTCGTTGAACCAGCCGATGTAGAGCGTGGCATCGCTAGTCGGCGGCGTCAGCAGCAGGGCAGGCTCGAGCTTGTGCAGGCGTTCGGCGAGTTCGGGCGCAAGCGGTAACGATTGACTACGGGCGGTAACGGGCATGATGACATCCTGAGTAATCACCAGAGTGTACCTAGGTCGTGCCCAGTGCGGCTATAATCGCCAGCTCTAACACAGCCGGCTTGATTGCCGATGGGGCTCAGCATGACCGCACGCATCGCGGAAGTGGTTCGCAACACGAAGGAAACGAAGATTCGCGCCGCCGTGAATCTCGACGGTACCGGCCAGGGCGACCTGCGTACCGGCATGGCGTTTCTCGACCACATGCTGGATCAGGTCGTGCGTCACGGCCTCATCGACATCACGCTGGTCTGCGAGGGCGATCACCATATTGATGATCACCACAGCGCCGAGGACTGCGGCATCACGCTAGGTCAGGCGTTCGCGCAAGCGGTCGGCGACAAGACCGGCATCCGTCGTTACGGCCACGCTTATGTGCCGCTCGACGAAGCGCTGTCGCGCGTGGTCATCGACCTGTCCGGCCGTCCCGGTCTGGAGATGCACTGCGAGTTCACGCGCAGCCACATCGGCACATTTGATGTGGATCTGTTCTACGAGTTCTTCCAGGGCTTCGTGAACCACGCCAACGTCACGCTGCACCTCGACAACTTGCGTGGTCGCAATTCGCACCATCAGGCCGAGACGCTGTTCAAGGCTTTCGGGCGCGCACTGCGCATGGCCGTTGAAGTCGATCCGCGTATGGCTGGGCAGATGCCGTCGACCAAAGGCTCGCTGTGACCTCAGTCGCTGTCCTCGATTACGGCATGGGCAACCTGCACTCCGTCGCGAAAGCGCTGGAGCAGGTTGGCGCATCCCGCGTCACGGTCACGGATGATCCGGCGGTGATTCGCGCGGCCGATCGCATCGTACTGCCCGGTCAGGGCGCGATGCGCGACTGCATGGCGGAGATGCAGCGTCATGGCATCGAAAGCGTGGTGCGCGAGCTGGTGCAGCAGAAGCCGCTGCTCGGCATCTGTGTCGGTATGCAGGCGCTGCTCGGTCGCTCGGATGAGAATGGAGGGGTCGATGGCCTCGGCATCTATCCGGGCAGCGTGCGCTTTTTCAACGATGTACCGGCGGTGCGCGAACAGCGCCTGAAAGTACCGCACATGGGCTGGAACAATGTCCGCCAGTCGCAGCAACACGCGCTCTGGGACGGCATTGCCGACGGCTCGCGTTTCTATTTCGTGCACAGTTATTACTGCGTGCCTGAGCGCCCGGAGCTGAGCGCCGGCGAGTGCGAGTACGGTCTGCCGTTCTCCTGCGCCATCGCCGAGGGCAACCTCTTTGCCGTGCAATTCCACCCGGAAAAAAGCGCGAAAGACGGCCTGCGTCTGCTGCACAACTTTCTCAACTGGAGACCCTGATGCTGATCATCCCCGCCATCGACCTGAAAGACGGTGCCTGCGTTCGCCTCAAGCAAGGCCGCATGGAAGACGACACCGTATTTTCGGATGACCCCATCGGCGTGGCAGCACAATGGGTGGCACAGGGCGCACGGCGTCTGCATCTGGTCGATCTCAACGGTGCCTTCGCCGGTGAGCCGGTGAATGGCGAGATCGTGCGGGCGATTGCTACGCGCTGGCCACGGCTGCCGGTGCAGATCGGCGGCGGCATCCGCTCGTTGGAGACCATCGAGGCCTATGTTCGTGCCGGCGTGGCGTACGTGATTCTCGGCACCAAGGCGGTGAAGGAGCCGAGCTTCGTGCGCGAGGCCTGCAAGGCGTTTCCGGGCCGCGTCATCGTGGGCATTGATGCGAAAGATGGCTGGGTCGCCACCGATGGCTGGGCGGAAGTGTCGAGCGTGCAAGCGGTCGATCTGGCGCGCCAGTTCAAGGCCGATGGCATCAGCGCCATTGTCTACACCGACATCGCCCGCGACGGCATGATGCAGGGCGTCAATGTCGAAGCCACCGCGAAGCTGGCGCGCGATTCCGGCCTGCCCATCATCGCCTCCGGCGGCGTCACCAATCTCGATGACATTCGCGGCTTGCTGCGCGTGCGTGGCGATGGCGTCATCGGCACCATCACTGGCCGCGCCATTTACGAAGGCACGCTGGATCTGGCCGAAGCGCAGGCGCTGGCTGACGCCTGAGCCGGCCAGCTCACTGCACAAAAAGCGGGGCCGCCGTTATGAGTCACATCCCTCTGCGCGCTGCTGACATTGATCGGCTCGACACCTGGCATCGCTATCACAATGGTCTCTGCGGCGATTGCCACGCCAGCTGCTGCACGCTGCCGGTGGAAGTGCGGCTGGATGATCTCATCCGTCTCGGCGTCGTGGATGAGTTCGAGCGCGGCGAGCCGGTCCGGCTGATCGCGCGACGGCTAGAGAAGGCGCGGATCATCGGCCACTTCAGCCACAAGCGCGAAGTCTTCACGCTGGCACAGCGCGGCAATGGCGATTGCCTCTATCTGCATCCGACGACACGACGCTGCACAGTTTACGATCAGCGCCCGAACACCTGCCGGCAACACCCGAAGGTCGGGCCGAAACCGGGTTTCTGCGCGTACCGTCCGGCAAAATAGCAAGCTTCGGAGTGCGTGGCCGTCAGGGGCTGGCTACAGTCAGACCTATCAACGAATGACTGCGAGAACCAGATCATGACCAGCCGCGCCAAGCTTGCCGAATATCACGGACAGAGAGTCACTGAAGCTTGCCGCCTGATCGAGACCGCAGAAATCTCGCCAACGCTGGATATGCTGGCGGCGCATGTCGGCGTCAGTGCCTGGCATTTTCATCGGCTGTTCAAAGCCGCGACAGGCGTGACACCGAAGGCTTACGCGAGCGGGCATCGTGCCGAACATATGCGTACCGAGCTGGCTCGCCAGCCCACCATTACGAATGCCCTGCACGAGGCCGGCTATGGCTCTAGCGGCCGTTTCTACGAGCAAGCCGATGCAGTGCTCGGCATGACCCCATCAGCCTGGCGTGCAGGCGGCATCAATACCGACATTCAGTTTGCCGTAGGCGCGTGTTCGCTGGGCGCCATTCTGGTCGCGGAAAGCGGCCGGGGCATCTGCTCGATTCTGCTGGGCGATGACCCTGAGGTGCTGCTGCAGGATTTGCAGGACAGATTTCCGCAGGCGCAGCTGCTCGGTGGCGATGCTGCTTTCGAGCAGCGCATCGCGCAGGTGGTCGGTTTTGTCGAAGCGCCGGCAATCGGCCTCGATCTTCCGCTGGATATCCGTGGCACCGCGTTTCAACAGCGCGTCTGGCAGGCACTACGCGCCATTCCGGCCGGCCGCACGCTGAGCTACAGCGAGCTGGCGGCCGCCATCGGATCGCCTCGGGCTGTGCGCGCCGTTGCCAGTGCCTGCGCAGCGAATGCACTGGCCGTGGCCATTCCCTGTCATCGCATCATTCGTCAGGATGGCGCACTCTCGGGCTATCGCTGGGGCATTGAGCGCAAGCGCGAGCTGCTGGCGCGCGAAGCCCGATCTTGAGCATGATCGACGATCTTTTTGGCGAACCCATCCGCCGGGACCATGAAGCGCTGGGGCCCGGTGCGGTTCTTCTGCATGGCTTTGCGCTGACGGAGGCCGGGGCTGTGCTGGACGCCGTCCACGCAATAACGGCCGCAGCACCTTTGCGGCACTTGATCACGCCCGGCGGCTTTCGCATGTCAGTGGCAATCAGCAACTGCGGTCGTCTCGGCTGGATCTCCGACCGCAAGGGCTATCGCTATAGCGAGCTCGATCCTGAAACGGGGCAGCCCTGGCCAGCATTGCCGGATGCACTGCTGGCACTGGCGCAATCCGCAGCCGCTGAGGCTGGTTACGCCAACTTCACGCCCGATGCCTGCCTGATCAATCGCTATGAGCCGGGCGCTCGCATGACGCTACATCAGGATCGCAACGAAAAAGACTTCAGCCAACCCATCGTGTCGGTGTCGCTGGGCTTGCCAGCGATGTTTCAGCTGGGTGGAATGGAGCGCAGCGACAAGACCTTGCGCGTGCCGCTACGCCATGGCGATGTGCTGGTCTGGGGAGGGCCAGCGCGCCTGCGTTTTCACGGAGTATTGCCGCTGAAGACGGGGCAGCACGACGTGCTGGGCGAACAGCGCATCAATCTCACTTTTCGATGTGCGGGCTAGTGCCCGTCCACCAAACTCCGCGCCACCGCCTCCGCGACCTTGATGCCATCCACCCCCGCCGACAGGATGCCGCCGGCATAGCCCGCACCCTCACCGGCCGGGTACAGACCTTTGGTGTTGATGCTTTGAAAGTCCAACCCGCGCTTGATGCGAATCGGCGATGAAGTACGCGTCTCCACGCCAGTGAGCACGGCATCCTGCATGGCGTAGCCACGGATCTGCCGATCGAAGGCCGGCAGCGCCTCGCGGATGGCCGCAATCGCATAGTCGGGCAGGCTGGCATCGAGCTCGCCCAGCGTGACGCCGGGCTTGTACGACGGCTGCACGCTGCCGAACTCGCGCGATGGCCGCTTGGCGATGAAGTCGCCGACCAACTGCCCCGGCGCGTTGTAATCGCTGCCGCCCATAACATACGCCTGCGACTCCAGCCGGCGCTGAAAGTCGATGCCGGCCAGCGGGCCACCGGGATAGTCATCCGGCGAGATGCCGACCACGATAGCGCTGTTGGCGTTGCGCTCGTTGCGCGAGTACTGGCTCATGCCGTTGGTGACCACGCGCCCCGGCTCCGAAGTCGCGGCCACCACGGTGCCGCCCGGACACATGCAGAAGCTGTAGACCGAACGACCATTTTTCGCGTGATGCACCAGCTTGTAGTCGGCCGCGCCCAATATCGGATGGCCGGCCTGCGGGCCGAAGCGACAGGCATCAATCAGTGATTGCGGATGCTCAGCGCGGAAGCCGATGGAGAAGGGTTTGGCCTCCACGTAGACACCGCGCGCATGGATCATCTCGAAGGTGTCGCGGGCACTGTGGCCGACCGCGAGCACGACGTGGTCGCTGCGGATCTGCTCACCACTGGCTAGGGTTACGCCGCGCATTTGGCCAGCCTCGATGTGCAAACTCTCAACGCGCTGACTGAAACGAATTTCACCACCTAGGGCCTCGATACTTTTGCGCATCGTTTCAATGACTGTGACCAGCTTGAAGGTGCCGATGTGCGGCTTGCTGACGTAGAGAATCTCGGCCGGTGCACCGGCTTTGACGAACTCGGTCAGCACCTTGCGGCCATGATGCTGCGGATCCTTGATCTGGCTGTAAAGCTTGCCGTCGGAGAAAGTGCCGGCGCCGCCCTCGCCGAACTGCACATTCGACTCCGGCTCCAGCTCGCGCTTGCGCCACAAGCCCCAGGTATCTTTGGTGCGCTCACGCACAGCCTTGCCACGCTCGAGCACGATGGGCTTCAAGCCCATCTGCGCCAGGATCAGCGCCGCGAACAGGCCACAAGGGCCAAAGCCAATGACAACAGGGCGCAGGAAGTCGCCCTGCGGCGGCTCAGTGACAAACTGGTAGGTCGTATCCGGCGACAAGCCGACGTGCACATCGCCAGCCAGGCGAGCCAGCACAGCCGCCTCATTGCTCAGCGCAACATCGAGGCTGTAAATCAGCACGATGTGGCCGCGCTTGCGGGCATCGTAGCTGCGCTTATAGACGCTGAAGCTGAGCAGCTCGTTCGCGCTCACACCGAGACGCAGCAGAATGGCCGCGCGCAGGGCGTCGTCACTGTGTTCCAGTGGCAGCTTGAAGTCAGTCAGTCGCAGCATGATTTTTTCTCGATATCTCGGTAGAAGCGGCTCGGCCTAGCAATGCCGCTCGATAATTCAGCGACGTATTTTAGAGGCTGCGGCGATACAGCTCTTCAACTTTATCGCGTGCCCACGGCGTGCGGCGCAAAAAAGTCAGGCTGGACTTGATGCTGGGATTGTCGTTGAAGCAGCGGATATCCACGACACGGCCCATCTCCACCCAGCCATAACGCGCCACCAGATGCGTCAGCATGTTTTCCAGCGTCACGCCCTGGAGCGGATCAACAAAGCGCTTTTCGTTCATGACCCGCCCTCAAACAAATTGACCCGCGGCATGGCCCGATGACCATGCCCACTGAAAATTGTAGCCGCCCAGCCAGCCGGTCACATCCACGACTTCACCAATGAAATAGAGCCCGGCCTGACGCCTGCTTTCCATCGTGCGCGATGACAGCTCGTGCGTATCGACACCGCCCAGCGTCACTTCAGCCGTGCGATAGCCCTCGGTGCCGGCCGGCTTCAGCGTCCAGGCTTGCAGCTGCTGCGCCAACTCGACCAGGGCCGCATCCGAGATAGCTGCCATCGGCGTCTCGGCCCAGCCCGGCCAGAGCAAGGTCTGCAACTCCAGCACCAGCGCTTTCGCCAGCCGCTCGCTGAGCAGGGTGCGCAGCAGGCTCTTGGCATGCAGACGCTTCTGCTCTTTCAGCCACGCCTCAATGTCTTCACCCGGCAACAGATCAACGTGGATGCTCTCGCCCAGCTGCCAGTAGTTCGACACCTGCAGCACCGCCGGCCCGCTCAGGCCGCGATGCGTGAACAGCAGGTTCTCCGTAAAGGTCGTGTCCGCCACGCTGAGACTGACAGGCGCGGCAAGGCCGCTGAGACGCTCCGTCACCGCCTTCAAGCCATCGCTAAAGGTGAACGGCACTAGTCCGGCGCGCAACGGCAGCACGGTGTGGCCAAATTGCTTCGCCAGATCATAGCCAAAACCGCTGCTGCCCAAGGTCGGAATCGACAGCCCGCCGCTGGCCACCACCAGCGATTCGGCGCTGAGCTTGCCCTGCGTCGTGGTCAGCGCAAAACGAATCGGCAAGGCATCGCCCGCCTGCACCTGCTGAATCTCGCAATGTGTCTTGATCTGCACGCCAGCCTGTTCGCACTCGCTGACCAACATCGCTAGGATGTCTTTCGCCGACTCGTCGCAGAAGAGTTGGCCATGCAGACGCTCGTGATACGGGATGCGATGC
The DNA here is from genome assembly GCA_040384385.1 of Pseudomonadota bacterium. Taxonomy (GTDB): domain Bacteria; phylum Pseudomonadota; class Gammaproteobacteria; order Pseudomonadales; family Moraxellaceae; genus Perlucidibaca. The sequence goes on along the minus strand of JAZKJJ010000001.1, from coordinate 270,589 downwards.
TTCTCGACCAGCGCGATGAAATCCCACTGGGTATAGCGATTCAGCGCCGAAATGCAGAACTGCGGATTGGCCGAGAGGAAGTTGTCCGGCTCGACAAAGTAGTTGGTGAAATTGCAGCGGCCACCGCCCGACATCAGGATCTTCTTGCCGATCTTGTTGCTGCTGTCGAGCACCAGCACACGTCGGCCGCGCTGACCTGCCGCCATCGCGCACATCAGGCCGGAAGCGCCGCCGCCAATCACAATGACGTCGTAATGCGATGAATTGACCGACACAGGCAGCGCTCGATGGATAACAAAGTGGCGGGCATTATAGTCGGGCAGGCGACCCGCCAGTACCCATGCTAAAATCGCCGCCTGCCAAATCACGGTATTTCTGCATGAGTCTCGCCAAGCGCATCATTCCCTGCCTCGATGTTGATCAAGGTCGCGTCGTCAAAGGCGTGAAATTTCTTGATATCCGCGATGCCGGCGATCCGGTCGAGGTCGCTCGCCGCTACGACGAGCAGGGCGCCGACGAGATCACTTTTCTCGACATTACCGCCAGCGTCGAAGGCCGCGACACCATGGCGCGCACCGTCGAGCGTATGGCCTCGCAGGTGTTCGTGCCGCTCACCGTCGGTGGCGGCATTCGCGAGGTGGCGGATATTCGGCGCATGCTCAATGCCGGTGCCGACAAGGTCAGCATCAACTCGGCAGCGGTTAAGCGCCCCGAATTTGTCGCCGAAGCGTCGCAGCGTTTTGGTGCCCAGTGCATCGTCGCCGCGATTGACGCCAAGCGCGTTTCAGCTGTTGGCGAACCCGGCCGCTGGGAGATTTTCACGCACGGTGGACGCAACCGCACCGGCATCGATGCCGTGGCTTGGGCCGTGCGCATGGCCGAGTATGGTGCGGGGGAAATTCTGCTGACCAGTATGGACGCGGATGGCACCAAGGCCGGTTATGACCTGCCGCTGGTACGCGCCATCACCAACGCCGTGAATGTGCCGGTGATCGCCTCCGGTGGCGTTGGTAATCTGCAGCATCTAGCCGATGGCATTCTCGAGGGCGGTGCCGATGCCGTGCTCGCCGCCAGCATCTTTCACTTCGGCGAATACAGCATCCCGCAGGCCAAGCAGTACTTGGCCGATCGCGGGATTACGATGCGACTCTAAAGAGCGCCTCTCTAAAGAGCGCGCCTCTAATCAGTAGTTGCACCAGTTGCCGGGCTGGCTCGGACGACCCCGCAGGCGTGTCTCGAAGTACAGGCCTGACTCGGTATCGCCCGTGCCAGCACCGACAGATGCCAGTGTCTGACCAGCCGAGACATTATCGCCAACGCCGACCTGCAGACTCTGGTTGTAGCCATAGAGCGACATGAAACCACGGCCGTGATCCACAATCACAAGCTTGCCGTAGCCACGCAGGAAGTCTGCATATAAGACCTTGCCAGACTTCACCGCTTTAACCGGCGCCCCGGATGCTGCCGCAATCACAATGCCATTCCAGCGCAGCCCGCCGCCACGCGCCGAGCCGAACTGGGCACGAATGCCGCCGGAAGCCGGCAAGCTGCAATTACCGCGATAGGGTGCCGTGTAATCCGGCTCCTGACTCCAGATCGTTTCCTTCTTCTCGACCGGTGCCGGTTTAACAACCTTACTCGAACCCTTGCTGGCCTCTCTCGCCGCCCGCTCTTCATTGCGGCGACGCTGCTGCTCCTGACGCTCCTGATCGCGCGCCACACGCTCGAGACGACGCATCAAGGACTGCAAGGCCGCCTGATCCTGCTTCAGCGACTTCAGGTTTTTACCTTGCTCCTTGATCTCGCTATTAAGGATCTTCAACGCCACCGAGCGCTGCTCTTTCGCTGAATTGAGCTGGGTCTGCTCCTGCGTGAGCTTTACCGCCAGCTCTTCCAGACGAACAATCTGCTCCTTCTCTTCAATTTCCAGCGCCGCCAGCTCCGTCAGCGTTCCATCCAGTTCAGTAATTCGTTCGCTGCGAGCCTTCTGCAGATAACCGAAATAGCGCAGCTGGCGCGCAAACAAGGCAGGATTTTCCTGATTCAACAGCAACTTGAAATAATCATCATGACCAGCACGATAAGATTGCTGCACATCTGCCTTGAGCTGTGCCAGCTGGCTCCGCTTCGCTGCCGAAAGCTCGCGCTGGCGTTGCTTCAGCACCACCATGCGATCTTCACGCTGGCGCTTCTCTTTCGCACTCGCCGCCAATGATTTTTCCAACGCATTGATCTGTATTTGCGCTTGTTTCAGGGCATTCAGCTGCTTGTTACGCTCGAATTGCGTCAGGCGTAGTTTTTTCTGCGCCGTCTTGATTTCACGCTGAACACTGGCGAGATCAGACTTTGCCGACTGTGCCTGCGCACGCAATTGACCGGTAGATTCAGCCCAAGCGCCTGATGGCAAAAAACAGGCTACAGCCATATAAAACGCAGGTAACAAGAAAAACCGCATGAGACTTCCTTAAACGCTAAATCAAACCGCTATGACGAGATTACGACCTGTCATTTCTGTCGGCTGTGGCAATCCCATGAGATGCAGCAAAGTCGGTGCCACATCGGAGAGAACACCATTCGCTGCGATCTCAACGCTCTGCTGCTGCCCGAGGTAGACAAAGGGCACAAGTTCACAAGTATGAGCCGTGTGCGCCTGACCCGTCGCGTTATCTCGCATCTGCTCAACATTGCCGTGGTCTGCCGTGATCAACATATCGCCACCAGCCTTGCGAACCGCCTCGGCCAAACGGCCAACACAGGTATCAAGCGTCTCACAGGCCTTCACGGCGGCCTCAAAATCGCCGGTATGGCCTACCATGTCGCCATTCGCATAGTTGCAGATCAACACATCATGCTCACCAGAGGCGATGGCCGCCACCAGCTTGTCGGTCACTTCGGCTGCACTCATTTCAGGCTGCAAATCGTAGGTCGCCACATTCGGTGATGGCACCAGAATGCGTGTTTCGCCAGCATAGGGCTCTTCGCGACCGCCACTGAAAAAGAAGGTCACATGCGCGTATTTTTCTGTTTCGGCAATGCGCAGCTGGGTTTTGCCCAGACCCGCCAGGTATTCGCCCAGCGAATTCACTAGCGATGTTGGCCGGTACGCCACTGCCGCCTTGATCGCTGCACTGTACTCGGTGAGCATGACGAAGTCGGCCAGCTTCGGGGTCTTGGCACGGACAAAACCCTTGAAATCACTATCGACAAACGCCTTGGTGATTTCGCGCGCACGATCTGCCCGGAAATTCATGAAAATGACCGCATCGCCATCCGCAATCAGTACCGGCGCTTCGCCATCAGCCGCAATTACGCTGGCGGTGACAAACTCGTCATTCACACCTGCTGCATAAGAGGCGTGCAGTGCCTGCACCGCTGTAGAGCAAGTACGCTCGCCAATACCCTCGGTCAACAGACGATAGGCAGATTCGACACGATCCCAACGATTGTCGCGATCCATCGCAAAATAGCGGCCGATGACGGAGGCTACTCGGCCCTTGCCCGTGGCCCGGAGATGCGCCTCCATGGCCAGCAGTGACGGCTCTGCAGAGCGAGGCGGCGTGTCACGACCATCCAAGAAAGCGTGCACATAGACTCGCTGTGCGCCTTGGGCAACTGCGGCATCCACCATGGCGTGGAGATGCTCTTCATGAGAGTGCACACCACCCGCCGACAGCAGGCCGAGAATATGCACGGCTTTACCCGCCGCAACGGCCTTGGCTACCGCGCCTGAGATCGCCGGATTCGAGGCAAACTCGCCATCACGAATGGCCTTGGTGATACGGGTGAAGTCCTGATAGACCACACGCCCGGCACCCAGATTCATGTGACCAACTTCGGAATTACCCATCTGCCCGTCAGGCAGGCCTACATCTTCGCCCGAGCCTGAGATCAGGCCATGCGGGCAAGACTGCAGCAATGCCTGCCAATGAGGCATGTGCGCCGCGCGAATGGCATTGGAGTCACTGCTCTCGCTATGGCCAAAGCCATCGAGAATAATCAGCAGATGCGGTTTGCGCGCCACGGCGGGAGCTCCCGGAAACAAAATGGAATCGCAGTTTATCAGGACTTCTTGCCGATATTCTTTTGCGCAGCAATCTGATCTTCGAGTGTTTCAATCAAGCCCGAAGCCAAGTCGCCAATTTCCTGATTGACCCGGCGAATAGCATTGTAAACCGTGCCAATGGTCTCGGCTTGAGTCTCACGCAGCCCCGAAGTCTTATCATTAAGCAGGCCGCGCTTCTCTAGCGCATCCAGCGGCATGGCGGCAATGGTTTGATGAATCTGCTCAACTGTGGTTGCGCCCTTGTCCACGGCCTCCTGAACCAGATCCTTCAGTGCTTCAATTCGTGTTAACAACGACATGATGGTGACTCCCTGATAGCATGGGTTTTTACTCTACCGCGTATGTTGCCGCTCATCCAATGGCTTCTGAGCGGCCTTGCACTGGTGCTAGAATGCACCCACGCATTTTGGACAGTGGCCAATGGCTTTACGCGAAGAGAAAAAGCTTCAAACCCGCCATGCGCTGATCGATGCTGCACTCACGCTTATGCATGAAGGCGTCGGCTTTTCCGGGCTCAGTTTGCGTGAAGTCGCTCGTCAGGCTGGTCTTGTGCCAACCGGCTTTTACCGCCACTTCCCCGACATGGAGGCGCTCGGCCTCAATATTGCCGCCGAATCTTGCCAGACTCTGCGCCGCATGATGCGTGAAGTGCGCGTGCGCGCTCAAGGCGGGGCCGCTGTCAACGAATCCGTTCGCACACTGGTTGCCTTCATTCGCGAACAACCTTTGTATTTCGAATTTCTGGCTCGCGAACGTGCAGGCGGACCACCTTCGGTGCGCCAAGCCATTCATGCCGAAATCCGGCACTTTGTTGCTGAACTTTCAGAAGACCTGCAGAAATGGCCGGCTTTTCACCGTTTCCCGGTGGAAGATCTGGCGATGCTTGCCGACTTGGTGGTGAATACGGTAATTCACTTGGCGCTCGACCTGCTGGCCATGTCGCAAGACGATGAAGAGGCAGAGGGGCTGATCAACCGCACCACCAAACAGCTGAGGCTGATCATGCTCGGAGCGCTGAACTGGCACCCCGAGCAATAACTGCTCAAGCCTACTTGGCTAAGCGTTCGCGTTCGATCAAGGCCTTGACGACCTCTACCACACGACCGGAGTCGCCGGAGACCAAGTACTTGCCGTTCACGACCATGGCCGGTACTCCGCTGAGCTGATAGCGGATAGCGAGATTGCGCGACTGGGCAATGCGGGCACTGACTGCAAACGACTGATACAAGCCATTGAAGTTCTGGGCCTTCACGCCAAAACGGGCATAGAAAGCCGCCAGACTGGCCTGATCAAAGAGACGCTCCTTGCGCACTTGAATCGCATCAAACAGGGCTGCATGACTTGCCTCCAGCACGCCCGAGGCCTCGGCCACATAATAGCCGCGAGCATTAGCTTCCCAGACCGGATTCAGTGCGGCAGGAATGCGGCTGAATTTGACATTGGCAGGCTTGGTTTTCAACCAGGCCGCCACATGAGGCTCAAGGGTGTAGCAGTGCGGACAGCCGTACCAGAAAAACTCCGCCACTTCGATCTGACCCTTGGCCGGCGCTACCGTCGGATTGGACAAGATTTTGTAGTCCTTGCCTTCGACCGGAACGAATGCCGACGCCAGAACAGGCATCACTGACAAAAATGCCGCCAGAAACCACTTCTTCATTTTTTTACCCTTATCAGTCTACGGAGAATTGAGAATTTAACGCCTTCATGTAGTCACGGCTGACAGCCACGCTGTAAATGCCTAATAGAAAAAACCCCGCTAGAGCGGGGCAGCTTTACAACAAAAGGCATAATGCGGGACTTAACGCAGGCCTTGAATGTATGAGGCCAGGGCGTCGATATCCTTGTCAGACAGCTTGGCTGCAATCATCTGCATGGGGCCGAGCTCACCCGGCTTGGCGCCATCATTGCCACGCTTCATGTCGGTATTGTCGTCACGACCGGCGGCACGAAAGGCCATCAGCTGCGCCTTGGTGTAGTCGGCATGCTGTCCACCAATACGCGGGAAAGCGGCATAGGTATTGCCGAGACCCGCCGGGCCATGACAGCCGGAGCAAGGCGCCAGACCAACAGCCTTGTTGCCGCCACGGAAAAGCTTTTCGCCACGAGCAACCAAATCCGGTTTGGCAGCGCCACCCGCCAGTTTCTGCTCAGACATGTAGACAGCGATATCAGCCATATCCTGATCGCTCAATGCCGAAGCAAAGCCCAGCATCATGGCGTTGTTGCGGCGCATGGCCTTGAAGTCATGCAACTGCTTATAGATGTACTTGGCGTTCTGGCCAGCGAGCTTGGGGAAGGTCGGGGCGGCGCTATTACCATCCGCACCATGGCAGGCGGCGCAAACAGCGGCCTTGCCTTGACCCGCAGCAGCATCACCCTTGGGCATGACAACAGCTGCGTGGGCTACCGAAGCAGCGCTGAACGACAGTACAACAGTGGCGAGAAACTTCTTCATGAGAGCTGTTCCGATCAAACTTACTTGGACATGAACTTGATGAGCGCTTTGAATTCGGCATCGGTGCAGTCATTGCACAGACCCTTGGGCGGCATCATCTTGTAACCGTTTTTCACATGGGCCAACAACACAGCATCACCTTGCTTCAAGCGTGGAGCCCAAGCTGCCGTGTCACCCTTTTTCGGTGCCGCCATCACGCCGGCATTATGGCAACTGGCACAGGCTTGCGCATAACGCTGTTCGGTTGATGCTGCGTGAGCAGCCGTGGCTGCAGCAACCGACACACATAACATCAGCAAAAATTTCTTCATGACTCGCTCCGCAGGGTGCAACGGTGGCAGCTAAAGCAGCTCAGACACTGCAATTGACGTGCAAAGAGTTCATCACGGCAGTATAACGCAGTGCCCATACAGGGTGTAGCCCTATAAACTATCCGCTTTTACGGCTGAGCGCGAACCATGACGGACGCTGAACATATTCTGGGCAAATTGGCTCAGGCGCAATTTCAGATCAGTGCGCCAACGCTGGCCTTGTGCCCGCCGAATATCGGCCATGAAGTCGCTTTTGCCGGACGCTCCAATGCCGGTAAATCGAGCGCGATCAACTGCCTGACGCGTCAGCGTCAGCTCGCCCGTGCCTCAAAAACACCGGGCCGCACTCAGCTCATCAACTTCTTCGAGCTCGATGAAGAGCGCCGTCTGGTGGATTTGCCGGGCTATGGCTATGCCAAAGTGCCGGAGAAAATGAAGCTGGAATGGCAGCGCCATCTCAGCCATTACCTGCGCGAACGCCTGTGTTTACGCGGTTTGATTCTGTTGATGGATGTGCGTCATCCGCTCATGGAATTTGACCGCCACATGCTGACGTGGGCACAGGAGCGGCCACTGCCGGTGCATATCCTGCTGACCAAGGCCGACAAATTTAACCGGGGTCCGGCTATGAATGCCTTGCAGGAAGTTCGGCGCGGGCTGACGACATTGGGCTTCGACGCCAGCATTCAGCTGTTTTCATCGGTCAGCCGTTTGGGCATTGATGAAGCGGCGCTGCAGTTGGCCGACTGGCTGGATATGCCGCTGCCCTCCGACGAACCGCAGCCGGAAGGCGACGAAATCATCACGGGGAGCTGACTTATAGCGCCGGCGCCCTAAAAATTAGTGCGCCTCGTCCCAGTTATTGCCCACGCCAATCTGCACTTCCAGAGGCACCGCCAGGTCGCCGGCGGCTGGCATCTCACGATGCAAAAGCGCGGTGACTTTGGCGATCTGACTCTCGCGGACTTCCAATACCAGCTCATCGTGTACTTGCATGATGAGCTTGGCATCGCAATTTTCTTTCGCCAGCGCGGTCTGCACGCGCAACATCGCCCGCTTCACGATATCCGCCGCCGTGCCCTGCATGGGCGCGTTGATGGCGGCGCGCTCGGAGGCCTGGCGCAGCACGGCCTTGCTGGAGCGGATGTCTTTCAGCATCAGGCGACGACCATAGAGCGTTTCCACATAGCCAAGCTGGGCGGCCTGTTCGCGCGTGCGCTCCATGTAGTCATGCACGCCGGGATAGCGCGCGAAATAACGGCCGATGTAGTCCTGCGCTTCACCGCGTGAAATATTCAGCTGCTTCGCCAAGCCAAATGCAGACATACCGTAGATCAGACCGAAATTCACCGCTTTCGCGGCACGACGCTGGTCGTTGGTGACTTCTGTGACGGCAATGCCGAGGACTTCGGCGGCGGTGGCGCGATGCACATCCTCGCCATCGCGGAATGCCCGCAGCAAGCCTTCGTCGCCGGACAGATGCGCCATGATGCGCAGCTCGATCTGCGAATAGTCGGCGGCCATCAGCACATAGCCGGGACTGGCGACAAAGGCCTGGCGGATGCGGCGGCCTTCCTCGGTGCGAATGGGGATGTTCTGCAGATTGGGATCGGATGACGACAGCCGGCCCGTCGATGCCACCGCTTGGTGATACGAAGTGTGTACGCGGCCAGTACTGGGCTGGATCATCTCCGGCAGTTTGTCGGTGTAGGTCGATTTCAGCTTGGATAGGCTGCGATGCTCCAGCAACACGCGCGGCAGCTCGTGGTCGAGCTGCTCCAGCACATCTTCGGCGGTGGAGTACTGGCCGGTGGCGGTTTTCTTGCCGCCTGGAATGCCCAGCTTCTCGAACAGGATCAGCCCGAGCTGTTTCGGCGAACCGAGATTGAATGTCTCACCGGCGATCTCGTAGGCCTGCTGCTCCAGCCAGTGCAGGCGCGAGGCCAGCGTCAATGATTGCAGCTTCAGCGGGGCGGGGTCGATGCGGGTGCCGAAGCGCTCCATCTGCTGCAACACACGCTGCGTCGGCAACTCGAGCTCGCGCAGCAGCGTGTCGAGCGCAGGCACTTTAGCCAGCTCAGCCGCGAGCAGGCTTGCGAGTTGCAAGGTCAGGTCGGCATCTTCGCCGGCATAAGGCGCGGCCTGTTCGATGCTGATCTGATCAAACGTGACTTGCTTCACGCCCTTGCCGGCGATGGCCTCGAAGCTGATCGAGTCACGGCCGAGATAGTGCTTGGTGAGGTCGCCGAGGTTGTGCCGCGTCGCCGTGGCATCCAGCACATACGACGCCAGCATGGTGTCGAAAACCACGCCTTGCAGGTCGATGCCGTGATTGGCCAGCACATGCATGTCGTACTTGGCATGCTGCATGAGCTTGCCCGGCTTGGCCGCTTCGAGCAGCGGCCTCAAGGCTTGCAGCACATGCTCGCGGGACAGCTGCGCGGGCGCATCGGCATAGCTGTGCGCCACCGGCACATACCAGGCATGACCGGGCTTGACGGCAAACGACAGGCCGACGATCTGCGCCTGCATGTAGTCGAGGCTGGTGGTCTCAGTATCGAACGCAAAGTTTTCGACGGCGCTCAAGGCTGCAATCAGCTCAGCCAGTTGTGCGTCCGTGCTGACCACGAGGGTTGTCGTTTCAGCCATCGGCAACGAGGCCGGCTTTTCCGGTTCGGCGCTGGCGGTGCTGGTCAAGGCAAAGGCTGGCGTTTCTGCGCTGCGCGGTGGCCATTCTGCGCTGCGCTGAGCCTCGTCTGGGCCGCGCTGAGACCAGCTCGAAGCTCCCAGTGCCGCTGCGCCCACGGGCGATGCCGCCAGCTCATTGGCCCAGTTTCTGAATTCCAGCGCTTCGTACAGCTCGCGCAGCGCACCGGTATCCGGAGCCGACAAGGCCAGCTGTTCGGGCGTGACGCTCAGCGCGACATCGCACTTGATGGTGACCAGCTTGCGCGTCATCTCGAGCAGGCCGATGTTGGCGCGGAAGTTCTCGCCAACCTTGCCTTTGATCTCACCCGCGCGCGCTTCCAGTTGCGCCAGCGTGTCGAACTCGGCCAGCCATTTCACCGCTGTCTTGGGGCCGACACCGGGGATGCCCGGGATGCCGTCCGAGCTGTCGCCGACGAGCATGAGGTAATCGATGATCTGATCCGGGCGCACGCCGAACTTGTGGAACACGCCGGCCTCATCCATGACCACGCTGGTCATGGTGTTGACCAAGGTGATCTGACTATTGACCAGCTGAGCGATGTCTTTGTCGCCGGTAGACACCAGCACCGGCCAGCCTGCCGCCGCGCCTTGCTGCGCCAGTGTGCCAATGACATCGTCCGCTTCGACGCCGGGCTCACAGATCAGCGGCAGGCCGAGCGCCTTCACCAGCGCATGCAGCGGCGCGATCTGCGCGCGCATGTCATCGGGCATGGGCGGGCGGTGCGCCTTGTATTCAGGAAAGATGTCATCGCGAAAAGTCTTGCCGGGCGCGTCGAAAATGACCGCGACATGGCTGGGATGCACCTGCTTGAGCAAGCTGCGCAGCATGTTCACCACGCCCTTGATGGCGCCCGTGGGCTGGCCGGTGCGCGTCATCAGCGGCGGCAAGGCGTGATAGGCGCGATACAGGTAGGAGGAACCATCAACAAGGACCAACGGGGCGCGCGCGCTCATGCGAAATGCTCAAAGCCGTGAAATTCAATCGTTATGTTACACTGTTGCAATCCATTTTCGGTGGCCTGCCTGCGCAGTCCGCCACGCATTTCCAGGTCGCCATGGCTCGCCCCACGCGTGTTACGCCTTTATCGCCGGATGCCGCCGCGCTCAGCCGCCGGCCCTTGCTCGGTCACGACCATGCGCAATGCATCCGCAGTGCGCTGGCTCAGGCCGACGCCGTCTGCGAGGCCAATGCAGCGCGCCTGACACCGCTGCGCCGGCGCGTGCTGGAGCTGATCTGGGTCAGCCACAAGCCGCTGGGCGCTTACGAGCTGCTCGATCAGCTCACGCAGGAAGGCCACAAGCCGGCCCCGCCGACGATCTATCGTGCGCTCGACTTTCTGCTGGAAAATCGTCTGATTCATCGACTCGCCAGCCTCAATGCTTTTCTCGGCTGCTCGCATCCGGGCGATGCCCATGCCGGTTACTTCCTGATCTGCCAGCACTGCGGCAATACTGAAGAAGTCACGCATAACGCCGCCCTGCAAACCGCACTCAATGTCACCACCGAGGCCGCCGGCTTTACCGTGCTGCAAAGCGCGCTGGAGCTGAGCGGCATCTGCCAGCATTGCCGGGCGAAATCCTCATGAGCGATAGCAATATGAGCAACCTTTTGCTCGATCTGAGCAAGATCCGCTGGCAGCACGAAGGCCGCACGGTGCTCGATGGCGTCGACCTGAAGCTGCATCGTGGCGAAATTCTCACGGTCATCGGGCCTAATGGTGCCGGCAAATCCTGCCTGATCCGCATTGCCTTGGGCCTGCTCAAGCCCAGCGGCGGCCAGCGCTGGATAGCGCCGAATCTGCGCGTCGGCTATCTGCCACAAACGTTGAAGCTGAATCCTTATTTGCCGATGACCGTGGTCGATTTTCTGGCGCTGCCAGCGGCGCAGGGCCAGCCTTTCGGTCAGCAGGAGATGCTCGCGGCGCTGGCCGAGGTCGGTGCCGAGCATCTGCTGCAGCTACCGGCGCAAAGCCTGTCCGGCGGCGAACAACAACGCGTGCTGCTGGCGCGAGCCCTGCTACGCCAACCTGATCTGCTGGTGCTCGACGAGCCCGTGCAAGGTGTCGATCTCGCCGGCCAAGCCGAGCTTTATGCGCTGATCGCCTCGCTGCGCGATCGCTATCACTGCGGCGTGCTCATGGTCTCGCATGACCTGCATGTGGTCATGGCGGCGACCGATCGCGTGCTCTGCCTGAACGGCCATGTCTGCTGCACCGGGCATCCCGAGGCGGTCAGCCGTCACCCGGAATACCAGCGTCTGTTCGGCGTGCAGGAAAGTCGCGATCTGGCGATCTACACGCACCACCACGATCATCATCACACCCTGCATGGCGATGCCGCGCGCTGCAACGAGAGCTGCCAACATGACTGACTGGCTCTGGCCCCTGCTTGGCGGCCTGCTCACTGCGGCCGCCGCCGGCCCGCTGGGCTCGCTGCTGCTGTGGCGACGCATGGCCTATTTTGGCGACAGCCTCGCGCATGCCTCGCTGCTCGGTGTTGCCATCGCGCTGATGCTGGATCTACCGATCGGTCTGGCGGTGACGGCGGTGTGTTTGCTGGTGGCCCTGCTGCTGAGTCGGCTAATGACGCTGCCCGAGCATGGCGCCGATACCTGGCTAGCAATCATGGCCTATGCCGGCCTCAGTCTAGCGCTGGTGCTCACCGCCGCACTCGGCGACGACGGCCACGGCCACAATCTGGAAGACTATCTGTTCGGCAACTTGCTCAACCTGACCGGGACGCAACTGCTGGCGATCAGTGCCGGTCTGCTGCTGGTCATGCTGGTGCTGGCGCGGCACTGGTCAGGACTGGTGGCGCTGGCCATCCACGAAGATACGGCACAAGTCGATGGCTGGCCGGTGCAGCGCCTGCGGCCCTTGCTCATGCTGCTGCTCGCCGGCGTGGTGGCGGCCGGCGCGAAGATCATGGGCGTGCTGCTGATCAGCGCACTGCTGGTGATTCCGGCGGCGGCGGCGCGCTTCATTGCCCGCAGCCCCGGTGCCATGGCTCTGCGTGCCAGTGCCATCGGCATGTTCAGCGTCGCCGCCGGCGTGAGTGTCGGCGTGCCCGCGCATCTGCCCCTGGCCCCGATGATTGTGCTCGCCGGCTTGGCTTCACTACTGGTGCTGATGCTCTGGCAGCGGCTCAGGGCGTAAAGCGCACAACACCGTTCGTGTCCGGCTCATCCGGCTCCTTCATGGTGACGGTGAGTGGGCGCGTGTCGGTATAGCCGCAGCGCACACATTCGACCCACTCGCGACCCTCTTCCGTGCACAGCTGCAGCTTGTCTTCGAGCTCGCAGCCGGGGCATTTGGCACCGGCAATGAACAGACGACGGGCGCTCATGCGGCCTCCACGGCATCACTCAAACCGGTGTGACGGAGCAGGGCCTCGGCGGACGGATCGCGCCCCATGAACTCACGGAACAGCTCAGCCGCAGGTCGGCTACCGCCTTGCGCAAGGATGGCCTGCCGGAAGCGACGACCGGTGTCGGCGTTGAACACGCCTTCTTTTTCAAAGGCTGAGAAGGCATCCGCCGACAGCACTTCCGCCCATTTATAGCTGTAATAGCCCGCCGCATAACCGCCGGCAAAGATGTGCGTGAAGCTGCATGGGAAACGATTCCACTGCGGCGGACGCAGCACGCTGGTGGTGTCGCGCACCTGCTCAAGCACGCGCAGCATGCCGCTGAAGTCGATACCCGGCTGACGATGAATCTCCAGATCGAAAATCGAGAATTCGAGCTGGCGCAGCGTCATCAGGCCGGACTGGAAGTTACGCGCGGCAAACAGGCGGTCGAGCAGGAGCTGCGGCAAGGGCTCGCCGCTATCGACATGGCTGGAGATCAGCGCCAGACCTTCCGGCGTCCAGCACCAGTTTTCCATGAACTGGCTGGGCAGCTCAACGGCATCCCATGCCACACCGTTGATACCGGACACCGCCGCGACTTCGACTTCCGTGAGCATGTGATGGATGCCGTGGCCGAATTCGTGGAACAGCGTGGTGACTTCGTCGTGGCTGAGCAGGGCCGGTCGACCCGCGATCGGCGGATTGAAATTGCCGGTCAGGAAGGCGATGGGCTTTTGCAGGGTGCCGTCGGCGTGACGGCGACGGACACGGGCATCGGCCATCCACGCACCGCCACGCTTGTGGGCGCGGGCATAGAGATCGAGATAGAAATAGGCCCGCACTTCGCCATGCTCGACCAGCGCCCAAGTGCTGACATCGGCGTGATAGCTCTCAAGCTCCGGGGCCGGCACGATGCTGATGCCGAAAAGGCGCTGCGCCACGGCAAACAGACCGTCTATGACTTTTGGGGCCGGGAAATAGGGCTTCAAATCTTCCTGCGACAGGGCATAACGCTGCTGCTTGAGCTGATCGCTGGCGTAGGTCATGTCCCACGGCTGCAGGTCGGCGATGTCCAGCTCGGTGCGGGCAAATTCACGCAGCTGAGCGAGATCACGCTCGGCACCGGGGCGCGCCTTCACGGCCAGATCGTGGAGAAAGGCCAGCACCTGCTCGACCGACTCCGCCATCTTCGGCTCCAGCGACAACGCGGCGTAATGAGCAAAGCCGAGCAGCTCGGCCTGCTCCTGACGCAAGGCCAGGATCTGCGTGATCAACGGGCCGTTATCGAACTGGCCGGCATGCGGGCCCTGCTCGGAGGCGCGGGTGGCGTAGGCGGTATAGACCTGCTCGCGCAGCTCGCGGTTGCGGGCATGCGTCATCACCGCGATATAGCTGGGCATGTCGAGGGTCACGCGCCAGCCGGTCTCTTTAACGGCTTCAGCCAAGGATTGCAGCAAGACCATGGCATTGTCAGGCAGGCCAGCCAGTTGCTCGGCCTCCGTGACATTGAGCGACCAGGCCTGTGTCGCATCCAGCACCTGATCGGCGAACTTCGAGGTGAGGCGCGACAGGGATTCGGTGACGTCGGCAAAGCGCAGCTTCTTATCTGCCGGCAGACCGATGCCGCTCATGCGGAAATCACGCAGGGCATTTTTGACGGCGCGCTGCTGCGCGACGTCGAGGCCGGCAAACGCCGGGGAGTCGTGCAACGCCTGCCAGGCACGGAACAGCGTTTCATTCTGACCAACTTCGGTGGCGAAGGCCGAGAGCTTAGGAATGCAGGCATTATAAGCCGCGCGCCAGGCATCACTGTTCATCACCGCGTTCAGCTGCGAGACCGGCGACCAAGCGGCGTTGAGCTTGTCGTCCAGCGCTTCCAGCGGGGCTGCCAGCGACTGCCAGCTCGGGCTGGTCTGCTCTGCCAATGTCACGATGGCCTCGCGATGCTCCGCCAGCAACTGGTCCAGCGCCGGCTCGACCAGCTCCGGGCTCAGGCCATCAAAAACGGGCAGCAACGGTGGATTCAGCAACATGTTCATTTCGGCTCCTGGCGCATCGCCAGCAATAGTTTTTCGGTGGATGGCCTGACGCCACGCCAGATGAAAAAGGCTTCGGCAGCCTGCTCGACCAGCATGCCGACGCCATCGCGACAGCGGGACAGGCCTTGCGCAGCGGCCCAGCGCAGAAAAGGGGTTTGACTGCCGTACATCATGTCGTAAGCGGCGCTATCGGCATGGTGTACGGATGATGGCAGCGCCAAGCTTTCGCCCTGCAAGCTGGCGCTGGTGGCATTGATAAGTAGGTCAAACGGTTGGGTAGTTTGGCCCAGAGCCGACAGCTCCAGAGCCTGCACCTCGCCTTCGCCGGCAAAGATTTGCGCCAGCGTTTGCGCTTTTGCCAGCGTGCGATTGGCCACCACGATCTGCACCGCACCCGCCGCCAGCAGGGGTTGAATAACACCCCGTGCTGCACCGCCAGCTCCGAGCATCAGAATACGCTTGCCAGCCAGTGACCAGCCGGCATTGACGGTGATGTCGCGCACCAGCCCGACGCCGTCAGTATTGTCGCCGAGCAACTCGCCGGCAGCATTGATGCTGAGCGTATTGACCGCGCCCGCCAGCTCGGCACGATGCGTGCGCTGCTGGCTCAGGGCCCAGGCCTGCTCCTTGAACGGCACGGTGACATTGGCACCCTTGCCGCCAGCCTCGCGAAAACGCTGCCAGGCACCGGCAAAGTCATCTAGCGGGGCCAGCAGGGCCTCGTAAGTCAGCTCTTGCCCGGTTTGCTCGGCAAACTGGCGATGAATCGCCGGCGACTTGCTGTGCGCTATCGGGTTGCCGATCACGGCATAACGATCACTGCTATTTCGATCAAGCATGGCCTGCGGCCTCCGAGCCATCCAAAGCCGGTCCGATTTCGGGCCACCAGGGGCGCGGCTTCAGGTAGCGGGAGTAGAGCAGCGCCTCTGCCGAATCCGGCTGCGGATGCCAGTCATAGCGCCAGCTCACGGCCGAGGGCAGCGACATCAGGATGGACTCGGTGCGCCCCCCGGTCTGCAAGCCGAACAAGGTGCCACGGTCATAGACCAGATTGAATTCGACATAGCGACCACGACGAATAAGCTGGAATTCGCGCTCGCGCTCGCCATAGGGCAGATCCTTGCGACGCTGCAGAATGGGCAGATAGGCCGGCACATAGGCATCGCCAATACTGCGCATAAAGGCAAAGGCCGAGTCAAAGCCACCGTCGTTCCAGTCATCAAAGAACAGACCTCCGACGCCACGCGGCTCGTTGCGATGCTTAATGAAGAAGTAGTCGTCGCACCATTGCTTCAAACGCGGATACACCGCCGCACCAAAGGGCTGGCAGGCCATGGCAGCGGTTTCATGCCAATGCTGACAGTCATCGTCATTGCCGTAGTAGGGCGTGAGATCGAAACCGCCGCCAAACCACCACACCGGTGCCTGACCTTCGGCCTCGGCAATGAAGAAGCGGACATTGGCATGTGAAGTCGGGGCGTGCGGGTTACGCGGGTGGATGACTAGTGAAACGCCCATGGCCTGAAAGCTGCGGCCGGCAAGCTCGGGCCGATGCGCCGTGGCAGACGCCGGCATCTTACCGCCCATAACATGGGAGAAATTGACGCCACCCTTTTCGATGACCGCGCCGTCCTCAAGTACACGACTGCGACCGCCACCACCTTCGGCGCGCGCCCAGTTGTCTTCACGGAAAATGCCGCCATCGACAGCACTCAGTCCGGTACAAATACGATCCTGCAAGTCCATCAAATAGGCTTTTACGGCAGCAATGTCAGACGCGTTCATCGGGTCTCCAGATCAGCCGGCACGAATCACGCGCAGGCTATTCAAATCACGAATTTCAGTCGGGCGAGCCAGCTGGCCCGTGGTACTCGGCAGGATATAGTCAAGCTCGGCACCCAGTCTTTGACGCACATCAAACAGACTGCGCGCGGCAGGTGCACCGGCGCGATTGGCACTGGTCGAGACCAGCGGGCCGCCAAAAGCATCGCACAAGGCTCGCACGCCGGGATGGGCGCTGACGCGTAAAGCCACGCTGTGATGCCGCCCGCGCAGCCAGACCGGGAAGTCTCTCGGCACCGGCACTAGCCAGGTCACCGGACCAGGCCAGCTGGCGCGCAAATGCCCCAACTGCTCATCAGACAAGTCCGCAAACCATGGCGATAGCTGCTGCCATTGCGAGGCAATCAGGATCAGGCCCTTGCCCGGATCGCGGCGCTTGATCTGCCAGATTTTTTCTACCGCACTGGCCTGCCACGGGTCACAGCCCAGCCCCCATACTGCCTCGGTGGCATAGGCAATGACACCGCCGGCTCGCAGTGCCGAGGTAGCTTGCTGAAGATGAATTGCTGAAGGTATGGCGGTCATGCTGTATCGCACCAAAAAAGTCATTTCAGTCTAGCACGCAGCATAGCCGCGGTCAGGAGGCCGTCGCTAGGAAGCAAGGCGCTGGTAGCCACCGGGCACAGAGCCTATCCAGCCAGTGATCTCCAGCTCACTCAAAGTCATCAGCACCTGATCCGCCGCCAGACCGGCCTGCGCCAAGAGGTTGTCTACGGCGGCAACCTGCCAGCCCATGACTTCCAGCAGATGCCGGCCATTTTCACCAGGATCAGCGCGGGGTGACTCCAGAGCAGACTCCGCAGGTAACGCCGTTGAGCTTTCGCCATACCAATCGCGCAGTGTCGGCAGGGCGTCTTCGATGACATCCTGAGCGGTTTCAGCCAGCTTGGCCTGCCCCGTCCGGATCAGGCCATGGCAGCCACGCGACTGCAGGCTAGACACAGAGCCCGGCATCGCCCAGACCAGACGACTGAGCTGCTCAGCGGCTTGCGCCGTAATGATTGAGCCGCTCGCCGGCCCGGCCTCAACCACCAGTACGCCCAAACTTAAGGCTGCGATGACCTTGTTGCGACGCGGAAAACACCAGGGCTCGGGCGTACTGCCGGGCGCAAACTCGGAGACCAGCAAGCCGTTCTCCACAATACGCTGCGCCAGACCCTGATGCCGAGGCGGGTAGATGCGATCCAAACCGCAACCGAGTACCGCGAGCGTCCTGCCATCGACAGATAACGCCCCGGCATGAGCTGCACCGTCGATCCCGCTGGCAAGGCCACTGGTCACGGTCAGGCCGGCCCGAGCAAGCTCCGCTGCCAGTGACTCTGCTTGCGCCAAACCAGCGCGAGTGGCCGCCCGACTACCGACAATCGCAATTTGCGGGAGGCCCAGAGTGCTGTCATCGCCCTCCCAAAACAGCAGTGGCGGACGCTTCGGCAGCCCTGCAAAGGCTCGTGGCCAGACCTGCGCTGCCGCATCATTGCCGGTCGAATCAAACCAGATACCCCGGTGCTCAGACTCCAGCCAACGCAGGCTTTTCAGCCACTGCTCACGAATAGCCTCCACACTCCGGCCTTGCGGCCATGCCGCACGGCGATCACACGCCGCCGCGCTCATACCGACGGATCGCCATTGCCGGACACTGGCAGCCATCGCCACCGTCGGCGACTGCAAGTGCTCCAGCGCATGACGATACGCGCCCGGCTGCTGCTCCAGCAGCAGATACAGCGCAATTGCATCGGCAACATCCATTTTGCCTCTCCCTTGAAATGAACGGCTATAATGTGCGCAACGGCCAATATGGCCCTGCTATAGGTCTAGTACCGGTTCGTGCTTTTCGCCAGCGACCGGAGGAAAAAAATGGCTCTGCTTCCGATTTTAGAATTCCCCGACGCGCGTCTGCGTACCATCGCCAAGCCGGTTACCGTCTTTGATGACGCACTGGCTCAACTCGCCAAAGACATGCTGGAAACCATGTATGCCGCGCCCGGTATCGGTTTGGCAGCATCGCAGGTAAATCAGCATATTCGCCTGCTGGTGCTGGACCTGAGCGAAGATCAGTCGGCGCCACAAATTTTCATCAATCCGCAGATCGAAAAGATCACGGACGACACCAAGACTTACGACGAAGGCTGCCTGTCCGTTCCCGGCTTTTACGAAAGCGTCGAGCGCATCGACCGGATTCGTGTCAGCGCGCAAGACATCCACGGCAAAACCTTCACACTCGATGCCGATGGCCTGCTCTCCGTCTGCATCCAGCATGAAATCGATCATCTCGATGGCAAGCTGTTTGTCGACTACCTCTCCGCGCTCAAGCGTAATCGCATCAAGACCAAGCTCGAAAAGCAGCACCGAGCTAACGCTTGAACGCCAGCCACCAACAGGTTCATCGCTTTGGATAGTCCCTTACGCATCATTTTCGCCGGCACGCCAGACTTCGCTGCCGAAAGCCTGCGCGCGCTCTTGCAGGGCAACCATGAGGTCGTCGCGGTTTATACACAGCCGGACCGGCCTGCCGGACGCGGACGCGAGCTGAAGGCCAGCCCCGTCAAGCAACTCGCGCTGGAGCATGACCTGCCGATACGCCAACCCGCGTCGCTAAAAGATGCCGATGCCCAGTTCGATCTGGCCGAGTGGAACGCTGATCTTATGGTCGTCGCGGCTTACGGGCTGATCCTGCCGCAGCGCGTGCTCGATACGCCGCGCCTGGGCTGCATCAATGTGCATGCGTCCCTGTTGCCGAGATGGCGCGGAGCCGCGCCGATTCAACGCGCCATCCTCGCCGGTGATCGCGAAACCGGCATCACCATCATGCAGATGGATGCCGGCCTCGATACCGGCGCCATGCTCTACAAGGCCACTTGCCCGATTTCGGCCAGCGATACCGGCGCCAGCCTGCACGACCGGCTTGCGCTGCTCGGCGGTGACGCCTTGCTCGCCGTGGCGGATGCCCTGCGCGATGGAGAAAAGCTCAAGCCCGAACCGCAAGATGCCGTACTGGCCACCTACGCCGCCAAGCTCAGCAAGGAAGAGGCGCTGATCGACTGGCAGCTGCCGGCGAAAGACATCGCGCGCCGTACACGCGCCTTCAATGCCGTGCCCGTCGCCCATAGTACGCTGGCGGGTCAGACCGTACGCATCTGGCTGGCCCACGCCAGCAAAGACGAAACCACCACCGCACCGGCCGGCATGATCTTGCGCGCCGACAAGACCGGCCTTGCCGTTGCCGCAGGGCAGGGCACGGTATTACTCATCGACACGCTGCAGATGGCCGGCGGCAAAGCCATGTCCGTCTCCCTGCTACTCAACTCACGACCGGCCGCATTACAGCCCGGCAAAGGCTTTGGCACATGACCGCACCCCGTCACTACTCGACCTCGCGCACACGCGCGCCGGCACGGCCACGCATACTCGGCGTCCGCGCGCTGGCCGCGCAGGCCTTGGCACCGACACTCGCTGGCGAACGCTCGCTGAGCAGCACCTTGCCGCCAGCGCAGAAGGCTTGCCGCAGCGAGGATGTAGGCTTGTTGCAGGAGCTGGTGCAAGGCACCGCCCGCCATGCCATCTATTACCGCACGCTGATCAAGCCGCTGCTGGAACGCGCCACGAAAGACCATACGGTGGAGGCGCTGCTGCTGCTCGGCGCACACCAGCTGCTGGGCATGCGCATCCCCGATCACGCCGCGCTGGCGGAAACCGTTGAGGCTGCTCGCCAGCTCGGCATGGACAAGCTCACCGGCTTCATCAACGGCGTGCTACGCAACCTGCAGCGGCGCGAGGCCGAGCTGGTGCATGCCGCCAAGCTGATGACCCACGCGCATCCGGCCTGGTTGCTGCGTGCGCTGGAAAAAGACTGGCCGGCACAGATGGACAACATCATCGCTGCCAACAACAGCCCGGCATCGACCACCTTGCGCGTGCATCGTGGCCGTCAGACCCGCGAAGCTGCCCTAGCCAATCTGTTTGAAGCCGGCCTGCCATTGGTAGCCACCCAGTATTCGCCGGACGGCTTGCGCCTGACCGAGCCGGTGCCCGTTCACAGCCTGCCCGGCCTGGCCAGCGGCGACCTCTCGGTGCAAGACGAAGCTGCGCAGCTCGCAGCCTGCTTCCTGGCCCCTGCGGCCGGTGAGCGCGTGCTCGATGCCTGCGCCGCACCCGGCGGCAAGACGGCGCATCTGCTGGAAATTCAGCCAGCGCTGCACAGTCTGGTCGCGCTCGACAATGACCCGAACCGTCTCGTACGCGTTGAGGAAAATCTGGCGCGTGCCGGTTTCGCCATTAGCACGGATGATGCCGCAGATGGCACAAAGGCTGCGCCGCATATCAGCATGCGCTGCGCCGAAGCTGCCGATCTCGACAGCTGGTGGGATGGCGAGAAATTCGATGCCATTCTGCTCGATGCCCCATGTAGCGCAACCGGCGTGATTCGCCGTCATCCCGACATCAAGCTGCTACGCCGAGCGACCGACATCGCGCAAACCGTGGCGATTCAGGCAGAGTTGTTGCAACAGCTGTGGCGCACCCTGAAGCCGGGCGGCCGCCTGCTCTACGCCACCTGCTCGCTGCTTAAGGCCGAGAACGAAGACCAGATCATCGCCTTCCTGGCGCGCACGCCGGATGCCCAGAGCATCCCGCTGCAATTGGCCGGCGGCGATATGCCCGGCCAATGGCGTCCGCAAGGCCGGCAGTTACTGCCGGAGCCAGAAGGCTACGATGGCTTCTACTTCGCTATGCTGATGAAGGTGCCGAGACACTGATTCCGCTCTTGCTTGCCTGTCGCGGATCAATGTAGTAACTTAACTACATTGATCCGTTCACGGGAGGCTACCGTCATGATTTCCCCCACCACACTGTCCAGCCGCGAGCTGAATCAGGACATTGGCCAAGCTAAGCGAGCCGCCCGACTGGGGCCGGTGTTCATCACGGATCGTGGCAAACCCTCGCATGTGCTGCTCAGCATAGAGGACTACCGACGCTTGGCCGGCCAACGCCGCAGCCTCGTCGATGCCCTGGCCATGCCGGGTCTCGCTGACATCGACTTCGAGCCCGCGAGCGCAGACATCAGCATCCGCGTCCCGGACCTGTCCTGATGTATCTGCTCGATACCAATGTCATCTCGGAGCTGCGCAAAACCGGCGACAACCGCGCCGATAACCGTGTCATGGCTTGGCTCTCGGGCGTGGACGCCTCCACCTGCTTCATTTCCGCGCTGACGCTCATGGAGCTGGAAATCGGCATTCTGCGCGTACAACGGCGCGATGCCCGCCAAGGCGCATTGCTGCGCCTCTGGCTGGACACCCGCGTCATGCCTGAATTCAGTGGCCGGGTGCTGGCCGTGGATGCCATGGTGGCCCTACGCTGCGCCCGACTGCATGTGCCGGACCCGCGTGCCGAGCGCGATGCCCTGATCGCCGCCACCGCGCTGGTCCACGGCATGACGGTGGTCACGCGCAACACCAGCGACTTCGCGGCATCGGGCGTGCCATTGCTGAATCCGTGGCAAGAGGGCGTGTTGCAGGAGCAGCAAGCGCGCTACGAAGTTCGCTGAAATAAAAAGGCCGGGCATATAGCCCGGCCTTTCCATGCACAACACGCAATCACGAAGCCGCGATCAGCGACCGAGCATTTCGCGCGCAACCACTTCCTTCATAATCTCGCTGGCGCCGCCGTAGATGCGCTGAATGCGGGCATCGACGTAAGCACGAGCAACGCCGTATTCCATCATGTAGCCGTAGCCACCGTGCATCTGCAGGCAGGCATCGGCAACGCGACCTTGCAGCTCCGTGGTGTAGAGCTTCACGGCAGCACCGGTCGGGATGTCCAGCTTGCCTTCAGAGTGCAGATCAATGCAGTTGTTGACGAAGGCGCGGGCCGCCAAAATTTCGGTTTTGCAGGTGGCCAGCGTGAAACGGGTGTTTTGCAGCTGTGCCAGCGGCTTGCCGAACGCCTTGCGCTCCTGCACATAAGTAACGGTCTCTTCCAGTGTGCCTTCCGAGGCCGCAACCGCGATCACGGCGATGTTCAGACGCTCACGCGGCAGCTCGTTCATCATGTAAGCGAAACCCTTGCCTTCCTGACCCAGCAGGCAGTCGGCCGGCACACGCACGTTGTCCATGAACAGTTCGGAGGTGTCTTGCGAGTGCAGACCCATCTTCTCCAGCTTCTTACCCTTGGCGAAGCCGGGCAGGCTGGTGTCGATCAGCAGCAGCGACACGCCCTTGGAACCAGCGGTCGGGTCGGTCTTCACCGCCATGATCACGACATCGGCGTGCTGGCCGTTGGAGATGAAGGTCTTGGAGCCGTTGACGACATAAAAATCACCATCGCGCACGGCGGTGGTGCGGATGCCGGCGAGGTCAGAGCCAGCGCCTGGCTCAGTCATGCCGATGGCAGCAACGGCATCACCCGAGGCCAGCTTTGGCAGCCAGACCGATTTCACCGGCTCAACAGCCAGATGCTCGATGTACGGCGCACAGATATCCGAGTGTACGCTGACACCGGTGGCCAGCGAGGCCAGACCCATCTTCGCCATTTCGTTGAGGATGACCATGGAATACTGGAACGGCACGCCAACACCACCGTACTGTTCCGGCTGGTCAACGCAGAGCAGGCCGTTCTCGCCGAGCTTGTTCCAGATTTCGCGCGGCATCCACGAGTCTTTTTCCCACTGCTCGTAGTGCGGGCGGATCTCGTTTTCGAGGAAGCGCTTAACGTTGTCGCGGAAAAGTTCGAGTTCGGCGTTATCAATAGACATGGACATCTCTCTGGGCATCTTGGACTTAGGTATAACTAGAGGCGTATTTTATGACAGAGACCGCCAAGTCCGATAGAACAAATGTCATCCAAATTGCGCTTGACGCACGCCGTCCGAACCGCGAAAAAGCCTCACTATTTCGGAGATGCCACCATGACTTTGCAACAACTGCTCGCTGATCTGCGCGCTCAGCGCTGCGACTTTGAAGACACGCTAGCCTGGATTGCCAAGCACTATGACTATCAGCCGACGGCCTTTGACAATGGTCTGGATGCAGACGCGGTGCACAATGCCGCTGGGCAGAATGAGGGCGCGTGCCGGGTTTTTGCGCTGGGCCTTGCCGCCGGTCTCGGTTCCGAAGATACTTTGCTCTGCTTCGGCCGACATTTGCGCGATGTACTTGCTGACCCTACGGGCAGCAGCCACGCCAATATCCGCCAGTTCCAGCGCTGCGGCTGGGCCGGCATTCGGCTTCATGCGCAAGCCCTGCAAGTAAAAACTTGAGCGCGTTCGTCAACGCTTCGCTAATTTGCTCGTTCAACATGCCAGTTTATTTATAACCTCAGGATGATCATCATGATTCGTACTTCTTTGATTGCTACCGCCGTTCTTTCCTTTTCCTTGTCTGCCATTGCACACGCTGTCGAAGTGCAAGGCAGTGCCAGCGTGAGTGCTCCCGGCACCAGTGTTCAGGGTAACGCCAGCATGAGCAATCCGTTTGACCTGAAAGCCAGCAAAGAAGCCGCCGCAAAGGCAGCTGCTGGTTCGCGTGATGCCGCTATTAATGCGGGTGTTGGCGCCATGGTCAGCGGCAAGTCCAGCGCTGAAGCGATGAAGTCGGCCAGTACGGCTGCCACTACCGAAGCCAAAACCACCGCCCAAGCCACTGCCGACAAGGCTCAAGCCGATGCAGCCGCACGCATGGGCCAAACACAGGCAACTGTGGCCGGCTACAAGCAAACTGCCGAACAGAAAATCTCTCTGAAAGACCGAGTTGCACTGGGCAAATCTTTTGGCGCAGGCAAGGCCACTAACAAAGCCTTCGGTGCCATCTTTGGTGCCAGCGCAACCAGCAATAGCGACCTGCCCAAGGGCTACGAAAGCAAGCTGGTCATTGGTGCCAAGCTTGATGCTTCGTTGGCTGGGAAGACTACTGCCATTGATGTCAGCTTGATCAAAGGTCTCAGCGTTCAGCCCAAGGGCACCGAACTGGTCAAGATCGGTGATCGCGCTGTGCGTCTCGACAGCAAGACCCGCGTCGTGCTGGATGTCACCAGCATCTGAGCTGGCATAACCGCGCGCTCTGCTGCGCGGCAATGATTTGAACGAAGCCAGCTTATGCTGGCTTTTTTCATGTTGAGGCTCGGCTATACTCCAGCGTTCATTTTTAAAGCGAATGCGAGCCCGGTGCTCGCTTCAGCGAGCTGGCACTGACCAGCGGCCTGGGGTTAACAACAATGAGTCAAGCATCACAACCGATCCAGACCTTTCAGGGCCTGATCCTAGCCCTACAAAGCTACTGGGCCGAGCAAGGCTGCGTCCTGCTCCAGCCGTACGACATGGAAATGGGTGCCGGCACCTTCCATACCGCGACCTTCCTGCGCGCCCTCGGCCCGGAAACCTGGAACGCGGCCTATGTGCAGCCCTCGCGCCGTCCCGCCGACGGCCGCTACGGCGAAAACCCGAATCGCCTGCAGCACTACTATCAGTTCCAGGTCGTGCTGAAGCCGAACCCGAGCAATATCCAGGAGCTGTATCTGGAGTCGCTGCGCCGCATCGGTGTCGATCCCACCGTTCACGATATCCGCTTCGTCGAAGACAACTGGGAGTCGCCAACGCTGGGCGCCTGGGGTCTGGGCTGGGAAGTCTGGCTCAACGGCATGGAAGTGACGCAGTTCACCTATTTCCAGCAGGTCGGCGGCATCGAGTGCTATCCGGTCACCGGCGAGATCACCTACGGTCTCGAACGCTTGGCCATGTATCTGCAAGGCGTGGATTCGGTCTACGACCTGGTCTGGACCGACGGCCCGTTCGGCAAGGTCACTTATGGCGATGTCTTCCATCAGAACGAAGTCGAGCAGTCGACCTATAACTTCGAGCACGCCAATGTGCCGGAGCTGTTCAAGCTCTTCGACCTCTACGAGAGTGAATCCAACCGCATCATGGCGCTGAAGCTGCCACTGCCGGCATACGAGTTCGTGCTCAAGGCATCGCATACATTCAATCTGCTCGATGCCCGTCGCGCCATTTCGGTCACCGAGCGTCAGCGTTACATCCTGCGCGTGCGTGCGCTGGCCCGTGCGATTGCGCAAAGCTATCTCAATTCACGCGCCGCGCTGCGCTTTCCGCTCGCCGATCCGGCCCTGCGCGATGAGGTCATGGCGCAACTGGCAGCCGCTGCTTTGTCCGAGGCGGCCTTGTCGGCGAAAGCTCAGAAGGAGGCGCAAGCATGAGCGCGCAAGATTTTCTGTTTGAAATTGGTGGCGAAGAATTGCCGCCGAAGTCTCTGCTGATGCTAGCGACGGCATTGCGCGATGGCGTCGCCGATGGCCTCGCCAAGGCAGGCCTGATTCATGGCGGCGTCGATTTCTATGCCGCACCGCGCCGCCTCGCCGTGGTCGTGAAGCAACTCGCCGCGCAGCAGCCGGATCGCGTCATCGCTGTCGATGGCCCACCCGTGAAAGCAGCCTTCGATGCCGAGGGCCGCCCAACTCAAGCCGCCCTCGGTTTCGCCCGCAAGAACGGCATCGATATTGCCGACGTTGATCGCAGCGGCGAAAAGCTGCGCTATGTCCGTGAAGTAAAGGGCGATAGCGCTGTGGCGCTGATGCCCGGCATCATCGACCTCGCGCTGAAGAATCTGCCCATCGCCAAGCGCATGCGTTGGGGAGCCAGCCGCGTCGAATTCGTGCGCCCGATGCACTGGGTCGTCATGCTCTACGGCAGCGACATCGTGCCGGCGCGTCTGCTCGATATCGCCAGCGGCCGCACCAGCCATGGCCATCGCTTCCACCACCCGCAGGCTGTGACCATCGCCACCGCCGGTGACTATCTGCAAGCCATGCGCAGCGCGCATGTGATCGCCGACTTTGCCATCCGTCGTGAGAAAATTCGCACTGCCGTCACCGCGCTAGCCACGAAAGAAGGCGGCAGTGCCCTGATGCCGGAAGCCCTGCTCGATGAAGTCACCGCACTGGTCGAATGGCCGGCTCCGCTGGTCTGCTCCTTTGAAGAACGCTTCCTCGCCGTGCCGCAGGAAGCCCTGATCTCGACCATGCAAGACAACCAGAAGTACTTCTGCTTGATCGATGCCGCTGGCCAGCTCATGGCGCGCTTCATCACCGTCGCCAACATCGAATCATCGGCTCCGGAAAAAATCGTCGCTGGTAACGAGAAGGTCGTGCGTCCACGCCTGACCGACGCCGAATTCTTCTTCAATCAGGACAAGAAAATCACGCTGGCCGAGCGCAACGAACGCCTGAAGAATGTCGTCTTCCAGGCCCAGCTCGGCACCGTCTACGCCAAGGCCGAGCGCGTCTCGGCGCTGGCTGCGCACATCGCTGGTGAAATCGGTGGCGATATCGAGCAGGCCCGCCTCGCCGGTCTGCTCTGCAAGTCCGACCTGGCCTCCGAGCTGGTCAGCGAATTCCCGGAACTGCAAGGTATTGCCGGCTATCACTACGCGCGCCATGAAAGCCTGCCAGAAGAGGTTGCGCTCGCGCTTAACGAGCAGTATCTGCCGCGCTTCGCCGGTGACACGCTGCCGACGGTGAAAACGGGTCAGGCCGTGGCGCTCGCCGACAAGCTCGACACGCTGACCGGTATCTTCGGCATCGGTCAGCCGCCGACCGGCTCGAAAGATCCGTTCGCCCTGCGTCGTGCCGCCCTCGGCGTACTGCGCATCCTCATCGAAGGTGCGCTGGATATTGATCTGGAAAAGCTGGTGCAGACCGCCACCGCTCAGCACGGTAGCGCGCTGACATCGGCCACAACCGCCGCCGATGTCTTCGACTTCCTGCTCGGCCGCTATCGCGCCATGTACGAAGAGCAGGGCATCACGGTCGATGTTATTCAGGCCGTGCAAGCCTGCCGCCCGACCGTGGCACGTGACTTCGACCGGCGTGTACGCGCTGTCGCGCATTTCCGCGCGCTACCGGAAGCCGCCGCTCTGGCCGCCGCTAACAAGCGCGTGTCGAATATCCTCGCCAAAGAAGCTGTCTCTGGCGGCGAAATTCAGGCCGAGCTGCTGCAGCCAGGGGCCGAAATGGCGCTGGCGGACGCCGTTAAAGCCTTGTCGGGACAAGTCGCGCCGCTGTATGCCGCGGGCGATTACGGCTCGGCATTGACCGCGCTGGCCAGCCTGCGCGAACCTGTCGATCGTTTCTTCGATGAAGTCATGGTCATGGCCGACGATCCTGCCGTGCGCGCCAACCGCTTGCGCCTGCTGTCCTGGCTACGCGCGCTGTTCCTGCGAGTGGCCGACATTTCGCAGCTGTCTTGAGCAAGCGGGCCTGAGCGGCTCCAAGCAACGACTGCCGGCTCTTGCGCAAAGCAGGGCCGGCAGCAGGTCGCACCAGTCATCTAAAAACTAGCGCTTTTCTTGTATAAAACCCCGTTTCTGTCCAATTTACCGAATTGCCGGACGAATCCAGGCTTTGTGCCAATGCACATTTGCTTACAATTTCGTTTAATGTCGCTGTTAACTATAAATCTCTTGGGTGATTGACCATGCCGACTTACAAGGCTCCGCTGCGCGACATGCGCTTTTTGATGAATGAAGTATTCGACTACCCGAAGCACTACGCCAATCTGCCCGGTGGCGAAGATGCCACGCCGGATCTGGTCGATGCCATCCTCGATGAAGCCGCCAAATACTGCGAAGAAGTGCTGGCCCCGCTGAACCAGAGCGGCGACCAGGAAGGCTGTCATTTCGACAATGGCGTTGTCACCACGCCCAAGGGCTTCAAGGAAGCCTACGACCAGTACGTCGCCGGCGGCTGGCAGGGTCTGAACTACCCGACCGAATACGGCGGCCAAGGCTTGCCCATGTCCATGGGTCTGTTCCGTTCGGAAATGATGGGCACCGCCAACTGGTCGTTCACCATGTATCCCGGCCTATCCATCGGCTGCATCAACACCATCATGCTGCACGGCAATGAAGAGCATAAGGCGACGTTCCTGCCGCCACTGGTAGAAGGTCGCTGGACCGGCACCATGTGTCTAACCGAACCGCAATGCGGTACCGACCTCGGTCAGGTCAAGACCAAGGCCGAAGCCCAAGCTGACGGCAGCTACAAGCTGACCGGCACCAAGATCTTCATCTCTGCCGGCGAACATGATCTGGCCGAGAACATCGTGCACATCGTGCTGGCTCGTCTCCCGGACGCACCGGCTGGCACCCGCGGCATCTCGCTGTTCATCGTGCCGAAGTTCAACGCCAATGCCGATGGCACCAATGGCGAGCGCAACACGGTCGCCGCTGGCTCCATCGAACACAAGATGGGCATCCACGCTAACGCCACCTGCGTCATCAACTTCGACGAAGCTACTGGCTTCCTCATCGGCCCGCCGAACAAGGGCCTTGAGTGCATGTTCACCTTCATGAACACCGCCCGTATCGGCACCGCCATCCAGGGCGTGGCCAGCGCCGAGCTGTCTTATCAAGGTGCGCTGCCCTATGCCCTTGAGCGTCGCTCCATGCGCTCCTTGTCCGGCAAGAAGGAACCGAATCAGGTTGCCGACTCGCTGATCCACCACGGTGATGTGCGCCGCATGCTGCTGACCCAGAAAGCCATCGCTGAAGGCGGTCGTGCCATGATCTACTTTGCCGCCCAGTACGCTGACAACATGGCTGTCGGCATCACCAACGGCGACAAGGAAATCTACGATTTCTGGGATGACAAACTGGGCTTCCTGACCCCGATCATGAAAGGCTTCCTGACCGAACTGGGCCTTGAAGCCGCCAATCTCGGCATGCAGGTCTTCGGTGGCCACGGCTTCATCGCCGAACATGGCATGGAGCAGATTGCTCGCGACGCTCGCATCTCCACGCTGTACGAAGGCACCACCGGCATTCAGGGCCTCGACCTGCTCGGCCGCAAAGTGCTGCTCTCGTCCAAGGGCAAGGCCGTACGTGACTTCACCGGCGATATCGCGAAGTTCTGTCGCGACAATGTCGGCAGTAAGCAGATGCGCCCGTTTGTCTGGGAGCTGACCAAGATCGCCACCCAGTGGAACTATCTGACCGTGCGCATCATGCTGCAAGCTCGCAAGGATCGCGACATCGTTGGCACCGCGCACAATGACTTCCTGATGTACTCCGGCTACGCCACACTGGCCTACTTCTGGGCCAAGATGGCTGCGGTTGCCTTCGAGAAGCTGGACAAGGGTGGCGACGACGAACCGGCGTTCTATCGAGCCAAGGTACAAACCGCAGAGTTCTACTTCGAACGCCTGCTGCCACGCGCCAAGGCTCACGCCGACAGCATGCTGAAACCGACCAAGTCGATCATGCAGATGGCACCGGAACACTTCAACTTCGGTTAAGCATTCACCGGCGGCAAACAAGGCCTCTGTCATCGCAAATGACAGAGGCCTTTTGTTTTGTCCGCTGCAAGGCTGGCAATGCTAGGATCAAGCGTCAATCAGGAGTTCATCATGTTGCGTGAGACGTCATTGTGGGCACGCCTGCCATTGTTGCTTGGTCTCAGTGCGCTGATATACCTAACCTACTGCATTCTCAGCCCATTTCTGATTCCGGTCGCCTGGGCTGCCATTCTGGCCTTTGTTACTTGGCCCTTGCGAACTCGCCTGCTGATCTGGCTGGGCGGTCGTACCAGCCTCACCGCAGCGCTGATGACCCTGCTTTTGGCCGCCACCCTGATTGGCCCGCTGGCCTGGCTGCTGGTTGTGCTGCAAGTCGAGTTACGCACACTCTATGGCATCGCTGCCGAGTTTCTAGCGCGCGATACGCTGCCCATCCCCGTTTTTGTGCAATCGCATTTCCCCACCATTTCCATTGAATTGTCACGTATGTGGAGTGTTGCGCACGATGATCCGGTGGCCATGCGCAACAGCCTGAAAGGCCTGCTCAACATCGGATTTTCGCAATTCGGTCTGCTCGCCGGCGGCATCGGCCGAAATTTGGCCAAGTTCACCTTCACACTGTTTGCCCTGTTTTTCTTCTTTCGCGACGGTCCTGTGGTCTTGCGCCAGCTTCGTCAGGCGTTGGCACAGATGGCCCCGGAGCGGGGCGAACGCTACCTGTCCGCCGCTGGCAACATGACCCGTGCAGTCGTCTTCGGCATTGTGCTAACGGCCTTGGCGCAATCCATTTTGGCGGGCATAGGCTATGCCGTTGCCGGCGCACCCAATCCAGTCTTTCTAACTATGATTACATTCTTGATTGCGCTGGTACCTTTCGGCACACCCTTCGCCTGGGGAGCCGTGGCACTTTGGCTGGCCGCCAATGGTCAAACCATGGAGGCATTGGGCCTAGCGTTGTGGGGGACCTTCGTGGTGAGTTGGATCGACAACATCATTCGGCCGCTGGTCATCTCCAACGCAACGCACATCTCCTTCTTGCTAGTGATGTTTGGCGTACTCGGCGGTCTGGCCAGCTTTGGCATGATCGGTCTGTTTGTTGGGCCAGTGATTCTGGCTGTCGTCGTAGCCATCTGGCAGGAGTGGCTGGCGCAGCCAGTGGCCGATGTGAATACGGCAGGCACTGGCTGAGTCGACAAGCGCTTAGCAGACTCTTAGCAACAAGCGCCGGAACTACTGGCTGCGGTGGCGCTATCGTAGGGCAGGGCCTTGCCGCATCCCTCGAAAATACCGTAATGGCGGCTAAAGTCGCCAATGAAGGTGAAGTGCTCGCGGAAACGCGTGTCATGCAACATGCGCCAGGTATTGCCGCAGACGGGAAAG
This sequence comes from Pseudomonadota bacterium, assembly GCA_040384385.1. Taxonomy (GTDB): domain Bacteria; phylum Pseudomonadota; class Gammaproteobacteria; order Pseudomonadales; family Moraxellaceae; genus Perlucidibaca. Next base: position 239,148 of record JAZKJJ010000001.1, on the reverse strand, counting down.
ACCTTGCCCGTTTCAATGTAGTGGTGCTTGTCGAGCAGGAACGCATTCGGCAGCTCCGGCACCGTACCGTGATAAATCACCGCCTGGCCATATTCTTCACAATCCGACTCCAGCTCCGGTAACTTGAACAAGCGATAGGTCGCCGAATAGAACTTCACCGTGCCACACTTGGCCTTCAGCGCCGGATCGGTGACTTCAATCGGCAAATCTTCGACCAGACGCGGGTCCGTGAAACCGTGCTTGCGCGCCAGGCTGAGGAAGTCATTCCAGTACAGGGCACCGCTCAGGCACTCACCATAGAGCAGGGGGTCGGCGACCATCTCGGCCGGCACGCGACGATCCGCGTAAATATCAGAGAAGTACAACTCGCCCCCCGTTTTCAGCAGGCGATACGCCTCGCGCAGCACCGCATCCTTGTCCGGTGACAGGTTGATCACGCAGTTAGACACGATGACATCGAAGCGCTCGTCTTCAAGGCCCAGATCATTAAGGCGCTCGATGTAGCCTTCCTTGAAACTGACATTGGCAAAGCCGAAACGCTCGGCATGCCAGTCCAGCGTGCTAGTGGCAACATCGAGCTGCTCACGCGTCATGTCGACACCCAGCACATGACCATCCGGCCCGGCCATTTGTGCCAGCACATAGACATCGCGCCCAGAGCCGGAGCCGAGATCGAGAATCTGACAGCCCTGCAGCTTGGGCGGGCACACCAGGCCACAGCCGTAGTAGCGCATCATGACTTCATCATGCACATTGCCCAGCAAAGGCTTCAGCCATTCCGGCATCGACGAGGCATCGCAGCAGGCCGAGGTTTTCAGATCGGCCGTACTTTGCAACTGCTTGCCGTAATAATCTTGAACTATGTCGTACATCGTCAGTCTTCCTTCGTTTCAAATTCAGAGTGCCGAACACTGTTCGGACTTCGCCACAAAGCGTGGCTCCTGATACCAAGCTTCGGCATCGCTGTGCGTGTTGTCGGTATCCGTGGCGATGGCGAGCCCGGTCACATCCGGCGCCTTGCTGCCGAATGCGGCCAGATAGTCCTGTCTAACATCGCGTGCTTCGCTGAGCCACTGCCCAGCCTTGGCATTACCCGTTTCGATGACCAGCAGACGCGTGCGGTCGGTATAGGCATTGGCGCGCAAGGTACCGACTGGGTATTTGTTGTCCCAGACATAATTCAGCGCAGCGGTAGGAATCTCGGCGCCATAAAGCGATTTCGCTAACTTGATCTTGAGGCGATCGCCAAACCCAAGCTGTGCCGCCGGAACATCATAGAAAACATAGATGCGCGCGGCGTAGTCGTCACCTGCCTTGTTACTCAGGTCGGCCTTGGCCACGCTCGCCTTCACCTTCCAGCGCCAGCACAGAATCGGGGTTTTATCGAGATCAACACGCTGCTTGCGGATGATGCCAGCCATGCTGTTACTGGCCTGTGCATAAAGCACCCCCGGCTCCGGCATCGTGAACTTTGTCGCCGGTACTTTTTCATTGATACGGAACAGCTTCCAGCCCTCGGGCAGGCCGTCAGAGCCTGCCTTGAAGGCCGCATGGCCAAAGGGCGATGACAACAGGGCCGCCACAACCGCGACTCGCAACAGATAAGGCTTCATGTAACGAACTCCGGCAATGGGGTAGGGCGCGGCCAATGACTAGGTAAATGAACGAGATCTTCCGCGCTATCAATATCGGCCAGTGCCTCGCCCAGCCAGACGCGCCAGCCCAGCGCGGCCGTGCGCCGCAATGTTTCCGACATGACTTCGCAGGTACTCCAAGGCATGCCCTTAAAGAGCTCAGCAGAATTTTGCCGCACCCCGATCAGGGTGTAGCCACCATCCAGCGCCGGATAAAACACGGCATCGTGCTGCTCAAGCTGCCGGGCGGCCAGCTGCAGATGCTGCACCGTCAATCCCGGGCAATCACTACCGATCACCAGCACGGCATCATGCGCGCTTAAAGCCTGCTCAATGGCGGCAGCCAGACGCTGACCCAGATCGCCATCGACCTGCGCTGTCAGTCTCACGCCAGCTTGTTCGGCCAGCTCAATGAGCAAAGGATGCCCACTGGGCGCACCGCACAAGGTCGCCGCCAAGCCACTGCGTTGGGCCGTCGCCAAGGTATGCTTGAGCAGATGGCGCGCCAATGTTGCCGCAGCCTCATCACCCACCGTCCTGGCCAGACGCGTTTTCGCCAGACCGGGCAAGGGTGCTTTTGCCAGCACCACCAAAGCCACACTCATCGATAAGCTCGCACAAGTACGGCCGCCGGCACGCCACGCCAGTACAAATAGCGCAACTTCCACATCAGCCAGATCGTCCGCCAAACGCCGTATTTTTCCCAACGACGCCCGGATGTGCTGACCCGCAAGCGCAAGCAGTGCGGCGGGCAGATGACTTTCGCACGACGGCTGATTTCAACATCCTCCATCAGCGGCTGCTGCGGAAATTTGCCAACGCGGTAGAACAGTTCACGCGTGAAAAAAAGCGCCTGATCACCCGTGGCAATGCCACTCCAGCGCGAGCGCTGATTAATGAACCAAGCGATAACCGGCAGCATCAAGGACTTCCCCGTGATGCTCACATCAAAACGGCCCCAGCCCGGCCCCTGACTCATCGCGGCATGTACAGCGGCCACAGCCGTGTCCGGCAGGCGCGTATCAGCATGCAGAAACAGCAGAACATCACCTCGGGCATGCACAGCACCGGCATTGAGTTGCCGCGCCCGTCCGCAATCACTGAGCAACACCTGATCCGCCAGAGGCTCGGCCATTTCGACGGTGCCATCTCGGCTACCGCCATCAACAACAATGATCTCAACGCCTTGCGCACGTAGGGGCTGCAGATCGCCCAACGTACGCGCTATCTGTTCAGCCTCATTCAAGGCCGGCACAATCACGCTGAGCCAAGGTTGTGCGCTCGCCGTCACTTCATTCGCCTCGCTGCCAGCGGTGATAGCGCTCCGACCAACGCAAAGCCGCTTCCGGGGCATGCGCTTTCTGCCACACGCCAGCCACATACTTGGCTGCCTCCGACCATGTCGGGTAAGGATGAATCGTGCCCAAAATTTTCTTCAGCCCCAGGCCATGCTTCATCGCCAGCGTGAATTCGGCCAGCATCTCGCCGGCATGGGAAGCCACAATCGTCACCCCCAGAATTTTGTCTTTGCCCGGCACCGTCAGAACCTCAACAAAGCCCTCACGCTCATCGGCGGTGATAGCTCGGTCCAGCTCCTCTAGCTCAAAACGGGATACCTCATAGGCGATGCCTTGCTGCCCGGCCTCCTGCTGGTTCAGGCCGACTCGCGCTACTTCAGGATGTGTAAAGGTCACTGCCGGAATCACGCGATAGTCCGCCTTGAAGCGCTTGAGCCCGCCAAACAAGGCATTCACAGCGGCATACCAGGCTTGGTGCGCCGCGACATGGGTAAACTGATAAGGCCCCACCACATCACCACAGGCATAAATGTTCGGATAGCGTGTCTGCAGATACTCGTTAGCCTCGATCGTACCTTGGCGGGTTATACCGATGCCCAGCGCCTCCAGACCATACCCAGTCGTTCGCGCCGTTCGCCCCACAGCCAGCAGCAGCACATCAAAGCTTAGCGCCTCGGTCTCACCATGATGCTGAACCCACAAGCGCTGCAAACCACCCTCACGTTCGGCAGTCATCGCCTGCGCACCGGTCAGCACGCGCACACCCGAATCCGTCAGCGCCTTCCGCACAGCCTCACCAACGCTTTCATCTTCTTTTGGCAGCAATCGCTTGTTACGGCCCACTAGGGTTACCTTGATGCCCAGCTCCGACATGGCTTGCGCCAGTTCGCAAGCAATCGGGCCACCCCCCAGCACCACAATTTCACGCGGATTGCCGCGCAAAGACCACAAGGTATCCGAAGTCACATAGACCACTTGATCCAGACCCGGCAAATCCGGAATGGTCGGTGCCGCGCCAGCCGCAATAATAATATTGCGCGTGGTCAGCGTCTCGCCATTGATCTCCACGCTCCACGGCGATGTGATGCGGGCATGGCCTTGCAGCACTTCTACACCGAGCCCGGTATAGCGCTCGACCGAATCATGCGGGGCAACCTCAGCGATGACGCGCTGCACGCGATCCATAACAGCCGAGAAGTCGATTTCCGCATGCACTGCCGCCAGACCCAGCGTTTGAGCGTGACGCGTATCGCGCATGAGGGCTGCCGTGCGAATCAGCGCCTTGGATGGCACACAACCATAATTGAGACAGTCGCCACCCATCTCGTGAGCCTCGATCAAGGTCACCTTGGCCTTGGTTGCAGCCCCAATATACGTCGACACCAATCCGCCGGCACCAGCGCCAATTGCAATCAAATTACGGTCAAAACGCTTGGGCTTCGGCCAAGCTTTGTAAAGCTGATAGTGATCCCAACGCGTGATCAACCACTGGCCGATAAACGGAAATAGCGCCAGTAAGGCAATCGACGCGATGACCTCGATACTCAGTGCCTGCGACAGACTATCGATGGTAGCCAGCTGAGTGCCGGCGTTCACATACAGCAAGGTTCCCGGCAACATGCCAAGCTGGCTGACCCAGTAGAAGCGAAATGACGGCATGCGCGTCAAGCCCATCACCAGATTAATCAGCATGAAAGGGAACAGCGGCACTAGCCGCAAGGTAAAGAGAAAGCGAGAGCCGCTTTTTTCGATGCCTTGATGAATAGGCTTGAGGCGATCGCCAAACTGCTTCTCGACCCAATCCGCCATAACATGGCGGGCTGCCAGAAATGCCAAAGTTGCGCCTAGACTGGAAGCAAATGACACCAACACGGTACCGACACCAACGCCAAACAAGGCGCCGGCCGCCAATGTCATGACAGCAGCCCCCGGCAATGAGAGCGCGGTCACCGCCACATAGGCCGCAAAGAAGCCGGCCAGCACCGTACCGGGCTGGGAGGCATACAACGCCAGCAGCTCCGCTCTCGATGCCTGCAGATTGCTTAGAGTCAGCTGATGATGAAGATCCAACCCGAAAAACAGGCCAATACCACTTACCAACAACATGAGAATTACGAGCTTAGAACGCGTCATCTTTATTCCTTTATTCCTTTATGGCGAACGGCTCAGTGTCACGCCTCTAACGCGCCCCCACAGCTGCTACCTTGGCCTGCAGTGCATCCATAGCAATGCTCGCCAATCCAAATAGGTTGCTGCACAAAGTCCTGTGTCAGCAAGTCGCGAAGATGCGGCCGATCACCGGCACCCTGTACGGGCATGTCTTTACCGAGCTGCTGATTGAAGTCGCAGTCGTATAAGTACCCCAGATAGTCGACGCTGACCATGCTTTTGCACATGACCGTCTTCAAATTGGCCGCAGCAAAGTTGTGCTTCAATAACTTTAAGTAATCATCAAACTGGCCTTTGGAAATCAGCATGCTGCCAAAGCGCTGAATCGGCATGTTGGTGATGGTGAACAGTTCGTTGAAAACGATACCGAACTGATCAAAAAGCTCACGCTTGTAGTCCGCCTCCAGTTTCTTCTGTTCAGGCGGCAGGGACGGGCCTTGGGGGTTGAAAACAAGACTCAGACTCAATGCACTATCGGGTTGCGCATAGCCCAACTCGTTCAATTTTTTCAGGGCATCAATACTGAGCTCGAATACGCCCTTGCCACGCTGCTTATCGACATTCTCAGCAGAGTAGCAGGGCAGTGAGGCAACGATATCCACACCCTGTTCAGCCAGGAACTCGGCTAAATCTTCATAGCCTGGTTCAAACAGAATGGTCAGATTGCAACGGTCAATGATTCGTACGCCCATGGATCGCGCGGCAACCACCAATCGTCGAAACGCGGGGTTCATTTCCGGGGCACCACCCGTAAGGTCCAACACTTCAATATTGCGCACTTTCATGACCGCAATCGCCAAATCAATCAGCTCATCGTTCATCAACTCCTTGCGCGTAGGACCAGCATTGACATGACAATGAACGCAAGATTGATTGCACAGATAGCCTAAGTTCATTTGCAGGGTGGTCAGTGCTTGGCGACGAATAGCAGGAAAGTCAGTGGCTTCGAGCAGATGAAGGGTGGGCAGCATAGGTAAGTCCTGAGTTTTATACTTATTAGACGCATCATCTTGCGCCCTGTTACAGACAAGAACAATTAATTAAAGCCGGACTCAGGCGCCGCCCGACAAAGCCACAATGTCGGCAATTCTCTTCTGCGTTTTGACCCGCTGAAACTGAATGGCTGCCTCAGGATAAACCGATGTCGTCATCGCCAGCCATTGCTTATAACGGCCCACCAAACCATTTTCTGTGCCGGCCATTTTTTGCAGGAAGTGCAGCTGCCAGCGATGTATATCCGCCCAAGGCAGCACCGCTTGGCTAGGCTGCTTCAGACGACCCACGAGATCTGGCTCGCAGACTGCGGCGCGGCCGATCATGAAGTCCGCGCAACCGGTGACCTCTTGGCAACGGCTCAAAGATTCTTGAGAGGAAACATCGCCATTTGCAATGATCCGCCAAGCCGAAAAGTGCCTGTTGACACGCCCTACGGCCGACCAGTCTACGGGAGGCCTGTAGCCTTGTGATTTTGTCCGGGCATGAATCGTCAACCAGCTCGCGCCAGCGTCGTGGATGGCTTGCGCGTTGTCCATCAGCTCTGCGGTTGAATCTATGCCCAAACGCATTTTTGCGCTAACAGGCGTATCCGCTGGCACATGCTCACGCACGCAACGCACGATGTCATGGAGTGTTTGGCTGCTAGCCAGCAAGGTAGCACCGCCACCATGACGATTCACGGTTTTTGCCGGGCAACCAAAGTTCAAATCAATAGCTGGCGCACCCAGCTCTGCAGCTCTGCGTGCATTCAATGCGAGCATGTGAGGATCACTGCCCAACAACTGAAAGTGAACTGGTGTGCCATTGCTGGTGCGACCTTGATTCAGCAGCTCAGGGCAATGCCTGTAGAACACGCTATCGGGCATCTGGCGATCTGTAATTCGGAGGAACTCCGTTACACACCAATCGTAGGGGCTTAATTGCGTCAAGACATGACGCATGGTGAAGTCAGTCAGCCCTTCCATGGGCGCCAAAACTATATTCGGACTATCTATTACCGAAGAGGCCATAGCAGCCTCCTCTTCAGAAAGCGTTCCACGTGAAACACTCACAGCCAATTTGATATTTAAATGTCTAGGTTAGAGACCAGCAGTGCATTCTTTTCAATGAACTCGCGACGCGGCTCAACCGCATCACCCATCAGCGTAGTGAACATCTGATCTGCACCAATCGCGTCATCAATAGTTACACGCAACATACGGCGCGACTCCGGGTCCATGGTGGTTTCCCAAAGCTGATCTGGATTCATTTCGCCCAAGCCTTTGTAGCGCTGAATACCCAAGCCTCTGCGCGACTCCTGCATCAGCCACTCAAAGGCCTGCTTGAAGGTATCAACCTTCATTTCGCGCTCACCACGCTTGATCAAGGCCCCTGGCTCAATCAGCCCATCGAGCGCACGCGCCAAGGCATCCACCTGACGATACTCTGACGAACTGAAGAAATCGTAGCTCAATGGATAGCTGTAAGGCACGCCATGCGCCATGAGCTCAACCTGTGGATAGAAGCGCTGATGCTCGGGGTCATCAACCGTCTGCACCAAGAAGCGCTGGCTTGGGTCGGCAGCAAGCATCAAGGTCGTCTGTAACTTCTCGCCCCAGGCCGATACCAGCGCGGCATCAGACAAGGCCGCTAATGGCAGCGTTGGAAGCTTGAGCATCTGCTCAAGTAACAAGTTGGGATAACGGCGCCGCAACCGACCCTGCAGCACACAGAACTCTCGATATTGATTGATCAATGCTTCCAGCGCCAAGCCTGAAACAGCTGGCGCCTCCGGGTTCACGCGCAGCTCTGCGCCGTCGAGAGCGACCGAGGTAAGGTATACCTCCATCGCATCATCATCTTTCAAATACTGCTCTTGCTTGCCTTTCTTCACTTTGTACAGCGGCGGCTGAGCAATGTAGATATAGCCGCGATTAATAATTTCCGGCATCTGACGGAAGAAGAACGTCAGCAGCAAAGTACGAATGTGCGAACCGTCAACATCAGCGTCGGTCATGATGATGACCTTGTGATAGCGCAGCTTGTCCGGATTGTATTCATCACGGCCAATACCGCAGCCCAATGCAGTGATCAGCGTACCGACTTCCTGCGACGAGAGCATCTTGTCAAAGCGCGCCTTTTCCACGTTCAAGATTTTACCCTTGAGCGGAAGAATCGCCTGCATTTTTCGGTTACGACCCTGCTTTGCAGAGCCACCTGCGGAGTCGCCTTCCACCAAATAAAGCTCAGACAGGGCAGGGTCCTTCTCCTGACAGTCTGCCAACTTCCCTGGCAAGCCGGCAATATCAAGCGCACCCTTGCGGCGTGTCATCTCACGCGCCTTGCGAGCAGCCTCACGCGCACGCGCTGCATCTAGAATCTTACCCACAATAATCTTGCCTACTGTGGGGTTTTCCAGCAGAAACTCTTCGAATTTCTCGTTCATGACCGATGCCACAGCAGTACTGACTTCAGAGGAGACCAGCTTGTCTTTGGTCTGACTGGAGAACTTGGGATCGGGCACTTTCACAGAAACAATGGCTGTAAGGCCTTCGCGCATATCCTCACCAACCGTGACGACCTTTTCCTTTTTCAGCAGCCCTTCTTTTTCGACATAGTTATTCAGCGTTCGTGTCAGCGCCGTTCTGAAGCCCTGAAGATGCGTCCCGCCATCACGCTGAGGAATGTTGTTGGTAAAGCAGTAGACGGCCTCTTGATAGCTGTCATTCCACTGCAAAGCCACCTCAACACCAATGCCATTGGGGCCATCCGACTGCGGCACAATAAAGTGAAATACATTGTTGATCGGCGATTTGTTGGTATTGAGGTAGCTAACAAATGCGGCAAGACCGCCTTCGTATTCGAACACTTCCTCTTGGCTGCTGCGCTCATCTTTCAGAACGATGCGCACGCCGGAATTAAGAAATGACAGCTCCCGCAAGCGCTTGGCTAGAATGTCGTAACTGTATTTAATGTTTGTGAAGGTCTCTTCGCTGGGGAAGAATCGAACTTCGGTGCCGCGCGCTTGTGTCGTACCTACTTCACGCAGCGGGAACTCAGGCACGCCATGGCGATAGGTTTGCTCATAGACTTGGCCGTTACGACGGACCGTCAAACGCAATTCTTTAGAAAGCGCATTGACGACAGAGACGCCAACACCATGAAGTCCGCCTGAGACTTTATAGCTGTTTTCATCAAATTTACCGCCGGCGTGGAGAACAGTCATAATGACTTCAGCCGCCGAAACGCCTTCTTCTTCGTGAATGTCCACCGGAATGCCGCGGCCGTTATCCGTCACCGTAATGGACTCATCGGCATGGATGATCACATTAACTTCGGTGCAATGACCCGCCAACGCCTCATCAATGGCGTTGTCGACAACCTCAAACACCATATGGTGCAGACCCGTACCATCATCGGTATCTCCGATATACATGCCGGGGCGCTTACGCACAGCATCCAATCCACGCAAAACCTTAATGCTGGATGAGTCGTAAGTAGATTGTTCAGTCATCACATTGCTCCTGGCACATCATGTCGATTCGAGGACAACACAGCCCTGTTCCACGTGAAACACTTTTACAGACTGCTCAGGCCATAGCCCAAGCAACTGCGACCTTTCGATGCTGGTGAAAAATGCCTGCACCGACATTCTCTCTACCCAGTCGCACACATTGGCTCTTGCACTAACATCAAGCTCAGAAGCCAAATCATCAAACAATAAAACCGGGCTCAGGCCTAGCCTCAACTGCAGCCATTCGCTTAAAGACAACTTTATCGAGCAGGCAGCCAACTTTAATTGGCCGCGTGAAAGTCGTTCTTCCGCCGCCACGCCCTGCGATTTTATTTTCAAATCTGCGCGTTGCGGCCCAAAAAAAGTAAAGCCGCGCTCGCGATCCTTGCCACGAGACTCGGCTAGCAATGCCTGGTAGTCCTGAGCAACATCCCAACCGGGGTAATACTCAACACTCAAGCCAGATTGCGGCAAAATAGACTTCAATGCCAAACGAAGCTCAGGCAGCCAGAGCAGCATCAATTGCTCACGAAAGGAGTGCAAAGCCAAGGCCGCAACGGCGAGCTCTTGCTCCCAAACATTCAATTCTACTATCGAAATTTTAGCAGATTTCAGCAAGGAATTCCGCTGCTGTAATGCTCGACGAGCCCGCTGCCAGACCTCCAAAAAATCTTGTTCCACGTGAAACACGCCCCAATCGAGCAGCTGGCGACGAGGCAGAGAAGGCCCGGAAACCAACTCCAGCGTTTCCGGATCAAAGAGCTGAAGCGGCAGATGATGTGCTAACTCAGAGAGGGTTGACGCATTAGCGCCGTTAATCCGAGCATCCGTCGTTCCAGCCAAACGCTTTAAAACACCGAGACGCGAGCCCGAATGGGTTTCGCCAAAAATGGTTGCCGTTTCTTCATTTTCTTTTACAAGGCGCCTACTGCGCTGTGTTCGGAAAGATCGGCCAAGGCCTAAAACAAAAATCGCCTCAAGCAGAGACGACTTCCCAGAACCATTAGCGCCATGAATCAGATTGATACGAGAGCCTGGCTCCATTCGAACTTGCGACAAGTTACGAAACTGCGCAATTTCAAGTTTGGCCAGACTCACAGCGAACGCGGCATGGCGTTACAGGCGCATAGGCATAACAACGTACAGAGCGTCGGATTGCTCGTCGTCGTTGTCTTGGATCAACGCTGAGCTGTTGGTATCGCCCAAGATGGCTTTGGTATATGCCCCCTGCAAGGCATTCAGCACATCCAGCACATAACCCACATTGAAGCCAATCTCGAGGTCCTTGCCAGAATACTCAACTTGCAGCTCTTCCTCAGCCTCTTCCTGATCCGGATTGGTTGCTAGAATTTTTAGCTGATCGCCCGCAATCTGCAAACGCACGCCACGGAACTTTTCGTTGCAGAGAATAGCTGCGCGCTGCAATGACGACTTCAGCTCTTCACGACCCGCGACCAAAGTACGATCGCCTCCCTTAGGTAAGACTCGCTCATAATCGGGGAAGCGACCATCAATCAATTTTGATGTGAAGGTTACTGCGCCAACAGTGACACGCAAATGATTGCTGCCTAACGTCAATGTAACCTCAGCATCATCATCAGAGAGCAGGCGGGCAAGCTCTTGAATGCCCTTTCTTGGAACAATAACTTGTGTTTTTTCAGTAACTTGGCCTGAAATAGCAGCATCGCAAAGCGCCAAACGATGGCCATCGGTAGCGACTACGCGCAAACGGCCTTCAGTCACTTCGAACAGCATGCCATTCAAGTAATAGCGCACATCTTGCTGAGCCATGGCAAACGATGTCTTGTCAATTAAGCGCTTTAAGGATTTTTGCGACAGCGTCATAGTTAACGAGCCCGACAGGGTATCTTCCAAATTCGGGAAGTCGTTGGCTGGCAGCGTTGAGAGCGTATAGCGGCTTTTACCTGAGCGCAGCAGCAAGCGCTGACCATCAAGAGACAGCTCCACAGAGGCCGTGGAGGGCAATGCACGACAAATATCCAAGAGCTTGCGACAAGGGACCGTGATTCGACCGTTGCTGGAGTCAGACGTCAACTCATGTCGAGCAACCAGCTCAACCTCAAGGTCTGTGCCAGTCATCGCCAGTTGGCCATTTTCAACCACCATCAGCACATTAGACAGCACCTGCAGCGTCTGGCGCTTTTCCACCACACCCGAAACCTGTTGCAGAGGCTTCAACAATTGATCGCGCGTCATCGACAATTTCATCGTCATATTCCTAGGTCAAGCCTGCAGCAGGCGTAGCAAATTATTGTAATCTTCGTCGAACTGGGGCTCATCTGCGCGCAATTCACGTACTTTCTCACAAGCATGTATGACCGTACTATGGTCTCTACCATCAAACGCCAAGCCAATTTCCGGATAGCTGTTTTGTGTCAGTTGGCGCGACAGTGCCATGGCCATTTGACGTGGCCTAGCAAAGCCACGGTTGCGCTTCTTGCCCGTGAGTTCACGCAGATTGATGCGGTAGTACTCGGCCACGACGCGCTGAATATTGTCGATATTAAACTGCCTTGCACGAACAAGCAGCAGGTCTCGTAGTGCTTCTTTAACTAATTCCAACGTCACAGGCAACCCACGAAAACGGGCTGTTGCGATGACCTTATTAAGCGCACCTTCAAGCTCACGCACATTGCCTTGCACATGCTCGGCAATGAAATGAGCCGACTCCACTGGGAGCCCCATACCAATAGAGCCTGACTTCTTCAACAAAATGGCCACGCGCGTTTCTTTATCTGGGGGATCAACTTGGATAGACAAGCCCCACGAAAAGCGCGACTTCAGTCGATCATCCATATTATTGATTTCTTTAGGAATACGATCAGAAGTCATGATGATCTGACGCGATTCCTGCAGCAACGAGTTGAAGGTATGAAAAAACTCGTCCTGCGTGCTTTCCTTCTTGGCAAAGAACTGAATATCGTCAATCAGGAGGGCATCCAGAGAGCGATAGAGACGCTTGAAGTCGTTCATCATGTTGCGTTGCAACGCAGTAATGAAGTCGCCGACAAAGCGCTCTGAAGTCAGATACATCACTCTCGCTGACGGATTCCGTCGCAAAATCTCGTTTCCAACAGCATGCATCAAATGCGTTTTACCGAGACCCGTAGGACCATAAATAAACAAGGGATTGGAGTGCGGTGCTCCCGGATTGTCGGCCGCTTGCAAGCAGCCGGCATGCGCGAGCTGAGCGCCTTTGCCTGCGACAAAGTTGTCAAAGGTAAATAAGGGATTAAGGCTGCTTGCTGGCCGAGGTAAGGGCTCGACGACAAGCTTGGGCATGCTGCCGAGTGCGGGTGGTGCGCTTAAGCCCAGACGCACCGGAGCAGATACAGGCGCTCGATCACCCCTGCTACCTACACGAATTGCAACCTGCTCAATACGGCCTGAGCTCAAATCTGAAACGAGCGCCTGTATCCGTGGCAGGAACTTATCCTGTATGTGGCGTACGAAAAAAGGGTTGGGTGCCAACAAAACAAGTGCATCTAAGGTCTCATCCACTTGCAGCGGACGTATCCACATCTGAAAAAGATTGGATTGAAATTCGGTTTCTAAAACGGCAAGAACCTGCCCCCAAACACTGCCTGACATCTAAATTTGTCCACAAGTCGAAATGAGATTTAACAAGGCTTGTAGCCTATCACTTGGAAAAATATCCACAAGCTAAACCATGCTGTCGATAAAGTTGGTGATAAGCCCGTCACGGTAGTACTGCAAAGATGTCGTCAACCCCATCGCCCTAACTTATCCACAATTGGTCACAGCTAAGCTAGGCTAGTCCAAGCTGCTTATAGAACAACTTATAAAAACTTCAACCATATGATATTTATCATAAAAATTAACTTATCAACAGATTGCCTCTTTGCCTAAAACAACCACCAAAGCTCTTAAAATCTAAATATCTTTTTAAAAGCATGTTGATCAAGGTGACTTGTCTATAAGTCATGGTTAGCGCCTTGAAGTACAAAGCGATATAGGGTTTGACATCAGGCCCTTAAACCCATAACATCGCGCACCTTTCCGCCCAGTCGGGCTTGAACAGATCGGATCACAGATCATGAAGCGTACTTTCCAACCCAGCACCATCAAGCAAAAGCGTACTCACGGTTTCCGTGCACGCATGGCCACCAAGAACGGTCGCGCTGTTCTCGCTCGTCGTCGCGCTAAAGGCCGCAAGCGCCTGACTGTCTGAGACTTGCCTGTCTGAGATCGTGACCGAACAGCGTTTTCCACCCGCCTCAAGACTGCTAACACCCGCAGACTTCAAAGGCGTCATGGATAACGCTGTTTTCAAGTCAAATCTCAACCAGCTTTTATTGCTGGCAAAGCCCTCTGCTACACCACAAGCCCGTATCGGCTTCGTGATTGCTCGTAAAAAAGTCAAACGCGCACTTGATCGCAACCGTATAAAACGCGTTTGTCGTGATCATTTTCGTCATTTGCAATCGGAAATGCCGGCTTTAGACATTGTTTATCTGGCAAGACAAAACCTTCAAACACTAGACAATGCAGCACTGCGTTCGCTGCTGGATGAAGGTTATCGCCAACTCAAACGCAAAGCCTTGAAGCACGCTCAGGTGGCACCGTGAAATGGTTGTTTATAGGTCTGATTCAGACTTATCGTTACTTCATTAGCCCACTTCTGATGCCACGCTGCCGTTTTGAGCCCTCATGCTCAAGCTATGCATTGCAGGCATTCACCGAATGGCCCTGGTGGCGAGCAATTTATTTGACAATACATAGACTCGGAAGATGCCACCCTGGCTGCTCTGGTGGTTATGATCCCGTACCTGAAAATCACGCCTCACATCGGCAGGAACCGTAAAAATGGAAATCCGTCGCACACTGATACTGATCGCCCTTGCGATTGTCAGTTACTTCCTGTTTCTTAGCTGGCAGCGTGACTATGCGGCACCTGCAACTCAAGCCAGTACACAGAGCCTTCCAACAACGGATAGCACAGCAGCAAGCACTGAAATTCCTTCCGCTCCAGTGGCATCAAAAGGTGATGTTCCTGTGGCGGCCGCTTCTGTGGTTTCAGCCAATTCGGTAGCACTTGCTGAAGTTTCTGACGCTAAAAATTCATCCGTAATTACCGTTAAAACAGATGTACTGGCGCTGAAGATTGATTTGCAAGGTGGCGACATCACGCAAGTGGCATTGCCGAAATACACCAAGAAAGTTGATAGCACGGAGCCTTTGGTCCTCATGGATCAGAGCCAGGAGCGCACCTATATTGCTCAAAGTGGATTGATCAGTGTCGCCGGGCAATCTGGTGGTTTGGACGATAAAACTACGGGCAGACCCAGCTATCGAGCTGCGCAGAACGATTTTGTTTTGCTTGAAAGTGAACAAGCGCTGCAAGTTGTCTTGAAAACAGTCACGGCAGACGGCGTGGAAGTTCAAAAAATATTTGAATTCAAGCGCGGTGATTACCGCATCAATGTGCGCTATGTAGTCAAAAATGGCAGCCCGCAAACCTGGACAGGTCTGATGTTTGGCCAGTTAAAGCGTGACAACAGCACCGATCCAAGTGCAGATACGCATTCATTTGGGATGGTCACCTTCTTGGGTGGTGCCTGGTGGACGCCAGAGAAGACATACAACAAGCTGGCGTTGAGCAAGTTTGCTAAAGAGCCGCTGAACACCACGGTAACCGGTGGCTGGGTAGCCATGGTGCAACATTACTTTGTGACAGCCTGGATTCCGAATCCAAAGACACAAAATGTGATTTCTTCCCGTGTTTCAAGTAATGGCTCTGAAAATTTCATTGGTTTTACAGCGCCGGCCATTGTTGTTGCTCCTGGTGCTGAAGCAAGCACTGAAGCATCGCTTTATGCAGGCCCGAAAATTCAGGACCGTTTGAAAGAATTGTCTCCGGGTCTTGAGCTGACCGTGGATTACGGCTGGTTGTGGCCTGTGGCCCAATTTTTGTTCTGGCTGCTGAAAAGCATCCATGGCTTCCTAGGAAACTGGGGCTGGTCAATTGTTGTGCTGACAGTTCTGGTCAAGGCAGCATTCTTCCATCTCTCTGCCACCAGCTACCGCTCAATGGCCAACATGCGCCGTGTCATGCCTGAGATGCAGCGTATGAAGGAGCAGTTCGGCAGTGATCGTGCCAAGCTCTCGCAGGCCATGATGGAGCTGTACAAGAAGGAAAAAATCAACCCGTTGGGTGGATGCTTGCCGATTCTCGTTCAAATGCCGGTATTTATTGCCTTGTACTGGACGCTGATGGAGTCGGTAGAACTTCGCCATGCCGGCTGGATTCTCTGGATCAAGGATTTGTCTTTGCTTGACCCGTACTACATTTTGCCGCTGTTGATGGGCGTCACCATGTATGTGCAGCAATCGCTGAATCCGGCACCACAGGATCCGACGCAGGCAAAAATGATGAAATTCATGCCTGTTATTTTTACGGTGTTTTTCCTTTGGTTCCCTGCGGGTCTGGTGCTGTACTGGTTGTCTAACAACCTGTTGTCGATTGCTCAGCAATGGGCGATTACGCGACAGATCGAAAAAGCAGCTGCCAAGTAAGCGGAAGGCGGCCTTGGATACCATAGCCGCCATTGCAACACCGCCCGGGCGCGGCGGTGTTGGCATTGTTCGTATCTCAGGCCCTCAGGCCACAGATATTGCTCGCCAGCTGACACTGGATCTGACCTGGCCTGTTGCACCGCGACAGGCTTTCTTAACAAATTTCTACGATAGTAAAAAACAACGAATCGACCAGGGTTTGTTGTTGCATTTCCCTGCACCTCATTCATTCACGGGCGAGCATGTTGTCGAGTTTCAGGCACACGGCGGGCCCATCGTGTTGGAATGGATACTGCAGTCTGCCTTGCAGGCAGGTGCTCGTCTGGCACGACCGGGTGAGTTTTCAGAACAAGCCTATCTCAACGACAAACTCGACCTAGCGCAGGCCGAAGCAATAGCGGATCTGATTTCTGCCTCTAGCGAGCAAGCCGCCCGTTCAGCGCTGATGTCACTTCAAGGCGTCTTTTCGCAGCGGATAGACAGCCTGCTGGAAGAGTTGATCATCCTCCGGCTTCACATTGAAGCGGCGATTGATTTTCCCGAAGAGGAAATTGATTTTCTCGCTGATGGTTTGATTTTGCAGCGTTTGCATCAGGTCCAACACGCCTTGAAACAGGTTACGGCCGAAGCTGAGCAAGGTGTTCTGCAGCAGGAGGGCATGCGGGTGGTTATCGCCGGTCTTCCCAATGCCGGCAAATCCAGTTTGTTGAATGCATTGGCTGGGCACGACGCAGCGATTGTTACTGATATTGCCGGAACGACGCGCGATGTACTGCGCGAGCAAATTCAGATCGATGGCATGCCACTTCACATTATTGATACGGCGGGCTTGCGCGAAAGCCCGGATGCGATTGAGCAAGAAGGGATTCGGCGAGCATTAATCGAGGTCGAAAAAGCAGATCAGGTTTTATTTGTCTGGGATTGCAGCGTCGAAAGCAGCTCACCAGAATCTCAAATGACGCAGTTTTTTAACCCTATTCCGCAACGCCTTACACTGGTGGCGAACAAGTGTGACAAACAGGGCTTGATGCCTGGCTTGAACACCAAAACCATTGCCGATAAGTTAGTACCCTGTATCGTGACATCAGCTAAAGAGGGTCTGGGCCTGCCTGAGCTAAAGCAGCACTTGAAGACTTTGATGGGGTATGAAGCAGAAGGGACGGGCCAGTTTTCGGCCAGACGGCGTCATGTAGACGCTTTAAGGCGTACGCAGGAGTATTTGCTGCAAGCCGAAATCATGCTTGTTACCCATCATGCGGGTGAGTTGGCGGCAGAAGATTTGCGTTTGGCGCAACAATGTTTGTCAGAAATCACAGGCGCGTTCAGCTCCGATGATTTGCTGGGTCGTATTTTCTCGTCTTTTTGCATCGGCAAATAGGCTTAAGCACCGCTCGTCGGAAATTACGGAGCCTTGTTTGTTTAGAAATTGACCATGCCCATAATTGGTACTATAGTACATGTTGTGAGCTTGAAGTATCCGCATTAGACTCCAAGAAAAAGCTCAAGCAGGGGCAACAATAATGAATAAAAAGCAGCTGGGCATTGGCGCCCTTGTTACCGTAGCAATCCTTGGCATTTGGCAGGTTTCAACATTACCGCCAAAACCATTTGCGGTTCCGCCGGTGCCGGAAACCATTCCGCTCCCCATCCCGCCTCAATTAACAGCGTATGACATGCCGACTGCTCAAGTGCCTGTGGCATCTGAGCCGTACCTGGCGACATTCCGTAGTGTATCTCTGGAAGATCTTTCCGAGCGTGGATTGGCTACGGGTGTTTATACCGGTACACCTTACTGGAAGCAGCGTGAGCAGTGGTTCAAGGATCATTTTTACGACACGCTCGCGGCTCGCAAGGTGTGGAAGGAAGGTACATCGCCTGATACGCACAAGCGCGGCGATCCGGTAACTTGGACATCCGAACCCATTCCCCAGTATGTGCCGCCACCTTGCTCGCAGGCACAGCCAACCGGCTATGACGCCGAGGGCTGCCGCTATGTGGCACAGCTGTTCAAGGATGTCGAAGCCAAGGATCCGGCAAAGGCGCTGGCTCTGCGCGAGCAAGTACGCCGTGGCCGTGATGTCTGGTTCAAGGGCACCTTTGGTAACCAAGACGAAAACTATCTTCTGCAATCCCGCGTGGTTGGCAAAGAGAACATGAACTACCCGTGGCTGGACACGCGCACGCGGGCTTACCGTTTCAGCAAGTGGGGCTTGATCAACGACCCGGATTGCGTACAGGGCGATGCCTCAACGAACTGGTATGACAAGTGCCAAGATCCGCACTCTTCGGGCGTGCTCGGTTATCGCAAGTACTATGCCGATCCGATCAAGGACACAACCGGCAAGGTTATTTATGACCCACGCACGGCTGCGTATGACCCCAAGGAAATTAAGCAGAACAAGCGCTTTGTTATTGGGCACCCGTGCGTACAGTGCCATGTGGGCTTTGAGCCGACTAATTCGCCAAAGAACCCGAATGAGCCTACTTGGGCAAATTTGAGCGGCACTATTGGTAATCAGCATATTGTTCAGCCGGATGCGTTTTTCCAAGGCGCTCCAATGAACAGCCCTGCGCGTCAGGTACTCAAGGGCGGCCGCTTGGGCACTATTGATACTTCTTTGGTGGCCTCAGACTGGATGCACAATCCAGGCACGCAAAACAACATCATGGACTTCCATAACAAGCGTCTGTTCTCGCATGTTATGAAAGACCCGGTCACAGGCAAAGTCAGTACGGCCAATACCCGTCATGTGCTGAAAGGCGCAGAAGATTCGGTGGGCGAGCATCTGGCCCTGATTCGTGTCTACGTCAACATCGGCATGTGCACGGAAGAATGCTGGACGCCAAACTTCCCGTATCCGGGTCGCTTGGTCGGTCGTGGTACCGAGCAAAGCCCGATGCGTATCATGCAATGTGCGGCCGAATGCGATCCCTGGAATTATGCAGACTCCAAGATGGATGATCTGACGGCATTCCTGATCACCGGTGGTCCGACTTATCTGATGGCATCCAAGGATGCCAACGATGGCAAGGTCGGCAGCCAATTCGTCGATATCAAAGTTGTGCCGCAGGGCCGCCAGGTCTTTGCCAAGGAATGTGCCTCCTGTCACAGCACGCTGATGGCGCCTGCCAGCATCCGCAATGACAAGAACGCGTTGGGTAAGTTCTACGACGGCCATATCTTCGGCAAGGAAGATTACTGGACCACGGAGTACAGTGAGGCTGAGCGCAATGATCCGAAGTTCATTGCTCGCTTCATGGCGAAAGATGAGCAGGGTCGTCTGCGGCCGAAGCAGTTTGTTGAAAAGGGCATTTTCGGCCAGGATTGGCTAGGCAACGATGAGCGCACCGCGTTCAACATCGTTGGCACCAATATGTGCCGTGCCCTGCACAACAACCATAACCAAGGCCATATCTGGGAAGAGTTTTCTTCCGAGACCTACAAGAATTCGCCTTCGCCAGGCTCGGTGCCGAATGTTCTGAATCGCATGATTCCGTTCATTGGCGGCACCAAAATTGGTGAGAGCAAGGTTCAAGGCGGCCCTGGCTATATGCGCAATATTTCGCTGCTGTCGGTGTGGGCAACGGCGCCATTCATGCATAACAATGCGATTGGCGAAGTCACCTTCCTGCCGGATGGTTCGCCGGACTACACCTTGTCCGGTCGTATCAAGCAGTTTGAAAACTCTTACGCAGAGCTGATGACATCGGATAATCCCAAGGATTCCGTGCATCGTCCGCAAAAGACGCTGGTGACCACGGAAGACATGCATGTCACGGCTCGTGAGGACATGCAGGGCTATCCGAAGATTCCGGTGAAGAAGGGTACGCCGGTGGCCAATGTAGCTTCACAGAACCCGCACAAGCCATTGTTCATGGGCTGTGATGATCCGGTGGAGAACAAGGGCCATCAGTTCGGCGTGAGCTTATCGAAAGAAGACAAGTACGCTCTGCGTGAGTTCCTGAAGATGATGTAAGGCTGTGTGATCGAACAAGGCCGCCTGCGGGCGGCCTTTCTCGTATAAAGCAGGCCGTGGAGAGCAGGATGCGGAATCGTAAATCGCTCAAAATTTTGCTGCTAGCAATGCTCATGATCGGCGCGCTGATTTGGTGGTTCAAGCCCGTCAGCAGCAATGCCAGCATAACGGCACTCGTCAAGCCGCCGGCAACGCAGGCCGGCAGCGTTCATGCCCGTAAAATCGCGAGTACCGATTTGCCGCCATCGGGCACGAGATCCCTGTTTGACCATGTCATTGCACAAAACGATGGCTTGCCGTATCCCTTCGAAAAGCTCGTCAAGTTGCTTCAGGATCAGCACCCGAATGCTGAGCTGCCCGTAGCTGTGATGATTCCTCATGGTCGCTCATTGCTCAAGGCGCAAGCCGATGACAAGCATCCTCGCCTGTTGATTGCGGCTGATTTCGAAGTGCCCAACAAAGCCGGCGGTTTGGGAATGGCGCCTCGCGGGCAGCTGTTTTTGGGCTTCGTTGAGCAAGCGTCCGAAATTGAGGTGCTGAGCTACAACGAGGCGGCAGGGCGCTTCGAGTTCCAATTGGTGCAGAACTATTGCAAGGGTTGTGTGCCACGAATTGTTTATGCCCGACGAGCCATTTGCACCACTTGCCATCAGGGCGGCGGGCCGATTTTCCCGCAACGCCCCTGGAATGAAACCAATGGTCAGCCGGAAATAGCATCAGCAATTGCTCAGGCCAGAGGCATCGCGCCCTACATGGGTATTGCGACACGGCAACCGTTGTCGTCGCCGGAGCGGTTTGACCAGCTCACGGATATCGGCAGCTTCTTCAATGTCACCCAGAAGTTATGGCTAGATGGCTGTGGTCTCGATGGCGATGACTGCCGTCGTTTGATGCTCAAGTTGGCGCTGCGCTATGCCGATAGTCCGGGCAGCTTTGATGCCAATTCGCCGGATGCGCGTACCTTGCAGCGCCTGCAGGCCCGACACTTTCCTGCGACGGGCATTGCGGTTCCGGAGTCCGATTTGTTCAATCGAGACCCTTTGGCCGAGCAGCAGGGCATCAAAGGCTGGTGGCGCAGTTTTTGGGTACGGCCCATCAAGCCGGGCGAGGGCGCAAAGAACAACGAAGATCTGGGCGCATTCGACAAATTGCCCAAGCTTTCTGTGCGACTGGATCCGTTATCGTTGCGTCAACCCAAGCAAATACTCGGTGCTAACGATTTAGATGGTGTCTATGGCTTGGCCAGCATGTTCTCCGAAGCGGATTTGGCAACACTGGGCGCACTGACTGGTTATGACATGAAGCGCTTGGATGCACGAGTAGAGCAGCTGCCGGATACACTGTTTGCGGCCAAACCGTTTGTGCGTGTTGAGATGCTGCGAGCCTTGCTGGCGCAACCCGCTGCGTATTGCTGCCTGGATACTTCAGCGATGTCGCCGCCGATCGCCAGCGGTGTGCCGCCGCTGAAAATCGTCAAACATCCAGAGTTGAAGGCGTTCGAGCAATACTGTTTCGCGTGTCACCGTGGCAATCCGGCCAAACGGCTAAACTTCATGACCGGGGCGCGTGAGGATGAAGTGCTGGCCAATATCCAGGCTAAGCCCGAAATTCGTGAAGCGCTGGACTGGTCACGCTATGTTGGCACCGAGAAAGCCAGTAAGTTGATGCCGCCTCAGGACTCTGTTCAGTATCAAGAGCTCAAGGCCGCACAAGATAAAGACAGCAATACACTGGGCCGTATGCGGGATGTTGTACCCACCTTGTTCGGCTTTTAAAAACAAGAACTCATGAAAGGCAGGAGGCGTGATGCGCAAATCGGGTGTTGAGAAGCGGCCATGGCTGATGGCCCTACTGCTGACAGCTGCGTTGTCGCCATCGCTGGCGCTGGCCATGCCCAGCTATGCCCGTAGCTATAAAGCTGAATTTGGCTATATGCCATCCTGCAATGCATGCCATAGCGATGGCGGCGGCTCAAGCGTGAACGGCTATGGCAAGGCATTTAAGGCTGCCGGCAAAAACGCGGCAGCTTTCGGCAAAATTGGCAGCCAAGATAGCGATGCTGATGGCTTCAGCAATGCGGCGGAAGCAGCAGCTAAGGCCAATCCCGGCAATAAGGCATCCACCCCTGCCAAGCCCGGCGACTGGCTGGATATGGCCAGCCTGATTCCGCGTGAAGTGCGTGCGCGCTTTCCCAAGGTACTGACTTGGCTACCCAAGGATGCATTGCTGACGCCGTCTGATATTGCTGCCGCAAAAGCGCTGGGTGCTACGCTCAAGGTCAGCGACGAAAACACGATCTACATTCCGCTGGAAAATCAGCGGCCAGCCGGTACGGCATTGATTTTTCCGGCCAGCTTTCAGGGCAAAACCTTCTTCCTGCTCATGGCAACGGATCGTCAGTTGAAAATCTCCTCGGTTTCGGTGCTGCATGCCGATGCTGTGCCGGCGGCCAAGGCCAGCAAGGTCTATGCGAGCTTTGTTGGTCAGAACGTGCAAACTCTGCCGGTCGCGAATGCCAGCACACTCGATGGCGCCATTGCCGTTGCCGTCAAGCAAGCCAGCGCCTTGCTTTATGTGCGTTTAAAAGGGGCTTGAGTTATGGCTGAAAAGTTTGATTTCTTCAGTGATGCGCCTGTCGTAGATGCTGCTGTGGTGCAGCTGGCCCCGGAGCCATCGGCCTGGCTGACGCTGGGCGGGCCGATTGGTCTCGTGCTTTTCTTTGCCCTCATTTGTTACTTGTTGCGCTGGTTCATCCCGTTCCGTGACACGCCGCTGTATTTCAACCTGCGTGACCTGCCGGTGGCGGCGCAGCGGGGCATTGGGCTGTCAACGATCCTCTTCGGCATTGCTTTCTTCTTTGGGCTGGCCGAGGTGCATTACCAGCTGGGCCTGCATGGCAGCACCGAGGCGTATTTCGAGAACATGAGTCGCGGCAAGCTGATTGCCTTCACCCATGCGCATCTCTTCGGCTTCACCACGGCATTCTTCATCATCGGCATTCCGTTCTCCATGCACTTTCATCGCGTGCAGACTTACCAATGGGTGTTTCCGGCCGGTCTAGCGGCAGCACTGACCGACATCGTGTCGTGGTGGGGTATCAAGTACATTTCGCCGAACTTCGACTATGTCACCATGTTCTGCGGCGCGGTCTACGGCGGTGCGTATCTGTGGATGCTGATCGGTATCATCCGCATCATCTTCTTCCCCTCGCTGCGCTGGTTTCCGGACGACATAAACGAAGGCCGCGATTAAGAAGCGTCAGTGTTAACATGGCCCCTCGTTTTTAGGGGTCATGTGCCGTGTCATCGAAACCGCAATCGTTCAACAAACTCGCCATTCTGCCGGAGTTGCTCGCCACGCTGAGCGAGCTCGGCTATGAGCACATGACCCCCGTTCAGGCCGAAACCCTGCCATCGCTGTTGGCCGGTCGCGATGTCATCGCGCAGGCCATGACCGGCAGCGGCAAGACCGCTGCCTTTGGTATTTCGCTGCTCAGCCGCATTGTGCCGCGCGACTTCAGCACGCAGGCGCTGGTGCTGTGCCCGACGCGCGAGCTTGCCGATCAGGTCACCAAGGCCTTGCGCCAATACGCGCGCGGCCTTGGCAACATCAAGATGCTGACACTCTGCGGCGGCATGGCCATGGGCCCGCAATTAAATTCACTGGAGTTCGGCGCACAGGTCGTTGTCGGCACGCCGGGTCGTGTGCTCAAGCATCTCAAGCAAGGCTCGCTGTCACTGACTGGTCTGAAGACACTGGTATTCGACGAAGCCGATCGCATGCTCGACATGGGCTTTCACGCCAGCATGGTCGAGGTGCTCGAGTTTGTGCCGGCGAAGCGCCAAACGCTGCTGTTCTCGGCGACCTACAGCGAAGAAGTGCGCGCCCTCAGTGGCCGCTTCCAGAGCAATCCGGTCGAAGTCACGGTAGCTTCCGAAGCAACCGTGTCACCGATCGAGCAGATTTTCTTCGAGGTCGATCCGAAGGCGCGTGTGGCTGCCGTTACGGCGCTGTTACGTCGTTATCAGCCGGAGTCGGCAGTGCTGTTCTGCAATACCAAGCAGCGCTGTGAAGAAGTTCTGACCGAGCTAAGAGCTCAGGGCTTTCCAGTTTCGGCGCTGCATGGAGATCTGGAGCAGCGTGATCGCGATCTGGTACTGGTGCAGTTCGCCAACCGCAGCCGGCCGTTGCTGGTGGCCACCGATGTAGCTGCTCGCGGGCTGGATGTGAAGGATCTGGCGGCGGTGATCAATGTCGAGATGGCCTTTGACCCGGAAACCCATGTGCATCGCATCGGTCGTACCGGCCGTGCCGGTCAGACGGGTTTGGCGCTGAGCCTGTGTGCGGCAGCAGAAGGACACCGGAGCTTGGCCATCGAGGAATACCAAACCATCACGCTGGCTTGGCAGGATCTGCCGACGGTCAATGTGCAGTCGAAAATTCCGGCGCCACGCCGCGTGACCTTGCAGATCAATGGCGGTCGCAAGGACAAGCTGCGTCCTGGCGATTTGTTGGGAGCCTTGACCGGCGAGGGCGGCGTGCCCGGCGCGCAGGTCGGCAAGATCGACATTTTTGATTTGCACAGCTATGTCGCGGTAGATCGCGAAGTGGCGCCGGCGGCACTGCGCCGTCTTGCCGAGGCCGGCGTAAAAGGCCGCAACTTCAAAGCCCGCGTACTGGCGTAAGGGCAGCTGACATGGCAATGAAATCGACTGTCTACAAGGTTCAGCTGAATGTCGCGGACATGGACCGCGACTATTACGCCGACCATGTGCTGACCATGGCCTGCCACCCCTCGGAAACCGAAGAGCGGCTGATGGTGCGGCTGCTGACCTTTGCGCTTTACGCCAGCGATGATCTGCAGTTCACTCGTGGTCTGAGCAGCGAAGACGAGCCCGATCTCTGGCAGAAGGATCTGACTGGCGAGGTCAAGCACTGGTTCATCCTCGGCATGCCTGACGAGACGCGCATTCGCAAGGGCTGCAATCGCGCAGAACATTGCACGGTAGTGACTTATGGCGATCGGGCACCACCCATCTGGTGGGAAAAAATTCGCGGCAGCGTGCAGCGCTTCGACAATCTCACCGTGCTGCACTTGCCCGAAGCCGTCACGCTTGATCTGGCTAGCTCAGCCTCGCGCGGGCTGGATTGGCAAGTCACGATCCAAGACGGCACCACTTGGATCAGCGTCGATGGCCGCCAGATTGAAGTGCGCCCGGCCAAGTGGCGCTGACTGGCTTGCGATGATGGCCCGACATCAGTTGCTGCTGAGCGGCCTGCTCATACTGATGAGTACCTCTGCAATGGCCGAGCGCTGGGTCACCTATGTCATTGACCCTCAAGCCACACGCATCAACTTTCACTGGACCTACATGGGTTTGCTTAGCCCGATAGGCCAGTTCAGCGACGCTACTGGTACCATCGTTTGCGATCTGGACAAGCCCGATGCCGTCAGGGTTGATGTGCGCATCCCGGTGAGAACGCTGAAGACCTTCATGCCGCTGATTGATCGCACCTTGCTCGATTCGGGGGATTATTTTCAGCCTGAGCAGCATCCGTTCATGCGTTTTCGCAGCAGCGAAATCATGCATCTCGAAAAGGACAAGCGCGAGTTCAGCTTGCTGGGCGAGCTCACCGTTAATGGTATTACCAGACCGGTGATTCTAAGTGCGAAAGTGCCTGTATCGAACCAGGGCAATCCACTCAGTTCGGGCGCGCTCAGTGCCACCACCAGCTTTCGCCGCAGCGACTTCGGCATGAACAAGATGCTTGGTGTGGTCGGTGATGAAATGAGAATCATCCTGCAGGTGCGTGCCGAGGCAGTGCCTGCAGTTGCCAGCGAGTAGCACTGTATTGCTTAAAATTTGTACTGGATGCGCGATGGGCAGCGCCCTATAATCGCGTCCCTTTTTCCTGGCCCTGTTGGCCGCCGGTCAGCCTTGCGCTGGCTGATGTTGAGTGGATACCGCTATGCACTATCCCAAGACTTACGATGTCATTGTTATCGGTGGCGGCCATGCCGGCACGGAAGCGGCATTGGCGGCGGCGCGCATGGGCTGCCAGACCCTGTTGCTCACGCATAACATCGAAACGCTGGGGCAGATGAGCTGCAATCCGGCCATCGGCGGCATCGGCAAATCGCATCTGGTGAAAGAAATTGATGCGCTTGGCGGCGCCATGGCGCTGGCCACTGATCGTGCCGGCATCCAGTTTCGCGTGCTCAATGGCCGCAAGGGTCCGGCCGTGCGTGCCACGCGGGCACAGGCCGATCGCGCCCTGTACAAGGCGGCAATTCGTTCCGTGCTGGAGAGCCAGGCGAATCTCGACATCTTCCAGCAAGCTGCCGACGACCTTGTGGTCGAGGGCGAAACCGTCAAAGGCGTGATCACGCAGACCGGTATTCGCTTCAGCACCAAAACGGTGGTGCTGACCACCGGCACCTTCCTTGGCGGCACCATTCATATCGGGCTGGAAAATCATCGCGGTGGCCGCGCTGGCGATCCGCCGTCGATCGCGCTGGCCAATCGTCTGCGCGAGCTGCCGCTGCGTGTTGGCCGCCTGAAGACCGGCACGCCGCCGCGCATCGACGCCAAGTCCGTGGACTTCTCGGTGATGCAGGCCCAGCCCGGCGACACGCCGCGCCCGGTCATGTCCTTCCTCGGTTCGCGTGCCATGCACCCGGAGCAGGTGAACTGCTGGATCACCCATACCAACCTGCAAACGCACGACATCATCCGTGGCGGCCTCGACCGCTCGCCGATGTACACCGGCGTAATCGAAGGTGTGGGCCCGCGCTACTGCCCGTCGATCGAAGACAAGATTCATCGCTTCGCCGACAAGGATTCGCATCAGGTGTTCATCGAGCCGGAAGGTCTGAGCACCCACGAGCTGTACCCGAACGGCATCTCCACGAGCCTGCCGTTTGATATTCAGATGGCCTTGGTGCGTTCGATTCGTGGCATGGAAAATGCGCACATCACGCGCCCCGGCTATGCCATCGAATACGATTACTTTGATCCGCGTGACCTCAAGCACACGCTGGAAACTCGCGTTATCCATAACCTGTTCTTTGCTGGTCAGATCAATGGCACTACCGGCTATGAAGAGGCCGGGGCGCAAGGCTTGCTCGCCGGTGTCAATGCCGGCTTGCGTGCGCAGGATAAGACGGGCTGGTACCCGACCCGCGATCAGGCCTACCTCGGCGTATTGGTGGACGATCTGATCACGCTCGGCACGAAAGAGCCGTATCGGATGTTTACCTCGCGCGCCGAATACCGGCTGATGCTGCGAGAGGACAATGCCGATCAGCGTCTGACCGAGCAGGGCCGTGCGCTGGGTTTGGTTGACGATGTGCGCTGGGCCGCCTATTGCGCCAAGCAGGAAGCCATCGAGCGCGAAAATCAGCGTTTGAAGACGGCTTGGCTGCATCCGGGCAGCGCCGGCGCGCTGGCCTTTACGGCACTGACGGGGCAGGAACTGAATCGCGAAAGCAATTTGCACGATTTGCTCAAGCGTCCGCAAGTGAGTTATGCCCAGCTCGCCGAGCTAGTGCCGGATGCCGGCGCACTGAGCGAAGAAGGAGCCATGGCTGTGGGCGCAGTAGATTTGCGCGAAGCCGTGGGCGAGCAGATCGAGATTGCCGTGAAATATGCCGGTTATGTGGATCGCCAGGGCGACGAAGTGGCGCGTCTGCGTGCGCAGGAAGGCATGGCGTTGCCGCAGGACTTTGATTACGACGCGGTGCAGGGCCTGTCCAACGAGGTCCGCGCCAAGCTCAAGGCCGCGAGGCCGGAAACGCTGGCACAGGCCGGGCGCATTCCCGGTGTGACCCATGCGGCGGTTTCGCTGCTACTCATCATGCTGAAAAAACAGGGCCGCGTGCGCGTGCCGCAAACTGCTTAAGGATGTTTCATGGCAAAGCAACGACTGGCTGCAGACTGGCCCTTGGCCGCTGAAAAGCGCCTGCGTGAAGGCATCTTCGCGATGGGCTTGGGCCTGGACGAAACGACTATTGCGAGGCTGATGACGTTTCTGGCCGGTCTGGTGAAGTGGAATCAGGCCTTCAATCTGACGGCGATCCGCGATCCGCTGACCATGGTCGACAAGCATCTGCTTGACAGCCTGAGCCTGTTGCCGCTGATCAGCACGGCCAGCCTGATTGATATCGGCACCGGTGCTGGCTTGCCCGGCTTCGTGCTGGCGCTGGTGCATCCCGAGCAGGACATCACCTTGCTCGACTCCAATGGCAAGAAAACGCGCTTTCTCAAGCAGATGGCGGCAGACATGGGCATGCATAAAGTCACTGTGGTCAATGCCCGTTGCGAGGACCATGTTGGTCAATATGCGCAGATTTGCAGCCGCGCCTTCGCCAATTTGGCCGACATGGTCAACGGCACGGCGCATCTTTTAGCGCCTCACGGACGCTGGCTGGCGATGAAAGGCCATATCCCCGACGATGAAATAGCTGCACTACCGGCTGTCGCAGCACTCGAAAACACCCCCCCATTGCGAGTACCCTTTGCGGCTGATGCCCGACACCTGATCGTGTTGCGGCGCGCGCATTGAAGTCCGGCAGGCTTGCACCTGTCGGCGGGGAAGTTAATGGACAAGATTTTTGCAGTCGCCAACCAGAAAGGCGGCGTCGGCAAGACCACCACCAGCGTCAACCTAGCTGCCTCGCTGGCGGCTACGCGTCGTCGCGTGTTGCTGGTTGACCTCGATCCTCAGGGCAATACGACCACAGGCTCGGGGGTCAGCAAGCATGATCTTGCGCACAGTGTTTACGATGTGCTGCTCGGTCATGTCAGTGCTGCTGAAGTGATTCAGGTGTCGCCGGGGGGGTATGACTTGCTGCCAGCCAATGGCGACCTGACGGCAGCGGAAGTGGAGCTGCTCGATTCGCCGCGCAAAGAGCAGCGCCTGAAAGAAGCTTTGGCCCCGCTGCTGGGGCGCTACGACACCATCATCATTGATTGTGCGCCCTCGTTGAGCATGCTGACATTGAACGGCTTGGTCGCCGCCGACGGCGTGATCATCCCCATGCAGTGCGAGTATTACGCGCTCGAAGGTCTGGCGGCGCTGACCGAAACCATCCAGCGGGTGGCAGAAACCGCGAATCCGTCGCTGCATATTGCCGGCATCCTGCGCACCATGTTTGACCCGCGCAACACGCTGGCCAATGATGTGTCGAAAGAGCTGATCAGCCATTTCGGCGATCAGGTGCTGAACACCATCATTCCGCGCAATGTGCGTCTGGCGGAAGCGCCTGCGCACGGCGTGCCGGTGCTGCAGTACGACAAGAACTCCCGTGGAGCCATGGCCTATTTGGCCCTGGCTTCGGAACTCCTGCGCCGACAGAAGCGCGGTTAAGCCCCAGCGGCCATGACAGAAGAGACGAATAACGCCATGTCGACGATCAAGAAGCGCGGATTAGGCGGCAATCGCGGACTCGATGCACTGCTCGGGACTGTCCGCAAAGTGCAGCAGGAAGTGACGGCTGTGGCCTCTGGCCTGCCACCGGAAGGTGAGCTGAAGATGCTGCCGGTGGAGTTTCTGTCACGCGGGCGTTATCAGCCGCGTCGTGACATGGACCCGGAGGCGTTACAGGAGCTGGCCGATTCGATCAAGGCGCAGGGCATTTTGCAGCCTATTGTGGTGCGCGAGATTGGCGAGCAGCGCTATGAAATCATCGCCGGTGAGCGCCGTTGGCGTGCGGCTCAGCTGGCCCAGCTCGACAAAGTGCCGGCGCTGATTCGCGACATCAGCGACGAAGCCGCGATTGCGCTGGCGCTGATCGAAAACATCCAGCGGGAAGACCTGAATCCGCTGGAGGAGGCGCTGGCCATGCAGCGCTTTGCCGAAGAATTTAAGCTGACGCATCTGGAGATTGCCGATGCGGTCGGCAAGTCGCGCGCGGCCGTTAGCAATCTGATGCGCCTGTTGGCCTTAAATGAGGAAGTGAAGCGTTCGCTGGCCCACGGTGATCTCGACATGGGTCATGCCCGTGCCTTGCTGGCCTTGCCGGACGCACAACAAGCGGCGGCGGCACGACAGATCGTCGACAAGGGCATGACCGTGCGTCAGGCCGAGTCGCTGGTGCGTCAGCTCCTGGCAGAAAAGCCGGATGCCGGTGCGCGGGCTGTCGACCCCAATGTGCGTCAGCTGCAAGACAAGCTGTCTGACCAGCTCGGCGCGGCGGTGAAAATTGACTGCAATGCCAAGGGCAAGGGCCGCTTGGTAATTAGCTATAACTCGCTCGATGAGCTTGATGGCATTCTTGCCCATATTCAGTAGTCGCCGCCATATCAGGAGCGGCACTTTGCTTGTCGCGGCCTGTCTGTGGCTGTTCGTCAGCGCCTTGGCCTGTGCTGAGGGCAGCGCAGAAGCCAGCGATGGCTGGCGTTTGCAGCGCCAAGAGCCAGCGCGCCAAATTCGTGTGTATTTGCATGATCGCCCCGGTGTGCAGTACCGCGATGTGTATGCGGTGACCACCATGCCGGGAACACCGGCTGGCATCGAGTCGGTACTCAGCGATGTTGCTGCCATGCCGCAGTGGGCCGCGCGCGTTCGCGAAGCGCGCCTGATTAAGCGCCAGAACAATCTGGCGTGGATATACATCCAATATCGTTTGCCTTATCCATTCAAACCTCGCGATGTGGTCGTTCGGTCGGAACGCAGCCTCAGCGCAGGTGTCATCAGCATTCGCTCACAGGCCGTGCGTGGCTATGCGCGCGAGGTGCCTGGCAAGGTTCGCTTGTATGCCGTGCAGAGCAGCTGGCGGCTGACCCCGCAGCCGGATGGCAGGGTCAAGATTGAGTTATGGGGCAGTGCTGAGCCTGGCGGCTTGGTGCCGGCCGTCATCTACAATTACAACTTGGCGGATGATGCGCTGCAAACATTGCGTCAATTACGACGAATGTCGGTAAGAGAAAAATACCAAGATAAAGCGGTGTCAGGCACGGATAGCCCCTAAATGTGGTGTTTGACTGGCTTCTCAGGCGCTATCCACGCTTGATTTAGTCATGAAAAGTGACGTCGAATTGGTTGCCCTTTGATCTCTCTCCCCTCTATAATCCGCGCGCTTTCAAGGCTTTGTACCATTTTGGCCAGCTTACTGAGAGGTCAGGTGAGGGCAGCATGAGTGTCAGCAAGCCGCAACCGCTGGTAGACATCAACCCAGCCAAGCTGCAATTACGCTGGCAGTGCCGTGTGTGGGGCGCGATTTTTCTGATCGCTTATGTGCTCGCCGGTAGCCATGCTGCACTGTCCGCATTAGCGGGCGCAGGCATTGCGGTGCTGGGCCAGGCTTATTTTGTTGCCAGAGCATTTAGTCATGCTGGTGCAATATCCGCTCAGCAGATTGTGAAAGGATTTTATAGGGGTGAGGCAGGTAAGTTCGTACTGACCGCCTTACTCTTTGCCGCGGTCTTCATCGGCTTCAAGCAGGTCGATGCCCGCTGGCTATTTGCAAGTTTCGTTTTGGAGCAGCTGGTTGCTTGGGTCGTGCCACTCACGACACGCGCAACACAGCCCTGATGGGTAAGAGACTAATGGCTGGAAATTCCACCGAGTACATCAAGCACCACTTGACCAACCTGACCTACGGGAATCACCCGGAGCATGGCTGGGGTTTTGCTCACACGGCTCAAGACGCCGCTGCCATGGGTTTCAACGCTATTCACGTTGATACCATGGGTTGGTCGATCTTTCTCGGCCTGCTGTTCTGCTTCCTGTTCCGTTTGGCCGCTGTGCGCGCCACCTCCGGAATTCCGGGCGGCCTGCAGAATCTTGTGGAAATCGTTGTCGATTTCGTTCACGCCAATGTCAAAGATACCTATCACGGTAAGTCCAAGCTCATTGCTCCGCTGGCACTGACCATTTTCGTCTGGATTTTCCTGATGAACCTGATGGATCTGTTCCCGGTCGACTTCCTGCCAGAGATCGCCAAGCTCATCGCTGTTTCTGCCTTTGGTGCCGACCCCCACGCTGTGTTCTTCAAGGTAGTGCCAACCACCGACGTGAACGCGACGCTGGGCATGGGCATCTCGGTATTCTTCTTGATCGTGGCTTACAGCATCCGCATGAAGGGTGTTGGCGGCTTCGCGAAAGAACTGACTTTCCAGCCTTTCAACACCATCTGGCTGGTCTGGTTCAACTTCCTGCTCGAGGGCGTTGCCCTCATCGCCAAGCCGATTTCACTGGCTCTGCGACTGTTCGGCAACATGTATGCCGGCGAGCTGCTGTTCATTCTGATTGCCTTGCTGCCGTGGTATCTGCAGTGGACATTGTCTGTGCCTTGGGCGATCTTCCACATCCTGATCATTACGCTGCAGGCCTTCGTGTTCATGATGCTGACAATTGTCTACATGAGCATGGCGTCCGAATCGCACGACCACTAAACCCTTACACACACTGAAACCAACCCTGAAGAGGAAACTCAAATGGAACAAGTTATTGGCCTTAACCTGATCGCTGTTGCTCTGTTGATCGGCCTGGGTGCTCTCGGCACTGCAATCGGCTTCGGCCTGCTCGGCGGCAAGTTCCTCGAAGGTACTGCCCGTCAACCGGAACTGGCTCCGCAGCTGCAGGTGAAGATGTTCATCGTCGCCGGTCTGCTCGACGCCGTGACCATGATCGGTGTCGGTATCGGTCTGTTCCTGCTGTTCGCCAACCCGTTCATTCAGCAGTAATCGATCGCTTGCGATCGGTATGTTGCAGGCCGGTTTCCGGTCTGCCGAATGAATCTGGAATAGAGGTGACAGCGTGAACATCAACTTCACAATCGTGGGCCAGGCGATCTCTTTTGCGATCTTCACTTGGTTCTGCATGAAGTTTGTGTGGCCACCCATCATGGCCGCCATGGCTGAGCGTCAGCAGAAAATTGCTGATGGTTTGAATGCCGCTGACAAGGCCAAGCAGGACCTAGAAGTTGCGCATGCGCAAGTTGCTCAGGAATTGCAGGCTGCCAAGCAGCAGGCTGCCGCACTCATTGAGCAGGCCAACCGTCGTGCTTCGCAAGTCGGTGATGAAGTGAAAGCTCAGGCTGCGGCCGAAGCTGAACGCATCCTCACGCAGGCTCGTGCAGACATCGAACAGGAAATGGCCGGTGCGCGTGATGTGCTGCGTCAGCAAGTTGCTGCCTTGGCCGTTGCCGGTGCCGAGAAGATCCTGCAAGCCGAAGTGGATGCTGCAAAGCATGCCGGCATGCTCGATCAACTGGCCAGCCAGCTCAAATAAGAGGCGCAACAGACCATCATGGCTGAACTCACAACAGTAGCGCGACCCTACGCCAAAGCCGCTTTCGAGTACGCTCGCGGCGCTGGCGAGCTAGCCGGTTGGTCGTCCATGCTGGCACTCGCTGCCGCCGTGGTCGCCAATGCAGACTTCAATCAGTACCTCTCGCGCCCGATGCTGAGTGCGAGCGAGCAGGCGGAAGCCGTGTTCAAGGTCTGTGGCGATCGTCTGGATGCCGCCGGCCGCAATTTCATCAGCAATGTTGCCAGCCACAAGCGCTTGGCCGCACTGCCGGCAATCAGCAGCCTTTTCGAAGGTCTGCGTGCCGAGGCTGAAGGGGCAGTAGACGTGACGGTAACGACCGCGTTTGCCCTGACCGCCGAGCAGACACAGCAACTGGGCCAGGTTCTGGCACAAAAGCTGTCGCGCCAGGTCAATGTGTCGAGCACGACGGATGCCAGCCTGATTGGTGGCACCATCATTCGTGCCGGTGACATGGTTATCGATGCCTCTGTACGAGGCCAGCTGGGCAAGCTTCGCGCTGCCCTGAATACCTGATTATTCCTTCGAGGAAGAGAGCATCATGCAGCATCTGAATCCCTCCGAGATCAGCGAACTGATCAAGAGCCGCATCACGGATCTGAACGCCTCCGCTGAAGCGCGTAACGAAGGCACTATCGTCGGCGTGTCCGACGGTATCGTGCGTATCCACGGTCTGGCCGATGTCATGTACGGCGAAATGATCGAGTTCGACGGCGGCGTCTTCGGCATGGCCCTCAACCTCGAGCGCGACTCCGTCGGTGCCGTGGTGCTCGGTCCTTACCAGAGTCTGCAGGAAGGCGGCAAAGCCCGCTGCACCGGCCGAATTCTGGAAGTGCCGGTCGGTCCGGAACTGCTTGGCCGCGTTGTTGACGCGCTGGGTAACCCGATTGACGGCAAAGGCCCGATCAACGCCAAGCTCACCGACGCGGTAGAAAAGGTTGCGCCTGGCGTGATCTGGCGTCAGTCGGTGGACCAGCCGGTGCAGACTGGCTACAAGTCTGTCGATGCCATGATTCCTATCGGCCGTGGCCAGCGTGAGCTGATCATCGGCGATCGTCAGACTGGCAAAACTGCTCTGGCTATCGACGCCATCATCGCGCAGAAAAATTCCGGCATTAAGTGTGTCTATGTTGCTATCGGTCAGAAGCAGTCGACCATTGCCAACGTCGTGCGCAAGCTCGAAGAGTTCGGCGCCATGGCCTACACCACGGTTGTTGCCGCTGCTGCTGCCGACGCACCGTCGATGCAGTTCCTGGCACCGTACTCCGGTTGCACCATGGGCGAGTACTTCCGTGATCGCGGCGAAGACGCCCTGATCATCTATGACGACTTGTCCAAGCAGGCCGTGGCTTATCGTCAGATCTCCCTGCTGCTGCGCCGTCCGCCAGGTCGCGAAGCTTACCCAGGCGATGTGTTCTATCTCCACTCCCGTCTGCTCGAGCGCGCTTCGCGTGTATCGGCTGATTACGTCGAGAAGTTCACCAAGGGTGAAGTGAAAGGTAAAACCGGTTCCTTGACCGCACTGCCGATCATCGAAACTCAGGCAGGTGACGTGTCTGCCTTCGTTCCGACCAACGTGATCTCGATCACCGATGGCCAGATCTTCTTGGAAACCTCGCTGTTCAACTCGGGTATCCGTCCGGCGGTCAACGCCGGTATCTCGGTGTCCCGCGTGGGTGGTGCTGCTCAGACCAAGATCATCAAGAAACTGTCTGGCGGTATTCGTACCTCGCTGGCGCAGTACCGTGAACTGGCCGCGTTTGCGCAGTTCGCTTCTGATCTCGACGAAGCGACCCGCAAGCAGCTGGAACTCGGTCAGCGCGTGACCGAACTGATGAAGCAGAAGCAGTTTGCTCCGCTCAGCATCGGTGACATGGCGCTATCGATTTTCGCGGTCAACGAAGGCTATCTGGGCGATGTCGCCGTGAACAAGGTGCTTGATTTCGAAGCCGCCTTGCACGCCTACATGAACAGCGAGCACAAGGCACTGATGGATAACATCAATGCCACGGCAAACTACGATGGCAAGATCGAAGCCGAGCTGCGCGCCGGCATCGAGAAGTTCAAAGCCACGCAGAGCTGGTAAGTGCGATCCGGCCCGGCGTTCGCGTCGGGCCGGTGACTCAGGCAAAGATTTGGTGAGGCTATGGCCAGCTTAAAAGAAATCCGTGTCAAGGTTGCGAGCATCAAGAGCACGCAGAAGATCACGAAAGCGATGCAGCTCGTGGCCGCCTCCAAGATGCGCAAAGCCCAGGAACGCATGGCGGCAGGCAAGCCCTACGCCCAGAAGATCCGTCAGGTAGTGGCTCACGTTGCTCACGCAACGCCTGAGTACAAGCACACCTATCTGATCGAGCGTCCGGTCAAGCGTGTTGGTTACATTGTGGTGTCGTCCGATCGCGGTCTCTGCGGCGGTCTCAACACCAACCTGTTCAAGCAGGTCGCTCTTTCCGTGCGCGAATTTCAGGCGCAGGGCGTAGAAGTCGAATTCTGCTTGCTCGGGACCAAGGCCACGACATTCTTCAAGAATTTCGGCGGCAAAGTGGTGGCAGCGAAAACCCATATGGGCGACAAGCCATCGCTGGAAGCATTGATTGGCGCGATCAAGGTCATGCTTGATCACTTTGATGAAGGCAAGATCGATCGCCTTTATCTGGTGTCCAACGAGTTCGTCAACACCATGACGCAGAAGCCGACATTGCAGCAGTTGCTGCCGTTGGCCACGTCAGGTGAAAGCGCCGTTGGTGAGCGTAGTTACAACTGGGACTATCTGTACGAGCCGGAAGCCAAGCCCATCCTTGATGCGCTTTTGCTCCGTTTCATTGAGTCGCAGGTATACCAGGGTGTTATTGAAAACGTAGCCTGTGAAATGGCTGCGCGTATGGTCGCCATGAAATCGGCTACCGACAACGCCGGTGATCTGATCCGCAACCTGCAGCTGGTTTATAACAAGCTGCGTCAGGCCGCGATCACCCAAGAAATTTCGGAAATCGTTGGTGGTGCTGCTGCCGTTTAAGGCCGCGCATCACTGCAAACAGCATTGCCAGTTTGAGAGGATAAACCCATGAGCAGCGGTCGCATTGTCCAGATCATCGGCGCCGTCATCGACGTCGAATTCCCACGCGATAGCGTGCCCAGAGTCTATGACGCGCTGAAAGTTGACGCGACATCGACCACCCTCGAAGTCCAGCAGCAGCTGGGCGACGGCATCGTGCGCACGATCGCCATGGGTTCCACCGAAGGCCTCAAGCGTGGTCTTTCGGTCGGTAACTCCGGTGGTCCGATCAGCGTGCCGGTCGGCAAGGGTACTCTCGGTCGCATCATGAACGTGCTCGGCGAGCCAGAAGATGAAGCCGGTCCGGTCGAAACTGAAATCACCATGTCGATTCACCGCAAGGCACCGAGCTACGACGAACAGTCGGGCGGTACCGAGCTGCTGGAAGTCGGCATCAAGGTGATCGATTTGCTCTGCCCGTTCGCCAAGGGCGGCAAAGTCGGCCTGTTCGGCGGCGCCGGCGTGGGCAAGACCGTGAACATGATGGAACTCATCAACAACATCGCCAAGGCACACAGCGGTCTGTCCGTGTTTGCCGGTGTGGGTGAGCGTACGCGTGAAGGCAACGATTTCTATCACGAAATGAAGGACTCGGGCGTTCTCGACAAGGTCGCGATGGTTTACGGCCAGATGAACGAGCCGCCCGGCAACCGTCTGCGCGTTGCACTGACCGGCCTGACCATGGCCGAGTACTTCCGTGACGAAAAAGATGAAGCCACCGGCAAGGGCCGTGACGTGTTGCTTTTCGTCGACAACATCTATCGCTACACACTGGCCGGTACCGAAGTCTCGGCACTGCTCGGCCGTATGCCGTCCGCCGTGGGCTACCAGCCGACGCTGGCCGAGGAAATGGGCGTTCTGCAGGAACGTATCACCTCGACCAAGAATGGCTCGATCACCTCGATCCAGGCCGTTTACGTGCCTGCCGATGACTTGACCGACCCGTCGCCGGCGACCACGTTCGCCCACTTGGACGCCACCGTCGTGTTGTCGCGTGACATCGCTTCGCTGGGTATCTACCCGGCCGTTGACCCGCTCGACTCGACCTCGCGTCAGCTCGATCCGCTGGTGGTTGGCGAAGAGCATTACGCCGTGGCCCGTGGCGTGCAGAACGTGTTGCAGCGTTACAAGGAACTGAAGGACATCATCGCGATTCTGGGCATGGACGAGCTGTCGGAAGAAGACAAGCTGGTTGTGTACCGTGCGCGTAAGATCCAGCGCTTCCTGTCGCAGCCGTTCCATGTGGCCGAAGTCTTCACCGGCTCGCCGGGCAAGTATGTCTCGCTCAAGGAAACCATCCGTGGCTTCAAGGGCATTCTGGCCGGCGAATTCGACGCTCTGCCGGAGCAGGCGTTCTACATGGTTGGCGGCATCGACGAAGCCATCGAAAAGGCGAAGAAGCTCTAAGCTTCTTCACTTTCAGGCTCAGGAGTAGAACATGGCGAACACGATTCACTGCGATATTGTCAGTGCCAAAGAATCGATCTACGCCGGCAGCGCCAGGATGGTGGTGGCGCATGGTCAGCTCGGTGACATCGGTGTCACCCCTGGCCATGCTCCGTTGTTGACGCTGCTGTCGCCCGGTCCGGTGCGTGTCTTGCTGGATGATGGCGAAGAGCTGATTTACTACGTCTCCGGTGGTGTGCTGGAAGTGCAGCCGACTATCGTGACCATTCTGGCGGATACGGCAGTGCGTGCATCGGACGTTGACGAGGCTGCTGCCTTGGAAGCGCGTCGTGCCGCAGCGGAAGCGCTGACCAATCAGAAGGGCGAGATGGATACTTCGGTAGCCTTGGCCTCTTTGGCAGAGTCTGCAGCCCAGCTGCGTACTTTGCAGGCGATGAAAAATCGCGCGGGTCGTGGCTGAGTCAGCCGCTGACGCAACGGGATAAGCCGTTGGTGATAAAAAGGGCAGCTTAGGCTGCCCTTTTGCATTTTTCATGTTACAAAAAGGCTAATCAGCATTCGGGCAGCAGGAAGCATCATGAAAACCGTCGCAGAACTTCTTCACAGCAAGGGTAGCTCACATATCTACACCATCAGCCCGGATCAAACCGTGCTGGAAGCGGTGGCGCTGATGGCCGAAAAAGGCATCGGTGCCTTGTTGGTCACCGTGGGCATGGATGTGGTCGGTATCATTACCGAGCGCGACTATGCCCGCAAAGTGGTCTTGCTGGAGCGTTCGTCGCAGGCGACGCCGGTATCCGACATCATGACCACTGCGGTCATGTTCGTGCATCCCAGCCAAACCAATGCCGATTGCATGACACTGATGACCGAAAAGCGCATGCGCCATTTGCCCGTGATGGACAACGGTAAGCTGCTTGGCCTCATCTCCATTGGTGACTTGGTGAAGGATGTGATCTCGGAGCAGAAGGTCATCATCAATCAGCTTGAGCAGTACATTCGCGGCGAATAAGCCGGTTCGGACCAATCTGTAATTAATCGCTAGGCGGCGTGTCTAACAAGTAGTCATTGTTAGGAGCACGCTCTCGTGCCGAAATTTGTTCGTGTTTTGCTGTTGGCGCTTTTCGCCAGTACACCACTTGCCAGTCCATCAGTCGCTTGGGCAGCAACAACGTTGCCGCAGCCGGCCTGGCAGGATTGGTCGGCGCAGGTTTTTGCCCAAGCCCGCGCTGAAAATAAACTCGTACTGCTCGACATGGCGGCGGTCTGGTGCCACTGGTGCCATGTCATGGATGAGAAAACCTACGCTGATCCTGCGGTGCTGGCGGAGCTGAAGCAGCATTATCGCGTGATACGCGTTGATCAGGATGCCCGCCCGGATCTGAGCAATCGCTACAAGGATTATGGCTGGCCGGCGACCATCTTGTTTGATGCGCAGGGCCGGGAGCTGGTCAAACGTGCTGGCTATATCGAGCGCAGTGAGTTTCTGCCGTTGCTGCAGGCTACTTACAAGCGGCCCGAGCCTGAGATCGAGGCGCAAATTCCCAAGCACCAGATCAGCTCGTCCTCGCAGTTGACGCCGGCATTACGCAGCACCTTGCTGCGCAAACATCGTGACAGCATTGATACCTCACTAGGTGGCTTGCGTATTGCGATGAAGTTTCTTGATCGCGACAGTGTCGAGTACAGCCTAGCGCTTGCGGCAGAGGGCGATGCTAGCCAACGCTCGGCAGCCATGCAGACACTCGATGCGGCGCTGAAATTGAAAGATCCTGTCTGGGGCGGATTTTATCAGTACTCGACTCACGGCGACTGGCAGCATCCTCATTTTGAGAAGTTGCTGGCTGTGCAGGCGGGCTATCTGCGGATTTATGCGCAGGCCTTTGCTCAGCTCGACAAGCCGCAGTACGCCGAGGCGGCGCGCAGCACGCAGCGCTATCTGCGCAACTTTCTGACCAGCCCTGAGGGTGCCATTTACGCCAGCCAAGACGCCGACTTGGTGCCGGGTCAGCACAGCGAGGCCTATTTTGCTGACACCGATGCCGAGCGCCGCCGTCAGGGCATCCCGCGTGTAGACAAGCACTTGTATGCACGGGAGGCTGGGCTAGCGGCCGAAGCATTGGCTATTTGGGCGGGCATTTCGGGTGACGCAGAGGCTGCCGCCATGGCACACAAGGCGGTGAATTGGGCCATGGCGAATCGCCGCATCGGTAACAGCGGCGGTTTTCGGCACGATGCCCGCGATGTGGCCGGGCCGTATCTTGCCGATAATGTGGCGATGGCGCGTGCCCAGCTGGCTTTGTACAAGCTCGAAGGACGACGCGAGTGGTTGCAGGCGGCCATCGCTACCACTGACTTCATTAACGCGCAGTTCCGGCAGCGCGGTGGCGGCTTTCGCAGTGCCAAAGTGCAGGGCCTGATTGCGCCGCCGCTGGCCGTGGTGGAGGAAAATATCGCATTGGTACGCCATGCCAATTTGCTCTCGCATTACGCCGGTTTACCACGCTTTCGGGCCATGGCCGAGCATGGCATGCGCTATCTGGCCACGCCGAGCGTGAGTGAGGGTGTGATTACCGAGTCCGGCATTCTGCTAGCGGCGGAT
This sequence comes from Pseudomonadota bacterium, assembly GCA_040384385.1. Taxonomy (GTDB): domain Bacteria; phylum Pseudomonadota; class Gammaproteobacteria; order Pseudomonadales; family Moraxellaceae; genus Perlucidibaca. The sequence continues at coordinate 198,684 of JAZKJJ010000001.1, read as the reverse complement.
GAGCTGGCAACAGACCCGTTGCACCTGACCATCGTCAGCGCAAAACGAGATGCGGCTGGCGAGGCTTTGTGGCGAACGGCCCTGCGCCAGCCCGGTGGCTATCAGCGCGTAGAGTATTGGGACAAGTCGCAGGGGCTTTTGCTGGATGCCAAGGTCAGCTACCCGGCTTTGGCGAAATCGGCGGCGTTTGTCTGCACGGCTAATCGCTGTTCGTTGCCGGCATTCACCCCCGTGCGTTTGCAGCAGATGATTCATGAGCTGACGGCCAAGTAGCCTGCGCTAACGCCCCGACAAACTGGCCTGAATGCGCGTGGAGCATGGTGTAAACTGGCCGCCAGTTTTCGCAGGATGCCATCTTTCATGAGTCTTCAGGTCATCATTCTGGCAGCAGGCAAGGGCACGCGCATGCGTTCCGCGCTGCCGAAAGTCATGCAACCGCTGGCCGGCCAGCCGCTGCTGCATCATGTCATTGCGGCCGCTCGCGAACTCGGTGCCGATCGCCCCATCGTGGTCTATGGCCACGGCGGCGATGTGGTGCAGCAGGCCTTTGCCGGGCAGGCGCTGGATTGGGTCTTACAGGCCGAGCAAAAGGGCACCGGCCATGCCGTGCAAGTGGCGCTGCCGGTGCTGGCCGCTGAAGGTCGCACGCTGATTCTCTATGGCGATGTACCGCTGATTTCCGTGGCCACGCTGCAACGCCTGATCGAAGTCGTGCCAAATGACCAGAGTCTCGGCCTGCTCACCGTGCATCTGCCGGACCCGACCGGTTACGGCCGCATTGTGCGCGAGCAGGGCCGCGTGGTTCGCATTGTCGAGCAGAAGGATGCCAGTGCCGATGAGAAGCTCATCACTGAAGCCAACACCGGCATTCTCTGTGTGCCCAATGTGTTGCTGCATGCCTGGCTGCCGGCGCTGAAAAACACTAACGCGCAGGGCGAGTATTACCTGACCGATCTCATCGGCATGGCCACGGCGCATGGTGTGCCGGTGACGGCGGTGCATCCTGATACGGTCTGGGAAGTCGAAGGCGTTAATGACAAATTGCAGTTAGCCGCGCTCGAACGCGTATGGCAGCGGCATCAGGCTGAACAGCTCATGCGTGCCGGCGTGACGGTGCTGGATCCGGCGCGCTTGGATATTCGCGGCCAGGTCAGTCACGGCATGGATGTATCGCTGGATGCCGGCGTTATTATCGAAGGCCGTGTGGTGCTGGGCGATAACGTGCGCGTTGGCGCTGGCTGCATCCTCAAGGATTGCGAGATTGGTGCCGGCACCGAGATCAAGCCGTACTCGCTGATCGATAGCGCCGTGGTCGGTGCCAATGCGCAAATCGGCCCATTTGCGCGCCTGCGCCCTGGCTCGAAGCTGGCTGACGAGGTGCACATCGGCAACTTCGTCGAGACCAAGGCTACGCTCATGGGCATCGGCTCGAAGGCCAACCATCTCGCCTATCTCGGCGACAGCGACATTGGCGCCGGCGTGAATATCGGCGCCGGCACCATCACCTGTAATTACGACGGTGCCAACAAGCACAAGACCACGATTGGTGATGATGCCTTTATTGGCACCAACAACTCGCTGGTGGCGCCGGTGACGATTGGTGCCGGCGCAACGACCGGTGCCGGTTCGACGATCAGCAAGGATGTGCCCGATGGCATGCTGGCGGTCGGTCGTGCCGTGCAGAAAACGATTGATGGTTGGCAGCGTCCGCGCAAAGCGCCCAAGGTTTAAGCCAGCAATTCAGGATTTACGGAGAAGGTTATGTGCGGAATTGTTGGCGCCATTGGCGAGCGTAATATCACGGATGTGCTGATCGAAGGTCTGCGTCGTCTTGAGTATCGTGGCTACGATTCGGCCGGTCTGGCGGTGATTCATGGCGGTGCCATTGAGCGTGAGCGTCAGCCCGGCAAGGTGCAGGCACTGGCGGATGCGTCGCATGCCAGCGGTGTCAGTGGCCAGGTCGGTATTGCCCACACGCGCTGGGCCACGCACGGTGCGCCGACGCAGGGCAACGCGCATCCGCATCAATCGGGCGATGTTGCGGTGGTGCACAACGGCATCATCGAGAACTACGAGGCGCTGCGTGAGCAGCTGCAGGCCGAGGGCTTTGTGTTCACCTCGCAGACCGACACCGAGGTGGTGCCGCATCTGATCCAGTCCGAGCTGAAAAAGGGCGGCGATTTCATGGCGGCAGTGCGTCGTGCCGTGGCGCAGCTGCATGGAGCGTTTGCACTGGGCATCGTGCGTGCGAGCGAGCCGGAGCGTTTACTCGCGGTGCGTCAAGGCTCGCCGTTGGTGGTCGGTCTTGGCATCGGCGAGAACTTCATCAGCTCCGATCAGCTCGCCTTGCTGCCGGTGACTAACCGTTTCATCTATCTCGAAGAGGGCGACTTCATCGAGCTCAAGCGCGATCAGGTCACGATCTGGGATGCCAGCGGTGCCGTCATCGCACGCAAGGCCGTGGAGCTGGATGCCACCGTGCATGCCAGCAGCAAGGGCGCGTACAAGCACTACATGTTGAAGGAAATCTACGAGCAGCCGGTGGCAATTCAGCGCACGCTGGCCGGTCGTGTCAGCAATGGTCAGGTCGCGGTCGATGCTTTCGGCCCGCAGGCCGCTGAGCTGCTGGCCAAGGCCAAGCACATCCAGATTCTCGCTTGCGGCACCAGCTACCACGCCGGCTTCGTCGCCAAGTACTGGTTCGAGGCCATCGCCGGTGTGTCTTGCCATGTGGAAGTGGCCAGCGAATTCCGCTACCGCACCACGGTGTTGCCGACGGACACGCTGCTGGTCACCATCTCCCAGTCCGGCGAGACCGCCGATACGCTGGCGGCGTTGCGCGAAGTGAAGTCGCGGGCGCTGGGCTCGCTGTGCATCTGCAATGTGCCGACCTCGACGCTGGTGCGCGAGTGCGACATGGCGTTCATCACCCATGCCGGGCCGGAAATCGGTGTGGCATCGACCAAGGCCTTCACCACCCAGCTGGTGGCGTTGATGCTGCTGGTGCTGGCCACCGGCCGTCGCCAGGGTCGACTCAGCGTTGAACGCGAGCGCGACATTGTGACCCAGCTGACCGGCTTGCCGGCGTTGGTCGATGAAGTGCTGGCGATGGATCAAGCCATCGAGCGTATTGCCGCTGAGTTCGGCGACAAGCATCACACCCTGTTCCTTGGCCGTGGCGCGCAATACCCGGTGGCGATGGAGGGCGCGCTCAAGCTCAAGGAAATTTCCTACATCCACGCCGAAGCCTACCCGGCCGGTGAGCTCAAGCACGGCCCGCTGGCGCTGGTCGATCAGGACATGCCGGTGGTGGCGGTGGCGCCGAAGAACGATCTCATCGACAAGCTCAAGTCGAACTTGCAGGAAGTTCGCGCGCGTGCCGGCGTGCTCTATGTCTTTGCCGATCATGCTGCCGATGTGCGTGCCGAGCCGGGCATCAAGGTCTTTTCGATGCCGAGCGTGGCCGACGAGGTTGCGCCGATTCTCTACACCATCCCGCTGCAATTGCTGTCTTACCATGTGGCCGTGATCAAGGGCACGGATGTGGATCAGCCGCGTAACTTGGCGAAATCGGTGACGGTGGAGTAAGGCCATGAAGTCGTTGCGCACGGTGGTTCTGTGGCTGGCCGTGTGCGGCGCAGCAGTGTTTTCGCTGGCCACGCTGGCGCTGCATCGCGGCGAAAGCATCAACGCCGCCTGGATCGTGGTGGCGGCGGTGTCGGTGTATGTCATCGCCTATCGCTTCTATAGTCGTTACCTCGCCACCACCGTGCTCGGGCTGGATGCGCGGCGACTGACCCCGGCGCATCGCCACAACGACGGCCTCGACTTTGTGCCCACGCATCGCGTGGTGCTTTTTGGTCACCACTTTGCCGCCATTGCCGGCGCCGGCCCGCTGATCGGCCCGGTGCTGGCGGCGCAGATGGGCTATCTTCCCGGTACGCTGTGGCTGCTGGCGGGCGTGGTGCTCGGCGGTGCCGTGCAAGACATGCTGGTGCTCACGGCCTCCACCCGGCGCGATGGCCGCTCGCTCGGCGACATGATTCGCAGTGAGCTGGGGCCGTTTGCCGGCACCGTGGCCGGCATAGGCATTCTCGCCATCATGATAATTCTGCTGGCGGTGCTCGGGCTGGTGGTGGTGAAGGCGCTGGCGCACTCGCCCTGGGGCACGTTCACCGTGGTCGCGACCATTCCCATTGCCGTGTTCATGGGCCTGTACTTGCGCTACCTGCGCCCCGGTCGCATCGGCGAGATGTCATTGATTGGCGTTGTGTTGCTGTTTCTGTCGATTATTGTGGGTGGCTGGGTCGCGGCCGATGCAGTCTGGGCGGCGCATTTCACCTTCACTGGCGAGGAGCTGGCGCTGGGCTTGATCGGCTACGGCGCGCTGGCGTCCATTCTGCCGGTCTGGCTGCTGCTGGCCCCGCGCGACTACCTCTCCACCTTCCTCAAGATCGGCACCATTTTCGCGCTGGCGCTGGGCATTCTCATTGTGATGCCTGAGCTGAAAATGCCGGCGCTGACCCCGTTCATCGACGGCAGCGGCCCGGTCTTTGCCGGCAGCCTGTTCCCGTTCCTGTTCATCACCATCGCCTGCGGGGCTGTGTCTGGTTTCCACGCGCTGGTGTCGTCGGGCACCACGCCCAAGCTGCTGGATAACGAACTCGACATTCGCCCCATCGGCTACGGCGCCATGCTCATGGAGTCGTTCGTGGCTGTCATGGCGATGATCGCCGCCTGTGTGATCGAACCCGGCGTGTACTTCGCGCTGAACTCGCCGCCGGCGCTGATTGGCAAGACGGTTGAAGAAGCGGCGGCGGTGATCAGCCAGTGGGGCTTCCTGGTCACGCCTGAGCTGCTCGCGCAAACCGCGAAAGACATCGGCGAAGACAGCATTCTGTCACGCGCCGGCGGCGCACCCACGCTGGCGGTGGGCATGGCGCACATCCTGTCGTCGGTCATTGGCGGCAGCGGCATGATGGCGTTCTGGTACCACTTCGCCATTCTCTTCGAAGCGCTGTTCATCCTCACCACGATCGATGCTGGCACGCGCGTTGGCCGCTTCATGATTCAAGACCTGTTCGGTGCTGTTTACGCGCCGTTCCGTGATACCGAGCGCTGGTGGCCGAACGTGGTGGCGACGCTGCTTTGTGTCGGTGGCTGGGGCTGGTTCCTGTATCAGGGCGTGATCGACCCGCTCGGCGGCATCAACACGTTATGGCCGTTGTTCGGCATCGCCAACCAGATGCTCGCCGCGATTGCGCTGCTGCTGGTCGGCACGTTGCTGTTCAAAGCTCAGCGCGCCCGCCATGCGTGGGTCGCGCTGTTGCCGGCGAGCTGGATTCTGCTGGTCACGCTCAGCGCCGGCTGGCAAAAGCTGTTCCATGTTGACCCGCGCATCGGCTTCCTCGCCCATGCGGACAAGTTCAGCGCGGCCTTTAATGCCGGCGAAGTACTGGCCCCGGCGAAGAGCTTGGCGCAGATGCAGCAGGTCATTCTTAACGACCACATTAATGCGACTCTCTGCGTGCTGTTTATGAGCGTGGTGCTGGTCATGCTGTTTTGCAGCCTGCGTGCGATGCGGGCAGTGCTGCGCAGTGGGCAGGTGGAGAGCACGGAAACGCCGGTGGTGTTGGTCGGGGAGCGGGCGTGAGTGGCGCTGGCTCCGGAGTTCCCGCTGGCCGGGGTCGGCTGGCGACGCTCTGGCAGCAGGGCCGGCATTTCGGCGCGATGCTGGTGGGCGTGCCGGACTATGACGCCTATGTGCGGCATATGACCGAGAAACACCCGGAACTGGCGGCAATGACACGGCAGCAGTTTGTGCGCTCGCGCATGGAGGCGAGGCTGGGGGCGAAAACGCCGGGGAAGTGTCCTTGCTGAAGGGATGAGCGGTGAGTTGTGTGACTTGCTGGGGGATGGGCGGGATGGCATGCTCGGGTGAAGTAGATTCTACCCCGTCCACCGGCTAGACCGACCGACCTCCGGCCTGCTGCTTTTCGCTCGTGACACCGATACTGCCAGCGCGCTAGGCCGGGCGCTCATGGCAGGGGAGATGCAGAAGACCTATCTGGCAATGGTGCGTGGCTGGACTCCGGAGAGCGGCTTGATCGACGAGCCGCTGCGCGACAAGGCCATCGACCGTCGCGACACTAGCGAGCAGGTGATGCGCGATGCCCGAACATGCTACCGACGCCTAGCCGTCACCGAAATTCCCGTCGCCATCGAGGGCTACGCCAGCAGCCGCTACAGCTTGGTCGAGCTGCAGCTGGAGACCGGCCGCCAGCACCAGTTGCGCCGCCACCTGCAGCACATCAGCCATCCCATCATTGGCGATACCAACTACGGTCGCACCCGCCATAATCATTATTTCGCCGAGCGCTTCGGTGGTGGTCGGCTCATGCTGGCGGCCACGGCCCTGCGCTTCCGCCATCCGGCCACGGGCGAGGCCATGACGCTGACGGCAGCGCCGGAGCAGAGCTTTCTCGATGCATTGTCGATTTTCGGAGAGACGCCGCTCAGCCTGCAGAAATGATCGGCGGCAGCGAGATGCTGTCCTGGTCCGCCTGCTGCTGCAGCAACACCTCCATCTGCTCGGCCGGGATCGGTCGGCTGATGTAATAGCCCTGCACATAGTCACAGCGTTCGCGCACCAGGAAGTCGAGGTGGCAGGGCGTCTCCACGCCTTCCGCGACTACGGTCATGCCGAGCTCATGCGCCATGGTGATGATGGCGCGCACGATGGCACCATCTTCGGCACTCTGACCGACTTCGCGAATAAACGACTGGTCGATCTTGAGCGTGTTCAGCGGGAATTTGCGCAGCTGGCTGAGCGATGAATAGCCGGTGCCGAAATCATCCAGCGCAATGGTAATGCCACGCTTGCGCACATCGCCGAGGATGCGCGCAGCCATGTCGGGGTCGTCCATCAGCGAGGTTTCGGTGAGCTCGATCTCCAGCTGCGCTGCCGGCAGGCCACTTTCTTCCAGCGCCACTTCCAGCGTTTGCAGGAGGTCGCCTTTATGCAGCTGCTGCGGCGGAATATTCACGGCAATGGTGAGCTCGCCGAGACCAGCGCGCGCCCAGGCCTGAACCTGCTGGCAAGCCTGTTGCAGCACGCGCTCGGTGATCACCGAGATCAGCCCGGTCTCTTCCGCCAGCGGAATGAACGCGCCCGGATAGAGCATGCCCAGCGTCGGGTGCTGCCAGCGCACCAGGGCTTCCATGCCAACAATACGATTATCTATTAGCGATATTTTTGGCTGGTAGTGCACGAGGAATTCGTCGCGGAAAATGGCCTTGCGCAGGCTGTTTTCCAGATTCAGCTGCTCTACGGTGGCGCTGCGCAGGTCGGCTGAATAGGTGCGCCACTGGTTGCCGCCGAGGCGCTTGGCCTGCTGCATGGCGAGGTCGGCATGATTGACCAGAATCGCCAGCTCGCGGCCATGTTCGGGGAACAGGCTGATGCCCAGCGAAGCGCCGAGCAGCAGCTCGTGATCGCCGATGCGGAAGGGCAGGCGGAGCTGGGCGATGATGTCTTCGCACAGCTTTTCGATTTCGTGGGTGTCGCGCAGGTCGGTGAAGATCAGCGCGAATTCATCGCCGCCGAGGCGTGCCAGTGTGTCCAGGCGCGTACCCATCTCCAGCAGCCGGCGGCCGGTTTCACGCAGAATGGCATCGCCAACTTCAAAACCGAGGCTCTCGTTAACCTGCCGGAAGCGATCCAGATTGAGGTAGATCAGACCTAGACGCTGATCGCTTTCGCGCGCGCGGGTCATGGCCGCATGCAGGCGATTACGCAGCTGGCGGCGATTGGCGAGCTGGGTCAGACGGTCATGGTTGGCGAGGTAGTCGAGCTTCTTCTGCGTTTCTTCGGCCTCGCGTTCGCGGGTGATGTCGCGGCGAATGCCGAGCATGCGCACCGGTTTTCCCTGTGCATCCCAAAGCACCACGCGGCCTTTGTCTTCGACCCAGATCCAATGCCCACGCTGATGCTTGATACGATAGCGTGCTTCGTAGCGCGGCGTGCGTCGGCGTAAATGCCGCACGATATTGCGCTTTACCGTGCGCAGATCGTCAGGATGCACGCGCTCCTGCACTTGCGTCAGCAGGTCATCGCAACCGCCATCCGTGCAGCCCAGCAGCGGCTCCAGATTGGTGTGCTTGAGTGTGCCCTCGGCGATGGACCAATCCCACAGGGCGATGCCCGATGCCTCGATGGCCAGCGTCAGGCCATCCTGGCTTTCCTTCAGCGCCTCGGTGCGTTGCAGCACGCGCGCTTCCAGCTCGTTGTTGAGCTGATGCAGCTGGCGTTCGGCGAGTGTTCGCGTTTTCACCTCGATGGCGAGCTGCTGGTTCGAGGTCAGTGTGCCGTACTGGGTGTCACGCAAATGCCGAATCAATCTCTCGTTGTCGAGGCGCAGGCGCAGGCTGCCCAGCACCATCCGATTCAAATAGCGTGCGCTGAGAATTAGAAAGCCCCACCAGATGGCACCGATAGAGGCAACGGTCAGGTTAGTTGAGCTCGGATGCAGGATCAGATGCAGCAGTGAGGGTAGGAAGGTAATGACGGTAAAGCCAACGAAGGCGCGCAGGTAACCGGCATAGGCCGTGAGCGCGGCAATGCCTTGTGCCGCGAGCAGCGCCGCCAGCAGCACCTGACGATTGGCAACATCCGCTAGGTAATCGCTGTTGGGGAAGATGCGCGGATTGAAATCAATAATGGCATAGACCCAGAACGCCGCGGTTAGCACTGCCGTAACGGTGATGATCCGGCTCAGCGTTTTCAGGTTTTGCGCCACGCGGCGGCCATACCACCAGACCAGCAGGCCGCGCATTAGCAGAAAGCCCAGGAAGCTGCCGGCCCAGATCAGGATGGTGCGATTGCTGGCGTAGGGCCAGTCCCAGAATAGCCACGCTGCTGCCAGCACGGAAAGTGCCGAGATGACCAGGAAGCGCGGCTGCTGCTGTTGCACCTGGCGCAATAGTATGTGTTGCAGCTCGCGGGATTCTGCGGCGCTGGCCGTATCGGTCATGAAGCTATCCCTCAAACAGAGGCCGATGTACTCCCGGCCGTCCGTGTCATGACCGCTACCATAACATTTGCCTGCGTCAGCGAAAACGCCATGCGGTCGGTGGTCTACAATAGCCGCCATGAATGACACTGAATTACTGAAAGGGCTCAACGCGGCTCAACACGACGCCGTCACCTGTGACAGCCAACATCTTCTGGTGCTGGCCGGCGCAGGCTCGGGTAAAACTCGCGTACTGACCTCGCGCATCACACACTTTTGCCAAAACTTCGGTATCTCGCCTTTTGCTGTGCTGGCGGTGACGTTTACCAACAAGGCCGCTCATGAGATGCGCGCGCGTCTGGAGCAGCAGCTTGGCATTGCCACGCAGCCGTTGTGGATCGGCACTTTTCACGGTCTCGCGCATCGCTTCCTGCGCGCCCACTTCAAGGAAGCCGGGCTGCCGCAAACCTTTCAAATTCTCGATGGCGACGATCAGCAGCGCGTCATCAAGCGCGTTTTGAAAGACCTACAGTTGGACGAAGAAAAGTGGCCGGCGCGACAGGCGGCGAGTTTTATCAACGGCAGCAAGGAAGAGGGTCGCCGGCCGCAGCATATTCAACACAACGGCGACCTGTTTACCGGCACGCAGCTGCGTATCTACAGCGCCTATGAAGAAGTCTGTCAGCGCAGCGGGCTGATCGATTTTGCCGAGATCCTGCTGCGTAGCCATGAGCTGTGGCTGAACCATCCCGACCTGCTCAAGCATTACCAGACGCGTTTCCGCATGATTCTGGTCGATGAGTTTCAGGACACCAATAAGATCCAGTACGCCTGGCTGCGCATGCTCGCCGGCGAGCACGGCATGCTCACCGCCGTCGGCGATGATGACCAGAGCATCTACGGCTGGCGTGGCGCCTGCATCGAGAATATCCGCACCTTTCAGCGCGACTATGCTGATGCCGAGCTGATTCGTCTCGAGCAGAACTACCGCTCGACATCGGCCATCCTGCAGGCGGCCAACGCGGTCATTGCCAACAATGGCGATCGCCTCGGCAAAAACCTGTGGACGGAGCGTCCGAACGGCGACCCAATCCGGGTTTACGGGGCCTTCAATGACCTCGACGAGGCGCATTACATCGCGCGTACGCTCGATGAGCGTTTCCGTGCCGGCACGGCCAGGCGCGACATGGCGATTTTGTATCGCTCCAACGCGCAATCGCGCGTGCTTGAAGAAGCGCTGCTGCGGGCGCAGATTCCGTATCGCATCTACGGTGGTTTGCGCTTCTTCGAGCGGGCCGAAATCAAGAGTGCCGTGGGCTATCTGCGCTTGCTGCAACAGCGCGATGACGACACGGCGTTCGAGCGCGTGGTCAACACGCCGACGCGCGGTATTGGCGACAAGACGCTGGAGTTGCTGCGCCAGGTCACGCGCGAAGAGAAGATCAGCCTCTGGGCCGCCGCCGAAGCCGTGCTGAAAGGCAAGCTGCTGCCGACGCTGGCCAGCGGCAAGCTCGCGGCCTTTTTGCAGCTGATCGACACCCTGGATGTGAACACCAAGGATGTGCCGCTCGGCGAGCTGATCGAGGCGGTTATCGAGCAGAGCGGTCTGGTCTTGCATCATCAAAAAGAGAAGGGCGAGAAGGGCCAGGCGCGAGTGGAGAACTTGCGCGAACTGATCTCTGCTGCCCGTGAATTTGAGGTGGAAGACGACGAAGCGCCGTCAGCCCTCGCAGCCTTCCTCGACCATGCTGCGCTGGAGGCCGGTGAGCAGCAAGCCGGCGAGTTCGAGGATGCCGTGCAGCTCATGACGCTGCATGCCGCCAAGGGCTTGGAGTTCCCGATCGTGTTTTTGGCTGGCTTTGAGGAAGGATTATTTCCCCACGAGATGGCACTGAAAGACGGCAATATCGAAGAGGAGCGCCGGCTCTGCTATGTCGGTATCACGCGTGCCATGCGCGAGCTGTACATTACCTATGCCGAAGTGCGCCGGCTTTATGGCAGCGAGAACCACCATGTGCCATCGCGATTCTTGCGCGAAATGCCGGAGACCTTGCTGGAGTCGGTGCGCGTGAAGTCGGCACCGAGCGCGATGAGTTATCGCGGCGGCAGCAGCGTGCCCAATAGTGCCTTGCCGGTTAACCTGAAGCAGTCATCTTTAGGCGGCGATGCCACCGGCGATGGCAGCTGGAGCCTGGGTCAGCGCGTGGCGCATCCGCGTTTTGGCGAGGGCGTGATTTTGGCGTTCGAGGGCAATGGCCCGAATGCGCGCATCCAGGTCAACTTTGCCGATCTCGGCAGCAAATGGCTGGTGGCGCAGTACGCGCGGCTGACGCGTATCTGACATGTTTATGACGAAATGACGACAAACGGCAGGGTGATCGTGCCAACAAACTGTCATGTTATGGTCATAATTGGCCTTCATTATTCGCCCCGTAGCAAATCAACCCCCTTTGCGGAGTGTGCAAAATGAAAGTGAAGACCCTGATTGCAGCCTTGGGCCTGGGCCTGACCCTGTCGGCGCAAGCGGCTGTTGATACCAAGCTGCCGGCTTATGTAAAAGCTTCCGGAGTGTCTGGCAACCTCACCAGCATTGGTTCGGACACCCTGAACAATCTGATGACCTTGTGGGCAGAAGATTTCAAGAAGATGTATCCGAACATCAATATCCAGATTCAAGGCGCTGGCTCTTCAACAGCACCACCCGCCATGACCGAGAGCACGGCCAACTTTGGTCCGATGTCGCGCATGATGAAGGGCAACGAAATTCAAGCTTTTGAAGCCGCCAAGGGCTACAAGCCGACGGCTGTTCCTGTGGCCATCGATGCCCTGGCTGTTTATGTGCACAAAGATAACCCCATCAAGTCCATGACCATGCCACAGGTTGATGCCGTGTTCTCGTCCACGCGCAAGTGCGGCTTTAACAAGTCCGTGGACAAGTGGGGCGATCTCGGCATGACCGGTGCTTGGGGCGCTCGTGACATGCAGATCTATGGTCGTAACTCGGTGTCGGGTACTTACGGCTACTTCAAAGAACACGCCCTGTGCAAAGGCGACTTCAAGACCAACGTAAATGAGCAGCCAGGTTCGGCTTCGGTTGTGCAGTCGGTTTCCGGCTCCATCAATGGTGTGGGTTACTCCGGTATCGGCTACAAGACATCGGGTGTTCGTGCTGTGCCGCTGCAGGGCAAGGATGGCGAGATCTACGATGCCACCGAAAAGAATGCGCTCAGCGGCAGCTATCCGCTGGCTCGCTACCTCTACGTGTATGTGAACAAGGCGCCGAACAAGCCACTGCCGCCGCTGGAAGCTGAATTCCTGAAGCTGGTTCTGTCCAAGCAGGGTCAGATGGTTGTGGAAAAGGATGGCTACATTCCGCTCCCGTCCAAGCAGGCAGAGAAAGTGCGAAAGCAACTGGGTCTTTGATCCGGCTCGCATGATGTAAACCAAGGGGGGCTAGATGCCCCCTTTGTTGCGCTTTGAAGAAGCCAAAAAGCAGTCGTGAACGGCTGGTTTTTGCAGCGTTGAACTCAACATAGTCATTAAGGTTTGTGTGATGGATAAAACACCTGCAGCTTCCGCCACCACTCAGAACAGACTCCTGATGCAGCGCAAGCGCCGCTTCAAGGACAAGTTGGCGAATTTCACGATCGGCATGGGCGGCGTCACCGTGATTTTGTCCATCCTATTGATTTTCTTCTATTTGCTGTTTGAGGTCTGGCCACTGTTGAAGGGTAGCGAGCTATCCAAAGGTGCCTCGCAGGCTACGACAGTACCGTCGCTGTATCTTGATGCAGACGAGTACAACGAAACTGGCATCCGTATTCAGGCCGATGGCCATTACGATGTTATCGCGGCCAAGACTGGCGCACTCATTTCTAGGCACAGCCTGCCCTTGTCGGCGGGCGTGACCGTTGCAGCCATCAACAAAGGCTCGGTGCTTTCGGGTCTGATCGGCTTTGGTTTGTCGAATGGCCAGATGTTGGTGGCAAAGCCGAACTATCAATCGAGTTTTGGTGACAAAAACCAACGCACGGTGACCGCCAGCCTGGCATTTCCCTACGGTGAAACGCCGGTTCTCATCAATGCCGATGGTCGCCCGTTGACGCAGTTTTATGTGCGTGGTGATGACAGCAGCTTGGTGGTGCTTGCAGAAACATCGCAAGGTCTGGAGCGTGTCAGCTTTGACTTCACGGGCGGCGAGCAATCCGAGGGTCTGACCCTCGGTAGTGACGATACCGAGCCGACCGCACCCACGCTGACCCAATCCGAGCGTATTCAGCTGCCCTACAGCGGTGGCGACATTACCGATATTGTGCTCGGCCAAGAAGGCGTTTGGGGCTATGTTTTCCATGATCGCAACAAGTTGGCGATCTACAGCCTGCGCGGCGAGCCTGCGCTGAATCAGGAGCTGATGGTCACCGAGCCAGGTCTGCAAGTCACCGCCGTCACCGCGCTGCAGGGCAATATTTCGCTGATCATTGGCGACAATCATGGCCAAGTCAGCCAGTGGTTCCAGGTGCGCAAGGAAACGGCTGAGGGCGAGAAGTTCGAGCTGCATAAGATTCGCGGTGTGAAGCTGGGTGACGCAGCCATCACGGCGCTGACGGGCGAGCCGGGTCGCAAGGGCTTTGTTGCCGGTGACCAGAAGGGCGTGATGTCGTATTACTACACCACTTCCGAGCGCCTGCTCAGCCAGCAACAAGTGTCGACCACGCCGATTCGCACCGTATCTGTGTCGCCGCGCTCACACGGTATTCTCGTGCAGTCTGATGATGCCTACAGCTTCTGGAGTCTTGTAGCCGAGCACCCGGATGTTTCCATGGGTTCGCTGTGGAGCAAGGTCTGGTACGAGTCTTACCCGGAGCCGAGTTACACCTGGCAGTCATCGTCGGGCAACATCGATTTCGAAGGCAAGCTATCGCTGGTGCCGCTCACCTTCGGCACACTGAAGGCGGCATTTTATGCCATGGCGCTGGCGGCACCGCTGGCCATCTTCGGTGCCATGTACACCTCCATGTTCATGGCGCCGGCACTGCGCCGTAAGGTCAAGCCGACCATCGAGTTAATGGGCGCACTGCCAACCGTGATTCTCGGCTTCCTCGCCGGTCTTTGGTTGGCACCGACCATCGAGGCCAATCTGCCGGGTATTTTCAGCCTGCTGATTCTGACCCCGATCGGCATTCTGCTGTTCGGCATGCTCTGGTCGCGTCTGCCGCTGGAGAAGCGCTCCGTGGCTGATGGCTGGGCGCCGATCCTGCTCATCGTGCCAATTCTGCTCATTGGCTGGTTCTCTTTTGCCATGTCGCAGCCAGTCGAAGTAGCGTTCTTTGGCGGTGATGTGCGGCTCTGGCTGGAGTCGGAAACAGGTCTCAACTTCGATCAGCGCAATGCCCTCATCGTGGGTCTGACCATGGGCTTTGCGGTCATTCCGAGCATCTATTCGATTGCCGAGGATGCCCTGTTTGCGGTGCCGCGCCATCTCACCAACGGCTCTTTGGCGCTGGGTGCCACGCAATGGCAGACGCTCACGCGTGTTGTGCTGCCAACCGCATCGCCAGGCATTTTTTCGGCGGTGATGATCGGCCTTGGCCGAGCCATTGGTGAAACCATGATTGTGCTGATGGCGACGGGTAACACGGCGGTAATGGACTGGAATATCTTCGAGGGCATGCGCACGCTGTCGGCGAATGTGGCCGTGGAAATGGGCGAAGCCGAAGTGGCCTCGACGCACTTCCGTGTCTTGTTCCTGTCGGCCTTCGTACTCTTTGTTATCACCTTTGTGCTGAATACCGCCGCCGAAGTGGTGCGTAATCGTCTGCGCAAGAAATACGGCTCTCTGTAAGGGAATTGGACTGACTTATGAAAGCACGTGATTACTTCAAATCTGGCGAGGCCTATGTCTGGCTCAATGCCGGCACGGTCGCCATCAGTTTGATTATGGTACTGGGCGTGCTCGGCCTCATTGCCGTGCGCGGCCTCGGGTTCTTCTGGCCGGCAGATGTGATGCAGGCTCAGTACATCGCACCGGGCAGCGCTCAGGTCGAAATGGTGCTGGGCGAAATCTACGACAGCAAGACCGACACGGCCAAGCGCCTGGCCGAATCCGGCATTGCCGTGCCCGTCGGTATTGAAGCCGTGGAGCGGCTGTCGATCAAGCAGGGCAATCGTGATCAGGGTCAGCCGGATTTCCGCTGGGTCTTTGCCGACACCTTGAGCAAGATCGATTACCCGGCCGACATCGTGGCGCTGGAGCGTTTCGAGTGGGGCACTTTCTATGGTCGCCTGAAGTCGGTCAGCGAAAATGGTACGGTGGTTGCGGAAGGCAAGGCCGCTTGGGCAGCCTTGCAGGATCACCTGGATCGTAGCAATGACCTGATTGCCGAAACCACGTCCATCGAAAAGGGTGAAATTGGCAAAATCAATTTTGCGCTGGAATCGCTGCGTCTGGAAGAGAAGCGTTTGCAGCTCAAGAACGCATTGACCGACACCGAACAGGCCCGCATCAGCGCCGACCGTGACACGCTAAACACGCGTTATGCCAAGCTGTCTGAGGGTCTGGATGCGCTCAAGGCGCAAGGTGGTCGCGACAGCGCCACATTTGTCACAGTGCAGGGCAACGAAGTTGTAATTCCGCTCAACAAGATTGTTGCCGCCACCCTGCCCAACGACATGAATGTGATTCAGAAGGTCGGCCATTATGGCAAGAATCTGTGGCACTTCTTGTCTGGCAACCCGCGTGAGGCCAATACCGAGGGCGGCATTTTCCCAGCCATTTTCGGTACAGTGCTAATGGTGCTGCTGATGACCGTCTTGGTGACGCCGCTGGGCGTGATCGCGGCTATTTATCTGCGTGAATATGCCAGCCAGGGCGCCATCACTCAGATCGTGCGTATCTCCGTCAACAACCTTGCCGGCGTGCCATCGATTGTTTATGGCGTGTTTGGCCTAGGCTTCTTTGTCTATTTCCTCGGCGGCAATATTGATCAGCTGTTCTACCCGGAAGCGGCTCCGGCCCCGGTATTCGGCACGCCGGGCCTGCTCTGGGCCTCCATCACGCTGGCGTTGCTGACGCTGCCGGTGGTGATTGTGTCTACCGAAGAAGGCTTGTCGCGTATTCCGCGTGCACTCAAGGAAGGCTCGTTGGCGCTCGGTGCTACCAAGGCTGAGACGCTCTGGCGCGTAATCTTGCCGATGGCCACGCCGTCGATTCTGACCGGCGTAATTCTGGCCATTGCCCGTGCCGCTGGTGAAGTCGCACCTTTGATGTTGGTCGGTGTGGTTAAGCTAGCACCAACGCTGCCGCTGGACATGAATGCCCCATTCCTGCACCTTGAGCGCAAGTTCATGCATCTGGGCTTTCACATTTATGATGTCGGCTTCCAGAGCCCGAATGTCGAGGCTGCGCGGCCACTGGTCTATGCCACGGCATTCCTGCTGGTCACCGTGGTGGTGGCGCTGAACCTGTCGGCTATCAGCCTGCGCAACCGTTTGCGTGAAAAGTACAAAGCCCTGGAAAACTAATGATGAGTTTTGATATGGACAAGCCAATGAGCAATGACACTCCGGTAACTGCAAGTTCAGGTTACAACATGACCGGCAACGATGAAGGCGCGATGGGCCGCACCAGTCGCAACCTGAATCTGTCGGGTGAAGAGACCTGCGTTGAAACGCGTAATCTGAATTTGTTTTATGGCCAGAAGCAGGCGCTTTTTGATGTCAACCTGCATATCCCGAAGAAGCGCGTCACCGCCTTCATCGGGCCATCGGGCTGCGGCAAGTCAACCTTGCTGCGCACCTTCAACCGCATGAATGATCTGGTCGATGGCTGTCGTATCGACGGTGAAATTCTGCTAGATCAGCAGAACATCTTTGATCGCTCGGTCGACATCACCGACCTGCGTCGTCGTGTCGGCATGGTGTTCCAGAAGGCCAACCCGTTCCCGAAATCGATTTACGAAAATGTTGCCTATGGTCTGCGCCTGCAGGGCCAGAACAGCAAGCGCGTGCTTGATGAAGTGGTCGAGGAGTCGTTGAAGGGCGCAGCTCTTTGGGATGAAGTGAAGGATCGTCTGCACGAGTCGGCACTCGGCCTGTCTGGTGGTCAGCAACAGCGCTTGGTAATTGCGCGTGCCATTGCTGTGGAGCCGGAAGTGCTGCTGCTCGACGAGCCTTGCTCGGCGCTGGATCCGATCTCCACGCTGAAGGTGGAAGAGCTGATCAACGACCTGCGCGAGCGCTTTACCATTCTCATCGTGACTCACAACATGCAGCAGGCTGCACGCGTGTCCGATTACACGGCGTTCATGTATCTCGGCAAAATGGTTGAATACGGGGATACTGATACTCTGTTCACCAACCCGAAAAACAAACAAACTGAAGATTACATTACTGGCCGATACGGTTAATGAGGCGGAGCTGAACCCATGAAAAGCAAAGATTACGCTCATCACATTTCCGGTCAGTACAACGCTGAACTGGAAGAGGTTCGCACCCATTTCCTGGCCATGGGCGGCTTGGTCGAAAAGCAGGTCACCGATAGCATCAACGCTTTGCTCGATGCCGATTCGGCGCTGGCGGCGTCGGTGCAAGACAACGACCGCCGCATTAACCAGATGGAGTCGGGCATCGACGAAGAGATCATCCGCATCCTCGCGCGTCGCCAACCGGCCGCGTCTGACTTGCGCATGATCATTGCCATAGGCAAATCCATTACCGACCTAGAGCGCATGGGCGACGAAGCCGCCAAGATTGCTCGCGCAGCTCTGTCGTTGTGTGAAGAAGGCGAGTCACCGCGTGGCTATCTCGAGTGCCGTCACATTGGCAATCAGGTGCGTCTGATGATTCATGAGGCGCTCGACGCTTTCGCGCACTTCGATGCTAATCAGGCTTTCAAGGTTATGCAGGCTGATGCCGAGATCGATATTGAGTACAAGACCGCCACGCGTGCGCTAGTGACTTACATGATGGAAGATCCGCGCGCTATTTCGCGCGTGCTCAATGTTATGGGCGTGCTGCGCTCACTGGAGCGCATCGGTGATCACGCGCGCAATATTTCCGAGCAGCTGATCTTCCTGGTCAAGGGTGCGGATGTTCGTCACAGTAGCTATGAGCAGGTGCAGAAGAAGCTGGAAAACTGAGCTGTCTGTGCTGCTGAAGAGCCGGCCACAGTGCCGGCTTTTTCACATCCTTTTTTAGACTATCAAAGCGCTATTGCGACGTGCGGGAATGTGCATGTAAACCGCGAGCCTTTGCCTAGATCGGAATGAATATCGAGCTGTGCTTTATGCTGCATCAGCACATGCTTGACGATGGCTAGACCCAAGCCGGTGCCACCCGTCGCGGAGCTCCGCGCGGCATCGGCGCGATAAAAGCGCTCGGTCAGGCGTGGCACATGAATCGAATCAATGCCGATGCCGTTGTCGCTGACGCGGAAATACGCACCTTGGCTGTCGGACCACCAGCGCACATGAATCAGGCCGTTGTCGGGCGTGTATTTCACGGCATTGGTCACTAGGTTTGAGAACGCCGAGCGCAGGTCGGCTTCGCGGCCGAGCAGCTGCAGGCCATCCTCCACTTCCAACGTCACGCTCTGACCCTTGGGCCTCGCCATGGCGTCGGCATCGAGATAAATTTGGCGCAGTAGGCGCGGCACATCCACGATTTGCGGCTCGCGATCATCAGGCTGGCTTTCCAAGCGTGACAGCATGAGCAGATCATTGACCAGATTGTTCATGCGCGTGGCCTGCTGCTGCATCTGCGTCAGCGCGCGTGACCAGCGCGGCGCGAAGTCTGCGGCCTGCTCATTCAGCGTTTCCAGATAGCCGCTGAGTACCGTCAGCGGTGTGCGCAGCTCATGCGAAACATTGGCGACGAAGTCTTTGCGCATCTGCTCCAGGTTATGCAGGCGGGTGATGTCGTAGACGATCATCAAGCGATCGTTGTCACCAAAACGGGTAATTTCAAACTGCAGATGTTGGCCGGGGAAGCGCGGCGAGGGCATTTTCAGGCCGTCTTCGTAGGGGCCGTTCTGGAAGTAGCGGTTGAAGCTGGGTGTACGAATCAGGTTCAGAATGGGCTGGCCGAGGTCGCGTGCGCGGATGCCGAGCAGCGCTTGTGCCGCCGGGTTCCACCACTCCAGATTGCCGTTGCTGTCGATCAGCGTGACGGCCTCTTCCAGTGCCGACACCGAGGCGCGGGCGCGTTCGATGATGTTGAGCAGACTGTCACGCGAGCGCCGTTCGTTGCGGCGTAATTGATAGATGCCTTGAAATACTTCATCCCAACTGCCATTGCTGTCGGGCACATCCTGCTCGGTGTTGCGCAGCCATGCGCGCAAGCGCTCGAGGTCACGCAGCGATCGCCATAAATAGAGCACCAAGACGGCCGCCACCGCCCAACCGGCGATGCCGAGAAACCATCCCACAACACCGGCGGCGACTAAGGCCAGCGTCAGTTCGCTGACTTCGCGCTCAGGCAGGTATCGCTTCACGGCGTCTCCGCGCGATCATCGACTTGGGTCGAGAAGCGATAGCCGGTACCACGCACGGTTTGGATGAAGCGCTCGAAGCCGAACGGTTCCAGTGCCTTGCGCAAGCGCCGGATGTGCACATCAATCGTGCGATCCTCGACATAAACATTGCCGCCCCAGACCTGATCTAGCATCTGTGTGCGCGTGTAGGCACGCTCAGGATGGCTCATGAAAAAGGCGAGCAGACGGTATTCGGTCGGGCCCATTTCTACCGGTTTGTCGTGCGCGGTGATGCGATGGCTGACCGGGTCGAGCTTGAGGCCTTCGACCTCGATGGACTTTTCCTGGTTCAGCGCGCTGGAGCGGCGCAGCACGGCCTTGATGCGCGAGATCAGCTCACGGGTGGAGAACGGCTTGGTGATGTAGTCATCGGCGCCGGCATCCAGGCCTTGAATCTTGTTGTCTTCCTCGCCACGCGCGGTGAGCATGATGATGGGAATTTCGCTGGTGTTCTCGTCGCGCTTGAGGCGACGCGCCAGCTCGATGCCGGTCATGCCGGGCAGCATCCAGTCGAGTAGGATCAATGCCGGGCGCTCATCGACCACGAGGTGGTGCGCCTGCAGGGCATCTTCAGCTTCAATGCAGTCGAAGCCGGCCAGATCCAGTGCGATCGAGATCATCTCGCGGATGGCCGCTTCATCGTCGACGATTAAAATGCGTTCGTTTTTCATGTGACGGTTTACCGTGAGCGAAGTGACACTCGCATTACACGCAGGTTTCGTGACGGAAATATTACTATTTCATGTCGTCGAGCGAAAAAGCCATCCGCTGAGTAGCGCTATAAACACGACCAAACCCACAATATGGTTGCTTTTGAAGGCCTCCAGGCACGCTGCAGGCTCACGTTGGCGTGTTTGCCAGGCCTGTAATGCGAACAGAACGATGCTGATGCTCAATCCGGCATACCAGGGCCAGCCCAGGCTGAGTTGCTGACCGATGAAGACCAGGCCGAGCAGAAACAGACCTTGCAGCATCGCCACCATGAATAGATCAAGTTCGCCGAAGAGAATGGCGGTGGACTTGATGCCGGCTTTGAGATCATCGTCGCGATCGCACATGGCGTATTGCGTGTCGTAGGCCACGGTCCATGCCAGATTGGCGCTGTAGAGCAGCCAGCACAGGGCATCCGGCGATTTGCCTTGGGCCACGAAGGCCATAGGGATGGCCCAGGAGAATGCAGCACCGAGCACGACCTGCGGCAAGTAGGTGTAGCGTTTCATGAATGGGTAGAGCGTGGCCAGTGCCAGAGCCCCGAGCGACCAGTAGAAGGTCTCACGGTTGAGCCATAGTAGCAGTGAGGCGCTGAGACCGATGAGCAGGGCGAATAACGCCAATGCTTCGTTGGCACTGACACGGCCGGTCACCAGTGGGCGCGCCGCCGTGCGCGACACTTCGCCGTCCCAGTGACGGTCGGCATAGTCGTTGATCACGCAGCCGGCCGAGCGCATGAGTACTACGCCGAGCGTGAAAATCAGTGCGATCAGCGCGCTTGGATGGCCATCGCCAGCGACCCACACTGCCCACCAAGTCGGCCACAGCAAGAGCCAGATGCCGATAGGGCGGTCCAGACGCATGAGGGCGATTAAGTCGGGCAGGCGGTTTTTCAGCGTGGCCATTAGGCGATCTCGTTAGTCTAGCAGGGCCGGCATGAAAGCTTCGGCCACCAGCACCGGGTGGCCGTGCAGGGTGAGCCGCGAGCGGCGGGCCCAGCAGGACGTGTTGTTCAACTCTATCCGGGCGCAGGCGATTTCACCACGCACCAGCGCCGGGTTGCGAAATAGCACGCTACCCAGCGACTGATTGCCGAGCCGGGTCAGGCGACGGCCCATGCCGGTCAGGCTGCTACGCGGCAGAATCGAACGAGCCTGCACCCACACCGTGTTTTGAGACAGCAGTTGTACTTCCCGGATCCATGCATATTGGCCCGCTTTCAGGCCCAGCTGCCGGCGCTCTTCGCGATGCGGAACGGCCCAGCCTTCGTGCAGTACACGAACCCGCAGATTACCCTGCGCCTTGCGTTGAAGCCGAGCGGTCAGCGAGCGTGGTTCGTTCAGCCAAGTACGCCAAATGGAGGGTGGTGCCAAGCGCCAGTGCCTTGCGGCAGGGTGCCAGCACGCGGGTGGCCGCCAGTCGGATAGGTGTTTTTGCATGATGGCGCGAGCATGCCGAGGTGTCGCAGAGTAAGCAAGCTCAGTGTGTTTGTTTAAATAGTCTTAGGCTATCGATTTCTGCAATACAATCCATTATTAAATGTATGGTTATGCCTCTAGAGTTCACTGGTCCCGAGCAGCAAGCCTGACTCGAACCTTTCAACACTGAGGAGCAACAACGATGAAAATCAATGTGACCGTGACGGGCAAGAACCTTGAAGCCGCCTTTGCTGGCGAGTCTATGGCCTTCATGAAGTACAGCTATTTTGCCAAAGTGGCGCGTGCCATGGGCGATGAAGCGACCGCCGCAGCATTTGAGGAAACCGCTAAGCAGGAAATTCAGCATGCCTTTGGTCACTTGGATATCCTGTATCCGAAGGAGACGCTGACCCCGGCCAATATGCTGGAAACGGCGATTGCCGGCGAAACCTACGAGTACACCGAAATGTACCCGAAGTTTCACGAAACGGCAGTGTCAGAAAACAATGCCGATGCCATCAAGGAGTTCAGCGAGCAGATCGCCGAATCGCAGGAGCACGCGCAGTGGTTCCAGCAGGCTTTGCTGAAGGCTGAAAAGCGCTTTGCCGCGCTGGCAAAAGTGGAAGAGCGTCATGCCAACCATTACAAGCAGGTGCTGGCTGCCGTTCAAGCCTGACACTCTTTGCTGTCAGGGTTTGATGTAACATATCGCACCAAAATCGAATTTGATGAAACAGGGGTAAATCATGAAGAAGTGGCAATGCATCGTATGTGGTTTTATTTATGACGAAGCTGTTGGCATGCCGTGGGACGGCGTTCCTGCCGGAACCTCGTGGAATGACATTCCGGCCGACTGGCTGTGCCCGGATTGCGGCGTCGGCAAAGACGATTTTGAAATGGTGGAGATCTGAGTGATGCGCCCGTTAATCATCCTGGGTACGGGTCTGGCGGGTTATACGCTGGCCCGCGAATACCGCAAGCTCAATGCCGAGCGCGAGCTCGTGCTGATTTCGCAGGATGATGGGCGCAGCTATTCCAAGCCCATGCTGTCGAACGGACTGAGCAAGGGCAAGACTGCCGATGCCATCGCCATGGCTTCGGCCGTGGACATGGCCACGCAGTTGAAGGCAACCGTGCATTCGCATGTCGCTGTCACCGCCATTGATCGTGCCGCGCAGACGTTGACCGTGAAAGCGGCCGACGGCAGCAGCGAAACGCTGGCCTATGGCGATCTCGTGCTGGCGGTCGGTGCTGATGTTTTCCGTCCACCACTCGGTGGCGATGGCGGCGAGCGCGTCTACACGGTCAATGATCTGGAAGATTACGCGCGCTTTCGTGCTGCCATTGGCGACAGCGGCAAGCGCGTGCTCATTATTGGCGGCGGGTTGATTGGCTGCGAGTTTGCCAACGACCTGTCGGCCAGCGGTTTTGATGTTGAGCTGGTCGAGCCCATGGGTCGACCGTTGCCAACGCTGTTACCCGAGCGTGCCTCGGCAGCGGTTGCGGATGGCCTGCGCTCGTTGGGTGTGAACTTCCATTTTGCCGGCGTCACGGCGGTTGATCTGGCTGGCGACGGCGTGCTGGTCACGCTGTCGGACAGCAAGACGGTCGCGGCCGATATCGTGCTCTCCGCCATCGGCCTGCGTCCGCGCATTGCGCTGGCACAGTCTGCGGGTCTGGACACGGCGCGTGGCATCGTGACCGATCGTTTGCTGCGTACCAGCGATGAGCGCATCTATGCGCTGGGCGACTGCGCCGAAGTCTCAGGCAAGGTGCTGATGTATGTGTTGCCGCTGATGGCTGCCGCACGTGCCCTCGCCAAGACATTGGCGGGTGAAGCAACGCCGGTGAGCTATCCAGCCATGCCGGTACAGATCAAAACGCCGATCTGCCCGATTGTGGTGTCGCCGGTGGCGCCAAATACCGAAGGTGCTTGGGATATCGAGGCGGATGGTGCCAATGTGAAGGCCTGCTTCCGCAATGCCAATGGTGATCTGCTGGGCTTTGCCCTGACGGGCAGCTATGCCAGCGACATGAAAGTGAAGTCGGAAATGGCGCGGGCGTTACCGGCTATTCTGGCCTAATTTTTCACAAGATCAGCGCTGTTCAGCCGCGCCCGACTGCTTGTAGAGCGTGCGGGCGCGGTCAAGATCCTGCTCCACGCCATCGCCAGTCAAGTACATGTCACCTAAACGCGACATGGCCTTGGCGTAGCCTTGATTGGCGGCCTGCTCGAACCAGCGTGCCGCCTTGCGACGATCCTGCCGCACACCTTCGCCAGCGTAATACATCTGCGCCAAGTTGAATTGGGCTTCGACCACGCCCTGATCGGCCGCCTTTTCATACCAGTCGGCGGCTTTGCCCTTTTCTTGTGGTACGCCGATGCCTTGGTCATACATGAGGCCGAGGTTGTTCTGCGCTAAAGCAGAGCCGCGCTTGGCGGCGCGAGTGAGCAATTCTGCGGCTTTGCGACGATCTTGTGTCAGACCTTTGCCTTCGTAGTAGGACATGCCCAGTGCGTAGATGGCCGGGGCATAGTTCTGCTCGGCAGCGAGACGAAACCAGGTATTCGCCACCTTGTAATCACGCGCCACACCCAGCCCGCTGAAATAAAGTGCACCGAGGTTGTATTGCGCGCGATCCAGTCCTTGCTTGGCGGATTTGGTGAACCATTCGGCAGCTTTGGTGCGGTTCCGCACCAGTCCATCGCCGTTGTAATAGAGGATGCCAAAGTTGTACTGCGCTTCCGGCGATCCGCGCTGGGCTTCCATGCGTGTTTGCGCGAGAGAAACGGTGGTGCGCTCCCCCTTTATGCTGGGGGCTGCATAAGCAATCGACATGCCTGCGCAAAAGCAGAACAGGGCGGTGCTAGTCCAGCGAATCAAGAACATGGAAGCATCCATTGAACATAAATACGAGTAGTAATTTACCAACCGTTACGCGGTACGGGAAGTGTCAGCGCATCGTATTCTGTAGGTATTGTGTTTACACCGATGCATAGTGATCTCGTTGCGCAATCCAGCGTTGCAGTAATGGATGGTCGTGTCGAGGGTTATCTTTGCCGATGTGCTCGGCTAGCTGACGAGCGGCGGGCAGCAAATGCTGGTCACGCAGCAGATCGGCAATACGAAAACTAACATCGCCGGTCTGGCGAGTGCCCAGCACTTCGCCCGGACCACGCAGGCTCAGGTCCTTTTCGGCAATGACAAAACCATCCTGCGAATCACGCAGGATTTGCAGGCGCTCGCGGCCCAGTCCTGAAAGTGGGGTCTGATAGAGCAGGACGCAAAAGCTGGCGGCCTGGCCACGACCAACACGGCCGCGTAGCTGATGCAGCTGTGACAGGCCGAGGCGCTCCGGATTCTCGATGACCATGAGGCTGGCATTGGGCACATCCACCCCCACTTCAATCACGGTGGTCGCTACCAGCACCGTCAGCCGGCCGGCGGCAAATTCGGCCATGATGGCGGCTTTCTCGGCGGGCTTGAGCTGGCCGTGTACCAGGCCTATCGCCAGCTCAGGCAGTGACTCGCGCAGCAGCTCGGCGGCGACTTCGGCAGCTTGCGCCTGAATCTGCTCATTATCTTCGATCAGGGTGCAGACCCAGTACACCTGCTGCCCGCTGCCGACATGGTGCGCGATGCGGGCAATCAAATCATCACGGCGGCTGGCGGGCAGCACCACGGTCTGAATCGGTTGTCGCCCGGGCGGCAGGCCGTGGATGATGGAGGTGTCGAGGTCGCCATAGGCGCTCATGGCCAGCGTGCGTGGAATCGGTGTGGCGGTCATGATCAGTTGATGCGGTGCCATACCGATGGCCAGCCCCTTGCGAGTCAGTGCCAGGCGTTGCTCGACACCGAAGCGATGCTGCTCATCGATGATGACGAGGCCGAGGCGTGCGAATTGCACGCTATCCTGAAACAGCGCGTGGGTGCCGGTGATGAGCTGGCATTCGCCACTGGCGATGCTGCTGAGCTGCTGCTGGCGAGCCTTGCCGGTGAGCTTGCCGGCTAGCCATCCAACGCGAATGCCGAGCGGCTCGAACCAGCTCTGAAAGCGTTGCCGGTGCTGTTCGGCGAGAATTTCGGTGGGTGCCATGATGGCGACCTGGCAGCCGGAGGCCAGCGCCGGGCAGGCGGCCAGCGCGGCGACCACGGTTTTGCCAGAGCCGACATCGCCCTGTACCAGCCGCAGCATGGGCACAGGGCGCAGCAAGTCTTCACGAATTTCCTGCAGTACCTGGGTTTGGCCATCGGTGAGCTGAAACGGTAGCTGCGCCAGGAAGGCGGCACTCAGGCCTGTACTGTCTTGGCAGACCGGTGCCGGCAGCTGGCGCTGGCGTTGCCGACGCTGCAACAAGCTGAGTTGATGCGCGACCAGCTCCTCAAAAGCCAGTCGCTGTTGTGCTGGATGCTCGCCGGCAATGAGCCGGCGGCGGTCGCTGTCCAAGGGTGGCGCGTGCACATGGCGCAGGGCATCGGCCAGTGTCCAGCCGCCGGTGCTGCGCGCTGGCAGTACATCGACGAGTGCATCGGGCTGGTCGAGTAGAGGCAGAGCGCGTGCCATTAACTCGCGTAGGCGGCGTTGGCTGAGGCCGTCCACCAAAGGGTAGATCGGGGTCAGCGTGGCAGTGAGGCCTGATTCTGGTAAAAAGGAGTCTGGTAAGGAGCTGACCACCTCAACTTCCGGATGCACCATCTCCGGCCCCAGCGGCCCCATGCGAACTTCGCCGAAAACACGCAGACGCAAGCCGGGCTTGTAGCTGTCTTTCTGACTCTGGCGAAAATGATAGAAGCGCAAGGTCAGGCCGCCGCTGTGATCGCGAAGCCTGACCAGCAAGGCGCGTCGGCGACCTAGCGCGATGTCGGCGAGTTTGACTTCGCCCTCGGCGAGTGTGGTCATGCCCGGAATTAAAGCGCCGAAGGCAGTGATTTGGCTGCGATCTTCGTACTGGCGCGGTAGCAGGAAAAGCAGATCTTCAACACTGTGGATGCCGAGCTTGCCGAGCTTTTCGGCGAGCGCCGGTCCCACACCTTTGAGCTGGCGTATCGGGAAACTGTGCAGAAATCCGCTGGATGCCGTCATGGCAGGCGCACGGCTCCTGGCAGCTGCAAAGCTTGTAGGGCTTGCGTCAGGGCATCGAGCGCACGTCGGCGCGGGAAGCGGTAGCGGCTGGCGAGCACGATCTGGCGTGTCGGTGCCGGCTGCAGAGGTCGGGCGACCACTTCGTCATCGACCAGATAAGGCTCAGCAATGGCCGGGATGAAAGTGCTGCCAAGGCCATTGGCGACCATGTGGCGCAGGGTCATTAGTGAGCTACTGGCACGCAGGTTGGTAGGCTGGCTGCCGAGCTGGCAGGTTTCCAGCACCTGATCGCGGAAGCAATGGCCTTCACCGAGCATCAGCAACGGGCTGCCGCTGACATCAGCACTGGCGATGCTGCGGCGCTTGGCCCACGGATGCTGGGTGCTAAGCAACAGTCGAAAAGGCTCTTCAAATAGCGGCACCACGCGTGTTTCCGGCGGCTCGAAAGGTAATGCGACGAGGATGGCATCGAGGTCGCCATTGGCCAACTGCGCATCCAGCACATGCGTGTAGTTTTCTTCCAGATACAGTTTCAGCGGGCTGGCGCAGGCGCGCAGCTGGCGTATCAGTGGCGGGAACAGGTAAGGTCCAAGCGTAAAAATGGCACCGAGGCGCAGCGGTTCGGCAAATTCGTCGCGCGCTTGGCTGGCGAGATGCGTCAGCGCTTCGGCTTCATTGAGCACGACTTGCGCCTGAGCAATCACGGCTTCGCCGGCCGGCGTGACCAGCACCCCGTGGCGATGGCGCTCGAAAATGCTCAGGTTCAGTGACTCTTCGAGCTTGCGGATGGCCACAGAGAGGGTCGGCTGAGCGACATGGCAGCGCTCGGCGGCACGGCCGAAGTGGCGCTCCTGAGCCAGCGTGACGAGATAACGCAATTCGGTCAAAGTCATGATTAATCGCCTTCTGACGCCTGATCAGGCAGTCTTTGCAGTACGCACTAACAGTAGCCAGAACCTATGGCTTTGGGAATTACATGGCAAGAATTTTAATCGTGGGGGCGGGGGATGTTGGTGGCCGTGTGGCTGTCAGTCTGGCGGCACAGGGCCATGAGGTTTGGGCCTTGCGCCGGAGCTTGCCGGATCAACGTCAGGTTTTGGCTGGCGTGCAATGCCTGGTCGCCGATGTCACTCAGCCGCAGACATTGGCGGTCTTGCCTGATCGGCTGGATGTGGTGGTGACGGCCCTGAGTCCTGGCGAGTCGGGTGTGGCGGCGTATCGTCGGGTCTATGTTGAGGGCACGCGCCATCTCATGCAGGCCTTGGCCGGGCAAACATTGATGCATCAATTCTGGGTGTCATCCACCAGTGTTTATGGTCAGTCGCAGGGTGAATGGGTCGATGCCGACATGCCTGCGCAGCCTGGCACCGACACCGCGCATGAGCTGCTGGCAGCAGAAGCGGTAGCGCAGGGGGCTGGATGGCCTTGCAGCATCGTTCGCTTTGGAGGCCTGTACGGGCCGGGTCGGCACTGGCTGCTACGCTGGGTGAGCAGTGGTCGCCCGGTGCAGCAGCATCCACCGAGCTGGAGCAATCGCATTCATGTCGAGGATGCGGCCGGCTTTCTGACGCATTTGGTGACGTTGGCGCTGACCCGTCAGCCGCTGCGCTCGATCTATATCGGTGTTGATGATATGCCGACGCCTCAGCATGAGGTTTTGAACTGGCTGGCTGGGCAGCTGAGTTGCCCGCTACCGCCTGTTGAGAATCGGCCAGATGCCAGCTTGGGCAAGCGCTTGAGTAACAGCAGTCTGCGCGCTAGCGGTTATGTGTTGCGCTATCCGGATTTCAGAACGGGTTACCGGCAGGTGCTGGCGGTTAAGCAAGGCCGTTAACATTTCCTCGGTGGCCGAATTTTGTTCATTGCAGTAAGATGACAGCCACACAAAAACAACATACCGCGTTGCGGTTTAGGCCGATTTCTGGCCTGCGAGGATCTATGCATTTGCGCTTTATGATTTCTGCCCTTGTGATCGCCGTCTCCCTGAGTGCTTGCGGCACTGACTCGACCACCGAGGCTGCCCGGAAAGTTGAGCCCAAGGAAAAGCCGGTTGAGCCCAAGGAAAAGCCGAAAGATCCCCCCAAAATTATGGGTGAGCGCGTTCCCAGCTTCAAGGTCGCGGGTAGAACCGTGCAGACGGCCGAAAACAGCGAAGAGGCCTCCTGCGCCCGCAAGGCCAATCTCACCGGCGGCCGTCATCATCAGGTCACGCTGACTTCGGCCAGCGGCAAGGTTATCAGCTTCGAAGTTATAGAGCCCAAGGTCATCAACTGCACCGTCGGCAACCCGCTGATGCTGCATGGCCACGGTTTTGGCGGTTCGCGCACCATCGATCCGGCCGGTACTTTCCTAGAGCGTTTGCAGACCAATGGTTATGCCGTGATCAGCATCGACCAGCGCGGCTTCGGTGAAAGCACCGGCACCGTGCGTGTCATGGATCCGAATTTCGAAGGTCAGGATCTGCTGCAAATACTCGACTGGGCCGAAAAGCATCTCGACTATCTGGCACAAGACACGCCTGACAAGATCAGTTACAACTTGGTCGCCGGTGCCACCGGCGGCAGCTACGGCGGCATGTACCAGCTGCTGATTCACAACATGGATCCCAAGCATCGCCTCGATGTGCTGACGCCGGACATCACGCCGCACGATCTGCGCTACAGCCTGAATCCGGGCAATGTCGTGAAGTCGGTTTGGGACGTGCTACTGACGGCCGGTGGCGAAGCCGGTGCCAGTGAAAAACTCATTGGCGGCCTTGATCCTGTGATCAAGGAAGCGCTGGTGCGTGGCGTTGCCACCAACAGTCTCCATGCCGGTGCTTTGCCCTTCTTCTACTACCACAGCGTGCGTTATTTCACCGATGCCAAGCCGGCGTCCGAGCAGACTCCGATGGGCTTTCTCAGCGCGCCGTTGTCTGGTGGCCTGAGCTATGACGTGCCTGCTACCAAGCCGAAGCCGGTCAGTATTCTGTTCACGCAGGGCATCCGCGATACCTTATTCAACTTCAACGAGGGCTGGGACAATTTTAAAGCTTACTTGGCGCTGGGTGGTGATGTCCGTCTGTTCACTCACGAGACCGGTCATTTGCTGCCCGGCACGCAGACTGTTTTGGGTCAGGCCGGTCCGCTGGGCGAAGGCATTAATCAGATCACAGCACAGCTTCAGGCGGGTGGTCTGAGTACGCCTGAGCTGCAACAACTGGCAGGTTCGTCGGCCTGCGGCACAACGAATCGTGAAGATACGCAGCTGGCCTTCATCAATGAAAAGCTGAGCCCGCCCAATGCCGTAGCAGTCAGTGCCGCAGCACTCGATCCTCTGGAGAGGCTGAAAACAAAGGTTTGTCTGTCATTGGCTGACAAGCAGGCGGCCTGGGTCGGCTTTGACCAGATCGATAACAAGAATTTGGTCAAGGCCGTGGCTATTCCCGCTACGACGCTGCCGGTACCAAACAGCGTGCTCGGCTTGACCAGCCTGTTGCAGCCGACCTTTATTCCGCTCGCCGGTTTGCCGGCTGCGCGTCGTACCGTGGCCGGCATCGGTCAGTTGAAGGTGACGTTGGCTCTGCCGGGTGTGCCGATGAATGGCTGCTCGGTATCGGCTTCGGCACCTGCCGAATTCCCGATCAAGGGCTGTGATGCGGCCGTGTTTGTAGGCTGGGGTGCACGCCAAGGCTCGGCTGCACCGCGCTTGCTGGATGACCAGCTGACACCGGTGCGTGGTCTGGGCGCGCATGATGTACGCATGGTCGGCATTGCCGAAGCGCTGGCGGACGGCGAAGAGCTGGGCCTGCTGGTTTATGGCTACCACCTGCAGTACCTCACCAGCATCTCGCGCGATTTGCTGGTACCTGCGGTGACCGTCAGTGGCACCGTGGATGTGCCGCTGCTGAATCCCTGATGTTGTAGGTAGTGTGAGTCCGGTGTCGGGCGTTCAGCCCGGCACCACCACCACACCATCCATCTCGACCAATGCCGCGCGCGGCAGGGCTGCCACGCCTATGGCGGCGCGTGCAGGATAGGGCTGCGTGAAGTAGCGCGCCATGATCTCGTTGACCAAGGCAAAGTGGCCGAGGTCGGTCAGAAAGATGTTCAATTTCACGATGTCGTTGAGGCTGGCCCCGCTGGCATCGCACACGGCTTTCAAATTCTCGAAGACGCGCACGATCTGCGCTTCGATGCCATCCACCATCTGCATGCTGGCCGGGTCGAGGCCGATCTGGCCAGACAGGTAAATCGTGTTGCCGATTTTCACGGCTTGCGAATAGGTGCCGATGGCAGCGGGTGCGTTTGCGGTGGAAATAATCGAGCGGTTCATGTGGGCTCCTGTCTTGTTTGCAAGGGATGAGTTGAGCGTCAGGCTTTGACGCGAATGACTTTGTCGACACCGGTCAAGACGCGGATGCGCTTGATGATTTGCGCCAGATGAATACGGTCTTTCACCATTAGGCCGAGTTGCATGACGCCGTGGTGCGAGCCCTTTTCTTCGATGCTGATGTGTTCGATGTTAGCGTCGCTTTCAGTGACCACACTAGCTATGGTGGCGAGCAGACCGCGTTGATTCGTCAAAGCAATGCGCAACTCGCTCTGGAATTCGCGATCGACTTTCTCCGACCAGCGCAGCGGCAGGCATTTGTCTGGGCTAGCGCGCATCTCAGCATTGATATTACGGCACTTCTGGCGATGAATAACGATGCCACGACCAGCGCTAAGATGCCCCATGATGTCGTCGCCGGGTAGCGGGCGACAGCAGCGCGCGTACGACACGACCAGGCCTTCGGTGCCGCGAATAGCAATGCTCTTGCCAGAGCTGTTGAGCTTGTGCCGCAGCTTGTCGATGATGCCTTCTTCTTCCGGCACCAATCGCCGCGCAACAATCTGCGGCACCTGATTGCCAAGGCCGACGCTTTCCAGCAGTTCGTCCAATTCGGTCATGCCTAGCTCGCGCAGCACTTTGCGCACGGTCTTTTCCGGCAGCACGACTATGCCACTGCCGATGTTTGACAGCGCCTTTTCCAGCAGACGCCGACCCAGATCCTTGGATTCGCTGCCCTGCTGATCTTTCAGGTAATGACGAATCTTGGCACGGGCGCGACTGGTCACGACAAAGTCCAGCCAGCCCGGATTCGGGCGAGCGCCCGGTGCGGTAACGATTTCCACAGTCTGGCCGGTGAGCAAGGGTAGGCTCAAGGGTGCCAGGCGATTGTCCACACGCGCGGCGACACAGGTATCACCGACATCAGAATGCACGGCATAGGCGAAATCAACCGGCGTTGAGCCGCGCGGCAGGGTCATGATGCGACCCTTGGGCGTGAACAGATAGACCTCGTCCGGGAACAGATCGACTTTCACGCTTTCGATGAACTCCAGCGAGTCGCCGGCGTTGCGCTGCAATTCCAGCAGCGACTTCATCCATTCGCGAGCACGCGTCTGCGAGGTGTTGGTAAAGCCGTCGGTCTTGTACAGCCAGTGCGCGGCAATGCCGTTGCTGGCCATCGCGTCCATGGCTTCCGAGCGAATCTGTACCTCAATGGGCACGCCGCGTGAGCCTTTCAGTACCGTGTGCAGCGATTGGTAACCATTGGTCTTGGGAATCGCGATGTAGTCTTTGAATTTGCCCGGAATCGGCTTGTACAGGTTGTGCACGATGCCGAGTGCGCGATAGCAGGCATCAACATTTTCCACCACCACGCGGAAGCCGTAGACATCCATGATTTCGGCGAAGCTGCGGCGCTTGTCGCGCATTTTTTCGTAGATGCTGTAGAGGTGTTTTTCGCGGCCCTCCACGCGAGCGGTCAGGCCTTCGCTGCTCAGCCGTTCGCTCAGGGCGGCCTCCAGCGTGAACACCATTTCCTTACGATTACCACGGGCGGCCAGCACGGCTCCGCGAATGCGCTCGGCACGCATCGGCCAGATCGCTTGGAAGCCCAGCTCTTCATATTCGATGCGGATGTCGTTCATGCCTAAGCGCATGGCGATGGGCGCATAAATCTCCAGCGTCTCGCGCGCCACGCGTTTGCGCTTTTCCAGCGTCAGTACATCGAGCGTACGCATGTTGTGCAGGCGGTCGGCGAGCTTGACCACGATCACGCGCACGTCCTGCGTCATCGCCAGGATCATCTTGCGGAAATTCTCGGCTTGAGCTTCGGCTTTCGAGGTGAAATGCACTTGCGTGAGCTTGGTCACGCCATCCACGAGCATGGCCACATCGGCACCGAAATCGGCGCTCAGGGTTTCCTTGGAAACGCCGGTGTCTTCAATAACATCGTGCAGCATCGCGGCCATGAGGCTTTGATGGTCCATGTGCATGTCGCAGAGGATGTGCGCGACTGCGAGTGGGTGCGTGACATAGGGGTCGCCATTGCGCCGAAATTGGCCGGAATGGGCTTGCTCGGAGAAAACATAGGCACGACGAACATCTGCCACTTGGTCAGGTGTCAGGTAATCGGATAGACGTTTACAGAGGGTGTCGATGCCTGAGCTCATGGTCTGAGTCTCCGGCCTCGCAGGCCGCGTCGTCAAGGCAGACAAGCGGCTAATTTTGTTCGAAATTGTTAGGTGTTCGCTGGCTTAGAGTTCAACAGGCGGTTGGTATTCAAGGTCGCCGAGGTTGCTGAGGTCAGGCAGTGCTTCCTCTTCCTGAACTTCGGTAAGGATAGCGCGCGTGACATGACCGGCCGCGATTTCACGCAGGGCCATGACGGTGGGCTTGTCGTTTTCCCAAGGCAGAAAGGCTTCTTTGCCGCCGGTAGCGAGTTGGCGGGCACGCTTGGAAGCGACCAGCACGAGCTCGAAACGATTATCCAGGTTGGTCAGGCAGTCTTCGACGGTTACACGGGCCACGATGTCTCTCCGAAGGCGGATCGCCTCTCCGAACAGGGAGCGATCACAAAAGAGGCGGAATATTACGCGATGGCCCGTCGCAGCGCAATGACTAACGCTCAGCCACCGGTGAGCAGGCGTTTGATTAACTCGGCCTGGCGCGCTGCCTGCGCCCGGTGCGACTGGCGTGCAGCGCGGACGATGGCCTGCAAGTCAGCAAGCGCGGTCGCGAAATCATCGTTGATGACGAGGTAGTCGAATTCGCTGTAGTGCGTGATGTCGGCAATGGCCTCGCTGAGGCGGTGCGCGATGACCTCGTTGCTGTCGGTGCCGCGTCCGTTCAGACGCTCGGCCAGCGCCGGCAATGACGGTGGCAGAATGAAGATCGACAGTGCCTGCGGCATTAGCTCGCGAACGATCTGCGCGCCCTGCCAGTCGATTTCCAGGATGACATCGTGGTCGGTCGCGAGCTGCCGCTCGACCCAGGTGCGCGAAGTGCCGTAGAGATTGCCGAAGACCTCGGCATGTTCGAGAAATTGGCCGGCAGCGACTTCGGCGAGGAACTGTTCGCGGGTGGTGAAGTGGTAGTTCACGCCATCAACCTCGCCGGGCCGAGCGGCACGCGTGGTGTGCGACACAGACACGCCGAGGCGATCGGCATCGGCCACGAGTGCCTTCACCAGAGAGGTTTTGCCAGTGCCGGAGGCGGCGGCGATGATGAACAGGGTGCCGGACATGGCCGCGCTCCGAAAATCAGAAAGGACGGAGTTTAGCGCATGCGGCAGGCTGCGGTCGTGTGCGTGTTTGTACGGCCACTGACAGTGACTGCCGGGTCGTGATAAAACGCGTTGTCACATTACAGATAGGCTGGATCATGATTGGTATTCCGCTGGGGCTGATGACCGCAAACGCTGTGGAGTGGGTCATGCACAAGTATGTGCTGCATGACATGGGCCGTGACCCGAAGAATTTCTGGGCGTTTCATTTTCATGAGCATCACAAGGTGGTGCGCAAGAATGACTACCACGATCCGAACTACGAGAAATTTCCGCTCGGGCTTCATGCCCAGGGCAAGGAAGCGTGGGGTTTGATCGCGGCCAGCGCGGCGGTGGCGCCCTTGTTCCCGGTGGCCCCATTCTATGTGGGCACGCTCTGGTACTGCGCCGCCAATTACTACCGCGTGCACAAGAAGTCGCACATGGACCCGACATGGGGGCGCGCCAACATTCCTTGGCACTACGATCACCACATGGGACGCAACCCGAATGCCAACTGGTGCGTGACTAAGCCTTGGTTTGACTATGTCATGGGTACGCGCGAGTTCATGCCGGATGCGCCGCGCGAGAGCAATGTACTGGGGCTGCAAAAATTGCCGCAGTGGCTGGCAAGGCGCTTGCCGGATCCGATGCTGCGCGGTCGTGTGGTGGGTGCGCCGTTGAGATCGGTGCCATCAGTTGCGTGATGCTTGCCGCCGCTCAGCGCGGATCGCTGAGCGAGCTGTCCCAATAGATCGGGCGTGGCGGCGGTGTTGTCACCCCCGGTTTGGCTTGCAGGTACTCGCCGAGCACGCGTGACCAGAGTGCGAGAAAGTGTTCGGCGAACGCCTCGCCTTGCATCAGATGTCGCTCCATCGCCATGCCGGTCAACAGCCAGTGCGTGAGCACGAACAGGTGCGTGGCATTGACGCCATCCCGCGCCGGCTCGAAGTAATGCTTCGTGGCCACATCCAGTGTCTTGTAACCCACGGCCCAGAGCTTCTGTATCACCGCCGAGAGTTCGCTGTCGCGGCGACTGGCCAGCATCAGCTCCATCAATGCCAGGCTTTCGGTCTTGTCGAAAAGCTCGTGCCAGCTCGCCAGAATCATGTCGTTGAGGCGGTTATCCGAGTGCTCCAGCGCACGAATGGCATGACCGAGATAGATATAGAGTTGGCGGATCAGATGCTCGGCAGTGGCCTCAATCAGTGAGGCCTTGGTCGGGAAGTGATGCAGCGGTGCCCCGCGCGATACGCCAGCGGCCGTGATGATCTGGCTGACGGTGGTGCCAACATAACCTTCGGCAGCCAGACATTGCACTGTGGCCTCAATCAGACGCTGGCGCATGGCGTTGCTGCGCTCGGCTTGGGTGCGGCGGGCGCTGTCCTTGACTGCCCCGGATGCGGCGATTTCGGTCATCTTGGCTTTCTCTGACGGCAATCGTTGTTGCCACATTCTAACGAGCATTTCACTGAGCCGGGACTCGGGCATTTCCTGACTGATCGGTCATAAAGTACTTGACAGTATCTCAGCCTGCGCGGTAAATAATAAACATGTTGTACGACCGTATTGTAAATATACTTCATGAGCGCGGCCGACACTTGGGAGAGTTGAACGATGTCCAATCTGCGTTTTGACGGCCGTGTGGCCATTGTGACCGGGGCCGGTAACGGGCTCGGTCGTTCGCATGCCCTGATGCTGGGCGCGCTTGGTGCTAAGGTCGTGGTCAATGACCTCGGCGGTGGCGCGCATGGCGACGGCAAGTCTTCAGCGGCGGCCGACAAGGTCGTTGAGGAGATCAAGGCGCTCGGTGGCGAAGCTGTGGCCAATTATGATTCGGTCGAGAATGGCGCGAGCATCGTGCAGACGGCGCTGGATGCCTTCGGCACCGTCGATATCGTCATCAACAACGCCGGCATCCTGCGCGATGTTAGCTTTCAGAAGATGACGCAGGGCGACTGGGACCTGATCCTCAAGGTGCATCTGACCGGTTCCATGAGCGTCAGCCATGCCGCTTGGCCGATCATGCGCGAGAAGGGCTACGGTCGCATCATCATGACGACCTCGGCGGCGGGCATCTACGGTAACTTCGGGCAGGCCAACTACTGCGCGGCCAAGCTCGGCCTCGCCGGGCTGGCCAATTGCCTGGCCGAGGAGGGCCGTAGCAAGGGCATCCACGTCAACACCATCGCGCCGATTGCCGCCTCGCGCCTGACCGAGACGGTGATGCCGCCGGAGTTGCTGGCCAACCTCAAGCCGGAGAATGTGAGCCCGCTGGTGGCTTGGCTTTGCCATGAGGATTGCGAGGAGACCAAGGGCCTGTTCGAGGTCGGTGCTGGGTATATCGCCAAGCTGCGCTGGGAGCGCACGGTGGGGCAGTCGTTCCCGCTCGGCAAGGCATTCAGCGTCGATGATGTGGCGAAGAAATGGGACACGATTACCGATTTCACCGATGCCGGGCATCCGGCCAGCGTGAACGATTCCTTCGCACCGATTCTGCACAACATCAACAACCCGCGCCTCGGTGGCAACGAGTTCATTGATCTTGATGAAGCCTCGAAGGCCGAGCTGGTGCTGGAGAACGGTTACGACGAGCGCGACATTGCGCTGTATGCGCTGGGCATCGGCGCCGCGCGCGATCCTATGGATGCCACCGAGCTGGGCTATGTCTACGAACTCGGTGCCGACTTCCGCGTGCTGCCGACCTACGGCGTGATGCCGCAGTCCAACGCCATGCTGGCCGCCGCCAAGACCGGCGGCCTGAAACTGCCGGGCATGAACTTCGGTTTCGATCGCCTGCTGCATGGCGAGCAGTACACCGAGATCAAGCGTCCTCTGCCGTCGCACGCCAAGCTCCGGCATGTGTTCAAGTTCAAGGAGGCCTTCGACAAGGCACCGAATGCCGTGGTCACTTTCGCGGTGCACAGCTATGACGAGACCGGCGAAGAGATCATCTACAACGAGATGACCTCGTTCGTGAAGGGCGCGGGTGGCTGGGGTGGCAATCGTGGCCCATCGGCGGATATCAATGTGCCGCCGGCGCGCGAGCCGGATGCGGTCATCGAGGAGAAGACCGACGACAACCAGACGCTGCTCTATCGCCTCTCGGGCGACTGGAATCCGCTGCATGCCGACCCGGCTTTCGCGAAGGCCTTTGGCTACGAGAAACCTATCCTGCATGGCATGTGTACCTTCGGCTACTGTGGTCGCCATGTGGTGAAGGCATTCAGTGGCAATGATCCGCGCTACTTCAAGAGCATCAAGGTGCGTTTTGCCAAGAGCGTGTTCCCCGGCGAGACCTTGGTCACGAAGATGTGGAAGGAGTCCGATACGCGCATTATTTTCGAGACCTCGGTGAAGGAGCGTGGCGAGGTGGTGATTAAGAATGCCGCCGTTGAGCTTTATGCCGAGATTCCGGCGCCAAAGGCCAAGGCTGTGTCGGCCGCCGCTACGGTCAAGTCAGCCAGCACGGTTGATGAGAGCGTGACGCTGGCGGATGTGTTCGGTGGCATCAAGGCGTTTGTGGCGAGCAAGCCGGCGCTGGTGGGCGAGGTAAAGACCTCGCTCCAGTTTGTGTTTCACAACCCGGAATCGAGCTGGTTCATCGACCTCAAGAATGGTGATGGCGCTGTTGGCAGTGGTCAGATCGAGAAGCCAGATGTGACTATCGAGCTGGATGCCGAGCACATTGATACGCTGTTTGGCGGCGATCTGGGTGCGGTGCAGAAGCTCTATTTCGGCGGCAAGATGAAGGTGCATGGCAATGTCATGGCGTCGAACAAGCTGACGGCGCTGTCGGGCATGGACCCCAAGCTGGTCGAGCAGGCCCGCGCTACTCGTGTGGCGGCTGGTGGTGGTTCGGTTGTGGCCGCTAAGGCGATGGCCGTCGACGAAGCTGTGACGCTGGCGGATGTGTTTGGCGGCATCAAGTCTTTCGTGGCCGCGAAGCCGGAGCTGATCGAGCAGACCAAGACCAGCTTCCAGTTCACGTTCCACAATCCCGAATCGTCGTGGTTCATCGACCTGCGCAATGCGCCGGGGTCAGTCGGTGCCGGTCAGGCCGTGAAGCCTGATGTAACCATCGAACTGGACAGCCAGTACGTGGACACGCTGTTCGGCGGCGATCTGGCGGCAGTGCAGAAGCTGTTCTTCGGTGGCCAGCTCAAGATCAGCGGCAATGTCATGGCGTCGAACAAGCTCACGGCGCTGGCCGGCATGGACAAGGCGCTGGTGGAGAAGGCGCGCCAGGAGCGTCTGGCCAGCGGTGCCCCGGCCGAGACGGCGGTGGTTGCGCAGGCTCCGCGTGCAGTCTTTGCGGACCGCTTGTTCGCGGCGCTGACGGCCAAGCTGGGCAGTGGCGAGCTGAAGACCAGCCTGACCTCCGTGTTGCAGTTCAACATCAATGACATCGATGCCGTGTGGTCGGTTGATTTCGGCGGGTGCAAGGTGGCGCGCAGTGCGGCGGCCTTGCCGGCGGCGGTCATCAGCCTCAGTGACGACACACTGAAGGCGCTGGCTGAAGGCGGCGATCTCGTCGCCCTGCACCAGAAGGGCGACCTGCGCGTGGACGGCGATGTGCTGCTGGCGCGTGAGCTGACTTGTTTGGCCGGCCTCGCTTGATTAGGCGAGCCTGACCTCTGGGCGGCTTTGGCCGCTCAGACCAACCCCGAATTCGAAGAGAGAGAAAACATCATGAAAAATCGTGTAAATGTGATTGGCGTGGGCATGACCAAGTTCGCCAAACCCGGTGCCAGCGATGACTATCATGTCATGGCGGCAGACGCAGGCCGCCTGGCGCTGGCCGATGCCGGCATTCGCTACGACGAAGTGCAGCAGGCCTACACCGGCTATGTCTATGGCGACTCCTGCAGCGGCATGCGTGCGGTCTACGAGATCGGCCTGACCGGCATCCCCATTTTCAATGTGAACAGCAATTGCTCGACCGGTTCCAGCGCACTGTATCTGGGTCGCCAGGCCATCGAATCTGGTCTCGCCGAGTGTGTGCTAGTAGTGGGTTTCGAAAAGATGGAAAAGGGCGCGCTTGGGGCCAAATTCAACGACCGTGAATCATCCATGTCGTTGCACGCGAATGTGATGCTGGCGGCTCAGGGTTTCACCAGCTCGCCGCCGGCCGCACAGATGTTCGGTGGTGCCGGCCGCGAGTACCGCTGGCAGCACGGCACCAAGAAAGAGACTTTCGGCAAGATCGCCGAGAAGGCGCGTCGCCACGCCAGCAAGAACCCATATGCGCTGTTTGGTCAGGTGCTGTCGCTGGCAGAAATCATGGCGTCAGATGAGGTCTTTGATCCGCTAACCCGCTTTCAGTGCTGCCCGCCGACCTGTGGCGCTGGTGCGGCCGTGCTCTGTTCGGATGCGTTTGCTGCCAAGCATGGCATCAAGAATTCGGTTTACATCGCTGCTCAGGCCATGACCACGGACTTTCCGAGCAGCATCCACGAAAACTCCATGATCAAGATGGTTGGTTATGACATGACCAAGAATGCTG
Source organism: Pseudomonadota bacterium (assembly GCA_040384385.1). Taxonomy (GTDB): domain Bacteria; phylum Pseudomonadota; class Gammaproteobacteria; order Pseudomonadales; family Moraxellaceae; genus Perlucidibaca. Next base: position 158,852 of record JAZKJJ010000001.1, on the reverse strand, counting down.
CGCGGCAGGTCTACGAAGCAGCCGGCATCGGTCCGGAAGATGTGGATGTGGTTGAGCTGCACGACTGCTTCACGGCCAACGAACTGCTGACTTACGAGGGGCTTGGGTTGTGCCCGGAGGGTGGCGCCGAGAAATTCATCTGGGATGAAGACAACACCTATGGCGGCAAGGTCGTGACCAATCCGTCCGGCGGTCTGCTGTCGAAGGGGCATCCACTCGGTGCGACAGGTCTGGCGCAATGCACGGAGCTGGTCTGGCAGCTGCGTGGTACGGCCGATCAGCGCCAGGTCGCCGGCGCGCGCGTGGCGCTTCAGCACAATCTCGGGTTGGGCGGTGCTTGCGTTGTGACGATGTATCGCCGTGACTGATATGCCCTGCAATGTGATTTGAACTTGCACAGTCAAAATCGTAAGCTGCTTGCCTACATGACCTGCGGGTCAATTCTTGTTCATGCGACTGTTTTGGGCTGGCACCGATGGATGCGTTTATTGCCGATTTCCAGGCTAACCTCTGGCTTTACATCTCCATCCCGTTCATCAGTGGTCTGATCGGTTACATCACGAAAGTGGTGGCGATCAAGATGATGTTCCAGCCCATCGAGTTCTGGGGCATCAAGCCGTTTTTTGGCTGGCAGGGCATCGTGCCGCGCAAGTCGGTAAAGATGGCAACAATTGCCGTTGACCTGATGACTGAGCGCCTGATCAAGCCCGAAGAAATTTTCGCGCGACTCGACCCCAAGCGCATTGCTCGTGAAATTGAACTGCCCATGATGGAGGCGTCCGAAGATATTGTGCGCGAGGTCATGCATCAGTATCAGCCAGGGCTCTGGGAGGGCATGCCGGAATTTATGCGGCAGGCCCTTATCAAGCGCGTCAAGGCCGAAGCACCGAAGATTGTTGCCACGATCATGGGCGAGGTACAGCACGATGTGTCGCGCTACTTCGACATTCGTCACATGGTTATCAGCAACCTGCAGAAAGACAAAACCTTGCTCAACGAGGTCTTTCAGCGCGTCGGCAAGCAGGAGCTGAAATTCTTTTGTACCGCTGGCTTCTATTTCGGTTTCACCATCGGCTTGGTGCAGATGGTGTGCTGGATCATCTTCAAGCAGCCATGGATGCTGCCGGCCTTTGGCGGCTTCGTCGGGCTGGTTAGCGATTGGTTGGCGTTGCAAATGCTGTTTCGTCCGCTGAACCCCAAAAAGTTTCTCGGCTTCACGCTGCACGGTCTGTTCCTGCGCCGTCAGCAGGAGGTTGCTTCCGACTACGCCGCGCTCATTTCCAAGCAGATCCTCACGCCCGGCATCATGATGGAAGAGCTTTTTACCGGCCCAAAATCAGATCGCGTTATTCAGTTGCTGCAGCGCCATGTTCGGCGCGTTATTGACGAACAGGCCGGCATGGCGAGGCCCTTGGTGCTCTATGCCGTGGGTACCGAGCGCTATATTCAGATGAAGGCCAGTGTGGCTGAGCGCATTCTGGAGAAGCTGCCAGAAACCATGCGCTACATGGAAAATTATGCCGAAGATGCCATGGATGTGCGCAATACCCTGATCACGCGCATGCGTCAGCTGACACCGACCGAATTCGAGGGCATGTTGCGCCCGGCCTTCAAGGAGGAGGAGTGGATTCTGATCACTGTGGGTGCGGTGCTCGGTTTCCTAGTCGGTGAAATGCAAATTACATTCATGCTTTAAGGTTAATCAATGAGGATGTTCATGGGGATCAAGGCAAAGGATCTGGGGCCTGATGTGCCGCGTCGTGGCAATGCCGTGGGTCAGCTTTTCGGCGAGCTGCTGCTGAAACTGCTGCGCTGGGAGATCACTGGCGTTCCGCTGTCGGCCCCCAAGGCCATGTTCATTGGTGCTCCGCACACCTCTAATCGTGATGCCTTAATTGCTGTAGCGGTGATGCTGGCGTTGCGCCTGCGCATCAATGTCATGGTGAAGGCCGAGCTCTTTGTCGGTCCGTTCGGCAAGCTAATCCACTGGTTCGGCATGCGCCCGGTTTACCGCAGTAAATCCATGGGTTTGGTTGAGCAGTCGGCGCAGCAATATCGAGAGACAGACAAGCTTTATCTCGGCATTGCGCCGGAAGGTACGCGTCATGCCTCGAAGGCTTGGAAGCTCGGGTTCTACCATATCGCTGTGATGGCTGGCGTGCCGATCCAGCCGTTCTCGCTGAATTTTGGTGAGCGCAAGATGGAGTTTTTTCCGCTGTTTTATCCGACCGGCGATGCTGAAACAGACATGAAATACCTGATGGATTTGTATCGTGGCATCGTGCCGGCAGATCCGAGTCGCTTGTCGATTCCGCTGCGTGAGCTGAACGAAAAGGAATAAGTCATGAACCCGATTTTGCGTCGTGCATTAAATGCTGGGCTATCCGCTAATTCGCGAGTCGCCTCGGTGGTGGACAATGCCTTTGACTGGCTGTTTTTGCGTGAGACGCTGGTGCAGTCGGGTCTGACCTCGCACGAAGTGATCTTCGAGTCCGACCCGATGGCGCTGCGCTATTACCCGCCACCCGCCGAGCAGTTCATCGAGCTCGCTGACAACGAGCGCGTGCGCGTCGAGCACCAGCGCCATCCGGTGCCGCTGGTGCTGGTGCCGCCGCTGGGCGTCACCACCGAATCGTTCGACCTGATGCCGCATCGCAGCCTGGTGCGCTACATGGCCGCGCGCGGTTTCCATGTTTACCTGATTGATTGGGGCAAGCCGCAACGCCGTCATGCCCAGCTTGGTATGCAGGATTATGCCGAGAAGATGATGAGCGATGCCCTGGCAGAAGTGCGCCGGCACTCCGGCAGCGAAGATGTTTCGCTCATGGGTTGGTGCATGGGCGGCTTGTTGTCTCTGGTGTACATGGGCTTGACCCAGGATCAGCACATTCGCAACCTGATCACCATTGCCAGCCCGATCAATATGCGTGGCGGCGGCATCGTCGCGAAAGCGGCTACGGCGATGAATGCGCCGGCACAGCTGGTGCGCAAGTTCAGCGGCTGGCGCCTGCACAATCTGGACCCTAAGCGTCTGCATTCGCCGGGCTGGATGACCACGCTGGGCTTCAAGCTCACCGATCCTATCGGCAGTGTCACCACCTACTGGGACTTGCTCACCAAGCTCTGGGATCGCGACTTCGTGGAAAGCCATTCGACCACGGCCGACTACCTGAACAACATGCTGGATTATCCCGGCGGCGTGATTCAGGACATGATGGTGAAGATGGCCATCGATAACCAGATGGCCACTGGTCGCATTGAAATTCGCGATGCCGTCGCCGATCTCACCACCATCACCGCCAACCTGCTGGTGTTTGCCGGCAAGACCGATGTGCTGGTGCCGGAAGGCATCGCCAGTCGCATCATCGACCTCGTGGCCTCGAAAGATAAGCAGTTCCATGTCTCGCCCGGTGGCCACATGGGCGTGATCCTCGGCAGCAAGGCGGTGAAGTCGGTGTGGGAGCCGACGGTGCAGTGGTTGTCGTCGCGTTCGCAGCTGTCGGCGGATGGTCGTCAGTACAGCAGCACGGCCGACATGACGGCACGGCAGGCGCGCCAGCGTCGTATTGCCGAAGACCCTACGCTTTAATGTTGCTACCGGCTTTACTGCCCCAGATTTTGTAGTCCCAGATTTTGTAAAAGGAAGGATGCCATGGCTGTTGCCAGCGATCGTCGCGCCGATAAATACCCCATCCAACGCTTGCTTGAGCATGCCCGCAAAGCGCCGGACCAAGTCTGGCTGGTGCAGCCGGCCGGCGACAGCGTGCGTCAGTGGACCTGGTCGCAGGCGACGCGTGAGATCGGTCGCATGGCAGCGGCACTGAAGGCGCAGGGCTGGCCGGAGGGTTCGGCGATTGCCATCTCCGGACGCAATACGGCGCACTGGTTCATGGCCGACCTGGCTATTCAATGGGCCGGCCATGTCACGGTCGGGCTCTATCCCAAGCAGGCCGCGTCGGCCACCACCTACATTCTTGAGCACAGCGATACGCGTGCGGTATTCCTCGGCCCCATGCCGGACGGTGCCGAGTTTCTCGCCGCCATCCCCGAGGGCGTGAAGACCATCCGCTTCCCGTATGTGGAAGCGCCGCACGCCGACATCGACTGGGATGCCATGGCGCAGGCCGAGTCGCCGCTGAGCAGCTACGAGCGCCCCGAGCCCGATGCACTGATGACGCTGATTTATACATCGGGTACCACTGGGCATCCCAAGGGTGTGATGATGACTTACGGCGGCATGGCATGGACGGCGCAAGCCTTCCTGTCCAAGCTGCCGCCCGCGCAGGCGGACGAAAAGCTGTTCTCCTACCTGCCGCTGGCGCATCTGCTGGAGCGCGCCGCCGTGGAAACGGCGAGCCTGCTCTGGCGTGCCGAAGTGCACTTCCTCGAAGCGCTGGACAAGCTCGCGCAGCAGCTGCCGCAAGTGGCGCCGACGCGCTTCTTTGCCGTGCCGCTGGTCTGGGGACGCTTCAAGGCCGGCATCCTCGGCAAGCTTTCTGAAGACAAGCTGGATCGGTTGATGGCCATTCCGCTGCTGCGCAATGTGGTGCGCTACAAGCTGCTGAAGACGCTGGGCCTGCAGAATGTGCGCATGGCGCTGTCGGGCGCTGCGCCGATTCCGGTCAGCACGCTGGACTGGTTCAAGCGCGTGCTGGATCTGGAAATTCTGGAAGGCTACGGCATGACCGAAAACTCGGCCTATGTCTCCGCTGGCTTGCCCGGCCGCACGCGTGCCGGCGCGGTCGGCAAACCGTTCCCGGATTCGGGCTTTCGCCTGTCCGAGGAGGGTGAGATTCAGGTCAAGCATCCCGGCGTCATGGCGGGCTATCTGAAAGAGCCAGAAAAAACGCTGGAAACCTTCACGGCTGATGGCTGGCTGAAGACCGGCGACAAGGGCCGTCTGGATGCCGAGGGCTACCTCTACATCACCGGTCGCGTGAAGGACATTTTCAAGACCGCCAAGGGCAAGTATGTCGCGCCCGCGCCCATTGAAGGCGCGATGGCGAAGTCGGCGCTGATCGACCAGCTCTGCCTAGTCGGCATGAATCTGACGCAGCCGGTGATGATTCTGACGCTGACATCGGCTGCGCTGGATCAGCCACGTCCGGCGGTGGAGCGCGAATTGCTCACGCTGCTCGATGCCGTCAACGCCGACCTTGAGGATCACGAAAAGATCGCCAAGCTGATCGTCACCAGCGACAGCTGGACCATCGACAACGGCTTCCTCACGCCGACGCTGAAAGTGAAGCGTAATCTCGTCGAGGCCAATTACGCCGGTATGGTCGAGCGCGAAGCTGCCAATCGTCGGACGGTTCTGGTCTGGGTCTGAGCCGGCGGTTTTACAGGTCTTGATCAGAGAGCTAATCTGCCTGCAGCGCACCACGCACGCCAAGACATGAGGTCTGGCGGCGAGTGCGCACAAGCCCGCGAAGACGGGCGCAGGAGCCAGACCATGAGCCATCCCGCCGGTGAAACCGTCGCTTTCAATCCTGCCACTGGCGAACGCCTTGGCTCTATCCCCAACACAGCGCTAGACGCCATCCCGCAGATTTTCGCGCAGGCGCGTGCCGCCCAGCGTATCTGGGGCGCGAAGAGCTTTGCCGAGCGTCGCAAACATATCGAAGGCATGCGCCGCTACATTGTTGACCATGCCGATCAGATTGCCCAGATCGTCAGCCAGGGCAACGGCAAGACCCCGATGGATGCGCTGGTCACCGAAGTCATCCCCTGTACGCTGGCCTGCCAGTGGTATGGCGAGAATGCCGGCAAGGTGCTGACGCCGAAATCGCGGCGTACCGCCAGCATCGCCTTTATCGGCAAGCAATCCGAAGTGCACCACCTGCCGCTGGGCGTGGTCGGCATCATCAGCCCGTGGAATTACCCGCTGTCGATCCCGTTTGGCGAAGTCGTGATGGCGCTCATGGCCGGCAACGCTGTGCTGCTGAAAGTGGCTGCGGTGACGCCGCTGGTCGGCAAATTGATTGAAGATATCGTGGCTGCCGGCGACCTGCCGCCGGGCCTGTTTTATCACCTCGCCGGTTCCGGCGGTGCTATTTCCACGGCCATGTTCGAGAACGGCATCAACAAGCTGTTTTTCACTGGCTCGGTGCCGGCCGGCAAGCAGCTCATGGCGCAGGCGGCAGAAACGCTGACGCCGCTGTCGCTGGAGTTGGGTGGCAAAGACCCTATGGTGGTGCTGGAAGATGCTGATCTTGAGCGCGCCACCAATGGCGCGGCCTGGGCTGGCCTGCAAAACGCCGGACAGTCCTGCGGCGGCGTCGAGCGCATTTATGTTCATGAGTCGATTTATCAGGCCTTCGTGGATTTGCTGGCGACGAAGGTCAAGGCGCTGCGTCATGGCGCGGCCAGTGCCGGCTGCGCGGTAGACATCGGTGCCATGACTACGGCCAAGCAGCGCCTGACGGTGGAGCGTCAGGTTGCCAATGCCATCGCCGATGGCGCCATTGTCGTCGCCGAATCGCGGCGCGTCGGCGATCACAATGGCGAGTTCCACCCAGCCTTGCTGATGACCGATGTGACCCATGACATGAGCCTGATGCGCGACGAAACCTTCGGGCCGGTGCTGCCGGTGATGTCGTTCCGCACGGAAGATGAAGCCGTGGCGCTCGCCAACGACTGCAGCATGGCACTCTCGGCCTCGGTATGGACGCGCGATCTGGCGCGCGGCAAGCGCCTGGCCACCCGCATCGACGGTGGTGTGGTGGCGATCAACGACCATCTCTACACGCATGGCATGTCTGAGCTGCCCTGGGGCGGCCCGAAAGAGTCGGGCATAGGCCGCACTCACGGCCCGGAAGGCCTCATGGAGATGACCAGCCCCAAGGTCGTGAACTGGGACAGCATGCGCACGCGCCGCAATCTCTGGTGGTACCCGCAGGATGAAGCCAGCTATCAGGCACTGCTGAACGCGGTGTATCTGGCGAATCCGAAGTCGCCGCTGGACTTCCTCGGTGCGTCGGTGAGGCTGCTGCCGTTCATGCTGCGCAAGATGTATTCGAGCTGGAAGCCTTGATGCGAGACAAAGGCGCTCACTCCAGATTCTGAATCTGCTCCCGCATCTGCTCGATCAGCACCTTTAATTCCACGGATGACAAGGTGCTGTCGGCGCTGACCGATTTCGAGCCCAGGGTGTTGGCTTCGCGATTTAGCTCCTGCATGAGGAAGTCGAGGCGACGGCCAACGGCGCCGCCGCTGGCAAGCACGCGGCGAATTTCGGTGACATGCGCGAGCAAGCGATCGACCTCTTCGGCCACATCCATCTTCTGCGCAAATAGCACAATCTCTTGCTCTAGCCTGTCTGCCGATAACTCGGCGCGAGCCTCTGTGACCCGCGCCAGCAGCTTGCTGCGGAAGTGCTGAAGTATCTGCGGCATGCGCTCACGCACGCCACCGACTTCACGCTCGATGCCTTGCAGCCGGGCCTCGACCAGCTCATGCAGCGCGGCACCTTCGCGGGCACGCATGGCGATGAAGTCCTGCATGGCCTGAGCGAATAGGGCATCGGCGCTGGCCAGCAAGACTGAGGCATCGAGCTCCTGGGTGACCAGCACGCCGGGTAGGCACAGCAGGTCTACGGTATTCAGTGGACCTGTATTCGCCGCCAGCAAATCAATCTCACGCAAAGCGCCAAGCAACTGCTGCACGCGCGCCGTGTTGATGGTCACGGCCTCGCTGCTGTCTGCCGGTTCATAGCGAGCGCTGACCTCGACCTTGCCGCGTGCGAGCTGTTGGCGGAGGCCATCGCGCCAGGCGAATTCGCGCTCGCGCACGGCATCGGCCAAACGAAACGACGCTTCCAGATGGCGGCTGTTGACCGAGCGGATTTCGATGGCCAGCAGGCCCAGCGCGCTGCGCTGCTCGGCGCGGGCGAAGGCGGTCATGCTGTGGACGGGCTGGCTCATGCGGGGTTCTCAAGGCAGAAAAGACGAAGACATTGATTGTAGCGGCTATACTTGCCACCACCACATGTCTCACAAGCATGCCGCCCATCATTCAGGAATTCCCCATGCGCGCTTCCGGCCGTCTGCACGATCAGCTTCGCTCCGTCACCATCACCCGCGATTTCACCTGCCATGCCGAAGGTTCGGTGCTGGTCGAGTTCGGCAATACCAAGGTGCTGTGCACGGCCAGTGTCGAGGCCGGTGTGCCGCGCTTCATGAAGGGCAAGGGCGAGGGCTGGATCACGGCCGAATACAGCATGCTGCCGCGCGCTACGCACACGCGTAACCAGCGCGAGGCCAGCAAGGGCAAGCAGGGCGGGCGCACGCTGGAGATTCAGCGTCTGATCGGCCGCTCGCTGCGCGCCATGGTCGACCTGAAGAAGCTCGGCGAAAACACCATCACCATCGACTGCGATGTGATTCAGGCCGATGGCGGCACGCGCACGGCAGCCATCACCGGTGGTGCCGTGGCGCTGGTCGATGCCCTGAGCTGGATGCTGAATCAGAAGATGATCAAGAACGATCCGCTGATCGGCCTGATTGCAGCGGTGTCGGTCGGTATTCTCAAGGGCGAGCCGCTGCTCGATCTGGAATACACCGAAGACTCGACCTGCGATACCGACATGAATGTGGTCATCAACCAGCTCGGCGGCATCATTGAAATTCAGGGCACGGCCGAGGGCGCGGCGTTCTCGCGCAAGGAAGTGGATGCGCTGATGGATCTCGCCGAGAAGGGTGTGAAGGAGCTGGTGCAGGCGCAGCAAAAAGCACTGAACTGGTAAGCTCTAAAGCGCATCAACCACACAACAAGAAGAGGTTTGTCATGCCCGATTTTCATGTTTTTACACTGTTCGTTGCCTTCCATGCCGTGCTGCTGACGCTGCTGGCGCTCAACGTGGTGCGCTTGCGCATCAGCCAGCGCATCCCCAATGGCGATGGCAACAGCGTGCCGTTGAAGAAGGCGATTCGTGCCCATGCCAACGCTGTTGAGCAAGTCATTTTATTTGCGCTTGTGTTGCTGGCCCTGACTTATCAGGCCAAGTCACCTGAGCTGCTGATGTTACTGGCAGGCTCGTTCTGTGCTGTACGGCTGGTGCATGCGCTGGGTATGTTGCAGCCGCATCGCTTGGCGCGACAGCTAGGAGCAGGACTGACATTCGCGCTGCAGATCGCGGGTGCGGCGCTGCTGGTGTTGTAAAGACGGCACTCAGGCCGTCTTCTCCGCCATCGCTACGGTATAGACCTTGCCCTGCTTGAGCTTGTCGTAGTTGCCGAAGACTTCTTTCATCGTGCGACCCATGAACTCACGCAAGCCGTTGATGGTCACGACATAGAAGCGTCCGCCCGGCTTCAGGCGCGACAGGCTGTCGAATAAGAACAGGTAGTGCTGTTCCTTGCTGGCCTTGGCCGGGAGGTTCGACACGATCAGGTCGAATTTCAGCGCTGGATCAATGTGCTGCAGGCCGTTGGAGAGCTGGGCTTTCGCGTTGCTGATGCGATTCAGCGCGCAATTGCGGTTGGCGTATTCCACGGCCATGAAGTCCTTGTCCACCATCAGTGTCTGCCCTTGCGGGGCGAGGCGGGCCATGGCCATACCGAGCGGGCCGTAGCCGCAGCCGATATCGAGGCAGTCGGCATCCACCGGAATTTCCAAGTATTCGAGCAGCATGTGGGTGCCGGCGTCGATGGCCTCGGGCGAGAAGATGCCCCAGGTTGTGGTGAATTGCAGGTTCTGGCCGAGCAGCGTGTCGCTGAAGCGAATGTCCTCGCGCCAGCGGGCGAGGGTGGTCTTGTCGGGAGCGGGCATGGCGGGCACACGAAATAGAAGATGCGGCATTCTAGCCGATGCCGATGCTCATGGTACGGCTCATGGTTCTGTTCATGTTGCCATCCGGTGATCTGCGGTATAACGGAGGTTGAGCGTGATCGGCATAGCGAGGTTGCAAATGAAACGAGTGCAATGGGGTGTGGCAATGGCGGCGGCGCTGCTGCTGGCTGCTTGTGGCGGCGGTGGTGGCGAGACTGCGGTCGCGATGGCACCCAAGCAGACGACTAATACCACGCTGACCAGCATAGCCACGGGGGCATCTCGCGTGGTTGTGGCGGTGATCGACAGCGCCATCAACCCTTACCATGAGGCGTTTTATGCCAGCGGCAGCCTGTATCCGGGCACCGCGCCGCGTGCGGTGACTTCGGCGGTGCTGGCCGAGTTTGGCGTTGATGCCAACCATATCCTCACGCTGACCCGTACGGGAAATTTCGCGGCCGATGTGGCCGCCGATGCGGCTCAGTGGAGCAAGGTCAAGCGCGGCGAGCGCTACTGGGTACGCGGTACCAACCTGATTTTGGTCAGCTTCGATGACTCCGGCTTGCCGCTGCTGCAACCAACGGCTGAGAAAGACCCACACGGTGTTGGTACCAGCTCGGCGTTGCTGGCCGCTGCACCGCAGTCGGTTCTTGTCTTTGTCGAGGGCACCACGCCGGATGCCGAAGCATTTGCCTTTACGCATCCGGCCGTGGATATCGTTTCGACCAGTTATGGCACTCCCGGCAGCATACCACTGGCGTCACAGCCGTTGGCGCAGAGCCTGGAAGGCGTGGTGACGCAGGGCAAGCTGCATGTGGGCGCTGCGGATAATTCACCGGCACTAGCGACCTTTGACGGCACGGCCGGGCCTTGGTGGTCAGTGGGTATTGCCGGTCTGGATGTTGATAGCCAAGGTCGCGAGCTGGTCTCCGGCACCTTCCCAGACTTCCTCGCGGCGTTCACGCAGACGCTGCCGTATTGCACGGATTGTGAAACTGGTCTGGAGACGGTGAGCGGTACCAGCTTTGCGACGCCGCAAGCAGCCGGCGTGGCGGCCAGCATTCTGCTGCAAACGCGCGCGCAGCTCGGCCATGTTGGCGGCATTGTCGTGGGTGCTCAAGGGCCAGTCATGGTGCGCAGTGGCGGCCGCGAAATTTCCGTCTGGCAGTTGCGTCGCGCACTTGAGCAGGCGGCAGCACAGCCGGCCATCGCGAGTTATCAGCCGAGTAGCCCGACCAGCGTGCCGATTTTACCGGTGTTGCCAGCCTTGCAAACCGGCTGGGGTGTGCTGGCTCCGGATGCGGCCAGCGGCGTTATTGCCCACGGTGTTGCCGTGCTGACCGGTGCACAAGTTGCAGACACTACGCCGACAGGTACTTGTGATGTGCAAACGGGCTTGATGCAGTTGCGTCGCAATTACTGGGACAGGCTGAACCCGTTGTCGCCGAGCTTTATGAACAGCCCGGCGAGCTTTCCGGTGATTGGCTGCGGCAGCCCGTTTGAGCAATTGCCATAATAAGTCGAAGCGCGTTACTGAGCGGCTGGTGCGGGCACGGATGCTGGCACGCTGCCCGGTAGTGGAATCGGGTTTGCCCTGAGCTTCAGGTAGCCAGCCTCTGCTTCCTGTTTCAGTTCTGCGCCCTTGGCCAGCTGCTCCTTACCGTCCTGTAGCTGTTTCTGGCCTTCTTCCAGCAATTTCTGGCCACGGTTGATCTTGTCTTGGCCATCTTCGACATTACTCTGACCTGTTTTCAACAGCTTGGCACCATCGCGCCATTGATCGGCAAGCGATTGTTGCTCGGCACTGCGCTGCAGCAGGCTTTCGCCGAAGCTCGGCATGTCGCTGCTGGCGCAGCCGGTCAGTAGCGTAGCGGTGGTCAGTGTCAGCAGCAGGGAGGTGCGAATGGTCATCATGAGAGGTTGTCGTCCATAGGGTTGAGGACTCAACTTAGCTGGGGCGTGCCGGTATCGCAAGCGGTCAGAGGTCGTAATCCAGGATGAGCGGCGCATGGTCGGAGAATTTCTCGCCCATGTAGATGTCCGCCGCCGTGATCTTGCCTGCCAGCTCCAGCGACACGATGTGGTAGTCGATGCGCCATCCCACATTATTGGCGTAAGCCTGACCGCGATTGCTCCACCAGGTGTAGCGTTCAGCACGCTGGTCGACGACACGAAAGGCATCGACATAACCGACCTCGTCGAAGAGCTGGGTCAGCCAGGCGCGCTCACGCGGCAGAAAGCCGGAGTTCTTCTGATTGCCGCGCCAGTTCTTCAGGTCGATTTGCTGATGCGCGATGTTCCAGTCGCCGCAAATCACCAGCTTCTCGCCCGCCGCTCGGCGTGCCTGCAGGATGGGCATGAGTTCGAGCAGGAAGGCATCCTTGCGCGCCTGCGCGGCGTCGGATGCCGAACCGGAGGGCAGGTAGAGCGAGACCACTGTGAGGTCACCGAATTTCGCTTCCAGCCAGCGGCCCTCGGTATCGCAGAGCTCGAAGCCGAGGCCTTTGCTGACGCTGTCTGGCTTCTGGCGCGAGTAGATTGCGGTGCCGGAGTAGCCGGGGCGCACGGCATCGAACAGTTGCCGATGCCAACCGGTCGGGTTGAAGGTGTCGGCATCGAGCTGATGCGTCTGCGCCTTGGTTTCTTGGATGCAGACGATGTCGGTGCCTGAGCTTTCCAGCCAGGTGAAGAAGCCTTTGGTCGCGGCGGAGCGGATGCCGTTGAGGTTGGCGGAAACGATGCGCATGAAAAATCCTTGCTGAGCGGCAGACTGGCTATGCTAGCAAGGACTGGTCTGTTTGAGGTTGCTCAACGTAGCCACTGAGTCGCTGAATGAGCAGGTAGCTCCAGTGGCCGACCTCAATTCGTCACACTCCGCCAGAGGCATGTTTGCCTGTGAATATGACGGGCCCAGTCGGCAAGCCGGTAGCGGAACCGCCGCGCGTTTCAATACTGACGGCAAGCAAGGTGGCCTGGCTCAGAGACTGCTTTTGCATGGCGCTGAGTGCCAAAGTTGCGTGCCCGTGAGTCAGCGTCAGAACACCCAGTGATTGCGGTTTGCCATTAGCCGGAATGGCCCAGAGTTCCAGGCTTTTATCGCTAGCCACAGTAACCCGACCAAGCACACTTAATTGCAGCTGATTATTGGCTCTGCTGCGAACAATCCAGTGTGCTTCATTGTTGTCGCTGGCCAAGACGGCAACATCACGGAGTGCTTCGCCGCTGCGAGGTACGGGGTTGGGGGTTAGCACGAGTAATGCCGCCAGGCTGGCGGCAAGCGCCGTGCTGGCCCAAGCCCAGCGCTGCCAGAAACGGCCATTGACCACGACTTGGCGAGGTGGATGCAGGCGTTTGTTAATCCCGCTCCAGACAGTGCTCGGCACCGGCTGTGGTGTTAGCGATGATGCCAAGGGTCCGAGCTGTTGTTCCCAATGCGCGACCTTTTCGCGCAGCCCGGCATGTGCTGGCAGCATGTGCTCCAAGCGACGACGGGCCGCGCCCTGAAGGGTTCCCAGCACATATTCCGCCGCCAGCTGCGATTGCAACTCTTCGTCATCAAGCTTCATGATGCAAGCACCTCCGCAGGCTGCTCAGGCCGCGCCGCACCCGTGATTTGATCGATCCTAATGGTGCTTTCAGATGTGTCGCCAGCTCGCTGTGTGTCAGGCCATGAAAGTACGCCAGTGTCAGTGCATCGCGCTGCTGTCCATCGAGACCACTCAAGCAGCGCGCCAAACCGCGAGCATCGGCGTCTTTGACCAGATGTTGCAAGGGTGTTGGTCCATCTGCTTCAAGGTTCGCCCATTCGGCATCATTGAAGTGTGTTTCGTTCCTGGGAAGCCTGCGCAGGCGGTCAATGCAGCGGTGCCGGACGATTACATTCAGCCAAGTCTGCACGCTGCCTTTGCTGGCGTTATAGCTGCCAGCGGCATGCCAGATGCTGATGAACGCTTCCTGCAAAGTATCTTGCGCTAAGTCACGGTTGCGCAGTACCGCAATCGCCAAGGCATAGAGCTGTGGTGAGGTGGCTTGATAAAGCAGCTCAAACGCTCGTTGGTCACCCAGTGCGGTGCGATAAATCAGTGTGGGCAAGTCTTCGGCCATGACTATCCCGGAATGAGTTGCAAGTTGAGTACGCGCTGGCCAAACCAGATCAGCGCGATGAAGGTAATCAGCAGGGAGCTGAACGGCAATACGATACGACTGTAGATCGGATAGTGGCGCATCCACCAGAGTACAGGCAGAAACAAAGCAATAAAGCCTAATTGGCCAAGCTCGACGCCGACATTGAAGCCGGCCAGCGCCATGCTGCGCTCTGCTATGCCTAGCGGTAATTCGCCCAGCACACCGGCGAAGCCGAAACCGTGAATCAGGCCGAAGCTACCCGCGAGAAGCCAGCGACTCTGCGTGAGCAGAGGGCGCAGGTTATGCAAGGCGGCAAGGGCAATCGAGGCAGCAATCGCCGACTCCACGAGCCGAGACGGCAAGCTCACAATTTGCAGGGCAGCCAGCGCCAATGTCACGGAGTGCGCTAGCGTGAAGGCGGTGATAACGGCCACTGTTTCGCGAAAGGCGTTACGCCCACTAGTGGACGGCTGCCAGCGTTTATCACGCCAAAATAAGGGCGCAGGCAGAAGCAGGCAAAGCAGAAACAGCAAATGATCGTAGCCGGTGGCAAGGTGGTGTACGCCCTCGCGCAGAAAGCTGCTGAAGGTTTGCCAATAGCTGGCCTGAGCACTCAGGGTGATGGGCTTGCGGCCGGGCTGCAACACGGCGGTGCGCACATCGCTGCCCTTGTGCAGGGTCAAAATGCCTCGATGCAACACATCAATGCCGGCAAGCAGGCGATAGTCGATGCGCAGTGCATCCTTGTCGGGGCAAGACATCAGGAAGGCGAGCACGACATAAGCGCCATCACTGTGCCGGGAAATGCTCAGCGGCGCTGGCTGACCCATGAGCTGGCAACGCTCGGTGCCCTGGCTGAGGGTTAGCCGCGCGAGCAGATGATTGCTGATGTCATTGCTGCGGCTGCGGACTTCGCCCCAGCTCAGCTGATGATCATTGTTGGTGTCGAGTTGCAATTCCAAGTCAAGATCACGCAGGGCAACATCCCAACGGACCTCAAGCAAACCACCTTCCTGACGCACGTCAAGATAGCTGTCGCTGGCTTTGTGGGCAGAAGCTGACGCGCTACTGAGCAGTAGAAGTGTCAGGCAAGCAAGCCGGCACCAGCTTGGCATCATGGTGTTCTCGACTGGTTCAGCCAGACGTCGCTGCGGCGATCTTCAAAGCCGGTTTGTGCTTGCCATGCGCGGAGCAGAGTTAGGTCGGCAACGGCGTTAGCGGCTCGTGCAGCGCGGCCGTAAATTCGGAAGTCAGCGGTTTCACGCTGCTGCTGCCAGTTCCGCCGTGCCAGCACCAGAGCATTGTCTGGGTCCTTCAGCACGTCGAGATAGAGCAGCGCCTGCTCACGCTCATGGCCAACCTCGCCGCGCTGGCGAAAATCGGCAAGGCGGCGCAGCAGCTCAGCACGATGCTGCCTGAATACTGCCGGCTGCGATGTTTGCTCGGCTCGGGCCAAACGCATCAGCAGACCATCATGAGCAGTCCATTTGCGTAGCAGGGCGAGGCTTTCGGCATCACGGCCCTCTGCATGCAGCCAGTCGGCATAAGCTCCAGCCGCTTCGGCGCCACTGGCCCGCGCGCGCTTCAGCGAGGCTTCGGTGAGTGAGCTATCGCCCAGTCGATCGGCGAGGTCAGCGATGCCCAGATCAAGCCAGGCACCTTGGGCCGGCGTGAGGCCGAGATTGCGTCTTGGCAGCTTCTGCAGGCGCGTCAAAGCAGCGCGTGCCTGACCGGTAACACCATCAATCTGGGCTTGGCAAATCAGTGCTAGGGGCAGCAGCTCCAGACCCTGCAGACCGCGACACGCCAGGCGAGCCTCGCTGTAGCGCCCGCGAACCTGGTTGATGGATGCGCTCAGCAGCAGTGCCTCGGGCTGACCCGGCGAGCGCTTCAGTACACGGCCAAGGTCGATCAAGGCGGCATCGAAACGATGGTTGGCTTGCAGCAGACGAGCGCGCAACAGCAGCACATCCGTGGGTGGCTCGGACAGATTCAGCCAGGGGCCGAGTTGAGCTTCAGCGTAACCGAGGTAGCGCGGATCGCCCTGCTGATGAGCGGCCTCAAGCTGGGCTCTAGCGGCGAGCAAGGCTTTGGGGAGTGATGCGTTTGGGCGCACTACCGGTCGTGGGCCGGCCGGTAGTGATTCAATAATCGTGCTGTCATCCAGCGGAATTTCGGTAAAACGAGCCTGAGCCGTGCCCATGAAGGGCACGACCAGACTGAGAGCGAACATGAGGTGGAAACATCTCCTCATAGGGGCATCGCTTCCCCGGTTTCCGGTGAGGTTGCCATGACGTTTTCAACCGTGGCCGGCGTAGCCTCGACTAACTCGCTGCTAGCCTCAGGCTGACTGGTGACGGCAGCGGTGGCCGAGACAAAGCTGTCTGACTGATTTTCAGAGGAATTATCTGAGCCGAAACAGCCAGATAATGCCAAACCAGCTACCGTGACCAGCGTTAAAGACAGGCGTGTTTGCATGATTCAACTCCTGTCAGTTGGGTGAGCCGGGGATCGGCGATATCAGGTACGGGAAGACTTCTTTGAACTGGCTGGCTGTTTGCAGCGCACCATCGGTGAACTTCAAAGTGCCTGATGGTGCATCGCCCGGAGCACAAACACCGAGTTCGGCATGGCAGAGCAGACCCATGGCCACACGCAGTTCGATATCGACAACATCGTCACCCGGACGACGACCGTTCGGGAAGCCAGCGGCATCGCCACCCACCACGCCGAGACGATTCTGCATGTCAGCAGGCACGGGCGGCACATCTACCGTGTTAAGACGCTGCATTTCCGAGCCTCTGACATTCGCAGGCTGGTTCAGGCCTGGTACACCGGTCAGAAAGGCAGTGACCAAATCTTTGCGTGGGAAATTGTTGGGCGCGCGAACACCGGCGCTGCCAAACAGGGCTTCCAGCAGCTCGGGCAATGCCGGGTTAGTCACGTAGGTAGCAAACTGGCCATCATCAATCGGTTTGCTGGCATTGAACGTGTCTTTGTCCTTGAGACCGATGATCACTTCATTCACCAGCGGCATGCCCAGGCGCGAAACCTGTGACCATGGGCCGCCTTCACGCGAAGCCGTGGTGGTGTTGCTGCCCGGCTTCGGGTTAAGCAAACGACCCTGACGCAAGCTCGCCGATGTCCAGGCGCCAATCACTTTTTCACTGCCATTGGTCAGGCAGCTGCTGGCCACTTCCAAGGCCAAAGTGGTGACATTCTTGTCGGCCAGCGAGTCTTTTTCAGCGTTTTCGTCACCCAAGGGATTGGTGACGTTGACGAGGTCGAATGTTTCGCCGAGGTTGACCACGAAGGAATCTTTGCGCTGACCTACAAAGAGGTTGGCCGGCGTTGAACAGCCTGGGATATTCACGCTGTAAAGATACTGAGCGGCATAACCATCGTAGTTCGGAATAGACTTATTGCCGATGTTGTCGACGGGTTTGGTGAAGGTACTGCTTTTATCGCCATTTGCATTAGTCAGTAGCTGACGCGAGCTGCTGTTGCCGCGACGCAAGCCACGCACCACAGTGACCGAGTAAGTCTCGTTCACATTCAATGTGGGTACGTTACCCACGGGTGGCAAGTTGATCAGCGGAATGGAAACCATCTGATCGCCTGCTGCAATCTTCTTATCGACCAGTGTGTTCTTAAAACGGAACTGGAAGGTGATGTCTTCGTTGGCATCGCCATTGTTATCCACATGAATTTCGTAAAGCGCATCCGGGTCCATGGAGAAGTAGTTTGGTCCGCCGTAGGCGTCTTGCAGTGGCTGATAGTTGGCAATCAGCGTGACAAACTTCTCGCGATCCTTCTCGTAGCTGCGGAACATGTAGAAATCGGTGGCATCGACTTTTGGGTGACGCGTAATGAAGGGTGCTTCGCGATGGCTGGAGGCTTGAGCTGCTGGAACGAGAGCAGTACTGGCCAGCATCAGGATGCCGAGCATGGAGAGTGGCCGTACAGGGCCACGTTGGCGTGAATTCATAACAACTACTCCGCTTCTGTGATTTTTCTAGGACTTCACAGAGCTATACGGAGCGATTCCTGATTTGGATGCAGCATCGGCAGAAATATTTGATTTTTTTATCAAGATGGCAGCGGCGCTCAAGGCGGCTCAGCCGAGTTTCCGTCGGCGATAGACCACTTCGCCGTCTGACAAGTCCTTCAAGTTCATGCCCTCTGGTGAGATGGACAGAATCTCGAAGCGTTTAACGTGATCGGGTTTGATGAACTGCGAGGGGTCGGAGACAAATTGATTTAGCGTCAGCACGCCATTTTTAACCGACCAACGAAAGCTCAGGCCGACTTTCACATCACTGGTGTAGCCGTCGTTGTACACATAGGTTGCGGTGGTAAAGCCGGTAGCACTGCCATCTGCGAGAAACGTGCCTTCACCATTAATCGTCGGTGAGGTAGGGGAGTCCATTGCCTGCCAGGTGCCCAACAGTGCTTGCTTTAGGGCCGCGTCATTGGCGGCATTAATGGCGGCATCTTTAGCACTGAGCTTTGGTGGCGAAAGGGCAAAACTGGGGATGGCGATGAGGCTCAGCGCAGGGAAAATTAAAACACTGATTAGGGCTGTGGCTTTACGCATAAGTATTCACTGGTTCTGATTAGTCGGAGCGATCTCAACGGCTGAGTTTGTATCACGGCATACGCCTGTTGCGACAGTCGCGTTATCATCGCCGACTCAGACATTCTCAATTCAGGTCTAGTCCATGCGCGATTATCAACGCGAGTTCATCGAATTCGCCCTAGCCCAAGGCGTTTTGCGCTTCGGCAGCTTTACGCTCAAGTCTGGTCGCCAATCCCCGTATTTCTTCAATGCCGGCTTGTTCAATACCGGCAAGCGCTTGGCTGCGCTGGGTCGCTTCTATGCTGCCGCGATTGTCGATAGCGGCATCGAAGCCGATGTGCTCTTTGGCCCGGCTTACAAGGGCATCCCCATTGCGTCGGCGACGGCGGTGCAGTTGGCCGAGGAATTCGATCGCGACATGCCCTGGTGCTTCAATCGCAAGGAAGCCAAGGATCACGGCGAGGGCGGCCTGATCGTGGGCTCGCCGCTGGCCGGTCGCGTGCTCATCATCGATGATGTGATTACTGCCGGCACCGCCATCCGCGAAATCATGACGCTGGTGCAGAATGCACGAGCGGCGGCGGTCGGCGTGGTGGTCGCGGTGGATAGACAGGAGCGCGGCAAGGGCGAGCTCTCCGCCATCCAGGAAGTGGTGCGCGACTTCGGTATTCCGGTCATTGCCATCATCAAGCTCAACCAGATTATTGCGTATTTGGAAGAGACCGGGCTGCACACCGAGCATCTCGAGGCCGTACGCCGCTACCGCGACGAATTTGGTGTGGATGCCTGATCGCCGCGGCCTCGTTCCGGGGCCGTGTTTTGAGTCTGTTTTGATGTAGGAGTTGCACATGCGTATTGCCGTGGTCATGGACCCGATTGCTTCGGTTAACTACAAGAAAGACTCCACGCTGGCCATGCTCTGGGCGGCGGCGAAGCGCGGCCACGAGCTGTTCTATCTGGAGGCCGGTGACCTGTCGCTGCACGAAGGCCGTGCTTACGGCCAACTGGCGCCCTTGCAGGTGTTCGAGGATCCGGCCAAATGGTTCGCGCTCGGCGAGCCGGAGCTGCGGCCGCTGGCGGAGATGGACGCCATCCTGATGCGCAAAGATCCGCCCTTCGACATGAACTTCATCTACGCCACCTACTTGCTCGAGCGCGCCGAGAGCGAGGGTGTGCTGGTGGTGAACAAACCGCAGTCGCTGCGTGACTGCAACGAGAAGCTGTTCGCCACGACCTTTGCCGATTGCATGGTGCCGACCATCGTCACCAGTCGCAGCGCCGAGTTGCGGGCGTTCATCGCCGAGCATCACGATGTCATCGTGAAGCCGCTGGATGGCATGGGCGGCACCGGCATCTTCCGACTCACGGCTGGTGGGCCGAATATTGGCGCTACGCTGGAAGTGCTCACGGACAATGGCGCGCGCCCGATCATGGCGCAGCGCTACATTGCCGAGATCAAGGACGGCGACAAGCGCGTGCTGATGATCGATGGCGAGCCGGTGCCGTTCGTGCTCGCGCGCATTCCGCAGGGCGATGAGATTCGCGGCAACCTCGCCGCCGGAGGTCGCGGCGAAGCGCGTCCGATCAACGATGATGAGCGTCGCATTGCGGCGCGTGTTGGCCCGGAGCTGAAGAAGCGCGGGCTGCTGTTTGTCGGGCTCGATGTCATCGGGTCGTACCTCACCGAAGTGAATGTGACCAGCCCGACCTGCATCCGCGAGATCGACCGCGAGTATGGCTACGGCATCGCCGACAAGCTTATCGAGGCCGTGGAAAAGCGCCGGCAGCAGCAACAAGCGTTGGCTAAATGCAGTCTCTAAGCTGCACGCTCGATGCCGATAGCGAGGTCTTGTTGGCGCGTGCGCTGACCGCGCGCATCCAGCCGCACCTGTCGGCAGCAAAGATTGCGCCGGAGACGCTGCCCGACTGCGGTGGCCTGCAACTGTTCTTGCTCAACAACGATTTCCCGCATGACGCGCTCAGCCCGCCGGAAATGGATTGGGCGCTCAACGAGCCGGCCTACTGGATGTTCTGCTGGGCCTCCGGTTTGGCGCAGGCGCGGCAAATTCTGAGTAACCCTGAACTGGTGCGCGGCAAGTCCGTGCTCGATTTCGGCACCGGCTCCGGCGTGGTCGCGATTGCCGCTGCGATGGCTGGCGCAGCGCGTGTCGTCGCCTGCGACATCGACCCGGCATCGCTCGATGCCACTGCCGCCAACGCCGCGCTCAATGGCGTGCATCTGGAACTGGCCGGCGACTTCTTCCAGCTCGATGAACGCTTCGATGTGCTGTTTGCCGCCGACGTGCTCTACGACCGCGCCAATCGTGATTTCCTGCCCACCTTTCTGGATCGCGCCAACACCGTTTGGCTCGCCGATTCGCGGGTGAAAAACCTGCAGGCCGAGCGCTACACGCAGGTCGCCTCGGTGCTGGCGGAAACCCTGCCCGACCTCAATGAATTCGACGAGTTTCGTCGCGTGAATTTCTACCATGGCCAGCGCGGCTGAACGGCGGCCCCCGCAGGGGTCGCCCATCACGCCGGCTGACCGTCTGGCATTCACGCTGGTGATGGCGCTGCTGGTGCATGCGCTGGTGCTCTTCGGCATCCGTTTTGTGGTGCCGAAAACGCAGGCGGCACCGGTCATGGAAGTCACCCTGGTGCCAGCGAAAAGTGCGAAAGCACCGGTCAGGGCAGATTTTCTCGCGCAGGCGCAGCAGGAGGGCAGCGGCACGTTGGCGGAAGCGCGCCTGCTGACCACGCGCGAACGCACGCCATTGCCGGGGCAGGGTCGTGGCGCGCAGCCGGTCACGCCGAAAGTGCCTGAGGCCGTCGCTGCAGTGTCCGAGCAGAAACAGCCGACGCTGATTACCACGCGTCAGCTTTCAACGCCGGTGTCCACAGCGCAAGCGCTGGCTACACCCGTGGCACCGCCCGTGCCGCCATCCCCCGATCTCGATGCCGACATCGCCGCACTCGAAGCTCGCCTGTCCGCAAGCAAACAGGCCTACGCCAAGCGCCCGCGCATCCGCACGCTGGCGGCGGTGAGCACACGTCAGGATGATTGGGCCGGCTACATCGATCAATTTCGCCAGCGCGTAGAAACAACGGGCAATGCCAGCTTCCCGGCCGAGGCACGGGCGCAGCATTTGCAGGGGCAGGTCCGATTGTTGGTGGCGATTTATCCGGATGGCCGCGTGCAGCGCATCCAGATTTTGCAGTCATCCGGCCATGCCATTCTCGATCGCGCCGCCGAGCAGTCGGTGCGTCAGGCCGAGCCGTTTGCGCGCTTCCCGGCCTCGCAGCAAGGCCAAGTCGATGTGCTGCAGATCATCCGCACCTGGCGTTTTGCCGACACGCTGGCGACAGGTGTCTGAGCAGACGAATCACTTCGACATCAATTTCCCGGTAATCCGCGCCAGCATCGTGCGCGGCATAAGGCGACTCATCATCGGCAGCGGCTTGTTGATCCAGCCGGTGACGACCACATGCTCGCCATTCTGTAAGGCCTTATAGGCCTGCGCGGCAACCGTCTCCGGGCTGTCCATGAATTTAGCGACTAACGAGCGGTCACTGCCGGCGACGGAGTGAAAGCCACTGGCGGTGGAGCCGGGGCAGACGGCGGTGATGGTGATGCCACTGGTTTCCAGCTCGATGGCCAGGGCTTCGCTGAACGACATCACATAGGCCTTGCTGGCGCCGTAGGCAGCGAAGTTCGGGCAGGGCTGGAACGCGGCAATGGAGGCGATATTGAGGATGCGACCGCTGCGGCGGGCACGCATGGCCGGGAGTACGCCGTGGGTGAGTTCGGTGAGTGCGGTGATGTTGAGCTGGAGCATGCCGCTGACGCGCGCCAGAGTCATCTCATGTAATGGGCCGTTGAGGCCGAAGCCGGCGTTGTTGACCAGTGTGTCCACGGTGAGGCCGAGTTGGTCGACTTGCGCGAGCAGCTTTGTTGCCGCGCCGGGCACTTCCAGATCAGCTTCGATGACCTGAGTTTCGGTGCCGAAGCGGGTTTTCAGCTCATCGGCGAGAGCGTGCATGGGCGCGGTGCGGCGGGCCACGAGGATCAGGACGCGACTGGGTTCGCGAGCAAAGCTGGCGGCGAGGGCTGCGCCAATGCCGGACGATGCGCCGGTAACGAGGGTGGCGAGACGGTGTGCCATGCGGGTGCTCCAGTGTTGGGTTTCTGACCGATGGGTCAAGATACGGAGCCAAGGCATCAGCGTCAACGCTTGTTCATACCTGCCCCCTTGTCTCGCGGCGCGGCTGTCCCCATAGTCTGGGCATGAGCCTAGCAGATACCCCCCTGACCCATCAGTTCCTCATCGCCATGCCCGAATTGGCCGATGGCATCTTTCATCGCGCGGTGATCTACCTTTTTCGCAGCGACGAGAACGGCTCGGCCGGCATCATCATTAATCAGCCCAGTGAGCTGCGCTTCGGCGATCTGCTCACGGACTTGCGCCTACCGCCGCTGAAGCCGTTGCGGCGCCCGGAGCAGCCGGTGCTGGTCGGTGGCCCGGTGCATCCGGAGCTGGGCTTTGTGCTGCATCGCGGCCACGGTCCGTGGACTTCGACCATGCACAGCGCGGCCAACATTGCCGTCACGCATTCGCGCGATGTGCTCGATGCCATCTCGCAAGGTCACGGCCCGGCGGATTATCTGGTGTCGCTGGGCTATGCCGGCTGGGAGGCGGGCCAGCTTGAGCAGGAGCTGGTCGACAATCTCTGGCTGACGCTGCCGGCGAACGAGTCGGTGCTGTTTGATCTGCCTTATGACGAGCGCTGGGAAGCGGCGATCAAGCATATTGGCTTCGATTGGCATCTGCTATCGCATGAGGTCGGGCATGCCTGAGCTGCCCGAGCGCGTGCTCGCTTTCGATTACGGCACCAAGCGCATGGGCGTGGCCAGCGGTCAGCCCATTACGGCGATGGGTTCGCCGCTGGCACCGGTCGCCGCCCGTGACGGCATCCCCGAGTGGTCTGTGGTGGATGCGTTGGTGGCCGAGTGGCGGCCGCAGGCCTTGATCGTGGGCAATCCGCTGAACATGGATGGCTCAGTGTCCGAGCTGAGCCTGCGTACGCTGAAGTTTGCCCGGCGGCTGGCGGCGCGCTATCCGGCGGTGCCGGTGTATCGCCAGGACGAGCGTCTGAGCACCCGCGCGGCACGCGAGACGCTGGCCGAGGTCAGCCAGCAGCGGCGCGGCAAATTGCCATCGCTGGACTCGACGGCGGCCTGTCATATCGTGGCGTCGTGGTTTGCTGAGCCGAATTGGGTACGGGTGTGACAGTATGAAAGTGATGATCGAGGGTTCGGAGCTGGTGCTGCGGCCGGGTGGCCTGCGCGGTGTCACGCGGGTGCCGTTGGCTGAAGTGACCTGCTGGGACTTTCTCTACGAGGCCGCCGGCCGACGCTTCATCGCCTTTCATCTTGGCGATCGCACCGCCTATGCGCAGCTGCCAAGCCTGAGTGTTGCCGCGCGTGATGCGCTGGTCGCGGAGCTGACCGCGCTCATCGGCCGTGCGCCCGATGTCACGCTGCTAGAGAGCGAGCGCGACAACGAGCACTGGCTCAAGGTTTGGGAATACATCAAGTGGATAGGCAGCTATCTGCGCCTGTTCATCAACCCGATGCGACCGCCGGGTCAGCGGCCAAAAGGCTGAGGATAGCCGTAGCGAGTTCGGCTACAATCTCGGCACGCTGATTCAGGATGCCGCCCCATGCACCAATCTCACGCCCATCAGGCCAGCCGCTTGCAGCTCAATGGCCAAGGCCAGCTCAAGCACTTTCTCAGCACTGAAGGTCTGTCCCGCGAGTTGCTCACCGAAATTCTCGACCGCGCCGAAAGCTTTCTCGATGACCACGGCGGCATCCGCAATGTGCCGCTGCTGGCCGGCCGCACGGTGATGAACCTCTTCTTCGAGCCCTCCACGCGCACGCGCACCACCTTCGAGGTCGCCGCCAAGCGCCTGTCGGCCGATGTGCTCAACATCGACATCTCGAAAAGTTCGACCAGCAAGGGTGAGACTCTGCGCGACATGCTCTGGAACCTGGAGGCGATGACCGCTGATGTGTTCGTGGTGCGCCACGGTTTGTCCGGCGCACCGCATTTCATCGCCAGCCAGGTCACGCCGCAGATCGCGGTGATCAATGCCGGCGATGGTCGTCACGCGCACCCGACGCAGGCCATGCTCGACATGCTGACCATCCGCCGCCATGCCGGTGCCTTTGAAAACCTGACCGTGGCCATCATCGGCGACATCCGCCACTCGCGTGTGGCGCGCTCAGAAATTCATGCCTTGCAGACGCTGGGTGCGAAAGAGATTCGTGTCATCGGCCCGCGCACGCTGCTGCCGAAAGACTTCGAGCTGCTCGGCGTGCAGGTGTTCGAAGACATGACCGCCGGCCTGGCCGGTGTCGATGTCGCGATCGCGTTGCGCATCCAGAACGAGCGCATGGAGTCGGCGCTGCTGCCGGGCTCCAGCGAGTTTTACGGCCTCTTCGGGCTGACCCGCGAGCGCCTGAAAGTGGCCAGCCCGAATGTGCTGGTGATGCATCCGGGGCCGATCAATCGCGGCGTCGAAATCGAATCGGAAGTGGCGGATGGCCCGCAGTCGCTGATCCTGAAGCAGGTCAACTACGGCATCGCCGTGCGCATGGCGGTGCTGGTGATGGCGGTGGAAGGGCAGATTCAGGAGAGCGGGCAATGAGTTCGACAATTCAACACGGTGCAGTTCGCTACACCGGTGCCCGCGTGATCGACCCCGCTACCGGCGTCGATGCCGTGCAAAGCGCCGTCGTTCAGGATGGCGTGGTGGTGGCGTTGGGCGCGGCGGCTGATGCGTTTGCCGTCACGGAAACGATCGCTGCCAATGGCTGCTGGCTGACACCGGCCTTTGTCGATCTCTGTGCTCGTCTGCGCGAGCCGGGCCCGAAGCAGCACGGCACCATCGCCAGCGAAACCCGCGCCGCGGCGGCGGCCGGCTTCAAGCACATCGTGCTGCCGCCGGATACGCATCCGGTCATTGATCATGGCGCGGTCGCGCTGCAGATTATTGAAAAAGCCGCTGCCGCCGGCCATGCCCAGGTCTATCCGGTCGGTGCCCTGACCAAGGGGCTGGAAGGCAAGTCGCTGGCCAGCATGGGTGGCCTGAAAGCGGCCGGCTGCGTCGGCGTTGGTCAGGCGCGGCAACCGCTAGCCAGCCTCGACACGCTGCTGCGCTGCCTTGAGTACGCCAGCTCCATGGGCCTCACCGTGTTCTTCTCGCCGGAAGAGCAGGCGCTGGCCAGCGGCTGTGCTCATGATGGCTTCATGGCGGCACGCCTCGGCCTCACCGGCATCCCCGAAACGGCGGAGACGGTGGCGCTGGCCTCCGCGCTGCTGCTGGTCGAGCAGACCGGCGTGCGCGCCCACTTCGGTCAGCTCTCCTGCGCCGGCTCGGTCACGCTCATGCGTCTGGCCAAAGACAAAGGCCTGCCGGTCACCGCCGATGTCGCCATGCACCAGCTGCATCTCACCGATGCCGCCATTGATGGATTCAACGCCATGGCCCATGTGCGGCCGCCGCTGCGCAGTGAAGCCGACCGCGTGGCGCTGATTGCCGGCGTGCGCGAGGGCGTGATCGATGCCATCTGCTCCGATCATCAGCCGCTGAATGCCGCCGCCAAGCTGGCACCGTTTGCCGAAGCACTGCCCGGTATGTCGACGCTGGAGACCGTGTTGCCGCTGGGCCTGAAACTGGTGGCGGACGGCGAGTTGTCGGCACGACGCCTGATCGAAGCCCTGACCTCGGCACCGGCGCGCATCCTGCACAAACCGATTGGTGCGCTGGGCGAGGCGGCTTCGGGTGTGCTGTTGATTGATCCGGCTCAGGCTTGGCAGGTCACCGGGGATGGCTGGTTGTCAGTCGGGCGTAATACCGTGTTTGCCGGGCAGATGATGATGGGGCGGGTGCGCGCCAGCCTGTAACTGACTGAGCGCGCATTTTTATACGCGTGGCTTCTCGCGATACAAGCGCAGCATCCATTGGCCGGCCACTCGTTGCTGGCTGGCCTGACGCAGGTCAGCCAGGCGCGGTGGCACGCCATCACGGCCTCCCCAAGGGGAGTTCACCGGCCCGATCAGAGGCCCGAACATCGATGCGGCAGTGATGTCGGCCAGTGTCAGCTGGCCGCCGACCAGATAGCCGTTCGGGTTGTTGTGCAGTAGCCGTTCAATCTCCTCCAATCCTTCCAATACCTGCCGATGCGCTTCCGCCACTCGCGTCGGTGACAGCTTGTAGAGCTTGCGCAGGCCGGTTCGCACCAGTGGCATCATGGCTTTGCCAAGCAGCCGCGTTGGCAGCGCATAGGCACTGAACATGAGGCTGCCAAGGTCGGGGCTGTCGACCAGATCGGCAAAAACCCAGCGTCGGACCTGATCACCGAGATCATCGAAATACGCTTCCAGGCGAATTACTTCCGCACGCTGCTCAGGGTCGGCCGGTAGCAGAGACTTTTCCGGATAGGTTTTTTCCAGATACAGCGCGATGTCGGTGGAGTCGGCAATCCACCGATTCTGGTCGTGCAGTAGCGGCAGCATGTCGCTACCGGCAAGCTTTTGCGTGCGCGACCGGTGCAGGCCGGGAAACAGATTCTTGGTGCGGTAGCTCAGGCCTTTGATATCCATATGCCAGCGTGTCTTCTCGCAGTAATGCGAGAGTGGAAATTGATACAGGAGTCTGTCGGTTACGGCGGGCATGCTGAGCTCCGGGGACATTTTAAGTCTAACTAGAGTGACGGCAGCACAAAGTAATGTCCATCTGACATGCCTGCGCATTGTCGCCAAACTGAAACCTTTGTTGGCTATGGTGCGGGCTCGAAACTCTGCCCGAGCTACTCTTATGCAACGTCGTAAATTCATTCAAAACAGCCTAGTACTAGGCGCGACGCTGCCGAGCTTGGTGGCCTGTTTGGGCTCGGATGGCACATCGGATGCCACTGTACAGCCGCCGACCTCGGGTGTGGGTGGCAGCACGCCATCCGCCCGCGAAGTTGACGCCCTGCTCGCAGCCAATGCGTTTGCTTATGGCGTGGCCAGTGGCGATCCCGACGCCGACAAGATCATTTTGTGGACAGCGCTGAAACCGTTGGATGCCGATGTGGCATCGATACCCCTGCGCCTGGAATATGTGCTGTCGCCACAGCGCCTTGCCAAGGAAAGCGATTGGGCGGCCTTGTTCACGAGCAGCTCCGTGCAAAGCCTTGGCACATTTCTAGCGCTGAAAGCGCGCGATTACACCGTGAAAATTGACCTCGGCAATGTCGCGTTGTATCGGGGCACACGCTTTGCCGAAGGTGCGATGGCGGCACTTCCAGCCGGCCAGTTTGTCTACTACCGCTTTGTCGCTGGTTCGCAGGTGTCGCGTATTGGTCGTGCCAAAACGCAGCCGGCGGCGTCTGCTGTGACCACGGCCAGCTTCGCCGTGGCCAGCTGCTCGAACCTGCCGGAAGGCTTTTTCAGCGTCTATGACATGATCAGCCAAGAGGACAGTCTCGATTTCGTCGTGCACCTTGGCGACTATCTTTACGAGTACGGCGAGGATGAATATGGCGACGGTTCGGCGCTGGTCCGCAATGGCCAGGATCGCGTACCAGAGCCGCCCACGGAGATGATCACGCAGCAGGACTATGTGCTGCGCCATGCCCAGTACAAGCGCGACCCTGAGCTGCAGCGCCTGCATGCGCAGCTCCCCATGATCTGCGTTTGGGACGATCACGAATTCACCAACGATACCTATCGCGATGGTGCCGAAAACCACACCGAAGGTACCGAAGGCAGCTGGCCGGATCGCAGCGGCTTCAGCATCCGCGCCTACTTCAACTGGATGCCGTTGCGCGAACAATTCAGCCGTCAGGCGACCACGCTGCGCCCGGACCCGCGCGAAGTGATTTATCGCCGCATTCGTGTTGGCGGCTTGATGGACCTGATCATGCTCGACACGCGCTATGTGGGTCGTGACAAGCAGGCCGCCACGCCAGCGGCTGACCCCGATCGCACCAATCCGAAACGTTCACTGCTGGGTCAAAGCCAGCGTGATTGGCTGCAGCTCCAGCTCTTGCTGGCGAAGAATGAAGGCGCAAAATGGACCTTCCTCGGTCAGCAAGTCATGTTCGGCCAGCTCAATCTGGTCGAGTTGCCGCAGCTGCAGGTGCTCGGGCAAAAGATCCTAGGCAATATCGCGGCCGTGAACATGGATCAGTGGGATGGCTATGTGGCCGAGCGTGACCGCGTGCGCAATTTCATCAAAGCCATCGGCCTGCAGAATCTGGTCGTGCTCACCGGCGATATCCACACCAGCTGGGCCATCGAACTTTACGAAAATCCGTTTGTGTTGGCCGGTAATCTGTTGGAGACACCCTTTGGTGTTGAGCTGGTCGCCCCGTCGGTAACATCGCCCGGTTTTCCGGATGGCGTAGCTGAGGCGGTGTCGGCGGCCATTCCGGTGGCGAATCCGCACATCCGCTACAACGAGCTGAAGACACACGGTTATGTGTTGGTCAGCCTCAGCGCCGAACGCATGATTGCTCAGTGGCGCTATGCCGCGAACATTATCGATCCTGCGCAGATCGGCGTGGAGAGTCTGGCCATGCGCAAAACCTTCGAAGTGGCTGCCGGGACTAGCAAGCTGGCAGACATCGCTGACCCGTTTGCCTGAGTCAGCTAAACCCCCCTCTCTCCCAAGCCTGCGCCCGCGTCTGCATCCCCAGGCTGCCGCCGGTCTGCATGACGCTGTGAATCTGCGCGAGCCGATGCTCACGAATGAGATGCCGCACTGCCGAAGTAGCGATCAGCACTTCGCGCAGGGCGCGCGCCTGGCCATCCTGCCAGATCAGCTCCTGTGCCAGCACGCCGACTAGGGTTTCGGCGAGCAGGGCCTGAGCCAGCTCTTGCTCGTCGGACGGGAACAGACTGAGCAGGCGGTCAATCGCGCCGACGGCGGAGGCGGTGTGCAGCGTGGTCAGCACCAAATGCCCGGTCTCGGCGGCCGACAGCGCCAGCCGCGCCGTTTCGGCATCGCGCAGTTCGCCGATCAGCAGCACATCGGGGTCTTGCCGCAGCGCCGCGCGCAGGGCGCTGGCAAAGCCGGGACTGTCGCGACCGATCTCGCGCTGGCTGATGCGGCCTTGATTTTGATGATCGCCGTTGCCGTTGCCATAGCGAAACTCGATGGGATCTTCGAGGGTGATGACATGGCCGCCCTGCGCGTGTCGTCGATGTTCGACGAGCGCGGCCAGCGTGCTGGATTTGCCCGAGCCGGTGGCACCGGTGATCAGCACCAAGCCTTGCGCGGGCAGCAGGCGATTGGCCAGCGTTGTATCGAGCTGCACATCCAGCAGGCTGGGCACTTGCCCGCGAATTAGACGCATGACCAGCATCAGGCCGTGATCGGTTCGCGCCAGACTCCAGCGCGCCCGGCCCAGCGTAGGGTGCTCGAAGGCACCTTCGGCTTCGCCGGCGGCTCGGCCTTGCAGCAGGCGCTGGGCGGCGGCATCGCTAAAGTAGGCAGCGAGACCCGGCCAAGGCCAGGCTGGGCAGGGTGCGCCAGCTGGCAGTGGCACGAGCTGACCACGGCAGCGCATCAGAGGTATCTGGCCGCTGCTCAGGTGCAGGTCGGCCGCCTGAGCTGCCAGTGCCTGCGCCCAGGCTGACAACAGCCAGCGATCATCTTCAGCCATTCCGACCTCCATGTCGTAAAGTGCGTCGTAAAGTCAGCCGCTAGGTTTGTTACCTCAGGTTTGCGACAATCCCTGCTCTCAAGCAAAGACCACGCCGCGAGGTTTCGCTAGTGCATCCTCCCGAAAAAACTGATTCAGAGCTGCTGGCACGCTGGAGCGCGGTCAATGCCGGTGTGCGTGCTGCCGAGCAGGCGGCCGGGCGGCCATCGCACAGCGTCGACTTGCTGGCGGTGAGCAAACTACACCCGGCGCAGGCTATCCGCAGCTTACATGCAGCTGGGCAGATGGCCTTTGGCGAGAACTATGTGCAGGAAGCGCTGGATAAGATGGCCGAGCTGGCGGGCTTGCCCTTGCAGTGGCATCTCATCGGCCCGCTGCAAAGCAACAAAACGCAGCAGGTGGCGGCGCACTTTGACTGGGTGCATTCGGTAGACAGGCTGAAGATCGCCCAGCGCCTGTCAGCGCAGCGGCCAGCGCATTTGCCGCCGCTGCAGATCTGCCTTCAGGTCAATATCGACGCGGAAGACAGCAAGTC
Source organism: Pseudomonadota bacterium (assembly GCA_040384385.1). Lineage (GTDB taxonomy): Bacteria > Pseudomonadota > Gammaproteobacteria > Pseudomonadales > Moraxellaceae > Perlucidibaca. The sequence continues at coordinate 128,126 of JAZKJJ010000001.1, read as the reverse complement.
CGGCTGTGCCCTGACTGATCTGCCGGCGCTGGCCGAGGCCGTTCTGGCCTTGCCAAACTTGAGGCTGCGCGGGCTCATGGCCATACCCAGAGCGGGCAATGTTGGCGCTCATGCATTGCTGGCAAAGACAGCTTCGGATTTACTCGCTAGACTGCCGGCTTTGGTCCTCCAGCCCTTCGACACACTCTCCATGGGGATGTCCGATGATCTGGCCGAAGCCGTGGCGGCTGGCAGTACGATGGTGCGTATCGGCACCGCCATTTTCGGTGCGCGGCCGGTGCCTCAGAGCGAATAATCGAGTGCAAGCATGAGTCATTCAAACTACCCGCAACTGGGTTTCATTGGTGCCGGCAACATGGCGTCGGCACTGGTCGGCGGCCTGCTCGCGCAGGGCTGGCCGGCGAGCCATCTCTGGCTGTCAGACAGCAACGCTGCGCAGCTGGCACCCCACGCCGAGCGCGGCTGCAAGACCGTGACCGACAACGCCGTGCTGGCGGCATCGGTGGACATGCTGGTGCTGTCGGTGAAGCCGCAGGTCATGGCCGATGTGCTGCGCCCGATTGCGGCCGTGGTGCAGGCCCGGCAGCCGCTGATCCTGTCGATTGCCGCCGGTATTCCCAGCGACAGTCTGGCGCGCTGGCTCGGCGGTGACCTCGCCGTGGTGCGCGCCATGCCGAACACGCCGGCGCTGGTCCAGTCGGGCGCGACCGGCCTGTTTGCCAACGCCCGTGTCAGCAATGAGCAGCGCCGCCTCGCCGAACAGGTGCTGGGCGCGGTCGGCATCACGCTCTGGGTCGAGCAGGAAGATTTGATTGATGCCGTCACGGCCGTTTCCGGCTCCGGCCCGGCCTACTTTTTCTATGTCATGGAAGCCATGATTGCCGCCGGTGTGCGCCTCGGTCTGGATGAGCGCGATGCGCGTGCGCTGACCCTGCAGACGGCGCTGGGCTCGGCCCAAATGGCCATCACGGCCGATGTCGCGCCGGCCGAACTGCGTCGTCGCGTGACCTCGCCGGCCGGTACCACCGAGCAGGCCGTGAAGGTTTTTGATCAAGCTGAACTCAGTGCCATTTTCGAGCGTGCCTTGCGCGCCTGTGCCGACCGTGGCGCGCAAATGGCGCTTGAGCTCGGCGCTGCCGACTAATTTTAGGAGTGTTTTAGATGGATCCGCTGAGTCAGATTGCCCTGTTGCTGATCAACACGGCCTGTAGCGTGTTTCTGATGCTGGTCTGGCTGCGTTTTCTGCTGCAAGCCTCAGGCGCCGATTTTTACAACCCGATGTCGCAGTTCGTGGTGAAAGCCACCAGCCCGATTCTGCACCCCTTGCGCCGTGTCATCCCGGCGTTGTTTGGACTCGATTTCGCCGCCCTGGTGCTGATTTTCGTGACCAAGTTGGTGCAGTTGTCGGTCACCGCGTACTTCACAGATCAAGCCGTGACACCGGCGTTGTTGGCCGTGACCACGCTGTTCAGTCTGCTACTGGCGGCGTCGAGCTTCTTCTTCTGGCTGATTCTGCTCATGGTCATCCTGAGTTGGGTAAGCATGGCCTCGGGTGGCGTTAGCCCTGCCTTGATGCCGATATTCCAGCTCTCGGAGTTCATTTTGGCTCCGTGCCGCCGCCTGTTGCCGAGCATGGGTGGCCTAGACCTGTCGCCGATCATTGCATTCCTCGCCATCCAGATCTTCGAGATTCTGGTGAAGTCGGCGTATCCGACGGCATTGGCGTTGGTAGGGGCGGGCTAATGTCTGACGCGGTGTCGTTTGTCTATCCTGCCGACAGCGTTGGCGTTGCCACGCCGCAGACGGTGCATTTCGACACGCCGCTGACGCTGGCCAGCGGCCGCGTGCTGAAAGCCTACGACATCGTTTACGAGACTTACGGCACGCTCAACGCCGAGCGCAGCAATGCCGTGCTGATCTGCCATGCGCTGTCCGGGCATCATCATGCTGCCGGCTTTCACGCTGGCGAAGATCCGGGCAAAGCCAAGCCGGGCTGGTGGGATGCCGCCATCGGGCCGGGCAAGGTCATCGATACCGATCGCTTCTTTGTCGTTGCCATGAACAACCTCGGCGGCTGCCACGGTTCGACCGGGCCATCGTCGATCTGCCCGGATACTGGTGTGCCCTTCGGCCCGGATTTTCCGCTGGTGGCGGTGCGTGACTGGGTCAAGGTGCAGGCGCAGGTCTCGGACCATCTCGGTATTCAGTGCTGGGCCGCCGTGGTCGGGGGTTCGCTCGGCGGCATGCAGGTGCTGCGCTGGAGCATCGATCAGCCGGAGCGCATCGCCAATGCGGTGATCATCGCCAGTGCGCCGAAACTGTCAGCGCAGAACATCGCCTTCAACGAAGTCGCGCGTCAGGCCATCCGCCGCGATCCAGATTTTCATGGCGGCCATTACTACGCCAAGGGCGTGGTGCCGGAAGTGGGCTTGTCGCTGGCGCGCATGGTCGGCCACATCACCTATCTGTCTGACGATGCCATGCACCAGAAATTCGGTCGCGACCTGCGCGCCACGACCTACCAGTACGGGTTCGATGCCGAGTTTCAGGTCGAGTCCTATCTGCGTTATCAGGGCGAGGTTTTCTCCAAGCGCTTCGACGCCAACACCTATCTGCTGATGACGCGCGTGCTCGACTATTTCGACCCGGCGCGCGACTACGGTCACGATCTCGCCAAGACCTTTGCCAAGGCGCAATGCCGCTTCCTCGTGCTCTCGTTCAGCACCGACTGGCGTTTTGCCCCCGAGCGCTCGCGCGAAATCGTCGATGCCCTGGTCGAGGCCGGCAAGTGCGTGTCTTACGCCGAGATTGATGCCCCGCAGGGCCATGACTCCTTCCTGCTCGACAACCCGCGCTACCTCGCGATTTTCGGCGCCTACATGCGGCGCATCGCCGAAGAACGGGAGACCTGCCATGCGTCTTGATCTGGCACTGGTGAAGCAGTGGGTGCGGCCCGACACGCGCGTGCTCGACCTCGGCTGCGGCGACGGCGAACTGCTGGCACATCTGCGCGATACGCTGAATGTGCGTGGCTACGGTCTGGAGATTGACCCGGACAAGCTCACCATCGCCATCGAGCGCGGCGTCAATGTCATCGAGCAAGACCTGAACAAGGGCCTGAGTAATTTCAGCGACGACAGTTTCGATACCCTCCTCATGGCGCAGGCGCTACAGGCCGTACAACGCCCGGACGAACTGCTCGACGACATGGTGCGGGTGGCGCGCGAAGTCATCGTCACCTTCCCCAATTTTGGCCACTGGAAAACGCGCTGGTACCTGATTCGCAATGGCCGCATGCCTGTTTCGCGGGCGCTGCCTTATGGCTGGTACGACACGCCGAACATCCATCTCTGCACCTTCCGCGACTTCGAGGCCATGTGCCGCGACAAGGGTCTTCAGGTGCTCGACCGTCTTGCCGTGGATCAGGATCAGCAGGGCAGCGTGCTCTCGCGCTGGTTCCCGAACCTGTTCGGCGAGATCGGCATCTTCCGCGTCACGCGTGGTGGTGCGGCATGACGGCGCGCCTGGTGCTGGCCACCGGCAACGCCGGCAAGCTAAAAGAGCTGCAGGCACTGCTCAGCGACAGCGGCGTCGAGGTGGTCTCGCAGAAGCTATTCGAGGTGCCGGATGCCGACGAGACCGGCCTGTCTTTTGTGGAAAACGCCATCCTGAAGGCGCGTCATGCCGCGCAGCTGACCGGCTTGCCGGCGCTGGCCGATGACTCCGGTCTGGTCGTAGATGCCCTGCTCGGCGCGCCCGGCATCTACTCCGCACGCTATGCCGCTGACCCCGTGACCGGTGCACCGGCGGGCGACGCTGCCAACAATGCCAAGCTGCTCGCCGCGATGGCTGAGCTGCCAGCCGGCACGCCGCACACGGCACGATTTGTCTGCGTGCTGGCCTTCGTGCGTCATGCCGATGATCCGTTGCCGGTGCTGTGCCAGGCGGTGTGGGAAGGCGAAATTGCGCAGGCGCTATCGGGCGCAGGCGGCTTTGGTTACGACCCTTTGTTCTTGGTGCCGGGCGAGGGCATGACCAGCGCCGAGCTGCCGCGTGAGCGCAAGGCGCAGCTCAGTCATCGCGGCCAAGCTTTGCAACAGCTGAAGGCACGCTGGGGCGAGACCGGGCTCTAAATCAACTATTTTCATCGTGCCACCTAGCGAAATCACTCCGGCTGTTCTATATAAACATGGGTATAATCTGCCAAGGTAGGCGGCACTCTCATGAAAGAACTGCGATGGATCGCCAGCAGTCGTAAAGACTTGCTGAATTTGCCGGATGCTGTGCGCGATGTATTTGGCTTTGCCTTGTATCAGGCGCAGCTGGGTCGTCATCCGGCTCAAGCCAAAGCCCTGAAAGGATTTCATGGCGCAGAAGTGCTTGAATTGCGCGATGACTGGCACGGCGATACCTATCGTGTGGTCTATACCGTGCGTTTCGAGCAAGCCATTTATGTATTGCACTGCTTCCAGAAAAAATCGACACAGGGCATCGCGACACCGCAGTTCATCATCGAGCTGATACACAAGCGGCTCAAGCTGGCGGAAGCCGATGCACGCAGGAGTTTGTCATGACAGCAATCGACAAAGGCGTCGGCTCAGCGTATGCCGATCTGGGTTATGCCGATGCAGACAGCATGCGTCTCAAGGCTGATCTGGCACTGGCTATCGGTGATCTCATTGCTGCCCGGAGAATGACGCAATCAGAAGCGGCGACATTGCTGGGCATGACTCAGCCGAAGGTATCCGCCATGCTGCGAGGTCAGTTTCGGGGCATTAGCGAAGCCAAGATGATGACTGCGCTGGCGCGTCTGGGGCGCGATATTCACATCATGGTCGTGCCGGTGCTGGAGCCTCGCGCCGGTCGGATTGATGTGTGTCTGACCTGATGACGCTGCCGCCGCTCAGCCTCTATGTGCACATGCCCTGGTGTGTGCGCAAATGCCCCTATTGCGACTTCAACTCCCACGCCGCACCTGCCGATGAGCAAGGTGGTGTGCCCGAAGCGGCCTATATTACTGCGCTGCTGCAAGACCTGGATCAGGATCTCGCTGACTTCCCTGATGCACTGGCCAGCGAGCGTGAGCTGGTCTCGATATTCATCGGCGGCGGTACCCCCTCGCTGATCTCGCCCGCTGGTTATGCAACGCTTTTTAATGGACTGCGCCAGCGGCTGAACTTCGCCGACGACATCGAGATCACCCTCGAAGCCAATCCCGGCACGGTCGAGCAGGGCTTGTTCCAGGGCTATCGCGAGGTCGGCATCAATCGCCTATCCATCGGCGTACAGACCTTCCAGATGGCGCAACTGAAAGCTCTCGGCCGCATTCACTCCGGTGATGAAGCGCAGCGCGCAGCGCAGTCGGCGCGCGAGGCCGGCTTCAGCAATTTCAATCTAGACCTCATGCACGGCCTGCCCGGTCAGTCGCTGGAACAGGCGCTGGATGATCTGCGCCAGGCCATCGCGCTCGAACCCACGCACCTGTCCTGGTATCAGCTCACGCTAGAGCCGAACACCGTGTTTTTCCGCGAGCAGCCGGTGCTGCCGGATGAGAATGTGCTCGCCGACATTCAGGATGCCGGGCAGGCACTGCTGGCCGCCGAAGGCTATGTACAGTACGAGGTTTCGGCCTATGCCCGCCGCGATCAGCGTTGCCGGCACAACTTGAACTACTGGCAGTTTGGCGACTACCTCGGCATCGGTGCCGGGGCGCACGGCAAGCTGACGCAGGGCACGGCTCAAGGTTCGAAGATCATACGCACGACTAAAACGCGTGTGCCGAAAGACTATCTGCGCGGCACAGCGGCGGACTACCGCGTCAGCACCACGACCATTGCACAAGCGGAGCTGCCCTTCGAGTTCATGCTCAATACCCTGCGTTTGATCGAGGGTGTGCCTGCCGTGCTATGGCCGGCACGCACTGGTCTGAGCCCCCAAGTCTTGGCCGAAACGGTGATGGCCTTGCAGGACAAAGGCCTGCTGCAAACTGGGCCAGACAGGCTGGTCACGACGGCGCTGGGTCAGCGCTATCTGAACCGGGTCATCGAGGCATTCCTGCCGGAATGATCTATGATCAAACCGCGCTGGAAGTATTCAGAATCATCCGTCAACGAGAGATAAGCACATGACCATGACACTACACTGGGGCAGCGGCAGCCCCTACGCCTGGACCGTTCTGCTGGCGCTTGAACTTAAGGGCATGCCCTATGAATCCCGGCTGCTCAACCTCATGGCAGGTGAGCACAAGTCGCCCGAATTTCTCGCCATGAACCCGCGCGGCAAGGTGCCCGTACTCATGCACGACGGCCATGCCATCAGCGAGTCATTGGCGATTCTGGCTTACCTCGAAGCTGTGCAGCCGGAGCCGGCTTTGTTTGGCTCCACGCCGATCGAGAAGGCCGAAGTCATGGCTGCCGTATCGGCGCTGATGGCCTATCTCGAAGCCCCCGGTGGCACGATTCCCTACAGCACTTTCTTCTTGCCCTGGGGTGAGGAAAGCCAAGCCGCTATCGCTGCCGGTGCGCGCAAGGTCTTGCCGGAAATGCAGCGTATCGAGGTTTTGCTGGCGACGCAGGATTATCTCGCTGGCAACACGCTGACCGTGGCCGATATCCGGCTCTATCCCATGCTGCAGATCATCTGGCGCTCGCAGCGCGTGCAGGACAAGCAGGGCGGTGTGGCCGACATGAAGGCGCTGGAGCGCGGCAACTTTCCGGCTATCAACCGCTGGTGTCAGCGCATCGAAGCACTGCCGGTTTACGACAAGACCTATCCGCCGCACTGGCGCAAGGGCTGAGTCATGGCTGCTGCCATTTGGGTCGATGCCGACGCCTGCCCGATTGTGGTCAAGGACATGCTGATTCGTGCCTGCGAGCGCACCGGCATCTTCATTACCTTCGTGGCCAACCAGCCGGTGCGCGTGCCGGCCGGTCTGCCCATGAAGGCCGTGCAAGTGCCCGCCGGCTTTGATGTCGCCGACAACTACATCGTGCAGCATTCTGATGTGCATGATCTGGTCATCACGCAAGACATCCCTCTGGCCGCCGAGCTGGTGAAGAAAGGCGTGGCGGCGGTGACGCCGCGTGGCCAGTTTCATACCAAAGAGTCGATTGGCCAGCGCCTAGCCATCCGCGACCTGATGAGCGATCTGCGCGATGCCGGCATGGTGCGTGGCGGCCCGCCGCCATTCTCGCAAGGGGATCGGCAGAACTTCGCCAATCAGCTCGACAAGTGGCTGGCGCAACGCAAGCGCTGATTCAGCCCCGGTCACAGGAGAGTGCCACGATGTGCGCAGACAACAGCATCGCCTTGCAAGCTCTGGCGCGACGTTTGCGCCGTCCGGTAGCCAGCCTGGCGGATTTTGCCGAGCTGTCCCCGGAGCAGCTGCAGCAGTTGAAAGCGTACGTCGAGGCCGCCAGCCGGCGTGAGGCCAGGATGCTGCAGCGCGATCTCCGGCACAGCCTGCTGTCACCGCTGCGCTGGTTCTTGCAGCGTCGGCTCGGGCGTGGCGCATGAGCCGCCTGTCGAGTCGTGCCGAGGTCATCAAGCTCGGACGCTTGCTGGCGGTGGAGCCTGCACAGCTGGATTTTCTGACCGAATTGCCGTCCGGCGCGCTGCATCATTTCCGCACCGCGATTTCAGATCAGTTGTTCGATGAGCAGCGTGAGCTGATCCATGCACTGGCCGCCCTGACGCGCTGGCTGCCGACTTGGTTTGCGGCATTGCTGGCGCGCCGTTGGCTGGGTTCGCCGCTGACTGCGCGTATGGCCAGCGAATTGCCGGCGTGGCGCGTGGCGGCGATTGCCCGCTATCTGCCCAGCGAGTTCATGGCCGATATCGCCGTGCGGCTGGATCCGCGAGGCGCGCGCGAGTTGCTGTATCTGCTGCGGGCATCACAGATTGCCGCGATCACGCAGGTACTGCTGGCGCGGCGCGACTTCATCACGCTGGGACGCTTTGTGGCCTTGCTGCCGGATGCGGTGGTGAGCGAAGTCGCGGCCGGCATTGCCGATGAGGGCGATCTGATCGAGATCGTTTTCTATATCGAGGCGCGGCATCGCATCGATCATCTGATCCGTGTGCTGCCGCGCGAGCGCCTCGAGCGCGCCATTCTCATCGTTTGTGATAACCAGCGCCGCCAGCTCTGGCCGCAGTTGCTGGCACTGGTGACCAATGCCAGCTACGGCCTCAAGCGCGAGCTCGGTGATCTGGTTGCCGCGCAAGGCGAACGCGTGCTGGATGCTGTCGTGCATGCAGCACAGGAAGAGGATCTCTGGGAGGATTTGCTGCCGGTGGTGGCCTGCCTGTCGCCGGCTGTGCAGCGTCAGGTTGTCAATCTGGCGTCGTTGCAGGTGCCGGCAGTGTTGCGGCGCATCATCATCGCCACCGATCGCAAGGGCTTGTGGACGGCCATGCTGGCGCTGGCGGAGCACATGAACGAGTCCGGTCGCGCAGCCTTGGCGGCGGTCATGGCGGAGGCCGACGACAGCTTGCTGGAGCATGCGGCCTATGCCGCGCTGCTGCGGGCGCAGTGGGACACCATTCTCGATATCGTGCGACGCCTGGCGCCGGCCCGGCATCAGGCCTGCCTGCGTATTCTCAATCAGTATCTCGACACGCTGGATGCGGAAACCGTGACACAGCTGCGCGCACTGCTGCAGCGTCATGGCATTGCCGGGCAGCTGCAACAGTTTGCCTGAGTCAGCAGCAGATCTAGCGCAGCAGGTTCTCGCGCAAGGGCGTCAACAGGGTGAGCGCGTGCTCGTAGCCGCGCTCGATCAGCTCATCCAGCCGCTGCCAGTCGAACATGCCGATGTCTTCTATGGGCATGCGGATGTAGGTATCGGCGCGCTCAATCGACGCCTGTTGGGTGACCGTGTCACTGGTCAGCGTAGCCGTGCGCATGAGAATTTCGGTTAGCGTGGGCGCCCGTGTTTCGCTTTTCCAGTTCAGCAGGGCGCGCTGATCCGGCTCGCCCATGCCGGCTCCCGGTGCGCGGATATCGCCATTGCTGCTGACGTTGCAGGCAATGATCACGCCGCGCTCCAGATGCTGCATGACATCGGTCGGCAGGTTGTTGACCACGCCGCCATCGCAAAGCAGGTCGCCCTCGAAAGCGATGGGCGGCGCCACGCCGGGCACGCTCATGCTGGTGCCGACCCAGGTCGCCAGACTGCCCTGATCGTGCACCATGGGCAGGCCAGTGGTGAGGTTGGTCGAGATACAGTAGAAGGTGCGTCGCAATTCCTCGATGCGGCGTGAACCGAAGATGGCAGCGAGGCGGGCATGGAAGCGTTCGCCGCGAATCAGCGAGACCTTGGGCAGCGTGTAGTCGTTCAGGTAATTGCGCGCCACGAAAGTTTCGTGCGCGATGTGCGCCATCTCCACGCTGTCGAAGCCGCAAGCCAGCAGCGCCGAGACGAAGGCACCCATGCTCGTACCGCCAACGATATCGACCGGAATCTGCAACTGCTCCAGCGCGCGCACCAGACCGATGTGCGCGAAGCCACGGGCGCCGCCACCCCCGAGCACTAGTCCGATGCCACGCCCGGAAATTTGCCGCGCCAGCGCCGCGATTTCGGCCTTGGCCCAGGGATGCACGAAGTAATGCGCCCTGGCCCCGGTGGCACGACACCACGCCAGCGTATGCGGCGCGGCATCACCTTCGGGGCGCAGCAGTACCAGTTCGACCGGCGCCACTAGTTCGCCAGCCTGCAAGGCATGCAGTACCGGCACAGGCTCCGGCACTGAGCCGGACTCGGCCAGCATCAGAATGCGATCGGCCTGGCGCAGGCAGCGCAATGACCACGGATCGTGGCCATTGTCGGCAGCATAGAGAATGAAGTGATGCCGGTGTTCGAGATCGGCCAGCCATCGACGCAGGCGGGTGTCGTCGGCGCCGCCATCGAGCGGAGTTTGTGCACTGCCGGCACCGAACAGGCTGTTCACATGAGCGGATGTCACCAGCCGTGTCTGCGGCCAGCCCTGCATGTGGGCTGTCAGTGCTTCCGCCAGCTGCACGGCGGGCACGCCCGGTGCTGCCGGAATCAGCGCCAGCGTCCCGCCCTGTGCACTGGCTGAGGCCTGACGCAGATTCTGATAGTGCCGGCCACGGGTAATGATGAGTCGTGTCAGCTGCACCAGACAGTCCTGCTGGCTGCGCATGAAGATCATGAAGGTACTGGCGGGGATGCTCAGCAGCAGGCAGTCGCGCAGGGCCCGGATACTGGCATTGCGAGCCTCGGCCGCGACCACGCCCATCTCACCGACCAGCTCGTGACGATTGACATAGCCCAGCAGCTTACCGCGCGCGGTGACCTGCAGGCGGCCATGGATGAGCACATACAGATGGCGCGGCGGTTCGCCCTCGGCATAGAGCGTCTCGCCGCTCGCCAGCGTCAGCGTCTGCGCCGACTCCGCCAGCGTTGCCAGTGCATCGGCCGGCAGCCCCGAAAAGATCTCTACTTGCGACAGCGCTGCTGCAAAATCCATGATGATCTTTCCTTTCGAGGTGCAGCGATGACGCTATCGCCGGCTCTTGTTCTGCTCGGCCACAGCGCTGCGAATCTGCGCGATATTCTCGCGCAGCATGTCAGCGACCAGCTCATCCGTGCGAGGGTCGAGCAATACCTGCTCGGTGACACGCAAGACCGTATCGGTCACGCCCTCGATGATCTCGTTGTAGAACGGCAAGCGCTTGAAGCGTCCGGCTTGTGGATCACTGCGCAGTTTCTCGCGCACCATGTCGCGCAGTTCGCTCTGGTTCTCTAGCAAGGCATTGGCGATATTGCGCGTGTAAGTACCCTTGACCAGCACATCAGCCACTTCATCGAGCACGGCCACGGTAATCACGCCGCTGACGGCATTAACCACGACATCCTTGACGCGATTAACCAGGCGGAAGGTGAAGCCGTCACCGAGGATACGATCCACGGCGCGCCCGAGGCGGGCCGTCGTCAGAATCAGGCGCAGGATGGGCCAGTCTTTGAAAATGACATGGGATACCGGAATCATGCCCAGAAAGGCGTACCAGTTGCGCGCTAGGTAATAGCGCGTCCAGCCGTCTTGGCGCCAGTGATAGAAAAACTCGAAGGCAAAGATGCTGCACACCGTGTAGTCGACCGTGCGGATCCACCAGAGCGCCTGCTTGCTGACATGAAAGAAGTTTTGCCAGCCCAACAAGACCAGCGACAGCATCGCCAGGGCGAATAGAATCCAATCGGTAACGCCGCCGCTGAACAGTGCTGGCCGAGGTTCGCTGGCCGGCTTGACCGGCTCGATGACCAGGTTCATGTCAGTCCACCCGTGTGTAAATGAGGTCCCAAACGCCATGCCCGGCGACATGGCCGCGCATCTCGAACTTGCTCACCGGGCGCCAATCCGGGCGCGGATAGTATTCGCCTTTGGCCCAGGCATTGGCATATCCCGGCGCGGCTTCCATATGCTCCAGCATCCATTCCGCATAGGGTGCCCAGTCAGTGGCCATATGGAAACGACCGCCGATGCGCAGTTTCCGACGCACCAGCTCGATCAGATCTGGACGCACGAAGCGGCGCTTATGATGGCGAGCCTTCTGCCAGGGGTCGGGAAAATACAGTTGTAGCGTGTCGATGCCGCCATCGGCCACGGCTTGCTCTAGTACCTGCACAGCATCGTCGGCGTAAAAGCGCAGATTGGTCAGGCCGCGCGTGCCGGCATCGAAGCAGAGTTGCGCCAGCCCGGGTTTGTGAATTTCGATGCCGATGAAGTCGCGCTCGGGCGCTGCCTCGGCCATCGCAATCAGGGTCTGCCCCATGCCGAAGCCGATTTCCAGCGTCAGCGGGGCCTCGCGGCCAAAGACTTTGGCGGCATCGAGCAGTCCATCACTCAGCTTCAGTTCGAAGCGTGGCGCGAACTCGTCCATGCCACGCTGTTGCGAGCTGTTCAGCGGCGAGGTGCGCGGCATGAAGGTTTTGATGCGCTCGGTGAACGGGCGTGGAGGGGTGTCGCTCATGAAAGGCTCATCGGGGAGGCGGTTAATGGCGCGAATTGTAAGCGGTGCGCGGGGTGGGGAGTAGGGCTCAGAACAGAATGGCCAGCTCGGTATATTTCGCGACCTGGGCATCGTGCGTGAGCAGAAACATCGGCTCAGACATGGCTTGCGCCACCAGCATCCGATCAAAAGGATCTTTGTGGTACGCGGGCAGGCGCAGCAAAGCCTCGCTGTGTGGCCCGGTCACGGGCAACTCCAGAAGCCCGCTGGCTGCGGCTCCTGCGCGTATATCGGCCAGATTGTGATGCAGGCGGCCCAAGCCGATCTTGATCGCCAGCTCCCACCAGGATGCGGCACTGACATACACCGAATCCGCTTGTGCCAGCATTGGCAGTGCGGGCCGCAGGCGCTCGTCGCCCGCCAGCAGCCAGAGCACGGCATGAGTGTCTAGGAGTAGCCGCATCAGTCGTTACCCTCGAAACCGGCGAGCACGCTATCTGGCAGCGGAGCATCGAAATCATCGGGGATGACCAGCGTACTTTTGAGCAAACCGAACTGTACGGCCCTGCCCATGCCAAGCGGCACCAAGCGCGCCAAGGGTCGGCCGGCCTTGGCGAGAATGATTTCCTCACCAGCAGCGGCATCCTCAACCAGGCGCGAAAGGTGCGTCTTGGCTTCGTGAATATTGATGGTGCGCATGATGCTGACCTGGCTATGCATAGATTAGTCCAGGTTAGTTTACTTGCTGGTGCGCGGATGATCCAGCCGGCATGCTGGTGCGCGTAGCGTTGTTGGTTCGCAGAGAGTTTGTCATCATGCTCACAGTCCTTGTGATGAGTGCTTTTAAAAGCTAGTTCACAAGTCCGAGTTTTGCTAGTCCGCATGCTTTAAAAGCATTAGCCACTGGAGCAACCCAATGAAAAAAATAACCGTTCTGCTGCTGACCTCTGCCGCCTTCACCGCTTCAGCGGCGAGCTATGCGCCCCTGAATCTGGTCGATGCCACGGGCTCCGGTGCTGCGGTCGGCACCGTTACCATCACCAACACCCCGTACGGGCTGGTCTTCACGCCGGCGCTGAAAGGCTTGCCGCCGGGCCTGCATGGCTTTCATGTGCACCAGAATCCGAGCTGCGCGCCCAAGGAAAAGGATGGCAAGCCGGTCGCCGCACTGGCGGCGGGCGGGCATCTTGATCTGACTGCTGCCAACAAGCACGGCGAGCCCTGGGGCGATGGCCATGTCGGCGACCTGCCGCCGCTGTTTGTCGATACCGATGGCACGGCGTCGCAACCCGTGCTGGCACCCCGGTTGAAGCCGGCCGATATGCTCGGCCGTTCGCTGATGCTGCACATCGGAGGCGATAACCATGCCGACCATCCCGCCATGCTTGGCGGCGGCGGCGCACGCATGGCCTGTGGCGTTGTAGAGCCGGGCTGATGTATAGCGAGCGGCTGTTCTCCTACGGCACCTTGCAGCTCGATGCCGTGCAGCTGTCTACCTTTGGCCGTTTGCTGGATGGCGCAGCGGATGTGCTGCCTGGCTTCGAGCAAGCCATGGTGCTGATTGAAGATGCCGATGTTGTGGCCACTAGCGGCCAGACGCATCATCCCATCCTGAGCTTTAGCAGCGACCCGGCACACTGTGTGGCGGGGCGGGTATTCCGCATCTCGCCCGAGGAGTTGGCGCAAGCGGATCGCTATGAAGTGGCCGCGTATCGCCGTGTATCGGTTACGCTGGCGTCGGGCCTGAAAGCTTGGGTCTATGTAGATGCTCGCTTCGCCCCACCATCTACCTCTGGAGATATCCCATGAGCCTATTAGCCAGCTTCATCATTGCGCTTGTCGCGCTGCTGCACACTTGGTTCCTCGTGCTGGAGATGTTTCTCTGGACGCGTCCTATCGGCCTCAAGACCTTCAAGCAGACCTTGGCTGAAGCCGAATCTTCGCGCGTTCTGGCGGCTAACCAAGGTCTCTACAACGGCTTTCTTGTGGCCGGCCTGATCTGGGGCCTCTGCCTCGGCGCGGAAGGTCTGGATGTGCAGGTATTTTTCCTGAGCTGCGTGGTCGTGGCCGGCGTTTACGGCGGCATCACCGTGGGTCGCAAGATACTTTTTGTTCAAGCACTGCCGGCAGCGCTGGGTCTGGCTGCGCTTTGTCTGTCTCAGGGATGACTAAGTGAATTGGATCATCCTGCTCGCGGCCGGCCTCTTTGAAGTGGTCTGGGCCATCGGCCTGAAATATACCGATGGCTTCTCGCGCTTGTGGCCCTCGGTGGGCACGATTGTGGCCATGGCGATCAGCGTTGGCTTGCTCGGCTGGGCCATGAAGACTCTGCCCGTGGGTACGGCCTATGCCGTGTGGGTTGGCATCGGTGCCATCGGCACGGCTATTCTAGGCATGGTGTTATTCAACGAGCCCGCCACGCTGGCGCGCGGACTCAGCCTGGCGCTGATTTTCGCCGGTATTATTGGCCTAAAACTGGCCTCGGCACATTAATCAAAGGAACAAACCGTGATGGACAATGACAACAAGTATTGCCGTGATTGTGGTGCTGCCATTTACGCAAAAGCTGAGATCTGCCCGTCTTGCGGTCTGCGTCAAATGCCTGTGCCCGGCGTGATTCAGCTCGGCAATATCGCCCCCAACGGCCGCAGCAAGCTGGCGGCGATCCTGCTCGCGTTCTTTCTCGGCGGCTTCGGCATCCACAAGTTTTATCTCGGCCAGATTGGCTGGGGCATTCTGTATCTGCTGCTGTGCTGGACCTTCATTCCAGCATTCGTGTCGATCATTGAGGCCATTTTGCTGCTGGTCATGAGCGATGAGCGTTTCAACGCAAAGTTCGGCCAGCGCTGATCGGCTGGCTGTCATCCATCCTTGATTCACCTCCGGCATTCCGCCGGTACTAACGGAGATAAACGATGTTCAATCACATCATGCTCGGCTCGAACGATATCGAGCGTTCCAAGCGCTTTTACGATGCGGTACTCGGCCTGCTCGGTGCCGGCGAGCCGCTGCGCAATGTCGCCAACTCGGGACATGTACGCCTGTTTTATCGTCACGACGGCAACACGTTATGCCTGACTCAGCCCATCAATGACGAACCGGCAACGGTCGCCAACGGCGCCACCATTGGCTTCAAATGCGACTCGCCTGAGCAGGTGCAAGCCTTTCATGACGTGGCGGTGGCGAATGGCGGCACTTCGATTGAAGATGCGCCCGGCCTGCGCAACGGCAGCCTGGGCGCGATCCACCTTTCCTATGTGCGTGACCCGGATGGTCACAAGCTGTGCGGGCTGTATCGCCCGGCATAATTAGCGAAACGCCACGCCATCAATCGGGCTGGACGCGCTGGCGTAAAGCTTGCGCGGCATGCGTCCGGCCAGATACGCCTCGCGCCCGGCCTCGACTGCCTTGCGCATGGCCGAGGCCATCAGCACCGGTTTGCCGGCAGCGGCGATGGCCGTGTTCATGAGCACGCCAGCCGCGCCCAGCTCCATCGCTACTGCGGCATCTGAAGCAGTACCAACCCCGGCGTCGATGAGCACGGGCACCGTCGCCTCCTCCAGAATGATGCGCAGGTTGTACGGACTCACGATGCCCAGCCCCGAGCCGATCAGCGAGCCCAGCGGCATCACCGCCACGCAGCCCATTTGCGCGAACAGGCGCGCAGCAATCGGGTCATCGTTGCAGTAGACCATCACCTCGAAACCTTCCTTCACCAGCGTCTCGGCGGCCTTCAGCGTTTCCGGCATGTTCGGATACAGCGTCTTCTGATCGCCCAGCACTTCCAGCTTCACCAGCCTGTGGTCATCCAGCAACTCGCGCGCCAGGCGGCAGGTGCGCACAGCTTCCTCGGCGGTGTAGCAACCCGCCGTGTTAGGCAAAATCGTGTAGCGATCCGGCGAGATGACATCGAGCAGGTTCGGCTCGCCCTTGTTCTGGCCGATGTTGGTGCGGCGCACCGCGACAGTGACGATTTCGGCACCACTGGCGGCGATGGCCTCGCGCGTCTCGTCCATGTCCTTGTACTTACCGGTGCCGACGAGTAGACGGGATTGAAAAGTGCGGCCGGCGAGAACAAAAGCATCGGTGTCAAAAGGCATGTTGAGGCTCCATGAAAGCAGAGAAACAGAGGGTGGATTGTAAGGGGCAAGACACACTTTCGTGACCCAGTCTTGTCGAGTTGACAGCAACACAGCCAAAGCAAAGATTAGAAGTGCATAAAAATACAACACAACTTACACAGGTAGCCGCTCATGCAATCAAGAAATGCATTTGTATTCACGACTGTCGCAGCAGCACTGCTGGTAGCGGCATGCAACACTACCAAAAATCAGGTGCAGGGTCCGTCTGTGCCGGGCAATGTGCTGCTCGATAGCAACAGGCTTGCCTATATGGATTTCGCCTCACCTGCGCTGAGTCTGAGTACACTGGGCTCCGTGACAGGCCTGACGATGGGCGACACACTGGTCAGCATTGATCGTCGCCCGCAAAACGGTTTTCTCTATGGGCTTGGCTATAACTCGACGGCGGGCTCGGTGACACTCTATGTCATCCACCCGGAAACCTTGGTCGCGACCTCACTTGGGCTGGCCGGTGGCTTCACCACGGATGGCACCAATCCAGCCGCCATCGGCGGTGGTAGTGCCAGCACCCGTTTCGAGATGGACTTCAATCCAGCCGTCGACCGGCTGCGCATCATTAATAGCCTCGGCCAGAATTTTCGCATAAATCCGAACACCGGCACGGTGTTAGATGGTGATTTTGGCGGTGCCGCGGGCTCAGTGGCCGGAACGAATATGGATGGCGCGTTGAATGGTGGTGCCACAGCAGCGCAGGGCACGGCTTATGTAAATAATGTCGCTAATAATGGTGGCATTACCACGCAATACACCGTCAATGAAAATCCAGGTACATTGTTTATTCAAAGTCCGCCGAATGCCGGCACGCTGAGTGCGCCACTGCCGCTAACGCCATCGGTTGATACAATTCTCGGGTTCGACATTGCGCCGGGCGTGAATACCTCGGTGAGCAATATGGCGGTGACCACGGGTTCCGGCTACCTGCTACTGCGCTCGGGCGCTGTCAAATTGGAGTCACTGGCTACCGTTAATCTGGTGAATGGCGCTGTCAGCGACATCACAGCGATCGCTGGCGGTGCTAGCGCGCGTGGGCTGGCTGTGCAGAGTCCGGCATCCATGGCGGTTGTTGCCTTGTCGGCTGACGGCACACAGCTGGTGCGTTTTGCGGCGGCTACACCGGGCACCACGACAACAGCAACGATTACGGGTATAACGACTGGCGAAAGTCTGGTGGGTATCGATTTCAGACCGGCAACAGGCCAGCTCTATGCGCTAGGCGTTAACCCTACGGCCAATAACGGCACGATCTATCGACTCGATCCGCAGAGTGGCGCAGCCACTGCTATAGGCACAGCCGGCAGTATCGCTTTTGTCGGTACAGATGGCGTGACGGCTGTAGATCTGCCTGATCCGGCCACAGCCGGTTACGGCTTTGACTTCAACCCAACAGTAGACCGTATTCGCGTCACCACCAGCACTGGGCTTAACTTCCGCTTGAATCAAGTGACCGGCGCGGCGGTGGATACCGACATGAATCCTGCGAACGGAACAAACCCGGATGGCGGTATCAATGTTGCTGGCACCGCTAGCGGCGTATCGGGTACGGCTTACACCAACAGTGTTGGTGGCACACTGGTTACCACGCTCTACGCGCTCAATGAAATAGGCTCGCAGCTGACTATTCAGAATGCACCTAATGCAGGCACACAAACGCTACCCCTGACCGTCAGGCTGAATGGCACCACACTGGCTTTCAGCAGCGTCAATGGTTTCGACATCCCCTCGGATGTGCGTGCGGCTACCAGTAATGCGGCGGTGACCAGCGGCTCTGGTTTTGCGGCATTAACGGTCGCTGGCGTGACGGGCCTGTATCGCATTGACCTGGCCACGGGAGCATCAACCAACCTAGGCGCGATTGGTTCGGGCGCAGCAGCGCTGCGTGGCCTAGCGGTCGGCCAAACGCATGCCCGTTAAGTTATCCTGACGTTTCGTAATGAAGAGGCCCGACAAGTTGCCGGGCCTCTTCATTAGTTGTTGACGCGTTCGTTAGAAACCAGCAATCCTAGCCCTGAATCGGCTGCGCCAATATCCACAACCCCGCCGTCGTAAACAGCACCATCAGCCCCAGCATCGGCACCTGACTCAACACCGCTGCCCGAGCCGAGCCAAAGCTGCGCAGGGCCTGCTGATGTGCTAAGTAAACGCTGACCACATGCCCGAACAGGACCAGCGCCACCTGCGTATGCCAGACAGTGCCCATCTCCGGCAGGATTGGCGCGCGCCAGAGCTGTGCCGTGCCGAAGAGGTTCCAGCCCCAGCCGAACGGGTCCGAGAGCAGGCTCACGATCTTCACCCCTTGCGACAGCAGCAGCGTGTAGTAGTGGGTGATGTGATAGACCAGTGCAATCGGCAGCAGCGAGAAGCTGAAGTCCAGCAGGAGTTGACGCATGGGCACGCGGCTGCCGGCCATGGCGCGGCCCAGCCACACAAACAGCGCATAGACGGCGAAATACAGCCAGGGCGAGAGCAGCAGGCACAGAGTCTCGTAGCCCAGGTAGTAAGGTCTGAGTTGAGCAAAGGCATAAATGGGCGGCTTGCCGATCCAGCCTTGGATCAGGCCATAAGGGTCGGCCCAGAACAACCGGTACCAGGGCACGGTGCCGCGCAGGCCATCGAAGGCCGTGGCCGAGAGCATGAACAGAATGAAGATGACTAGGCTGATGTGCTCAGCGCGGTGCTGTTGCAGGCCGGCAAATGGCCTGCGCCAACGAAGACCTTGCCCGGGCTCATGTTGAAGAGGTGACATATACGCAACAAGGCGCAGAGACACGCCAAAGAATTCGCCATGCCGCAGCCAGGCATCGCGCCCGAAGCAGATCATGCCGGTGAAGGTAATGGCGCTGTAGGCCAACAGCTGCCAGGCGAGGGTGCGCGGCAGGGCATGGCCGAACAGCTCGATCCAGATGAAGCCGCTGTAAAGCGCCAGCGCGGGCCAGTAGCCCAGCGAGCGCGGGTATGACCATAGGCCATCAAACAGTCGGTTACAGCGCCCCAGCGATTCGCTGATGACTCGCCACGGATTGGTGGTGTGGTAGAGGTCGCCGATGAAGGCGGTGGCGTAGGCGAAACCGAGGATGAAGATGATCCAGAAGCAGGTCATGTTGAAGTTGCGGTAGGAGTCTTGCACGCCGAAGAGTCCGGTCAGGATGCACAGCAGCAGTGTCATCACGCTGAGGCTGCGTAGCCAGGGACGCAACCGAGTTATGACCCGGCTTAGGCGGGTGGCGAGGTGGGTGGCCGGTGCCAGGTGGGCATGCTTCTGGCTGGCCAGCGCGCCGATCAGCAGAAACGACACCAGCAGCGTTGCCACGGCGGCGTATAGGTAGAGCCAGAACGGCACGGGCAGGGTGTAAAGCCGGCCGAACGAGTGGGCTGAGGCCGGTATGGCAACCAGTGAGAGTGCGCAGAAAATCATCGTGATCAGGGCACGACGCGGCCGCAGAGGCATCAGGAAACTACCGTAACTGAATGGACTTAATGCCACATATGAATTAGTTTATTAACACCAATTTTGGTTTCATTCCATTCATGAAATGCGGGAGAACACGCATGCGATTGGATTTTGCGCAACCTGTGCTGCGCCTTAGTCTTCTTTTGTCCGCGATTAGCCTCAGCGCGTGCGGTCCTTTTTCGTCCGATTCAGATAATTCGTCATCCGGCGGCTCTGCGCCTTCGGCACGCTCGGCGCCCGAAACCAAATTTGATCTCGCCAATGGCTGCTATCGAATGCAGGCACAGAGCGGCAAGGGCTTTGTCGGCCAGAATGGCGATGTTTGGGTCAGTAATGCCAGCGCTGCCAAAGCGTCTGCGTTCTACCTGAAGCCCACGGCGCTGGCGCAATACCTGTTGCATGATACGGCCAGCCAGATGCTCTCGGGCCAGGCCGGTGCCATCGGCTCCGTGACGCGTGCCAGCGATGCTGCGAACTGGACGCTGGCCACGGTGAAGCCGGGTCAGTACACGCTGAGTCTGAGCAGCGCCGGTCAGTTCCTTGCTGCCGCCAATGACGGCGGCCTGTTGCTCGCGGCCGCACCCACGATCTTCAATTTTATTCCGGCCACCGGCTGCAAGGCCTACCCGGAAATCAGCACCGACATCATCGGCGAGACCTATCGCGGCCAAGGTGCGGACAAACCGGTGATCGGCTTTGCCGAAGTGCATACGCATATGGCTATGGGCCATGAAATGTCGGATGGCGGCACGCTGGTCGGCCCATCGGCGGGCGGCACCATGTACGGCCAGATGTTCCATCGCTTCGGTGTGCCGCATGCTATGGAAGACTGCAAGGACTGGCATGGCGAAAACGGCATTCGCGACCCCGAGGCGCTGGTGCTAGACATGAAGCCGCTGACCATGCACGAGACGAAAGGCTGGCCCAGCTTTGCGGCTTGGCCGGCAACGGACTCGCAGCTGCACCAAGCCATGTACTACAAATGGGTCGAGCGCGCTTGGAAGGCTGGCATGCGCATCATGGTCAGTGAAGGCACTAACATTGCGGCGTTGTGCGAGATTGGCCGTGTCGGCGTTTTGCGTCCGGATGCCGATTGCAACGACATGAGCGTAGGCATCAAGCAGGTGAAATATCTGTTCGATCTGCAGAATTATGTAGATGCGCAGGAAGGCGGGCCGGGCAAGGGCTGGTTCCGTATTGTCAGCAGCCCGGCGATGGCGCGCCAGGTTATCAACGAGGGCAAGCTGGCGGTAGTGGCGGGCCTAGAGTTTGCCAATCTGTTTGATTGCACGGTGACGTTCGATCCGGCTGGCAACGAGACGCGCGGCTGCACTAAGGAAAGCATCGACAAGCAGATTGATGAGGTCTGGGCGCTGGGCGTGCGCGAGCTGTTCCCGTATCACGATGTGAATAGTGCGCTTGGCGGTACCGGCATTTTCAATGGTGATGCCCTCAATCTGGTTGGTTTTGTTGGCACCCGTCAGTTCTGGAAGACCTACGATTGCGCCGATACCGGCGAGGGCGAAAAGTACTTTTATGATGCCGGCGCCTTCATGACCACGGCAGTGCCAGGCACGGGCTCGGATCCCATCAGCACGGCGGTGATCGGCTTGCTGCAAGGGCCGGCGCCGACCTATCCGGCGGATCGTCGCCAGTGCAACTCACGCGGCATGACCGATCTTGGCGAGTACGCCATGCAGAAGCTGATGAAGAAGAAATTCATCATCGACATCGACCATGCGGAAATCACCATTAAGCAGAAAATGCTCGATATGGCGAAGGCACAAACGCCGACCTATCCGATGATTTCAGCGCATGGCGGCCATGGCGGTATTAGCTTGGCGCAGGCGAAAGAGATTCTCGACAACGGCGGTTTGATCTACCCGTTCAAGCCCAATGGCAAAGGCCATGTTGAGTTTATGAAGAAGCTCAAGCCGATCTGGCCGGCTGGCAAACCGATGGCACTGGGCTATGGCATGGATGCCAACGGCATTGCCGATCGTGCGCCGCCGCGTGGCGCTGGCAGCAAACCGGTGAAGTACCCGTTCACGCTGTTCAGCGGCCCGGATTGGGATGCGCGCTATGCCAATGCGGGTATCAAGCCGCTGACGGTGAAGCTGCAGACCATCCCGGAAAGTGGCAAGACCTGGCCTATCGATGAAGTCGGTACGGCGCACTACGGCATGATGGCTGACTATGTGGAAGAGGTTCGTGTGGAAGGCGGGCGTGAAGCGGTGGATGCGCTGTATAACTCGGCCGAAGCTTATCTGCAGATGTGGGAAAAGATCGTCAATCGCTGAGCTGCTTTGAGGGCAGGGCGTGGAGCTGGGGGCTGGACAGAGGCTGTTCAGCCCCCGCCAATGGCGTGTACTACTTCAATGACATCGCCAGCGGCACAGAAGCAGTGTGCATGCTGGCTGCGAGGCACGATCTCGCCATTGCGCTCAACGGCAATACGCTTGCCGGTCAGGCCTTGCGCGGCAATCAGCTCGGCCAAGGTGCAGGTCTCGGCAACGCTCAGCGCCTCACCGTTATAGCGAATTTGCATGTTCAGGCACTCCGCATCAGATTCCAGGCCAGCCACAACCAGCCTGCGATAAAGGCCAGCCCGCCGATCGGGGTAATGGCTCCGAACCAGCGCGGCGCACCCAGTGCCATGGCGTAGAGGCTGCCCGAGAAAATCACGATACCCACTTGCAGCAGCACGGCGGATGTTTGCACGCCCGTCACTGGCAAAGCAGGTAGCGCCGGATTGTTCATGCTGATGCGCAGCAGAATACCCAGCGCCAGCAGGCCCAGGGCATGCCACAGGTGATAAGCCACCGCCGTTTGCCACCAGCCCAGGGCCTCCGGGCTCAGGCGTGCCTTCAGCGCATGAGCGCCAAAAGCCCCGGTCATGACCGCGAGGGCCATGTTCAGGGCAGCGATTGCAATCCAGTTCATTGGGTTAATCTCAGGCGGTTAGGGCGGCCCGAACCTTGTCCATGGCATTTTTTTCGAGCTGACGAATGCGCTCGGCAGAGACGCCAAACTCGTCGGCCAATTCGTGCAGTGTGGCCTTGTCTTCGCTCAGCCAGCGACGCGCCAGAATGGCTTGGCTGCGGGTATCGAGCGCGTGAATCGCGGCCATCAGGTTATCGGTGTTGCGGGTCTCGGTATCGTCGGCCTCAACCAGCATCGCTGGGTCGTAACGGTGATCTTCGAGATAATGAATCGGCGCTTTCGCGGCCTTTTCGTCATCGTCGTCGACGCTGCCTTCCAGGGCGGTGTCGTGCGAGAGCAGGCGACCCTCCATCTCGAAGACATCGCGCATGGACACGTTCAAGTCTTCGGCGATGGCTGCGGCTTCGGCCTGAGTTAATCCGCGCGATGACTTTTTCATGCTGCGCAGATTGAAGAACAGCTTGCGCTGCGCCTTGGTGGTAGCGATTTTGACGATGCGCCAGTTCTTGATCACATATTCGTGAATCTCGGCCTTGATCCAGTGCACAGCGAACGACACCAAGCGCACGCCCATGGTCGGGTCGAAGCGCTTCACGGCCTTCATCAGACCGATATTGCCTTCCTGGATCAAGTCAGCCTGTGGCAGGCCGTAGCCAGAATAGCTTTTTGCAATATGCACAACGAAACGCAGATGCGCGAGCACGAGCTGGCGCGCGGCATCGAGGTCATCATGGAAGTGTAGGCGTTCGGCGAGCGCGCGCTCTTCATCGGCGGTCAGCACCGCAACACGGCTGACCGACTGAATGTAGGAGCCGAGGTTGACGCCCGGAACAGTCACTGCGATGGGCTGCAAGTCTTTGCAGTCGCTCATCTTTTTACGCCTCCGACGGCACATGGCCATCTGCTGGGTTTATAACAACTGTGAATCATAGCACTCGTGTGCTGCCCTGCAAGATGACGCCGTAGCGCCACCTTGGTTGACGGTCGCAGGGTCGGTGAGCGCGAATCAGGACTCCAGTTCGCGCAAATGTCGCCCAACGGCCATCCAGGCACCGAGCCAGCCGAGAAAACTGGCGCCGGCAAGTACGCCCAGACCAGTGCTGAATGACGGGTAGCTAAGGGCAAACGAGCTGCTGTAGAGCTGGGCCATCTGCGTCACCGGCTCATTCAGCCAAGCGGTCAGGCTGCTGACCGAAATTAGCGTGAACACACCGGCGCTAAAGCCACACCAAACACCCATGTAAATGAACGGACGACGGACAAAACCATGCGTACCGCCAAGCAGGGAAATGACGCGAATCTCATCGCGACGTGATTCGATGCTAAGGCGTATGGTATTGCCAACGACCAGCAAACCGCCGAGCAGAAGCGCACCGCCAATCGCCCAGAGCAGGCGTTGGCCGAGCTCGAGAATGGTTTGCAGGCGCTGCACCCAAGCAATGTCCACCTCCGCGAGAGCCACTTCCGGCCATTGTGCGAGCTGATCGCGCAGGCGAGTCATGGCCGATGAGCTAGCGCTTGCGTCCGGGAAGACTTCGAGCACGGCGGGCAGTGGGTTCTCGCCGAGCTGCTCCAGTGCCGGGCCGTAGCCGGATTGCTCCTTGAACTCTTCCAGGGCATCTTCCGGTGAAATCAGGCGTGCCGAGACAATGCCGGGTAGTGCTGCCGCTCGTGCCACGATGCCGGCACGATCTTCGGCGGCGACATTTTCATTCAGATAGATGGATAACCGGGCTTCGCCATCCCAGCCACTGGCAGCGCTGCGGGCGTCGTCGAGCAGTTTGCCCAGTGCCAGCGGCAGGGTCAGAGCAATGGTCATCACCAGCACAGTCATGAGGGTAGACAGCGGGGTCTGGGCGAGACGGCCGAAGCTGTTTTTGGCCTCACGCTGATGGTGCTGCAGCCAATGAGTGGTGCGCGATGACAAGGTACTGCGCTGTTTTTCAGCGCCGCGAGCAGCAATTGGCTGGTTCATACAGAGACTCCGGTGTCGGCGACCAGTTGGCCGGCCTTGAGTGTCAGCAGGCGGTGGCGGAAGCGGGCAATCAGCGAGAGGTCGTGGGTGGCGACTAGGATGCTGACGCCAACGCGCGACAGTTCTTCAAAGATGTTCATGACTTCCACGGCCAGCTGCGGGTCGAGGTTACCGGTGGGTTCATCGGCGAGAATGACAGCAGGTTTGCTGACCACGGCGCGGGCGATGCCAACGCGCTGCTGTTCACCGCCGGAGAGCTCAAACGGCAGCGACTTCGCGCGATGCTTGAGACCAACGAGATCGAGCGCGGCATAAACGCGATTGGGGATGTCGCGCGGCTGCATGCCGGTGATCACCAGCGGCAGCGCAACGTTGTCATATACCGTGCGGTCGTCGAGCAGATTGTGATCTTGATAGATCATGCCAATGTCGCGACGGGCCATGGCGATCTGGTTGCCCTTGAGCTGGCTGTGGTCGCGGTCGTTGACGATAACGCGGCCGCTGCTGGCGCGCTCGATCAGCATGATGAGCTTGAGCAGGGTCGACTTGCCGGCACCGGAGTGGCCGGTCAGGAAGGCCATCTCGCCGGTTGGCAATTCAAAGCTGAGCTCGCGCAGCGCATCGAATTGCGGCGCGTAACGCTTGCTCACGGATTCAAAACGGATCATCGGGTGCTCTCCACGGGGCGGTGACGGCGCTTAACGCGTCTCGTCGAACAACGCCTCAACAAATTCGGCGGCCACGAAGGGCCGCAGGTCATCTACGCCTTCACCCACGCCAACATAACGAATGGGCAAGTGAGTGCGGCTGGCGATATTGAACAGCACACCGCCTTTGGCAGTGCCGTCCAGTTTGGTAATGACCAGGCCGCTGAGTTTGACGGCTTGATCAAAGTCTTGCACCTGATTCAGTGCATTCTGGCCGGTGCCGGCATCGACCACGAGCAGCGTTTCATGCGGCGCGCTCGGGTCCAGCTTCTGCAGCACGCGCACAACCTTGCTGAGTTCATCCATGAGATGGCTCTTGTTGTGCAAGCGCCCAGCGGTGTCGGCAATGAGCACGTCGATGCCCTTGGCTTGCGCGCTTTGCAGGGCGTCAAACAAGACCGATGCAGAGTCGGCGCCGCTGCCCTGAGCAATCACCGGCACATTGTTGCGCTCGCCCCAGATCTGCAGCTGTTCGACGGCGGCGGCACGGAAGGTGTCACCAGCGGCGAGCATGACCGACTTGCCTTCACGCTGCAGACGCTTCGCCAGTTTACCGATGGTCGTGGTTTTTCCCACGCCATTGACGCCGACCACCAGAATCACAAACGGCTTGGACGACTTCGGGATGACCAGCGGCTGCTGTCGGGGTGCGAGCAATTCGCTCAGCTCTTTCTGCAGAGCTTCATAAAGGGCATGCGAATGCAGCAGCTCATTGCGCGAGACGCGCTCGGTCAAGGCATCGACGACGCGACGCGTGGCCTCGACACCGACATCGGCGATGAGCAGCTGGGTTTCGATATCTTCGAGCAGCTCGTCGTCAATTTCCTTGGCGCCGATGAGCAGGGTGGCCATGCCTTGGCTGAAACTTTTGCGGGTTTTTGATAGCCCGCTTTTCATGCGACTCAAAAAGCCGCCGGCCTCGTGAGAGGCGGTCTGATCTTTACTCATCTGGGTGTCCGACATGTGTCGGCGTGTCGCACTGCGACAGCCTCGGGATGCGCTATGCTACCACCCGTTTTCTTCATGCGGTGAGGTCATATGCGGCAGCTTGGGCAGCTCTTCCTGATAGCAGCGCTTTTTTCGATAACTGCATTGTGCTTGGCGACAAGCCAGGCCTGGGCAGCACCTGCACCCGCCAGTTTTACGCTGGCCAATGGCCTTCGCGTCATTGTGCAGGAAGATCATCGTGCTCCTGTCGTGCTCACGCAGGTCTGGTATCGCGTCGGATCGGCGGATGAGCCACCGGGCCTGACCGGTATCTCCCATGTGCTCGAACACATGATGTTCAAAGGCACGCCTACCGTCCCTGTCGGTGAGTTTTCGCGACTGGTGGCCTATGCCGGCGGTGATGACAACGCCTATACCAATGACAATTTCACGGTCTACTTCCAGCAACATCTCGCCGATCGCCTGCCGCTGGCGCTGGAGCTGGAGGCCGACCGCATGCGCAATCTCACGCTCGATGGCGACGAGTTTGCGCGCGAGCTAAAAGTGGTCATGGAAGAGCGCCGGCTGCGCACCGATGACAATCCACAGGCCTTGGCGATGGAGCGCTTCCAGACGCTGGCCTTACCCAGCAGCTCCGAGCGCAATCCGACCATAGGCTGGATGCGTGACCTTGAAAGCCTGACCGTGAACGATGCCCGCGCCTGGTACAAGCAATGGTATGCGCCCGCCAACGCCACGCTGATTGTGGTGGGTGATGTGTCGCTGGCACAGGTGCGCAGCCTCGTCGAACAGTATTTCGCAGGCTTGCCGACGCAAGCTGTGCCGCGTCGTGCCGCCATTCGCGAGCTTGATACACCGGGTGAGCGTACGCTGGTCATGACGCTGCCCGGGCAAGTACCGTCGCTGTATCTGGGCTTCAATTTGCCGAGCTTGGCCAGTGCCCGCTCGCCGGATGATGCCTATGCCTTGCAGCTGCTTTCTGGCGTGCTCGATGGCGGCATCAGTGCCCGCCTGGAGCGTGATGTGGTACGCAACAATCAGGCCGCTGCGATTCGCTCCGGCTATGACTTACTTGCTCGTGGCGACACCCTGCTGACGATCACCGCCGTGCCGGCTGCGGGTCAGTCCTTGCTGGACTTGCGCGAGGCTATTCTGAAATCGATCTATGCCCTGCGTGATGAGCTGGTCAGTGCCGATGAACTGAAGCGTGTCATGGCCAATGTGCGTGCGCAGGCAGTCTATGCGCGTGATGATTTGGATGATCAGGCGCAGCAGCTCGGCCGGCTTGATGCGTTGGGCCTGCCCTTGAACTGGGATGATGGCGTGCCAGCAAAGCTGCAGGCGATTACGCCGACGCAGCTGCGCGAAGTGGCGCGGCGTTATTTGCAGCCCGAGCGATTGGCCACGCTGTATCTGCAGCTGCCTGCCGATTCTGCGGCGAGCAAAGCTGCTGCAAGCACGAAAGTTCAGGGAGTCACGCCATGATGCCTGTTCTGCGTGTGAAATCATGGTTGTTGGCCGCCGCCGTGCTGGCGGCATCAACAATAGCGGCAATGCCCGCACTGGCCGGTGGTGAGCACACTAGCTCGCCCGACGGCCCGCTGACGGCACTGACCCGGTTGAGCAGCGCGCCGGCGCTGGCGGAAGCGCAATCGCGCCGTCTTGGCTTGGATGTTCGCGTTCAGCAATGGCTCACGCCGGAAGGCCTGCGCGTGCTGTACTGGCCCAACGATCAGATTCCGCTGCTCGATGCCCGCCTCATTTTCGATGCCGGCGCTGCGCGTGATGACGATCTGCCAGGACTGGCCTCGGCGGTATCGAGCTTGATGAATGAGGGTACGCCGCAGTTCACCGCACAGCAGGTGGCCGAGCGTTTCGAGCGCGTCGGTGCCGAGTTTTCGGCGGCGTCTTATCGCGATATGGCCTTGCTGCAGCTGCGCACGCTGAGTCAGCCCGAATATCGTGATCAAGCGCTCGACATGCTCGCCGAAGTCGCTACGCATCCGGCCTTTGAGGCTGCTGCCTGGCAGCGCTTGCAGGAATCCTTGCGCATTGGTCAGCGCCAGCGCCAGCAGTCGCCCTCGGGTCGTGCCGGGCTGCAGTTCTACCAGCAGCTTTACGGTGATCACCCGTACGCGAATCCGCCGGCCGGTCTCGCCAGCAGCGTGCAACGCATCACGCCGGCCGACCTGAAGGCCTTTCATGCCCGCTATTACACGGTGCGCAATGCTGTGCTGGTGTTGGTCGGCGATATTGATCGCAAGACCGCCGAAACCATTGCAGCCAACTTCAGTCAGCGCCTGCCTGCGGGCGATGCTGCGCCGCAGCTGCCGGAACCGGAGCCACTGAAGAAAGCCAAGCGTCAGCACATCGAGATGCCATCTCAGCAAACCTTTGTGCTGCTCGGCGAGCTGGGCCTGAGTCGCCTGGACCCAGATTATTTCCCGTTGTTAGTAGCCAACGAAATTCTCGGGGGCAGTGGTTTTGGCAGCGTGCTCACGCGTGAGCTGCGCGAGAAGCGCGGCCTGACCTACAGCGTGAACAGCCAGTTCGTGCCCATGCGCATGCCGGGGCCGTTCCAGATCAGCTTTTCAACGCGCGCCGATCAGGCCGAGGCGGCGCTTAAACTGACACAACAGCTGCTCGCCGATTTCGTGCGAACGGGGCCGGATGCCGCTGCCGTCAATAACGCCATCGCCCAGCTCACGCAGGCGTTTCCGCGCAGCCTGATGCGCAGCGATGCCGTGGCCAGCTACCTCGCCATGATGGGCTTTTACCAGTTGCCGGCGGATTATCTGTCGCGCTATGTGGAACAGCTGGCAGCGGTAACGCCGGCGCAAGTGCAGTCAGCTTTGCAGCGTCGCGTGCATCCAGATCGTCTTGTCATCATCACGGCGGGTCAGAAAGAGGCCAAGCCGTGACGCGCGCAAAAACACCAGCCAGCAAGGGCGGTCGCCGCGAACTGCGTATCATTGGTGGTCGCTGGCGCAGCCGCAAGCTGCAGTTTCTGGACTTGCCCGGCCTGCGCCCCACGCCGGATCGCGTGCGTGAAACGCTGTTCAACTGGCTGCAGCTCGAGCTGGCCGGCGTGCATGTGCTGGACCTGTTTGCTGGCAGCGGTGCCATGGGTTTCGAGGCGCTGTCTCGCGGTGCGGCCAGCCTGACCTTGCTGGAACGCGATGCCCAACAGGCAGCCTGCCTGCGCGAGCAGGCCGTGAAGCTGGAGGCAGCCAACTGCCAAATCCTTAGTCTCGACTGCCAGCGCTGGTTGCAGGATGCGCCGTTGCCGGTTGGTGGTTATGGCCTGATTCTGCTGGACCCGCCGTTTCACGAGGATCTGCCGAACAAGATATTGCAGCAATTGCAGGTCAAGGGGTGGCTAGAGCAAACGCGCTGGGTGTATGTTGAGACCGAGCAGGGTCTGACTGACCTGCAGCTGCCCGACTGCCTTGCGCTGCATCGTCAAACCAAGGCAGGCCTGGTCAATGCCTATCTATTCCGATGTGTGGCGTCAGTTTCTGCTGATGCCGTTGAGCCTGAACATGACACGCACTGAAGCAGACACCTTTACGCCCGGTATCAATCGCAGCCCGTTCAAGCCCGCCTGGTGGCTGCACAACGCCCACCTGCAAACGCTCTATCCGTCAATGTTTCGCCGGGTCACCGCGCCGGCGCGGGTGCGCGAACGGCTGGTCCTGCGTGACAGCGACTGGTTGTATTTGGACTGGCGCCTGCCGAAAGCCTGGATGGGCAGTGACCAGCCTCTCGTGGTCATTGTTCACGGCCTCAGCGGCTGCAGCGGTTCGCAGTATGTAGTCGGCTTGCAGCGAGCTCTTGAGGCGCAGGGCTGGGCCAGTGTTGCGGTGAACTGCCGAGGCGCGACCGGCGAGCCCAACGACACCGTGCGGGCCTATCATGCCGGTGCTCATGATGACCTTGCCGATGTCATGACGGCCGTTTACGAGCGCTACCCGGATGTGCCGCTGGCGCTGGTCGGCTACTCGCTGGGCGGTGCCATTTCATTGAATTATCTGGCGCGTGAGGCTAGCCCGCCGAGTCTATTTGCCGCTAGCGCGGTGTCTGTGCCCTTGCTGCTCGGCGCCTGTGCTGACCGTCTCGATCAGGGCTTTTCGCGGGTCTATCGTAAGCATCTGCTGGGCTTGTTGCAGCAGTCTTGGGTGCGCAAGGCGGACCATCTGGCAGAACTGGGCGACGAAGAAATGGCCACGCACATGCGCGAGCTGCTGGCACTGGGGCCGTTCACTTCCTTCCGTACTTTCGATGATGTGCTGGTTGCCGGCTTGCACGGCTTTGCCAGCGGCGAGGACTATTACACGCGCTGCAGCCCGCGCCAGAGCTTGGCCAGCATCAAGGTGCCAACGCTGCTGCTGCAAGCGGCGGATGACCCGTTTCTGACCCCGGAATGTTTCCCGACCGCGCGCGAACTGTCGCCAGCGGTGCATTTGGAGATCGCGCCCTGCGGCGGCCATGTCGGCTTCATTGAGGCTGGTGCGCATTGGCGTGAGCCGCGCTATTACCTGGAGCGGCGCATCCCCGCATTCTTGCAGCATTTGGCGAGCCAGTTCGAGATGCCGCAAGCCTTGGCTCCGCGAGCCCAAGGCGACCGCGTGTCACGCCTGCGCGCCGGTGCTGCTGCCAGCGTGGTCAACGCGTAAAGCTTGCCCGTAGCGAGCCTTCAGCGCGGCCAGACCTTCACGCGCTTCGCCGCGCAGATACGGCCCCTCCAAACAGATGACCTGATAAATGCCCTGACGCAACATGTCTTGCGTCAGCGGTTCCTGAAAGCCGAAAAAGCCCGTGGTGCTGAGAAAATTGACCCAGCTGGTGGCAATGATCCAGATGTTCACCAGCAGGGCGCTGATGTCATCTTCGGTGGCTTCAAGCAGGCCCGAACCAATCTGCAAAATATAGAGCAAGCGCACATTGTTGAGCATGCGCGTAGCGAACTCGCGGTAGTGCGCGCGCAGCTCGGCGTTGTCCGTGATTAGGTGCGTCATGTCGCGATGCAGGAAGCGGTAGCGCCACAGGCAATCGAGAATGTGCTCGAACAGTAGCGCCTTGTCGGCCTGCGTCAACGGACGGTCGCTGGGCAGGTGCAGCGTGGATTGCATCTGGTCGGCGTATTGCTGAAACAGCTCGAAGATAATCGCGTCTTTATTAGGGAAGTGGTAATACAGATTGCCCGGGCTCATGCCCAGTGCGGCCGCCAAATGGTTGGTGGTAATGAGGCGCTCGCCCTGCTCATTGAACAGTTCGAGGCTTTTAATCAGGATGCGATCACGCGTTTTCACGGGGTAGGGATGTCCTGATGGCTGCAGCGGCTGAATTGACAGCCTAGAGTAAATGCTCTAAAAACGCCGCACAAGGTGTTTGCCCTCTTGGCGGCACAGGAATTTTGTTTCGAGGTCATTATGGTTGCCCATCTCGCTCAGCTCGCTGCATCGAACCCGCAAGTTGCTGATATGCAGCGAATTTTCCAGTCGCAGCGATCTGCATATGGCCTGCGCCCGATGCCCTCGGCGAGCGAGCGCATTGCTCATCTGACGCGTTTGCGTGCGGCCATCATCAAGTATCAAGACGATCTGGCTGATGCCGTTAGCCAGGATTTCGGTCATCGCTCGAAAGATGAAACCAAAATTGCCGAAGTGCTGACCTCGCTGGAAGCCGTGAAGTATGCCAGCAAAAATCTGACCAACTGGATGAAGCCGCAGAAGCGTCATCCCGGCATTCTGGCAACGCCGGCGAAGGCCCGCGTGGTGCCGCAGCCACTGGGTCTGGTCGGCGTAATTGTGCCGTGGAATTACCCGATTTTTCTCGCCATCGGCCCGCTGGTTGGCGCCCTCAGCGCCGGCAACCGCGTCATGATCAAGACCTCCAGCTTCACGCCGCGCCTCGGCGAAACGCTGAAGCGTATGCTCGCCGAGGCTTTCACTGAAGACACTGTAGCTGTCATCACCGGTCGCGGTGAAGTCTCGGAAGCGTTCAGTCACATGGCGTTTGATCAGATCACCTTCACCGGCTCGACTAACGTCGGCCGCACCATCATGCAAAATGCCGCCGCGAATCTGACACCGGTGCTGCTGGAGCTGGGTGGCAAGTCGCCGGCCATCGTGCACGAGTCCTACCCGATGGCCGATGCCGCCGAGCGCATCGCTTTCGGCAAGTGCTGGAACGCCGGCCAAACCTGTGTGGCGCCGGACTATGTGCTGATGCCGCGTGGCAAGACTGACGAATTCGTCATCGCCTTCACCGCGCAGGTCAGCAAGATGTACCCGACGCTGGTCACCAACGCCGACTACACCAGTATCGTTAATGACAAGCAGTACACGCGCATCCAGAGCTATCTCGATGATGCCCGCGCCCAGGGTGCTCGCGTGATCGAGATCAATCCGGCCAACGAGCGCTTCATTGATACCCGCAAGATCCCGCCGACGCTGGTCATTGGCGCCACGCCCGCCATGCTGATCATGCAGAACGAAATCTTCGGGCCGGTGTTGCCGATCATTGAGCGTGAGTCGCTGTCGCAGGCGCTGGAATTCGTCAATGCGCGTCCGCGTCCGCTGGCGCTGTACTACTTTGACAATGACAGCGCGCGTGCCGATTATGTGGTCACGCACACGCATTCCGGCGCGACCGGCATTAACGATGTGGTCACCCATGTGGGTGTTGATGACCTGCCGTTTGGTGGTGTTGGTCCGTCCGGCATGGGTCGCTACCATGCCTACGAAGGCTTCCAGACCTATTCCAACATGAAGGCCGTGCTGGAGCGCTCGAACATTTACTCGGTGCGCTACATCCTGCCGCCGTTCGGCCGCATCACGCACAGCCTGATTCAGAAGCTGTTCCTGAGCAAGTAAGTCGCCACTGCTGCGGCACAGTCTCAACAGCCGTCCCGATAACAACAAGAACAGGGGTGAGAGGATGCACGAAATGACGCTTCAGGCGACGGCACTCAGCCGCCGCCACTTCCTCAAGACCGGTGCGATGGGCAGCATGCTGCTCGCCACCGGCTCGGCGGCTGCGTTGCTCACGGGTTGTGCGCAAGCGCAGCCGGCCACCGGTTATGTCTTTCTGCGCGATGCCGAAATCACGGTATTGCGCGCTGTCATCCCCTCGGTTCTGGCCGGGACCTTGCCGGAAGGCAAAGGTCAGGCTGCGGCGTTGAACAATTCGCTAAGATCGCTCGATCAGCTTCTGGCCAACAGCAGCATTGCTGTCGGTGACCAAATCCATCAGCTCTTCGCGCTGCTCAGCATGGCACCCACGCGTATTGCCATGGCCGGCGTCTGGTCGGATTGGCCCGATGCCAGTCGTGCTGATATCGACGCATTCCTGCTGCGCTGGCGCGACAGTCGCCTCGAACTCTTGCGCGGGGCTTATCTCGGTCTCAGCAAGATCATCAATGTAGCCTGGTATTTGTTGCCGGAAAGCTATGCCGCCGTGGGCTACAGCGCCCCCGTGCGCACGATTTAAGGAGCGTAGAGATGGCGATTGAAGTAGGTCCGATTCCCGATCCGATTCGTGCTGGCATTGCCGGTGGCTGGCAGGTTTTCCATGCGGGCGAACTGAAAGAAAATACGGTGGTGGAGTGCGATGTGGTCATCGTCGGCACCGGTGCTGGCGGCGGTACTGCGGCAGAAATTCTGACCCAGGCCGGCCTCAAGGTGGTCATGCTCGAAGAGGGCCCATTGCGCTCCAGCAATGATTTCAAGATGCGTGAAGTCGAAGCCTTTCGCGACCTTTATCAGGAAGGTGCGGCGCGCACGACCGGTGATGGCAGCATGACCGTGCTGCAGGGCCGCGCCGTCGGCGGCAGCACCACCGTGAACTGGACATCTAGCTTCCGTACACCGCCGCAAACGCTGAAGCACTGGCGCGATGTGCATGGCATTAAAGGCATTGCCGATGCCGAGCTGGCACCGTGGTTCGATCGTGCCGAGAAGCGTCAGCAGATCGGGCCGTGGGCGGTGGCACCGAACGAAAACAACGACATCATCCGTCAGGGCTGTGAGAAATTGGGCTGGAGCTGGCAGAGCATTCCGCGCAATGTCAGCGGCTGCTGGAACCTCGGCATGTGCGGCGTGGGTTGCCCGACCAACGCCAAGCAGTCCATGTTGGTGACCACGATTCCGGCGGCCTTGAATGCCGGTGCCGCGCTTTATCACCGTGCCCGCGTGCGCGAGCTGATTATGGACGGCGACAAGGTCAGGGGCGTGCTGGTGGATGGCATGCCGGAAGTCGGTCTGCAGCCCACCGGCAAGATCCTCATGGTGCGCGCTCGCCATGTTGTGCTGGCCGGCGGCGCCATCAACACACCAGCTATTCTGCTGCGCTCGAAAGTACCGAATCCGCATGATCAGATTGGTGCGCGCACCATGATTCATCCGGTCAATGCCAGCTTTGCTCAGTTCGATCGCAAGGTCGAGGGTTGGGCAGGCGCGCCGCAGTCGGTGTATTCCGATCACTTTCAGTGGAAAGACGGCACCACCGGCCCGATGGGCTTCAAGATCGAAGTCATCCCCATGCAACCGGGCTTTGTTGCCGGCTTGCTGGGTAACCACGGTCTCGAGCATGCTCGTGACATGCAAGCGCTGGGGCATCTCAACGGCATGATTTCGCTCTTGCGTGACGGCTTCACGGAAGACTCGCCGGGCGGCCGCACCAGCATCCGCAAGGATGGCTCAGCCGTGCTCGACTATGACGTGTCGGCCTCGCTGGCGGATGGCCTACGCCGATCCTTCCTGACCATGGCGGAGATCCAGTTTGCTGCCGGTGCGCGCTCCGTGCGCCCGTTCCAGCTCGCCGGTGGCACGTTCACCACGATGGCCGCGGCGAAGTCTGCCATCAACGGTTTTGCTATCGAGAAGTTCCGTACCGGCATCGGCTCGGCGCATCTCATGGGCGGCTGTGCCATGGGTGAGGACGCCAAGACGTCGGTGGTGAACAGCCTGGGCGAATTCCATGGCCTGGCCAATCTCAGCGTGCTCGACGGCTCGATTTTCCCGACCAGCATTGGCGCTAATCCACAGCTGTCGATCTATGGGCTGGTGGCGAAACTATCTACAGCACTAGCTGAGCGGCTGATGCCGACGGGTGCGCCGAAGCCGGCAGCGGGGATCCGCGTCGGCTAAGCCGGGCTGCTTCAGGAGGCTGAAGTCAGCCGCTCGAACTTGGCCTGCAGCTGCTCGCGACTTTCCTGATGATTGGGGTCGATGGGAATGCACGCCACGGGGCAGAGGCTGACACACTGAGGTTCATCAAAATGACCCACGCACTCTGTGCAGAGTGCTGGGTCGATTTCGTAGATTTCCGGGCCCATGGATATCGCCAGGTTCGGGCATGCCGGCTCACAAACATCGCAATTGATGCATTCATCGGTGATCAGCAAGGCCATGGCAGTGTCCCGGTTCAGCTCTTGCGTGGGCCGTGGCCGAGCTTCTTGGCAAAGGCCTCGGCGACGCAGGGTGCGACAAACTGACGGACATCGCCACCGAGAATGGCGATCTCTCGCACCAGGCTCGATGAAATGAACGACAAGTGCTCGGACGGGGTCAGGAACACGGTTTCGAATTCGCGATTGAGCTGGCGATTCATGTTAGCGAGCTGAAATTCGTACTCGAAGTCGGAGACGGCGCGCAGGCCGCGCAAGACCACATTGGCATCCATGTCAGTGACAAAGAATGACAGCAGCTTGTCGAAGCCGACGACGCGAACATTGGGCAGATGACCCAGCACTTGCTGCGCCAGCGCCACGCGCTCTTCGGTGCTGAACAAGGGCTTTTTCTTGTCGCTGGCCGCAACCGCCAGAATCACTTCGCCAAACAGTTTCGAGGCGCGCTCGACCAGATCGGCATGGCCATTGGTGATGGGGTCGAAGGTGCCGGGGTAGATGACGCGTGTGGGCATATGTGCTCCTGCACGAATTTGTAGTGTTGTCTTGTGTAATGTGTTTTGCGAAATTGCAGCGATGGTAGCTTTTGCCCACAAAAATAAATACAGAGCGGTGCTTATGCCTTTTCTCAATCCCCGTTTTTGGTCGCTTTCCCTGCTGTCTGCCAGCACCCTGCTGATGACCGGTTGTGGCAGCAGCTCGAGTCCGACATCGACATCACCGGCGGCCAATGTCGAGCCGTCAGCCTGCGAGCGCAGCTCTTGGGTGGCGGGCAGCACGGAGTATTGCCAAGGTACGCTGATTTATCGTGATTATGTCTATGACGACTTTGGTGCCGATGCTGGCCCGCTGGCTGGCGGCCCGAATGTGCTCAATCTCAGCACGCGCATGGGGCAGCGTGGCAATCCGGTGGCCACCACGCCGGGCTTGCTGTCGCCGTCGGCCGGCGATGTCACGTATCCTGCTGGACTCACTAACACGGCCGATCTGGTCAAGCTCAGCCTGAGCATCGTGGGTAATGAGCTGGTGGCGGATTTCGAGCTCAATACACTGTTCAATGCCAGCGATGCCATCGCTGCGTTGGCCATCGATACCGACAACAACGCGGATACCGGTGGCGGCTCTTGGGCACCATTGCAGACCAGCAGTCGTGGTTGGGAGGCACTGAAAACCGTCGCTGTCGGCAATCCTGTTAGCAACCATCTGCTGTTGCGCATGCCGCTGCCGACCGGCACTGTTTGGCGCGTACAGGCTGCGATCGCACAGGCCGATGGCAAAGTCATGAACGTCGGCTTTCGTGGCATCGACGAAGAGGCGGGCGCCGATGGTTTCCAGAGCCAGTTCCTGCCGAACAAAGGCAATTACTGGGAAGACAAGCAGGCAGCTGCCTTGGCTGCCGGTGACATCTCGGTGTTTGGTGAAACCGTCACGGTCGCGGATCTGCGCAATGGCACCACGCGCGCAGCGCCAGCCCCTGTCGGCTTTCATCAGCGTGTCTACACCTCAAAATATGCGCTGGGTGAAGGTGTTGAGCTGGCGGGTGTAGCTGGCCGTGATGGCGAAACCAGCGGCTTCTGCTCGCAGTCGTTTAACTACCTTGGCAAGTACCAGCCTTACGGCATTTATCTGCCCACGACGCAGACCGCCAAGCCCGGCATTCAGGTGGTGATGCACGGTTGTGAGGCCAATCACGCCAGCCAGATCAATCAGCCCGGCTTTCAGCAGCAATTCGGTGAGGATCGAAACCGCATCCTGGTCGCGCCGCTGGGGCGTGGCCCGTACGGCTTCTATTCCGGATTGTCCGAGCGTGATGTGCTTGATGTCATCACCGATGCCGAAAAAACCTACGGCAATGATCCGGAGCGCATGATCGCGTCGGGCTACTCCATGGGCGGCTTCGGTGCCATGCACTTCGCCACGAACTACCCGGATCGTTTTGCCGGCATGGTGAACTGGGTCGGCTTTACCGGCAGCTTGCGCAATATTCCCAGCACAGACTCGCCGCTGGACATTGCGCTGACCGCGCTGACGGATGCTCTCAAGCCTGTATTGGATGTTGCCGGTCCGATCAACGGCTCGGTGGCTTACGAGAATGTCATCAACTACATCGGCAACCTGCGCCATGTGCCCAGCGCCAACCTCTACAGCGGCGCTGACGAGCTGGTGCAGGTCAATCAGGCGATTGCGCTGGCGCAGACCTATGACCGCAGCGGCGTGGCGTATCGCTTCTATTTGCACCCGGTGTCGGAGCATCTGACCTTTATTGCGCTGGATGACTGGCAGAAGGAGTCGGAGGCTAGCGCCGACTGGGTGCGCATGAAAAGTCCGCGTCACATCACCTACCGCTTTGATCCGCGTTTTGACTATCCCGAGTATGCCGTGAAGCACGACCGCGCCTATTGGTTGTCGCAGCTGACATCGCGTGATGGCCTGGAGGCGGAAGTAGACCTCATTGCTAATGGCTGTGGTGGCAGCGAGCCGGCCTTTGCAGCCAGTCAGGATGCCGGCCCGAGTCCGGTGCCCTGGATCGGTTTGTATCGTCTGGTGACCGGTCAAGAGCCTGTGGCAGCAGCTAGCACGCTCACCGGCAGCCTGCGAAATGTCGGCGCTGGTGTCATTGATGCGGCTGCTATTTGCGCAGGCTCTTCAGCGCTGAGCTACGACATCACCAGTGATGGTGCTGCGCAGCTGCGCCTAAGCTCAGGCAAGGTGATTCGCTTGATCGCAGGTCGCAATCAGGGCTCGATTTAACGCTGCTTTTAATGCTGGCAATGCCCGCAAAACACCGTGCTGCGGGCGCTCAGGCGCACTTCCTTGAGCGCCTTGCCGCATTGCCGGCAGGGTTGCCCGGCACGCCCGTAAACCAGTAACTCCTGCTGAAAATACCCCGGCTCACCCTGGCTGTTGACGAAGTCGCGCAGGGTCGTGCCGCCGCGCGTAATCGCGTGCGCAAGGATGTCGCGGATGGCTTGCGACAGCCGCTGATAGCGTTCGGCGCTGATCCGGCCGGCCTCGCGCAACGGATGGATGCCGACCTGAAACAAGGCTTCATTGGCGTAGATGTTGCCGACGCCGACCACAACATGGCTATTCATGATGAAGCCCTTCACCGGTGCGGTCTTACCCCGGCTGAGGCGAAACAGATGGCGGTCGTTGAACTCGACCTGCAGCGGCTCCGGTCCCAGCGAGGCCAGCAGGGGGTGCTTCAGCGGATCATCGCGCAGCCACAGGCAGCAGCCGAAGCGGCGCGGGTCGTGGTAGCGCAGCAGCCAGTCGTTATCCAGCGTCCACTCGAGATGATCGTGAGTCTTGCGCGGTGTGCCGGGCGTGACCAAGCGCAGGCTGCCGGACATGCCCAGATGCACCATCATGACGCCGGTATCGGTATGAAACAGCAGGTATTTGCCGCGTCGGCTGATGCGCGCCACGCGCTGATTGGCCAGCAGCTCGGGCAGCTCTGGCGGCACCGGCCAGCGCAGTCGTGCGTTATGCACCCGCAGGCTGACAATGCGTTGGCCTTCAACAAACGGCACGATGCCGCGGCGGGTGGTTTCTACTTCGGGGAGTTCAGGCATGCCGGCAGTTTAGCCGAGGAACGCTAGCCCGCCACGCTGCAATTGCAGCAACACGCGCTGGCAGGCCGCAAGAGCTTGTTCATGAGTGATGCCGGGGCTGGCGTGGACCAGCTCGTCGGCCAGACTGTTCAGGGTCTTGCCACCGAGCTGGATGTGCTCGACCAGCCAGGCCGCTAGCGGTTCTACCGTGAGCGAGCGGACATGATCTTCCTGATTGCGCCAGAGCACGACTGCCTGCGCCTGCATTTGCAAATCGGCGGTGTCGGTCTCGATAGTCCAGCTCGCGACCGGCCATTGATAGGCCAGCGGCCATGCCGGCATGGCTAAACGAATGGGGGTATCGATTCGGCTCCAGCAGCACTCGTCAGCCAGTACGCAGTCCGGCGCTATGCTGGGGTTGGGCTCCTCGGCGATGTCTGCCGCTAGCTCCGTCCATTCGTAATGCAGCAGTTCGGTCAACCAAGGAGAGTCGGCTAGCTCGGGCCAATCCAATGCCGCCATGAATTCCCTGAAGTGCAGCGAAATATCGTAAAAAAATGGCGATTGGCAGTGATAGTCCGCGAAAAAGTGTTCGCTCAGACGCTGCCAGAGTGATTCGGGTAGCAGCGCTTTGGCGACCGGGAAGGTGATGTCGACAAAGCTGATGACATTGTTGAACAGCAGCTCGCGATAAGTGTGCATGCGCGCCGGCAGTATCCCGGTCGGTAGCGGGGCAGCGTCAGGCTGACGCAGCCAGCGCGTGAATTCGGCCTGAGTCTGCTGGAAATCACGCGGCATCGCGGTGTGCCTGCTGGTGCTGACGGATGATGCTCATCTCGGCGAGCAGATCCGGCAGCGCGGGGATGTTGAAGTCGCGTTCCAGCAAGGTCGGGAACGTGCCGAAGTGTTCATAAGCCGTGCGCAGCAAGGCCCAGACATCGGCGCAGACATCATCGCCATGGGTGTCGATGCGCAGGTCTTCGGCTTCCACGAAATGCCCGGCAATATGGGCATAGCGAATGCGTTGTGCCGGCAGCGAGCGCAGGTAGCGCTCGGCATTGAAGCCGTGATTGATGCTGTTAACGAAGATGTTGTTCACATCCAGCAACAGATCACAGTCGGCCTTTTCCAGCACGCCGCAGACAAAATCCTGCTCGCTCATGTCGCTGCCCGGCGCGGCATAGGTCGAGACATTCTCCAGCGCAATGCGCCGACCGAGGATGTCTTGCACTTGCCCGACGCGCGCCGCGACATAATCAACAGCGGCCTCCGTCATCGGAATCGGCAGCAAGTCATAGAGATGCCCGGCATCGCCGGTATAGCTCAGGTGCTCGGAATAGGTCGCGATCTGATGGCTGTCGAGGAACTTGCGCAGGCGCTGGAGAAATTCAATATCCAGCGGTGCCGGACCGCCTATCGACAACGACAGGCCATGGCTGACAAAACAGTGGCGCTCCGTGAGTGCGCGCAAATCACGCGCATAACGGCCGCCAAGACCGATCCAGTTTTCCGGAGCGATCTCGAAAAAATCGGGGAGGGTGGCAGCCGGCACCGAGTCCAGCTCCGCTAAAAAACTGCGGCGCAGACCCAGGCCAGCTCCCTGTACGGGAAAACCTTGCACGTGAAAGTCCTGTGCTGTCGTCCCGTTCATGTTTCAGCTTACTTCTTGGCGCCGCACTTGGCTTCAGCAGCTTTCTTGTCAGCGCCGCACTTAGCTTCGGCAGCTTTCTTGTCAGCACCGCACTTGGCTTCGGCAGCTTTCTTGGCGCCGCACTTGGCTTCGCCACACTTGCCTTCAGCGTGAGCAGCGGCCGGAGCAGCAGCGGCAGCAGCCGGAGCTTCGCCAGCGTGAACCATGCCAGTGATGGACAGAGCAAAAAGAGCAGCGATCGGGGTCAGAGTTTGCAGCTTGTTCATGATTCATATCCTCAGGATTTTGGGTAGCTCACCAACGAATTGTCGCCAGTGTCCCCCTTTAGAGTATTGACGAAGGCATTTGTTACGACATCAAAGAAAAATATTTTCACTGTAATGTCCGAGCACATGCACCGTCAGAGCAGAAGTAACGGCCAACCCAGGAAATAGAATACATGAAGATCAAATGCCTGCTGCAGCGTACAGACGAGATGCTCAGCCACTACCTGAGCTTTTTACGCCACTTCGATGGCCTGCCAGCACTCGGCCTGCGCCTTTATCTGGTGCCGGTGTTC
Organism: Pseudomonadota bacterium; assembly: GCA_040384385.1. Taxonomy (GTDB): domain Bacteria; phylum Pseudomonadota; class Gammaproteobacteria; order Pseudomonadales; family Moraxellaceae; genus Perlucidibaca. Next base: position 86,816 of record JAZKJJ010000001.1, on the reverse strand, counting down.
TGGATGGCCGGCATGCAGAAATATGCCGCGTTCGACGACACGGTGTCGTGGTTTGGTGATCCCGAGTTTGGCCTTGGCCTGCCGATGCCCTGGCTGCTCGCCTTTCTGGCAACCGCCGCCGAGCTGGGCGGTGCGGTGCTGCTGGCCATCGGTCTAGCTACGCGCTGGATCTCGATACCGCTGCTGGTCACCATGATTGTCGCCATCCTGACCGTACATGGCGAGTTTGGCTGGCAGGCCATTGCCGATGTTCATGCGCCGTTTACCAATGAGCGTGTGATGCAGGCGATTGCTAATCTCGACAGCATTCGTGCGCTGGTGCGTGAGCATGGCGACTATGATGCGCTGACCAGCTCCGGCAGCTTGGTCATTCTCAACAATGGCGTTGAGTTTGCGGTGACTTATGCCCTGATGTTGCTAGCCTTGATGGTCAGCGGCGGTGGTCGTTATGTGAGCCTGGATTATTTCTGGGCGCGATGGCTGCGGAAGTAAGCGTTGGCGAAAGCAAGCCATCCGCCATGAACGAAAAAGCCCGGGACTTCCCGGGCTTTTGCTATCGCATATCCAGCTTAGTGATGCGTATGGCCACTGTGATCGTGGTCGAGCGCATCCATCCACATTTTGATCTGTGCTTCAGTTGGTGGCTTGGCTGGGCGTTTGCGCAGCGCGCGCAGCAGGGTCAGGATTTGGATGACGGCGAGACGGCAGTTACCGCAGCGCAGCAAATGCCAGATCACACCCAAGTTGACGCGCCAGGGCAGTGCTCCGGAGAGGAATTCGGTGGCATTCGTGCCTACATCTCTGCATTTCAACATTCGCCAGTCTCCTCGTAGTGCGACACCATGGAGAAAACCCGAATTCGGGCACGGTGTAGCAATACGCGAAAGTTAGACGGGCTGATGGTCAGCGTGTTACAGATTTCTGACGGAGAAAGTCCTTCAATATCTTTTAGCGTAAGCGCTAAGCGCTGGCCCTCCGGCATTTCATCCATGTGGTGCTCGATGCACTCCTGCAGCACATGCGCACTGAGCAAGGCATCCGGCGTATCGTTATCCCATTGTTGCCATTGCGTGGCCCAGCGACCTTCGCTGGTGAAGGCGCCATCGAGTGGGTCATGGCGAGCTTCCAAGCCTTCCAGCGAAACTTCGCGGCCCTGCTTGCGCAGGTAGTTGTAAGCCTTATTGATGGTGATGCGGGTCAGCCAAGTCTTCAGGCCGGAGCGGCCTTCGAAGTCCTTGATGGCGCCATAAACCGAAATCCAGGCGTCTTGCACGGCATCTTCCGCGTGTTGCGGGGCGACGGCGCGGGCGGCGGCGAGCATGGAGCCGCCGAAGCGACGCATGGCTTCGCGGTAGGCGAGTCGGTCACCCACACGCAAGGCAGAGAGTAGGGCTGATTCGCTGCTTTCGGCATTAAAGCGAATACCACCGGGACTTGCAGAGGCCATGAGAACTCCGATTTATTGTAATGATTCTGAGTGTGACAGTTGTTGGCGGCCCGACCAATCTCTAGCGAACTGCATGGCGACACGGCCGCTGCGTGAGGCGCGGGTCTGTGCCCAGCGCAGCGCTTCGCCACGAACTTGGTCATTCCACGCAGTGTAGCCGAGCTGTTGCAGATGATGCTGCACCAGATCCAAGTATTCGCTCTGGCCGAAGGCGAGAAATGACAGCCACAGGCCGAAGCGCTCCGACAGCGAAACTTTCTCTTCGACCGACTCGCCTGGATGAACTTCGTCGTCTATCCACTGGTACTCGGCATTGTCGGACTTGAGCGACGGCATCAGGTAGCGGCGGTTGCTGGTGGCGTAAATCAGCACATTGTCCGGCGCTTCTTCGACACCGCCATCCAGCGCCGTTTTCAGCGCGATGAGGGCCGGATCGTTGCTGGCCACGGAGAAGTCATCGACATAAAGAATGAATTTCTCGGCACGGCCACGCAGCGGCGCGACGATGTCGGGCAGGTCAATGAGGTCGTGCGGCGGCACTTCGATCAGGCGCAGGCCATCCCTGGCGAACTCATGCAGCAGGGCCTTCACCAGCGAGGATTTGCCGGTGCCACGAGCGCCGGTGAGCAAGACATGATTGGCCGGCAGGCCACGGACAAATTGCTCGGTGTTGCGGCGCAGGGCGATTTTCTGGCGGTCAATGTTGAGCAGGTTTGCCAGCGGTAGTGCTTGGGTTTTCTCGATGACCTGCAGCTGGCCTTGGCGCCAGCGCCAGGCCAAGGTGTGTTCGGCAAGCGGGATCGAGTGGTGTGACATGCATGTGTACTGGCCATGAAAGTGACACGAGTATAGGACGAGCCTTGGTCGTGTGCGACTGCACAAATTTCGCCGACCTTTTGCTGCTTTGGGCTGGTGAGGGTAGAGTGCGGCATTCGTTATCCGCAAGATGCCGCCAAGAGCAATCTGGAGTCTGCAATGAAAATCCGCGTACTGGCACAACAGGCCAGCCTTCCCCTATTTGCACTGGCATTGACCGCTTGCGGCCTTGGTGACAGCGGCGGTTCTGCGCCACGCGTCACACCATCCAGCGAGCTGGTGCTGAAGGCCGAGACGGTATTGCCGCCGGGGCAGAGCGGTTTTTTCAGTATTCCCGGGCAGGCTCAGGGCCTACTCACCGGTAACCCCGGCGATTTCGGTGCCCATGTCGATGACCAGCGCGAGCTGTACTGGAGCTTCAAAGCCAAGCCTGCTGTGCTCGGCACGCGACCGGGTACGCCGACTTCGCCGAAAGACGGCGTGCAGGTCTATCGCGACAGCTATGGCGTGCCCATCATCTATGCTGACACGGTGCGTGACCTCTGGCATGGCGTGGGTCATGCGGTGACCACGGACCGCCTGTTTCTGCTCGATGCCGTGCGCCGTACCGCGCGCGGTTCGCTGGCTGAGCTTACCGGCTGCGGCGCGGTGCCGGCCGATTTGCAGCAGCGCGTGGTCGGTTATACCGATGCCGAATACCAGACCTACTTCGACAAGCTCTCGCCCGATGCCCGCGATGCTGTGCTCGGCTATGTGGACGGTGCCAATGCGCGCATTGCCGAGGTGCGCGGCAACCCATCGCTGTTGCCTGCCGAATATGCGCTGCTGAGCAGCTTACCGGAGCCGATCACGGCTACGGATGTGCTGGCGTCGGGAGTCTACATCACGCGTTTCGTGGCTGCCGAGGGTGGCAACGAGTTCCAGAACGTCAGCCTGCTGAAAGCGCTGTCGACGCGCCTCGGTTCGCCGCGTGCCGGCAAGGACGCCTTTCTCGATCTGACCTGGCTGGATGATGCCAAGGCTGTGGTGTCGGTGCCGGTGGGCACGGGCAATTTCAGCAACCAGCCCGGTTCGGTCTCCGCGCGCGATGCCGTCTTCGAGCAAATGGCGGACTGGGCGATGACCTTGCCCGACTCCATCGCTCAGGGTGACGGCACCGGCAGCAGTGCTGCGCCGGCGCCATGCTCGCAGCCGTCGCTGGCAATGGCCACCTCGGCATCCAGCGGTCTGCGTGGCGCGGCGAAACGCGAGCTGGCAGCCACAGGCAAGCTGGCTAAATCAGCCACACAGGTGGCCTACAAAGCGCAAGGGGCACGCGCGCAGCGTCAGATCGTGCTTGCCCTGAACGAGCTGCGTGCCTATCTGCACGGTGGCTCGCATGCTTATGCGCTGGCACCGTCGCGCACCCGCGATGGCGGTACGCTCATGGTCAGCGGCCCGCAGCTGGGCTATGGCTACCCGCTGTTGCTGGTCGAGTACGAGATTCACGGGGCGGGCTATGACGCGCGCGGATCGTCGGTGCCCATCCTGCCGGTGGTCGGCATTGGCTACACCGAGCATGCCGCCTGGGGTCTGACCACGGGCTATTCAAAGACCATCGACAGTTTTATTGAAACTCTGTGCTCGACCGCGCAGCAAGCCGCCGGCACCTGCCAAGCCGACCAGTATTTCCACGATGGTAAATGGAAGGCCATGAGCTGTCGCAACGAGACCTTCAAGTTCCGTGCGGCCACATCGGGCGTGCCATTCGGGCCGGCAGCGTTGAGCCAGGCCAACAAGATTTGCCGTACCGTGCATGGCCCGCTGGTCGCGCGTGATGATACCAGAGGCATGGGTCGCAGCCTGGCCTACGCCATGTGGAAGCGCGAGATTGAGACTATTGAAGGTATTCGGGCCTGGAACAAGGCGCGCAACTTCGCCGAGTTCGATGCTGCCATGCGCCTGGTGACCTGGAACGAAAACACCACCGTTGCCACGCGCGATGGTCATATCGCCTTCTATCACCCCGGCCTGCATTTTGTGCGCAGCGCGCAGGCCGACATGCGCCTGCCGATTCCAGGCACCGGCGCTTTCGATCACGCCGGGTTGCTGCCATTCGAGAAGACGCCACAGGTGCGCGACCCAGCGCAGGGCTATCTCGCCAACTGGAACAACAAGCCCGCAGTCGGCTGGCTTGATGGCGAAGGTTTGGGCAGCACCAGTCGCCCCGGCGGTGCCGGCCAGCGCGTGACTAATATTCTCGACAAGCTCGCGACCCGCAGCGACTGGGCTTTCGCAGATTTGAAAGCGCTGGATGAGCATGTCGGCACTATCGATCCGCGTGCTCGCGAATACCTGCCGGTGCTACGCGCTTTCCGCAGCAGTGCGCAGGCGCAACTCAGTGTTACCGAGAAGACCGCGCTGGATCTGGTGCTGAACTGGAACCGCAGCCACTACGGCCCGAACATCGACATCAATGACCCAGGCGCCCGCGATGGCGCTGCTGCGACGATTTTTGGCGAGCTGGTCACGGCCTTGCGCGATGAGCTGTTTATCGCGCTCAAAAGCGATGTGCTGGCGGCTGATTTGACTGCCTATGACCGGGTTGCTGGTGTTGGCAGTCATGTCTTTGATCAGAGCGTGATGGACAATGTGGTGCTGCGCATTCTGGCGCCGAGCACCTCGGCCATCGTCAATCGTCGCGACTGGGCTGGCGGGCGTTCGCGTGATGCCATTCTGCTGGCGGCGTTGAAGACGACCTTGAGTCGTCTGGCCACGACCTACAACAGTGGCAATGCCTTGGCCGTGGCCGATCTGGCCAAATGCACGCGCGTGCATCCACGCAGCCAGATTTGTTCGCTGTCGGGTGCGGTGGGGCCGGGTTCAGACACAGTGCCGGGCACAAGTTGCGTCACCATGCCGTATCAGGATCGCGGCAGCTGGGTTCACCGTGTGGGGTATGAGAAGCCCTGAGTGGGCGTGTACCAGGACAGGCCCGCCCGGCACAAAACACGAAATCGTAGACATAAAAAAACCGGCCCATGAGCCGGTTTTTTCATCTGCAAGTTGCCGATCAATTACTTGATCTTGGCTTCCTTGAAGAGAACATGCTGGCGAATCTTCGGATCAAACTTCTTGATCTCCATTTTGCCCGGCATGGTGCGCTTGTTCTTCGTGGTGGTATAGAAGTAGCCAGTACCAGCCGTTGAGACGAGACGGATTTTATCACGCATGATATTGCTCCTTAGACCTTGACGCCTTGAGCGCGCAGATCAGCAACGATCACGTCAACACCCAGCTTATCGATGGTACGCATGCCCTTGGTGGACACACGCAGACGCACGAAACGCTTCTCGCTTTCCAGCCAGAAACGCTTGTAGTGCAGATTCGGTTCGAAGCGACGCTTCGTTTTGTTGTTGGCGTGCGAAACGTTGTTACCAACGATCGGACGCTTGCCGGTAACTTGGCAAACCTTGGACATTTCAGCTCTCCGCAATGGCGATCTACTGGCCACCTAGATCGGCGGCTGACAGCGAGGGCGCGATTTATACCAAAACACGCGACCGGCGGCAACGGGAACGATGAAATTTTGTGCGTAAGCACCGCGAAATTGGCATTTTCAGCCTCAAGTCCTGCCGTAGGCACGTGGCGGATGGCCTTTCCAGCGCTTGAAGGCATGAATGAAACTGGACGCTTCGGCATAGCCGAGACGGTCGGCAATTTCCTCCAGACTGAGATGACTGTTCTGCAGAAACTCCTCCGCCAGTGCCTCGCGTACCTCCTCGGTCAGCGCCCGAAAGCTGGTGCCTTCTTCCTTTAGCCGCCGATGCAGGGTGCGCAGGCTGTGGCCCAGTGCCTGCGCCGTCTCATCCATGGCAGGCATGTGGCCGGGCTTTTTCAGCAGGCAATCGCGGACCTGGGCGGCCAGCCCCGAGCGGGTCAGACGCTGACTGAGCAGTGCCTGGCATTGGCTTTCGCAGAAGGCGGCGGTGACCGGGTTGGCCTGCGGCAGCGGCAGGTCGAGCAGGCGGCTGTCGAGCACGGCGTAATTGCACTCGGCGTTGTAGCGGGCGGCGACGCCGAAAATCTCCTGCAGGCGTTCCGGATACGCCGGCTCCGGAAAGCAGTAGCCCACGGCTTTCACCGGGATGGCCTGGGCAAATAGCTCGCGTTGTATGGTCATGATGGCGGCGCTGTCACGCTCGACCATGAAGCGGCGCAGGTCGGCCGGAATATCGCGGTCATCAAGGATCAGCCAGAGCTCATCGCCACGAACTTCGCTGCGTATCCGGCAGAAGGCATAGGTCAGGTCGAGGTAGCGCAGACCGATGTCGATGGCACTGCGCAGCGTCGGGCTGCTGAGCAGGGCATAGCCCCAGATGCCGTAGGCCGTGAGGTGATAGCGCAGCCCGGCCTCCAGCCCTAGGGGCTGCTCAGCGCCGAGGTGGCTGACCAGATTGCGGGCAATCTGAAGCTCATCCAAGGCGATGACGGTGGCAGCGGGGTCAGCCAGCATTGCCTCGGTCAGTGCCGTGGCGTCCAAGCAGGAAGCCGGCGTCAGGCCCTGCTCCTGGCCGAGCCGAGCCAGCAGGGCGGCGCTGGTCACGGGGCGTATCAAGTTCCACGGGTTCATCTGGGGCTCGTCGGTACTTTGCAGGAGAATGATGGTTTGGCAGAAACTATCAATAAATTGGCCGCTCTGACCATACCGTCTTTTCGCGCTTCTCGGTACGCTGCCGGCCATATTGAATAATTGAGGGTTTAAACCGTGACGACAGCACAGGTGCATGATGCAGTGATCATCGGCAGTGGATTTGCCGGACTGGGCATGGCCATCCAGCTCAGGGATGCCGGCTTCAGCGATATCGTGATTCTGGAGAAAGAGGCCGATGTTGGCGGCGTCTGGCGCGATAACCGTTATCCCGGCGCGGCCTGCGATGTGCCGTCGCACCTGTATTCGTTTTCGTTCGAGCCGAACACGCGCTGGACGCGGAAGTTCGCCGGGCAGGCGGAAATCCACGCCTATTTGCGTGAGTGTGCCGACAAGCATGATCTGCGTGGGCTGACCCGCTTTAACACCGAAGTCACGGCGGCGGCTTTTGATGAGGCCGCTGGTCTCTGGCGCATCAGCACCCAACAAGGCGAAACGATTCTGACGCGCGTGCTGATTTCGGCGGTGGGCCAGCTCAATCGTCCGGCTACGCCCACGGTGCAGGATATCGATCAATTCCAGGGCGAGGTCTTTCATTCCGCGCGTTGGGATTACGACATTGCGCTGGAGGGCAAGCGCATTGCCGTCATCGGCACCGGCGCCAGCGCCATCCAGTTCGTGCCAGAGATCGTACCGAAGGCGAAGAGTCTGGTACTGATTCAGCGCTCGGCACCGTATGTGATTCCCAAGCCGGATCGCCGCTATCTCGGCATTGAGCAGGCGCTGTTCAAGCGCATGCCCAAGGTGCAGATGGGCAGCCGTCTCTGGCAATACCTCAATCACGAGCGCAATGCGCTGGCGTTCACGGTATCGGACAAATTCATGGCGCTGCCGCTGCGCCAGTTCCAGCGTCATCTCGACGCGACGGTCAGTGACCCGGCACTGCGCGCCAAGCTCACGCCGGACTATCCGATTGGCTGCAAGCGCATCCTGATTTCCAATGACTACTATCAGGCGCTGGCTCAGCCACAGGTGACCGTGGTCAATGGCGGCGTGGAGCGGGCGGATGCGACTGGCATCGTGACCAGCGACGGTGTTCACCACGAGGTCGATGTCATCATCTGGGGTACCGGCTTCAAGGCCACCGAATTCCTCGCGCCCATGCAGATCACTGGGCTGGGCGGGCGGGAGCTGAACCAGCGCTGGCAGGATGGCGCGGAGGCTTATCTGGGCATGACCGTGGCCGGCTTTCCGAATTTCTTTATGATGTATGGCCCGAATACCAATCTGGGGCACAATTCCATCGTGTTCATGCTGGAAAGCCAGATGAACTACATTCGCCAGTGTGCCTTGGCGCTGCGCGAGCGTGGCGCACGCTATATGGATGTGCAGGCAGCGCCGATGAGCGAGTTCAACCGCAAGTTGCAGGAGCGTCTGCACAAGACGGTCTGGGATTCCGGCTGCACCAGCTGGTATGTCAACGCCTCTGGCAAGAACACGGCGAACTGGTCGGGCTTCACGATTGACTATCGTTTGCGGACCAGCAAGCCGAATTGGTCGCACTACACTATTGTTTAAGAGCCGCGTGGTTTAAGTAGAGGAAGGATGTATGCAGCGTATTGATCATCGGCCGCAGCTAAGCGGTCTGGCCCAGTGGAAAAGCCAGGTGGCACGAAAGGTGTTGCCGCTGGTCATGCGCGGCAGTATCCGCCCGTTGTGGGGCAGTCGCGTGCCGGTGGTCTGGCAGCGCAAACTCACTGAGGCGGCGCTGCGCAATGGCTGGGTGCCGCGCCAGGCTGTGGTCGGCGAGACGCGTTTAGGGCAGCAGCGCGCCGAAGTCATTACCCCGCGCGATGGCAGCACGGATCAGGTTGTGTTTTACATGCACGGCGGCGGCTATGTGGTGTGTTCGCCGAGCACGCATCGCCCGCTGACCTCGCGCATTGGTCTGGCGCTGAAAGCCACGACTTATGTGCCGTATTACCGCCTCGCGCCCGAGCATGTCTTTCCGGCGGGGCTGGATGATGCGCTGGATGCCTATCGTGGCTTACTGGAGCGCGGCGTGAATCCGGCGCGAGTAGCCTTAATGGGCGACTCTGCTGGCGGTGGTCTGGCACTGGCGCTGGCCTTGTCGATCCGCGATCAGGGGCTGCCGCTGCCGGGCAAGCTGGTGCTGATCTCGCCGTTTATTGACCTCACCTTGTCTGGCGAAAGTCTGCAGCGCAATGCCAAAGCCGACCCTATGCTGAGTCTGGACTGGATTTACGCCAAGACGCCGATGTATCTGGGCTCGACACCGGCGGACCACCCGCTGGTCTCGCCGCTGTTTGCCGATTTGCGTGGCCTGCCACTGACACTGGTGCAGGTCGGCACGGAAGAGATTCTCTACAGCGACTCTGAGCGTCTCGCCGCTCGCGCGGCCGAGATCGGCTGGGACCTCACGCTGAGCGTCTGGGACGGTCTCTTCCACGACTTCCAGATGATGGGCGGAATTTTGCCAGAGGCCGATCAGGCTATTGCGGAGATTGCGGCGTTTGTGAAGGCTTGAGCTATGAAGGTGCTGCCAGTCGTTTCAGCGTGCGCGCCCGATAGTCGCCGGGCGTCATGCCGGTCCATTGTCGGAAGGCCTTGATGAAGACGGTGGCTTCGCGAAAGCCGACTTGCTGCGCGACTGTCTGGATCGGCGTTTGCGTCTGCCTTAACAAGGTCATGGCCTGATCCCGGCGCAGGCCATCCTTGATCTCCTGAAAGCTGGTGCCTTCGTCGAGCAGCTTGCGGCGCAGCGTGCGCCCGGTCACAAAGAAATCTGCCGCGACGGCATCCAGCCCCGGTAATTCGCCGCCTTCGCCTTGCAGGAGTCGGCTGCGCACGCGGTGCCCGAAGCTGCCCTGAAATACCGGCTTGATGAAAAAACCCAACGGTAGCTCGCGAATCAGGGCCTTCAGCTCGTCGCGGCTGCGCGTGATGGGCAGGCTGAGCAGGCGTGCATCGAACACCAGCGTGGTTTCGGGGTGCGCGAAGTGGTGTGGGCAGGGATAGAGCTGGTGGTACTCGGCGACATGCGCCGGTGCTGGATAATCAAAGGTGGTTTCGCTGAGCAGGATGCGGCGATTGATCAGCCAGCAGGCGAAGCGATACCAGCACAGCAGAATGGTTTCGTTGAGCACATGACCGGTGTCGAGCTCGGGACGGCGCAGGCGCAGAACGAAGCGGGCGGTGTCCTCCTGTTCACGCAAAGACAGCGTAATCTCATCCGTCAGCACGCGATAGAAATGGCAGCCGTGGCGCAGCGCCTCGCCGAGCGTTTCGGCGTTGAGCGCGGCGTGCATCATCAGCGGAAAGGTGCCGACGCGGCTGGGCAGCTCGGTGAAGCCCATGAATTCGTCGCCGCTCAGCCGCCAGAGCGCGCGCATGAGGTTGGCGAACTGCACTGGCAGCAGGCGACTTGCCGGATCATCGAGCAGGGCCGCGCTGATGCCGGATTCATGCAGCAGGGCATCGCGGTCATGGCCGGCGGTGCTGGCGCGCTGCAGCATGGCTTGCGCGACATGGAGCGAGACGGTGTGATGCAGCGGATTCATCCGACGCTCCCGGCAATAGGGTGGATTCCTGGGAGGCTTGTCCCATTAAATCGGTGAAACTGCATTTTACTCGCGATTATGTGGACTATTAGCAAGTTTCATGTCCGTTTTTATCGATTTAATTGCCGTTTTTCTCATTGTCGCTAGCGAGCACTGCGAACACACTCTGAACCCGTCAGTCACCATCTTCTTCACGGGTTACCACCATGCATTTTCCCTCTTTGAATCATGACCTCGGCGAAACCATCGACGCTCTGCGCGATGCCGTGCGCCAGTTCGTTGCCGCCGAGATCGCGCCGATTGCCAACGAAATTGATCGCATCAACGAATTTCCCATGGGCCTGTGGCGCAAGTTCGGCGACATGGGTCTGCTCGGCATCACCGTAGAAGAGGAATACGGCGGGGCAGGGCTTGGCTATCTCGCGCATACCGTGGTGGTTGAAGAGATCTCGCGCGCTTCGGCGGCGATCGGGATGTCTTATGGTGCCCATTCCAATCTCTGTGTGAACCAGATCGGCAAGAACGGGACGGATGCGCAGAAGCGCCAGTACCTGCCGAAGCTGCTGACCGGCGAGCATGTCGGTGCGCTGGCGATGTCGGAGCCGAACGCCGGCTCTGATGTGGTGAGCATGAAGCTGCGCGCCGACCTGAAAGGCGACCGCTACATTCTCAATGGCAACAAGATGTGGATCACCAACGGGCCGGATGCCGACGTGCTGGTGGTCTACGCCAAGACCGACATCACCGCCGGTCCGCGCGGCATCACGGCGTTCATCATCGAGAAAGGTTTCAAGGGTTTCAGCACGGCGCAGAAGCTCGACAAGCTCGGCATGCGCGGCTCCAACACCTGCGAGCTGGTTTTCCAGGATTGCGAAGTGCCGGTCGAGAACGTGCTCGGCCAGCTTAACGGCGGCGTGCGCGTGCTCATGTCTGGCCTCGACTACGAGCGCACCATCCTCAGTGGTGGTCCGCTCGGCGTCATGGCCGCTTGTCTCGATGTGGTGCTGCCCTATATCCACGAGCGCAAGCAGTTCGGTCAGGCCATCGGCGAGTTTCAGCTCATGCAGGGCAAGCTCGCCGACATGTATGTCGCGCTCAACACCAGCCGCGCCTATGTCTACACCGTCGCCAAGGCCTGCGATCGCGGCGAGCCGGCGCGCAAGGACGCCGCCGGTGCCATCCTCTATTCCGCCGAGCAGGCGACCTGGATGGCCGGGCAGGCGATCCAGTGCCTAGGCGGCAATGGCTACATGAACGAGAACCCGGTCGGCCGTTACTGGCGCGATGCCAAGCTCTACGAAATCGGTGCCGGTACATCGGAAATCCGTCGCATGCTGATCGGCCGCGAGCTGTTTGGTGAGACTCTGTGAACACGCTGTCATCCCCCATTTGGAGTCACGCATGAAATCCATCCGTATCGGTTGCGCATCCGCTTTCTGGGGCGACACCAGTACCGCCGCCGAGCAGCTCGTCAATCACGGTCAGCTCGACTATCTGGTGTTCGACTATCTCGCCGAAGTCACCATGTCCATCCTCGCCGTGCAGCGCATGAAAGATCCGGCGCAGGGTTATGCCCGTGACTTCGTGGATGTGATGACGCCGCTGCTGCCGGCCGTGAAGGCGCAGGGCATGAAGGTCATCAGCAATGCCGGCGGCATGAACGTCGGCGCTTGTCGCGATGCCTTGCAGGCGGCGGCCGTTGCGGCGGGTATCACGCTACGCATCGCGGTCGTCGAGGGTGATGACCTGACTGCACGTCAGGGCGAATTCCGCGAAGCCGGCATCACCGAAATGGAGAGCGGTACGCCGTTCCCCGGCATGCTGGTGAGCATGAATGCCTACCTCGGCGCACCGGCGGTGGCCGAAGCGCTAAGGCAGGGTGCCGACATCGTCATCACCGGTCGTGGTGTGGATAGCGCCGTGGCACTCGGCCCGATGATGCACGAGTTCGGCTGGTCGGCGACTGACTACGACAAGCTGGCTCAGGGCTCGCTGGCGGGTCATGTCATCGAGTGCGGCGCGCAGTGCACCGGCGGCAACTTTACCGACTGGGAAACGGTCTCGGACGGTTACGAGAACATGGGCTTCCCGTTTGTAGACATTCGTGAGGACGGCTCCTTCCTGGTCGGCAAGCCGGCTGGCACCGGCGGCGCGGTCACCATCGGCACCGTTGGCGAGCAGATGCTCTACGAGATCGGCGACCCGCGTGCTTACCTGCTGCCGGATGTGCGCTGCGATTTCACCACCGCGACCCTGGCCCAGGTCGGTCCGGATTCGGTGCTGGTGCAGGGCGCGCGCGGCTTCGTGCCGCCGGACACCTACAAGGTCTCCGGCACCACGCCGCGCGGCAACCGCATTACCGCAACTTTTTTGATGGGCGGCCGCGATGCCCCGGCGAAAGCTGCGCGCGTGGCACAGGCGCTCATCACCAAGTGCGAAAAGCTGTTTGAAGCCAAGGGCTGGGGCCCGTTCGGCGAGACCAATATCGAGCTGCTCGGCGCTGAAACCATGTACGGCCCGAACGCTCGTGCCGGTGCGCTGGCGACCCGTGAGGTGGTGGTGAAGATCGCCGCCAAGCATCGCGAGAAGGCCGCGCTGGTGTTGTTTTCCAAGGAGCTGGCGCAGGCCGCGACCGGCATGGCACCGGGCCTGACCGGCTACTTCGGCGGTCGTCCGAGCGTGCAGCCGGTGGTGCAGCTCTGGTCCTGCAAGGTGCCCAAGCGCGATGTCGCCATCACGGTCGATTTCGAGGGCGTGCGTACGCCGGTGGTCGTGGTCGAGGGTGCGCCGTTTGATCCAGCCGCGCTGACACCGCAGCCCGCTGGCGAGACCTGGACGCCGGGAGCCGATGCCGTCAATGTGCCGCTGATCAAACTCGCCATCGCCCGTAGCGGCGACAAGGGCGACCACGGCAATGTCGGCGTCATGGCGCGTGACCCGGCGTATCTCCCGTACATCCGCACGGCGCTCAGCGAGCAGCGTGTGGCCGGTTATTTCGCCCACCTGATCGCGGCCAACGGCTCGGTGTCGCGCTGGGAATTGCCGGGCAGCAACAGCTTCAATTTCCTAGTGCGTTATGCGCTCGGCGGCGGCGGCATCGCCTCGCTGCGTACTGACCCGCAGGGCAAGTGCTTCGCGCAAATGCTGCTCGATATCGACATTCCCGTGCCGGCCGCTGTTGCGGCATCGCTGAAGTGAGACTGACAAGATGACTGTGCTCGAATCCCGGATCAACTCGCAGGACGAGATCTTCCGCGCCAACCGCGACGGCATGCTCGCCGCCGTCGCCGCCCTGCGTGAAGTCGAAAGCAAGGTGCGCGGCTCGGAAGAGAAGGCGCGTGCCAAGTTCCACAAGCGCAAGCAGATGCTGCCGCGCGAACGACTGCATCTGCTGCTCGATCGCGGCTCGCCGTTCTTGGAGCTGTCCACCCTGTGCGGCTACAAGATGCACGATGACCGCGATGGCTCGCTGGCCGGCGGCAACATGATCGCCGGCATCGGCTATGTCGAGGGCGTGCGCTGCCTGATCGTGGCCTCCAACAGCGCCATCAAGGGCGGCACCATGACGCCGTGGGGCGTGCAGAAGACGCTGCGCCTGCAAGAGATCGCGCTGCAGCAGAAGCTGCCGGTGGTGTCGATGATCGAGTCCGGCGGCGCCAACCTGATGTATCAGGCCGAGCTGTTCATCCCTGGTGGCCGCACCTTCGCCAATCAGGCGCGGCTGTCGGCAGCGGGCATCCCGCAAGTCACCATCGTGCACGGTTCATCGACGGCGGGTGGCGCCTACATGCCCGGTCTGTCCGACTATGTGGTGATGATCCGCAAGCAGGCCAAGGTATTTCTCGCCGGCCCGCCACTGCTGCTCGCCGCCACCGGCGAAGTCGCCATTGATGAAGATCTGGGGGGTGCCGAGATGCACACCCAGCTCGCCGGTACTGCCGAATTTCTCGCCGAGAACGACGCTGACGGCATTCGCATGGCGCGCGATATCGTGCGCAGCCTGAACTGGAATGCCGACAAGCCGGCGGTGCCGCGCGTGCCGGTGCGTGCGCCGCTGTACGACATCGAGGAAGTTTGCGGCGTGGTCTCGGCTGACTACCGCAAGCCCTTCGATCCGCGCGAAGTCATCATGCGTCTGGTCGATGCCTCTGAGTTTCTCGAATTCAAGAACGAGTACGACAAGCAGACCGTCTGCGGTCGCGCCGTTATTGATGGTCATCAGGTCGGCATCATCTCCAACAACGGCCCGATCACCACGGCCGGTGCCACCAAGGCCGGCCAGTTCATCCAGCTTTGCTGCCACGCCAACATCCCCATCGTGTATCTGATGAACACCACCGGCTACATGGTCGGCTCGGCGTCGGAGCAGGGCGGTATCGTCAAGCACGGCTCGAAGATGATCCAGGCCGTGGCCAATGCCACCGTGCCGCAGATTACCATCGTCATGGGCGGATCGTTTGGTGCCGGCAACTACGGCATGTGCGGTCGCGGCTTTGGCCCGCACTTCATCTTCGCTTGGCCGAACAGCCGCACCGCCGTCATGGGTGGCGAGCAGGCGGCCAAGGTCATGTCGGTGATCACGCGCGAGAAATGGAACAAGGAAGGCCGCCCGGTCGGTGAGCAGGAAGAGTTCATGCTCAACGCGCTGGAGCAGCAGATCATCGGAAAGTTCGACGAGGACGGCCATGCCTTCGCGGCATCTGCACGCCTCTTCGATGATGGCCTGATTGATCCGCGCGATACCCGCCGCGTGCTCGCGCTGACGCTGTCCATCTGCCGTGAAGCCCCGTTGCGGACGACTCGTCCGAACAGCTTCGGCGTGTCGCGATTCTGATCTGGAGATGACCATGAGCTTTCCTGTTACCCAGCAGATCCGCCTCGACTTTGACAGCGCGCGCGGCCTGCTGCGCCTGACCCTGAACCGCCCGGATGCGCGCAATGCGCTCAACCCGGAGATGGTCGCCGAGCTGATCGCCGTGTTCCGCCACCTGCACGAGCGCGCCGATGTGCGCGTGGTGCTGATGCGCGGTGCCGGCGGCCACTTTTGCGCCGGTGCCGACCTCAAGGGCGTGTTCAGCGATGTCGCCAAGCCGCTGCCGGCGGGTGCGGCTGACCCCATCGTCGCCGTCAACCGCTCCTTCGGCGAGATGCTGCGTTCGGCAGCGGCCATCCCGCAGGTGCTGGTGACTATCTGTGAAGGCGGCGTGCTCGGCGGCGGCTTCGGCCTTGCCTGCGTGTCTGATATTGCCTTCGCCCATGTCGACAGCAAGTTCGGCATGCCCGAGACCTCGCGCGGCTTGCCGCCGGCGCAGATCGCGCCGTTTGTGGTCGAGCGCATCGGCCTCACGCAGGCGCGCCGTCTCTGCCTGACCAGCGCCCAGTTCAATGGCCGCGAGGCGCTGCGCCTTGGCCTCGTGCACGAAACTTTTGCCGATGAAGCCGAGCTCGCCGAGCGTCTGGGTCTGACGCTGACGCAGATTCTGCGTTGTGCGCCGGCCGCGAATGCGCGCACCAAGCAGATCCTGCTCAGCGTCGGTCACATCGACCCGGATGCCGTGCTCGATCAGGCCGCTGCGCATTTCGCCGCCTGCGCCCGTAGCACGGAAGCGCCGGAAGGCATCGGTGCCTTTTTGCAGAAGCGCGAGGCGAACTGGGCCTCGACGGTCACGGCGGCAGATGCTGCCGCACTCAATCCCAACCTTTCGCAGGAGCCGTCGGCATGAGCCGTTTCGACACTGTTCTCATCGCCAACCGTGGCGAGATCGCGGCGCGCATCATCCGTGGCTGCCGCGCCGCCGGTTACCGCACCGTGGCCGTCTACTCGGAAGCTGACCGCGATGCCCTGCATGTGCGCGAAGCCGACACCGCCGTTTGCATCGGCCCGGGCCCGGTCGGCGAGTCCTATCTCTGCATCGACAAGCTCATCGCCGCCGCGCAGCAGAGCGGTGCCGGCGCCGTGCATCCCGGCTATGGCTTCCTGTCCGAGCGCGAAGCTTTCGCGCAGGCCGTGCAGGATGCCGGACTGGTGTTCATCGGGCCGGACCCCTTTGCCATCGAAGCCATGGGCAACAAGAGCGCGTCCAAGGAACGCATGATCGCCGCCAACGTGCCCTGCGTACCGGGCTACCAGGGCGCGGGTCAGGAAGATGATCTGCTGGTCGCCGAATCGATCAAGGTCGGCCTGCCGGTGATGGTCAAGGCCGCATCTGGCGGCGGTGGTCGTGGCATGCGTCTGGTGCATGTCGAGTCCGAGCTCAAGGCCGCCATCCAGTCCGCACGCAGCGAAGCGCAGAATGCCTTTGGCGATGGCCAGCTGCTGATCGAGAAGGCCGTGCTGCAGGCGCGCCATGTCGAGATCCAGGTCTTCGGCGACCGTCACGGCAACGTGGTCTATCTCGGCGAGCGCGACTGCTCGGTGCAGCGTCGTAACCAGAAAGTCATCGAAGAAGCGCCATCGCCAGCGGTCAGCGAATCGCTGCGCGCGCGCATGGGCAAGGCCGCTGTTGCTGCTGCCAAGGCCGTGAACTATGTCGGTGCTGGCACCGTCGAATTCATGCTCGCCGCCGATGGCCATTTCTACTTTCTGGAGATGAACACCCGCCTGCAAGTCGAGCATCCCGTCACCGAGCTGATTTTCGACCTCGACCTCGTAGCCTGGCAGCTGCTGGTCGCCCAGGGCGAGCCGCTGCCGCTGACGCAGGTTGAGCTTGATGAGCGTCGCCATGGCCACGCCATTGAAGTGCGCCTCTGCGCCGAAGATCCGGCGCGCGGTTTCCTGCCGCAGACCGGCAAGATTCTCGCTTGGCAGACGCCGACCGGCCCCGGCCTGCGTGCTGACCACTGCGTGATCGAAGGCGGCGTCATTTCGCCGTACTACGACTCGCTGCAGGGCAAGCTCATCGTCTGGGGCGAGACGCGTACGCAGGCGATCAAGAAGCTCATCGCCATGCTCGCAGATACCGCCTACCTCGGCCTCGCCAGCAACCGCGACTTCCTGATTCAGCTGCTCTCGCACGACGAGTTCCAGGGCCCGGGCGTGACCACCGGCTTCATCGCCGAACACTTCCCAGCCGAGCGCATCACCGCACTGGCCGAGCCGACACCGGCGCATCGCGCGCTGGCTGCTGCGCTCATCGTGCATACGGATGCCCATGCGCTGCAGCAGAAAGGCGAGCTCGACAGCACCTTGCTGGGTTGGCACAGCGCCAATGGCACGCCGGTGCTGCTCAAGCTGCGCCACGGCGAAGCGCAGGTCACGCTGGATGTTGAAGTCACGGCCTTCGGCGAATACACCGTCACGGTCGATGACAGCGAAGAAGCGGCCGAGGCTGTGCGCATCGTTTCCGTGCAGGGCTGCCGCGTCGATTACCTCGCGCATGGCCGTCGCCAGCACGCCTGGTTCGCGCGCGCAGCCTCTGCGCAGGGCGCTCAGCTCTGGCTGGCCAATGCCGATGTCGCGCAGCCGCTCACCACCTGCTTCATCGATATCACCTACGAGCCGGCACAGACCGTCGAAGCCGGTAGTGATGGTCGCATCCTCGCGCCTATCGACGGCAAGGTAGTCAGCGTTGCCGTGAGCGCCGGGCAGACGGTAGCCAAGGGTGATCTGCTGCTGACTCTCGAAGCCATGAAGATGGAGTTCCGCCTGCAGGCCCCGGTGGCCGGCACGGTCGAGCTGGTGACGGCAAGTGCTGGCGCACAGGTTGGCCTAAGGCAGTTGCTGGTGCAGATCACACCGGCGTAACAATCAGCGCAGGGCCGGGTCTAAGCAGTAGGAATTCTCCTGCCCGGAGTCGCTCATGCGCTTGCTCATCCTGTCTCTGTGTTTACTCCCTGCTGCGTTGTTGGCAGCAGTGGAGTCTTGTACCACGACTAGCCGCACAGCCGTCACGCCGGTACTGGAGCTCTTCACGTCCGAAGGTTGCAGCAGTTGCCCGCCGGCCGACCGCTGGCTCTCCGAAACACTGCAGCGCCATGCTGACGGAGACGTGATCGGGCTCTCGATGCATGTCGACTATTGGAACTATCTGGGCTGGAAAGACCCGTTCTCCGATGCGCGCTTCAGTGCACGGCAGGCAGCGTATCGCCAGAGATCCAGTACGCGAGGGGTCTATACGCCACAGTTGCTGGTATCGGGCATTGAATTGCCGGACTGGAGCGAAGCAGGTCGCTTCGAGTCCCGGCGCGATACGCTGGCGCAGCAAAAGGCCCCCATTCGTCTCGGCATTGCCATGACATCGAATGCTGCATCCATGCTGACGGCAACCATCTATTATCAGTGGCTCTCGCCGCAACAGGCTGAGCCGGCCGAAGCCTGGCTTGCCCTGACCGAATCGGGTCTCGGCAGCAACGTGATCAACGGTGAAAATAGTGGCCGACAATTGCGCCATGATGGTGTTGTGCGTGCGTGGCTGGGGCCCTATGTCATCCCGGCCGAGGGCTTGAGTCTGAACGCGAGCTTTGCACCAAAGCAGGGATGGCGCCGTGAGTATCTGAGTATTGTGGCGTTGGCGCAGCAGCCGAATGTAGGCCGGTTGCTGCAGGCTGTGGCCACAACGGAGGGAGTGGCGGCATGCAGCGTGGCGTCAAGAAAATGATCGGTGTGGGCAAGAACGGTGATTCGCGTAAATCAGCCTTGCCGTCGAGCAGAGCTACTTTGCGCTGCAAGTCTCCACATTGAGTTGTGAGTGCTGCAAGAAACCTAATAGATCATTGGAGAGAGATGTGCCTTAAAGGCAAAATAAACAAAGCTATTTGATTTTATGGCTTTGCCTATAAGGCATATAAGCCAGAACAATCGGGCCATGAAAATTGGTCTAGTCATCAAAGGTTTGCGGATAGAGCAGGGGCTCAAATTGGAGGCTCTGGCGAATGATCTTGAGCTGGCCACGAGTACTTTGTCTCGTATTGAGAGTGGTAGACGCAACCCATCACTGGATGTTCTCGAGGCCCTTGCCGAGGCACTCGGTGTGAAGGTCAGCGATATATTTCACGAGGCCGAGCGTGCTACGGCAATCGCTTCCAGCATGACCCGCGAAATCCCCAGCGACTACGACTCTTCCGGTATGCAGTTGCGCCGGATCTATCGCGCTCTCACCGAGGCCAATCAGGCAATCGCGCTGGGCCTCCTGCGCAGCCTCGCCGACTCTCAAAAGACCGATTAAGACCAGACTGGCCGCACGCCTGTTTTTTGCGTACCTTCGGGGCATAAAAACAACAAAGGCACTTTGTTATGAACCTTGTTCGTGCGCTCGGCACTGGCTTGCTGGCCAGCGCTCTGATGGCCTGTGGCGACGGCTCCAGCTCGGCATCAAATATGGCAACTGGCAGCAACGATCCTGCGCCGGCAACCAGCCTGCCATTACTTGGCAACCTGGCCACCGCCAGCACCGACGACCCCGCCTGCGGTACCTACCCGGATGCCAGCGCCGAATTCGCCGCTTGCGAACAAAAGAATTTCGCGCGTGTAAGTGAAGCGCCTCGCGAAGAGGCCAGCAACCCGGTCTTCTTGCAACGTGCGCAGGAGCAGAGCCTGGCCAATCTCCAATCCTATCTTGAGCGGATCGCGGCCGACCCCAGCTACCTGCCCTTGAGCGCGGGCGGGGCGTCGCTGAACACGCCCGTCACGCCGCTGTGCTCAACTTGGGGCCTGCAATGCGTCGGCGATCCCTTCCGCTATCCGGGCATCGATCCGTTCTACGAGCGCGAGGCCGTGGCCGAGCCGGTGACCTATTACGATCGCGATTGCGCGCGCATTTCCGGCCGCGTCTGGCGCCCGAAAAATGCCACGGGCCAACTGCCCACGGTGGTCATCGAAAATGGTTCCGTGCAAGCGCCCGAACCGCTGTACTGGTGGATGGCGCAGGCGCTGGTGCGCTCCGGTTATGCCGTGATGACTTTCGATCCGCGCGGCCAGGGCCGTTCCGATCAGCAGACGCCGATGGGCGGGCAGGGCAGCAACGCCAACTCGGCGGTGTTCTGGGAAGGCTTGGTCGATGCCATCGATTTCTTCCGCTCCACGCCGGCCAAGCCCTATCCGCATAACACCACCTGCGCCGGTACTTACCCGACCGTGGTGACGGCGTTCAACCCGCAGCATGTGGTGCAGGACCGTGAGCGCCTGGGCATTGTTGGGCACTCGCTTGGCGCAACGGGTGTGTCGATTGTGCAGGGTTATGGCGGTGTCGGTGCCGACCCGTGGCCGGGCAAAATGGATGCGGCTAATCCAGTCGATGTGGCTGTGGCTTGGGACGGTTTGTTGGCGCCGGATGGCACGTCGGCTGGCGGTGCTGGTGGCAATCTACCGGGGCTGACTGGGTTTGCTGGGCAAAGCACGACTTATCCTAAGTTTGCCGCGCGTGTGCCGAGCATGGGCCAGAACGGCGAATACGGTTTGACGCCTATTCCGTTCACGAAAACGCCGCCCAAGGATGGCCACCTCACGCCATTCAAAGCCTGGCAGGCCGCTGGCGTACCAGTATTCGACATCACCATTCGTGGCAGTTCGCACTACGAATGGTCATTGTTGCCGTCTTTCCCGGCCAGCTCGTGGTGCCCCGAGGTCAAGGATGGCCGCTGTGTTGGCGGCTGGGGTCGACCGATGGCCGAGCATTACACGCTGGCCTGGCTCGACCGCTGGCTCAAGCGTGATGGCGAAACCGGCTTTGCCGATGCCGACACACGCCTGCTCGCCGACAGCCAATTCCTGCCGCGCTTCAGCTTCTACTTTCAGTCCGTACGCGACTTTCCGACGCGCAGCGGCCAGCGTGTTCGGTGCGCGGATGTGTTGGCGGGTTGCCCATAAGCATGACCACGACCTATCGCAAACGCTTCGGCTTCATGCCCAACCCCGCTGTCGCGGGTGAAATCGCCGGCCTCGATGCGCACGCCGATTGCCAGCGCATCGTCTTCTTGCTCACCGCCTACGAATTCCCCTGGGACATCACGCGCTCGCTCGAAGTCGCGCTGTTCTACACCTACGCCAGTAACACCGTATCCACGCTGCTCGACCGTACCCGCGAATTCAAAGATCACGGTCAGAAACGCTACGACGACACGCGCCTGCTCATCGCCCATTTCATGGAATCGGGCTGGGATGGCGAGGTCGGCAGTCGCGCCCTCACGCGCATCAACCAGACCCACGGCAATTACCGTATTCCGCAGGATGACTTCCTGTTCGTGCTCTGGACCTTCATCGAGTTCCCCCTGCGCTGGACAGCCGAGTTCAGCTGGCGGCCGATGACCGCGCATGAAAAAAATGCCTGGTTCAATTTCTGGTGCGAGATCGGCCGTCGCATGGGTCTGGTCGGCATCCCCGAGAGCAAGCCGGCGTTTGATGCCTTCGTGCACGACTACAGCCAGCGCCATTTTGTGCCCGCTGATGCCAGCGCTCGCGTCGCTGATGCCACGCTAGACATCATTCGCGGCTGGTTGCCGGCGCCCTTGCATGGGCTGGTGGCACCGTCGGTGACGAGTCTGCTGGATGAGCCGGCGTTCCTTGCGGCGGTGCATCTGCAACCGCCACCGGCACTTATGCAGAAGGCCGTGACCGGCAGCCTGAAGGCGTTGGCTAGTTTAAAAAGAGTGTGCGTGATTGGGGGTTACCCGACCCTGCTGGCAGATGCGCCGAATCGGACGTATCCGGGCAATCGCTATGAAATTGAGGCGCTGGAGCCGGCGCATTTGCAGCGGCGGAAGGAGCACCCGTGAAGCGGACTAGCCTCCACCGTCCTGTGTATTCTCAGCGGTCTTTTCCGTCTGAGAAGTACGAACTCTCGGGATTGGTTTGGGGCTGGTGCAGCGTAGCCCATCAATGTGTTCGTTCAGCGAAGGTGGAATGCGCTGCCACATAGGGTCAAGAATGAAGTCGACGCCTTCGCGTCGTGCGAGCTTCGCGGCAGGTACGAAATCGGCATCACCAGCCATCAGTACAATCTGATTAACTTGTTTTTTCAGCGCCAGAGATGAGATGTCGATGCCAATCCGCATATCGACACCTTTCTGTCGATAGTTCAGGCGAACATCCTCGGCTGTGAGCTCTTCGAGCTTGCGTTTGCCTTTCAGCAGTTCATCAATGATGCCAAGCGGAATCGTCCAGCTGATATCGCTGGCGAGATGACCCAGTCGGAGCGCAACTTTGCGCTTTTGCTTCAGATGCTCGTGAAGCTCTCGTCTGAAAATGGCTTCGTTTGATTTCCCGAAGTCGATCATTCTTTTTGAGACGGGGTTGTGCATTTTCTTGTCGATGGGAGGGCAGTCGTAGAAGAAAATGCGATACAGGTCGTGGCGCATATCCTTGCCTTCACGCAGATGCGCCATGCTCCAGCGCCATGCCAGATCAGCTGCTCGCTCAGCATTGTATTTGTTGTGAGGCTCAAAGGATCTGAAGCGTTTAATGAAATACGCCCCATCAATTAAGATGGCAGTAGGCATTGATTGCTCCGTCCATGGAGAAATGGGGGATGACCCCAGAAAAAGAAAGCCCTTAGGTTCGGCGCGTCCACAATAGGTTGGGCGGCTTACTGCTAAGGGCTCGATACGCGGAATTTAGCGAAACACTAAATCAGTTGCAACAACTGGCTGAAATTTCTGACAGATAGCAAGTAAGTGGGTTACTCCTGAATATCTCTTTTTTGATACGGCTATCTCTCAGATAGGCCTTATCATGCCCCTTTCCCCCATCGGAGAACCCGCTTGCGTGTTGCCCTGCTGACTCTGTTGCGCTTCCTCATTGCCCTGGTGCAAATGGCCGGTCTGCTCGCCTATTTTCATCAGTATCTCGACTGGGGCCTATTGCCCACGGCCGTGGTGGCCCTGCTGCTGACCCTGCTGGTCCCCATCGCGGCCACCATCTTTGGCTTCATGGGTGCGATTTATGCCTGGGCATGGCCGTGGTGGCTGGCCTTCCTAGTCTTCCTGCCGGGCCTAACGATGGCGCTGACAGCGGTTGCCAGCGTTGGCATCCTCGGTGTGCTGTCAGCCTTCCTGATAAAGCGTTTGGGTGTGCGACGACCGCAGCGAGGTCCGTTTGCCGGCGCCGGCCAGATGCCACCGCAGTCAGACTCGCGCCCGCATACGAACACGCATTCAGGCACGCATTCGGGGCAGGGCAGCACCATCGAAGGCGAGGTCATCAGCTCGCGCGTGGAGCCTGACAGCAAGTAGACCTGTCGGTCGCTGAAGCACATCGACGCGAGCATAAGGGAGACTTCATACTCGGCCATCGCCCACGGAGTCCCCATGATGTCCTTGATTAACCCGCAAGCCCCAATTTTAGTTACCGGTGCCAGTGGCTATGTAGCCGGCTGGATTGTGAAGAAGCTGCTCGAGTCCGGCCACACCGTGCACGCCACGGTACGAGATCCGAGCAAGGTGTCTAGCGTGGCTCATTTGCAGAAAATTGCTGCTGCCAGCACTGGAATACTGAAGCTGTTCAAAGCTGACTTGCTCGATAAGGGCGCATTCGCGGAGCCGATGATCGGCTGCGAATTAGTCATCCACACGGCATCACCGTTTGTGGTCACCGGTTTTACCGATGCCAATGAAGCGCTGGTTCGCCCAGCGCTGGAAGGCACGCGCAATGTCCTCGAATCCGTGAATGCCACCGACAGCGTGCGCCGCGTTGTACTCACCTCCAGTGTGGCCGCGACCTTTGGCGATAATTGGGATGCCAAGGATGTGCCTGGCAATCGTCTCGATGAGACTTTCTGGAACACCACCAGCAGCGTTGACCACCAACCCTACCTGTACTCGAAGACAGTGGCCGAGCAGGAAGCTTGGGCCATGCAGAAGTCGCAGAACCGCTGGGATTTGGTCTGCATCAACCCCGGCTTGGTCATGGGCCCGGCGCTGACCACCAATAGCATCTCGGCGAGCATCACTACCCTGCAGCAATTTGGCGATGGCACGCTGGCCATGGGTGCGCCGTGCATGTGGAATGGTCTGGTCGATGTTCGCGATGTGGCTGATGCGCACATCACTGCAGGCTTCAAGCCCGAGGCTAATGGCCGCTACATTCTCTGCTCCGAGTCGCTGACCTTGCTCGACATGGCTGCGGCGCTGCGTGCACATTTCGGTGCGAAGTATCCGTTCCCGCGTATGACGGTGCCGAAGGTGCTGTTCTGGCTGGTGTCGCCGTTTTATGGCTACACGCGTGATTTTGTCTGGCGCAACATGGGCTGGCCCATGCACTTCAACAATGCGCGTAGCCGTGCAGACCTGGGCATCCAGTATCGCGATGTGCGTCAGTCAGTCTGCGAGCATTTCCAGCAGCTCATCGACGACGGTCTGGTCAAGCCCCGTGGTTGAGCGCGATTTGCCGAATATGCGTGATGATCTGCTTCGTATCACCACGCAAGAGGCTTTGACGCCGACCACGCCGTTCACGCATAAGCCGCGCATCTTGCTGCTCTATGGCTCCTTGCGTGAGCGCTCATTCAGCCGCTTGTTGGTGGAAGAAGCGGCACGACTGCTCGATGCCTTGGGCGCGGAGACGCGCATCTACGATCCGCGCGGTTTGCCACAGCCGGATGGCGACAGCCCGGAGCATCCCAAGGTCGTGGAGTTGCGCGAGCTGTCGTTCTGGTCGGAAGGGCAGGTCTGGTGCAGCCCGGAGCGGCACGGGACCATCACCGGCATCATCAAGAGTCAGATCGACTGGTTGCCGCTGGAATACGGCGGCATTCGGCCAACGCAAGGGCGTACGCTGGCGGTGATGCAGGTCAGTGGTGGCTCGCAGTCGTTCAATGCCATCAACACGCTGCGTGTGCTCGGGCGCTGGATGCGCATGGTGACGATTCCGAACCAGTCATCGGTGGCGAAGGCTTACGAGGAGTTCGACGAGGCGGGCCGGATGAAGCCGTCGGCCTATTACGACCGCGTGGTTGATGTCATGGAAGAGTTGGTGAAGTTCACGCTGCTGCTGCGCGATCGCAACGATGTTCTGCTGGATCGCTACAGCGAGCGCAAAGAAGCGGCAGAGAAAACTGAAAAGTCAGTCCGGCTAGAGGCGATTTGAGCGTTTTAGACCGGACTTGCCTGCTTTGGCTGGCGCTCAACCACCGTGTAAATGACCAGCCCAACCAGGATGCTTGCCAGCACCGCTGAAGAACCTATCGTGCCCAAGTCTAGGCCACCTTTGGCAGAGGGTTTGGTGAGCAAGTCGCCAAACGTGGCGCCAAAGGGGCGGGTCAGCACGAACGCTGCCCAGAACAAGAATATTGGGCTGATGCGCGTGAAAAAGCGTGCCACAACGATCACGGCAATGAGGCCGGCAATCAGCGCTGCGCCGCCTAAAAATCCCAGACCTGAGTCATCTGCCAGAAAGTCGCCCAAGGCCGTGCCCAAGGTGTTGGAGCAGAGAATAGCTGCCCAGTAGAAAAGCTCGACGCGAGTGCTGGCAATGTGGCTGACCGACAACGTCTTTTCGCGATAGCGCCACGCGGCCAGTACTAGCGCCAGGCTTGTGGCCAGAATCAGCGAGCCTTTTGCATAGCCCAGGCCCAGGGTGCGATCCATGAAATCAGACAGTGTGGTGCCTGCGGTACTTGTGGTGAGAATCACCGTCCAGTACAGCGTCGGGTTGAATGCCCTCGCGCGCAGCTGAGCGAGCAGCGATAGCAGAAAGCAGCTCATCAGCAGGAGAGTGCTCATGCCGTAACCGATGTTCAGCGTCATGGACAGGAGGTCGCCGGCGGTTTCGCCCAGCGTCGTCGCGCAGATTTTCATGACCCAGAACAGTAGGGTGATCTGGGCCACTTTATTGTGATGAGTTGCGTTCATGTCAGTGGCCTGAGCAGCCTGCCGACATGTCCAGGGCGGCGTCATGAACGGAAGTCTGCACGCCGGTCAGGCCGAGCACGCTGTGGAAAATGTTGTCGTGCGAGAGCTCATCGGCGTGGCGCTTGCGCAGGCAGGCGGCGCGCTCCGGTTCACGCGTGGCAAAGTCTGTGGACAACCAGCTCAGCATCGGTACATGAGTCTGCTGTGACGGCGCGAACACATAAGGCGCGCCATGCAGATACAGGCCATGCTCGCCGGTCGACTCACCATGATCCGAGACATAGAGCAGGGCGCTGCTATAGCGTGCGTCCTGCGCCAAGGTGTTGATCATGGCTGCAACAATGTGGTCGGTGTAGACAATCGTGTTGTCATAAGTATTGATGACCTGCTGCTGCGTGCAGCTTTGCAGCGCATTGCTGTTGCATGTCGGCGTGAAGCGCTCAAAGGCTTTCGGATAACGACGATAGTAGGCCGGGCCGTGACTGCCGGCCTGGTGCAAAACGATGACACGATCTTGCAGCGGAGCATCTGCCAGATATCGGGCAAAGCTCTCCAGCAGCAAGCCATCCTGACATTCGCCATTGACGCACCAGCTGGCCTTTCGACTTTCCAGCAAGGGCACTTTTTGCACGCGATCACAGGCCCCTTTGCAGCCTGAATTATTGTCTAGCCAGCTCACGGCATAGCCACCGCGCTGCAGTATGTCGAGCAGACCCTCGCGATGCTTGGCGGCTTCGGCATCGTAGTCTTTGCGCGTGAAGCCGGAGAACAGGCAAGGCAAAGAGACGGCGGTGGCAGAGCCGCAGGAACTGACTTGGCTGTAGTAGGTGATAGGCAGCTTCGCCAATTCGGGGGTGGTGTTGCGTGCGTAGCCTTGCAGACCAAAGCTCTCGGCGCGAGCGGTCTCGCCGACGACAAAGACCAGCAGCTTGGGCTTGCCGGTGTGAGCGGTGCGATGGGCATCTTCACCGTATTTTTGCAGGGGTATTTGCACCGTAATTTGCTGCGACTTGAAGTAAGCGCGCATGCCCGTGACATAGTTATGCGGCACGATGCTCAAGCGAATGTCGCGATGCTCACGAAAAATGGAAGCCAGATCCGCGTAGAAACAGGCGGCGACGATGCCCACCAGCAGCAAGCTGCCGACGCTGGCCAATAGGCGATTGCGTTGGCGAGGCAGAAAGCGTTCGGGCGCTAGCGGCTTTGACCAAAGCCACACGAGAGGGATGCCGGCGATGACCAGCACATAGCCGAGCATGCCCCAGCTGATCAAGTCCAAACTTTCGTGGATGTCGGTCTCCATCATGTTTTGAATCATGCCCACATCAATGCCCGTGCCGTAGGTATCGACAAAGTAGGCGGTGAGTGCGGAGGCCAGCAAGATGAAGGTGAGCACGGGCCGAGCGAATCGGCCCCAGGTAATCCAAGTCAGAAACAGATTAATGTAGGCCGCGAGCAGCACGCCGGTGGCGAAGAGAAAGGTGGGAAAGCGCCAATCCTGATACGGCGTGAGCGCGGCAATCATGCCCATAAAGCTGGTATTGGCGAGCACGGCCAGCCAAATTGCGCAGACGACATTGATGACGGCCAATGTTCGTGGAATCTGACCTAAAGACTGAAGAAAAGTGGGTACGCGAGACATAACAGTTCCTAAGACAACGCGGGTACAGGCGAGTGACGCCAGAATTTCAGGCGAATACAGCCATGAAACATAAGGCTTGTGCAGCCACCGGTAACCGCCGCCGTCATAAGGACATGGCTGACAAAGTGCGCGCCGCGAACAATTTGCAAGTAACCACAAAATGCCCCGAATGCCATGACCAGCGTAAAGGCAGCCTGTGTCCATGAGGGGCGCCAGCGAGCACAGGCATAGACGACCGGCCACCACATGAATCCGACCGCTGCGTGGCCACTGGGCAGGCAGCCACCGCTACCTGGATTCAGCGGCACGGGGTCGAGCAAATGGAAAAAATCGGCATTGCCGCCAAAGGCCGTCAAGCTCCACGGGCAGCTATGCACAGAGTGTGTTTTTAGCCAGCCGTTCACCGCCAGCGCGACGGCGGAAGCCAGCAAGATGAATGCGCCAGCTTTGACACGCTCAGTGGCACCGTGTTGGCGCGCTTGGCGTATCGTCACGATGAGCAGAACCGCCCAAAGTGCTGTGCTGAGATTGCGTGTCAGCATGTGCGCACCTAGCCAGAAAGCGTCGTAGCGCAACGGAAAGCCGCCGGCTTGCGGGCCGTGAAAATAGGAAGCGACCTGCCAGTCAATGCTGCTGTAGCGTGAGAGGATAATCGTTAGCACGGCCAGACCAAGCCAGAGCAGCAGGTCGTAAGGTTTGGCTGGATGTTGTACAGGCAAGCGCATGCGGTGTATCCCTAGGAATGGTATGCAGCTTGCCCTTAGCGACCTAGCCACAGGCTGAAGTAGAGATGAAATCTTGTTCATCTAAGCTACTCCGCAAGACAAAAACTGTCGTCTTGCAGAAATAGTGAATCAAGTTCACTATTCGAGCCGTCTTATTTTAACGATCAGCTTATGGGCACCAAAGAGCGGCGAGAGCGGCAGTTTCAGGAGCGCGAACAGCGCTTGCTGACGGCTGCGCGCCAGCTCATTGTGCGCGATGGTCTGCTCAATTTGCAGATGGCCAAGCTCGCTGAAATCAGCGAGCACGCCATGGGCACGCTCTATCAGCACTTCGCCAGCAAAGAAGACTTATTGCTGGCGTTGATGACCGAGTCGGTGGCTGAGCAGGCGGCGTTGTTTCAGAAGGCATCGGCTTGGCAGGCGAGCACGCGCGAGCGCATGTTTGCCATCACCGTGGCCGACATGATTTTTGTGCAGCGCAGCCCGGAGCATTTCCGGCTGGCGCAGTACGCGCAGTGTGAGGTGGTCTGGAGTGCCGCCAGTCAGTGCCGGCGCGAGGCGCATTTTGCCGCCAGCCAGCCGGTCTGTGATGCCGTGCTGGCCATCGTTAACGATGCCATTGCTGGCGGCGACATCGACCCCAAAGGCATGCGCCCGGAGTCGATTGCCACCGGTTGCTGGTCGTTGGCGCTAGGCGTGCACAGTCTTGTCCATGTTGATGGCCTGCTCGATCACTTCAATGTCCATGCCCCATATTTCCTGCTCGCCCGCCACATGCAGCAATTGCTCAATGGCATGGGCTGGCAGCCTTTGATTGATCCAGCCGACATCAACGCGCTGGAAAGCCTGATTACCCGTATTCGAGCCGAGGTTTTTGATGAGTCGTGACGTGCCCCTGAGTATGCCGCTGAGTAAGGCCCCTCTGTTTTTGCTGAGTCTGGCCTTGCTGGCCAGCGCATCGTCTTCTCTGGCGATGGCCATGCGCGAGGCCCCGCTGCTACCGACATCACCAACGATGACGATGCGTGAGGCATTGCAGCGCGCCATTGACAGCGACCCGGCGGTGGCGGCATCGCTGGCCGAGCGCGCGGCTGACCGCGAGGCGGGTGTGCAGGAGCGCGCCACGCGGCTGCCCCAAATCAATGCCATAGGCGCAATTAATACAACGGATGCCGATGTCATCAATACGCCGTTCGGCCCTGGCTTCCAGGAGCGTTACGACAGCTGGAGTGTCAGCGCCGAGTTGCGCCAGCCGCTGTTTCGTTACGACTTCCTCGCCCGTGGCCATCGTGCCGATGCTCAGGATCAGCTCGGCGAGCAAGCCTTCATTCAGCGTGGGCAGGCCTTGGTGGTGCGGG
Source organism: Pseudomonadota bacterium (assembly GCA_040384385.1). Classification (GTDB taxonomy): domain Bacteria; phylum Pseudomonadota; class Gammaproteobacteria; order Pseudomonadales; family Moraxellaceae; genus Perlucidibaca. Next base: position 56,837 of record JAZKJJ010000001.1, on the reverse strand, counting down.
TGGCTGACCGCTACCTGGCGGTGCTGAAAGCGACCAATGAGCTGGTGCTGGCGCAGATTGAAGCCGACGCCGTGAACAAGTCATTGGGTGATGTGCGCAAGCGTTATGACGTACAGCTGGTGGCCGGTACCGACCTGAAGGAAGCGCAGGCGCGTAATGATCTGGCCCAAGCCAATTTGCTGTCGGCACAGCAGGCTGTGGAGTCTGCGCAAGATGCCCTGGATGAAACCACCGGCAATGGCCGAGCCCAGCTCTTCAGCCTGAAAGCAGCAACCGCGTTACCCGAGCTCGACAGCTTGGATGCCGAGGTCTGGCTGACGCGGGCGCGAGCCAACAGCCCGGCGTATCAACAGAAGCTGGTGCAGGTCGAGCTGGCGCAGGCCAATGTCACCAGTCGTCGCTCCGAAGCGCTGCCTACGGTGGATGTAGTAGCCACGCACGGTCGCCAAGACATGTCGGAGTCGCGCATCGGCTCGAAAGCCAATAGCACGGTGTTCGGTTTGGAAATGAGGCTGCCGATTTTTACCGGCGGTGCGCAATCGAGCAAGGTTCGTGAGGCGCAGGCGCGCTTGACACAGGCGCAGGCCGAGCAGGCGCGCAGCGAGCGTGAGTTGCTGCGCGAGACGCGCCGGCTCTTCCGTGAAGTGCAGACTGCACGCGCGCAAAGCCTGGCCTTCCAGCGTGCCGTCGAATCGGCTCAGGCTGCCGAGCAGGCCACGCGCTATGGCTATGAGGCCGGCAAACGCACCATCACCGATGTGCTCAATGCGCAATCCAATACGGTACAGGCGCAGCGCAATCTTGATCGCAGCCGCTATGACGTGGTGCTGAAAGTGCTGCAGCTGAAGCAGCAGGCTGGCGTGCTTGATGCCGCCGACTTGACCGCAATCGACACTCTTTTAACCTCTGACTCCGCGCCGCGCGCTTAAGGAATCAACATGAACAAACGCATGATGTGGATGCTGATCGGCACCGGAATCGTTTTTGGTGGCGTGTTCGGCATGAAGTGGTTCGGCGGCAAGATGATGAACCAGTATTTCGACACCATGCCGGTGCCGGCATCGACCATTTCGTCGGCAACGGCGAAGTCGGAAGTGTGGGCGGCCAGCCTCAGTGGCGTCGGCAGTGTGGTGGCCAGCAATGGTGCCGATGTCACCACCGAGTCTGGCGGCATCATTGCGGCCTTGCATTTCGAGTCTGGGGCGCGCGTGAAGAAAGGCGACCTGCTGGTGAGTTTGTCAGCGGCTACCGAGCAGGCGGATGTGCAGCGTTTGCAGGCGCAGGCCAATTTGGCCAAGTCTGAATTTTCCCGTCTGGAGCGCCTGTACAAGCTCGACGCCATCTCCAAGTCGGAACTGGATCGCGCTCAGGCCGACCTCAGTGCTGCCCGTGCCGGTGCCGATGCCCAGCGTGCCAAGCTCGCACAGAAGCAGATCCGTGCGCCATTCAGCGGCCAGCTCGGCATCCGTCAGGTCAATGTCGGCCAGTATCTGAGCGCCGGTACGCCGATCGTGTCGTTGCAAGCCATCAATCCGGTTTTTGTGGACTTCACCTTGCCCGAGCAGAATCAGGCGGCCGTGCAGAACGGTCAAACCGTCAGCGTTGTGGTGGACTCGCAGCCGGGTCGCCAGTTCAGCGGCGTGATTTCGGCCATCGAGCCAATGATGGATAGCAAGACTCGCAACTTCAAAGTGCGTGCGCGTTTCAACAATGCCGACGAGGCGCTGCGTCCGGGCCTGTTTGCACGCGCCAGCATCGGCCTCGCTAAGACTGCTAGTGTGGTCACGATTCCGCAGACTTCAGTGAGCTACAACCCTTACGGAAACTCGGTGTATGTCATTCAGAGCGTGAAAGGCAAGAGTGCCGACGGCAAAGCCACGGACGAGCTGGTGGTACGCCGTCGCTTCGTGAAAACCGGCGAGACGCGCGGTGATCTGGTCGTGGTCACCGACGGCCTCAAGGCCGGCGAGCAAGTGGCCACCAGCGGGCTGCTCAAGCTGCAGAACGACAGCAAGGTCAAGATCAACAACACCGTGCAGCCGTCCGCTTCGGCAACGCCCACACCGACTGATAGCTGAGCAGGGTCGCGACCATGAAATTTACCGATATCTTCATCAAGCGCCCGGTGCTGGCGCTGGTGGTCAGCCTGATGATCCTGCTGCTCGGATTGAAGTCGGCATTTGACCTCAATGTGCGGCAGTACCCGGAGCTGCAGAATGCCGTGGTCAATGTCACCACGGTTTATGTCGGTGCCGATGCCGACCTGATTCAGGGCTTCATCACCACGCCACTGGAGCGCGAGATCGCCTCGGCGCAGGGTATCGATTATGTGAAGTCGACGAGCATCTCCGGCGTCAGCTCGATCCAGGTCTATCTGCGTCTGGACTATGACCCGAACGAAGCGCTCACGCAGATCGCCGCCAAGGTCAACAAGCTGCGCAACCAGCTGCCGGAAGCCTCGGAAGATCCGACCGTGGAGCTGTCGGTGGGTGACACCACGGCGGCGATGTATCTGTCGTTCTATTCCGACATTCTCGACAACAATCAGATCACCGACTACCTCGTGCGTGTCGTTGAACCGCGTCTGGCCACGGTCGCTGGTGTGCAGCGCGCCAAAATTCTTGGCGACCGCACCTTCGCCATGCGCATTTGGATGAAGCCGGAGCGCATGGCCGCTCTCGGTGTGACCGCCAGCGATGTTTACGGCGCCTTGCGCAACAACAACGTGCAGGCCGCGCTCGGTGCTACCAAGGGCTCGATGGTGCAGGTCGATCTCACCGCTGCTACCGACCTCAATACGCCGGAGCAGTTCCGCGCGCTGGTGGTGCGCTCCACGCCCGATGCCATGGTGCGTCTCGGGGATATCGCCGATGTCGTGCTCGGCTCGGAAAGCTATGGCACACAGGTGTCGTTCAACGGTAAGAGCGCGACCTTCATGGGTATTGAAATTGCCCCGGACGCAAACTCGCTGGATGTCATCAAGGACCTGCGCGAAAACGTCTGGCCGGACATTCTCAAGCAGCTGCCGGAAGGTCTGAAGGCCAACATTCCCTACGACTCCACGCGCTATATCCAGGATGCCATCAACGAGGTCATCAAGACCCTGATCGAAGCGGTGGCCATCGTCATCGTGGTGATCTATCTCTTCCTCGGCTCGATGCGCAGCGTGCTGATTCCGGCGGTGACGGTGCCGCTGTCGATGATCGGTGCCTGCTTCTTGATGATGCTCATGGGGTTCTCGATCAACCTGCTGACCTTGCTCGCCATGGTGCTGGCCATCGGCATGGTGGTCGATGACGCCATCATCGTGCTGGAGAACATTCATCGCCATATCGAAAAGGGCATGAAGCCCTTCGATGCCGCCATCAAGGGTGCACGCGAGCTGGTCGGACCGGTCATTGCCATGACCATCACGCTGGTCGCGGTGTACTTGCCGATCGGCTTTATTGGAGGCCTGACGGGCACGCTCTTTGTTGAGTTTGCCTTCACGCTGGCGGGGGCGGTGCTGCTGTCTGGCGTGATTGCGCTGACGCTGTCGCCGATGATGTCGGCCATGTTGCTGCACTCGAAAAAGGAAGAGCAGGGCAATCGCTTTGCGCACTGGCTGGATACCAAGTTCGAGGCCCTGCGCCTGAACTATCAACGCAAATTGCATGGTGCACTGGATGACAAGCATGTCATCGCCACCTTCGGCGCGATTGTGCTGGTGTCGTGCTTCTTCCTGTTCAAGAGCTCGCCACAGGAGCTGGCGCCGGAAGAGGATCAGGGCTTCTTTCTGATTTTCTCGCAGAGCGATTCGTTTTCGTCGCTGGATTACCTGACCAAGTTCACCGACGAACTAGTGAAGATCGCCAACGCCATCCCGGAGAAAGACAACTTCTTCCTGCTCAACGGTGTCGGTGGTGGCGGCTCGGCGGTGGGTAGCAACACGGCTATCTCCGGCATTGTCATGAAGCCATGGACGGAGCGTGAGCGCACCACCAAGGAAGTGCTGACCGAGGTTACAGGGCAGGCGGCTGGTGTTGCCGGCCTGCAGAATGCGGTGTTCGCGCCGCCGTCGCTGCCCAGTGGCGGTAACGGCTTCCCGGTCGAGTTCATCATCACCAGCACGGCATCGCCACAGGCCATGCTGGAGGCGGCCAACGAGGTCGTCGGACAGGCCATGGCGAGCAAGAAGTTCATCTTCATGCGTGCCGATCTAAAGATCGACAAGCCGCAGGTGAAGGTCGATGTGGATCGCGAGAAGGCGGCGCTGCTCGGCATCAACATGAACACGCTGGCGGCGGATATGTCGGCGATGCTGTCTGGCGGTTATGCCAATCGCTTCAGCATGGAGTCGCGCTCGTACAAGGTGATTCCGCAGGTGCAGCGCAGCGAGCGTCTAAACCCGGATCAGTTGTCGCAGTACTACACGCGCACGGCGGCCGGCGATCTGATTCCGCTGTCTACCGTGGTAACGCTGCGCGATACCGTGCAGCCGCAGGCGCTGAACCGCTTTCAGCAGCTCAACGCGGTGACTATCTCGGGCGTGCAGCGTCCGGGTGTGACGCTGGGTGAGGCACTGGACGTGCTGGATCAGGCCTCGGCGAAGGTGCTGCCTAAGGACTACGGCGTGGATTACGCCGGCGGTTCGCGTCAGTACAAGAATGAAGGCTCGGCGCTGGTAGTCACCTTCTTCTTCGCCATGGTCATCATCTATCTGGTGCTGGCGGCGCAGTTCGAGTCGTTCCGCGATCCGATCATCATGCTGGTGACAGTACCGATGTCGATCTGTGGGGCGCTGCTCTGCCTCAATATTGCGGCCATGTTCCAGACGCCGGGGGCGAGCATCAACATCTACACGCAGGTGGGGTTGGTGACGCTAATCGGGGTGATCGCCAAGCACGGCATCCTGATTGTGGAATTCGCCAATCAGTTGCAGAAGCAGGGCTACTCGAAACGGCTGGCGATTGAAGAGGCAGCATCGATCCGTTTGCGTCCGGTGCTTATGACCACCGCTGCGCTGGTGCTGGGCATGCTGCCGCTGCTGTTCGCGACCGGCCCCGGCGCTGCTGCCCGTTTCTCCATGGGTCTGGTGATCTCCACCGGCATGACCATTGGTACTTTGTTCACGCTGTTTGTGGTGCCGGCGATGTATCTTTACCTCGGCCGCGAGCATGTCGCTGAAGATAAACCGGTCGAGGAGACGGCATGACCGCACTGTTACTGACGTTGGCGGCACTGAGCATCTGGCTGTATCAGGATGCCCAGCGCCGGCAGATGAATTCGCCAGGTGCCTGGGTGGTGGCGTTGTGCCTGCTCGGCCCGGTGGCCATTGCTGCGTACTGGGCGCGCCGTCCGCTGTTCGATGGCGAGATCCGGATCGGCGGTCGCGGCTGGGTCATGATGCGCGTGTTTCTGCTGGCGCTGACGGCGTGGGCGATTCTGTTCTGTGCCGTGTTTTCGGTCTGGCTCAGTGCCTTCATGCCGCTGCTGGCGATCTTCATGCTCTTTGTCGGGTTTGGCCTGCTGCTGGCGGGTGGCTGGGTGTTTGTGGTCGCCTTGTTGCTGCTCGCCGCTTGGCTGATCCGTGATGGTCAGCGTGTTGAGATCGGCCCCACCCATACGGCTTTGCGCGGTGTTGCTGTGCCAGTCATGGGAGATCGAGTATTGAAAGTGATCTTTCTCATGGGCTTGCTGTCGGTATTCATTTTCACTGAGCCGAGTCATCCGGAATGGATACAAGAATCGGAATGGCGTGAGATGCCGGGAAAATTTCAGATTTAGGCGCTGTGAAACTTTTTTCTAAATGAGAATTGTTTTCGTTCGTATCTATAGTTATGCTCTCCGCGTCAAATAATTTGCCCGGAGAGTTGCGTGTTCAAGCCCAATCCCATTAGTGCTGCTGTCATGCTTGCTTGCGCCGGCCTAGCGACCAACGCTTGGTCAGACGATCAGGTTCTCGCCGAAGTTCAGGTCACCGCAGCCGCAGAAGCGACAGCCAGCAATGGCTATCAGCCGCTCACCAGCCGTGCTTCCACGAAAACGGATACCGCTCTGCTGGATACGCCGCAATCTGTCAGTGTTGTGACCGCTCAGCAAATCAAGGATCAGGCCGTGCAGAGCATGGCTGAAGCCGTGCGCTACACACCGGGCGTGACTTTCGCGCAGGGCGAGGGCAATCGTGATGCCGCCGTGATTCGCGGCAGCACCAGCACCGGGGATTTCTTCCTTGATGGCGTGCGCGACGATGTTCAGTACTACCGCGATGTCTACAACATTGATCGCGTTGAAATTCTCAAGGGCGCTAATGGCCTGGCCTTCGGTCGTGGCGGTGCTGGCGGTGTCATCAACCGTGTCAGCAAAGAGGCTGGCTGGACACCGGTGCGCGAGATCAATGTGTCGGTGGGCTCCTATGACCACAAGCGTATCGGTCTGGATATTGGTGGTGGCCTGACCGACACCGTGGCAGGCCGTGTCAATGTCGTCAGCGAAGACTCCGACAGCTATCGTGATGGTGTCAGCGTGCGTCGCAACGGCATCAGCCCAACACTGACGCTGAAGCCGGGTGATCGCACCAAGGTGGTTCTGTCCGCTGAATACTTCAATGATTTGCGTGTGACGGATCGTGGTATCCCATCGCAAAATGGCAAGCCATTCAAGACGGATGAATCAACATTCTTTGGTAATGCGGAGCAGAGTCCTACCGAGACGACTGTGCGCACGGTTGGTATGGCGATTGAGCACAAGTTCAAGAATGGCGTGATGTTGAGCAACAAGACGCGTTATGCCGATTACGACAAGTATTATCAGAATGTGTATGCCAGCAGCGATGTGCCGACGACAGGTGGTAATGCAGGCACCGTGCGAATTTCTCAATACCGCGATGATACGCAGCGCCAGAACCTGTTTAACCAGACAGATATTGTATTTGGTTTGAACACCGGTTCGGTCAAGCATCAGCTGCTTGCAGGTGTTGAGGTGGGGCGTCAGGACTCCAAGAACTTCCGTTTAGATGAGAAAAATCTGACTCGCGTTTCAGCGACCAATCCTTTCCTAGCGGCAACGATCGATTCAACAGTCGTGAGTCGCAGCTCTGAAACAACGATCGATGTCGCGGCGGTCTACTTGCAAGACCAGCTGACTTTCAACAAGCAATGGCAGATGGTGCTGGGTCTGCGTCAGGATCGCTTTGTCACCGATTTCACGGATAAGGTGAAGCCTGCCAACTCTGGCAAGACTACCGACACCGAGCTATCGCCGCGTGCGGCGTTGATCTACAAGCCGGTCGATGCAGTGTCGATCTATGCCAGCTACAGCAAGACATTCGTGCCACGCGCCGGCGATCAGTTGAGCTCGTTGACCGGAGCGAATCGCAACTTTGATCCGGAGTCGTTCCTGAACAAGGAAGTCGGTGTGAAGTGGGATCCACGCTCGGACTTGTCGCTGGCGGCGGCTATTTATCGCCTAGAACGCAGTAATGTGGCGGTTCCAGATCCGGTAGATTCGACACGGACGATTCTCGTGGATGGACAGCTAGTCAAAGGTGTTGAATTGAGTGCGACCGGCAAGATCAGCCGTGCCTGGTCGGTGACCGGTGGCTACGCATTTGCAGACAGCGCCATCACCAAATCGCAATCGGGCAGCATCAAGGCTGGCAACGAAACCAACCAGACGCCGCGCCACACTTTCTCGTTGTGGAATCGCTATGATCTGAACGATCGCTACGGCGTGGCGCTCGGCTTTGTCAGCCGCAGCCGCATGTTTGCTCAGGATGACAATACGGTGACGCTACCCGGCTATGGCCGTGTTGATGCCGCTGCGTTCTTCAATGCCTCGAAGAATTTGCAGCTGCAGCTCAACATCGAAAACCTGCTCAATCGTGATTACTACGTGAATGCGCACAACAACAACAACATCATGCCGGGCTCGCCCATCGCGGCACGTCTGTCGGCAACCTACAAGTTCTGATAGCGGCAATATTGACCAAATGCCCTCGCCTTTGTGCGGGGGCTTTTGCGTTTAGTGCTGGTAAATTTATTCGTGTGTCGCCTTGATCATGTCCTGCGAGGAATGAACATAGGCACGCAGCACAGCATTGATACGAGTCTGGTAGCGATTCCCGGTCGCTTTGAAGAAGTCGAGTACATCCTCATCAATGCGTAGCGTGATCTGCTTCTTGGGTGCCGAGATAGCGCGCTTGGCAGCCTTCCAGAAGGCATCATCTAGCGCCGGGATGTCGCTGTAGTCAATATCGTCATCAGGCATTGCTCGCAAGGCAGCAAGCTCGGCCTGCTGTGATTTCGTCAGCTTCGGCGGGTTGCTTGGGTCAAGGCTGAGCTTGATCATACTGCTGTCGTTCTTTCGCATTTGCGTACCTTCCTGAAATCAATCGGATCGTGTCGCCGTCCCGGACTGTATAGACCACACACAAGACAGAGCCCTGAACGACACCGAGCGTTTTCCAACGATTCTCACCATAGTTCGCTCGCGTGTCTTGTGCTTCGATTCGGCTCGGATCAAGGAACACCATCGCTTCGAGCTCGAAGGACAAGCCGTGCTTGCTCTGGTTGCTGTCTGCCTTATTCTTGTGCCATTCAAATTGAATTGTAGCTACATTTGTATTTTTATCCATAGCCGCAACCCTTCAAAGCCAGCCGCGCTCGGCAAACGACACCGGCTCGCCATCGCCTATCACCAGATGATCCAGCGTGCGCACATCGACCAGTTCCAGCGCAGTTTTCAGGCGTTGCGTGATGTGGCGGTCAGCAGCTGATGGCTCGGCCACGCCGGATGGATGGTTGTGGGCAAAGATCACCGCGCCGGCCCGCTGCGCCAGCGAGCGTTTCACCACTTCGCGCGGGTGGATGGAGCAGCTGTCTAGCGTGCCGCGAAAAAGCTCCTCGAAGGCGATGACGCGGTGCTGGTTGTCGAGGTAGAGCACGGCAAAAACCTCGTGGTCGTAGCCACGCAGCTGAGCGCGCAGAAACTCGCGGGTGGCCGCCGGGCTGGTGAGCTTGCCTTTGCGGCTCAGGCTTTCGCTGAGATAGCGCCGGCTCAGCTCCACCGACGCATGCAGTTTTGCCACCCGCGCCGGGCCCCAATTTACCCGCAGCAGCAAATCCTCAATCGGGGCATCGAGAAGATCGCGAATGCCGCCGTAGTGCTGCAGGGCTTGCCGCGCCATGTCTACTGCGGTCAGGCCCTCACGACCGTGACCGATGAGCAGGGCCAGCAGCTCGGCCGTGCTGAGCACTCCCGGCCCCTGGGTTAGCAGTTTTTCACGTGGCCGTTCGGCGGCCGGCCAGTCTCGAATACGCATTACACCTGACTCCTGTCGTTCATAAATTCCCTGAGCTGCCGTGGTATCTTTCGCAGCTGCATAAGGTATAGACCCGAATTGGAGCTTTCGCATGCTCGCGCGGCTGTCAAACAAACATATTTTGCTCGGTGTGACCGGCGGCATCGCGGCCTATAAAAGTGCCGAGCTGATTCGTCGATTGCGCGATGCTGGTGCCGAGGTGCAGGTGGTGATGACCGCCGCCGCCCGCGAGTTCATCACGCCGCTGACGCTGCAGGCGCTGTCCGGCAATCCGGTGCATGTGGATCTGCTCGATCCGGCGGCGGAAGCGGCCATGGGCCATATCGAGCTGGCGCGCTGGGCTGATCTTTTTCTGGTGGCACCGGCATCGGCTGATACGCTGGCGCGACTGGCGCAGGGCATCGCCAATGATTTGCTGACGACTTGCTGGTTGGCCGCCGCCGGTAAAAAAGCCGTGGCGCCGGCGATGAATCAGCAGATGTGGGCCGATGCGGCGACGCAGGCCAATCTGGCGACATTAAAAAGCCGCGGCATTGCTGTGTTTGGCCCTGGTAGCGGCGCGCAGGCCTGTGGCGATATCGGCGCCGGTCGTTTGCTGGAGGCGCAGCAACTGACTGACCTCTGTGCCGGTCAATTCGAGAGCGGCCTGCTCAGTGGCGCCCATGTGGTGATCACGGCTGGCCCCACTCGCGAGGCGCTAGACCCGGTGCGTTATCTGAGCAATCACAGCTCGGGCAAGATGGGATTTGCGCTGGCCGAGGCCTGCGTCGAAGCCGGTGCACGCGTCACGCTGATTGCCGGCCCGGTGCATCTGCCCACGCCGGCGCGAGTGCAGCGTGTCGATGTGGTGAGTGCTTGCGACATGCTAGCGGCCAGCGAGGCGGCAGTGGCTAAGGCCAAAGCATTGGCTGGCTCGGCACTTACGGTCTTTATCGCCACCGCTGCCGTGGCCGATTACCGCCCGACGCAGGTCGCTGCGCAGAAAATCAAGAAAGGTCTGAAGGACGATACGCTGGACATCACGCTGGTGAAAAACCCGGACATCGTGGCCAGCATTGCCGAGCAGGCCGACAAACCGTTTGTGATGGGTTTTGCGGCGGAAACGCACGCGGTGGAAGCCTATGCCTGCGACAAGCTGGCACGCAAAAAGCTCGACCTGATTGCCTGCAATGATGTGTCGCGCGCCGATATCGGCTTCCAGAGCGATGACAACGCCATGACCGTGTTTTGGCCGGACTGCCAGAGCAGCGAAGGCGTGGCGCGTGTCGAGCTGGCCAAGGCCGGCAAGCCGCAGATTGCCCGCGAGCTGGTGCGCCTGCTGGCGGCGCGACTGAAGCCCTGAACGCTACACTTTTGAAACAGCACTTTTGAATTGACGTAACGGAATCGCCCAACATGAAAATCCCTTTGCAAGTCCGCATCCTCGATGACCGTATCGGCCGCGATCTGCCGCTCCCGAGCTATGCCACCGAAGGCTCTGCCGGCCTCGACCTACGCGCGCTCTTGGATGCACCGCTGACGCTGAACCCCGGCGATACCGTGCTGATCCGCACCGGTCTGGCCATCTACATCAGCGATCCGGGCTATGCCGGCCTGATCCTGCCGCGCTCCGGTCTTGGCCACAAACATGGCATCGTGCTCGGCAACCTGGTCGGTCTGATTGATGCCGATTATCAAGGCGAGCTCATGGTGTCGTGCTGGAACCGTGGCAGCGAGGCGTTCGTCATGCAGCCCGGCGAACGCCTCGCGCAATACGTGCTGGTGCCGGTGGTGCAGGCCGAATTTGAAATTGTGTCGGAGTTCCAGGCCACGGCGCGCGGTGCCGGCGGCTTCGGCAGCTCCGGTCGTCACTAATTCCTTTTACGCTACGCGAGATATCTCATGGCACTGACCCACGACGCTGCTCTCAACATCGCCAAGGTTCTGACCGAGGCGCTGCCCTACATTCAGCGCTTCAACGGCGCTACCATCGTGGTCAAGTACGGCGGCAACGCCATGACCGATCCCGAGCTGGAGAACTCGTTCGCGCGTGACATCGTGCTGATGAAGACGGTCGGCCTCAACCCGGTCGTGGTGCATGGCGGCGGCCCGCAGATCGGCGACTTGCTGAAGAAGATCGGCAAGGTCTCCGAGTTCATCGGCGGCATGCGCGTTACTGATGCCGAGACCATGGATGTGGTCGAGATGGTGCTGGGCGGCCTGGTCAACAAAGCCATCGTCAACCTGATCAACCAGAACGGTGGTCGTGCAATCGGTCTCACCGGTAAAGACGCCAACCTGATCCGCGCTAGGCGTATGACGCTGTCGCGTAAGGACGAGGCGGGTGTGATGCAGGAAGTAGACATCGGCCAGGTTGGCGAAGTCGCCGGCATCAAGACCGATGTGCTGGAGCTTATGTTCGGCAGCGACTTCATCCCGGTCATCGCGCCGGTGGGTGTGGGTGATGATGGTGCGTCTTACAACATCAACGCCGATCTCGTGGCGGGCAAGGTCGCCGAGGCGCTGAAGGCCGAAAAGCTGATCCTGCTCACCAATATTCCGGGTGTGATGGACAAGCAAAAGAACGTGCTCACCGGCCTCACCACCCAGGATGTGGATGCGCTGATCGCCGATGGCACCATCTACGGTGGCATGCTGCCGAAGATCGCCTGCGCGCTCGATGCCGTGAAGGGCGGCGTGCAGTCGGCGCACATTATCGATGGTCGTGTTCCGCATGCCTGCCTGCTCGAAGTCTTCACCGATGAAGGCATGGGCACGCTGATCAGCAACCGTGCGCGCAAAAGCAAGTAAGTCGTCGTGATACTGGACGGGCTGGCCGGCCAGAGTGCGTTGCTGGCGATTTCATTTGTCGCCAACACGTTGTCATCGCTGGCGGGTGGCGGTGCCGGCCTGTTGCAGCTGCCGGTGCTGATTTTTCTCGGGCTGGCGTTTCCGACGGCGCTGGCCACACACAAGATTGCCAGCGTGGCACTTGGCCTTGGCGCAACGCTGCGGCACTTGCGGGCCGACCCCATCAACTGGCGTTTTGCCGGCTTCATTCTGCTCGCCGGCCTGCCCGGTGTCTGGCTCGGCACACAGCTCATCCTGCTGGTGCCGGAGGCCTGGGCGCGGGCTGCACTGGGTGTGCTGACGCTGGGCCTCGGGGCCTACTCGATGGCACGCCCGCAGCTCGGTAAGGTGCATGCCGTGCAGCATACCGACCGTCTCGGCCTGCTCATTGGCGGTGGTGTGCTGTTCGGCATCGGCGTGCTCAACGGCTCGCTGACCTCGGGCACGGGCCTGTTCGTGACGATCTGGCTGGTGCGCTGGTTCGGCCTCGATTACACGCGGGCTGTAACCTATACGCTGATCCTCGTCGGCCTGTTCTGGAACGGCACCGGCGCCTGGTTCATCGCGCAGCAGGCACCGGTGCGTTGGGATTGGCTGCCGGCCTTGTTGCTCGGCTCGTTTCTTGGCGGCTATGTGGGTGCGCATCTCGCGCATAGCTACGGCAATGGTCTGGTCAAACGCTCGTTCGAAGTTCTCACCGTGCTCATCGGCAGCAAATTGCTGCTCGATGCCTGGCCGCATCTGACATGAGCGATGCCACGCTGACGGATCTTTTTCGCCAGCAGGTGCAGCGGCTGCATCTCACGATTACGGCACATTGGCAGCGCTGGCAAGCGTGCGATGAGTCGGCGCTGACGCCGTTGCGCCATGCCGTGCATTTGCTCAAGGGCGCGGCGCTGACGGTTGCCGCCGATGCCGTGGCGCAGGCGCTGCACAATCTCGAAAGCCATTTGCAGCCGGGACAGCAGGCCTCGGCAAACAGGCACTGGCCTGCGCTTTCAGTGGCATTGCTGCCTTGGCGTGCGGATGTGCCCAAAACCTTGGCGATATCTCCAGAGAGCTTGCGCCGTGCTCTGCGCGAGGGCTTTGCCGCGCAGGTCAGGCTAAGCGGCCAGCCGGCGACCTTACATCTTCAGCTCGACCCGCACTGGCCATTCGATCCGTTTCTCGGGAATACGTTTCTCTGGGATGTGTTGCCGCAATTGCTGCGCAACTCGCTCGTGCATGGCGGCGAGTCGGGCACGGTCAGGTTGGCCGCCGGCAAACCCGAACGCCTTCAGGTCTGGTTGCGTTTGCGCCGTCGCGGTGAGCGCCTGTTCCTCATCGTGGCCGATGATGGCCGCGGTCAGGCCAGGCTAGCGCAGACAGTGGATCTGATGGCCGGCCGAGGCTGGGGTGTGGCTGCCGTGCGCGAGGTTGTCGCGGGTTTGCCGTCAGGTTATTTGGCCTTTCGCTGTCGTGCCGGCGCTGGCAGTGTTGTGCGCATCAATTTTTGCGATCAAAGCGTGTAATTCGCGATTCTTTATAGTCTTAAAAGTTCTATTAATATAGAAAAACAGTATTTTCAGGATTAAAGCCATCTGACTAGGATGCCTCCATTCGCTGCACATTCCGCAGCTGACCGACTGGAGCGCATCATGTCATTTCGCAAAATCAGCCTCGCGGCCGCACTGGCGACCAGCCTGTTCAGCGGCGCTGCCGTTGCCAAAGACTACACGCTGCTCAACGTCTCCTATGACCCGACACGTGAGCTGTATCAGGACTACAACGCCGCCTTCGCCAAATACTGGCAGCAGAAGACCGGCGACACTGTGACGATCCGCCAGTCGCATGGCGGCTCCGGCAAGCAGGCGCGTTCGGTGATCGACGGCCTCAACGCCGACGTGGTGACGCTGGCGCTGGCCTATGACATTGATGTCATCGCCGACAAGGCCAAGCTGCTCGACCCGAACTGGGAGAGCCGCCTCAAGTACAACAGCTCGCCCTACACCTCGACCGTGGTGTTTCTGGTGCGCAAGGGCAATCCCAAACGCATCAAGGATTGGGCTGACATCGTCAAGCCGGGCGTGAAGATCATCACGCCGAACCCGAAGACCTCGGGCGGCGCACGCTGGAACTACCTCGCCGCTTGGGGCTATGCCCTGCAGCAGCCGAACGGCAACGAGGCCAGCGCCAAGGAATTTGTCACCAAGCTGTTCCGCAATGTTCCGGTACTTGATACCGGGGCGCGCGGCGCGCTCACCACCTTCACTGAGCGCGGCATTGGTGACGTCTTTCTGTCTTGGGAGAACGAGGCCTATCTGGCCACGCGTGAACTAGGGCCGGACAAGTTCGACATCGTGGTGCCGTCGGTGAGCATCCTCGCCGAACCGCCGGTGGCGGTGGTGGATCGCGTCGCAGCAAAGAAGGGCAACTCGGCAGTGGCCAAGGCCTATCTCGAGTATCTGTATAGCGCCGAGGGTCAGGAGATTGCCGCCAAGAACTACTACCGTCCGCGTGATCCGGCCGTGGCAGCGAAATATGCCAAGCAGTTCACCAACGTGAAGCTGTTCGACATCAAGACCTTTGGTGGCTGGAAAGCCGCGCAGGACAAGCACTTTGCCGATGGCGGCGTGTTTGACAGCATCTACGCGGCGGGGCTGCGTTGATGGCCAGAAAAGCCAAGCGCGTATTGCCCGGTTTCGGGCTCACGCTGGGCTACAGCGTGGCGTATCTGAGCCTGCTGGTGCTGATTCCCCTGGCCGGTCTGTTCATCAAGACAGCCGGCCTGACTTGGGATGAGTTCAGCACCATCATTTTTTCGCCACGCGTACTCTCGGCCTACAGGATCAGCTTTGGCACGGCCTTCATCGCGGCCCTGATCAACGCCTTCTTTGGCTTCCTCGTGGCCTGGGTGCTGGTGCGTTATTCCTTCCCCGGTCGTCGCATCGTGGATGCCCTAGTGGACCTGCCCTTTGCCTTGCCGACAGCGGTTGCCGGCATCGCCCTGACCGCGCTTTATGCCGGCAATGGCTGGTTCGGCAGCATCCTGGAGCCGCACGGCATTCAGGTCGCGTTCACACCGACCGGGATTGTGGTGGCGCTGACCTTCATCGGCCTGCCGTTTGTGGTGCGCACGGTGCAGCCGGTGCTGGCCGATCTGGAGACGGAGCTGGAAGAGGCCGCCGCCAGTCTCGGAGCCAGCCGTTGGCAGACCTTTGTCGCGGTGATCTGGCCGGCGGTGTTGCCGGCGCTGATCACCGGCTTTGCGCTGGCCTTTGCCCGCGCCATCGGCGAATACGGCTCGGTGATCTTCATTGCCGGCAACATGCCAATGGTGTCGGAGATCGCACCGCTGCTGATCGTGACCCAGCTGGAGCAGTACAACTACGCCGGTGCTACCGCCATTGCGGCCGTCATGCTGGTCATTTCCTTCGTGTTGCTGCTGCTCATCAACAGCTTGCAAGCCTGGGTCCGCCAACGCGGCGGACGGGGAGTTTAAGTCATGGCTTTGGTATCGATTCCCGGCAAGAAGTCGGCGGCCCTGCGTGACCCCTTGTGGGTGCGTGTGCTGCTGCTGACGCTGGCCTTCAGCTTTCTCGCACTGTTTCTGTTTGTGCCGCTGATCGCGGTATTTACCGAAGCCCTGCGTCAGGGCTTTGATGCGTATTTGGCGGCTTTCGATGACCCGGATGCCTGGTCGGCAATCCGGCTCACGCTGCTAGCTGCTGCCATCGCCGTGCCGGTCAATGTCGTCTTTGGCGTGGCGGCAGCTTGGGCTATCGCCAAGTTCGAGTTTCGCGGCAAGTCCTTCCTGATCACGCTGATCGATCTGCCGTTTGCGGTATCGCCGGTGATTGCCGGGCTGGTCTTCGTGCTCATCTTCGGCATCCACAGCAGCTTTGGCGCGTGGCTGGCGGAGAACGACATTCAGGTCTTGTTCGCGGTGCCGGGCATCGTGCTGGCGACCTTGTTCGTGACCTTCCCGTTTGTGGCGCGCGAGCTGATTCCGCTCATGCAGGCCCAGGGTTCGGATGAAGAAGAGGCGGCGATCACGCTTGGGGCCAGCGGCTTCGCGACCTTTCTGCGCGTGACCCTGCCTAACATCAAGTGGGGTCTGCTCTACGGCGTGATTCTGTGTAATGCCCGTGCCATGGGCGAGTTCGGGGCGGTATCGGTGGTGTCGGGGCATATCCGCGGCCTCACCAACACCATGCCGCTGCACATTGAGATTCTCTACAACGAGTATCAGTTCGTCGCGGCGTTTGCCGTGGCCACCTTGCTGGCGCTGCTGGCGCTGGTCACGCTGGCCGTGAAGTCTTGGGTGGAATGGCGCATGAGCGCGGAGCTGGCGGCACAGTCCAGCGGTTTTCAGGAGTCTGGCCCAACGCCAGCTCCAAACAGTATTGAGGAGAAACAGGCATGAGCATTGCCATCGAGTCCGTTAGCAAGCACTTCGGTGCTTTTCAGGCGCTCAATGAAGTCAATCTGGAGATTGCCAGCGGTGAGCTGGTGGCTTTGCTGGGGCCATCCGGCTGCGGCAAGACCACCTTGCTGCGCATCATCGCCGGTCTGGAAACAGCCGACAGCGGTCGTCTCGCCTTCCACGGTGAAGACACCACGGAGACACCGGTGCGCGAGCGTCAGGTCGGTTTCGTGTTCCAGCATTACGCGCTGTTCCGGCACCTGACGGTGTTCGAGAATGTCGCTTTCGGTCTGCGTGTGCGTCCGCGCAAGCAACGCCCTAGCAATGAGTTCATCAAGGCCAAGGTCACCGAGCTGCTGCAGCTGGTGCAGCTCGATTGGCTGGCGGATCGCTATCCCAGCCAGCTTTCCGGCGGCCAGCGTCAGCGTATTGCGCTGGCGCGTGCCTTGGCCGTGGAGCCGCGCGTGCTGCTGCTCGACGAGCCCTTCGGCGCGCTCGATGCGCAAGTGCGCAAGGAGCTGCGTCGCTGGCTGCGTCGTCTACATGACGAGCTGCACATCACCTCGGTATTCGTCACGCACGATCAGGAAGAGGCGCTGGAAGTGGCGGATCGCGTGGTCGTGCTCAATCGCGGCCGGATCGAGCAGGTCGGTTCGCCGGCCGAGGTCTATCACCAGCCGGCATCGCCATTTGTGGTTGAATTTCTCGGTCAAGCGAATAAGCTGCCGGCGCAAATCACGGCCGGTCGTGCTGATGTTCTGGGCTGGCAGTTGCCCGCGCCTGCGCGTGCCGATGGTGCTGGCGTGGCCTATGTGCGACCCAGCGACTGGAGCCTGTCGCATCATGCCGTGGACGGCAGCCAGTCCGTGATCTTGCGCGATATCCGCGCGGTCGGCCCGCGCTGGCAGCTCGACCTATCGCATGGTGATCGTCTGCTCGAGATCGAGCTGTCCAGCCGTGACGACCTGAGTGATGCTGACCTCGCACTCGGCCACGAGCTCTGGTTGCATCCGCGCAAGGCACATCTTTTTCCGCTGCAGAAATGAGGTAAGGGTTTTGGGCAATGTAATGAAGTTTCAGCGTCTGGCGGTATTTGCCGTGGCATTGCCCACGCTCCTGCTGCCGGCTGCGGCGCAGGCCACCAACGGCTATTTTGCCCATGGCTACAGCGCCTCGCAGCGGGCGCTCGGCGGTGCCGGCACAGCGAATCCGTCGGATGCCCTGATCAGCACCATCAACCCGGCCGGCACCGCGTTTGTCGATGAGCGCTGGGATCTCAATCTCAGCCTGTTCGTGCCCTTGCGCGAATATACGGCGGGCACGACGCAGCCGGGTGCTGCCGGTTTCGGCATTGTCGGCATCGAGCCAGGCACGGTGGAAAGCCAGCACAACCTGTTTGCCATCCCCGGTTTTGCCTTCGTGAAGTCGCTGGATGACATCACCACAGTCGGCCTGGCGGTCTACGGAAATGGTGGTTTGAACACGGTCTACAAGCAGGATGAAAGTACCGCAAGCTTCTTCAAGGCTGGTTCTTCGGGCAGTCCGCTCAGCACCTTGCTAGGCGGCGTCTTGGGGCAGGCACCGACCGAGAGTCGTTGCCGGGGTGTGTTTGGCGGCGGCAAGCCGGCGGCTGGCAATGCCGACCTGCTCGGCTTCTGCGGCAACGGCAATGGCACGGCATCGGTGGATCTGATACAGCTCTTTGTGGCGCCGAACATCTCAATCAAGACCGGCGAGAAAACCGCCTTTGGCCTAGCGCCGATTTTTGCCGCGCAACGCTTCGAGGCCAAGGGGCTGCAGGCGTTTTCTCGATTTTCCAACAGCCCGGATCGCGTGTCGGATCAAGGCTATGATTTCTCCTACGGTGGCGGCTTCCGCCTCGGCGTGCAGACGGAGCTGCTGCCCGGTCTCGATGCTGGTGCATCCTGGCAGTCGCGCATTCGCATGTCGCGCTTCAAGAAATACGAAGGCCTGTTCGCCGAGCAGGGCGACTTTGATATTCCATCGACCTGGAACCTCGGGCTGGCGCTGAAGCCGACGCCGAACCAGCGCATCCTGCTCGATTACCAGCGCATCAACTTCAACGAAATCGCCTCGGTCGGCCAGCCGCTGGACCCGAATCGCTTCGTCAATGATTGCGCTTTGCCACGCCTGACCGGCAGCACGGCGGCGAGTCCGGCCTGCCTCGGTGCCAATGGCGGCCCCGGTTTCGGCTGGCAGGATGTTTCGGTAGTGAAGGTCGGTTATCAGTATCAGCAGGGCGACTGGAAATGGCGTGCCGGCTATAGTCAGACCGAGCAGCCGATTCCGGCCAGCGAAGGGCTGTTCAACATCCTCGCGCCGGGTGTGGTCGAGAAACACTACACGGTAGGTACGGCCTGGCAGGCGAACAAGAAGCTGGGGCTGGATTTGAGCTTCATGTATGCGCCGCCGAATCCGGTCAAGGGCAAGAATCCGCTGAGCAATGTGCAGTTGCTCAGCGGTGGTCAGGCTATTAATGCTGGGGTTGATGCGGGCGATCAGGACATCACGCTGGACATGCGTCAGTTCGAGTTGACGATGGGTGTTAACTACACTTACTGATTGGTCTTGTAGTCGCCGTAGAGCAGCTGCAGCACGCTGAGTGCGGCGACCGGTGCAGTTTCCGTGCGCAGCACGCGCGGGCCGAGCTGCCAGGGCTGGAAGCCGGCCTGTTGCGCGGCCTGAATTTCGCCATCGCTGAGGCCGCCTTCGGGGCCGATCAGCAGGGCCACACTGATGGGGCTTTTTGCGGAGGCTTGCGGCCCACCCGTCACAGCCGGTGCCAGCACCCACTTCTGCTCGGCCTCAACCTGCACTTGCCAGTCAGCCACGCTGATCGGGCCGTGCAACAGCGGCAGCGTATTGCGGCCACTTTGTTCGCAGGCACCGATTATTACGCGCTGCCAATGCGCCAGCTTCTTGTCCACCCGCTCTTCGCCTCGCAGCTTCAGTTCGCAGCGCTCGCTGGTCAGCAGCGTAATCTCGCTGACGCCCAGCTCCACGGCTTTTTGCAGCGCGTAATCGAGGCGCTCGCCCTTGCTCATGACTTGTCCGAGATGGGTGCGTAGCGGCGATTCGTTGGCGCTTGCACAGAGTGTCAGCACGCGCACACGAGCGCCACGCTTGTGGATGTCGATGAGCTCGACGCGCGCGGCTTGGCCGGAGCCATCGAAGAGTTCGGCCGTGTCACCGAGGCGGGCACGGAGGACGCGAATCCAGTGGTGGTGTGCGTCTTCGGGCAGGTCGAATTCGGCGTCGATGGCGTAGGGCAGGGGGGCGTGGAGGCGGGTCATTTGCGCGGCTCGCTTTTCATGAGTTCAGTATTTATGGCGGGGCGCCAAAAATGCTCCGTGTCCCAACTGCTCGGAAAGCCCATATGCGGCCGGGATATTTGCGGATAACGATTCAGCAAGGCAATAAGTCGCTCAGCCCAGCGGCTTTCAGGACAAACCACCTGTAGTAATGACTCGATCACGACCAACTGTAAGTAGAGACGACGACGCGGATTAAGCATCTGAGCCTGTTGTAAATGGGCTCCTGTGGCAATGGCTTCAGGAATGTTAGGCCAGTTCGCGGGTATTTTCTTCGGCATTTCCGGCCGGCTGCCAAACTCTCGATTCCACACGCGTGCATGGTGAGCGCAAACATTGCGCAAGTCGGAGAGACTGCGAAACCAAGACTTGAGCAGCGGAAACTTCCAACCGAAATGTGCTTCGATGCGCTGGGTATCTTTAGCTTGCCGTAAGTTAGAAAACAGCACAGATACTTGCTTGAATGTCAGTAGCTCAACCGCCATCCAGATGGGCGGCTGCACCGGTGCGGCGGTGTATTTGCGGCGATAGTGTGCGAGAAAAGACTCAACTTCACGCTCTTTCACAGCCTTTTCGAGAGTGTCCAATAACCATCGATGCTCGTAGCGACTATCAAACAAGGCTGCATCAAGGTAGCCGTGAGGGCCGTGGTGCTCTGCCAGTGTATTGGTTAACTGTGCACGCAACGCTACTTCCAGTCGCTCAATGGCATCCAGTAGTAACAGACGCAGCTCGCGATCGAATACGTACAGGTCTAGTACATCGTCAAAGCCGGTGCCTGGCAGAAAGTGATGTTCAGGCTCATTCGGCGTATAGAGCGGACGGGTGTAGGCGGATAACCGAAAGTAGCTGATATTGCTGAGGTAATGCTTGGCTCTGGCTTCGTTGCTGATGCTGAGGCCGCGTGCACGCAATGTGTCGAGGTGTTGCTCAACCGAGTAGGCAGGTTTGTCGAAATGACTCATCAGCAAACCCCAGAAACAAAAAACCCGCCAGAGTGTGCATCGTGGAGAGGCATGACGGGTGTGTTGGAACTAATTTTAGAGGTCGTAGCTGTACCGGTCAAGCTGGAAAAAGTAACCCCTCTGGTGCACCTGCATGACAGGCGTGAGGGGTGTTGTTGCGTCGCATGATACGCAAGTCGCTGCGAAGTGGCTGTATTCATGGTCATTCCTTTGGCTCTAAATACGTCATCACATCGTACATTCAAATCGCTGCTCTTTGTTTTTCAAGCCATTGCCGGCCCACGCTCCGACGTCAGCCCCGCTGGCGCACGCAGGCCTTCATCAATGGCCTCCGCAGCAGTGGCGACCATCCAGCGAATCTGTTCCGGCGTGATGATATAGGGCGGCATGAAGTACACGACATTGCCGATAGGGCGTAGCAATAAACCGCGCTTGAGCGCTGCTTGGAAGATGGCTAGGCCTCGGCGTTCGCGCCAGTCGTAGGGCGTGCGCGTGGCCTTGTCGCGCACCAGCTCGATGGCCGCGACCATCCCCGTCTGGCGTACTTCCAGCACCTGCGGATGATGGTGCAGCGGCTTCAGCGCCTCGGCCATCACGCGTGACCGCTCGCGGTTCTGCGCGATCACATCGTCACGCGCGAACAGATCCAGCGAGGCCAGTGCGACGCGAGCGGCAAGGGCATTGCCGGTGTAGCTGTGCGAGTGCAGAAAGCCCTTCAGCGTGTCGTAGCGGTCGTAGAAAATGTCGTAGATCTTTTCCGTGGTCATCACCACCGACATGGGCAGATAGCCGGCGGTGAGGCCCTTGGATAACACCAGAAAGTCTGGCGTGATGCCGGCCTGTTCGCAGGCGAAGAGCGTGCCGGTGCGGCCGAAGCCAACGGCGATTTCATCGGCAATCAGGTGTACGCCGTGGCGGTCGCAGGCCTCGCGCAACAGGGTCAGGTAGATCGGGTCGTACATGCGCATGCCGGCCGCGCCTTGAATCAAGGGCTCGACGATAACCGCCGCGACCTCGTGCGCGTGGCGTTCGAGCAGCTGCTCCATCGCTGCCATCGCGCGGCGGGCGGCGGTCACGCAATTCTCATCCGGCAGGCGGCTGGCGGGCGATGGTGCGCGCAACGGCGGCTGCAGCATCGGCCGATACGTTTCGGAGAACAGCGGAATGTCGGTGACGCCAAGAGCGCCGATGGTCTCGCCGTGATAGCTGTTTTCCAGCGCGATGAAGCGGGTCTTGCCCGCTTGCCCGAGGTTGCGCCAGGCATGCAGGCTCATCTTCAGCGCGACCTCGATGCCCGAGCTGCCGTTGTCGGCATAGAAGCATTTGCTCAGGCCGGGCGGGGCCAGCGCGACCAGACGCTCGCTGAGTTCGACGATGGCCTCGTGGGTGAAGCCGGCGAGAATGACATGCTCCAGCGTATCGGCCTGCTGCCGGAGCGCGGCGTTGAGCTCGGGGTGAGCGTGGCCGAAGAGGTTCACCCACCATGAGCTGATGGCGTCCATGTAGCGCTTGCCGTCGAAGTCCTCCAGCCAGATGCCCTCGCCACGGCGAATCGGCACCAGCGGCAGCTGCTCGTGATCGTGCATCTGTGTGCAGGGGTGCCAGACATGTTTCAGGTCGCGGCGGGCAATGTCGTGATTGCTGGTCATCAGGATGTCTTCAGGCTCTGGCACAATAGCGCAACTCTACCAACAGGGCCCGTGACATGCAGCCTGCCGATACGCCATCTCCGGTTTCTTTTCGCGAAGCGCTGGGCTTCTGGTTCAAGCTCGGCTTCATCAGCTTCGGCGGCCCGGCCGGGCAGATCGCGCTCATGCATCAGGAGTTGGTCGAGCGCCGGCGTTGGTTGTCTGAACGCCGCTTTCTGCATGCGCTGAACTACTGCATGGTGTTGCCGGGGCCGGAGGCGCAGCAGCTCGCCACCTACATCGGCTGGCTCATGCACCGGACCTGGGGCGGCATTGCTGCCGGCGTGCTGTTCGTGCTGCCGTCGCTGTTTATTCTGATTGCGCTGTCGTGGGTGTATCTGGCCTTTGGTGACTTGCCGGTGGTCGCTGGCATTTTCTACGGTATCAAACCGGCGGTCACCGCCATCGTGCTGCAGGCCGCGCATCGCATCGGCTCGCGCGCGCTGAAGAACGGCTGGCTCTGGGCCATCGCGGCGGCGGCCTTTGTCGCCATTTTTGCGCTGCAGCTGCCGTTCCCGCTCATCGTGATCACGGCGGCTGTGCTCGGCTGGCTGGGCGGGCGCTATCTGCCCGATGCCTTCGCGCTCGGCGGCGGCCATGGCGGTAAACTGAAGCCGCGCACGGCCCCGGCCCTGATCGACGATGACACGCCGACCCCCGATCACGCCCGCTTTTGCTGGACGAGCCTGCTCAAGGTCGTCTCCGTCGGCGCGCTGCTCTGGCTGCTGCCGATGGCCGCGCTCATCGTCACCCAAGGCTTGGATGGCACGCTCACGCAGATGGCCTGGTTCTTCACCACCGCCGCGCTGATGACCTTCGGCGGTGCCTACGCCGTGCTGCCCTATGTCTACCAAGGCGCGGTCACGCACTACGGCTGGGTCACGCCCACGCAAATGATCGACGGCCTCGCGCTCGGCGAAACCACGCCCGGCCCGCTGATCATGGTGGTCGCGTTCGTGGCTTTTGTCGGTGGCTATGTGAAGGCCGTCTTCGGCCCGGATCAGCTATTCCTCGCCGGCGCTGTCGCCGCCTGCCTAGTGACTTGGTTCACCTTTCTGCCCTCGTTCCTGTTCATTCTCGCCGGCGGCCCGCTGGTCGAATCCACGCACGATGACCTCAAGTTCACCGCACCACTGACCGCGATCACGGCCGCCGTGGTCGGTGTCATCGTCAACCTCGCGCTGTTCTTTGCTTGGCATGTGTTCTGGCCGAAAGGCGTCGCTGGTGGCGTGCTCGCGAGTGCGGATTGGGGCTCGATTATCATTGCCGGGCTGGCGGCGCTGGCGTTGTTTCGCTATCAGCGCAGTGTCATGCAGGTGATTTTTGGGGCGGGGCTGCTGGGGTTGGGGTGGTCGTTGCTGGTGGGTTGATTCAGTGTTTATTCGTAATGCGACCAGAGTCGCAGAACCTTCACCACATGCTCCGCCTCTAAAACCTGATACACGAGGCGATGCTGAATATTGATGCGCCGTGAGTAGGCTCCGGCAAGATCGCCGACCAGCTTTTCATATGGGGGAGGGTTCTGAAACGGACAGTCTGCAATGATGCCGAGTAAGGTTTTGGCTTTTTCCTTCAAACCTGCGGATGCCAGTTTCTCTGCATCTTTCTGAGCTTGCTTGGTATAAACAAGCTGCCAGCTCACCAGCCAAGTTCCTTAGCGCAATCTTCAACGGGTTCATCCATGCCCTGCTTGATGGACTCACGCATGCCGGGCACGGACAGCAGATACAGCGTCTCCTGAATCGCTTCCCAGTCTTCGGCTGAGATCAGCACGGAACTGTTGCGCTTGCCTGAAATAACAATCGGTTGGTGTGACTCGGCTGCCTGATCCATGAGCCGGTACAGGTTTGAGCGTGCTTCACTGGCAGTAAGGGTGTTCATGTTTGTGCTCCCGATGAGCCTTTATCGTACGCGTATTCGTACGATTTTTGAAGTCTGGGCTAAGGCTCCGCTGGATCAAGCTCTGGGCATCACCTTGCTACCCTTGAATCTCGGGCTCGACCAGTGTTGCCAGTTGCGCAAGCGACTCCTGCCACCCGAGGTAGCACATCTCGACTGGAATCATCGCAGGTATGCCTTCTTGCGCGATGTTGATCTCCGTGCCGCAGGACACCTTCGTTAACATCACCGTCACCTGCATCTCTCCAGGCAAGTTCGGATCGTCAAATTTATCCGTGTAGCGAATGCGCTCGTTGGCAACGATTTCGAGATACTCGCCACCAAATGAGTGACTGCTCCCAGTCGTGAAATTCGTAAAAGTCATCCGAAAATTGCCGCCCACCTGCGCATCCATATGATGAACTTGACAGGTGAACCCGTACGGCGGTAGCCACTTCGCCATGGCACCGGCATCCAAGAATGCCCGATAAACACGCTCTGCAGGCGCGCGAAGTACACGATGCAGTCTTACGGTGTTGGTGGTCATTTGGGCTCTCCTTTCAAGAGTGGTTCAGCGGGGGTGCGAGGGTCGTGTGCAGTTTCATCTGGGCGGATGCTGGCGGCAATCTGCGCCTTGGCTTGCTCCTGCAGCTGACGAGCTTCATCTTCACCAAAGCCCAGCTCTGCGAAAATATTGGCACCGGCGCGCGTCACATGTGTGATTTCCGTATCGATGCTCATGTCGAGCTCCGTTTTTCATGCCGAAGGTGCGGTAGTGTTTACTGGCAATGGCTTTGTCGCTTGCGCGGCTAGTTTGGCAGGTGTGTGAAGAAATTACAGGCAGATTTCGGGAGGCGGGCGTGATGCATACATGGCCAGTTCAGGATGCGAAAGCGAGGTTTAGTGAACTCTTGGATGCGTGCCTGGTGGCGGGGCCGCAAATGATCTCAAGAGGTGGTGCTGATGTGGCCGTGCTGGTGCCGGTGCAAGAGTGGCAGCGTTTGCGGTCGGCCGAACGCCCGTCTTTGAAGCAACTGCTTCTATCCGAGCAGGCCCGTGCTGACATGATCATGCCGGCGCGAGGTCTAGCCAGCGCTGGAAAGCAATGTGCAAAATTTGCACATACTGCCGAAGATGGGGAAATCTATCAGGATGATGAGCTCGAAGGTACAGCAACTTCCTAGGAAAGCTCGGTAGTTCAGCAAAAGCTGCGCACTTTGCGGGTGGCAACAAGCGCAGCGGGGCCTACCTTTTCGTGGATTTCCTGAGTCGCAACTGTCGGGTGCTCTGTCACCCACCCCGCGCAAACCGCGCCACCATCCTAGCCGCCACCGAATCACTCCAAACATTCACCGCCGTACGGCACATATCAAGCGGTCGATCCGTAATCAGCAACAGGCCCAGCGCCTCCGCTGGCATCCCCAACCGTTGCAGGATCAGCGCGATGGCGACCAGGCTGGCGGCCGGAATGCCGGCCATGCCTATGGAGGTGGCCAGCGATAACGCCACCACCACCACCTGGTCCGCAAGGCTGAGGTCGAAGCCGAGCAGCTGCGCCAGAAACAGCACGGCTACGCATTCATAGAGCGCGGTGCCGTCCATGTTCAGTGTCGCGCCCAGCGGCACGGTCAGGCTGGTCACGCCGGGGTCGACGCCAGCGCGCTCGTTCAGGCAGCGCAGGGTCAGCGGCAGGGTGGCGGTGGATGATGCCGTGGAAAAGGCCATCCACAGGGCCGGGCTCATGGCGCGGGCATGGTCGCGCGGGGATACGCGAGCGAGTTGCCAGAGCACCAGCCCGAGACTGACGCCGGCATGAATCAGCAGGCCGATGATGACGGTGGCCATGAACCACGCCAGCGGTTGCAGCGCGGCCCAGCCCATCTGGCTGGCGCTGTTGCAGACCAGCGCCGCGACACCAATCGGGGCGGCTTTCAGTAGCCACAGCACTAGCGTCAGCAGCACCTGCTGCAGGCCGTCCCAGAATTGGCGTTGCACATCGCGCAGGGCCTCCGGCAGTGTGCGGATTGCCATGCCCAGCAGCAGCGCGAACAGCACCAGCGCAAGCAGATTGCCGTCACTGGCGGCTTTGAACAGATTGGCGGGCACGATGGCCAGAACCGCATCGGCCCAGCTCGGCGAAGCCAGGGCCGGCAGGCTGCCAGTCGAACCCGCCGAGGCCAGCCAGCCGCCTGCCGGTGCGGTGGCGTGCAGGCCGGGTGCGATGACATTGGCAACGAACAAGCCGACCAGCACGGCGAGCAAGGTGCTGAGGCCGTAAAAGCTGATCGCCAACGCGCCGAGCCGTCCCAGGCGCTGGTTCAGGTTGCCGATGCCGGCAATCAGCGTGACCACCACCAGCGGCAGGGCCACCGCTTTCAGCGCATTAAGAAACAGGTTGCCGATGACGCGAGCGATGTCCAGCGTCAGCGCCCGTGCCGCCGGCTCAACATAAGTCAGCCCGGCGGCGAGCAGGATGCCGACGATCAGGGCGATGAATATTTGGCGGTGCAGGGGCATGGTGATTTCTCAACTAATGGTCAGTAACCGGCGGCGCGACCTTCGCGGCGGGGGTCGGCAGCACCTTGCAAGCCTTTTGCATCACGCACGATGACGCCGAGGCCGCTGGCCATGTCGACATCGCGAATATCGTGACCGCGCGCTGCCAACTCAGCGCGACGCTCGGTCGGGAAGCCGTTTTCCAGCTCGGTGATGCCGTTGCGATTCAGCGCATGAGGAGCACTGACCAGCGCACCGGCATCGTGCTCACCCGCGAGCCAGCGGGCAATGACGCCGGTATTGAAGCCGATGATGCGGCTGCCGCCGGGCGAACCGACACTGAGTACCGGTTCACCGGCCGTATTCAGCAAGAGCGTTGGCGACATGGCGCTGCGCGGGCGCTTGCCGGCCGCCACGCGATTCGCCACCGGCAGGCCGTCTTGTTCGGGGCTGAAACTGAAGTCGGTGAGCTGATTGTTCATCATCACGCCGTTGATCATCAGGCGGCTGCCGAAGGCGTCTTCGATGGAGCTGGTCATGGCCAGCCAGTGGCCACGGGCATCGACAATCGCAAAATGGCTGGTGCCATGTTCGAGCACCTGTTTGTCGGTGGCGAAGGCGAGGGCGGGCGTGACAATGCCGGCAGCGACGGTGCCGGCGGCAGCTTCGCCGATCAGTGCCGCGCGCGTTTGCAGATACGCCGGGCTGAGCAGGCCATCCGCCGGGACTGGCACGAAGGCCGGGTCGGCGCTGTAGCGTTGGCGGTCTGCAAAGGCCAGGCGCTCGGCTTCGAGCAGTACATGATCCAGCGGCAGGGCTGAGTTGGCTTGCGCCATGAGCAGGATGTTTTCCAGTACGGTGAGGCCGCCCGAGGGCGGTGGCGCGGAGCAAATGCGACCGGTCGTTTTCGCTGGCTGCTGCGCCGGCTTTTGCAAAGCGCTGTGCCAGCTCAGCGGCCGGCATAGCGCCGGGCTGACCGTGGCGCGATAGCCCTGCCAGTCATCGAGCGTGATATCGCTGCCGGCAGCTTGCAACTGAGCCACAAACGACGCTGCCAACTTGCCCTGATAAAACGCTTTTGGCCCAGCCTTGGCCAGTTGTCGAAGCAGTTGCGCATAGGCCGGATTTTTCAGCAGTGTACCGGCCGGCCAGGCCCGACCCGAGGCATCGAGAAAGTAGCTGGCAGTGCTGCTGTTTTTCGCCAACAGGGCATCCTGAGCACTCAATCGCGACAAACGATCCGATACGGGTGCGCCGTGTTCGGCAAGCCGGATGGCCGGTGCCAGCAGCGTGGCCCACGGCAGTCGCCCCCAGCGCTGGTGCGCCTCGGCCAGTGCCGCGACAGCGCCGGGGATGCCGACCGCGCGAGCCCGAGCGAGGGCATCGTTGAAGCGCATTGGCGTGTTGTCAGCATTCAGAAAGCGAGATGGAGTCGCGGCGGCGGGTGCCGTCTCGCGGCCATCAATCGCGGTCACTTCGCCGCGCCGAGCGTAAAGCAGAAAGCCTCCGCCACCGAAACCGGATGATTGCGGCTCGATCAGCCCCAGAACGGCTTGCGCCGCGACAGCGGCATCCGCGGCCGAACCTCCGGCGCGGAGCATCGCCAGCGCGGCTTCTGTGGCCAGCGGGTGAGCCGTGACCACCATGGCGCGACGACCTTTAGCGACGCTGAGCGGATAGCGCCCGGTCGCGGCCTCCGGCGTGGCCTGACGCTGGGCGATGGCGGCCAGCGCAGAAGTGGATGCAGAGACGGGTGCGGCCTCGGCTGCAGTGACCGGCGCAGTCGTGGCAGCCAATGCAACAGAAGCCACGGAGGCCGAGAGCATCAAACCAAAGCAGGCAACGACTCTCATGGCGCACTCACCACTCTGCTGATGATGTCTGTCATGGCCCCACTCAGTGCCGCCTGCACGACCTGCTTCGCATAAGCCGGATCCGAGCCGATACGAGCGCAACTGTAGCCGAGCTGGTCGCTGAGCCTGCTATTGGCATAGCCACTGCTCCACAGCAGCTTGCCAGTTTGGTCGACAAGATCGGCGCGCATGAACCACATGGCCTCGCAGCGCGTGTTGCCCACATCCTTGCCAAAAATCGCCACGCGCCGCACATCGAAACGCCAGGTGGCCTGAGCGCTGGCAGATTGCTTCGCGGCCAGAGCCGGCGCATTAGCCTGAAGCTGTCGCAAAAATTCGGTATTGACCTGCGGCGTCACAGCAAAGAGCGTGTCCAGCTTTTGCACAGCAAAGGCTGGCTGCTTAGAGTCGGGATTGGCCATCAAGCCGTATTGGGGTGCACGGCTGGCGAGCGAGGCATAGCGTGTCAGGGCAGGATAGCGCACCGGCTGATCCAGGCGAAAGCCGCCGTGCTGGCGCAACAGATCAGCCGATAGTCCGGCCACAAAAAATGGCTGTACCGGTGGTGGTGGCACGCTTTGGCAGGCAGCGAGCAAGCTGGTGGCAGCCAGAACGAAAAGCAGGCGATGCATGAGCATTCCGAAAAAGAAAAAGGCTGGTCTGCTCAATTAGCAGACCAGCCTTCATCACACAAGCTCAGCTGAACAATCGTGCTGGTTCAGCCGCGTTCGGGCAGCCCCAGATTTCGCCACAGCGCGAGCGTCGGCTCGGCCAGATTCATGCTGTAGAAGTGTAGACCCGGCCCGCCGCCATCGAGCAGCTGACGACACAGTCGGGTAATCACTTCTTCGCCGAATTGCTGGATGCTGACGCTGTCATCGCCGAAGCTGGCGACCTGTTTGCGAATCCAGCGCGGAATTTCGGCACCACAGGCATCTGAGAAGCGCACGAGATTAGCGAAATTGGTGATCGGCATGATGCCGGGGATCACTGGAATTTCGCAGCCAGCCGCACGCACGCGCTCCACAAAGTGGAAGTAGCAGTCAGCATTGAAAAAGTACTGGGTGATGGCACTGTTGGCACCGGCATTCGCCTTCGCCAGAAAGTGCTTCACATCGGTCGCTAGGTCGGCCGATTGCGGATGCGACTCGGGGTAGGCTGCCACTTCAATGCTGAAATGATCGCCATGGCGTTCGCGGATGTAGCGAACCAGATCTGCCGCAAACGGTAGCTCGCCCAAGCCGCGACCCATGCCCGAGGGCAGGTCGCCGCGCAGCGCAACAATGCGCTTCACGCCCTGCGAGCGGTAAAGGTCGAGCAGTTCGCCGACTTCATCCTTGCTGTCGCCAATGCAGGATAGGTGCGGGGCCACATCGTAGCCCAGCGCCAACACATCCTTGACCGTACCCAGCGTGCGATCACGCGTGGAGCCGCCGGCACCGTAGGTCACCGAAAAGAATTCGGGACCGAGTGCGCCGAGGCGTCGCGCAACTTCACGCAGCTTCTCGGCGCCGACATCGGTCTTGGCCGGGAAAAATTCAATGCTGAAATGGCTCATGATCAGTACTTGTAAGCTTCCGGCTTGAACGGGCCATCCACCGGCACACCGATGTATTCGGCCTGCGCGCTGGTGAGCTTGGTCATGACGCCACCGAAGCCGGCGACCATGGCCGCAGCCACTTCTTCGTCGAGCTTCTTCGGCAGCACTTCCACGCGAATCTTGCCCGGCTTCTGCGCGGCTGGCAGATCGGCAAAGCGCTCGCCGTACAGGTGAATCTGCGCCAGCACTTGGTTGGCGAACGAGCCATCCATGATGCGTGACGGATGGCCGGTGGCGTTGCCGAGGTTCACCAAGCGACCTTCCGAGAGCAGGATCAGGTAGTTCGGATCGGTCGGATTGGCTTCGCTGCCGGCAGCCACACGATAGACCTTGTGCACCTGCGGCTTCACTTCGTCCCAGACCCAGTTTTTGCGCATGAAGGCCGTGTCGATTTCGGTGTCGAAATGGCCGATGTTGCAGACCACGGCACCGTTCTTCAGCGCGCGCAGCATGGCGCTGTCGCAGACCTTGTCGTTGCCGGTGGTGGTCACGATCAGGTCGGTTTCGCCGAGCAGACGCGCATTCACATCTTCATCGCGACCGGTCACGATACCGTTGTTGTAGGCCGAGACCAGCTCGAAGCCGTCCATGCAAGCCTGCATGGCGCAGATCGGATCGACTTCGGTGACGCGAACAATCATGCCTTCCTGACGCAGCGACGCGGCCGAACCCTTGCCCACATCACCGTAGCCGATGACCAGTGCGCGACGACCCATCAGCAGCATGTCGGTGCCGCGCTTGATGGCATCGTTGAGCGAGTGACGGCAGCCGAACTTGTTATCGTTCTTCGATTTGGTCACCGAGTCGTTGACGTTGATCGCCGGCACTTTCAGCTCGCCGCGCGCGGCCATCTCGATCAGGCGCATGACGCCGGTCGTGGTTTCTTCGGTGATGCCGTGAATTGTGTCCAGCATCTGCGGGTACTTCTGGTGGATGAGGCCGGTGACATCGCCACCGTCATCGAGAATCATGTTGGCGGCCCAGGGCTTGCCTTCGCTGAGCACGGTCTGCTCGATGCACCACCAGAAATCTTCCTCGGTCTGGCCCTTCCAGGCGAACACCGGCACGCCAGCAGCGGCAATAGCGGCGGCAGCGTGATCCTGCGTGGAGAAAATATTGCACGATGACCAACGCACTTCTGCACCGAGCGCGGTCAGCGTTTCGATCAGCACGGCGGTCTGAATCGTCATGTGGATGCAGCCGATGATCTTTGCGCCGGCCAGCGGTTGCGTCGAGGCATAGCGCGTGCGCAGGCCCATCAGTGCCGGCATTTCGGCTTCGGCGAGGATGATTTCCTTGCGGCCATAGGCGGCGAGGCTGATGTCACGAACTTTGAAATCGGCGAAATGGACTTGAGCGTTCATCGGGAAATACTCCGGGGTGAACGGGCGCCGTTGAAGATGAGTGCGATCGAGCCTGACGGTGGGTTTTCATGGGGAAAACACCCGCTGCAGCGCCCCTCGAAGGCCGGACAGGCGCGCAGTATAACGGCGCGAAGCATAATATCCAAATATTTTGATATTGCATTTTCTGTGTAGGTTTTGTGTGGCATTTGCGTGGCTCGGCAGGCCACTTGTGCTAACTTTCGCCAACGAATTTTGCGAGGAAGGGCCATGAACCGTTTAGTAATCGCCGCCGTCTTGGCTGGCCTCACAACAGGCGCGCAGGCCGCTACCTTTGGCGTTGTGCCGCAAGTCGGCTTGGCCGGCGTTGGCGCTACCGTGCAATGGGGCTTCACGCCGTATTTGGCGATGTCGGCGGGGTATACCGCGTTGGACTATTCCGTGAAAGATGTGAAGACGGACGAAGCGACCTATAAAGGCGATTTGAGCCTCAGAAATCCTCAGGCGTTCTTGAACTGGACCCCATTTGGCGGCCATTTCAGGCTATCGGCTGGCTTGATTAACCAGCAGTCGAGTTTTGATCTGACGGCGTCGGACTTCAAGGACCCTCAAAGTTCGCCAGTCAGTGCAGTCAATATCAAGGCAAACTATGCCCAGAGTGTTGCTCCGGCACTCACATTCGGCTGGGAAAGTCCCATCATGAGCAGCGGTCTGGGCTATCACCTGAGTGTTGGCGCGATGTATGCCGGTGAGCCTGATGTAGAGACTGATTCGACCTGTAAAGGTGGCTTCACACAAACACAGTGTGATGTTTACACCGCCAACGAACGCAAAAAAGTTGAAGACGAGCTGCGCTCTTACAAAGTCCTCCCCATTCTTCAGGCCGGCCTGATCTACCGCATGTGATTCATGGTCTGCGCTGGCAACTCGCCGTCAGCGCAGGCCACTCAGCCTCGAAACATGAAATGCCTCACGCATGGCGGGCTCGCGCGCATTGTGACAAAACTGTCATATCAGAGTGGCATTGGTTAAACTTCCGCCACGACCCTGCGCCCAGCGTAAATCATAAAAATAATATCGAGGTCAGTTCATGCGCCAGCTTTCACTTGCGGCCTTGCTCTCTGTCGGCATCGCAACCTTCGTCGGCTGTGGCTTTGGTGGCTCGTCATCGAGCGATCGGCCCGCATCATCGAATACGTCGGCCAACGCTCGTCAGCCTGCCCAGTGCGACTTCTTTAGCCGCGATGCTTTTGTCACGCGCCAAGAGCTAGCTGCCGGCTCGCGTACTAGCAACGCCAATCTACTGCTGCGCTTCCTGCACTATACCGACGACCACATCCTCGATGACGAAGGTCAGGCCATCAATGGCGCGTCGTTTACCGATGCCATTAACCCGACGTTCGAATCAGCTCAGCGCCTGCAAGAGGAGTACACCGACGAAGTCTTCAACAGCATGATCGGTCGCAGCAACGACTGCCTGAAGCAGTATCCGGCCGAGTTCATGATTGTTACCGGTGACAGCGCCGACCTCACCACGGTGGCCGAGGCGCGCCGTTTCATCGACAACCTCGATGGCACGTTTGATCAGATGAGCGCCTTTGAAAAGAACTGTGTCGCTGGCTTGCCGGCCGGTGCGCCGGCGCAGCTGATCGAGCAGGCCTGCACGCGCTTCACTGGGCGTGGCGTGGCGGATACGCAAAGCGAAGACCCTAATGTCGATGATCCGAGCTACCAGTTCACACTGACGCGCACACTGCGGCAAATCGCCAACCAGCTTGCCGCGCAGCTTGGTCGCGCGGCGGATGGCAGCACCGACCCAACGCGCCAAACGCTGACGCGTGCTCCTGGGCTGCCGGAGGTATTGCGTTGCACGGAAGGCGCGAAAGACTGCATCAACCAGTCCCTGAAAACGCCCTGGTACATCGCCTTCGGCAACCATGATGGTTATCTGCGTGGCACGGCTCCGATCGGCGTCGGCGTTAACGAGGCCTCTGCGCTCACCAGCGGTCGTCACCACATGCTGCAGCAGCACGAATTCATCGACGAGTTCTATGAAAGCCGCAGCCTGCCCAAGGGGCATGGGTTCAACTTTGCCGATGCCGCCCGCCGCAATGACGATGATCCGCGCAATGATGGCTACTACGCCTTCACTGCCGGCGGCGGCAAGTTCCGCATGGTGGTGCTCAACACCATCATCGATGGCACCGACCCGCGCCTACCCACCGAGCTCGTGCGTAACCCGCTGGCGCTGTCTGACGGCACGGTTGATGGCGTGCAATTCGCGTGGATGCAGAATGAGCTGAAGCAGGCCTGGGCGGCCAAGCAGATGGTGATGATCTTCTCGCACCATGCCGACCTGACCTTCGCCGAGTACGGCGTGTTCGCGCAGGGCGTGGCGACGGATGTGTCGGCGGCACAGGTCGATGCCGAGCTGGCCAGCTATCCGAATGTGCTGGCATGGGTGGCAGGGCACACGCATTTGCATCGCGTGCGGCCGTTTCAGGTCAAGCTCGACAAGGGCGTGCTGACCGGCAGCAATGGCGTGGTGAATACGCCAGTTACCTGTCGTCAGAGCGGCATGGCTAGCGACGGTAAGGCGTTCTGTCGTGGCTTCTGGCAGATTGAGACGGCATCGCTGATCGACTTTCCGCAGGAGCAGCGTTTGATCGAAATCTTCGACAACGGCAATGGCACCGGCACGCTGCGAGGCCCGGTACTGACTCACGGCTTCGAGAAGTCACGCCCTTTGGCCGAGGCCGATGATCGCTGCCAGTTTTTCCTGCTCGATCCCGGCAGCTTGCAGAAGTTGTCTAGCGATGCCGGCCTGAATACCGTGTGCAGCGCCGGCGCTACCCGTCAGGGTACGCCGCAGGATCGCAATGTCGAGCTGATGTTCCGTCTGCCCAGCTTCTGACCTGTTCTTGCGTCAGTCGCCCTGCTTGCGCGAGGGCGGCTGGCGCGGCTCCCAGTACAGCGTGCCGAGCAGCCAGTCGGTGAGCGGAAAGGTCAGGTTGAAATTGACCTCCGTCATCTGACTGCGGCGATGATGCAGCGCATGCAGGTGCGCCATCGCCGCCAGCCCCGGCACATGCCGATGCAGCCAGTGTGTCGGCGGCAGGTGGTCGCTGAAATGCAGCATCTCGTAGAGCAGATAGGTCGCCGTTACGCCCAGTGCCCACAGCCAGCCGGCATTGGCGCTAACCAGTTGAGTCAGCAGCCATACCCCCGGTGCCGCTACCAGCGCCAGCACCACCAGAATCAGCCAGCCCGGAAACAGCACCACGCGCCAGTCGCGACTACTTGACCAGAGCATATTTTCTTCCGTGAAAAAGCTGTGGTGATCGCCGGTATGGCGCTGATAAAACAGTTTTGCTGGCGGCCATTTCCGGTGCCCGAGTTTCTGGTGAATGCTGTACTCACCGACATTGCCGACGAGCAAGGCAAGCAGCAGCACCAGCCACTCCAACGGCATGACCCCGGCCAGCTGGCTCGCCGCATAAACCATCGCCACGATGCCGACACTGGCGACCCAGAGCGCATGCAGTGGGCCGGAGTAGCGCGGGCTGATGCCGGCCCGGTAGCGTGCGCGAAAGGCATCGGTAGGATGTGTCATGTCGGTTGCCCCTGCTTGGGTTGCCATTGCTTGAGGATATCCATGACCTTGCCGGCCTTGCGGCCCATAAGGGCACAGGTGGTGAGCATGCCGCCCATGAGTGCGCCGCCGACACCAGCTGTGACCACATCCTGCCCGGTCAGCGCCAGCCCCGGAATTGGCGTGATGGGGTGCAGCCAGGTCTGACGGAAGCGCTCCACATCGTGATCCAGCCCGTAAATCTCGCCCTGCGGATAATTGCCGAACCAGGCCGTGGACAGCGGTGTGGACAGCTCGGCATAGACCAGCGCCTCACGCAGCTGCGGCAGCTCCTTGAACAAGGCTTCGAGCAGGCGCTCCTGCAGGCTGGCCTTGAAGGCATCGTAATCATCGCCGCGCTGACCCCAGGTCGTATCCTGCCATTTTTCGAACCACTCCCACGGTGCCATGGTCAGCACTTCCACGGTGCTCTTGCCGGGATAATTGTTGTCCCATTCCGGGTCTTTCGCGGACGGGAACGATACATAGAGCATGGGGAATGGCGCGTTCACATCAGCTTGGAATGCTGCAACATTGGCCTCGTGATGCTCGTTCGGATAGATCCACAAATTGGTTCTGGGCAGGCCCAGCTCCGCTGCCGTGCCCTTGAAGCCGGCATAGATGCACAGATGCGCGCCCGAGGTTTTCACCTGCTTGAGCTTGGCCGGATAGCCCAGTGATTCGCGTAGCGCCAGCGGCAGCAGCTGCTTGTAAGTCACCCGTGCCCCGGCGGCACTGACAATCTGGTCTGCACGCAGGATGTCGCCGTTGGCCATGCGCACGCCGGTGGCGCGACCTTTCTCGATGACAATCTCGTCGACCTTGGCGTAAGTGAATACCTCGCCACCGGCGGCTCGGATCACCGGCACGATGGTGTCCGGAATCATCCACGAGCCGCCGACCGGATAGCTGCCGCCGCCGAAGTAATGTTTCACCACCGTGGCATGCATGAGGAAGGAGGCATCACGCGGGACCATGCCGTAGTCGCCCCACTGGCCGGTGAGCACGCCGATCAGCTCCTGATTCGAGGTCAGCTCTTCCAGCACGTCGCGTACGCTGCGGAAGCAGTTTTTCGGCACCAGCATCGGGCGGGCGGCGTGATAGGTCCGGCCCAGCCAGCGCGGCATGGCCTGACCGGCAAAGAATTTCTGCGCAGCGCCGGCGGCTTCGTCAATCAGCTTGATGTAGCGGCGAATGGCGGCTTCTTCAGCGGGAAACTGGGCGATAAGGTTGTCGGCCAACGCGCCACGGCCTGCGGTGAAGTCAACGCGGCGCTCGCCAATGATGATGCGATCATAGACCGCGTCCATCGGTGCCCACTTCAGCGCGCCATCGCTGATGACATCGAAGAGCCGTCGCAGCGTGCTGTGCGGTTTGTGCACCTCGCCTATGTAGTGCACACCGACATCCCACTCGAAGCCTTCGCGCTCGTAGCTGTGGGTGAAGCCGCCGGCGGTGTAGTGCTGTTCGAGCACGCAGACACGCTTGCCGAGCTTGCCCATCAGCGCGGCCAGGCTGAGCCCGCCAATGCCGGAGCCAATGACAATCACATCGTAATGTTCAGCGGCACGGCCACTGCGGTAACGGCGTCCGGATCGACGCATAAGACTTCCTCGCTTTTCTGAGCTCGCTGCTTCTGGGGGCAGGATGCGTAGTCGCGAGCTTTGCGGAGAACGGCCGAATAGGCAAGCATGAAAAAGCCGCTCGGCGCGGAAGCACGGAGCGGCTTGATCAAACGGCGTTGCGGTTACCTTACAAGCCTGCGGTTACAGGCCAGCAGCAGCCCGCAGTGCCTCGGCCTTGTCAGTACGTTCCCAGGTAAACGCCATCGCCTTGTGAGTCTTGACCACCTTGCGGCCATTTTCCCAGACGCTGTAATCGTAGCTGCGCTCGAACGGATTGCGGCCGAAGTGGCCATACGAAGCCGTCGGGCCATAGATCGGATGCAGCAGATCGAGCTGGCGGGTCAGGCCGTAGGGGCGCAGCTCGAAGTGCTCGCGCACCAGTTGCACGATGCGGTCATCGCTGAGCTTGCCGGTGCCGAAGGTGTTGATCGACACCGAGGTCGGCTCGGCCACGCCAATGGCATACGACACCTGAATTTCGCAGCGGTCAGCAAGGCCGGCAGCGACGATGTTCTTCGCCACATAGCGACCGGCGTAAGCGGCCGAGCGGTCGACCTTGGACGGATCCTTGCCGGAGAACGCGCCGCCACCGTGACGGGCCATGCCGCCGTAGCTGTCCACGATGATCTTGCGACCAGTCAGGCCGCAATCGCCCATCGGGCCGCCAATTTCAAAACGGCCAGTCGGGTTGATGAAGAACTTGGTGTCCTTGTTCAGCCACTCGGCCGGCAGCACCTGCTTGATGATCAGCTCCATCACGCCTTCGCGCAGGGTCTCGTCGCTGACATCCGGCGAATGCTGGGTGGACAGCACCACGGCCTCGACGGCGACGGGCTTGCCATCGGCATAGCGGAAGGTGACCTGCGATTTCGCATCCGGGCGCAGGAAGGCCAGCTCACCGGACTTGCGCGCTTCGGCCTGACGCTCGACCAGACGGTGTGCGTAGAGAATTGGGGCGGGCATCAGCAGATCGGTTTCGTTGCTGGCATAGCCGAACATCAGGCCTTGGTCGCCCGCGCCCTGATCTTCCGGCTTGGCGCGATCCACGCCCTGATTGATGTCCGGCGATTGCTGGCCGAGCAGGTTGAGCACGCCACAGGTTTTGCCGTCGAAACAGACATCCGACGAGTCATAGCCGATGTCGAGAATGACTTTGCGGATGATGCTCTCGTAATCGACGACGGCGGTCGTGGTCACTTCGCCGGCGACCATCGCAACACCGGTCTTCACCAGCGTTTCGCAGGCCACGCGAGCGAGCGGGTCCTGCACGATGATGGCGTCGAGAATGGCGTCCGAAATCTGATCGGCCATCTTGTCTGGGTGGCCTTCGGAAACGGATTCCGAGGTGAAAATGCTGTATTCGCTCATGCGGGGTTCCTGCTCAGGTCAATGCAATAGATGGGGCGGTCGTGGCGCTGACCGGTTGGGTAAATTCGCGCAGCTGCAAACGGAAGCCGTTGCGCTGTGCCTGATACTCTTCGCGGGCCGGCACCAGCCCGGCGGCCATCGCCCAAGTCGTGAGCGTGTCCGGGTGGAAGCCGGGCCAGACATCGCCACAGACTTCCCGTGCCTTCTCGCCCTGACTGTGATCGCAGAGTTCGGTGAGCAGAAAGCTGCCGCCGGGCGCGAGCAGGCGGGCTACATCCTGGAAGATGTCGGCGGGCCGTGCGGTGTGGTGCAGCACCATGTTCATCACGATGACATCCGACAAAGGCAGGCCCAGCGCCTGCGCGCTGGCGGTATCGCCATGAACAAATTGGATGTTGCCGGCATTGTGTTGTGCCGCATGTTTCTGCGCCTGCGCCAGCATTTCAGCGCTGGCATCCAAGGCAATGACCGTGCGTGCCAGATTGGCCAAGTCGGGCAGCAGCTCGCCACCACCCGGACCTATTTCCAGAATCACGCCATTCACGGCCAGTGCTGTTGCGCGCTCAACTACGCGCGGGCCGTAATCGGCGAGGCGGGCAATCAGGTCCTGATGCTCGCGATACTCCTGACCGAACTGGGCAAAGAAGCGGCGGCTGGCTTCGGCGCGCGTGGCTTGCACGGCCTCCAGACGCTGGCCGGTGACGGCATCCATGAGCATCACATCGAGCGCACAGAACAGTTCCGCGACCAGCGCGGACGGTGCTGGTGCGCGTCGGTAATAAAGATTGGTGCCTTCGCGGCGATGCACCACCAGCCCGGCTTCCGACAGAATTTTCAGGTGATGACTCATCGACGGTTGCTTGATGTCGAAGAGCTGGCACAGCTCCAGCACGCCAAAAGCATCGCGAGCGAGCACACGCAGCACGCCCAAGCGCAGGCGATCGCCGGCCGCCCAGGCAAGGTTGGCCAGGTGATCCAGCGGATTGGCTAGTGTTGGTTCGGCTGTGTTGATAGTGGTGCTCATGGGGCGAGAGTGTAGCGGCGCTGCCAGTAAATATCAAAATATATAAATATAGACAACTGTTGATGGAGTTTAGGCATCAAGTTGTTTGCCCCCGACCCCTGTAATCGGTGAAAATTGCGCCTTTCGCGCCGACCGTGCCCTGACGGTTTGCGCATGAGCCGACTGGAGCTACTGCATGCCCGCGCTGCCGCTGAATCAACGCCACTACGCCAATGCCATCCGCGCCCTTGCCATGGATGCCGTGCAGAAGGCCAATTCCGGCCACCCCGGCGCGCCCATGGGCATGGCTGACATCGCCGAAGTGCTGTGGCGCCAGTTCATGCGCTACAACCCGAGCAATCCGGGCTGGGCCAATCGCGACCGCTTCGTGCTCTCCAACGGCCACGGCTCCATGCTGCAATACGCGCTGCTACACCTGACTGGCTTTGACCTTGGTATCGATGACCTCAAGCAGTTCCGTCAGCTGCACAGCCGTACGCCGGGCCACCCCGAATTCGGCTATGCCCCAGGCATCGAAACCACCACTGGCCCGCTCGGCCAGGGCATCGCCAATGCCATCGGCATGGCGCTCGCCGAAAAGACCCTCGCGGCGCAGTTCAACCGCGACAGCTTCCCGGTGGTCGACCACTTCACCTACTGCTTCCTCGGTGACGGCTGCCTGATGGAAGGCATCTCGCACGAAGTCTGCTCGCTCGCCGGCACGCTCGGCCTCGGCAAGCTCATCGCTTACTACGACGACAACGGCATCTCCATTGATGGCGAAGTCGAAGGCTGGTTCACCGACGACACCGTGCAGCGCTTCCAGGCCTACGGCTGGCAGGTCATCGGCCCCATCGACGGTCACGACAGCGACGCCATCCGCGCCGCCACGCTTGAGGCTCAGGCTGATGGCGCACGCCCGACCCTGATCCTGTGCAAGACCGTCATCGGTGCCGGCTCGCCCAACAAGCAGGGCAAGGAAGACTGCCACGGTGCACCGCTGGGCGACGCCGAAATCGCGCTCACCCGCGAAGCGCTGGGCTGGGCCCACGCTCCGTTCGTGGTGCCGCAAGACATCTACGATGCCTGGGATGGTCGCGCCAAAGGCGACGCCCTCGAGCAGAACTGGGATGGCCTCTGGTCGTCCTATGCCAAAGCTCACCCGGCGCTGGCCGCCGAACTCAAGCGCCGTCTCGCCGGCGACCTGCCAGCCGATTTCACCGCCAAGGCTGCCGAATGGATCGCCGCCTGCGACGCCAAGGCCGAAACCATCGCCTCGCGTAAAGCCTCGCAGAACACGCTCAATGCCTTCGGCCCGCTGCTGCCAGAAATGCTCGGCGGCTCCGCTGACCTCGCCGGCTCCAACCTGACGCTGTGGAAGGGCTGCAAGGGTGTCCAGGATCACGCTGACGGCAACTATGTCTACTACGGTGTGCGCGAATTCGGCATGAGCGCGATCATGAACGGAGTCGCCCTGCACGGTGGCTTCGTGCCCTACGGCGCGACCTTCCTGATGTTCATGGAATACGCCCGCAATGCTCTGCGCATGGCTGCGCTGATGAAGCAGCGTGTCATTCACGTCTATACCCACGACTCCATCGGCCTCGGCGAAGACGGCCCGACGCATCAGCCGGTCGAGCAGCTCGCCAGCCTGCGTCAGACGCCGAACCTGGCCTCCTGGCGTCCGGCCGACACCGTCGAATCTGCCGTCGCTTGGCGTGAAGCCCTGCTGCGTAACGACGGCCCGACGGCACTCGTGTTCTCGCGCCAGAACCTGCCGCACCAGACCCGCAACGCGCAACAGATTGCCGACATCGCCCGTGGCGGTTACGTGCTGCGCGATGCCGCCCAGGTCGATGTCATCCTCATCGGCTCCGGCTCGGAAGTTTCGCTGGCCATGGCCGCCGCCGATCAGCTCGCCGCTGAAGGCTTCGGTGTGCGCGTCGTCTCCATGCCATCGCCAGACATCTTCCTCAAGCAAGATGCTGCTTACCGTGAGCAGGTTTTGCCGCTGGCCGTGCGCAAGCGCGTCGCCGTCGAAGCCTCGATCACCGACTACTGGTATCGCTTCACCGGTCTCGATGGTGCCGTGATCGGCATGACCACCTACGGCGAATCGGCCCCAGCCGGCGACCTCTACAAGCACTTCGGCATCACGGCCGATGCCGTTGTCGCCGCCGCCAAAGGCCTGGCCTGAGCAGGACTTCAACGGCGAGCCGCCGGACATGACCTTGCGCGTTGCCATCAATGGCTTCGGCCGGATTGGCCGCCATGTGCTGCGCGCGCTGATTGAAGCCGGCGAGCGTCACCCGCTGCAAATCGTCGCTATCAACGACCTCGGCGAGCCCGAGGCGCTGCTGCACCTGCTGCGCTACGACACCACCCATGGCCGCTTTCCCGGCGATGTCGTGCTTGATGATGCTAACGCCGAGAGTCGTATTCTCCGTGTCGGCAGCCAGCGCATTGCGCTCTATGCCGAGCCGCATCCCGAGAAGCTGCCCTGGCGGCATCTCGCGGTGGATGTGGTGCTTGAATGCACTGGTCAGTTCCGTGCTCATGCCCAAGCCGCGCGCCACCTCGAAGCCGGCGCGGCGCGCGTCATCATCGGTGCCGCCCCATTTGACCATGCCGATGCCATCATCGTGCATGGCGTCAACGACGCCGACCTGCGCCCCGAGCATCGCGTTATCTCGGCGGCCAGCTGCACCTCGCACGCACTCTGCCCACTGCTGCAAGCGTTCGAGCAGATGACCGGCATCGAGTCGGCGCTGATGACCGAGATTCACGCCTACACCTCGGATCAGGTGCTGCTCGACCATGTTCATCGCGACCCGCGTCGTGGCCGTGCCGGTGCTCAGAACATGATCCCGACCACCTCCAGTGCGCTCGGCGTGGCCCGCAAGATATTCCCGGCGCTGGCCGACAAGCTCGGCGGCTATTCGCTGCGCGTACCGACCGTGAATGTCGCCGCCATTGATCTGACCGTGCAGATGACCCGCCCGCTGACCGTTGATTTATTGCATGCCGGCCTGCGTAAATATGCTGCGAGCAATGGTCAGGGTTGGATGGCGCTGAACGAAGAGCCGCTGGTGTCGGCGGACTTCAATCATCGCACCGAGTCGCTGATTCTGGATTTGACGCAGACCGAGGTGGTCGGTAATCAGGTCAAGGTGTTTGCTTGGTATGACAATGAGTGGGGGTATGCGAATCGGCTGCTTGATTTGTGTGCGGCACTGGCTGCTTTGCGGTAGTGCTCTGTAGCGCGGGGCCGCGCAGCCACCACACTCGTTCAGTGCCAAGCGCGAGCGCGAGGGGGCTCACGATCGAGAGCAGCACGCCGAACAATGAGAGGCGGTTGTTGGTCATGCCGCCGACCGAGATTAAGAGTACAGACAGTTGTTGGGCGTGCCACCGACTGTCAAAAGAGAATTGATGCTGTCTCTCTGCCGTGGGTGGGGGGTTGTACTGCGGAGGAACCTCTCGCGCCATGGATGGCGCGAAAAGAGCGCCCATGGACGGCTTGAGCGATTCCGAGCAGCACAACCCCCCACCCACGGCAGGGAGGCCGAACCGAATATTGAAAAAGAAAGGGAAGCCCAGAAAATGACCGTCCTGAAAATGACCGACCTAGACCTGCGCAACAAGCGCGTGCTGATCCGCGAAGACCTGAACGTGCCGGTCAAGAGCGGCGTCATCCGCTCCGATGCCCGTCTCGTGGCCTCGCTGCCGACCATCAAGTTGGCGCTGGAGAAGGGCGCAGCTGTGCTGGTTTGCTCGCACCTAGGTCGCCCGGTCGAAGGCGAGTACAGCGAAGAAAATTCGCTGAAGCCGGTCGCTGAATGGTTGTCCGCCAAGCTCGGCCAGACCGTGCCGCTGATCGCCGACTATCTCGACGGCGTCACCGTAGAACCAGGTCAGGTCGTGCTATTAGAAAACGTGCGCTTCAATAAAGGCGAGAAGAAAAACCTCGACGAGCTCACGCAGAAATATGCCGCGCTCTGCGATGTCT
Source organism: Pseudomonadota bacterium (assembly GCA_040384385.1). Taxonomy (GTDB): domain Bacteria; phylum Pseudomonadota; class Gammaproteobacteria; order Pseudomonadales; family Moraxellaceae; genus Perlucidibaca. The sequence goes on along the minus strand of JAZKJJ010000001.1, from coordinate 13,511 downwards.
TCGTGATGGACGCTTTCGGCACCGCCCACCGCGCCGAAGGCTCGACCCACGGTGTCGCCCAGTTCGCTAAAGTCGCTGCCGCCGGCCCGTTGCTGGCGGCCGAACTGGAAGCGCTGGGCAAGGCGCTGGACAAGCCATCGCGCCCGATGGCCGCCATCGTGGCGGGCTCGAAAGTCTCCACCAAGCTCGATGTGCTGACCTCGTTGAGCACGCTCTGCGACCAGCTCATCGTCGGTGGCGGCATCGCCAATACCTTCCTCGCGGCCGCCGGTTTCCCGGTTGGCAAGTCGCTGTGCGAACACGACCTGCTCGATACCGCCCGCGCTATCGCCGCCAAGGTCAGCGTGCCGCTGCCGACCGATGTGGTGGTCGCCGAAGTCACCGGCCCGATCGACGATTTCTTCGCCTTTGTGCAAGCCGCCACGCCGGTGGTCAAGGCCGTTGCCGATGTTGGCCCGAATGACATGATTCTCGATGTCGGCCCGGATACCGCCGCGCAGTTCGCCGAGCTGCTGAAAGCCGCCAAGACCATTCTCTGGAACGGTCCGGTCGGTGTTTTCGAGGTCGATGCCTTTGGTGGCGGCACGAAAGCGCTGAGCTTGGCTATCGCCGAGTCGGATGCCTTCTCCATTGCCGGTGGGGGTGATACCTTGGCGGCCATCGACAAGTACGGCGTAGCCGATCGCGTGTCCTACATTTCCACCGGTGGTGGTGCCTTCCTCGAGTTCGTCGAGGGCAAGGTGCTGCCGGCGGTTGCCGCGCTTGAAGCCGCGGCTAAAAAATAATTATTCAGGAGAATTCAAATGGCTCTCATCAGCCTGCGTCAATTGCTCGATCATGCCGCTGAAAACCAGTACGGCGTGCCGGCGTTCAACGTCAACAACCTCGAACAGATGCGCGCCATCATGGAAGCGGCTGCGAAGACCGACTCGCCGGTGATCGTGCAGGCCTCGGCCGGTGCCCGCAAGTACGCTGGTGCGCCGTTCCTGCGCCACCTCATCCTCGCCGCCATCGAAGAGTTTCCGCATGTGCCTGTGGTCATGCATCAGGATCACGGCACTTCGCCGGCGATCTGCCAGCGCTCCATCCAGCTCGGCTTCAGCTCGGTCATGATGGATGGCTCGCTCGGTGAAGACGGCAAGACCCCGACCAGCTACGAATACAACGTCAGTGTCACTCGCCGAGTGGTCGAGATGGCGCATGCCTGCGGTGTGTCGGTGGAGGGCGAGATCGGTTGCTTGGGTTCGCTGGAAACCGGCATGGCCGGCGAAGAGGATGGTGTTGGCGCTGAAGGCGTGCTCGACCACTCGCAGCTGCTGACCGATCCGGAAGAAGCTGCACGCTTCGTGCAGGACACCGGTGTTGACGCGCTGGCCATCGCCATCGGCACCTCGCACGGTGCCTACAAGTTCACGCGTCCGCCCACCGGCGACATCCTCGACATCAACCGCATCAAGGAAATCCACCAGCGCATTCCGAACACGCATCTGGTCATGCACGGTTCGTCGAGTGTGCCGCAGGATTGGCTGGCGATCATCAATCAGTACGGTGGCGACATCAAGGAAACCTACGGCGTGCCGGTCGAGCAGATCGTGGAAGCCATCAAGCACGGCGTGCGCAAGGTCAACATCGACACCGACCTGCGTTTGGCATCCACGGGTGCGATCCGTCGTCACATGGCGTTGAATCCTGCTGAATTTGATCCGCGCAAATTCTTCAAGGACACGATTGTGGCCATGCGTGATGTCTGCATCGATCGCTACGAAGCCTTCAATTGTGCCGGCCAAGCCAGCAAGATCCGTGCGTTGTCGCTGGATGCGATGACTGAGCGCTACATCCGCGGCGAGCTGCGTCAGCAGGTGCAATAAGACAGACCCCCGGCGATGACCTTCGCTCCGGAGAAAGCCCGCGCTGCGCTGCCACATTTTGATTTGAATGTGCGGGCTCCGCTGCGCGGCGTCTTAAAGGATTACGCCGCGCACTACGGGCTTGATACTCTCGCGCAGGCCGCCAAAGCGACGCACTTTCTCGGCAAGCTCGAAGCCTATGGTTACGACATCGCAACCCAGGTTTTTCTCCCGCCAGGCAAAGCGAAAGGCACGCTGTTGGTCATGCATGGATACTTTGATCATGTTGGCCTATTCACGCACCTGATTCGTCGCGGTCTTGAGCGCGGCTATGCGGTCGTGGCGTATGACTTGCCAAGCCATGGTCTATCGAGTGGCGCTCCCGGCGGTATCGAAGATTTTGCGCATTACCAGGAGGTTCTGTGTGATGTGCTGGCCGCACTCAAGCCAGAAATGCCTGGCCCCTGGATGGCCGTCGGGCAGAGTACTGGCGGGGCCATTCTGCTCGATCATGTCTTGCAGTCCATACAGGCGGGGCAGCGCCCGGCTTTTGCGCGTGTGCAGCTGTGGGCACCTCTGGTGCGGCCGGCGCAATGGCGCAAGGTGCGCTTAGGCTATGAGCTGCTGAAGCGATTCAAACGCGATATCCCGCGCCATTTCCGCCGCAGCTCTAGCGATGAAAAATTCATCGACTTTCTCTGGCACAACGAGCCGCTGCAGCATCGCCAGATCCCCGTGCAGTGGCTGGGCAGCATGATCCGCTGGGAAGCGCACATGGCTGCGATGCCGGCGTGTCGCTATCCGGTCAGTGTGGTGCAGGGTGATAAGGACGAAACCATCGATTGGCGCTTCAATATCGCCTACGTGCGCAGCCATACCTTTGTCGAGGGCTACACCGAGATTGCTGGCGCGGCACATCATCTTGCCAATGAGCGCGAGGATCTGCGCGAGCAGTGTCTGCGTGCACTGGATCGCTACGTGCTGCTCTGAGTGCCTGTGTGCGGATGCTTGCCGTCACGGCGGTGCTCCGGCATCATCGGGCATCGATCAAATCTGACGATGACTATTTTCAGAAGAGGGTGACATGGCCAGACAACACATTGAAATTCTGCATTCCTTTCCGTTTTCTGTAGACAAGCTCTACGACTTTCTTGCCGTGCACGAAAATCTGTCGGCGATTTTCCCCGCCAAGATCAAGCGTGTTAAAGATGGCCAGAATGGTGTCAACGGTGTTGGCTCCACGCGTCGCATGACATTGGCTCCGGGTGTCATTCTTGAAGAGACGGTGACCAAGGCTGAGACCAATGAAATCATCGAATACACCATCAGCAAAGGTGGTTGGCCGGTGAAGAATCATTATGGCGTGATGCGCTTTTATTCGGCCGAGAATGGCTGCCGCTTGCATTACACCATCGATTTTGATTCGGCCTTGCCGGGTACGGGTTGGGTTGTGAAGAAGGCGCTGGAAGCCCCGATCCGTGCCGGTTTGAAGAAGTTGGCAGCACGCGGTCTGTAAGCGGAGCTAGGGTGCGCGGGCTTATGGTCAGCTCGCGTTGATCCCAACCAGAACTTCCAAGCGACCTGGCCGCACGCGCAGGTCGCGTATTTCAAACTGATTGACCAGCTGCATGAGCAAATCGCGGCTGTCTTTCAGTGTGGTCAGGCCAGGCAGCACGCTGAGGTCGCTCAGACTCAGCAACTTGTCGACCATCCAGGCGCGGTTGTTGAGCAGCTCAATCAGATCTGACTTCTGCAGGTCAATGCGCCATAGGCGCGGCCCTTCGCGGCGAAATCCCGACAAGTCTTCCAGCATCTGACTCACCGGCGAGCGCGTCGGTAAACGATTAGCCATGAAAAAGCTGCCACGGGCAATCTGCCGAGTCGCCCAGTTTGCTACTAAGTTGGTCTGACGAAATTGCGCATCCAGCGACTCATCGACTTGGCGCACGCGCAGGTACTGCTCGTCACGCGAAATCTTGCACTCCAGCACATCGAACTCCAGCTCCACGGTATACACCAGACGGTTCTGATGGCCGTCAATGGCGACCGTTAGCCGGTCATCGCCACAGTAAACGGCGACATGATCAACGCTGGGGTTGCGCTTAGCCATGAGCCGCACTTGCTTGTTGAGCAGGCTCTCGGGCAGGGCCAGGGTCAGGGTCGACTTGCGCAGATAGGCCTGTGCCATCTGCAACGCGACCTCCTTGGCAATTTGGCTGGCAGCCTTGGCGGTATCGCCGGCAATTTGTGCGGCTACCTTGGCGCCATCCTCGGCGAGCTGGGCTACAACTTGCGCGCCTTCGGATGCAATCTGTAGGGCCGAGCGCGCGGTTTCACTGGCGATTTCGGAGACGCTCTTGGCTGTTTCATTGGCGAGGCCGGCAATTTCCCTGGCGGTCTCGCTGGCAGCCCCGGCAACATCGCGTGCAGCAGAGCCGGCGCGTTCGGCCAGTTCGCGAGCACTGCGCACGGCGGTACGCATTGAGATGTCCAGCGCCGAGCGCGGCTTCACGGCTGGCGGGCTGAGTTCGGCGGGGGCTGGCTCGGGCAGTGATGATTCATCGTTCATGACACATCCACTCAACTCGGTAGCGACAGGGTCATATCGACAGCATGGTAGCGCGCGCCAGCACCCGGCAGCAAAGCCGCGACGATATAAAATATGGCCGATGGCATGGCACTGGGCTAAACTCGCTGACAAGAAAAATTGTCACATCAGTGGCAAACAACAATAAAAAGAGGTTGTCATGTTTCGTCATGCCGCAGTGCGTTCTACTTTCCTGTGTACCTTGCTGGCGTTGACCGCATGCTCGCCGGGCCCGGATGCTCGCATCTCTGGTGGCGGTGGCGGTGGTGGGAATCCACCAACGCCGGAAGTCGACAGCACCGAGCCGCGTACGCGCTACGAATTCAATAACCGCTGTGTCGTTTTGCAGTCCGTCGCCAACAATCGCTTTGTGGCACAGGCGGATGGCCGCTTTGCTGCCACGGCGGTGGCCCTGGCCGGCGCTGACCCCTTTTATTTCAAGCCCTCAGCGCTCGGTGACTACTTGCTGTTTACTCGTGGCGGCGCGCTTTTGGCTGCCAATACTCCAGTTACAGCGAACACTCTGGCAGCGGCCTCCAATGCCAACATCCTTGCCGTCCGCGTGCTCAATGATCGCACCAGCTATGTGCAGCCACCCTTGCGCGATCACGAGCCGACGCCGGCTGAAATTGCCGCTTACCGTGATTTCAAAGACCTTGAAGTCAGTGGCCGGATTTTCACGCTGGATGCCGCCGCTACCGGGCAGCGCCTGCAGATCGGTGCCGATAATCTCCTGACACAAGCCGCTGCCCAAACCGAAACCGGTGCAACCCAGCAGTTCCGTTTGCTCACGGCGACCGGCTGCGCCGAGTTCCCGGAAGCACACAGCAACGCCACCGGCGAGACCTTCAAGGGTGCGACGACAGATGGCCGCGTGCTCGGCATGGCTGATGTGCATGTGCATTTGAGCTCGACGAACTTTCTGGCCAATGCCCAGTACGGCGATCCCTTCCATCGTTTTGGCGTTACTCATGCGCTGGCTGATTGCGCCGTTGATCACGGCGACGGTGGACGCATGGATGTTGTGGGTAGCCTGCTCGGCAATGATCTTGATGGCCACAGCACCGATGGCTGGCCGACCTTCACCGACTGGCCATCGCGCAGTAGTCTCACGCATGAGGCCATCTACTGGAAATGGCTGGAGCGCGCCTGGATGTCCGGTCTGCGCATCATGGTTAATGATGTTGTAGATAACGAGACGCTGTGCGAATTGCAGCGCAATGTCACCAAGGATCCGCTGCGCGATTGCAATGAAATGAACAGTGCTGCACGCCAGGTCGGCACGCTCTATGCCATGCAGGATTACATCGACGCGCAGTATGGCGGTCGTGGTAAAGGCTGGTTCCGTATCGTGCTGTCACCGACCGAGGCGCGTAAAGAGATTGAGGCGGGCAAGCTGGCGCTGGTCATCGGCATTGAGATCTCCAATGTGCTCGACTGCAAGGTCAAGTACAACCCGTTGCGTCAGCAGGAGCCGTTCCAGGAGACGGGTACGGGAGCGACCGAGAACAGCTATACCTGCAGCGAAGACAGCGTTAAGGAACAGCTGGCGCGTCTGACCGGCCTTGGCGTGCGACAGATCATTACTATCCATGAGTTTGACAACGCCTTTGGTGGCAACGGAATTTTTGATGGACTGGTGCTGAATGCCGGCAATCGCGAGAACTCCGGTGGCATTCCTTCGCAGGACATCGCCCAGATCACGGGCCTGATCACCGGAGGATCATCCGATATTTCACCGCTGGGCTATCTGCAGTCAGCCGAGCTCCCGACTGGGGAGTTCTGGACGACCTATGACTGTCCGGACGAATCGCCCACGTTCCAGTATCTCTGGGGCAATTCGGGGGGTGCCGCAATGACCAGCCTGTACACCACAGGCCTGCCGGAAAACCTTTGCCCCTTCATTGGCCAGGGTGGCCGTCCGGGCGGCGCCTTGCTGTGTTACCCGAAGAAGAAGCAATGCAATGCCCGCTGGATGACGCCGATGGGTCTCTTCGCCTACAAGCAGATTATGGAAAAAGGGCTGATATTTGATATCGACCATCTTGAACTGGAAATGAAGAGTCAGGCACTGGAACTAGCGGAAGCTCAGCCGATTGCCTATCCCTTTGTGTCTACCCATGGCACCTTTGGCGGCACCAGCAATGATCAGGCACGACGCATCCTGAAGAATCAAGGCTTCCTTTACCCGAGCCTGGGCAATGGGCCTGGCTTGATTCGTGAGATGGCGGAGCTGAAGGCGATCTGGGCGAGTTTGCCGGGTGATAAACCGCTGTTCGGCTTCGGCTTCGGCACAGACACCAATGGCTTGTCGGCGCAAGCCGGCCCGCGCGGCAATGTCCCTGCCAGCAAGGCGGTGAAGTACCCCTTCCAGCTCTTTGCCGGCACGATCTTTGATCAGATCCCGGATTTCGCCGGCAAGACGGCTGTGACCTTCAATCAGCCGGAAGAACGCAATGCCGCCGGTGTGGGCCGCACTTGGTCACTCGACGAAGATGGCAGCGCCCACTACGGCATGCTCAGCGACTTCGTCCAGGAAATGCGTCTGGAAGGCACGAAGCAGGACATGACCGACCTGTTCAATTCTGCCGAGCGCTATCTGCAGACCTGGGAGCAGACGCTGAAGGCCCGTGATGCCATTGTGGAAAATGGTGGCACGGCGAGAACCCCGGCCGGCATCCTTCGCCCTGCACCCAAGCCGGCCAATCCGCTGGCGCGGCCTGCGCCTTGAGTAGTGTTAGGCATTGAGCGGCATCAGGCCTTGAACTGCACATTCTCTGCCAGCGGCGCGCGTATGGTACGCGCGTTGTTGGCAGCGATGGCCGGGTCTTCATAGCCGAAGGAAATGCCGAACAGAATCGAAATGTCTTCGCTGATGCCAAAGGCTTCACGCACATCCGTTGGGTAATAACCCATTGAGCCTTGAGCGCAGGAAGCGATGCCGTGCGCAGTCATGGCCAGCATCAGCGTTTGCGCGTACATGCCCACATCCAGTGCCATCGGAATTCCGAAAGCTTTGTCCATGCCGATGAAGCAGACATGCGGCGCATCAAAGAGCTCGAAATTGCGCATCGTGGCCTGCATGCGGCCCATCTTGTCGCCGCGCTCGATGCCCATCGCGCCATAAAGCGCCTGTGCACATTCAACCTGACGCTCCCGATGCGTACCGGCCAGTGACGGCATGAAGCCGATATCCGGCGTCATGGCGCGACCCGTTGCCACGCCGTCGAGAAATCTTTGGCGCAGATGGTCGCGTGTTGCGCCGGAAGCAACATAGGTCTGCCAGGGCTGCACATTGCAGTTCGACGGAGCCAGTTGTGCCAGCTCAAAGACGGCCTGGAGCGTGGCATTCGGCACAGGGCTGGACAGATAGCCGCGTACCGAGCGGCGCTGGCGAAGACAGTCTTCAAAACTGAGGGTGTGTTGCGACATGCTGAGCATCCGAAAGTGAGATTCGGACGGCACCTTAGCAAGTTTTGACTAGGGGGTCACGAGCAGGGCCACGAAAAGCCTCACGAGCTTATGCCGCGCCGCAGCTGATGCATTTCTCTCCACACCAGCGCCACCCCCAAGCAGCTCGGTGATCATCTGGTTGATTTCTGAACCGCCACACTCACCCAGCAAATGAATAAATATTGAACATCATGCATTTTCGGGCACATAGACTCCGATAACTAAATTTATTACATATTAATTTTCAATTACTTAAATTAGTTTTCGGAGGATTTGCACATGCTTTGCAATCCGACTTTCATCAGATCAAGTGAAAGCTCTAAACTGACATTGTGCAATGTTACTGTTTCCAATGAATTGTTTCTGTCAGGCCCCGAAAGTCGCTGACTAGGACAGGAGTTTCGCAAGATGAATGCTGCAGTATTAGTTGATCAAGGCGCAAAGCGCACGCAAGCCCGGCCAGATGTGCCGGTGCGTCATCTCGAATTCAAGTTCGATGCCAGTAAGGCTGATGACCGGTTTTACCTGCAGGCCGAACTGGCCAGTGCTTATTTCGAGGCCCTGTCGATTTTTCTGACCTATGGCGAGGACCTAGTGATCGAAACCGCGCGTCACCATCGCCAATTCCTCACCGATCCGGTACTGAAACAACGCGTCACCGCGCTGATCGGGCAGGAGGCCATCCATTCCAGAATGCACAATGAGTGGAATGATGTGCTTGCTCAGCACAAGTTTCCGGTGCCGTTCTACCGCTTTCTCGGCAGCAAGGTCTTCGAATACGGCTTCAACCGTTTTCCACAGCCGCTGAAGCTGTCCATGATGGCCGGCATCGAGCATTTCACCGCCGTGCTGGCGGAATTCATGATGAAGCATGAAGACAATTTCTTCCAGTCGAATGACGAACAGCAGCGCGCGCTCTGGATGTGGCACATGCTGGAAGAGTCCGAGCACAAAGACATCGCCTACGATGTTTACCAGACACTGAACGGCAACTATCCGTTGCGTGCGGCCGGCTTCTTCATTGCGCTGGTCACGATTGTCGGATTGGTGCCGTTCGCGGCCACGCTGATTCCGGTTATCCGCAAGCCATCCAACTTGGTCAGCCTGGGCTACTGGAAAGATGTGAAGCGCAGCGCAGAGCTCCTTTTCGGACTGGGCGACGGGGTTTACGGCAGTACGCTAAAGCACATCTTTGACTATCTGCGCCCGGACTTTCATCCAAACAATCATGATACTTCGGAATGGCTGGCCTATTACAAGGAGCGCCTGCTGAACCCGCAGACCGGTCTGCTCACACCGTACTTTGTGCGCGAATTTGTACCGGCAATGCGCGCCTGATTGCCATTTCACTTCAGTAATCGAGTCAATATCATGATGAATTTTCTCAAGCGTCGGGCAAAGTCCAGCCACGACGCCTATGCCGTAGTCACGGGCGCCGGCAGCGGCATCGGTCGCAGTTTTGCGCTGGAGCTGACCCGGCGCAAAGGCGTGATCATCTGCGCGGATGTCAATCTGGATGCGGCGCATGAAACCGTAGCACTGATCGAGCAGCTGGGTGGCCGCGCCTATGCCGTGCATTGTGATGTCGGCAATGCTGATGCCGTGCGCGAGTTGTCCGAACAGGCCGAGTCCTTGATGGGGCATCCAGTCACCCTGCTGATTAACAATGCCGGCGTAGGCTTGGGCGGTAAGTTCACCGACACGTCACTGGAAGATTGGAAGTGGTGCATGCACGTCAATCTCTGGGGCGTGATCAACGGTTGCCACGCCTTCGTGCCCGGCTTCAAAAAGCTGGGTCGCGGGGCCATCATTAATGTGGCATCGGCGGCGTCCTACACCGCAGCACCGGAGATGAGCGCCTACAACGTCACCAAGGCTGGCGTGCGTGCGCTGTCCGAGACGCTCTACGCTGAGCTGAAAGCCGACAACATCAGTGTCAATGTGCTGTGCCCGACACTGGTCCCCACCAACATCATCAAAAACGGGCGTATTCCAGGGCGATATTCCGGCCTCGCCGATCATGCACTGATGAACTTTGCCATGACCACCAGCGACGACGTGGCGAAACTCACGCTGGATCGCCTCGATCAGGGCCAGCTTTACACCACGCCGCAGCTCGACGCCAAGCTGTTCTGGCTGATGAAGCGCGTGTCGCCGAATCTGTATGCCGACTTCCTCGGCTTCTCGTACCGTTTCCTTAAATAATTCGTACAGGTATCAATCAGTGACAGCCGTAAAGACAGCAACAAAAAAGAAGGCCCGGGTTGTTCCCGAGCGAACTTACGACACATTCATTGTGGGGGCAGGCATTTCCGGTCTGCTGGCCGCCATCAAGCTACGCGAAGCCGGCTTGAATGACTTCAAAATTATCGAGAAGGCCGCTCGCGTCGGCGGAACCTGGCGCGAAAACACCTACCCGGGTTGCGGTTGCGATGTGCCGTCGTCGCTTTATTCCTATTCGTTCTTCCTGAGTAGCAAGTGGAGCCGTCTCTTTGCCAAGCAGCCGGAAATCCTCAGCTACCTAGAAGAAGTCAGTGACAAGCTGCAGATTCAGCCGCTGATCGAGTTCGATACGGCGCTGGAAAATGCTGTCTGGGACGAGCCGCGCCAGCTCTGGGCGCTGGACACCAGCCGTGGCCAGTATCTGGCACGCACGGTAATTTTCGCTACCGGCCCGATCACCGAATCGCAAACGCCGAAGCTCCCCGGTCTGGAGAGTTTCACCGGCGAGATGTTCCATTCGGCGCGCTGGAATCACGACTATGACCTCACTGGCAAGCGCGTGGCCGTAATTGGTACCGGCGCCTCGGCCATCCAGTTCGTGCCCGAGATCCAGCCCAAGGTGAAGTCGCTATTTGTGTTCCAGCGCACCGCGCCGTGGGTGCTGCCGAAGCCAGACATCGCGCTGGGCGATACCGCGAAGCAGCTCATCGAGAGGTTGCCGGTGATCCAGCAGGGCTGGCGCAAGGCCGTCGCTACCTCGCTAAATGCCATCAACTTCGGTTTGCGCAACCCGGAAGTATTGAGGCCGGTCAGTGTCGCCGCCCGGCAGCTGCTGAGGCTGCAAATCAAGGATGTTGGCCTGCGCAAGGCGGTGACCCCGGATTTCACGCTGGGCTGCAAGCGCATTCTGTTTGCCAATAATTACTACCCGGCCTTGCAGGCCGCCAATACTAGCCTGATTCCGCACGGACTGGTCGGCGTCGACGGCAATACCGTCATTGCCGCTAATGGCGAGCGGCATGAAGTCGATGTCATCATCTGGGGCACGGGCTTCGATGTGTCGCATCCGCCGATCGGCAAGCGCGTGATCAACGCCAATGGCGACAGGCTCTCTGATCTCTGGAAGACAGGTTCACCGGAAGCCTATCTCGGCGCAACGCTGGAGAACACGCCGAACGCTTTCCTGGTGCTGGGTCCGAATGTGCTGGTCTACGACTCCTTCATCGTTCTGGCAGAAGCCCAGCTGAGCTACATCGTGGATGGCCTGCGCCAGTTCAAGGCGCAGGGCCTGAGCAAGTTCACCATCAAACCGGCAGTACTCAAGGCGCACAACGAAAAGGTTCAGAAGCACCTGCAAGGCACCGTGTTCAACAGTGGCGGCTGCCGCAGCTACTACCTGGATCAGAACGGCCGCAACTTCGCCGCTTGGCCCTGGTCGCTGGCGACCTTGAAGCAGCGCCTGAGTGCATTCAGCCTGGGTGATTACGATGTTCGTTATGCCGCCGACGCAGATCAGCCAGCGGTTACCTCAGCGGTTGCCTGAAGCAAGGGCGCGGTCAGATGCAGTCAGCTGGGCGCTGCTGCATCTGACCCGGATGACGCATCGATATGGCGGCGCACAATGCCGGCCAGACCGTCACAAAGCTGTTCGAAGGTGATCGGTGGATTGGGGTCGCCCAGATGATGCAGCATCATGAAAATACCAGCATTAACCATGATATAGGCCATGGTTTGCAGGTCATTGACCTTGGCGTACTCCGGCTTGGCCATCACATAAGCCATCACCAGTTGCATCAGCATTTGCCGGATCGGCTCTGTGTAAAACAGCGAATCACTGTCAATCAGCTTGCGAGCTGCCAGAAGATAACGGGCGTCATCGCGCTGCAGAAATGCACCGAAACGCGTGAGCAGCTCGCGGGTGCCTTGGTCTGGCGGCATCTGCACAATCACCGGCGTGGTGTCCTGGATTAAGGCCACCACATCCTGGATAAAGCGCTCATGCATGGCGGTGAAAATCGCTTCCTTGTTATTGAAGTACTCGTACAGCGATCCGATGCTGATGCCAGCAGCTTCGGCGATCTGGCGTGTCGTTGCCTGGGTGCCGTGAGTGGCCACAGAGCGAAACCCCGCTTCCACGATGGCATCAACAGTGGCTCTGGAGCGACTTTGCTTGGGTTTTCTGGGCATCTGAAGCGTCTGCCTGAACAGAATATGGTGGGCCCGCAGGGACTTGAATCCTGGACCAAAGGATTATGAGGGCGTTTACTTCCGCCTCCGGAGCATCACAATTTACCACAATGCACCATGGGCGCGGCTTCTGGATTTTTTCGACCTTTGTCGAGCCACAATAAGCCATAGCTCTGTTGACACTTTGTTGACATCAATTCCTTTGCTGTTTGGTGATTGCTGATTTGAAGTGCTTAATATGGTCTAACGAATCGACTGGTGAGAATGCAAAATGGCTGAGCGTGAGAGCAAGTCTAAAGCTGAAGTGCTGAGGCAGCTGTCCTTTTCTGACATTGATATGCGTATAAGCAGAATAACGAAGCAGAATTGCCATCCAGAAACGGACACTGGCGCGCCAGTTGGTCGTGAACAAATAGCACCCTTTAAAACCCCACCCCCTGAAAAATTGAGCATGCTCAAGATCAGACGGGTCTGCTGAGGTGGTGTAAGGCGTGTAGCAAAATGGCCAATTATTTTGCGCCTCTAAAAACCCCACCCCTTAAATCGCCCATCAGGGTGCATATTAGGAATTCTAAAGCATTGATTTGAAGCATGTTTTAGAAGTTGCGCCTCAAAAAAAACCACCCCCCTAGGCACTTGAGCATGCTCAAGATCAGCGGGATCTGGCGAGGCGAGGGCACCGTGGGTAGCAAAATGGCCATGGTGTGCCGATTATTTTGCGCCTCTAAAAACCCCACCCCCTAAATCGCCCATCAGGGTGCATATTAGAAACTCTAAAAAATTGATTTTAAACATATTTTAGAAGTTGAGCCTCTAAAAACCCCACCCTCCTTTTTCCGCTTAAGCTTGAACATTCCAAAGTTTTAGGCCTGCTTAGTCCATCCGTTAAGTTTCTCTCTAGCTTCAAGAATTTCTTCACCCTCTACCAGTTCGCCGTTGCACATTTGAGACTTCCAAATCACTCGACTGCTTTCTACGCTATCAAGTTCACCGGAGATGCACTGAAGCTCAAAACGTTCAATACCAATGTCTTTTAGCCATGCAATAAATAGCGCCGTTGTCATATTTGGCTTCTCGCTTTTTAGGGAAATCGAACCATAGCTAGCCCAAACTACATCCTCTTCGTCGCCATTTCGAGTTATTACAGGTATTGCACAGCCTGTTGATTTCCATTTAAAACTGACCCAGGGTTTTCATCCAATTCTGACCCGGGT